>NZ_LNYU01000092.1 GCF_001468135.1 Legionella santicrucis | reverse complement strand
AGAATTTGGATGCTGGAACTCAATCTATCAAAGAGTTAATAGATGGTCCTCAAAAGGCAAATTGATGGCTATATTCAAAGCACTCCTCTAAGAACAGATATTGAGTGGGCGTTTATTGATGGAAGCATAATAAAAGCTTATCAACACAGTGCTGGAGTAGCTTCTGAAGAAAATCAAGCTATAGGAAAATCCAGAGGTGGTAATACAACAAAAATTCATATGGCTGTTGATGCTTTCGGCTTACCCATTGATTTTGAAATAACGGGTGGTGAAGTACATGACAGTAAAGTTGCATCAGAATTTATCGAAAAATTGCCCACCGCAGGTCATACTA
>NZ_LNYU01000091.1:768797-803811 GCF_001468135.1 Legionella santicrucis | reverse complement strand
ATTTAAAAATTCTACTACTTCATTCCTTTTATTTTAGATTACAGCTGGATTGACTGATTAATTCTTAAACTTTGGTGAAATCGCCCTGACGTTCTCCTTATACCTTAATTGATTCATTAAACTAACAATTTCTTAAGTTTATTTTTGATTAATTGTTGTTCAGTTTGTTATTAAACAATAAAGAGGAAAGGGTAATGTTAATAATTATTATTGACACAAGGAAAAATACTGTATTTACAGAATGTTATCAGTATTGAATATAAGAAAATTAAATTAAATTTTTAAAATAAGGTGCCGCATGGGCGGCTAAAGTGCGTGTTTATATCTTGACTATCGTCTGTGTCCTTTAACGATTATGTGACCAAATTTAGTTTTTATCACTTCTGAAGTAGATACATCACCTTCACTAAGTATATTTTTTCAGCTTTTGTACCCTGTTCATTTTTGACAGTTATATTTAACAATCGCATAGATTAAAATCTGCTCATATTGGGTCGAGGTGAGCCATTTTTTTGTTGTACTGGTTTTTACTTTTAGTGAACCCCTATGTGGTTAGTAAAAAAGGCTGATTTGGCCACCTCACATAATACAATTTTAGAGAAATAAACTATGCCAACCTTGTCCATGCTGGATATTCTAAAAGAGCTCCAAACCATCCAGGGATTAAAACAAAAATCACTCGCCTATAGCGCCAAAACCAATGAGTTCATCGAGCGCATTCACCATGATTATGGTGAAGAAGGGGCTTATTTCATGAAGGCCACATTACAGCAGTGGGGACTAGGTGACTTTATAGAAGCAACGGCACTCCCTAATACTACTCTTCCCCCAAATGATAAGGGATTTATTCATCATGACTGTTATCAAAAAGTGCTTCCTTTATGTCAATTAGCCCTTATTGTGGAACACAATGGGGTGGCTGAAGACCATGCTTTTAAATTAGCCACGATTTTTAAGGATGAAAAAGCGGTATTGAATTATTTACTCCAATTTAAAGACCAAAATGCCCACAACTACCTGGTTCATGATGCATGCTTATTTGAGTTACCCAAAGCCGATATGTGTGCGTTTCCACAATGGCTAAAACTGGCCAACCTTTACCTTGCCAATCCCCGTTTTCGCACCCTTTTGCCGCATGCAGAAGCTATTGAGGCGATGGGGAAAATGGGTAAGAAAGCAACGAAACAAGAAGGCCAAAAGTTCGATGCACAAATAAGGGATAAAATTCAAGACGTCAAAAAGGAACTCTCTACGGTAGCAAGACAATATAAGAGCCTTAAGAAAAAGCCCTTGACTAACCCCGAAGCAAGAATGGCACGCGAGGAACAGCTGAAAGTATTCAGTCAACGCTTATTTGAGCTGCAAACCCAACTCGTTTCTCTTTGCCAAGGACGATTACCTTTGGCAAATATTGACATGATTGTTTTGGAAGCCTTTTATGCCAAGTACCAACAAGAACATAGTGCAGCCCAACAAATCTTAATTCAAAACGGCATCAGCCCGCAAAATAGAGAGCAATTTTATGCCCTCAAGCGTGATAATGCGGAGAAGACGATTCCTGATGTGCTTATTGATGGCAAAGACATTGGCTATCCTGGGATTTATATTAAAAAACTGGATACAACCAGCGATAAAGGAGCAGCACTTGCGGCCTGTCTTGGGAAAATAACGCATTGCTGCCAGTATCTTGGTGGTGTGGGCAGTGAGTGTGTTGTTCATGGCATCGCCTCGCCTAATGGTGGTTTTTATGTTTTATGCCAAGGTGAGGCACAAAATCCCTCCCTGGATGATGCCATTTTGGCCCAAGCTTGGGTATGGAAAGGGCAAAATGGTGCGTTGTGTTTGGATTCAATTGAGTCTGCAGTAAAGCAAGAAAAAATCGCGCCGGTGGCAGATATGTTTCGGTTGCTGGGGCACACCCTGTGTCAGGAGCATCACATCCCCCAGGTGAATACAGGCGCACAAAGTGGGATCTCGCGTCAAGTGGCCTGCAAAGATTATCCCGCGATCAAAGAACGCCTCCAGGATTATACCGGGTACTGCGATTCTAAATCGCAACTTCCCCTTGCTGGTGCGAGCATGCCTTATCTTTTTTATGGCAAGGTGGCCTCTTCCCAATTACAAGCCAGGATTGCAGAGGAGACGAAACGTTTTTTTCAAGAATTATTCAGCACCCAAGAATCACTGCACAATAACGAAGCCTTGCAACAAGTCCTTGCTTTTACCCTCTCTACCAAGAATCTCGCGTTATTGCAGTTATTAGCGCAGTATGCTTCCAATCACAACGAAGCCTTTGATGCGCTGTTAGCGAACCGGTATTATCTGGATCAATTAAACCAAGGAATCATCGCTTTTGATGCTCTGGAACAAGGTGCCTCTATTAATGCGAGGAACAAAAAGGGACAAAGCGCTCTGCATATTGCGACCTTAAACGCAGATAATGAGAGTCTCAGCAAACTCATTGCACGCGGCATTAATGTAAACATCCAAGATAAATACGGTAATACTGCCTTAATCCATGCCTTTAAAAAAGTGGTCTACAAAGATAAAAACGAAGTTGGACGCGATATTGCCCAACAGTTGATTGCAGCACAGGCGCAAATTGAAATTAAAGATGAGGATGAAAACACACCGCTTATCATCGCGGTTAAAAACAATGACTTAGCCATGGTGAACTATCTGCTGGAATACGGAGCTTGTCTTGAAACCTTTGATGGCGACATGAAAACTGCTTTATTTTGGGCTGCTGAGAACGGAGATGAGGCCATTTTTGATGTGCTCCTGGAACACGGTGCTACAGTCAATGGAGTCAGTTACCCAGAGGAAAATACTCCACTGATGGCCGCATTAAAAAATCACCATTTTGGTATCGCACAAAAAATCTTGTCGCAAAAAGAAGTAGCAATAACACAAAAAAATAGGTACGGCGAGACAGCACTTCATCTGGCTGCTGATAATCCTGAAATCCTAAAGGCCATTCTCGCATTATATCCAGAAAATCAATGTCTAGAGGCGGTGAAGGTCGAAAACAAAGGTGGCGAGACAGCACTTTATTATGCAGTTATGAATCCTGAAAGCCTAAAGACCATTCTAGAACTATTACCAGTAAATCAGCGCTTCGAGGCGGTGAGGATTCAAAACAAAGACGGCAATACAATGCTTCATTATGCAGCTACAAATTCTGAAAGCCTAAAAACCATTCTAGAGTTATTACCAGTAAATCAGCGCTTAGAAGCGGTGAGGATTCAAGACAAATATGGCAGAGCATTGCTTTACTTTGCTGCGACAAATCCTGAAAGCCTAAAGATTATTTTAGAGTTATTGCCAGAAAATCAACGCTTAGAAGCGGTGATAGTTAAAAACAAAGATGGCAATACAGTACTTCATGATGCCGCTATGAATGCTGAAAGCCTAAAGACTATTCTAGCATTATTGCCGGAAAATCAACGTCTAGAGGCAGTGATAATTCAAGATAACGATGGCCATACAGTGCTTCATCTGGCTGATGATAATCCTGAAAGCTTAAAAGCCACTCTAGAATTATTACCAGTAAATCAGCGTCCAGAGGCGGTGATAATTCAAGACAACTATGGCCATACAGTGCTTCATTTGGCTGCTATAAACTCTGAAAGCCTAAAAATTGTTCTAGCATTATTGCCGGAAAATCAACGTCTAGAGGCGGTGGTAATTCAAGATAACTATGGTCATACAGTGCTTCATCATGCTGCTGATAATTATGAAATCCTAAAGACCATTCTAGAGTTATATTCAGAAAATAAACGCTTCGAGGCGGTGATGAGTCAAGACGAAGGCGGCAATACAGCACTTCATTTTGTTGCTAGCAATGCTAAAAGCCTAAAGACTATTCTAGAGTTATTGCCAGAAAATCAACGTCTAGAGGCGGTAAGGATTAAAAACAAAAACGGCATTACAGTACTTCGTCATGCCACTATCGTGAATCCTGAAAGCTTAAAGACCATTCAAGCGTTATTGCCTGCAAAAACTGACTATAGTAATAAAAATAAGGATATTTTAATACCCCAAAATAGGCACTCATTTTTCACAACTGCTAAAGAAAATAAGAGTGACAAATATGTGCTGCATAGCCCAGCCCCTGTGTGATGAACGCTGCGCTGAGAAGCTACAGAGTGTAATTAATTGTCAACAAACCTTATATTTGCTGTTAAAATTGGATTTTAGCTAATGTCGCAGTATGATTTTGGACATTCTTTGCTTAACATACAATGAAAGGATAAAGGAAATGAACAATTTGCCGAATTGCCCTAAATGTAATTCTGAATACAGTTATGAAGATGGTGATGTATTTATTTGTCCTGAATGTATGCATGAATGGCCAAAAGATATTGGTGAACGCAATGAAGAGTCTGTGCGAATTATCAAAGATGCCAACGGAAATATACTGCAAGATGGTGATACAGTAACTGTTATCAAAGACTTAAAAATAAAGGGTTCCTCTCAGGTTGTAAAGGTAGGTACAAAAGTAAAAAATATCCGATTAGTTGAAGGGGATCACGATATTGATTGCAAAATCGATGGTATTGGGGCTATGAAATTAAAATCTCAATTTGTTAAAAAAATTTAATTTCAGTTCTCAGGCAAGCAGAGGTCTCTTGATCACATCTTATCAAGAGACCGCCACTAAATAGTCTTCAACACGCTCTCGTAATCTAAAAAAGCCTTTCCATACCGTAACCCAAGCGGCTTTACCTGTTCTTTTGCTATCACTCCATCCCCCAGCTTTGCTATGGCTTTATATACCCAAGCAGCACTCAGTACTATTTTAGGAAGTTACACTGTGAAAATACAAATTCTGACCAGCACTGAGGATTTTCAATATCTAGATCCACATCCAACTCCAATACAAAAAAGCTATTGGATCATTTTTTTGTATCGCAGCAAGATGTGTGTAAGATTCAGGCGAGATTTGTTGTTTTTTAGACTTTCCGTTTTCACGGAAGGTGACGTTAGGAGCACGTCACCCTCTGCGTAAGCAGGGGGTCTATTAAATGTTATGTTGCAAGCTGAAATGTCGAGCAAGATTTGTTGTTTTTAGACCTTCCGTTTTCACGGAAGGTGACATTAGGAGCACGTCACCCTCTGCGTAAGCAGGGGGCTATTAAATGTTGTGCTGCAAGCTGAAATGTCGAGCAAGATTTGTTGTTTTTAGACCTTCCGTTTTCACGGAAGGTGACGTTTAGAACCTCGTCACCCTCTGCGTAAGCAGGGGGTCTATTAAATGTTATGTTGCAAGCTGAAATGTCGAGCAAGATTTGTTGTTTTTAGACCTTCCGTTTTCACGGAAGGTGACGTTTAGAACCTCGTCACCCTCTGCGACAGCAGGGGGTCCATTAAATGTTGTGCTGCAAGCTGAAATGTCGAGCAAGATTTGTTGTTTTTAGACCTTCCGTTTTCACGGAAGGTGACGTTTAGAACCTCGTCACCCTCTGCGAAAGCAGGGGGTCAATTAAATGTTATGCTGCAAGCTGAAATGTCGAGCAAGATTTGTTGTTTTTAGACCTTCCGTTTTCACGGAAGGTGACGTTTAGAATCTCGTCATCCTCTGCGTAAGCAGGGGGGCTATTAAATGTTAATTTATTAGTATTTCTTAGACATGCAACCATTGCGCTAATTGTCGAATCCCTGATTGTAAATCTTCTTCATATCCGCCAAAGGATAATCGTACATAACCTTCATTTCCAAATGCAGTTCCTGGTACAAGAGCAACATCGGCTTCTTCCAATGCTTGTTTGCAAAATTCCTCTGAGTTTTGATTTTTAACCCCTAAGCTATTTAAGGAAAGATAGATATAGAGAGATGACAGCGGAGGTATTATTGTGAGCCCAAAATATTTATCTAAAGCTTGAATGATACAATCCCTTCTTTTCTGCATGCATTGTTGAACCCAGAGACCAACATTGGTTTCCTTCAATACCGCAACGGCAGCCCATTGACCAAGAGTTGTAACTCCACTCGTACTTTGACTCATTAATGCAGCTAATGGTTGAATAATAGTTTTGGGTGCGAATACAAAACCAACCCGCCAACCAGTCATGGAAAAGTTTTTTGAACAACTTTGAATAATAATGATCCGATCTTTAAACTGAGAAAATGAACCACAAGATATATAGGTATGCTCATCGTAAATGAGCCCACTATATACTTCATCTGCAATCACTAAAAGCCCATGCTCATGAGCAACTTGTAAAAGTTCAGCCAATTCAGATTGTGTATACAATGCACCGGTTGGATTGGCTGCATTATTAAGAATAAGTATTTTGCTTTTAGAGCTGCAGGCATTTTTAAGTGCTTGAGGGGTTAATTTCCATCCTTCGATTTCCTTGGTTTCGACGATTATAGGTGTGCCTCCAAACAGGTGGGTGATTTGTGGATATGAAACCCAATAAGGAGAGGGAATGATGACTTCATCATTGTTGTGTATCAATAATTGCATTAGTAAATAGATTCCAAACTTTCCACCGTTAACAACTAAGCAGTTTTCATTTGTGAATGAGCAATTGTAGGATTTGTTCATCCACTCACAAGCAAGATATCGTAACTCTGCTACCCCAGATACAGGAGGATAAAGAGTTAGGCCTTGTTCTAAAGCTTGCATGACTGCGGCGGTTATTATTGGATGAGGCAATAATTTAGGTTCGCCAGCACTGAGATTATAAATTTTAAGACCCGAGTTTATTTTTTGTTGAGCCAGTGAATTAATAGCAACAGTGGCTGAATCTTTCAGTAAAAATTGTTTAGAATAATTCATTGTTTTTGCACCTTTTTCGAGTTTGAAATAATTATTTTGAATAAGCGCGTGACAAATTCCTGTTGTAAGTGGTACTGAGTTGATAACTCTTCATAATACAGAAACAATTTTTTTTCACGTTGGTGATCTACTATTTTTTTACCTATTTTTGATTTTATCTCTCCTATTTGTTTTGCCAATTCTTGACGTTGCGCTAATTTTTCAATGATGTAAGCATCTGTTTGTTCAATTTGTTTTCTTAATTCTTCAAGCGTACACATAGAATGCTCCTTACTTTTGAATAGTGGCTTTATCGCTATGTTTTTTGACTAAGAGAAACGCAGTACGATTAGGAGAGCTGTCTTGAATATTTTTCGCTTTTATTTCTAAACCATAAAGTTGCGCACAACGCTCTGGAGCAATTACAGCAGAATAGGAGGGTAAGACTCCTTTTGCTAAATCTTTTGCAGCCTTTGCTGTATCAATCCATTCTATTTGCCCTGTATTTTTAAATTGTTTCTTTAAAAACCGCTGACATTGGGCCAGTCCTTGCTGATGAGATACAATATGCTTGATTTGACCTAGATCAGTATCACTCCTAACGAGCAGACATTGATTAATTTCATGCCAAAACTCATCAATTGGTGTAAACAAATGTTTTCCCATGGCAAGAAAGGCTGGTTTTACTAATCCACCTAAAAGATTGACAACTGGGATGATGCCTAGATCTATTACTCCATCTTCAATGGCATTGAGTACACCTTCCATGTCTAATAAATAAGCAAAAATAGAGTCGAGTCCTTTCTTTTTGGCATAAAGAAAGGCAGCTTCTTCAGAAAACGAACCAACATCACCAGCAATACCAAATAAAATAGCCATTATTGCACCTCTCTTTTATTATTCATGTCTAATGCATTCAATTCTGCTAATTCCAAAAGAAATGATTCTGTTTGTTCCCAACTTAGGCACGGATCAGTAATGGATAGTCCATTTAAATCCAGTTTATTAGGATTAATGGGATCGACTTTTTGGTTTCCTTCTTTGATATAACTTTCTACCATGAATCCTTTTACCAATTGTTTTAAATCGGGTCTATTTTTGAGATTCTCGATGATGGATAACGCAATTGATGGTTGTAATTGATGATTTTTTTTACCATTAATCAGGCAGTTATCATGGCTAACATCGATAATTATCGAAGGATTAATGATTTGGTGCATGTCCATGTGGTTTTTTACCTCCTCAATATGTGCAATAGAATAATTGGGGGCATGATTAGAACCACGTAAAACAAGATGAGCATGATGATTACCATGTGTTTGTACTTCATAGCCATCAAAGGCTGCGACATGAGGATGTTGTGATGCAATAATACTGTTTACTCCTACAGCCAGCGAACCATGGGTCGGATTTTTTAATCCTGCCGCACAGTCTAGGGCAGAAGCAAAAATACGGTGTTCTTGATCTTCTGAGCTACGAGCACCAATAGCTACCCATGATAAAAGTTCCAGAAATCCTTTGGCATTGTGGGTGAATAGGGCTTCATCAGCGATAGGCAGTCCCATCTCAATAACTTTAATCATCATATCCCGTGTGTATTTTATTCCTGAGGCAATATCTGGCGCCAAGAATAAGTCGGGTTGATTGACAGGACCTGTCCAACCCTTAGTTGTACGAGGTTTTTGGATGTAAACGCGCATAATTATTTTTAATGCGTGTTTTACTTTATGGTTCAATTGGACTAAACGATGGGCATATTCTAAAACGGCTTTTTTAGGCCAAGCAGAGCAGGGGCCAACGATCATTAAGAGGCGTGTATCTCGTCCTTCCAAAATCGCTTTAATTTCGTTTCGGTCTTGGGCAATTTGCTGGTAAGCAGAATGGGATAAGGGTAATTCTTGGATAATTTTTTCTACTGGTGGTAATTTTTTTAAAATTGAATAACTCATCTTTGCCTCCTGGAACAAGAAACAATTACGGAGAGCTCGTGGGAATGATGGGTTCTTGGGGGATGATGCATGATTTACACTCCTCTTGGTTTCATCCAACTCCCTTACTTTTATCAGTCTGGGAATTCGGATGCCAAAAGCCCCCAGACTAAGCTGGGGGTTGGAGTGTTAGTTAACTCTACCTACCACCCAGCTGCGGGCTAAAAAAGCTAAAATAAAAAAAGCCAGCAAAGACTTGTATCAAATCTGCTTTTTTATTTAACTTGATGGTTTTAGTAGAATGGAACATGAATATTTAGAAAAAATAACTGTACATTTAAGTTACACTATTGCAGTAACATTTGTCAATATACCTCGAGTTGTTTATTTTTTGTTCATTAATAAATTCTCATCAATCCATTATTGGTTAATATGATTAAAATTCGATCTTTTATTGTTATGAACCCAGATATGTCTTTATTTGTAACAGAGAGTTAAATTAATGAATATTTTATTATCATTTATGAGGTTATGAGTAATAATCAAGCTGTTAGAGAAGATGATCTAGATAACTAAATTAGCTTACTCGACAATACCCAAATTATGACTTAATACGTAATGTAATTTTAATACAAAACAAAAGGTAAATTATCATGCAAGATATAGTTAATATTGCTGGTGGTGAAAAAAATAATGAACTTTACCAAGAATATCTTGAATTCTATCGAAAGAAATTTCCTAACCATGCACGCATTTTAGCAAATATATCAGTCTTTTTATCGGATGCATCACTCATAGCAAAGTCTTTGCAAAACTTAGAGCAAGAAGTCAAGTTTTTGTGGGATTTAGAGAACTCCAATAGAAATGGGTTGCAAGCGCTAGAGCTTAGGAAACCGAAGCAATATTGCAGTTTTATGGATCTCTTATGGCCTAGTCCGGACGAAGAACTCACTACAAATAAAACAAATAATCTACTAAGCAAGGTTTTGCTTTATAAAGAACAAAAGTATGGAATAAATTTACATGAAACTCCAACTCAAAGACCAGTACCTAGTTTTATTGGATTTATAAGTAAACTAGAAGCAGATGAGGTTTTAGAAAGAAACGAGTTATGGAGTGAAGAAAATAAGATATCCCCCTTATTTTTTCATGGCAAAGAAACTCATCGTTTACAATTTAATTTAATTATTAGTGCGGTTGAGCAAGGTATTCTTGATATAGGCGGATTAAGCATTCTTGAATTAAAAACTATTTTTGCAAAAATAAAAAATACTGAAACAAATCTGCCTGCTTGGGACTTAATGATTGATACTGTCGCTGTTGGAAACAATGCTAAAATGAGGAAAGACCATCCTTTACTTAAAAGACATATACCAACATCTATTACCAATGCGGCTGAACATAATTCACCCTATATTTATGTAATGGATCCCTATTTTTTTCATTCCTATTTAATGACTGTAGCAAGCACTAATTATCCTTACCTTGCACAATGTATTATTGAAAAATTTTGTAAATCTGCTTTTAAATTAAATGCAATTGAAAACTCGTTAGGTTATGAGAACACTTCAGACGGTTATCCTAATTTAGAAGAAATACCACAATCCAAGCGCTCAGTAATGCATACCTTAGAAAGACAAGCATCTTCTTATAATAAGGCCGCAACGCATATTGTAAATAGCGAACACATTTTGCAATATCAACAAGCCAAAGAAAAAGGAGAGCAGGGCTGTGATGTAACCGATCCTATAAAATTACCACTTCGTAATGGAGAGGCAAGAAGCAATGGTTATATTTTTAGAGATACTGTTGGAATTGTTTTTTATAAAAAACCATACAATGGCTGGCAAGAATATAAAAAACAGAGAGAGCAACAACTCGATAATTTACCCATAAAAAGTAAGGTTATCTAATTTATAAGTAAGTGTACCTAATCCCCATAGCAGGCTATTCTCTCTATTTTGTGTGTCTGTGCGTCATCTGCTGCATTTACCCTATCTTTTGTTATGGGGAAACACGACATTAAGGTTTAGAACGAGTATTTCTTGAACCTCTAGCCAATGGTTTTTTATGGGGCTTAGCATAAGTTGAAGTCGTTTTTTTCTTTACCTGAGAATATTTTTTAGTTGTAGAAGATATATTGGTTTGAGGCACATTATGTTGGGGTTCAAAATCTTCAATTTCAATACGATTTAATTTGTGTTGAATCAATTTTTCTATTGACTGCAATTGACTTACCTCATCGGCACTTACTAGTGAAATTGCTAATCCTATTGAACCAGCACGTCCAGTTCTACCAATACGATGAACGTAATCTTCAGCCACTTGGGGTAAATCAAAATTAATGACACAAGGCAATTGATCAATATCAATTCCTCGAGCAGCAATATCTGTAGCCACTAAAATATGTAATTCCCCAGATTTAAAATCATTTAAAGCTTTGGTACGTTGGGATTGGGATTTATTACCATGGATCGCTGCAGCATGAATTTGTGCTTCAGCTAATTGCTTAACCAATTTATTAGCACCATGTTTTGTCTTAGAAAATACTAAAGCTTGGTTCCATTTATTTCTATGAATCAGATGGCTGAGTAAAGCTGCTTTTTGGTTTTTATCAACTGGATGTACCGTTTGTTTGATTTTAACAGCCGTTGTATTTCGCGGTGTAACATCAATTTCTATTGGTTGATTAAGAATGGTCTTTACAAAACTACGGATTTCATCAGTAAAAGTGGCTGAGAACATAAGATTTTGTCGATTTTTAGGCAGGTAACTAATAATTCGTCTCATGTCATGAATGAAGCCCATATCGAGCATTCTATCGGCTTCATCCAGTACCAAAGTATCAATTTGATCAAATTGTATGGCGCGTTGCTGATGTAAATCTAATAAACGTCCTGGTGTGGCAACCAATATCTCTACTCCAGAGCGTAATTTCATCATTTGAGGATTAATTTTTACTCCACCAAAGACCACTGCCGAACGAAGTGAAAGATAACGTCCATATTGAATGATGTTTTCGTGTACTTGACTGGCCAATTCACGTGTTGGAGTTAGAATGAGTACTCGTGCTCTATTGCCTTTAGCTCGAGGTGTCGCGCTGAGTTTTTGCAAAATAGGTAACACGAAACTTGCAGTTTTTCCGGTTCCGGTTTGCGCTGAAGCAAGTACATCTTTGCCTGATAATACTTTTGGAATAGCTTGAGTTTGAATTGAAGAGGGTTCTTTGTAGCCTAATTCATCAATAGATTGAAGTAAGGGGTCGATTAAACCTAAAGATTTAAAACTCATGCTGTTTCCTTTATTTATTTGTATTTGTGAAAGAAGAAACTGGTGTTGATATTATTATTCAGTATGCTTATTTCGTTGGCAATTATACCACGAATGGTAATAATTATTGCTACATTATGATTTTTAGTAAGCTTAACTTGTAAGTAGGCGTTAAATTTCGGTACTTTTCACCAACTATTTTACGATTTATTCGTTTCAAATAATTAATTATCAAAATATTTGATATGACATATAAATAGAGTTGATTGGCTTTTTTAATAAGTTCCAAGCGACAAAAGAGGATGTTGAACAAAGCTTACATCGATTTTTTGCAGTCAGTGCTTCTAATCTTCAAAACTCTGAAATACCTCTCACTTCGATAATACCTAAAAGGCAATCCATTCTTCTCAATAGTAAAAAAGCGAAATCATAATATTCTTCATTTTTTTTCATTTATAGTAGTATATTCTAGCCAAAGAAGAGGCTTACTTTGGCTGGTTTTTCATTGTGTTACCTATAATTACAATGTTTTCTAGCCCTTACTTTTAATGCATAGCCTCAAATTTATAAACTAAACTTTATAGAGAATTACTGAATGAAAAAGATTATTACTGCTTTAATGATTCTATTAACTCTAGTTCAGAGTTCTTATGCTAATTCATCTGATTTTTCCCAAGAATTAATAAATCAATTGCTGGAACGACACATGAAAAATTTTTCAGGTTTTGAGCACCAGTACTTTGGTGATCAGATTAATCTCCGCTTTGATAATAGTAATCCAGGTAAGTTGTTGCATTTGCCTAATGGTTTAATCCTTACTTATGGTCAAATCGTAATGTTAGCGGGAGATTTATTTGGTGATCCGCAACATCCAATTTCAATGTGTACTATAGACAAACGCAAAGAATGTTTTAATCTCCAATTTTATGCTTTGGCAGGGGATAAAGACAAAAACAATTGCCAAACCCCTCGCACACAAGCGGAAAATCTTATTCAATATCAGAAACAGATTGCACAACTTCTAATGGACTGGCGATCACAAGGAAAGACGGATTCGGAATTTTATAAAGAATATGGTTCAGCAATTAATAAAAAGCTAAATCGCTTGACTTGTGGCGGCAGTTTTATCAGTGATTATATTCCTTTTGGCAATTACTTAAAGATTTCGGAAGCTAACTTTGATCACTATCAGCCTGATTCATTAATTGCTTACGAGGTTGGGCATCAAGTAGCTCTTGATACAGCTTTGCTTGCCTATCAACAAAAGATTAAAGGCAATATTACTCATGCTGAGCAGTTACTGGAGTTAGCATATGCTCAAAATGCTTTTGCAAATCATTACTTGAGTGATTCTTTTGCTTCTGGTCATATACGAACACCTCGACGTGAAATAGAAAAACAAGTCTTTTTACCTTCTATTCTGAATTTACTGCTTGCTAATCTTATGCATGATGAAGACAACCGACTCGGTTTAAATGTGGTGAATCAAGAGGGTACTTTTTGGACTGTCTATGGCGATAACTATCTTTTTAAAGAAGAAGCTGAATTACAGCGTATTATTCTATTACAAGCCATGCAGCGTTCTGCGGATAGTATTTATGATACTTTTGAATCAGGTAACTTTCCTGAAGATTTTAGTGAATTAAAGTTAGTGCCGTTATTTAAACAAGTTGAGCAACTAAACCATACTTCGCCTTTATTTAAAGTGGACAATGGTGTCTTATTAAGGAGAAAAGATGGACATGATCCTTATAATTTTGAGTGGACTGAATATTGGTCTGGACTAATTACATTATTGGAATTGGAGTGGTAAAACGCACTTAACATTGATTGCATACCATATTGGCGTTCATTAGAATTTTATTTTTTGATTTAGTTTATAAGTATACCAATTGTTTTGACATCGATTTGCTGTTGAGCGAACGCTGACTGCTAAGGCAACCGTTCGCTCAACAGGATTCAGGATCATCTGGCCTCAAAAGATTTTTCGCCACTAATTTGCTCTTGGCGTAGAATCAATCTGTTCAGAAAGCTCATCCGCAATTTCTGGTGGATCAGCTGGTTCAGTTTTTTCTTTGTTCAACCGTGCTTTTAAGTCGGTTTCTTGAGATGGAGATGCATTTGAGGTCTGTATTTTTAAGGGGGGTATTTCTGATTTTTCTACCTTATTAGTAATAAAGCTATCTTTAATAGAGGGATAATTCTCATAAATCTGTTTACCAATTAAAAACAGTTGGGCACCGATCATGGTTCCTATATTTGCAATATTTTCCTGTTGCTTACTATAGTTCGATTCTCCTTCAAATATATCATGAACTTGTTGCATGTTAGAAATATTATCAAAATGCTGAACGATACTTTCAGTACTTAAAGTATTTATTGTTTGATTAACAGCATAGGTAAATCCCGCGCTAACAGCACTTGTGGTTAAATTGAATAAAGTTTTTTCATCACTTAAAGCATTTATTGTTTGATTAGCAGCATAATTAAATCCAGCGCTAATGGCACTTGTGGCTAAATTGAATAAACTTTTTTCATCGATTTGAGTTTTTTTTAAAAGCCACGATCCAAATGATTCATTCTTTGGTTCTGGAATGCTTTGTTGTTCCTTCATCCTGGTGGCTCTTCGCCCCGCCTTAATTTTACCTTGGCCCATTTGTTCCTCCTGATATCAATGATATCAAAAAATAATCATATAGTTTTATTTTAGTTCATTTGAGATGATTATTTGTAATTTATCTGGAGCAATAATTACTTCCAGCCATTATTCTACGTTTTTTGATGGCGTTTTTTGGGATGAGGGCCACGGCTAGTCAAACAAAAAATTATTGTCAAATAATGAAACAATTAGTGAAGGGCACGAGAGTGCTATTATTGAGCGTAATGCCAAAGTTCTTGGAGTCAGAGTAAATCCAATGCAATTAAAGAGGCAATAGGGCAAACTCCTTTACTTGGACGAGACGATATTTATTAAAAATGATTTTCCTTTACATGAAAAGATACAAAAAGTTCTGTTTTCAAATAAGATACTGGTTGATAGACTAAATGGAGAAAACTGAGTATCAAATCTACTGAAACAGCTATTCAATTGTTATACTAGTGTTTATTTATTGCATATAGCCCTTCTTAAATAGAGGGACGATACTCTAAGTAGGCTGGATCCACTGCTATTAAGTTAAGTATATCCGCAAACTGACATCTGAGTAAAACTCGGGATGACGTCTTAACTTAACGTGAGTTTTAGCATATGGAAAGATGATTAAATAAGACTAATAAAAAATAAATCTAAATGAAAATATCAATACGCTTAAAAAAATTAGCTTCAAAAAATTCAAAAAAAATCACTCTTAATCATTTATTAAATAAATTTCAACAAAAGGATAATCTTTTTTTGATTATTTTATTGGCTTTTCTTGCGATTACCCCTATATCCTTTATTCCAGGAGTTACAATACTATTTGGATTTTCTATCGCTTTAATTTCCGCTCAAATTTTAATGGGGCGAAATAAAATGTGGCTGCCTATGAAACTTAAAAATAGGCAAATACCTCATGATTTTAATGAAGGAATATTAAAAATCGTACCGTATGTGGTGTTTCTAGAAAAATATATAAAAAAGAGGGCATTACTTTTTAGTTCCAAATGGATTAAATATTTTTTTGTTGGTTTTATATTTATTCTAAGTTTTTTATTAATGATCCCAATTCCTTATCTAGATTTTATTACTTCTTTTGCCATTATCTTGATTTCTATAGGATTAATAGAAAAAGATGGGATTTTTTTAATTATGGCCGCTTTTTTGATAATAATTTATATATTTATTTTGTTTTATGCTTTAAATTCAAGCATTATTATAATTTATAAAGGTTTTCATTGGATTAAGTCACTTTGAAGGAAGGGTTTATTTTTTACCTAATTTATAGAAATTGAGATGAGCAATTCATTTGCAAATAAAATAAAAAAAGCGTACGACAACATTGCAAAAATTTGGCATGAGAAAAGGGATTGGTATATTGAACAACCATCAATTGATGAGATGATTACCCAACTTCATTCTGGCGCTACTATTTTAGATGTTGGTTGTGGTTCTGGAAAACCAATTGCCGCCTATCTTAAAAATCATGGTTTTCCTATTTATGGTCTAGATATTTCTCCAAAACAAATTGAATATGCCAAACAAATTATTCCAGAAAAGAACTTATTTATTGCTGATATCTTTGATTTTTCAACAAAAATGCGATTTGATGCCATCGTTTGTTGGTTTATGCTATTTCATATCCATGCGAGCCTTCATGAAACCGTTTTAAAAAAATTTTATGATCTTCTAAAACCTGAAGGACTATTATTAATAACTTTTGCCGACACAAGCCATCCTATCGAAAATGAATTTAAAATCATTGATGATTGTACTATTGAATCGGAAATGTTTGGTGAATATTTTTATCACAGTGGTCAGCCTACACAGCAAAACAGCCAACGAATATTAAATACAGGATTTTCTATCCTTTCTGATAAAATGGATCAGCCAGGAAATCAGGTTATTTTAGCGAAAAAAGAAGTAACTTAAGGTGAGCACGGGTCCTAATTGAAATGGTAAATCCAATATTTATCGAGCTTTTCATCTCTTATCACAAACTGTCATTGGTGGAGCTATCAACGCATTAGTCGAAAAGGAAGATTAAACTCGATTTTTTGGCCAGACCTGAAACTCTTTCTAACAATGATTTACGCTTAATACCATAGGCAAAACACATGATTTAGGTTAAAGTTCTTCAATTAATTTAAATGAGTCTATTTTTTTTATGCAACATCGGTTTGTTCATTTACGTGTTCACACAGAGTTTTCTTTAGTTGATGGTTTAGTGCGGGTAAAACCTTTAATGAAGGCTCTTCCTTCACGAGGAATGTACTCTGTTGCATTGACTGATCATTGTAATTTGTTTGCTGCTGTGAAGCATTACAAAAACGCAATTGATGCTGGAATAAAGCCTATTATTGGCAGTGATTTACCCTGCTATAATCCTGAATATCCTGATCGTGTTTTTTCTTTGATTCTTTTATGCCTCAATTCTGAGGGATATAAAAACTTAACGTGCCTTATTTCAAAAGCGTATCAGGAAGGACAGTATCAAGGTCAACCAAGGGTACAACATCAGTGGATTGCAGAGTATTCAGCTGGACTTATTGCATTATCGGGAGGAAAGTTTGGCGATATTGGACATGCTTTATTAGCAGATGATGAAGAATTAGCGATAAGTCGAGCACTATATTGGCAAGAGCTATTCGCCAATCGATTTTATTTAGAAATCCAACGAACTGGTCGATCTGATGAAGCGCTTTACAATGAAAAGCTAATTGCTTTAGCCAATAAATTGAAACTGCCATTAGTAGCAACTAATGATGTGCGTTTTCTGGATAAAGACGATTTTGAGGCCCACGAAGCACGTGTCTGTATTCATGAGGGATACACTTTAGCTGATCCTAGAAGAGAACAGAGATATAGTGCTCAACAATATTTACGCTCAGCAGATGAAATGCTCTCTTTATTTGCTGATTTGCCTTCAGCACTGACAAATACTGTAGAAATAAGCAAACGATGTACTGTAAAACTGGATCTCGGGAATAATTATTTACCTAATTTTCCTATTCCTGATGGTTCTACTGTTGAGAATTATTTGTCTCATTTATCAAAAATTGGTTTGGAAGAGCGTCTGCTGCAAATATTTAAAAACATATCACCAGAAGAATTCCTAATTTCTCGACAAGAATATGACACAAGACTCCAGATTGAATTAGACGTGATTAACAATATGGGATTTGCTGGTTATTTCCTGATTGTGGCTGATTTCATTCAATGGGCAAAGAAAAATGGTGTGCCTGTAGGACCAGGACGTGGCTCTGGAGCAGGCTCATTAGTTGCTTATGCTTTAAAAATTACAGATTTAGATCCTTTAGAATATGAATTGCTGTTTGAGCGGTTTTTAAACCCAGAACGGGTATCCATGCCTGATTTTGATATTGATTTTTGCATGGAAGGGCGCGATCGGGTCATTGATTATGTTGCCGAAAAATACGGCAGACAAAGTGTGTCACAAATTATTACTTTTGGTACTATGGCTGCAAAAGCGGTGGTTCGTGATGTGGGGCGTGTATTAGGACATCCTTATGGGTTTGTTGATAAATTAGCCAAATTAATTCCTTTTGAATTAGGTATCACGTTAAGCAAAGCATTAGAACAAGAAGAGGAACTTAAGCGCCGCTATACTGAAGAAGAAGAGGTTAAAGAACTTATCGATCTGGCATTAAAACTGGAAGGTATTACGCGAAATGCAGGAAAACATGCAGGGGGAGTAGTGATTGCTCCTTCCCAGCTAACTGATTTTACAGCTATTTATTGTGAAGAGGGTTCTACACAAATTGTAAGTCAATTTGATAAAGATGATGTGGAAGCGGCAGGTTTAGTTAAATTTGACTTTTTAGGTTTACGAACTTTAACCATTATCGATTGGGCCCTGGCTACGGTAAACAAACAACGGAGCCGTGAAGAATTACCCTCAATTGATATTAGCCACATTCCAACTGATGATCCGGCATCTTTTGATTTGCTAAAGGCGTGTCAAACAACAGCGGTGTTTCAGCTGGAATCACGTGGAATGAAAGAGCTTATTAATCGCTTACAACCCGATTGTTTTGAGGATATCATCGCTTTAGTTGCTTTATTTAGACCAGGTCCTTTACAGTCAGGAATGGTGGATGATTTTATTGATCGTAAACATGGACGTGCCGCAGTTGATTATCCTCATCCTGATTTGGAGCCTATTTTAAAGCCTACTTATGGGGTTATCTTATATCAAGAACAGGTCATGCAAATTGCTCAAGTTTTAGCAAATTATACTTTAGGTTCGGCAGATCTATTGCGTCGTGCTATGGGAAAGAAAAAACCTGAAGAAATGGCGAAACAGCGGGAAATTTTTACCGAGGGAGCGACAGCAAGAGGGGTTGATGAAAAAGTAGCAACTCATATTTTTGATTTAATGGAAAAATTCGCTGGCTATGGTTTTAATAAGTCTCACTCAGCAGCATATGCTTTAGTAGCGTATCAAACAGCATGGCTAAAAGCTCATTATCCAGCAGCTTTCATGGCTGCAGTAATGTCTTCGGATATGGATAACACAGATAAAGTAGTCACTTTTATTGATGAATGTGCCCATATGAAGTTAAAAGTTTTACCCCCATCTATCAATCACTCAATGTATCACTTTACTGTTATTGACGAAACTACAATTATTTATGGTCTGGGAGCCATAAAAGGGGTAGGTGAGTCTGCAATCGATTGTATTATTGATGCACGTGGCTCAGGAGAGAGTTACCTTGATTTATTTGGTTTTTGTCAACGATTGGATTTGCGGAAAGTAAATCGACGCGTATTAGAGGCATTGATCAAAAGTGGTGCTTTTGATGAATGGAAGATAGAAAGAGCAGTATTGACTGCTTCTTTAGAAAAAGCGCTAAAAGTAGCAGAGAAGGAACACCAAAATCAATCCAGCGGTCAGTTTGATCTATTCTCATTATTAGATGATGGCGCCAATGAGCAAGAATATGTTTTATGCAAATCTTGGTCTGAAGCTCAACGCCTGGAAGGTGAACGGGAAGTATTGGGTTTTTATTTGACTGGACATCCTGCTGATCAGTATCGACGTGAATTTAGTGATTTTATTGTACCAATAAGCCAATTAAATCCATCAATGCAAAAAAAAGCAATTATATGTGCTCAGGTAGTAGGTATTCGTAAAGTTGTGACGAAGCGAGGTAAAAAACTGGTGATTCTTGGCATGGATGATTCTACAGCACGAATAGATATTGTTATTTTTGATGAGCTTTTTGAGTCTTTTTCATCTACTTTGGCAACAGGTGATATGCTTGTTGTTGAAGGTGATGTAGCACATGATGATTATAATGGTGGGGTGAAAATGAGCGCTAGCTCTCTTTATGATGTACCTGCTGCACGTACAAAATTTGCTCGGTGTTTGGAATTACGTTTGCATGCTGAACATCAAGGTATTTTATCATCCATTCAGGCTTTGTTAAAAGCACACATTGGACGTTGCGCTGTCCAGTTTTCCTATTCTAACGAATATGCAAAAGCGCAATTAAGTTTGGCACCACAATGGAATATATCGCCTAGTGATGAATTACTTGGACTTTTAGCAAATCTTTTAGGTGAAGATAAAGCCATAATGAAGTATTAAGCTAAATTGCATTTAATCTCATTCGCAGAATGACCAATACCAGTGGGACTAAAACACCACAGTATTGTTTCAAAACTAGCAGGAAAATTGTTTTTGTTTGATGTTTGGCTATAATATAAAAATAAAAACCTAATAGGCCTTATTATGGACACTTTTTTTGATAAAAATATTAAAAAAACACCTAAAGACGCCGAAGACACCAGTTTACTTATTGTAATTCTAGCCGATGATTATCAGCTAAAGATGCCTGGATTACCGATAATACATGCATTATCACATGCAAGAAAGCATAGTAACACCTCTGCTATTATTGTAATGACAAATGGAGATATTTTAGATTTAGCTACTGATTTAGATAAAGTGAAATTAGATACAACACAAAAAACCAGGAACGGAGAAGATTACCTACCAAAAGCTCTAAATCAATTGAAGGATGAGGTAAAGCCATTGGGTGAAAGCTACTTTGATCTATCTTTAGTAATAGGAGGCGAACCAGGAGACATAAAGATAACAGAAGAGTTAGCAAAAGCATTATTTGAGTTTAATAAATCACGCATGACCGAGAAGGGAGTCATAAGAGTTCAAATTTGTAATTTCGCTGACAAAAAAATAGGAAATTCAGACAAAATTTTTGCAAATGAAATTACTCCTGATTTTTGTTTATGTAGTATACCTGAAGGGTTCAGTATTATTGCGCCTACAGGTATTCGAGCAATCGATCTATCAAAAGAAGAGAGTGGTTTTACGAGCATAACTGTCTTTAATGAACTTAAAGTTCCTCTAAAACGTATGCTTTCCGATAAGAAAAAATTATCAAATGAAGAAATTATGAAAAAAATACCTCGCGATATTATAGTAGAAATTGTAGACCTTAATGAGCTCTATAAAAAAAATGCATCTCCAAATCTAAAGTATTAGCGTATTATTTGAAACTTTATGCCGCTTGGTACAGATTTTAAATCCATATCGATATATCGGCATAAAATTTTTTCCTGTGCATTCATGAGCAAAGGTATATCTACTCTATTTATGGTAAGTTTTGCTTTCAACCTACTAATAATTTATCCATTTTTGCAGCACAAATGAAATCATTATGACTCAAACCCTTCAATGCATGGGTCATGAAATGAACATGGCAATAGTTATAACCAATTTCTAAATCAGGATGATGGTTTTCGGTATTAGCTATCCATGCAAGAGCATTGACAAAAGCCATAGTTTCATAAAAATTTTTAAAGGACAAACTGCGTCTGATGCTGCGGTTATCCGCGCTGACTGCCCAATTTTTATCTAATTGTGGCAA
This sequence comes from Legionella santicrucis, assembly GCF_001468135.1. Lineage (GTDB taxonomy): Bacteria > Pseudomonadota > Gammaproteobacteria > Legionellales > Legionellaceae > Legionella > Legionella santicrucis. Next base: position 782,295 of record NZ_LNYU01000091.1, on the reverse strand, counting down.
TAAGTTCTTTATTTGCTCTGCATTTAATGCAGCACCTATGCCTTCGCATGATTCACAATGTTTGCTGCTTAAGTCACTTGTCATTTTCTTTCCTTACTTATAATAATTATTTAATGCCTCAAGAAAGCGAGTATTTTGCTCCTGGGTTCCTATAGTAACCCTAATGTAATGGTTCATTTTATATGGATGTAAAGGACGAACAATAATACCCTGATCCAAAAGATAGTTATAGAGTGGCATTCCATCTTCTTTGCAGTTGAAAGTAAGAAAATTGCATGCTGAGGGTAAATAATCAATATTTAATTGATCTAATCCCTGGCGTATTTGCATCATTCCATCTGCATTAGTCTGTAAGCTTAGCCGCAAAAAGTCCTCATCATCTAAGGCCGCATAAGCGGTATTAAGCGCTACCTGATTAACGGTAAAAGGTAATTGTACACGTAGTAAAATTTCAATAATAGAAGGATGGGCGATGGCATAACCGAGACGCACACCAGCCAACCCGTAGATTTTTGAAAAAGTTCGAGTCACTATGAGGTTAGGGTGTTGCATTATCCATTCAATGCTATTGTAACACAGTTGCGATTCTGCAAATTCAAAATAAGCTTCATCAACCACTAATAAAGTACTTTCTGGTATAGATTCTAAGAGGCGTTTTATTTCATTTGGATCAACAGGAACTCCTGTAGGATTATTTGGATTTGCTAGAAAAATGATACTTGTTTCGGCAGTGCAGGCATCAATTAAGTTGTCTATATTGATTTCCCAGTTTGGATTGATTGTTACGCTGCGAACCGGAATATTAAGTGAATGTGCTTGAATGGAATAAGTACTAAATGCATAATCGTGAGTCAGTATATGTTTTTCATTATGTAAACCAAAACAAGTAAGTAACATATTGAATATAAAGTCTGAACCATTGCTTAAAAAAAGCTGGTTGCTGTTGATCTTGAGTTTATTTGCAAGTTTGATCATTAAAGGATGATGGAGTGGCGAAGGATAAGTAGCAAGCACATGAGAGGACATATCTTGCAACGCAGCTAAGGCTAATGGACTACAACCCAAAGGATTTTCATTACTTGCCAATTTAATAATATTGTTTATTCCCTTTTCATGAGCTAATTCTTCTATAGATTTGCCTGGTTTATAAGGGATTAAAGCGCGTATTCCTGGATGGGGTAATTGTTGAAAATTAACTGCCATAAATGGTTCCTTGCCTTTTAAAAATTTAAATATTAACTAAAATAGCCTACTGCGGTGCATTTTTTCAAAACAAACTTTACACCGCTTTAGCAAGCGCATTCAAGTATTTTTGTGGCTGCGGTATAAGTATCTCCATTATTTTAACCAAATGACGTCGATAATGGTGTTTAAAAAAACCATCATGATAAGTTTTTGATTTTATTTAATGGTCCATAAAAAAATAGTAGATGTTTTTCTTGAATTTTTTATTTCATGACATTAACCTTTGAAGGGCAAATCCAACTAAAGGAAAATGGAATATGAATCAGCAAAAGGGATTTTCCCTTATCGAAGTATTATTGTCTTTATTCTTAGTAACTACTCTAGCCCTTGCATTATTGCAGCAACAATCGCAAAGCAAATACATGTTAAATCAGTTGGTGACACGAATACAAGCGACTTATTATCTTGATCAAATTGAAGAAACTTTAACAGCCCAAATTAAAAAACATCCATTCCTTCCCCCTTTTTTCCATCTGGTTTTACAGCATAAAGATCAAGATGTACTTGTAAAACTTGCCTGGCATGAGCAATTAGATTTCATAAACCGGAAACATAGTTCTATTGAGCTAAAGTGAATGAAAAAACAAGGGGGCATGAGTCTTTCAGAAGTATTAATCAGTCTTTTTTTAGCAAGTGTGATTATGACGACGTTAATTCAGTTTTATTTAGAAAGTAAGCATCAATACCTGGAGATAGAAAAAATTCTAGAATCTGATTTTGATGTGCAATGGGTAGGTGATTTATTAAGTGACAGTATTCGGCGAGCAGGATTTACTCCTTGTTTAGGCCTTGATCAATTAAACGTGATTGATCATAGGAATTATCAGAATAATATTCATGCGCTGAAGGTTGAAAATCACCCCTCACAATTCATTCAAGTGAGTCGAATGAAGGAGAGTTTTGCAAAGTTAATTAAAATAGAAAGTCCAACTACTCTGTTAGTGCAGCATCTGGTTGCATTAAATGAAAAACGACCTTTATTAATTGCTGATTGTAACCATGCTGAAATACATGAACTCATGGGCATTAATCAGCAAGCTAACGAAACACGAATTATTTTAAAAAAGCCCTTAATCTATTTTTATGAAACATCTGCTTATGTGGGCGAGTTTTTAGAAGAGCGTTGGTTTATTAAGAAAAATGCTAAAAGACAAAATACTCTTTATTATCAATGGGTACAAACTGAAGAAGTAACCTCTTTAGTCCATTCTTTATCTATAAAAAAACAGTTTATTCAAAACAAACAGTTTCTGGAAGTAACTTTAGGCTTAGAGGATGATAAGACACATAAAATTATGATTACAGTACGTGGATCATGAATAAGGAAAAGGGATTTATTTTTACAATAACCTTGTTGATGATTACGGTGATTAGTTTGCTTTTGTTAGCTTCTATGCAACATATTTTATTATACTACAAGGTAATTAATAGACAAGAAGAGTCACATAAGAACTTTTATAACTTAGAAAATGTCGCGAGACAATTATCCCAAAAATACGTGCTAGTATCTACTCCTAACTGTGTTATTAAAGAAGAATCCCAGAACCAAGTGCTTCATAAATTGCTTCATCACCAAGGTTGTTCTTTGTCGAATGAGGGATTGCAGTATGAGTATCTTATTGAGGATTTAGGTGATTTTCCTTGCCTAATTGCGGGTAGTAAAAATCCAAAATATGCAACACATCATCAGCGATTATCTGTTGTTCAACTTGATAAGGGTAGGCCTTTATCTTTTTTACAAGTGAGATTGATTGCTGTTGGGAAGTTGGCAAATTGTTTTGCTAAAGAACATGTCATTTCTATAGGAATAAGTAGTTGGTGTTACTTATCCTTATAGTGTAGTGACTAAAATTAGCAATGATTTTGAATTTTTTAATAAAATACAAATAAATTTCAACCAATGTCTATTGTTTATTTACAATTTTTAAAAAGTATTTAAAATCAAAATATTATTAATTCAATTTTTTTCTCAACCCGATTAGAGAAATACACTTAAATGTGAAAATTACGCATTTTTGTTGCAATATATTCCATAACGTGTAAAAATTGCTCTCCTTATGAAAACGAAAATACTTTATACAATACTTTTTCTAACCTTAATCGCCTTTAGCATTTCGCTCAGGGTATTTTGGTTCATTAAACAGCAGCCACCAAAGCAGCCTGAAATTATATTTAAAGAGGCTGATTTTGAACGATTACCTGGATGGAAGTCAGCTGATTTAAAAAAATCTTTGCAGACATTTCAGGTATCTTGTCGTGCTTTCATTCGACAGAACCCGGAACAAATTGTTGGTACCGATCAGATTGATTTGCAAGTAAAAGATTGGCAGCCTGCGTGTGAGGCGGCTTTAAAAATTACTCCTGATGCAGAAAAACAAGCCAAGCAATTTTTTGAAGAATGGTTTACTCCTATAGAGTTTACAGATAACAATGGGAAGCCAGGTTTGTTTACAGGTTATTATGTACCTGCTATTAAAGGCAGTTATACTGAGTCTAAAGAGTTTCATGTTCCTATTTATGAAACACCTAATGATTTAGTGACTGCTGATCTGGGTTTGTTTTTTAATGATTTAAAAAATCGTCGTATTGTAGGTCGGTTAGAGGATAAGAAATTTGTTCCTTATTACACACGTGAACAAATTAATAAGGGTGCTATCGAAGAAAAAGCAAAGGTTCTTGTTTGGATTAATAGTCCTGTAGACCGGTTATTTTTAGAAATCCAAGGTTCTGGTCTTATCGAGCTTGAAGACGGTAATAATATTTATATCGGTTATGATGCACAAAATGGGGCACCTTACACTGCAATTGCGGGCGTATTGATTAAGCAAGGTGTTATGACAAAGCATAATGCATCCATGCAGGGAATTAAGCGCTATTTAGAAGCTCATCCAAAACAAATGGATAAAATAATTAATCAAAACAAGTCATTCGTTTTTTTCAAAAAAATGGCTGATGGGGTTGCTCTTGGTTCACAAGGTGTGGCATTAACACCTGGATATTCTCTTGCTATAGACAAACAATGGGTTCCTATGGGGGCTCCACTTTGGTTAAGTACCTCGCGGCCCGATAGTACACAACCTGATACAAGTAAGCCCATGCAACGTTTAATGATTGCTCAAGATACTGGTGGAGCTATTCGTGGAAAAGTGCGCGGAGATGTATTTTGGGGCGGGGGTGAGAAAGCAACTCTAATCGCAGGTCATATGAAAAATGAAGGGCATTATTGGATTCTGTTGCCCAAGCAAGCAATTTCTCGATTGGAGAAGAATAAGCTGATTTCTGAAAAATCAACTAAATTATAAAGCGAATTGTTTGCAGTAAAGAGATATTCAGTTAAATTTTTTCTTATCCCGATTGCTGAAAGTGTCTAAAAACAAATGAGAGAATTTAGAAAGTTGTCATTCCCGCATAAGCGGGAATTCATTTATTAAAGGGTATCAATAGAATTAACTTTGATGTTCAGTTACTGTTTTAATTGTGGCTGATTTATTATCTGTTTCTTTTTTCTCAGGTTTGAGGTTATTGGGCGTCTCTACACTATTACTTAATGGTTGTGCTGTATTTCCTTTTAAAGCATCAGCAAGACTGATGAATTTGTATCCATTTTTCCGGTACATTTCTATAATGTCTTCTAAACATAAACTATTTAGAAGATTTGCGTGAATCAATAAGATCTGTTTTACAGGTTGGCCATCAACCTTTTTGGACCTATGCTCTGCTAAAAGAGTTTGTTTCCAAATGTACGCCAAATAACGTTTTTTAAAATCAGGTAGGTTTTGTGCTCTTTTTCTATAGGGTATTTTATAGAATCGCGCATTAAACTCATAATCTTTGCTATCAATAGTCACAGGGGCTATTGTGTATTGGTGCTCGGCCAAATAATCATAGACTTTTTGCTTTTTTGGTCCTTTGCCTTCAGCAAGATATGGATAACGGAAATATTTAGGTTCAGTCATGACTGGAGCTAAAACAGAATCTGCCCGATCTATATCTGCAATGTATTTAGTAGCACTCATGTTATTGAGGCTTTTGTGGGTATAAGTGTGATTGCCTAAAGAAAAGCCTTGATTACGGAAGGTTTCTAACAAGTACCATTCATTTTTCGCTACAGCTTCACCGATAACAAATCCTGTTGCAGGTACTTGGTTATCAACAAGTGCTTTAACTATAGCCATGAAGCGATTTTCAGTTCTTTTCAGGCTTGCTGGGGTACTAGAACCAGAACCCACAAAGGGTAAATCATCAATTGTGATTGCAATCTCTTTTTCTTCAGCAAAACATGGAGAGTTAAGCAGACACAACAAAAAAGTTACACCTGTCCATCGAAGTAACATGATATCCCCTATATTTATAGTTGTTTTTAAATTTACTATAGTAGACATTTATAAAAAATGCGTAATTCTTTATAACTTATTGTTTGTAAATGATTTTATATTTTTTATGCTTCAATATAGGCATTCTGATATCTTTTGTAAGGTAATTTATCTATAGACTACATATTGATTTCTCACTGTTTAAAATATATTAATTAACTATGGCCAATTTATTTGGATGGTAAAAATGAAATTTATCATTACTAAAAAAAATAGTGAGGACTCAATAACTTTGAATCTTGAACCAACAGCGACAGTTAATGATTTATTTTTAGGTCTTTACGAGTATCGAAGTAAAAGCTATAGGCATCTATCTTTTAGCGAATATCAAAAGTACATTTCGATATATCAATATTTTTTATACGGAGATCAATTTAAAAAGAAATGGCTTCCTGAGCTCCCTTTAGCCGATTTTCAACCTAAAGATCCATGTTATTTAACTTGGGAAGAATCTCCTGAGAGTCAATATCTTTTAACGCATAATAATCTTGATTCTATAAGAAGTAGCGTTCTTTTTTGGCAAGCCAATACGAAATCCAATAAGTTTGGGATTGATGAAGATATGTCGGTTCAGAGTAGAGACGGCATGGGGTTTTGGTAGTTAATCCTCATATTCCTCAGCTTGAAGATGGGCTCTGGTTTTAATAAGAATTTGTATCCCGAATTCACGTTAAATGTAAGTATGATGTCCTCTAAGGCATTATCTGCTTTAGAGGATGTACTTTTTATAAGCATCTCTTATTAGGATTATTTGCACAGTAGTGTGCATAATACATCCTTAACTTAGACGTGAATGCATTTGGTTCTTGATCTAAAAGAAAAATTAATTCGGGTTGTAACAATAAATAATCAGATTTTTTTAAAATATGGGTATAGACTGACTCACCACCTGGAGAAAACCATTTGGTAAATAATGGAATAATTGTGGCACTTTCATTGGAATTAATACGGCGATGAATGTCTGCAATTAATTCTTTACGGACATCAAAAAAGTTTTGAAAGCTGTGGGTTTGATTTTCGTGATAGTAACGCAAAATAATTTGACCATATTCATCTTTTCGAATACCGGCATCAAAGTTTAATGAAACGATTACTTTTTTTGCTTCCTCAATATTAAAAGGAGCGCCCATTAAATCTTGTCCATTATATTCATGAATATAGCTTTTTAAGTATTCAACTGCTTGATCGGTTACAGGATCAAAATAGGCATTAATAGTATAGTTTTTAGCAATATCGGGGTTTTCTGCATCATAACTGCAATAAGTGATTATATTATAATAAATCATTGTAACAGGTAGCTTCTCGACAAAAAACTCATTAATTTTTTGCTGTACTTGTTCACAATTTAGAGTAGAGTCTTGTAATTGTACTTTCTCCATACGCACTACATGTGTTGGGTAGTCTATAGTTCTTCGCGCAATGGGTAATCCAGAATCGCTATCGACTTCATTAGAATACCTTTTGATAAGTGTATGATCGGGCGTAGCTAACTTGGGAACAACTATCTCCGTTGCAGCATGCGGTGTATTAAATAATAAGCTTGTCAGTAATAATACATAAGAAGGTATTTTCATTGTTCATTCCTTGTTAAGTTAGAAATCCATTTCACAACAACAAATTATTCTAGAACCAAAAAACTCAACGCACAATGTTATATATAAGTTCTTGGAGAGACTGTATAGAGTATCATCAAAACATACGTTAACTGATTAATGAATGGTCCATGTGATAATGCTGCCTGTGTAGTAAGAGACATTGCTTTGGTTACCGTACCAATACTGATTGATAGGTAACGAAATGCCGACCTGGACAACTATTTTGGGAGTAGAAAACCAAAGTGAAGGGGTTATGTAAATAAGATTTCCGCCTGTATTAGGAACTGTATTTGATGCGAGTGTAGTCTTGGCACTGTATTGGCCATTTAATTCAAGTAATCCTGCAAATATATATTTTTTTTCTTTACTTTTGATATCGCGTCCTATACCCAGATTATAATAATATTGGGTCCCTTGCTGAATTGAATCATGCTTTTCGATGAGTAATACTCCAGGAGCTAAAAAACCATACCAGTCAATGGACATACGAGAATATGTAGTTCCAACAAAATAGCTATTTGCGCTAAAACTGGCAGGTGAATTTTTTCTTGAAAATCCTGATACTCGTTGACGTGGATTATTTTTTTTAGAAATTGTATCTAAGTTACTCACTGGGAACGTAGGCGAGAAAATAATGGTTGCCTGGTCGGAGTATTTTGAATTTTCGAAATTATAAAAAGCATATTCTAAATCAATAGCAAGATCGCCTATCCCAGACCGAGTTATAGTGCCATTATTATATCTGAAAGCATAAGGTAACGTGACCAGGAGAGACATGGAATCTGTAATTCCATAAAGTAAGGAGGGATCTCCCTCTAAAATGCTTTGTCCTTTGCTATATATATAACTAGGAAGATATGAAACAATAAATTGATTTTTATCCACTATATTTTGCCCAAAGGAAAAAAAGGGGCCTAGTTGTTGTGATGTTCCCAATGCATAATTTCCTATAGGAGGGGGGGCGTTCGTTAATAAAGACTGATTCGCTGCGGAGTTATTTGCGTAAATAATTAGTAATAAAAATACTTCTCTAAGTCTTAGATGGTAAATACGTTCTTGCATCCTGCATTCCCTTTCAATCTATTCGTTTTTATCTTTATAAAATTAATCAAAATTTTTTAATTTACATCGGGTTTTAAATATAACGTACACAAAAAGCATGCAGCCAATGCGATGACACAACAAAGTATAATGGGTGCAATAATAGAAACTACGATGAGTAAACCGCCAAAAAGACAAATAACAGCATCACCCAATGTTCGTAAGCTTAATTGTGCTCCCATCACTTCTCCTTGAATAGCAGAATGTGTTCTATTAGAGATATGAATCGTCATGGTTGTTGTAACGCTGGTGATACTAAAACCAATGAGCGCAAAAAATAAAAACATGGGAATACGATATTGAAAAGCAACCATGCAGGCAAAAATCAGGGTTGTTGCCATCATGGAAAGGATAATAACTTTATGAATGGGAATGTGTTTTGAAAGATGGCGTGGAAGCCACGATGCACCTAAAGCAAGGGTTGCTGATAAAGCCGCATTATAAATAGCGATCATTGCCGGAGACATGAGCCATTTTCCAGCAAGATAAACTGGTCCAAATTCGTAAAAAATATCTACAGCGAAGGTAAAGAGTGTGCTGATAAGCAACAAATGTTTTAAATGGGGATTATTTTGAAATAATAACCAGAATTGACGAGCAATATTCAGTTGATTCCATACCGACTCTTTTGTCGAAATGCTCTGTCCTTTATGTTCTGGTAATTTCCACCAAGCAAGTGCCCATGTTGCAATAGTAGCCAGAGCTGCAATAGTAAAAGGAAAAGTCCAGGAGAACCATGGAATAATCTTCGAATCCGATAACAAACCACCAATGACTGGTCCAATAATATAACCAATGGCAGCCATACTGTTGATTCTGCCAAAACTCACAAATTTGTTGATAGTTGTCAATTCGGAAGCATACGCTCGTGCAACTGCAAAGGTTCCTTCCATAAATCCAGTTAAAAAGCGACTGAATAACAAGAGCCAAAAACAATTTGTCCAAAATGATAGCACTGTGAGTAAATAGCCAAGTAAACTCCCAGTTAAACTTAGAATGAGTATTTTTTTTCGACCATATAAATCAGAGTTTTTTCCTAGAATGGGGGCTCCAATGAATTGTCCTAATGGAAAAGTTGCCAGAGTAATCCCCAGTAAAATACGTCTTCCTGTTTCACTCCAATCAGCTCCAATAATTGAATGGCTGCTTGAGTGTAAAAATAAGGGTGGAAAAATTGGGTAAGCAATGGATGAGCTAAGAAAGCTGATTAGAACAATTAATAAAATAATCCATAATTGCTTTTTTTCTTGATTTATTTGGGTATTCATTATTTATGTCAAAATAAATTTACCTTAGAAATGTTCAAAGCTTAACATACGAATCAATAGGATATCCAATAATTTACCCTGGTGCTTTAAAACCTACCAAAACAGGTGTTGCATCATTGCTGTTCTCTTTATTTGCTGTAATAAAAACACATAAGTTATTTAATTCCTTTTCAATATTAGTTGCTAAATTTTGCACAAAGTTATAGCGACCTTTAGATTGTTCTCCCTTATATTTTGTTAAATAAACGTTACAATGCTCCTGTATAGTACATAAAGATTCGACTCGCAGGGTGGTCATGGTATCGGGGGACAAATTTTTATACGCGTCAACGGCATCTTTAATTTTTTGAGCTTCTTTCGAAGTTGTTGTTCCTATAAAACCATTTTCCCACAAAAGTATATGCGCATGGAAACTTTTAGTTACTATTAAAGGTTTTTCTCCTGGCTTATTATTTATATTAATTTTCGTATATGCAAAATCACGCCCATTTAAGGCCGTTGTGTTTTGATTCAAAAGCGAGATTTCCTCTTTTGCGCGATTAATTTTATCTAAAATCTCATGATCATGTGCTGCTAAAGCGCTTCTCATTTTTTTCCAGGAGGTCGCAGATAAGGTATTTTTCAATTCACCAGTTGCTGTATATACAGAGCCTACTGAAATCATCTCAGAACCTATATCTTTTACAAAGAAAATATCAGGAAACACATTAGAAACAATATTATTCCAAATATTTCCTGTTGTTTTCACCAGAGTATGTAATGGTTTTAAATTTTTTAGTGTATGTGTCAGTCCCGAAAAAATTTGCCCTCCTACAATATAAAAAGGGGCGAGAACAATATCAAAAACCATCCATTTGACATCGCTCGGGCTAGGGCCGCGGCCATAACTTATAGCTTCATTTGCCATTTTTGCAGCTGAAATAGCTGAGGCTGTATAAGAAATAAAACCAATTGTACCTAATATACCTGCTATAGGGAGAAGGGGAGGGACAAAAATACCGATTATGGCAAAAATTGCTGCAGGAACTCCAACACCTAAACCAATAAAAGAGGTGATTGTGGAGAGATCATTAGCAATAGCTTCATGGATTGTTAGTTTTTTTGCACCTTCATAATGACAGTCTAGGAGTCGTTTTGACAGTACTTCCAGTTGAGTTATTTTTTTTTGTTGATCCTCATCGGCTTTGCTCTTTAAAGCATAAGCAAGCATTGTTATTTGTTTATGGGCTTTTAAACAATCCTGACGGGTTTGTATATTTAATAAAGCAGAGATATTCAGTATTTTTTGAAAATCTTTTTTGATCTCTTCAAGTAATTGTTCTTCTTGCTTTTTAGAACGACTAATTTCATACAAGGTTTGTGCGATCGCACGTAGCAAGCATCTTTCCTTTAGTAGTGCTAGGTATTTTGTATATTTTTTTTCAAAATCATTGATTTCCTTAATTTTTAAGGGATCGTTTTTATATTCTTTTTGTGCTTTTTTAATTAATTCAGCAACGTGTTCACTCGCGGGACTATCTTTACCCTTCTTTTCTATTTTTGTTTCAAAAAGACGCGCCCCAGACCACAATTCAGGATAATTCAGAATGCTGTATTGCTGATTTGTTATTTTGGTGAAATCAAGATACAAAGGGGCATTTTTTTTAATCCAAGATTCATGTTCATTTTGAATCGTTTGGTTAATGCTGTCTATGTCTATATAACTTAGAGAAATAGCCATCTTAACCCCGAAACAAAGTACATCTTTAACGTAATTATAGGTTCGTTTTTGTGATTGATCGCAGCAGCAAAAAATAAAATTGAAAAATCTTTACGAATTTTTGGCATGGCTTATTCTTTAATGACAGCAAACTTACACCTTTGATGTGTTAGGAATCAACATGTGGAATTTTTCGATTTTTCATGTCACCGATCACTATAGTCACTGGTTTCTTATCTGTTTGTGTATTGGTTCCATCCATCCCTAGAAAGTCATCATAAGAAAAGGCATAAGCATTCGTATAGCTCTCTTGTGGCTGTTCTATATTTTTATCGAAACTCAATGCATGCACGGCCTCAGAATAAACATTCACACATGGAGCATCTTGCGTAACTCCGCATTGATTTACAACATAATCTACAGAATTATCAATATTGTTGAAGTAATAGGGAAGCAACTGCTGCATTTGTTCTTTATTTTTAAAAACAGGATTACCTTGTGAATCAAAAAAATCCTTACCTATAAATGCTGATTCTTTTCGCATTAACATCCCTGAAACAATCGCAGCAGTCAGATCTCGGGCAAGGGTTGAATCTATTGCACTACGATTATTAAATGGTGTTTGTGCTCCCATGAAAATGGAATTGCTTGCTTGCGGTGAATCCAATTTATACGATACGGATTCGGAACTTGAGCCATTTTCAGGTGTAAAGACTAAGGTTTGAGTGCTGGGTTTAAAAGCACCCGACCAAACTCCTTTTTTTAATTCTTTTAAGTCAATCTTGATGGAATGATTTGTAGATGAAGAATAGTACCTACTCAGTTCATTGATATAATTGGTAAAATATCCATTAAATCGATGACCAAATCTTCCTGGAGCATCAATTCGCATCAACGCATTTTCTGAATTATAAATAACGAGGCTTGACCATTCTGAATGTTCCCAGCGTTGAGCGCATTCGGATGAGTTTAATATTTCTCCGGCGGCATGACAAATGATCGATTTCATATTTTTTATGACGCCATCAAGTCCACCAAAATGTCCATATTCATGACCTGCCTGCTGAATGGTGTAGGGGATGGCAAGAAAATCGACACCAGTTGGATTAATAACCGTTTCACCATGAGTATTGTAATTAAATTCGACCTTATCAAAAAGTGTTTCATTTGTAGTCGTTTTTGGGTTATTTACATCAGGCTGGATTGGCGTTAATGTTCCCTTGTCTGTGGGTATGTCTAATGCATTTCCAAAAGAAATATAAATTCTGCCTGAAGTAAGGTAGGGTATGCAGGCTTGCGCCATTCCTTCTGAGCTAGGGGTTAATTCTGATAATGAAATACCATAATCTTTTCCATTCATATTTATGTCTGTAATATCAATAAGTGTACCTACATGATTGCTATCATGAAATCTTACATAAGCATGTTTTTTTGTTGTTGGATCAATACCTAATACCACAATATAAGTATTTTTATTTTCAATGTGTGTATTGTTGGTTTTTGATAAGTCAAAGCTCACTGACATACCACCATCAACACATTCATTTTGCGAAAAAGCACACTCACTTACAGCTAACAAACCAGTCAATCCGAGCGTTAAAATGCTTACTTTATTTATTTTAAAAATATTCATCACAGAACCTCTATTAAGGCGAAAATCGGTTTAGTGTCGTATTTGGAATTCATTGGTGTCAAAATGTACATATTTTAACTCATCTTGTAAAGTATTTGATCTTTTTAGGGGGACTTGGTTTATGCTGCCGCAAAATCGTCAATTCCTATCTTTGTTCTTAATCTTCTGCATATAGATATAGAGAAAATTGATCTTTAGAAGACCGTCACCCTCTGCGAAAGCAGGGGGTCTATAGCCGCGGTAAGGTAAATTTGGAACAAAAATTGTTGTTTTGTGGACCTCCCACTTTCGTGGAAGGTGACGAATTTTGTACATATAGGTATAGAGAAGGTTGAGCTTTATAAGACCGTCACCCTCTGCGAAAGCAGGGGGTCTATAGCCGCGGTAAGGTAAATTTGGAACAAAAATTGTTGATTTGTGGACCTCCCGCTTTCGTGGAAGGTGACGAATTTTGTATCTATAGGTATAAGAGAATGTTGAGCTTTATAAGACCGTCACCCTCTGCGAAAGCAGGGGGTCTAAAGAGCGCGCTGTAAGATAAATTTGGAACACGGATTGTTGTTTTGTGGACCTCCCGCTTTCGC
>NZ_LNYU01000091.1:683537-768638 GCF_001468135.1 Legionella santicrucis | reverse complement strand
GGGGTCTATAGCCGCGGTAAGGTAAATTTGGAACAAAAATTGTTGATTTGTGGACCTCCCACTTTCGTGGAAGGTGACGAATTTTGTATCTATAGGTATAGATAACGCTGATCTTTATAAGACCGTCACCCTCTGCGAAAGCAGGGGGTCTATAGCCGCGGTAAGGTAAATTTGGAACAAAAATTGTTGATTTGTGGACCTCCCACTTTCGTGGAAGGTGACGAATTTTGTACATATAGGTATAGAGAAGGTTGATCTTTAGAAGACCGTCACCCTCTGCGAAAGCAGGGGGTCTAAAGAGCGCGCTGTAAGGTAAATTTGGAACAAGAATTGTTGTTTTTTGGACCTCCTACTTTCGCGGAAGGTGACGAATTTTGTATCTATAGGTATAGATAACGCTGATCTTTAGAAAACCGTCACCCTCTGCGAAAGCAGGGGGTCTAGAGCGCGCTGTAAGATAAATTTGGAACAAAGATTGTTGTTTTGTGACCTCCCGCTTTCGCGGAAGGTGACGAATTTTGTACATATAGGTATAGAGAAGGTTGATCTTTATAAGACCGTCACCCTCTGCGAAAGCAGGGGGTCTAGAGCAGCTGTAAGGTAAATTTGGAACAAAGATTGTTGTTTTATGAACCTTCCACTTTCGTGGAAGGTGACGAGTTTTGTATCTATAGGTATAGAGAAGGTTGATCTTTATAAAACCGTCACCCTCTGCGAAAGCAGGGGTCTTGCTTGCGCGAGGACGTAAGTAATTATTTTGGTTTTAGCTTTCCTTTACGCCCTTTTCAATGCGTTCGCCAATTTGTTGATCGATTTTTTTCCAATATTCAAATGCTCTTTCTAACACCGGTTGTGTAACGCCATTTTTTAAGTGGGTGACAACGTTACTGACCAGTCTATTACGTGCCTCATCGTCCATAACTTGGCGTACAAGTGTATTTGCTTGTACAAAGTCATTATCATCCTTACGGAGTGTGTATGCTGCGCGTACGAAATCCCCATGTGCTTCCCAGGTCGCTACCTCAGGGTTTTTTGAGTTATCGGCTTTGGGGCCTCCTTTGGAGTTAGGTGCATATACAGGATCAGAAATATTCTCAATACGCATGGCACCATCTTTGCTGTAGCTATGTACAGGGCATTGGGGTTTGTTGACGGGAATTTGTTTGTAGTTCACCCCTAACCGCGCTCGATGTGCATCGGCATAGGAGAATACTCGTGCAAGAAGCATTTTATCAGGACTAATTCCAGTTCCTGGGACCATATTATTAGGCTCAAATGCTGCTTGCTCAATTTCAGTGTGATAATCAGTTGGATTACGGTTTAGAGTAAGTTTACCTACTTTTATCAGAGGATAATCGGCGTGTGGCCATACTTTTGTGAGGTCAAATGGATTAAAACGATACGTCTCAGCATCTTTGAATGGCATAATCTGCATGCACAAAGTCCAACTTGGATAATCGCCACGTTCAATTGCTTCATATAAGTCACGTGTGTGATAATCACCATCTGTACCGGCAAGGTGATCTGCTTCTTCTTGAGTCAGAAACTCAATGCCTTGGTCCGTTTGGAAATGATATTTTACCCAGAATTTCTCGCCTAGAGCATTTACCCACATGTAAGTATGACTTGAATAGCCATTCATATGGCGCCAGTTTTTGGGGATCCCTCGATCACCCATCAGCCACGTGACTTGATGCGCAGACTCAGGGGAAAGAGTCCAGAAGTCCCATTGCATGTCATGGTCACGTAGGTTATTGTTGGCTCTGCGTTTTTGAGAACGAATAAAGTGTTGGAACTTCATGGGATCTCGCACAAAAAAAACAGGAGTATTGTTGCCGACCATATCGAAGTTACCTTCACTGGTGTAGAATTTTACTGCAAAGCCACGAGGATCGCGCCAGGTATCAGGACTTCCACGTTCTCCAGCAACAGTTGAAAAACGGATGACTACATTTGTTTTTGTTCCTGGTTGGAATACGGCAGCTTTTGTGTATTTGCTTACATTTTCCGTTACTTCAAAATGACCAAATGCCCCGCCACCTTTTGCATGGGGTTGGCGCTCTGGGATTTTTTCACGGTTAAAGTTTGCCATCTGCTCAATCAGATAGTGGTCATGTAATACGATCGGACCATTTGGTCCAATGGTTAGTGAGTATTCATCACTAGGTACAGGTATTCCTGAATCTGTTGTTGTAAATTTTTTATTATTATTCTTGTCGGTCATTCAAATGCCCCCTTTAATATTCGACTCCACGGAGTAGTCCTTTGTAAACCATAAATTATGGAACTGTGTATTAGTATATCTGTGAAACTTAAGATTGCTAGTTTTTATAATTTTTTAAATATTTTTTTAATAGAGTGTTTTAGATTATAGTTAGCAATAAATTAGATGATGACCTAGTTGCTAAATTGTATTTTCAACTTACTGTAACTATTCTAAATATTATTAAGAGCGCTCATAAATAATTAAGATTGCAGAACAGAGCATAATTTATAAGAATTTGATTTGAAAAATTACTGACTAAAGAAGAGGAGTCTTGATGAAAACGATTAGCAGAGAAGAACAGCTTAATATTACTCCGGATTACGCTATTGATTTGCTTAAAAAGGGAAATCAGCGATTTGTCCAAAATCTGCGCTATAACCGTAATCTTCTCCAACAAGTGAATGAAACCGCTGATGGACAATATCCTTTTGCTTCAATTTTAAGCTGTATTGATTCAAGAACAACGGCTGAACTTATATTTGATCAAGGACTTGGTGATATTTTTAGTATTCGAATTGCTGGTAATATTGTGAATGACGACATTATCGGAAGTCTGGAGTTTGCATGTAAAGTGGCTGGCTCTAAACTCATTGTAGTCCTTGGCCATACAAATTGCGGCGCAATAAAAGGAGCTTGTGATCACGAGGAGCTAGGGCACTTAACACAGCTTTTGCATAAAATCACACCCGCAATTGATCAAGAAACGTCTTTTAAAGAGAATCGAAATGGTCGTAACCTCCCGTATGTCAACGAAGTTGCTCGAATTAATGTGGAAAACAGTATAAAAACGATTCTTAATAAAAGCAGTATATTAAATGAATTAATCGCTCAAAAAACCATAAAAATAGTTGGAGGTTTGTATGATGTAGTTTCTGGTGAGGTCTCGTTTTTTGAGAAATAAGTAATAGAGAGACATCCGATGAAAAATCTAAGGAGAGAAATTGGAAGCATTACTACGGTAATCTCCTGATATTTTATTGATATTTGCATATTTCATATAATATAGAAAAAAAATTCATTGTTCAAAACCAACCCAATAAAGATAATATTTATACATAAATTTTATGTTTATTAATAGTTTAATTATTGAGGTAATTTTGATGAAAAAAACATTACAGTATTTAGAGTTAATAGATCTTGAAAATCTTAAAAAAGTAGTAGAACAGCCAAACGAGCCTATTCCTGAGGATGTTTTAAAATTTTTAAAACAATATGAGGCTGATTCTAAAAAGATGGTTGCATGCGGTTTTAATGCAACTAAAATAGCTGAAAATATCATGAAAATGTTCTTGCCTTTAGCAGCCCATCCGGCTATTTGTAAGAACTCAATTGAGAAACTTGACTGTATCAGTAGGCTTTATGGAGGTAGTCACGAGGTCTCAGCCAAATTAATGGATTTGCATAGCACAATGTCCACTATAAATACTTATAAAGAAAAAGATGATCTGAATAGGTTATCTAATGAATTAAAATTTTATGACATCAAAGAAGCAGTTGATGGGTATGTTCAACACTTAAAAGGGAAATGTCAACGAGAAGGAGTTGCTATTGGTGGTCCTAATGAAAGTTTGACGCCAAAACAAGCAAAATTATTAAATCGATATAATGCAATGAATACTGTGAATGAGCAACTAAAAGAAAAACATGAAACTATAAATGAGTGTAATTGGAACTGTAATCTTAATATAATGTCAAAATCAATTGATGAAATAGACGTAAGTACCTATAAAAACAGTTTTGTGTACAATCAGGAATCCAAACAGATCTATTTCATTACCTACGAAGGACAAAAGAAAGAGGTTAATATTGGGGATTTTGAATTATTTGACGATGAAATAAATAAATTACCTAAAAATGATAAAAATCAAGTGAAATTAAGTAACTACTCTCTTGAAATTAAAAATCTGATAAATAAGAATGGCGGTTACATTCATAGTGAAAAACCAGCGTTTACTGAGGATGATAAAAAAAATATAACTAATGCATTAGAGGTATGTATAACCAATCAACCCGCATGGTCTGAGCGGCCATATTTGCAGCGACTCACTGATATATTAAGTTTTGGTTTTAAAATGCTTTATCGAGAATTTTGTTCAAAAGAAGATAATTTACACAATAAATTGGAGTCGAGGCTTAATATTTGATCTTAGCAAAATTATAATTCACGGGCTAGATTGCATTGCTCATCTGTTCTAGCCTTTTTTCTTTTGATTACTGCCTACAAAAGATAGATATCTAAATTTGAAAACGTTTGTTTTTTGAACAAATCAATTATAATGCCCGCTACTTTAGAAAACTAAATATTAGGGTAGGTGGGTATGAGCAAGAATAGTGCGAATATACAGGCGTCTGAGTCAGATTCAAATCAAAATTACAAACAAAAGTTGAATATTGATGTTGCAAGTGGATTACTTGCTGGCGCATCAACCTCAGGATTGTTTAACCCATGGGATCGTGCCTTATATTTATCGGTGAAATATAACCGCTCTTTCTTATTATCTCAAAACTTTAAATCTCCTTATCAAGGTTTTTCTCAATCATTCGTGCAGCGCGCTTTTCTCGGAGGCATTTACTATATGGCGCAGGGAGAGCTAAATAGATATTTCTTTCCTTATTTACGTAATAATTTAGGGATTAACCAAACACTGTCTCAATTTTTTGTGGGTATGGCTGCGGGAAGTATTGGAGGAGTATTGACAAATAGTATTTCTGCAATCAAATACCATACATGGGGCCACGAAAACGCATCTTTTCGTTCAAGTATCCGTGAGATGTGGCGTTTAGGAGGTATTAAGCCTTTTCTTAAAGGAACCACTGCTACAATGACGCGTGATATGGTTTTTGGCAGTACTTATGAAATGTTACGCAGTCTTATAAGTAGTACGGTAAAAAAATCCGAGAATAAAACGCCCAATGAAAATAAATCGAGTCTTGAGTTTATCCATAATGCAACTGCTGCTGGAGTTGCTACAATCGTATCAAGCCCATTCAATTATGTTCGTAATATGCAATATGCCACTCCTCCTAATCTCAAACCACCGACTACGAAGGAAGCACTCACTAAAGTTTGGAACGAATCAAAAAATTCACAACGCTCTTTTCTAGGCCGGATGAGCTTTTTTCAACAGCAATTTAGGATTGGGTGGGGGACAGCACGAGTTGCAGTGGGTATGGCTGTAGGACAAAAATTATTTAATTGGACTCAAGAGCAACTTTCTAATTTATCAGCCAAGACTACTGAAACGAGTTTAAAAAAATAATCTCAAAAAAAAAAGAGTTTGTGACTCATTGTTATGCTTGTTTTGAGTCAATATGATTGATTATGGTATAATTTGTGAAATTATAAGCGCAAGCTCATTCAGAAAAATCAGTAATAAAGCATATTTGTTACATTTTTTTGCTGTTCTAATGACTAAATTTAGGAAATATTTAATGAGAAATAGAGCTCTTAATTTTTTGATTTTATGTGCAATGAGCACAGCTAGCTTTGCAAATGACCCAGATAAAAATAATCCTATGATTGCTGGTTGGCCAAATTATTTAGCAATGGGAACTATAACTAATGGGGCCTTGCAAGAACCAACGAATATTCGTGTTGACTCTGTATTTACTTACAATGGTGCAGGTGGTGATGGTGATCCCGGAAAAATAGAAACCCCATATAAGATTTGGAATATGATTAATATGGCCAAAAATATAAAAACGAATACGGGCTATTCGGTTAATCCTGTCTTGGTTGAATATGGCTGGCAACTCAGTGGCGGTTGGAATCCTGATAGCGTGACACATTTAGATGATTTAACAAAACATTTTTTTAACCTTATGTTTTTGTCTAAGACCTTGGAAGATAATGCTTATAGCAACACAGGATACTATGGCACTATATTACTAAATCCGGATATGCTCGGTTATTTAGGCAATACAAATCGTGTAGAGACTGTTAAATCCTTAATTATCCCGGTTGGTCAAGCTGTTTCAGATGCTTATTGTATGATGACTAAAAAAGTGGATTATAACAGTACCAATACGCCAAATTGTAATTATGGTTGGGAGAATAAACCGGTAATAATCAATGGTACTCCAACTGATTTACTTTTTTGGCTCAAATCTAAAACGGATAATTATACTGCAGGGCAAACTTTTGCTGTTTGTGTTAACGAGTATGCGCTACCGCTTTGTAGTGCAAGTGCAACAAGTGACGTCCCTGATTTTACAGATAATTTTAATGGTTGGTTGCAAGCGCAAAACTGGATGGCTAAATATTTTGGTCCTCATGTTGCTCTTGGCGTTCATGAAAATATTTCCGCAGTTCCAGAAGGAGGATGGTGGATACATCAAGGAACCTCTGCAGTAAGGCCCTATGTCGATAAGGTTCTAGCCGATTTAAAGAGTTTTGAATTATTTACAGGTACCTACAAACCTGATTTTATTTATTTTGATCGCTACGGTGCTGATGATTACAGCAGCAAATTCCCTAATTTACTGATTAACCAAGCAACGTTCTATAATGATACCGCATGGCAAAACTTTCTGACTATGACCAAAGGAATAAGTGAGGGATTGGGAGAACAGGCAGGAAAAGATTATATACCTGCTATGCTATGGCAGATACCTGCTGCTCATATCCCGACTCAGGATGAACCTATTCTCGATGCACATGAAGAAGGTACCGCACCGGTATACTTTTTTGGTGATCCCAACTTACAAAAAGATTTAAGTAATATCGCTTCTTGGATTAATCATGATATTACTCGTTTACCGGCTGCATATAGTATCTGTGCTGACAAAAGTGCAACGCAGTGTTTGACCTTAAATAATTTTAATTGGGCGCACAATAATACTGACCAATTAAAAAGCGCCATTGATGCACATATATTTGCAATTTTATGGGGAGCAGGCGCTTTTGCAACAGGTGTTTGGGAAGTACCGGGGACAACTTTTCCAGATAATGGTTGGATGGCTAAAAAATTATCGATTTATTATAAAAATCCTCAATTTTTATGATAAAACACATTAATTGATTTAGAGGCAGGTTATTTGTGATAATAATTGAAACAGATAGATTGATTTTACGTACTTGGAACAATGATGATGTTGTTTTAGTATGATGAATAGTGCTGGTGTGGATTTACAAGTTCTTTCAATCGTCCCCCAAGTCCCTTATTTTACAAATAAAGCGGACTCTGTGGCTAGTGCTAAAATGGCTAATAATCTTTATGCACAGCTTATTGCTAAGTACCCCAACCGTTTTCAGGCATTTGGCATTTTTCCTTTACCACATATTCAAGAATCATTAGATGAAATTAATCGCATCTTTGATGATCTAGGAATGTGGGGTGTTACCTTGACAACCACTGTATTACAGCATTCTATTGTTGAGACTGAGCGTTTTGAGGTTATTTTTGCCGAGCTTAATCGTAGAAAGGCCGTTGTATTTTTGCATCCTGCGGGTTGTTGTACTGGAGAACAAACCAAGGTCTATGGGCTTACCTGGATGATTGGGGCACCATTTGAAGACACTTATGGTGTGTTGCATTTAATTTTATCAGGCGTTACTTCGCGTTTTCCAGATATTAGGTTCATTAGTACTCATCTCGGCGGCTATTTGCCTATGATTATGCAACGCATTGATAATTTATACACTGATTGGGGAGAGGGGGAGATACAGGGCAATCCCAGTGATTTTATAAAGAAATTCTGGGTTGATACCGTAGCTCATGGTCATATCCCTGCTTTACATAATGCGGTTAGTGTTTATTCTCCAGATCATTTGTTGTTAGGCACAGATTATCCTTATGCGAATCATGATAAATACATCAGAGCTGTAGATTATATTAAGCAAGCGAATCTTCCTGACGATCTTATCCTAAAAATCTTAAGTGAAAACGCTAATGCACTGTTTCGAAAATAAAATGGTTCAATGATTCCATTACTACCGAGGATGCTTCATTGAGTTAAAAATTTCTTAATGAGAATAAACAAGAATAGAGTGATACTTATAAGGATGCATCTGTTTCTTCAAAACTATTCTCAGCGGTAATTATTGCATCCATATTTTTTTCAGTCCATGTTGTGAGTAAATTAAGAATATTACCCAATTCTTTACCTAATGCGGTTAATGAATACTCCACTTTCATAGGCAATACAGGGAAAGACTTCCTGTTTATAAATCCGAAACGTTCTAATTTATTTAACGTTTGTGCTAACATTTTCGAAGAAATTCCGCCAATTTCACGTTTTAATTCGCCAAATCGATAAGTTTCATTTAATAATAGATTAATTACTAAAATTGACCATTTATCGCTAATGCCCTCAAGAACATTATGTGAGGGACATCGTTCACTATAAACGCTAAATTTTTTTAGAGACATTTTGTAAGCCATATAAAGTTAAAATTTTTATAAAAACTAATATTTTTTTAACCAACTTAATAGGCACTTTAATTGAGGCAAACGCTAACTACAAGTGTGATAGCTAAAATCAGGTATATTTATTTTTTGATGATTAAACTCTTTTAGTATTGTTACTTAGTTTATCTTGTTCTTCAACAGCGGATTTAAAGTTAGGTGCAGCACCCTCAGTGGAGAACCTCTGTTGTAGCACGAAAAAATGTTTGTTAAATGGAGTTTGCAAACATATTGACCTTTCAATGGTAAACCTAACTCATGAGGCATAGAACAATGTCTTTAGAACAATGATTCGGCCATTGAACCATTCAGGAAAATGCGATACATTTTTTAAGAAATAAGAGTTCACAATACAAGGAATGTTTGTAATGATGCAAACCATAATTTCCCTTTACCGGAGATTTTTAGGTATAAAGAGTAGATGGGTTCAATATTTATTTATTTTTTTTCTCTCTCTATCTTTGTCGCATGCTGAGCCATTACCTCCACTTGTAGTGGCTACAGAAATTTTTAACCCTCCTTTTATTATGCAAGGAGCAAATAATCAATTATTTGGTTTTGATATAGAAATGTTGGAGGAGATTTGCCAAATTATACATCGTGAGTGTCAATATCATCCTGTATTTTTCGAAAACACCATTATATCTAATATAGAGAACCAGGAGGCAGATATAGGTATTGCCTCCATTACAATTACTTTAGAACGAAGTCAGCGCGTCAATTTTTCCATTCCTTATCTTCCAAGCGATGTTCAATATCTGGCATTAAAAAAATGGGCTACTGTACCTTTTTCTGAGAACGCTATTGATGGGAAAAAAATAGGTATTCAGGTTGGCACCATTTTTGCAGATGTAATTAAAGACTCAAATTTTTCTAATGTTCAAATTATAACATATAACTCAACCCCTCAACTTATTGACGCGTTGAGCGAGGGGAATGTTGATTTTGTGTTGCAAGATGCATTGTCAGCTCAGTATTGGGCTGCCGAATTTCCTGAGTTTACTACATTTGGAAAACCGTTTATCTATGGATATGGATTTGGTATTGCTGTAAATAAAAATGACAGTGAGTTATTGCAGCAGATTAATAATGCTTTACTTGAATTTGAAAAAAGTGGTCAATTTAAAAAAACTTATGAACGGTATGCTCCAGGAAATTATGTCGAAAATTTTTCAAAAATAATGAGTAAATTATTTGTTTCTAGGGCATAGTTATCAAGCTCTTTAGAGCTTCCTTGAGGGCTTGTTTATTTTGAAGGTTCTAAAAGTATTGCTTTAGAATTTGTAGAATTGCAAAAAATCATGGCTCTATCTCTTTTAAGATTATAGAATTAAATTTTAATGGGGGATATTACTGCTTCAGTTTCGTTCGAAGCTCCCGGTTCAGCTTGGCATGTTACTTCTAATAGGAGTCATTTTTTTATCTCCTAAATGACTCGCGTTAATTTTAAGTAAAGCAAGTAAGGATACGAACATCATCGTAAATACGGTAACTAATGCCATCGAAGCATAAATCTCTAAATGGGTTGAAGCACCGAAGGGATCAACTAATTGTGTTAAACCTTGTATGCTATAAATAGCGACTGCTTCTCTCCAAAAGTTTTTAGAAGAAAATGCGTTACAATTGTTTACAGCTACAGCATCATGTTTGGCAATATAAACTGCAAAAATTTGATAGATGATATAAACCACTAAGAACCAACCAAAATAATTTTGTAACGGAACACCAAAATACATTCCTCCATTTTTCCATACCCATAATGAATAGACTGTTGAAGAAAGAGGATCCATACACACATCCCATATCACCATAATAAAAGCAGCAATCAAAGGCACAAGGAATATCTGTTTTCCATTAAGTGGTGTCGAGTATTGTCCCAAAAGTATATGGGCCAGAATCCACGAAGCATAACCCGTACCAAAATAAGCAAACATAATAATGAGAGGTACCTGAAATAACCTTGGTCCAGCTAATTTATCATAATAATAATGTCCAAAAGGAAATCCCGTCTGAATGCTTAATGCTTCAAAGAAATGACTGATAAACCAGGTTATTATAAAAAATAAAATTATATTCTTTACCCCATATCGCTCTTTACCATGTAGGCAAACTGCAATAAAAATAGTCAAGACAAGAATAATAGGTAAAAAAATCACCGCGGCCGGACCGTGCCAGGCAGCAGAAAAGAGAGTTGCCAAAAGATAAAGGGTAATCACTGTCCATCTGATGATGCTATTTCTATTTTTCGTCGTTGTCTTTGAGGTCATTACCGTATCCTTACTCGTATACCCATTTGAAAAACTTATACTATACGTTAATCGATTTAAACCTGATTTTTCAATAAGATCAAACAGGTATAGAACATTTCTTTGATGGTAAGAATAAAGGGATATTCATAACTATGTGATATATTTAATTTAACTGATATAAAAGTTTGCAATGGGGGAAGTTTATGGTTAAACCAATCATACACCATTCTATACTAACAGAAATTAAAGCAAATCTGTTGCTTAGTTTACCCTTGATGGCAGCCTGGATTATTCATTCCCTTGGGCCCTTTGCAGGCACTGCCATGATTGCTCATTTAGGAAAAGATGCTTTAGCCGGTAGTGTCTTAGTGGGAACGATTTGGATGGCTGGTATTACTTTCTGGTTCGGCTTGTTTCACGCAGTGAGCATTTTGGTACCACACCAAATGGGATCCAATAATAATGAAGCGATTAGTGAAATCATGGGGCAAGCTTTACTATTAAATTTTTTTTCTTGGCTTCCGATGATGGGGCTTTTGTGGATAATACCTTTTTTAGTGCATTGGAGCGCGCCTAATTTAGAAACATTAAAATATGCAGCGGAATATTCACATGCGCTTATATTTGCCGTTCCGGGTGTTATTACACTTGCAATTGTAAATCATTTTTTAACTGGAATTGGCAAAACAAAAATGAGCTTATGGATCAGTTTAATTGAAATTCCGCTCGAAATTATGTTTATTTATATTTTTGTTTTTGGGAAATACGGTGTTCCTGCTTTTGGTATAGCTGGAGTAGGGTATGGGTTAGCATTTTCTTTCACATTAACCAGTATAGTTATTTTCAGTTATTTATATTGTGCTAAGTTTACAAAACCCTATCAGATTTTCAAACATATGGGTGTATTGCATTGGCCTTCTTGTAAAGAAATGTTAAGAATTGGTTTGCCTATTGGGTTTACCTATTTTATCGAATTAGTTGGATTCACGATTGTAACTTATTTTGTTTCTCGATTTAATAATACAGCACTTGCTGCTCATCAAATCATTTTGCAATTTGAGGGGGTCATTTTTAATATTCCTCATGCTATATCTCAGGCAACTACAGTTCGTGTAGGAGTTAATGTAGGACGTATAGATAAAAAAGGAATAATTTATGCGAGTTATGTTGGAATTATGTTGAGTTTTCTCATTTCATTAGTGATCTTTTTAATCTTGGTATTATTTCCAGTGGTACTGCTTGGTATTGATTTCGACATTCATGAACACCCAAAAATTGTGCGGATTGTTATACCGCTATTTTTTATTTTAGGAATATATCAGATTTTTGATTCTATTCGTGTTGTAGAAGCTGGTGCATTACGTGGATTAAAAGATACAAAATTCACGATGTACGTTAACCTATTTTGTTTTTCAATTTTAGGGGTTTTATTAGCCTATTTAATTGGAATTGTATTTAATCATAATGTTCATGGTATCTGGTATGGTTTAACTTCGGGAATCATACTAGGTGCAATTATTCTCTTCTTTCGTTTACAAAAAATAATAAGAAATGCCGATTTAGTTCACCTATTAAAAAGGTATTAAACTAGAGATCTATTAGTTATTGTTGCTCTCTTAATCCTGGCAAAAAACGAAATATAAAGAGTCATTCGTCTGTGAGGTATTTTGATCCTATGTTGTATTAGGATCCAAAGATTGAAAAACTTTATAAAAGGCTATTTTGCTGGTGTTTTGGTTTTGAAGAAGATTCAAAATGTTTATTTTGATGAAACGCATGCTCCTGTGCTTTATACTCAAAAAAGCGTTGTGGCGCATAACCTGAATTTTGATATGTTAATTTAATGTACTTTCTTTCCTTGTTTTAAAAGGGTATTGATCTCATTTGCATTAGATTTAACTTTTGACATGTAGGGATAGTTATTATAATCGCTTTTTTCCATCCATTGATTGTCGTCTGTATGACGTAGTTCATTAAAATAGATTTGCATGTTTCACGCGAATTTTATTAAGAGAATGAGTTTTATTACCACAAAGATAGGCTCAAAAATATAACTTATTTGAAT
The DNA here is from genome assembly GCF_001468135.1 of Legionella santicrucis. GTDB lineage: Bacteria > Pseudomonadota > Gammaproteobacteria > Legionellales > Legionellaceae > Legionella > Legionella santicrucis. The sequence goes on along the minus strand of NZ_LNYU01000091.1, from coordinate 755,651 downwards.
CAAAAACGTCAGTTTATCCATTTGCAAAGTATTTATTGTGATATACTGAAAAAGTAAGGGATCAATCAACGCTTTTAACCTATTATTTGAAATGCAAAATTTAATTTCGGATGATTTTCGAAAAGAGCAGGAGCTTATAAAGGTTTCTATTGTCCTCACTGCTGTTATGGGAATAATAGGAATTATTATTGGCGTGCATATCGATTCTACTGCGATTACCATTGATGGAATGTATTGCTCGATAGGGATTTTTAGTACCTATTTGATTTTTCTGACCAGTCAGAAAATGAACTTGCATTATTCTAAAAAATTTCAGTTTGGTTATTATAAACTTGAACCACTGGTGATTCTAGGTGAAGGTGCATTGATTATAGGTTCTTGTGCTTTTGCTTTAATTTCTGCTATAAGAGACATCATTCATTTACATCATGTCAAGAATTTTCTTTTGCCGGCTTTTTATCAAGGAGTAGCTGCTTGTGCTTGCTTTTTGATGGCATTTCTTTTTTATCGTTTTGCAAGACCCAAGAACAATCAGTTGTTATTGTCCCAAGGGCTCGTGTGGTTTATTGATGGCTTACAAAGTATCTTGTTGAGCATTGCATTTTTCTTGGGTGTCGGTCTCGATGGTACTGTATATGCGTTTATTATTCCTTATATTGATCCTGTGCTCGTTATCTGTTTAATTTTTATCATTATACGCGAACCGATTAAATTATTAAAAATAAATTCAGAGGAACTTTTGGATGTAATGTCCGATCGACAATTGGGCCATAAAATTAATCGCATCGTTTATGAGCATTTTAAAGAGAAGAGTTTAGATAAATTTATTACAAAAATCTTCATACGAAAAGCAGGAAGAGCTATTTTTGTTCATATTGTTATACTTCCTGAAATCATGCTCCCACTTACGTCATTACAACAAATAAAAACAGAACTTATAGAGAAACTTGATCAACCATGTCTGTACTTATTTATTTCTATATAGTTTGAAAATCTTGCGATTTTATTCTCACAACGACAAGATTGTTTGATGTGAAACCTATTGAAAATATATGTTATCAAATTATTTGATATGACATATAAATTTAATTAATTTGATTTACTTAATGCCTTTTGGCTAAATTTAGTACGTCTGTAATCACAAGGAATGCTGAAAAATTAAGTCATAAAGACGCATATAGACAAATATACCGTCCCTATTAATCAATAACAAAAGGTGTATGATGTCTAGTATAAAAATTTCTTTATCTGAAAATGCTAATCCTCGTTATATCTATGTATCTCCAGAAAATGTAGTTCATATTATGATCCCTATTATTTCTGCAGATCAAGTAGGGATTGGTTTGGATAATACCTGCCAATCTGTTGTAGCCTTAAAAGATTTTTTTGGTCGAAGTCATGATTCCGAACGAAAAAGAAGTTCTTGTCTGCATCATCTTCAAGATTATAAATCTCAATTAGAACATGATATTCGGTTATTAACTGAATGTGGCAAATCCACAGATGCTATTCGGTCTAGGCTGAGTCAAGTTGAATTCTATATTAATGTTTTACATGATGTGGTAAATAACCACTCGGGGTTATTAAACGGATTGAATCATGTTTTTCCTGAATACCCCCAAGCCTTTCAGAATTTAATCGCACAAGCAGATTCTAATGTGTACGCTATGCGTTTAAAACCTAGAATTGAGGATCTGATGTTACGAACGCAAAATCCATTGTTTCATGCGCGAAGATCAGAGCAGGCGCCTAGCGTTTTTTATAATGCTTTAATTAATCGCTTTAGACAAATTAGTGATTTTAGTAAAATTTCATCAGCCAGAGATGGATTCATCAATTTGGTGAAACAAAAAGTTTATGATAAAAGCAAAAAGTGTTGTCCAGTAACTGTTGGAGTATTCAAGCGATACCTTTCAGATGCGTTTGGGGAATGCATCCAAGAAACTACTGTACGCACTTCATTTTGTAATGATGTACATTTTTCTCGAGCGTTAGAGAATCTGTCCTATTCTAATGAAGATGAAATAAATTCTGATCGGGAACTGTTTGAGTTGCTTGATAGTTTGTTATCTTCTTTTGGAAATTATGAACCGCCAGAAACAAGCGCTTTTTCCACAATTAGAAGTGAAGCCTCATCGGAGCAAAAAACTGAGAAATTAAGTATCCTCACTCAGTTTTTTCTTGCTGAAATTAATATATATGCTCAAAGCCATCAATTGTTATCCGAAAAATTTAATTTTGCTCAACCAATTGATTCAAATGCTAATTTTGCAGATCAATTAGCACGAAATGTAAAAGAATCTGTAGAAAGTGGCTATGAGATAGAACAAGCAATATTTAAATTTATCAACCAAAATCGATCTCAATTTAAATTAACTCGGGAATTAACCACCCAAGAACAAGCCCAGATTAAGAAAAAAGCAAATGTTCATTTTCGTTCTATAAAAGATTCACCGCATATGGATGAATTTGTGGTGCTTGATACTGAAAAACAATCCAACGCTCGATTTTACTATCATCAAGGATCTATATGTTGTGATTTCACCAAGTGGTATGAACAGACTCGTTTAAATGCAATTAGGAGTAATGATGGCTTTTCTAAAGCTACGAGAGAAACTTCTGAGATGCCTGCTATGCTCCCTTCACGAGATAATAGTAGTATTGGTTTTGTTACCTTCGAACACAATGAGCTGCGACGCTTAATTGAACAATCTATTTCTGAAAATAATTACGATAAAGCACATATGCTGCTTTTAAAAGTGGATAATGAATATGTGTTTCAAAAATTGGAATATGACTTTTTTAGACAATACAGCTCAAATCTCACTGCAAAAGCCTTGTTTAATCGACTCCGCGCCAGTATTACTTCGTCACAAGTTTCTGCTTTATTTAACGAGGTAGTTGTCCAACGCAAACAACAATTACTTTTAACTCCTGAGATGGCTCGCAGTCTTTATGTGGCGGTTCAAGATAGAAGAGAGTTGCCTATTGAGCGTGTATTAAAATACGGTAGTGCTGATGAAGTAAGAATGATTTTGAATGATTTAGCTGCTTTAGGAAGAAATAATAATCCAGAAAGTGAAGGTTATCAGAACATTAAGGATTTTGAAGTTTCAACAGCGGCCAACGGTAATTTACTTATTGAAGCCCCTGGTCAGACCCTGCAAAAATTACAAGAGATCATGACGCGTTATATACGCTCAGGACATTTAGCGATGGTTATGTCTGCAAGTATTTATAAGGCAGTTTTAACCGCTTATGGTCCAGAATCCGATGATTACAAACTGATGCAATCTTTAAGTAATAATTTTCCAGATGACCCAACTCCTTATAAATTGATATATGCTTTGAAATTATTAGGCGTTCATATCCCAGAAGAAGATATTCGTTATAACAATACAAAAAATAATCTTGAATATAAAACTGATGAAAATACTAATAATGGTCTTCCTAATAAAGGAGGTTCTGGTTTTATCATTGATAATATTGATCCAAGGCAATGGCGTATTATTGAAGAGATTACCGAGTTCCATGCCAATAGATTTGTTATTTCATCGGGTATAGAACAAACCTTGTATCATCAAATCAATCAGCTACAGGCAAACAATGTTTTGGCCCGCTATACTTCACGAAAAGATAAGCTTGAAGCCGCTTTAATTCTATTGGGTATTCAATTTAGGCGACTTGATTTTGATGCGGAAACGAACCAATTTATGCTCTATGCCAATCAGGAAGAGCAAGCAAAAATAAAGAAAATCAAGGATATTTTTGCAGGTTCTGATGCTTTTGGTATTCCCTTTAATAATGAAGACAGACAATATACTCGCAATTATACGCCTCAACTTATTGTTCCGTATCCAGGCCAAAATTTGTATGATTTAGTCGAAGGCATCAAATGGGGACAGATATCTCCAAGCTCTTCAACCGGGAGGGTAGGAGGGACGATAAATGATTCAATACCACAACAATTTGCTAGCACGACTCAAAGAACATCAGCGCCAATTAATGTTTATCGAGGAACGATGTTTCAACCTTCGAGAGAAGAACGATATTCCGCACCTTCGCAGCAGCAATATGATGGTGAGTATAGCCGTTATACTCCTAATCCAACTCCACGAGGTGGGGGTTAAATCAAAAGATGACTATGAACCTGTCTTATCGCTACGCCCTGCGACTTGTTCGCGGGATCCAGGAATGGAGCACCATCACTGGACCTCGCGGACCAGCCGCGGAGTGTAGGCAGAAAAGTGGAGCTCTTAAGTAAATTTTGAGGTTTTTCATGTTTAATTTTGAACACTTACCCTTTAACTTTGGCTTATTACTCAAATTCATTGCTAAACGTGGGATCGAATTAAAATATTTAGGAGATACCGATGCTGTAGCAGCAACACTTGGGTGCCATACTGAATACCTGGTTAATTATCTTTCAAATTTAACTCCAGCTAATTACTATATTTTATTAAGTGATAAATTTTACAGTAAATCGCTAATGCGTTTCTGTGGTATTTCAGTTGTAGAGGGGCAGGTATTTGATAAACAAAGTAAACAAGAGGTATTGGATTTTGCAACCCAAATTGGTTATCCAGTTGTTCTTAAGCCTACCAATGGATCGGAAGGAAATTTTGTTTATCCAAACCTACAGGATGAAAAAGAATTAACCTATGCGTTTAAAGATTTTTCGAATTATACCAATCAATGCAACATGTTGCTGGAAAAACATTTTCATGGAAAGGATTATCGTTTTGTCGTGATTGATGGAGTCAAGGAACCTTTTGTTGTTTCTCGTTCTTTACCTGAAATTACAGGTGATGGCGTACATAGTATTAAAGAATTAGTGGAGCAAGAAAATCATCGTCGTATAACCTTACGTACGAATTGTCTTTGTAGGCTATATTATGACGATCCAGATAGTTTAAGAACATTACGTCATCAAAGTCTTACACCAGATTCGATAGTAGGCAAAGGAATAAGTGTTAAGCTTAGGTATAATGCGAATGTGAGTTGGGGTTCTGATTGTGAAACAATAGAGAACCATACTGTTCATGCGAGCTATTTGCAACTCGCGAAAAAAATACATGCCCTCCTTCCTGGAAACAAGTTTACTGCTGTGGATTTATTAATTGAGGACATTAGTCAGCCTTGTACCTCGTTAAATTATGTTTTTTGTGAGTTTAATTGTGATCCTGGTTTTTCTTTACATCATTTACCTAGTCGAGGTAAGGCTCAAAACATCATAGATCCCATTATTGACTTGCTTTTTCCGGAGACCAAGCAAAATCATGCATAAAGAATCAATTCACACTATTTTAGAACAATTTTCAAAAACGATTAGTCATTTGTCGTCAGTTGAAAAAGAAAATATTACAAGAGATTTTAAATTGCTCCTTAGTTTTATTGAGTCAGGAGAATATAAAAATACAGAATTACTTCATCGTAATCGCTTTGATACACAGAAAAGAACTTATGAGTTTTTTTCATACATTCAGGGGTATAACCGCCAAGCGATGGATTGGTTTGAGTTTTTACAAAATATTCCTCTCAAAGAGATTACTTCTATCTTAGATATCGGTCCGGGATTTTCACCAAAATTAGCTTTGGCCTTAAAGAGAGCTAATTATGAAGGTTTATTAACCTTACTAGATAAGTCCGAAATAGCACTTAATGGATTAAAACAATTTCTTGAGATGATGGGCGTTTCTTTTGATATACGCTTTCTTTGCGATGATTTTTTCAATGGTGCTCATTGCTCCTATCAATTAGTAGCCGCGAATCATTTGTTTGATGACTTAATTATCGATGCTTATTGTAGTTCAAAACAGATGCCTACAAAACAAATCTATGAAGATGAGACAGTCTTTATTAAAACTACAGAAGACATCATGTTGGAATTTGATAAGACACGTTTTCTTATGAGTATTTCAAGTGTATTTAGCAAAACAGTTGCTAAAGATGGCTATTTACTCTTTAGGAATTATAAGGGACTCACTGAACAAGCGCTTGAATTATCTAATTGGCATGAATATGTGAGCAATTTTTTTGAAGACGTGATTCTTTTATTGCAGAAAGAGGGGATGACCATTTTGGAAAGGAAAAATGGATTTGTTTTATTAAAGAATTTAATCAACAGAAATTAATTTTTTTATGATAAAAAAAACAGAGCGTTTCCCATTGACTCCAACCTTAGAAAACTTACTAGGTTTATATCGATCAAAAAGGGCGTTTGATCCGGCTTTTTATTTAGAAGCTAAAATTAATTTACTTTCTCGCTATTTTGAAAAAACGAAATTACGTGCAGCTGTCCTAGGAGTGAGTGGTGGCATTGATTCAGCAATTGCTCTGGCTATACTGAATGTGTTTTACAAAAAAGAGCGATCTTTTTTGAAAAGGTTAGTGCCTATTTGTCTGCCTTTTTTTAATTGTCTGGGAGCAACAGGGCAAGTTAAGGCGGTGGATGGAGCAAAAAAAATCATAAATTTTCTTAACTTAGATCAAATAATCCTTGATTTGAATGAAACACATGGTTTTTTGTATGAGCAAATTGCAAATGGTTTTAATTTTAAAAAAACACCGTGGAGTCAGGGACAACTTGTTTCCAATCTTAGGACCCCTGTATTTTATCAAATTGCTAATCATCTGAATGAGGAAGGTTATCCATGTGCTGTTTTTGGAACGATTAATCGAGATGAAGGCAGTTATACAGGTTTTTTTGGTAAAGCGTCTGATGCGATGGTAGATATTCAATTGATTTCAGATTTACATAAGAGTGAAGTGAAGAAATTAGCATCATTTTTGAATATACCCCAAGATCTTATTGATGCTCAGCCAACAGGAAATACTTATGATAGTAATACAGATGAATTAAGTTTTGGCTTTAGTTATGATTTTCTTGAGTTATATACGTATTACCTTAATTTGGCGGAATATGAAAAAACGTTATTTTTACAACGGTTAGATAAATACAGTTACTTTACATTTTCCGCATATGAAAAATTACTTTTAGAGCGCCATACTCATAATCAGCATAAATACTTTGTAAAACCCCAAGGATTACATTTTGATGTATACTCAAAATCAGTTGCAGGAGGTTGGTTAGATGATGTAGAAGAAAAAAAAACGATAAACTTATCTTTATTTCAAAATTTTTTTGTTTTAGATGACTTATTTTTTAAACAATATTGGAACAAATCAACAATTTTTCCACAATCGCATACAATTTGCCCTTATGTGTTTCAAATAGAGAATGCTTTGTCATTGTCAGAGACAGAAGGATTTCTGAAGATATTTAATGAACAAAAGCCTTCCTATGTTGGTAATGATGGTTACCCTACTGATGAGGGCAAACAGTTAAGAGCAACAACTTATAGTCCCCATCTGGCCTCATTATTTTCTGAACGCTTAGTAAGCTTTTTTGAACATTATCTTTATGATGATGGTTATCAACCCATAGATGGTGGCAAAAATACAATTTGGCGCATGAAGGGATTTAGCCCTTTCTTTCGTTTTATAATGTATGAACCCGGAGGTGAGTTAATTGGTCATTATGATGAGGGTTATGAAGATGGTCGGGAAAAAACACTTTTTAGCGTTCTATTTTATTTAACGACCCAACCTCAGCAAGCAGGTGGAGAGACGGTAATTTTATTAGACAAAGATAGAAATACACCGCTTTCTGAACGCTGTTTTCAAGATGATGAGGATATCCCTGCTCATGATATTTTGCATGCTGTTTTACCAAGTGCGGGGCATGCGCTAGTACTCCCTCATCGTATAAAACATGGTGTAACAAAGAACTTAGCAACGAATAAACGAGTAGTAATTCGAGCGGACATCATTTATGAACGCCTCGGACCATGTTATTCCTCAAGTCAAGAGAATAATAAGCCGTACCAAAATACCATGCCTGAGGATAAATTTTACTTAGCCTACTATTTGCATACGTTATCTAAAGAAAGATTACGGACGGCAGGATATATTGAAAATGCAATTGTATCTCACGATGAAAAAAAACAAACACAATGGTCAATATTACCTTTATTAAAATTGTGCGAAGAATGTGGCGATCTGCAAACAGAAAAAAAAGAGTTAGTTGTTTTATTGAGTACGGGCGGATTTTATCCCATTCATCAAGGACATTTTTTAATGATGTCAAAAGCAAGGCAGGCCTTGGAGTTGGAAGGTAAAAAGGTAATTGGTGGTTTTTTCTCCCCTTCCCATCAAGATTACATCAAAAGCAAGTTTTATGTTAAGAATTATAGTCAGAGAGAACATATAGATTTGCTTATTCAATCAGTTGCAAATCATCCGTGGTTGGATATTTGGTTATGGGAGTATCTTGAAAACAAGGAACCAATAAATTTTACTGATGTTATTATTCGTCTTGAATGCGAACTGGCAAAACATTTAAAAACGACACTTCCTATTAAAGTCGCTTATGTCTTTGGAGGTGATAACGTTTCTTTTAGCTATGCATTTCTTGAGCGTGGTATAGGTATTTGTCTTTCTAGGCCTGGAGCAGAGAAAATATTTAATCAGGTTAGGAATGATCCACTTTTTCTTGGTAAAAATAATATCTATTTTTTAAATGAAGGGACTTTAGCATTTGCTAGTGAAGCTATTCGTAAAAAAAATACTTTTTCTGAAAAAAATAGATGTAAAATACTTCATCTTAGAGAAGATGAGCTTTTCTATCAATTATGGTCAGAAAAAAAACCTCTTGAAGAATTAATAAAGAAAAAGAATCAATTTTTGGGGCAGTTTGTTCATGTTCTTAAGACAACTTATTCTCGAGATACGAATGAGTTTTCGATTCAAATAAAATCATCGCAGCAACAAGCTCTAGAGATTAAAAAATTATTATCAGATAAAATGATATTAAGTCTCGATCCTTGCTATATAGCTGAGTTTAACCTAGGGGTCTCTCGATATTTTCGTTTTGGGCTCCCCGAAATTAAATTAGGATTTTCGGCACGACCAGAAGAGGGAACATTAGCGCAGCAACTTCTTTATTTACCTAAGCAGCCCTATTGTCTCGTTGATGATGATTGTTTTACTGGGAAAACAATCGAATTTGTAAAAAAAATATTACATAAAGAGCATATTGTCGAAGAGTTTTATGTTTCAACTACAGGCCAAGCAAAAAATGAAATATCAGAAATCATTGATTTAAGAGATTTTATTGTGGGGTCTTATTATGGAGGGCTTGTTGTTTTACTTCCCAATAAAAAGATAGCTAGAGTCCCTTATATTTACCCTTTTGTTTTACCATCCCTAAGATATCATTGTCCAGCTGATGCAAATCTCAATTTTTCTCTGGAGATTTGGAAGTTTAACAGAGAGTTTTTTAGTGGTTGTCTTGAAGATTTATTAATAAAGCATTGTGATAAACCCTTTGTTAATTTGGCAACCTACTTAGGCTTCTCTACAGATTGTTCTCTTCGGGAGTTTTGTGATTTCTATGTAAAGCAATTTAATCGATTAGAACAATGATTGTATCCAAATCTACCAGCTTGCAATGAATACCAGTCTATTACATCAGCGAGTACTAACATCAACCCATGTATTTTCTTAATTTATTATTTATAATAGAATTTTTTTACTAGGGCTTTTTTAAAGCTAAGTGCAATTATCACTGTGGCTGGTGAAAACCCGATGCCTCCCATCAATTTTACTGAAATGAAATTAATCTTTTACTATTTTTTCACTTTTTTTAGGGGCTTTAAGTGTAGAGGTCAACCAAATAATCAACAGACCAAGAGCAGCCCCTGTTAGAGTTCCCAGCCCTCTGGATTTTAGACTACCGATAATAGCCCCCAAGCCCATTCCGATGATAATTTCTAAATTTATCCAGAAGGATGCGGATAATACTTGTGCGATATTATCTTGTGATAACACAGGATAATTTTTAGTCTTTTTGTAAATTTTAAACAAAGTGATAATGACAGTAATGCCTCCTCCCATAAGAGCCCCAACAATTAATCCCAAAAGCGCTCCAACCATAATCCCTGGATTAAGATTCAAAATAAAGTTACTGGAGTTGTTGCACAACAAGAATGATTGACCAATGAACCCGCCTGAGAAAAAACCAATGGCCCCTCCGCTACTGCAGCCAAGTAGTGCACTGACTGCTAGGGCAACATAGAGATTAGGATTACGAACAAGTTGCTCAATCCAGTTTTTTAATAACAGAATTTTTTTTTCCTTGCTCATCAAAATTTCCTTTAAAAAAACTTATTTTATAATGCTTTCTCAATAGAAGCTACGTTATCATATCAACCATTCTTTTTAACAAACATAGGATATGTCAGTAAATAGCTCTATTCATTCAGATCAAATAATGTATAGGCTGGTCAATTTCGTGTTGCTTGGTCTTCCTTTGTTTTTATTAATTGATAGTCCCTGGGCAGCTCAATTCATTAGCCATGGACAGGATATCTGCAATGCACTCAGTATTGTCACTTATAGTCTCTTCCTTTTTTATACTCGAGGAAAACTGTATTGGCTGATTTTATTAATGACTTTATGCGGCTTGTTTGGTGAAATTTTTGGCTCTCTGATTCTAAGGCTTTATGAGTATCGCTTAAAAAATATTCCAGTCTACATTCCACTGTGCCATGCTCTTCTCTATGCTGCAGTTTACTATACCAGTAAACGCTCTTGTATGATTCGAAACAAAGTAAAAGTGAAGCAATGTCTGGCTCAATTTGCTTTTCTAGCTGCTTTTCTGTCGTTGTATATGCTCAAAGATGTTGCGGGTTTTCTTGGCTATCTCACATTCTTAATCGTTTTGCGGTTTCGCAAAAATACACTTTTTTATTTGCTTATGTTCGCAATTGTGTATTATTTGGAATTAATGGGCACCATATTTTATACCTGGTCATGGTATGGAGTTACAGGAGCTCATCCTCATTTCCCTCCTATAGGGTTTACACCTTCCGGAGCAGCAATCTTATATGTGTTTGTTGATTTAATGATTAATTCCATCTATTTTTATCTTTTGAAAATACTACGATTTGTATATCGAATAGTACCGGAGCTTAGGATAAAAGAATTAGGAGTCCCCGAAAACTAATTCTTCCTCAATGGTGTTCCAGTTTGATGAAGCAGAGTTTGTCCACACGCATCAGTTTTAAAAAGCCCTTTAAAGCCATAAAAAAAATTACTAAGTTTAGTGATCACTTTGTCTAAAAAAAGAATAAGTGGCTTTGCCTTTTGCTTTAGCATGATACATGGCAATATCAGCGTTTACAAAAAGTGTTTGCGTATCCGAACCATCTTTAGGATACATTGCAACTCCAATACTGATGGATGTTTTGATGAATAGATCATCTATTTGGATCGGACTATGAAAAGCGGCTAAAATGCGTTCGAAGATTTTAATTAAATCGTCATCTTGATGAATTTGTTCAAAAATAAGTGCAAATTCGTCTCCTGCTATCCTTGCAAAATAATCAATTTCCCGTAAATAAGGAGTTATAATTTCAGACAAGGCCATTAATAATTTATCGCCATAGGCATGGCCAAAAGTATCGTTAATTACTTTAAAATTATCAATATCAATAAAACATAAGCCTAATTGGGTTTTGCTCCTGCAAGCACGACCTAAGGCATGTTCTAAATAGTCAAAAAAACTCTGACGATTGGGTAATTTGGTTAAAGGATCATAATGAGCCATTTTTATTAATTTTTTCTCATTGTTCAGTCGCTCAGTAATGTCGCTAAAAATGATAGCGGCTCCTATAGCTTTGTGATTTATTATGACAGGGATACAGGTATATTCTACTGAAAGGCAACTATGATCTTTTTTCCAGAATATAGCCTCTTTTGCACTAATTATCGTTTGCTCCTGGATGGCTTTATAAATTGATGTGTTCTTCATTTGGTTGGGAGGGGTTATTTTCTCGCACAGAATTTTAATTATGGGTTCATTTTTCAATTCGTTACTTGAGTAGCCTAGTAATTTTTTGGCCGCTGGATTAATAAAAGTGATTTTATAATTGACATCTATTCGGAATATACCTTCACCTGCAGCATTTAACAGTAATAAGTTTTTTGCTTTTTCTGTTTTTAGTTGTATCGTTTTTGCATAAGCAAGATATTGGATTAAATAACGCTGACCGTAGAGAATAAATAAAATGATATTCATTAACACACAAAAAAATAGAGTGGTTGTTAGGGCTAACCATGCATACCAGGGAAATCGGCTAAGTAGAAAATATGGGGATAAACTAGCAGTGATACTCCATGCTGAATCTGCAAAATATTTTGTATAAGAAAGACTAAATGATTCGTCAGGATTGTAGTACATGGTTTTATTATAAATTTCAAAAGTAGGGGTGTTTAAATCAGGTGAAGTTATTTTAATCATAAGGTTTGGATAATTTAAAAATTTATCAAAAAATTGATTGAATAACTTAATAAAATTAATCTGCAAAACAGTAAATCCCACAAGTTGATTGGATCGATAAACCGTGGAAATAATGAACATCTTGTCAATTTTTCCCTTACTTCCTAACAGTACAGGTCTGTCGTTTAGCTTATCAATGAGATTGAGATTTGATGATAAATCATAACCATTAGGGAAAATATTATGGCTTTTTGAAACGGTAAAAAGAATAGGGTAATACATCGATTTTTTCTTTGAAGATGAATATTTTTTAGAGTGTTTTTCCAAAATTTCAAGATGATATTTTTTTTCAAACTCTTCTCTGTTGGTTACTTTGGGTACCCATTGTATGGATTGAATGATTGAATTTTCTTGTAGCAGTAAAGTTCCAAGACGTTCAAATTCTTCTTTATTTACAACGGGTGCTGTGGCAAGAAAAAGAGAAGTTGTATGAGCAGTTTCCTTTGTTAATTTAAGTTTTTCGGTGAGCAGGTTAAATTTATATTGAATTACTCCAGCGAATTTTGATTGTATGTGTTTCAATTCTGAGTATCTATAAAATACATGAGCAATAACCACGATAATGAACGTCAGGCATAAAGGGACTAGGATGGGTATTATTCGGCTCCGCCATAGTTTTCTGGGTTTGGCAAATAAAATCAGAAAAACCGGGGTAAAAATTAATACGCCAATACTGTCTCCTATCCACCAGGTAATCCAGCTCAATGAGAGGTTTTCAGAGGATATTACTCCTAACAAATATAAGCCTATATTACTTATAGTTGCAGCAATAACACAAGAAACTGGGCCTGATAGGAGTGCAAAAATAAGAATATCTTTGGGAAGATGCAGGGGGTTGTTTAATCGGACAAAGCGCTTGACAAGCCACCAACCAAATAATGCCTGGAGTACAGCACCAGCTCCTGTTATTAATCCTGGATATAATTTTGAAAAATCAAATAAATCACTAACATTATTAAATGTTATATAACAATTAAGGATAAATGAAGCAATGAAAATACCAGGTAAAGTTCGCAAATTCCAAACAAGCACGGATCCAAGCGCAATTCCTGATGATGCCCAAATTGTGGTCGCATAACCTGGAGGTACGGCTAGCATAAGTCCTAAAAAGCCGCTTAAAATATAGAAAAAAATAACAACCAGATTATATAGAACTATTTTTTTTAAAACGATTTTTTCTTTCATTTTTTAAAAAAAGTGGGTGCAATTTTGTATTAAAAATAGAGCGATCATTTCCTATACGCTTTTTGAATGTTTCATTAAAGTGTAGCCGAAAAATAGATTTTAATTAAGAAAAGATCACCTTGTTAAATTAGTGGCTTTTGATAACCGATTTTTTAACTCAATAGAATTTGTATAAGTTACGGAATTAATTTTCCTACTGAAAAATTAATTTTTAAAGCATACATATCTATCATATTGTTATTTTGATAAAGTTTCCATGATCATCATAATTAATTAAGGATAATATGATGTATGTTTTCAACAAATTTGGCGCTTATGTTGTAGAGTTTGTTTATTCATTTATATTATTTCTACGTTTCATGGGGCATTTATATTGCAGCCTTATTAATATGCTGATAGGGCGATTACGTCTCTCATGGCTTAACATTGTAAGAACAATATATTATTCAGGTGTCAAGCTTGTAATTCCTTTTATGTTAATCAGTACTTTCTTAGGCATTTCAATGGTAATGAAAGTTAATAGCATTCTAACCCCATATAATTTGCAACGTGATGGGCGGCTAATTGCACAGAATATTTTAACTCATGATTTAGTACCTTTTATCATTGGAGTATTGCTATGCATACAATCTGCATTAAATTTTATTAATGTGAAAGTAGATGAAGAGGACCTTAATGCACCTCAACAAGTTGTTGTTAACCATATATTGCCAGTACTCATTGGTATTAATATTGCAGGAGGGTTGTTGTATGCCTATGCTGTTGCCGCATTTTTTATAAGTATTTATGCTACGTACCAATATTTTTTGTATACTAATCTCTATGTGCCTATGGTACGTATACTCACTGCTATAACGTTTTACGATGTAGCCTATTCCATTTTAAAAACAACACTGTATTGTACCATTGTTAGCTTGACTATAGGATATTACTATTATGACATGACTGTTAGAAAGCTTTCATTAAGATTAACCGTATCACGGATGATGACGAGGGGCTTTTTATGGCTCGCCCTCACAGGACTTTATTTGAATTATTTGGAATAGGACAGTTATGCATCAAGAACGATATTATACATTCGTAGGTATTTTTGTTGTCGGTGCACTTTGTTTGATGATTTTTACTGCCAGATTTTTGTATAAAGAATATTTAGTGGCACGTCATGATACTTATGTAATGTTTTTTCAGGGTTCATTAACAGGTTTAAAGATTACGTCAAAAGTGACTTATCGTGGAGTTAAAATTGGTGAAGTAAAGCTCATTGAAATTGCAGAAAATAAAGATAAAACTGAAGTTGAAATACCCGTTTACGTCGATTTTCTCGTTGCAAGAACGTTTGGAGCAAAATATCATCCCGTTGATATTTTAATAAAAAAAGGATATGCAGCTACAGTAATGCAGACTAATTTTTTGACCGGAGACGCAGAGATTGCTCTAATTCCATCTGCAAAATCTACAGAAATATCCTCTGCCAAGAAAGGTTTTTATAATAGATATCCCATTTTTCCAACGATAGAAAATAAGAAAACAACGTCTTTTTCTGATGCATTAACATCAGTTAAAATAACGTTAAATACTATTAATGATTTGCTACAATCCAAGGAAGTTGCGCAAGTAATTAAGCAAACTAGAGCTATGGCTGATAGTATTGAAAAATTAGCCAATAATTTAGATCTAAATACGCCACCATTTATTGCTTATTTTACTCAAGCTTTAACCCAATTTTCAAAAGCGGCTAATTCATTTGAAAATTTAACTGATTATTTATCACGGCATCCCGAATCTTTATTACGGGGTAAATCATGAAAAATTAAAAGCAGTTATGACAATATTTTTGCTTACTCTTCATAAGGCTAATGTCATGACTTATCATGAAAAGAACGAATAGTTTTAGCAATGTCTTGAGTTAAATGCGTCAAGTTGTTATTCATACTGGCAATAAGATTTTCTATCGTGATGTTGTGAACTTTTAATCGATAATAAAAGTCTTTTTTCTTAACAATATTATTTTCGTTATAAAGAATGAATTCAGCACGCAATATACTATTACCTTGCATATCGATAGTAAATTGTTCAATATCAATTTGTAATTGATAGTCTGGTTTGAATTTAACATTCCATGGAGAACTTTCGACGATGGCGCCGGGTAATAAACTGGCTAAATTGGTTGAAATGACGCTTTTTATATTTTTATCCAGGGCTTGAGCCCATTGATGGTATTCTTCTAATTCGACCCGGTTTGGGGAGTAGGAGAGCATGACTTGCGGTTTTTCAAGATAGGCAGGAATGGTAATGTCATCAATGCCCAATTGTAAGTTATTATAGTGATTACTCTGTTTATTTGGCATAGCAATAGGATGTAATAAATAATACTGGGGTTCTTTGCTCCGAGTACAAGCAACTAAAATAAAGCCTAATACGATGAGACTTATTTTTTTTATCATTGCATTATTCCTTGTAATAACGATTCTAGGTATTGTGACCAATTATCCTAAACGTGACAGTCGCATCTCATAATAGATTCAACTGTTAAATTTAGGATTATATAGATAAACTATGTGTAAACAAATTCAAAGTGTATCTCAATCACTCGATTTCCGAGAAGAAAGAGAATTAAATCAATCAATTGAATCAGGTGTTTAGCGATTATTTGGAAAAGTACATCGGGGCAGGATAATTTTCGGAATCAATCGAAATTTTCAACGAGGCACTAAATTCTTCTTTTGTTACTATGTTAAAAAGAGCTGGCATTTTTTCATGGATTTGTTCTATAAGAGTTTCATCTGTTTTTTGATTGTTTTCAAATAGTATTATTTCATGGGATGGGTTCTCAAAAAATTTATCCATCTCTTTAGCATATTGCGGACTTACTTTGCTTTCTTTATTTTGAAAGCGGCTGGTGATGAGGCTTTCTCGAAGTCTTGGTGGGACATCAATCATTACAAATTTAAGCTCGGGTATCGCATTTAATAACTTAAGTCGGTATTTATCGAGATACATGGCTTGTGAGATAACAAAACTCTGCTTCGGAGTTTTTTCTTTTTGTGTTTTGATAACATCAATCAAAACATTGACAAATTCATCAATCATTTCTGGGGTCATTTGTTCATCTTCGATTAAACAGTCTAGCATCCTTGGCGTGATATGCTTATCGCCATCGACATGGATGATGTTTCGTTGCTCGAGTAGCTTTCCGATGTAACTTTTCCCTGAACCAGTTTTACCAAACAAAAAATAGATGGTCATTGATTGCAACCGAGTAATAAATATTGTAGTGAATAACCATACATTAAAATAATGGAAATGTGTATTTTATTTTTATTTATCAAATCTTAACTATTTGCAAAAGGAGTATTAAAGGTGGGTGATTCATCTTATTGGGTATACATGTTGCTTTGTGAAAATAATACTTATTATACGGGTTATACTAATAATCTTGAAAAGCGCTACCAATCTCATGTTAAAGGGACAGGGGGATGTAAGTACACCCGTAGTTTTAAGCCAATAAAAATTGCTCAGTCTTGGGAAATCACAGAAGGTAAATTAAAAGCAATGAAAGTAGAGCGCTACATCAAAAAATTATCGCGTATTGATAAAGATAAACTAGTTCATAATCCCAATTTACTTGATGCAGCAGCGACTGGTTTTTCTCTCAAGAATAGTTGATAAGTTATCAAAACATTTTGATAGGACATATAAATTGAAGTAATACATTGTATTGTTCATATTTTCTTAATTATTTGTTGATAAAATCGCATAACTTTTGATCTAAATATGAGGTTTTTATGATTACCGAAGAAGTGCTTATTCAACAAGAAAATACTATTGTCCCTACGGCAACCAAAAAAAAGAAAACAGTTTCTTGGAATGACAACCAAAGTGAAGGGAAAATTAGCGAAAAACATCTTAAAGTTGGTCAGAGTGCTAGTCTATCTAAAAAAGCTCTAAATGAGCAAATGAAGCAATTAGTTGAGAAAGAGGGATATTCCGAACTTGAGGCTGCTGCGTTTACTGGAAAACCTAAGACTCTCAGTGGAGAAGTAATTCTTAATGAGCCAACTTTTTATCTTTCTCCGGAAGAGATACAGAAACAAGTTGCTGAAAAAAAAGTACTTAAAAGTACAAGTGGCAATCAAGAAAAAAATACTAGGAATAGTTTTTTCAAAACCAACATGATGCACATTGGAATGTCAACTATAGAGACGCAAGAAGTAAACATTAAGCGAGTGAATGAAAATGAAGAAAAAAGACCTACACTAGGGATTGATGCTTTCTTCAGTATACGACGCCCCCTTATTATTGGAACGACATCTATAGATACTTCTGCAATTATGGCTTTAGCTCAATTCAATTATTAGTTTATTAAGAGACTTATTTGATAATAAGTTTTCACTTACTCCATTAATGTTGCCGAATTCTTGTGCTCACTGTTAGTCAAAGACAAATTGCCCAACAAGAAAACCGCCGCATGGCGGTTTTAAAGGTGGTTTTTTTATATGGTGAGCATTTGAACATACCATTGCCAATCCGCACTACAAGAAGGATTGAGAACAATCAATGACAGACGATCGGGCCCATTATCGCAAATGAGGAGAGGTGTTCCCCATATTAGTGTTTATTATATCAGTCTGTAAAAATTATTGGGTCATTTTTACCAACTGATGTCAAATAACTATCAGACAAGTGGGGCGTGTCATTGCGATCTGATATTGGCGTTGTCAGCTCATCAGAATTTAATGGTCGTGAACGGTTACTAATTAAGTTGGTGTATATGTAGCTAGTAGTATATCAAGAGCAAATGAGCTGATACTTACTTTATTGTCTAAAAAAATGTATCTCTTATTTAAAATGGTTTAAGTAACAGTATGGTAAACTGATTTATTTAAGGTACTATATTATTAATAAACAAGAAAGCAGGGTAGATTTGGATCATTGTTTAGGTGAAACATAAAAAATGAATGCCTAATAGCGAAGTAGATTCAATACCAGGGAGCTTTATGGACTTTCAAGATTATTCTCAATTATGGCTCCAGATTCCTGGTTATGCGGCTATGAAAAATCCTCAAGGAAGGTACTTAACCTGTAATAATAATTTGGCGGCACTTATGGGGTTTAAATTTCCTAACCAAATACAAGGACTTAGTGATTTTGAGTTGCTGGACTATTCTGAAGAAAATTATAATTTTCATCACAAGAATGATGTTTTAGCCTTAAGTGGTAAAACAGTGCATTGCATTCATCGCTCATCCTCACCGTATGATGGTTCTTATTATTATCTTATAAAAAAACCACTTATGAATAAAGAAAATGCAATTACTGGAGTCCTTTACCATTGCATGCCATTAATTCAATCCAATTTTATAAAACAATTGATTGCTTATGATGTAAAAAATAATTGCCACAACCAAAAGCCTTTTGAATATTATATAGATGCTGTAGATAATCCCTTTCAGCTTTCGCATCGAGAATTGGAATGTTTATTTTTTACTCTTAGATCGATGACTGCAAAACAAATAGCAGAACAACTTGATTTATCAAAAAGAACTGTCGAATTTTATCTGGAAAATATTAAAAATAAAATGGGGTGTATCTCCAAAGCAGAATTAATATGTCTTGCGATAAACAGTGGCTATTTAAGATCTATTCCTCCCAGTTTTCTGAGCAAAAAAGATTTTAATCTCATTTAAACACTACCGTATTTATACGGTAATAAGATTGTTCTAATTCAATTACTCTCCACTGACATTCATTCAGATTGTTTTGAGAGTTAATTAAATGAATATGTTTTGTTTATTGATGATCATCTTACTTTCAAGTCTAGAAAGTCAAAATGCCTTTAGTACACCAGATAGCAAACCCTTAACGCTAATTTCCCATATAGGGACAACATCATTTTCAAGATCTGCTTTGATTCATATGAAATTAGAGGCAATAAGTATGGATTACAGTCGGGCTTATCCTAAGAGATTAATGGATTATGAGGGTATTAGATTATGTAATTTATTGAAGAACTATTCCATTAAACCAAACAGCATTCTTGAGTTTATCGCTGAAGATAATTTTTCGGTATTAATTCCTGCACACTATGTATTAAACTGCAATGAAACGGCATCTATAGCTTATTTGGTCATTGAGCCAAAAAATAAATGGCCAATTCTAGATAATTATACTAATACCACAGCAGGGCCTTATGCTCTTATATGGACAAACCCAGAGCGCTCTTATATTTCAGATGAATATTGGGCCTGGAGTGTTACTAAAATAATCGAACATACTTCAATCACTGGAGTGATACCTGCTCCAAAGAATCTCCCTGCATCTCGAAAAAATCAAATTTTAAATGGCTATAAAATCTATGTGAGTCATTGCTCTTCTTGCCATACTATAAATTATCAAGGAAAGGCAAGTATAGGGCCCGACTTGATGTGGCCTAAAAATCCATTTGATTATTATCCGGACATCAAACAGTTTAAGCAGTTTGTACGAGATCCTCAATCAGTAAGGAAAATTCCTAATGGTCGAATGAGTGGTTCGAGTTATGTTGGATTACATGATAAAGATTTGGATGATCTAATTTGTTATTTCAAATTTATTAATAAAGTTAACAAGTGACAAACTTGGCTAAATTGTATGTTCATACTAAAATGCACCGTCCATACTAAACGGAAGTTGAAATAATGAAAATTATCAATAAATCAGTATCAATAGTGCTTTGCTCCTTATCTATGACAGCCATAGCATCGACGAGCAATCCTAGTTTATATGATACATTGTACAGGCTTGCAGAAAAAGTTTATTACATTGAGTATTCATTAAGTGCCGAACAATTAAAAATGGCAGGGGAACTAGCCAATCAAATTGACTCTGTCATAAGCCCACCTAGTGAGACTATGTGTGGCAAGAAAACTGAAGTATTTCAAGAGGCTTATAAATGGGCTTATAGTTCTAGTGGACTTAATGATACAGCCTCCGATGCAGAAAAATTTGCTACGCTAATTACAAATCAATATTGTCCAGCAGCTTACTTTAAAGTGTTTAAACCAGCTTATACCTTTGCTTATGCAAGCACTGGTATGGATAAAACCAGGTCAGAAGCAAAGAAAACTGCTGCGAAGATTAGTGATTATGAAGCATCAAAATTTTACATAAAAAATTCATTGCAATGTTATATTGATAGCTATACTTTTGCCTATTCAAGTGGCGGTATGAATAAAACCCGATCTGAAGCGGAAAATTTTGCTAATAACCAATGTTTGGTGTAACTATTAGTATCGCTCACAACGCCTTCACGAAGCCGAACGGATCGTAGTAATGATCCGTTGGTTCACACCTGCAAGTTAAAAAATGAAGAACCAGATTACTTCAATGGGGCTCTAGTCTCCACTTATTTTATGCCAGTTTTATTTATGCAATAATTGAAGCTGTGATGAAATATTGTTTCATTAGTACTGGGTGTTATTAAAAAGACTTATTTCACCAAGGAATAATATGGTTAAGTTGATCTCTCGTTATCGATTTCTAGCTTTATTTATCATTCTGATTGCATTTTGTCTCTTTAAAGCAGTCTATGCTGAACTTGGGTGGACCGATCGAACAGATGTTGTTTTCGGACTTCTTACAGCATCAAGCTTATTGATCATTGGGCAGAATAAACATGTGCTGTTATTTATTACAGCTCTTGTTTTGCTGAAGATTACTTTATTAATACTGCAGTACTTCTTTTTTAATGAAACAGCTCTAAATGTAATAAGATTATTCACTGTTATCATTTTCTTAATTCTAATGACCTACTTTTGCCTCTGTTTCACTTTGCAAGATCAAACAATTAGTATAACTACTTTATTTGGTTCTTTGTCTGCTTATTTGTTTATTGGTTTTATTTTTGCCTACATTTATTTATTGATTGAATTAGTCAATCCCTCTTCTTTCGCGGGGTTACAAACAATGGATGAAATACAAGCAATTTATTTTTCATTTATTACCTTAACCACCGTAGGATTTGGTGAAATTATTCCACTCAAACCGATCGCTCAAACTTTTGTATGGCTGGAGTCCTTTACAGGCCAAAGTTATTTAGCAATCATTATTGGCCAACTGATTAGTCGTTATGTGGCAGATCGATTGAGGTAATTAATTATTATTCTTGAAAAAATTGAGTCATGATATAAAGAATACACTTCAGATCGCCTCTAAGTAGAGTACAGAAGTACATCTTTTTTGTTCCATTATGTTCAATATAAACTTTATTTGAAAAAGCTACATGATTCTTGTAGCTAATGCCATCTGGATTATAGAAGATAATAATTTTGAGACAATAATTCTTTCGCACATCTTTAGAGTGAGACGGATGCTTAAATAAGGCTAAGGAGTTGTAATGAATAAATACAATGCTCCCCAAACTTTCTTTGCCAAAATACTGCTCACTGAATTAGATAGGGCTACAGGAACTGACAAAACTGAATTTCTGCCTTTTACCATTTCGTTCTAAGTCATCTTGATTAAAGAACCCAAGAATCGAAGAAGAAACTTTTAGTTCGCTCTCACGATGTCGTTTAAGAATTCTTTCTACATCAACAAGAGGTGAAAAGATTTTGGTTATTTCTTCAAAATACGAATTATCGGAGAATAGTTTATCCAGGATTGATTTATTTTTTATCAATTTATTGAATATAACTTCTTTTTGCTCCGCTGTATTGAATATTTCAGCTAATGTTTGAATATTATAAGTCGTAGTGAAGAGTTTATTACAGGAGGGATTATTCGTTATTTCGATTAATAATTTATTTGCGCATATTGGAAAAACAGCTTTTAATACAACAAGATCCTCTAACCGAGAAAATTGGCTTACATAATAAGAGCTTATCAGGGTTTCAATTATTTTTTCTTGTACCCTTATATCTTCATTTAAATGCTGTTCCAGTTTATTTTTCTGAAGAATTTTGCAAAACTTAATTAAATGGGAAAGGGTAAATAAGTCTTTATACTGGTTATCGCAAAGTAATATGAGCGCATTTTTAAAGTCTTCTACATCAAAGCAATCTGTTGCAGGCTTTGGGAAAATACCTCCACAATAAGTGATGATTGAAAGCGCGAATAACAAGGGATGTTCCTGGGAAAGTATTTTTAGAATGGATTTGTCCTCGTGACTTTCAATTGAATATAATTGTCTTGCGGTTGCTATCATTATGTCACAATTAATAGTGCCATTTTCAAGATCTTCACTATATAACGATAGTTTAAGATATTCTCTTTCTGAGATAAGGTCGTTCGGTAAGGTTTGAAAATTACTAAATTTACTGCTTTGCTTCACACAGCGATAATATTCAAGAGGATTATCGATACATTCTTTGATTTTTAGCAAAATTTTATCTCTGATTCTTTCTTTATTATAGGTTACATATTCTTTAGGGATTTCAAAGAGTTTAGTCCAACACTTGAATAAATCATTAATTGGAACCATGTTATTGGTTGAAGACATTTCTTTTAAACGAGAATTAATAAATCGTACAGCTATTTGATGCTGCGTTTTGGGTATAAAAAAAGATGGAATTAAACCACTCGGCAGTGAATCGTTTTTGATAGGAGTATCTGGTTGAGGCATTATGTCTAAAATAAACTGATTATTAGTTATTTGCGCCCAATCATATGCACTTAAACCCAATTCTCCTTGATACGATGAGTCTGCTTGATTCTCAATCAAAAGTTTTACTATGTCTATGTAACCAAAATAACTGGCGATGATAAGAGGCGTATTGCCTTGCGCATCAGGTGTATCAATATCTAAGCTTGCTTTTTTATATAGAGCTAATACTTCTGCAAACATGGTTACATCACCACATGTTGCTAGCCAATGTAAGGTATATGGTTTTTCTTTAATAATTTGAATCAAAGTCATCCCTTGGGGATAAGTACCAGTTTCCTGAGTAACGCGATAAAGGGTTTGCCATTTTTTTATTTCTTCTGTTAATTCTTCTAATGTCAAATAATTAATTTTAAAAGGATCATCTATAATGCAAGGAGGGAGTTCATTCTCAATTAACAATTTATTTAAAATCATCATGTGAATTCTTAGATTACCATCTCTAAAGAAATGCATCATTTCTAGACGCTGCATGAAATCAGCGATTAATTTGAGTTTTTTCTCTTTATCCACCTCTTCAGAAAGTCGGCTATTAAATTCAGCAATTAACTGCTCCATTCGGTCTTCTAGGCCATTAACATTCGATGCGGGAAGGGAAACGACATTTCCTTCTTTTTGGATGGGTTTACATTTAAGCTTTTTTCCTAACGCCTGAATTCGGGCAATACGTTTCTCATTAAGGTATTTAGCATTGATACCACAAGTATCCAAGTTAATTTTTCGAACTTCACCTGGTACTTGATAATCCCAGCGAGTGATTTGGACATCATCGAATTGTGTATTATCCATGCATAATTTGTGCAATGTCCTGAAGAAATTGAGATTAAGTGGTGTTCCTAATGTATTATTTACATGTTGCCATGCGAATAATAGTCCTTTAACCGAACCTGGTTCTCTATTTTCATAGTTCCAAAAACCATATTCATGCTTATCAGTTTGTAGATGTCCATCTATCAGCATTCGCCACGTATTTGCTGCAGACAATGGGTTTTTTATAGGATTTGCAATCTTATCCATAGTAAAATCAATAAATAAAAGTGCAAAAATCATACAATAAGTTCATTAACAAGTAAATAAATATCGCTTTATCTTAAAATTTACTTAATTATTTCAGCTTATGTTAACGGCCCTGTCATTTTTCAACAGTTATTTTTATACTCCTTGTTAATTAAAATATATGTGAATTAATTTTTGCAGTCTTACAAATGCCTGCGTGATGATTAATGGAAATTTATTGTAAAATTAGTGCTTCTAATTCTATATGTATGGTTTTAGTTTGGATTTTTGGAGAAGAAATGAGTAGTTACATTTGTGATTTGGCAATCAATACCTTAGAGAATGCGAAAATAGGAAAGATGTCAACAATGAGTCCACCTAATTCATGGGAAATGTCTTTTTTAGAAGCTAATATTAATTTTGCTGCCGAAATATTAGGCTATGTTGGCGGTGTAAATTGTAGCCGCATAAATGGTGTTGCCACACATTGCAAATTAACATTTAATGGTCCTAATATGACTAACGCGGATTATGATCAATTTATACACTTATTTACTTGTCTTAAAAACGCGATAAGAAAGGACGATAGATTATGTCAACGTCTAAATGCTGAAAGTAATTTTTTCAAACACTATTCTATTATCGCTCCATCAGAGAACAGCCCTCATGGATTATTGTCCAAACTAAGTATTTTTTCACAACTCGATGTTTCAGAACAGAATGGTTATCCAAATACACCGCTACAAACCTCTTTAATCAAAGGATTTTCAGGATTTTGAATGTAATTTTGTTATCAATTTTAGTGAACTGAGAATTGATGAATGTCTATTGTTTATGTAGTAGTGTGGCTGGGCTGAAAAGCTCAGCAAGTTATTCGCTAAAAATAGTACTTTACCCCAAATATTTATTTGATTTCATAGAAAAAAAAGGAATACTCAAATAGTCGCCAAACCGAGTAAAGCGCATAGTATACTCATCTTGGTTGCTGGCTTTTCAGTCCAATCCTACATGAGTAATTAGTGCCTTAAATAAGGGGTAGGTAGGTGTCCTTGAGATTAAGTTCTTGCATACAAGTTAAAGATCCAATCCAGTTGTTTGCAACTGGGATTGGATAAACGTTGTCGATCATTTAGTTAAATGAGTATAATTGTTCATATGTTGCACTTTTAGTTGGAGTTCGCCGCAATAAGGTTATTATTCTCGCCACAAATTAGTTTTCATCAAATCAAGTACTGCATCACCCTGACCATTGATGATCGCTTTCATCATGTACAAACTAAAACCTTTTACCTGTTCTAGCTCTACAGTTGGAGGCATAATTAATTCATTACGATCCACTACTACATCAACAATTACAGGTCCTTGATGCGCAAAAGCTTTTTCAAGATCAGCAGATAAAGTGGAAGCGCTTTCCACTCGTATTCCTTTAATTCCTATAGCCTCAGCCATCGCTGCAAAATTAGGATTTAATAAGGAGGTACCATAATCCAACATACCACCAACGTGCATTTCCATTTCCACAAAGCCTAAAGTGCCATTATTGAAAATGACAATTTTAATAGGTAACTTCTGCTGAATCAGTGTTAAAATCTCACCCATTAGCATAGAAAATCCACCATCACCACATAGAGCAATTACTTGACGTTGAGGGTAGGTTGCTTGTACTCCTATCGCTTGTGACAACGCATTTGCCATTGAACCGTGATTAAATGAGCCTAACAAATGGCGCTTGCCATTCATCTGTAAATAACGTGCAGCCCATACAGTAGGTGTTCCTACATCAGCAGTAAATACTGTATCTTCGTCTGCTGCCTGATCAATACACTTTGCTAAAAATTGTGGGTGTAGTGGCTTATGATCGGGGGTTTTTGTTGCCAGGGCATCGAGATTTTTTCGTGTTTTATGATAATGTGTTCTTGCTTTATCTAAATGGCCGCTGTCATTTTTGGGAGTTAATAGTGGTATTAATGCCTTTAAAGTACAAGCAACATCTCCAACTGCGCCTACAGCCAAATCCGTTCTTAATCCTAATCGATTTCCGTGCAAATCAATTTGAATAATTTGCGCTTTCGACGGATAAAATTGTCGATAGGGGAAGCTGGTACCCAGCAATAATAAAGTATCACAAGCCTCCATGGCATAATAACCTGAAGAAAATCCGATAAGCCCAGTCATGCCCACATCATATGGATTATGATGCTCAATGAAAGGTTTTCCTCGTAAAGAATGAACAACTGGTGCTTGCAAAAGATGGCACAGTTGCATCAACTCATCGTGTGCACCTGCAGCACCAATGCCACAAAATACGGTAACATTTTTAGCAGTATTTAAACGTGTGGCAATGTCTTTTAAAACAGATATAGGAGGTACTACCTCCGGCTGTATCAATGAATAGTTTTCTTTACGTGCACTGTTTCGTGCTTGTTGCAAAGCAACGTCACCCGAAATAATTAATACAGCAACGCCTGATTTTGCTTTGGCTGTCTGCATCGCAATATGTAACAAACGTGGCATTTGCTCAGGAGTTGAAACTACTTCGCAAAAACAACTACATTCTTGAAATAAAATATTAGGATGGGTTTCCTGAAAATAATCACCGCCGACTTCGGGGCTAGGGATATGTGCCGCAATTGCCAATACTGGTACGCCGCTGCGGTGACAATCATAAAGTCCATTGATTAAATGCAAATTACCCGGCCCGCAACTACCTGCACAAACGGTCAATTCACCTGTTAATTGTGCTTCTGCGCCAGCTGCAAATGCCGCTGCTTCTTCATGGCGCACGTGTATCCACTCTATATTTTTTTTATGTTTTTGTAAGGCATTAGTAATTCCATTTAAAGAGTCGCCAACGATACCATAAATACGTTTTATTCCAGAATTACTTAAGGTATCCACTAATACTTGAGCTACATTCACCATAATACAAACTCCGTTGTGATTATTTAGTATCATTCTAATATAAAACTCTATTGTTATTATAGAGGTGTAACAATTCAATAAATACAACTCAAAATCTGACAAATTTTTAAAGCTGGACTTGATTCCCAGCATTTGAGTAAAATCATACCTTTAATTATCTTTCGGTATTTAGAAAGGGTATAGATGACGTAAAAGCATTGTGCAAGAAAAAATTTTTCAATAATCCATTCAGTTGAATTGTAGTTGCTAGCAAACTCATTATATATGAGTTTGCTCTTATAAGACCGTTCTTATTGCATGGTGAAGTTGTTGTTGGATCACCTTTCTAAAAATAAATCAGCTTAATTAACATATGAAGTAATTGGGGGTGTAGTCCATAATGCACATTGTGGCGCTGCAATGTGATACGCTGTTACCACATTGTCAACAATACTATTGAGAATTGCTTTTTTGCTATTTAACGAGTCTTTGGTAACGGTACAAACTACATCTTTCTGAGACACATAAACAGTACAACCACCTTCATCACTGGCATCACGGGTATAATCTACATCTCTTGTGGTCATTTTATATACTTTTTTCAAAAGCTCCTGGGAAGTTAATTCTACACTAAATGGATTGGCTACATGAAACTCACCCCAGTTATTTATTCCAAAAGCTGCAGTGTTCACTAAATCTGGTATACCATTTACATCTAAATTAATTGTGGTTGTATAATCTGGAGGAATAGGCAGATTAAGTAGGCCAAAATGAAAATCTGATGCTAAAACCTTACTGAATTCTGTTGTAAAAATTGAGGCTTGAGCACCTGGATTATTACGATAACCGGATTTGGTACTTTCAAACACAAACCACAGATGATTATAGCTATTGGTACATAATTGAACATCAGCATAAGATAATTGATTGGTGAAACCTAATTGGCATACGGATAATAAACATGTCGCTGCAACCCAATGTTTTATCATGAATAAACTCCCTTTTATTCGTTAAACAATATATCTTAAATTCATTCCTAATCCAAGATAAGCTGTAAAATGATGATCACGTTTTAAAATAACGTGAATGTATTAGAATGATGAGAATTTATAATTTTTTGAATTAAAGGATATATTTTATTCAAGGTAAGCGTATAATCTACTATCCCAGCTTTAATTGCGTTTTTAGGCATATCTGGAAAATCTGCCTCTTGTGGGTCTTGCGCAATAGTTATTCCTTTGCATTTTTTAATGGCTAATAAGCCCGCACTACCATCATCAAGCAGTCCTGACAAAATAATGCCAATAGTTAAAGGACCATAATAAAGTGCAGCTGAATAAAAAAGTACATCAATTGCGGGACGTGAATGGTTTATTTTAGGTCCATGTCTAAGTATTACTTTTCCATCAATTAAAGACATATGAATATTAGGTGGTGCAATGTAAATATGTCCTGGAACTATTTCTTCAATTTCATTAGGGTTATGTACAGGAAGAGAGGTATGACGTTGTAAAATCTCGGGTAAATGCGACTCATAAGCAGGTGAGAGATGCAAAACAATAAGAATAACGCCCTTGAAGTCTTCTGGAAAAAAAGAAATTAAACGAGTGATTGCTTGTATTCCTCCCGCAGAAGCACCTATAACTATTAAATAATCATTTTTCATATTTAACATTTAGAAGTAAATGTTTTTAGTTTAAATTAAATTCCGAAGAAATTCTATTATGGTTTGTCTCTGTGGATTATTGCATGAGAAAATAGAGTGGAGACTGTTTTAAACAGCAAATAGTGGGATGACTATAAAAGAACACGTAATGATATCAATGGAAAAATAGTCGAAGTCAAGACTGTTTTTTTTATTTTGATTTGTTTAAAATAACCATGCAATTCTTTCTTTTTTCACCGTTTTCTCCTGTGGATATTTATTATACCAAACACTCTTTCTTCAAGCACCGCGTGAGCCGATTCCTTTTCCTATAAGGGTTTTTCCCTTTAGCCAATAAAATGCTTTATCTTTAGTTATGCACATTTTCTGTGGATAAGTCTGTTTATATTCTGTCAAATTCCATATAAAAATAGATGTTGCTTTGATGTATTAATATTGGCCAATATGCTCTTTTTAAATGGTTCAACTTTTAAAAAAGGAAGAGATTGATAATCTATAGGGTCGTTTACAATCACCCCTATGGTTTCATATTGCTCCTGGGTTAATGTGGTTTACCTTAATTTCTGTTAAACAATTTGACATATCGCGAAATCTCGATATACTGATCTATATGAATAGACTAATTGTTTTAAAAGCGCTTTCTAATAAAAATCGCTTACAAATTCTTGAGTGGCTAAAAGAGCCAAGCAAACACTTTACTTCATCGCATTGCGATGTAAGTACTGATGGTGTTTGCGTGGGCTTAATTGAGCAAAAAATAGGTTTATCACAATCCACAGTCTCGCAATACCTTTTGCAACTCCAACAGGCTGGACTGATTATTATGGAACGCCGAGGTCAATGGACTTACTACAAGCTCAATAAACCTTTTATTAGTGAATTTATGGACCAGCTTAAAAACACATTATAAAATTTTTTACAACTATTAATCGAAAATTTGCGATATATAGATTTACTTAAAGGAGTAATTATGAATCTTGACTTACTTTTATCACCATTCCAATTGAATAAAGACCTCCAGTTAAAAAATCGCATTGTAATGGCTCCAATGACGCGTAATATGGCTAATGATGATCTTAGCCCGACAGCATCCATGAAGGATTATTATACTCGAAGGGCCGATGCAGGATTAATTATTACCGAAGGAACTATTATTCGTGCTGATGCAAAGGGATATAGTAATGTTCCAGGTATTTTCACCCGTGAACAGATTGAAGGTTGGCGTCAAATAACGGATTCAGTCCATGCAAACTCAGGCCATATTTTTTCACAAATTTGGCATCTGGGTAGAGTGTCGCACCCTCATTTTTTAAACGGTCAATTACCTATTTCTGCTTCAGAAACGACAATGACAGGCAAAGTGGCACGAGCTGAGGGCTTAAACTATGGCATTTCGCGTGCAGCCACATTAAATGAAATAAAAGATATTATTAATAGTTATGCAATTGCTGCCAAAAATGCAATCGAGGCGGGTTTTGATGGCGTTGAGATTCACGGAGCCAATGGTTATCTCATCGATCAGTTTTTACATTACCATACAAATCATCGCGAAGATGTCTACGGGGAAACTCCTGAAAATATGGCGCGTTTTGCCTTAGAAGTGGTTAAAGCCTGCGGTGAGGCTATTGGTTATGAACGAGTAGGAATTCGGCTTTCGCCAGGAGCTTATCTTAATGAAGTTATTGGTGATAACCGTGATGCTTTTGTATTCAAATATTTATTAGAACAACTCAATTCTGTTCCAATTGCTTATGTCCATACTGGTAATTTTAATGATAAAACGATCTTCGCAGAGTTGAATAATCAAACCATGACACGTTTTATACGTTCGCATTACAAAGGGACGCTAATTGCTTGTGGGAGTTATGATTTCAAAGAAGGGCAAGATAAAATTGAAAACAATGATTTTGATTTACTTGGAATTGGCAGACCTTTTATTGCAAATCCAAACTTAATCCATCAATTACATAATAATGAAATGATTCGTCCTTATGAAGGAGGCATGTTACAGTCATTATATTAAAAGTTATTGTAAATGCTGGGCTTAATAGCCCAGTCCATGCTTTTTTGCACAATTTAATGATGAGTTAATCATTGGCAGATTTTCTGGACATTCTCTTAATAAAACCAATTATTCGGTTAGAGACCTAATCTCCGTACACACAATATCCCACTCTCCCATCTTTTTTTGATTGATAAAGTGCTAAATCTGCTTTTCTAAATAATTCGTCTATTGACTGGGCATGATCTGGAAATATCGCAACACCTATACTTAAGCTTAACAAAAGGGGATTATCATGAATTAAGAATGTATTTTTTATTTTTGAACATACCTGTTCTATATATCGGATGCCCACCGATAAGTCAGCGTTAAATATAAGAACCGCAAATTCATCTCCTCCAATTCTTGCAGCTACGTCATACGGTCGACATTTCTTTTTCAATTTTTCAGCTACATGCTTTAATGCCGCATCGCCAGCTAAATGGCCGTAGGTATCATTAATATTTTTGAAACTATCCATATCCGCTAAAATGAGTATTAATTTTTTTTGATCTTTTCGGGCAATTTGTATGTAATTTTCGAAAGCTTCTAATAATTTATGCCTATTCGCTAATCCAGTTAACTGATCGAAATTAGCCATTTTTGCAATTCTTCTTTGGGCTTTTAATCTTTCAGTGATATCTCTAGAAGAAGCATAGATATAATGTTGTCCATCAAGAACAATTCCTTTTGCATTAATTTCAACATCAAAAACAGAACCATTTTTCCGTTTATGTCTGGTTTCAAATACTTCAACAGAATATAATAAGTGCTCAAGAATATTGAGTATTTTTTCTTTAGAAATTTTTGCGTCCCAGTCCAGCACGTTCAGCTTTAGTGCTTCCTCTTTTGTATACCCTAAAGATTTAGCAAATGATTCACTACACTCTATAACAAAGCCATTTTTATCAAGAATATGTATACCATCTCCGGCTAATTCCAAAATGGTTCTGACCTGTTTTTCCTTATTTTCCAAAGTTAGTTCTACGAGTTTTCTGGCAGTAATATCAGTGCATACGGAATAGTATTCAAAAGGTCTCCCAGTCTTACCCAGTTTGGGAATGATACTGATATCAATCCAATATAAGTGGCCATCTTTTGCTTTATTACAAAAAATACCTTTCCAAATATTTCCCTTAGTTATAGTTTGATACATATTTTTATAAAATATTCTATCGTGATAATTAGACATAAGGATTCTATGATTGGCCCCAAGAAGTTCATCTTTCGAATAACCGGATAACTCACAAAATTTGTTATTTACATATGTTATAGTGCCATCGGCATTTGTTATGGCCACACTGCAATGGGTATCCAATATTCTTTTATGCAAAGAGAATTTACTAATTAATTTTTTTAATTCCTCATTTCTTGATTCAATAATTTTTTCTAATTGTATTTTGTGAGTTAATAGCTCTGTCTCGATTCGTTTTCTTTGACTGATATCATTAACAAATGCCAAGGCGTAATTATTTCCATCATTGGTATATAAATGAGCATGAATTTCAACTGGAAATATTTCTCCAGATTTTTTTTTATGTTTTGTCTCAAAATGAAGTCGTTTTTTTTTGATGAATTCTTCCCAAAAGCCAGGCCAACTTTCCTTTGGAAAAAGAGGGTCCCACTCCCAAACATACATACCAATTAATTCCTCATTGGTATAACCAAGTTTTTGACATGCAGAGTGATTGACATAGACAATACTGGAATCATCCCTCATTAAAAACACTTCATCAGCTCCAACTTCTGTTGAAAATCTAAAAAAATCATCTTTAAAGGGTGTTTCTATTACCTCTTTTTCTTTAAAAAAAGGAAGATTATTGGGATTAAATTCTTTACTGTAGGGGTGGGTATCATTCGCTATATCTATCAATTTTTGAACGAAATCGGCTTTGTTATTTAAACATAGACCATACAAATCACTAAATAAATTAAGTTCTAATTTACGGAATTGCATTTGACAATTTAAGAGCAATCTTTTATCTATATGCTGTTCAAGAACTATAAAGTTGCCCATATTTCTAGGATCATTAAGTATAGACGCATAAACATCCCTGACATCTATCTCATTTCCTTCTAATAACTGCATAAAGGAATGCCCAGAATAAATTAAAAGACCAGTAATATCCTGTTTTAAATTACGGGCCTTTGATTGTTGCAATAGCATTCGGAGCTCTTGATTTGTAAAAACTTTAGTTGCTGAGCTAATATAAATTAGTTGCAACATAGATAGCCTTTCTTTCGTTTGCTCTACTATAATTTTAGTCAATTTTGAGAAAACGTGGTTTGACCTATGCTACCTTCCTTGTGTATTCAACAAGCAACATATAATTTAGAAAGCTGCGAGGTCGGATATTATTATAGTGTTTATGCCTCGTTCAATCTTAATCAACCAGGTTATCTTTTTCTTGTTCAAGCCATTCCAAAAAAGATTTACGCTCTGATTTAGACAAGTTAAAAAATTTATTTTTAACTGCTTCAATAGGTTGTTGTTGTTTTCTGGGAACTTTAACCCAAGCATCTTTGATATTTATTTTTCCTTGTATTACATTTTCGTAAGCAAGAGGATCTTTCTTTTTTAATTTCAAAAGTTGGCCATCAACAGATCTTGAACGAGAGGGTAAATACGTAATATTGTTTTCCTGATACAAATTAGGATCCGTATTATCCTGCTCTCTAAGGTCATTATTCAAATCTTTAATAGAGATTTTATTTTCCTTTGCATATACTCTGGCACAGTTATCCACCATGCTAAGAACATCTCCCCAATGAGCTATATGCTGGGTATTTATATCCATAGCAGACCGCAATAACCACAACATTTCATTGTTAGTAATACCCAAGCCGTCTGATGATTTATCAAGAGCATATTCCCCAAAATTTTTATAGGGATTATTTCTCTTTTTCCAAACTTCCCGTTCAATAATTTGTGATATTACAGAAGGAAGATTCTGGAGTATAAGTTGTTTAAATTCATATATATACTGATTAGCTTGGGCATGTAGCTCTTCATCTGAGAAAATTGACTGCTTTGATATTTCTTCTGATCGCATTGTAAACCTACTTATTGAGCAATAACCTTTGTTATTTTAAAAATGTTAAAGGGTTATCTTAAGCTGATAAGCCAATTAAACTCAATAAGCAGGATACTCATTAATTTCAAATTACTTATATTACTCCCAATCAAACCAGTCTTCATGCGGCGGACATGAGAATACACCAACCCCATTGTTTTTATAGATATTTCATAAGGTCTACTTAGATGCTAAAAGAATTTGTATTCTCATTTTCGCTTGTATTGTCATTTGTGTTTGTATTACTATTTTCGCTTGTACTAGCGTTTTTGATGTCATCATGTTTGCTGCATAGGCTACCTAGATCGTTTGGGGTTGTATTAGTCTGACTTGATGAAAGTTGGCTGAGTTGGGGGCCGTCTGAGTCCTGTTGATTATTTTGCTTAGCGTCCCTATTTTGCGCTACTTGGTTAGGGACTAGTACATTCTTGTTTGTATTCGTATTTGAATTGTCCAAATCTTGTTGGGTTTCATGTTGGTATAGACTCCACAATGCTTCCAATAATTCCTGGGTAAACGTTAACATATTTTCTTTAAAATCGCGGTGATTTTTTTCGCCCATCATTTTTCTTTCTCCAAAAATATAATTTCTGTTTTTATCAATAGCCCATAGCATTTGGGCAAGTAAAATTTGTAGTTCACAATTTATCGAAATAGTTAACTAAAACTAAAGGGTTCGATATAACTGAATTAAGTTTTGATAGGTACATTATTTCTCTCTCGTTAAAATGGTTTGTATTTGAATAAATTAAACCATTTTTATCAATATTTGACCAATTCATAATTTTTATATATTATATGAAAATGTTAACTAGTAATTTAATTTCAATAAGTTAGATGAAAGTCTGTGTCAGTAATAAAAAAACCTTATTTCAGCTGGTGTCTTTTGCTTAAGAAGAAGTGAAAATCCAATATAGGGGACTTGATTTTGAAGATGATTTTATTCATACGGGAGTTACATAAAAACCTTAGCGTTTCTCTTTTAATTGATGTTGCAATTCAATGAATTACCAACCAGCAAACATTTTTAGTAATTTTTATTCTTTCTTTGGCAACCCATACAGTTGTTTCTCCGCACTCTGGATCTCTAATTTAATTAATGAATCCACTTGACTGATGCCTCCAATAATTATAATAAGCTCCTTTAATTGTTAATAGTTCGCTATGTGTTCCTGACTCTACAATACGACCATTTTCAAGCACTATAATTTTATCCATTGTTTTTAGTGTAGATAATCGATGTGCGATAATGAGGGCAGTTTTTTCTTTGAGTAACGTTTCCAATGCCTCCTGTATCGCTAGTTCTGTTGCGGAATCCAATGCAGAGGTTGCTTCATCAAACAATAAAATAGGAGCGTTTTTTAAAATTGCACGAGCAATGGCAATGCGCTGTCGTTGACCTCCTGACAATTTTACGCCTTGCTCACCGATAATGGTGTCATATTGGTGTTCTAGAGAGGTAATAAAGTCATGGCACTTAGCTTTTTTTGCCGCTGCAATGACGTCTTCTTTGCTAACGTGCCCACAACCATAAGCAATATTTTCAAAAATGCTGCGATGAAATAAGTTTAAATGTTGTGGCACAATAGCAATCTGGTTACGTAATGAATCTATAGTAAAGCAAGGAAGATTGATGCCGTCTATTTCAATATTTCCTTCATGGATATCATATAACCGCATGATGAGCTTCATTAACGTTGTCTTCCCGGCACCAGAACTCCCAACAATTCCAATCTTTTGTTGAGTAGGAATGGACAAACTAAAATTTTTAAAAACTGGCGATTGAGAAGGGTAAGAGAAAGTGATGTTTTTGATTTCAATATTCCCTTGGGATATTTTATGGCTGGAAGCATCTTCCATGTCGGCTACATTGGGTTGATCTTTCAATAAGTTTAACCCGTCTTGTAACAAACCAATGTGATAAATGAACTCTAAAAAGCAATTGCCTAGACTGCTGGTTAAACCAGCAATGGCTGTTACTGCCGTCATTACGAATACCACTTCACCAATACTTACTAAATGGTTTTTGTATCCAATAATGGAACCAATAAGATAAAATGCAACGAGCGCATTCATTGCAAGATGTTGCAAAAACATGACTTTTATTGGCATGACGATTACGAAGACGTTCTTTGTCAATCAAGTCATTCATATTTTGATTGAGTAATCTTGTTTCTTGGCCAAAAGTGGCGTTATGAATAACAGATTGGACATTGCCAATAACATCTACAATATGACCATTAAAAACACTGCAGGCATCAGCAAATGTAGAGGCTTTTATTTGACCTACTTTGGCCGATTGATATGTATAAATGATAATGGCTATCCCCCAAACCCATAGTACCATGCCAAAATAAGGGATGACAGTGGACAATAAAATACCCGTGATCAAAATTGCTAAGGATTGGGGGAAAATCGTGAAAAACAAATTAACTATGACCGGTTCTAACCCTATGCAGGCATTCATCACTTTATTAGATAAAAATCCTGATTTTTTTCTTCAAAATAATCGATGGATTGTTTACCTAGATGAGTAAATATGTTTTTTACCGTCTCGGATTTATATGCGGGAATACTTAGCAATGAAAATAAGCCGTTGGTATAATAGCCAACACTTCGTAAAACATGGATACTTATATAGAGGCATAATGGAATAAGAACAAATGAATATACAGAAACAGATTCAATGCCTTGAGTTTTGATTCTGTCGATAATAACGCCAAACAAATAGGACATATACGGCAATGTAAATGCCCAAAATAATCCAAAAGCAACAAAAAAGAAGGTGCTACTTTTGTGGTGACGCATATAATCGAATAATAAATTCAATACACTTGACGTTTTATTGCCGTTATTTTGGCTCATAATTTTTTCCCAACATTAATATCCTGGGAGAATACGTTCATCACCATTATACTTATAAAAGTTTAAAGCAACTGAGTTTACATCGCTACCCCAAGATATATTCATATTAATCCCAAGACTAACCAGGTCCATTTGCTTGTACCAGTTGTTGGTGGTACTCAGACTTATTGAGCAGTTATTTGTCGACGCTCTAATAAACTGAATAAACTGATATTTTTAATGATTTCCCTTTTAAAGATACTTTATCAACTAACTGAATGGTATACAATTCTGGATACTTCATCGCTTTGTAACATGCTTTACTGATTAAAAGTTCATGTCCATAAGCTTTAGTAAGATTTTGAATACGTGATGCGGTATTAACCATATCACTAATCACCGTACCTTCTAAACGACCTTCAGCGCCTATAATTCCTAATATAGCTTCCCCTGTATTAATCCCAATCCCAATTTTTACCTCTTCTTTGATTTTTAAGACATCCTCTTGATTGAGTTTCTCAAGTTCTTCCAGAATCATTTTTGCAGCTCTTACTGCATCATCAGCATTAGTTGCTTCCTTAGGGAATAGGGCCATTATTGCATCACCTATATACTTATCAATGAAGCCATTGTTTTCTGATATCACTGGGGCAATTCGCTTTAATATCATATTAATAAAATCAAAATTTTCCTGCGGTTTCAATACTTCAGAAATAGCCGTAAAATTGCGTATATCCATAAACAAAACGGAAATAGTTTTTTTTGTATAATTACCTAAGTCTATTTCAAGAATGTTCTGTTTTTGCAGTAATTCTATGAGTTGGTGAGGTACAAAGCGTTCAAATGAGCATGTGATCAAATCTTGTTTTCTAAAAAATAAATATACTAAGACAGACATTCCCAACATCGCTACAATGGATACCCCCAAAAGAATAAGTTGACTCTTCAACGCTGAACGATTGCTTTCATTATATACTTTACGAGGTTGTTCAATTTTAATGAGTCCAATAGGTTTGTCAGTAAAATCCTTAATGAGCAGATAACTTAAATAAATAGTGTTATTGAGTGCTTGGATATAAATTAACTTATGTGAATTTAATTGATCAATTATTTTTTTATCCTCGGGATTTTTTTGCATGTGATCTAGAGAAATTAAATAAATAGGAATGTTCAAATCACTACTTAAGCGATTTAAATATTCAGATGTTAATATTCGTCCAAAAACCATGTACCCAAGTGTTGATTTAGTATTATGAGAATCTTTAATGAAGCTTATACTGAAATAACCTATATTATTATTGGCCAATGCTATGAATCCTGATGAATCATATGGTTTTTTTATAACAGAATAATATTTTTCCTTATTGGTCAATAAATCCAATCCATTGTTTTTGAAGAATGATATAATATGCGGTTCAATAGGAATGCTTTTCTTATGAGTTAAATCAAATCCGCGAGACCAGATAACTTTTCTATTATTATCAAAAATCAAAACGTAATTTACTTTATTTTTAATAAAAAAATCTTCTGGAAGATAGGGGTTTATAACATTTGAATTTTTATTTTGGATAAAGTCATCGACTTTCTCCAAAGAATCATTATTTAAAATTGTAAGTAATATATGAGCTATACGTTTTGCATTATCCATAGCAATATTTTGCTCTAATTTTTGAAATCCATTTACTAATAATGAGCCTGATACTATTAAAATTACAGAAACGAGTAGTATCCATAGAGTAATAATGAGAAAAATAATCTTAGTTCGAGAATGTATCATTTTATGACTCAATTAGAGTTAATGATCCGACCGCGCTAACTATTTGCTGCTAATGGTTTGTATAGATATTCTATTTTTATCATAAATAAGTTTCGAATTAATTTAATTATAGCTCATCCCTTCATAGGTAAAATAATGTACTTATGGGAATACTGAGTGCTATGAAAAAATTAGAAAAAATGGCTGCGTTGTAAAAAGAGGATTAGAAATGGGGGTAGATCATGAAAAATCGGAACAAATTAATTATAAATGGGCAACATATTAGAGTATCTATATAGCCAACCCATAATAAAACGATTATTGTTTAATTTTGCTTTGGATTCACATTTAATATCGCTGATATAATTGATAAATCACTAGTAGCAACAAACGAGTATACTCGCTATAACCAAATCCCAGTTCTCATTCCAACCATTTGAAAATGATAGTTTCCTTGGGCTATTTATAAAAAAACGGGCTATAATTACGAGAGATTCTGGAATAATTTGCACAGATTTCTCAATGTTTATCCACTAAATATCAAACCGTTGCTTGCTATTCAGAAATGGAATATTAATGAAGTGAAGCAATGGCAAATTAATGGAATAGCGTCCTAATAGCATGAAATATTTCAAATAGGGAGATTATCATGAATATTGATTTAGGAAACGCGGATGCTGCGGTCGGAATTTCTTTTAGTGTAATTACTGATTTTCTTCGTGAGTTAACCCGACTTGGCCGATTACCGGACCATCTGGAATTTGACCGGGATATTGGAGGACAACCATCTCATATTACCGTTCTTCTCGATCCATTAGAGTTTGTAATGATAACTCAGGGCCCCGATTCTCCCCGAAGTATATTACGTATTTTGGGGACGATCGAAATACGACCAGCTTCCGACCCCAATGCACCTCCATTGACTGTTCCTCTTGAGGCAGCAGCAAAGTTAACAGTCATCTTGGTAGATGCTGATCCAGTTGCGGAGATCGGCTTTCGCTATGATGGAATTGACGGAACTCCTTCCCCTGCTGAAATTGCAAGTGATATCGACAATTTCATGAATAGTTCTGAGGTGCAGGATATACTGACAAATACACGACTACCGATCGCTGATAGCCTTGTGGAGGGTCTGAATAACACAAGATTCATCGATCCCAATACCAAACCAGAAGCTTCTGAATGGGATGTTGAGATTACCTTAACACCTGCTGGCTCTGACAGTGTCGATGCCTTCGTAGTATCAGCCAGTCCACCAACAATGTCTGCAGCATTAACAATAACAGAAAGTTTTGTCGCACCACGAACCGGACTTGCAATAGCATATAACAGGAATTTCCTAGACATGGTTTTGGAGAGAGGCGCCGCTGCCAAAATAGGCCAGGAAGTCGACAGTGCTAAGATAACTTCCTTGTCAATGTCGATGGCTGATAATGGAATTCAAATAACGGGGCATGTGATTCGAGCAATTGATACACCTGTTATAGATGTGGCTCCCGATGTTGATATCGACTTTGATGGTGTGGCTATTCCGGTGTTGATCCGTGGTACAACAGGCATGACGATGGATACATCCGGAATTGATGTAGATGTTGATGACAGCGATGAGATTTTCTATGGAGCGTTGAGATGGGTAATAACCGTTGGAGCGTCTGCACTTCTCTTCACTGGAGTAGGAAGTCTAACTGCTCTAGGGATTCTTTTGTGGTTAACACTTGTACAAAAAGTTTGGAACAGCGGTGTGGAACTTGACAATGCCCCTAATGTTCTCCGGGACAGCTTGGGTTCCGGCCTAGGTGCTCAACTCAGCTTACTTGCTGATTCTCTTGATGATTCAACCCCAGCCGGCGAACTATCTGTTGATGGTACTCCTGATTCAGCTTTAGTAGTGAATGGCAACATGGTCTTGTTTGCTCAGGTCATTATTACTTCGATGATGGCACGGATGCGCTCAGCTGAATATTCTCACAAATTACGACGTTTCGTAATTTTTGAACTTGACGACAGGCGAAAATTCCGTGCTCAAGAATTGGCTAGATTGATGCAGAATGGCAAAATTTATGTATCGAGTTTTCACCAGGTCAATGGAAAATATGTAAGATCTAATCACGATGATTCATCGGCTAATAATTTGCTCAAGGTATTTAAATCCAATGAGACGAGTGAAGTTGTGGTGAGAAATCAATGATGTAATGGTTCTTAGCTCTTCTGAATAATTTTATAACAGCTGGAGTGTTCAGACGCGCTCCAGCACATTATCAACAAAATTATTTAGAAGACTTAGATTTATATAATGGGAATGCTGCAACTTCTATTATTAACCAATGTAATTTCGTTGGAGTAGTTATTTCAACCGATATAATTAAGAAAGCAGCGGATAATTTTTATTAATACCAAATAAGCATATTGTGAAAATTATTCAAACTGACATAATTTATGCTTGGTTTGAATGAAAAAAACATCATAATTTTGTGTGCATATGCTTGCTGATCTATTAGACCGTCGTTCAGAACAAATT
This sequence comes from Legionella santicrucis, assembly GCF_001468135.1. Taxonomy (GTDB): domain Bacteria; phylum Pseudomonadota; class Gammaproteobacteria; order Legionellales; family Legionellaceae; genus Legionella; species Legionella santicrucis. The sequence goes on along the minus strand of NZ_LNYU01000091.1, from coordinate 714,627 downwards.
ACTACGCACTATTTTTCTGCTGGATGCGAAACTGACGCAACAATGACTATCCTAGAGAGACAATGGCTGCAATATCCTATCTGTAGGCCCATCATAACTAGAGTAAATATATCCTAATTCTAATGCATCTTCATAAGACACTAAAAATTCGGGGTATAACTCCGTAACTTGTTTATGAATTTGTTTTATATCGCTTCTCCTCAAACACTTTCCATTTCTTTCAAAGATCTTTTCTCCTGTATGGGCTCTTACTTCATCACAATAACCCACAAGATTAGTGGGATTAATTTTTTTCTCCTTGATATACATACCAGCATTCAGAAAGTGGCAAATTTCATGAACTAAAGTATTTGCCATATTTTGAGGATTCTTTTTTGAGCTAATATAAATGACTTTGTCATCATAAATAATACCTTCCAATTTAGATTCAATTTCTCGTATAGTTGACATATCAGGTGGAAAGTTTTCCGGTAGAACTTCCCCATATTCCTTCTTTATATCATTTCTAATTTTAAAAAAATGCTCTTCAGTCACATTAAAAAATGAATGGATTATGATCTTTTTGGAGTTAATAGCATCTAAGATTTTTTTTGCAAGAACTGATTGGTTTTGTTTAATAATATTAATCGCCGCACTTAAATTTTTCTGAAAATTATCGTTAACATAATTAATAGGTTTTTCAAAAAATTTTGCATTATACACTTTATGTCTCCTGTCTTTGTCGGACTTAAGGCCGGTACCATCCTTATGTTAAAAATCCAGCCGATGATGCCAAGGCAGATACCTGGGCATGTTAAAATCATGATGATATATTGGTGTCAAGGTTAACATCATCATGTCCATAAAAAAAACAAATGAAGTTACTTACAAGGTGTGCCAGTAGTGGCTACGTTGCAAACTCGTCAGTATTAAGTTAATGACGTTTTTTTACATAAATCCTCAAAAATATCTAGTTTCTTACGTGTATCTGTTTTAAAAATTCCATAGCTGCAAATATGTGTGTATATAAAGCGCGATACCTTATTATTGTGTCTGTCAATAAAGTTATTATTTTCTTGATTATTCAATTTATCATGAATGAGATTATAGAAGTTAGCAGAAAAACTTTGTCTTTCCGTTGTTGATTTATTTAAAAACGCAATAGTTTCGTTAAATAAAAAAACAGTCAAGGCTAGTGTTTTTTCTGCTTTATCGCGACGCTCATTAACACTTGAATTTTCCTGAAGCAGCATCAATGACTTATTTTTCATTACGCTCAGAGCATCGTACATTAGAAAATAGCTTTTGGAACGAAAAAAATCATACTTTTGTATTTCCCAAACACTTTTAAAAAGAGATGAAGACAATTTATTTAATGAGTCAATCAGACTATCCTTGTTTTCTTGTTCAGTATTTATTGGTTGCGCTGGAAGATCGAGTTCATTATTTTCTGGTATTTCAGAGGGGGCTGATGGGAATGTCTTTTCTTCATTATTGGTTGTGATGGTATCACCAAAATATATCTGAGATATGCCATTTGCAATACCTAGCATTTCATATTTCACTGATTTAACAGTACGAGTTTGAATTGTTTTAATGGCTATTTGCCGAGATTCTTTAATTTGCTCACCAAAATTTTTAATTTCTCCATAAATGGACTCTAATATGTCTCTTACAGTATTGGGGAATCTCTCTTTTTCTTCGAGTTGCATGTTGTTGTCATTACCTTGTTGTAGCTCCATAAATGCTTTTTTGGCTGCTAGGGAATCCTCTTGAATAAGAGTACATAAACGTTCTAGGACATGAAAAATTTGACAGAAGTGCTCTGGATTATTGACATAAATATCACCAAGTAATTGAATGCTTTTCAACAAAAAAGCACTTAAATATTGCAATGAAACTAACTCATGAGCTATTTTGGCTATTTTACCCATAATCAGTGAGCGTTCGACAAGACTTAAGGGATCGCTAACAATTTCAAATTTTTTAGTTGTTTTATTAAATCGAGTGCTAATAAAGTTTCCACTCTCTTTAAATACCTTACGAATACGTTTTAACTCATTTTCAATTTTAACTTGCTCTTTAGAGTTTCTTGATAATTTTTTTCCTAGCAGTTGATTAGCAAGATTAAGAATTATAAAAAAATCATCAGGTGAATCGAACTGTTCTTTCTCATTTTCTAATTCCGTACTTAACGAATGTAAATAATAAGTTGACAGTTTTTTTATCCAGTCCTTAAAAATTGAATCAGGAATATTTATTTGGGTGTCCGCACATAATTCAATTTCAAGGATTTCAGAACGGATATAATGTTGGCGTAGTACTCCTTCTTTTAGCTCATTATGAGCGACAGTATCTGCCAAGTCAGTATCTGAATCTTTGACAACCATTTTAACAAGTGTGCGAATCAGGATATCACTGTAATTAATACAACTGTCTTTTAATTCAGCAACAGTTTCTTCTAAGGACAGCACTTCTTTATGCTTTTCAAGTTTTTGCTTGGCTTTTAATAAATGCATATATACAGGAGATAATCGACTAAAACGTTGGCTTTTTTCCCCATGTTGTGATGCATATGCATTAATGAATTTGCAGATCGCATCTAAATAAGCTATATCATATTCGTACCCAAGAAAATTAAGACACTTCGTGTCCAGCATATACATTAAATAGGATAAAACTCCCGCACCGATATCATCTGATTTAACTTTTTTTCCATTTTTTCGAGAAAAATAGTATTCTTGTAATTTTTTTATAGTGGCCCGTACTGATTCACGATAATTAGACAGAGCAATATCTGTTCCGTGAATGACGTCAGAACCAATATCTTTAACTTGTTGTGACGTAAAATGCATGGAATGATATTTATTGTCTACTAATTGAAAAATTGGTGGAAAGCCATGAATTTTTCCTTGGCTAGGGACAATCATTTGTTTTAAATGGAGTGAGTAAAGTTCGTTGACATTTTCAATTTCCTTTTTATGTTTTTTTTCTTGGTAATTTTTGTATTCAGAATAAGTGAAAAAAGCTGCAGTGACCGCTAAAACAGCACCAGCAGTAACCAATGAAGGTATTGTTTCAGAGTTGGCCAAAAGACTTAAAGCACTAGGGCTGCCTAACTTTGTTAAATCCAGATTAGTAGGCATAATATACTCTCCTTGTTTTGTTAAATGTTCCTTCAGACTAAGAGTTGACAAATTTGAGTATAGTTAAAAATAAAATAATCAAGCATATTTATCTGCCATTTTTTGACCTCTCAAATAAATAAAAAGAGGGATTGCAGTAAGCACGCATTAGCAGAGTGTAATGCGGGAAGCAGAGTAAATTTATGGCAATAAATAGGTAAGTAACTTTGAACAAAGCAAGCTTCAGGGAAAGGCATTCAGATGAGTATTTATAACGAGTTAAAAGCGCAAATTATTAGGTATAGGGTTAGTTTGTTTCGAGGCTTAAAAATTAAATCATTTGAAACTTGATCACACAACTACCTTTCTGACCATGAGTACAGCGCTTTTATAGATTATATTCTGTTTGATAGAGTAGAGTTTGGGAATCCAAAAAATTCTAACATCATAGGGATGTCAATACCATAAGGAGTTATGTTATGTTTAACACCATTCACAGTCAAAGTGCCATAACCACGAAATCCTGAAAACTCAATTTTATTTTTATCGGCATAAGCTTGTAATTGGGCTTTGACCTCGTCAACATCACCCTTAAAATCACCTACATCAATATTAAGGGTTCTATTCATTTTTCTGTCTATAATAATCGGAATCATATTGACCTCTGTTTAACAAATTTTTAACTCAAAATTTCGGATTTTGCTAAAAGCAACGTAATTGCTTGATTCTCATGGGGGCCAGCGGCAGAATCGAACTGTAGACACGAAGATTTTCAGTCACTTAGTTTAAAAATAATTTATTGGTTTTATTATAAATTATATTGCTTAGAATTACTACAAACATCCTACGATGTATAACAATGTTGTACTTAAATATGCAAATTCCCCACATTGACTTTTAAAATGGTCTTTTATAATTTTGTTAAAATGTACGGTTTTAAAAAAATATTTTCTTAGTAGCGAAAATTTAATTAATAATACAGCATCAATACGTAGTAAAATTTCTTCAATATACGCATCAAGTTTCTTGCTTATTCAAAAAAATATTAAATATAATCAAATAATATCTAATTATAATTTCATTTTTCAATGAGTGTAAAAAACGATAGCATTGGGCTTCACTGAGAACACTATCAAGAGCTGTTTATGCTAAAAATCAGTTGACATTTGTAGTGGAAGACAACTGCTTTTTTTAGATAATTAAGATACCTTATCAAATAGGATGATCTGATGGATATTGAGCACATTAAAAAAGAAATAAAATTATTTTTACTCAATTCTTTTAGGATTAAAGATATTGGTTATTCGGATAATATTTTTGAGACAGGTGCAACGCACTCTTTATTTTTTATTCAATTATTAGTTTTTATAGAAAAGAAATTTAAAATTGATCTTGAGGTTGGTGAGTTTGAGCCAAATCAGTTAACAAGTATTGATGCAATTGCAGACTTTATTTCTCGTAAGCTGCAATTGAGTCACAAATAATTGTGATAAATTTTGGCTATCTAATGCATAGAGTAATGGACATATAATATGGCACAAAAAATACTGACTCTTCTCGGTGCTGGGACAATGGGAACAGGGATTGCACAGCTTTTCGCACAATGCGGATTTTATGTTACTTTAATTGATAATCAGCAATCCCAATTAGATAAAGCAAAAACAGCGATCGCTAAAAATTTACATTATTTGTTGTTAACCCAGACTTTATCGTCTAAACATTCTCTTGAAACAATATTGGCCTCAATTTCTTTCACCACAAAACTCGATGAACTCAATCAAGCCGAATACATTATTGAAAATATTCCTGAAAATTGGGAACAGAAAAAAGCGTTATATCAGCTCTTAAACAAACAGTGCAGTTCAACGTGTATTTTTGGAGTAAATACTTCTTCTATATCTATTACTAAAATCGCTTCGCTTGTGGAACACCCTCAACGCGTTATAGGAACACACTTTATGAATCCAGCCCCCCTCATGCCCATGGTTGAGGTGATTAAAGGATATCATACCGACGATTTGACCATAGAAAAAACCAGAGCATTACTTGAACAAGTACATAAAAAAATGATTGTTGTAAAGGATTCTGTGGGTTTTGTAAGTAATCGAGCGATGATGATTTTTATTAATGAAGCCATTTTTATGGTACAGGAAAATATCGCATCAATCGAAGACATTGATATTTTATTTAAACAATGTTTTGGGCATAAAATGGGTCCATTGCATACGGCCGATTTAATTGGTTTGGATACGGTTCTCTATTCTTTAGAGTCAATCTATTCAGAGTTGAACGATCCTAAATATCGGCCATGCTGGTTGTTAAAAAATATGGTTGATGCAGGGCTTCTTGGACAAAAAACACAAAGAGGATTTTATCAATATGAATAAGGAGAGAAAATTTGCCCCATTATCAACCGCTATATGTAAAACAACGGCAGTTCTTTAATCAATTCATAGAACATTATCTTCAGCCCCAGGTGAAAATCTTTGATAAAGAACAAAAAATTCCACGGGATTTTTTTGATACATTAGCCCAAAATGGTTTTTTAGGTGCAGGTATTCCTAAACAATTTGGTGGGCAACAATGGGATGAATTGACCCTAGGCCTCATGCATGAGGCATTTGCGAAAGAACTATGCTCTTTGGCAAATATTTTAACTGTATTGGGCATGGTGAGTAAATCTCTCTTGCAGTTCGGTTCGCAAGAACAGAAGCAAACCTGGTTGCCTCAGATTGCATCAGGAAAAATTTTAGCAGCGTTAGCATTAACAGAAACGAATATTGGTAGTGATTTGGAGCATGTTGAAACTCAATTATTGGATAAAAATGAAGAGCTTATTCTTACGGGGAATAAAAAATACATCACTTTAGGACAAATAGCAGACTTGTTTTTAGTTTTAGCAAACTATCAAGGACAACCCACTGTAGTTTTAGTTGAAAAAAATACGCCAGGATTAATTATTTCACCAATGTCTAATTTTTTAGGTTTGCGCTCTAATATGCTGGCAGAGCTCTTTTTTGATAATTGCCGTATTCCTAAGGCAAATCTATTAGGCTCTATTGGTATGGGTTTTACTTATGTGGCCCAAACTGCATTAGATGAAGGGCGTTATACAACCGCATATGGGTGTGTTGGTTTAGGCCAAGCATGCTTGGATGCTGCTCGAAGCTATGTGCAACAAAGAACACAATTTAATTGTACGTTAGATGAGCATCAATTAATTCAAAAAATGATCGCGGAAATGATTGTACAAGTTAAAGCAGCCCGAGAATTTTGTTTTTATGTAGGAGGATTGCGACAACAAAAAGATCCAGCCTACATCACTGAAACATTAGTGGCAAAATATGTTGCCTCAAAAATGGTTGTTTTTGTATCTAACCATGCACTGCAAATATTTGGTGCGGCTGGCTTTGAGGAAACTTATTCTGTGGAACGATATTATAGAGATGCCAAGGTAATGGAAATTATCGAAGGAACCTCGCAAATGCACGAGATCCTCATTGCCAAGCATTGCATCAATGAATAGAAGGTAATTTTTATCCTATGAACCTTTCTGATCAATACACAACAATTTGTTGCTTATTCGAAGAACAAGCCAGGAAATATCCAGAAAATACCGCTATTTCTTGGGAAGATCGTCAAATTTCGTATGATGCTTTTAATAAACAAGCCAATCAATATGCACGATATCTGCAAAAAAAAGGGCTATCATTAAATGGTATTGTCGGTATTCAATTGATGCGTTCTTTTGAAATGCTGGTGGCTATCTTTGCTGTATTAAAGGCAGGAGGAGCCTATTTACCGATAGATCCCCTAGCTCCTGTAATTAGGAGGCAAACTATCATCGACGATAGCCAAATCAAATTTCTTATTGTTGATGATACCGCAATATCTACATTATATGATAAAGATAACCTGCAAATATTAGATATTGGTGAAGAGGTGGCTCATGAAGAATCCCATAATTTAAACCTACCTTTAGAAAAACAAAATTTAGCTTATGTGATGTATACCTCAGGTACTACAGGCAAGCCCAAAGGAGTCATGATTTCACATCAAGCTTTAGTTAATCGAATTCTATGGATGCAAAATACATTTCCCTTGCAAAGCCATGACGTATTATTTCATAAAACACATATTTGTTTTGATATCTCTGTGTGGGAGACCTGTTGGTGGGCTATTGCTGGAGCCAGTGTCGTTCTGTTGCCTCCTCAAAAAGAACATGATATTAAGCTATTTGTTCAAATGATTGAACATTATAAAATCAACGTTATTCATTTTGTTCCTTCCGTATTACGTATCTTTTTAAGCTATATTAAAGAGGATTTTTCAATAAATCGCTTAAGTTCTTTAAAATATGTATTCTCAAGTGGAGAGGCATTAGATGCGGGAAGTGTTAATCTATTTAATCAGATATTTCAAGATCAAAAAACACTTTTAGTCAATTTATACGGCCCTACAGAAGTTACCATAGATGTTTCTTATTTTGTTTGTGAAAAGCTCAAGCGTTATCGGACTATTCCAATTGGCACGCCCATACAGAATATCCAATTTTTTGTCTTAGATGAGCAGTTAAAGTCAACGGGTTCTGAACCCGGAGAATTATTCATTTCTGGAGTGGGATTAGCTCAAGGTTATTTAAATAATTCAGAACTTACCCAGGCCGCTTTCATCGATAATCCTTACTTGCCTGGAGAAAAAATGTATCGTACTGGCGATATAGTTTGTTGGAGTAAAAAACAGGAATTATTATTTTTAGGTCGTAAGGATGATCAGGTAAAAGTACATGGCATACGTATTGAATTAGGTGAAATACAATACCATTTGTTAGAGCATCCCAGTATTCAGGATGCTGTAGTTGTCTGTGAAAAAATGGATTCTCTTGATCATCGAATGGTCGCATTTCTAATTGCTCATAACAAACAAATAGAGCTAAGCAAAGCAGAACTTAAATCATTTTTAAAAACCAGGCTCCCAGATTACATGATTCCAGAACATTACATTTGGTTAAATGCATTACCCATAAAAGAAAATGGAAAAATAGATAAGGAGAGGTTACTGAGCTTTATTTAACTTAAAGAGTCGCATGTTCTGAATACAGTTTTACGGTGCATGGACATGAATGATTACGAAAAATGACCTATATTTAAAAGATACAGATAGCGTACAATAAGGTCTTTTAAGATTATGAATATAAATAATAACTCAAACAAAATTGCCATTGTAGGTATGGCTGTAAAATTACCTGGAGCTAACACTCTTGAAGAGTATTGGAATTTATTAAGGTTTGGCAAAGAAGCTGTTAGTCAATTTTCTGCAGAGCAATTACGTCGATCGGGTGTTTCAGAGCAATTAATTGCTGACTCCAATTACAAACCATACCGAGGAATATTAGATGATTTAGAATCCTTTGATGCTCCTCCATTTGCTGGAACCCCTAAAAATTTTGAGTTGTTAGGCATTCAATGCAAAGTGATGTCACATTTAACTTATCGTGCTTTGAGTTCGATGAAAAGCCATACGGATAATTTTATTAAAAATACAGCGGTTTATATTGGTGCCCATAATCAACCACCATCTCATTTCGTAGGGGAGGCATATTATCAAGCAATTGATACACAAAAAACCATAGAAAGATATTATTCAAAAGTCATTGCACCTTATCTTTCTTATCAATTTGGATTTCAAGGAAGTTCTATTGATTTATATACTGCGTGTTCGTCCTCTTTGACTGCAATAATACATTGCTGTCGTGAGTTAAATAGTCATTACTGTGATATGGCAATTGCAGGAGCGACCTTAATCGATGTACCCCAAGAAATTGGCTATCTTTATGAAGAAAACGGATTATTTTCTGTTGATGGTCATTGCCATCCTTTTGATAGTTCTGCATCGGGTACTTTATATTCCAATGGTGCTGGCTTAGTTGTTTTAAAACGACTTGAAGATGCAATTGCAGATAATGATCTAATTCATGCGGTAATTATTGGATCTGCAATGAGTAATGATGGTAATTCTTCAAAAGAAGGATTTATGGCGCCAGGAATTCAGGGCCAATATAATTGCTTGCAAGCTGCTTGGAAAAATGCAGGAATTGATCCAAATGATCTTGATTATATTTCAGCGCATGGTGCTTCAACCAAACTGGGTGATGCAACAGAAATATATGCACTAAAAAAAGCGCTCAGAGACGTTACGAAGAAACATCATTGTCCCATAAGCTCGGTAATAAGTAATCTAGGCCATACGGGTACTGTATCTGGCATGGCTTCAATCATTAAAACAGTACTTATGCTTAAAAATAAGGCTATTGTACCTTCGATTAATTTTGAAACTCCAAATCCAGATTTTATGTTGGAAAACTCACCCCTATACATTGCTACTGAATTTCAAGATTTTCCCAAAATAAAAAAACAGTATTTAGCTGGGGTTTCTAGCTATGGTGCAGGAGGAGGCAATACTCACCTTGTAATGCATAGCTATGATTAATGACATGTGTCTTGTTTTTTAAAAATATAAATAAGCGAATGGGATTATTCAGTTTCTGGATGTGATTTCAATGGTATAAAACGATTGAGTTTACCTGAATACAAATAGACAATTTCAGGCACTTCAATAACTTCTATTTTAGCATGAGGGAAGTTTACTTTATTTAATCGTATGCGGATATTTTCTTGCAATTGATGCTTGTTTATATAGCCGGTGGTTACAATCTTAATTTTAACTCCATCTAGTGTTTGTTCGACCTGATATTCCTGAAGATTTTTTTCTGATAAGAGCGCCCCTAAAAAAAGTGAATGATGTACAAAAATATTGCCAGGATAATTAAAATCACATCCAGGTCGACCTTTAGGTGCTTTGATAAGCTGATGTTGGATGCCACAATCACAGGTTTTATTTAAAAATAAAATTTCATCCGAGTTTTCATAGCGAATTAGTGGTAAAGTATAATTATATAAATTAGTTATATATACTTTGGTTGCCATAACTTCTTTATCAACAGGATGATTGTGTTCATCTAGAGGTTCAATAATGCATTGATCCTCGTTCAAATGCATTTCATCGGTATTAGCTCGGCAATTTAACCCAACTATTCCTTCGGTACAGCCAAAGACATTAAAAACATCTACCTTAGGCCAAGTTTCCTTGATTAAAGCTAACGTTTGTTCAAAAAGTGGTTCTCCGCCCACATAAATAATTTTAGGGGTAATTTTTATTTGTCCTTTTTGAACTAATTGACATACTTTGTGAATGTATGAAGGAGCTGCGGATAATATATCCGGTTGAATTTGATTGAGGCGAGTAATGACTATGTTTAATGGTGTCACCGCCATGGGTAAAAAATACGTATTTTCATGATGTCGCCAAAAGGTTTTTGCTAAAGAATAGGCGGCAATAGAGGTGTTTGTTACAAAAAGGCTCACTGTTTTTGAATGAGCATTTAATTTTGTAGTGACCATTTGCGTGCGTTCGTGATTATAGAGTGGAAAACGAATAAATGCTGTGTGGAATGCTATCCATTCATTCCAATCGTAAATAAATATGCCTCGTTTCCCACTGCTGCCTCCAGTTGCCACCACTTGGTACTTGGACCCTAGATACAAAGTGTCGAGCTTATCATTTTTTTTGCTCATATGTTTTTCTATTAATGCTAATGAAAGCTTAGGATCGGTGACAATTGCATCCCAATTTTCCATTAAAATAGTTTTGTTTATAATAGGAAGCTCTTCTAATCGGTCTTTAGTGAAGTTTTCGACATTGATTTTTGCAAGTGTTTTTTTATACCAAGGAGATTTTGATTTTGCATGAAGTAATATTGCTCTTAGCCGTGTATTGATTAAGTTTTGTAATTGTTCTTGGGAATAGTAGATTGCTTCTTGATTTTTCTGAAACTGTTTTTCGAAATCGAGCATGTGCCGTTCTATTAATTCACATGGGGCTATAGACTGATCATTTGTCTTATCGATTCGACTTAAAAAATGATTGAAGCTATTTAAGAAACAAAAAAAAGACATATCATTACCTTTTTTAATGCTTTTGAGCTTGTTTGAAATACGTCCAAGCTTTTAATCCTCTGATTTTAGTATAGATTGTTTTTTGCAGAGATTTGTTGAAAAATGAATCATCAATTTTTGCATCAAGGTGCAAGTTTAAAAGTTTTATATCTTTAAATATCAATGAAGAAGAGAGTGTTTTATTGAAAAATTATCGTTGTGAAAAGTGTTGGGGATTATTTCAGCTGCCTATAGCTGCTTGAATAGCAATTCGCCACACACTGGGTGAGTTAATTCTTTTCTTCTTGGGGATGGTGTGAAGTTTCTATAAGCTTGCAGAAACTTCACAAAACATAAGCTTATGATAAGACCTACTTGATTAATTCATTTTACCTAGATTGATTATTTGAATTTTACCAAGACAATATTAAGGCAATTTATTGTTAAAGAATGAGAGGATTGCAATGGGTATACATAGTTTGAATAATTTCTTAAGGTTTTTAGCAGATTGCTGTTGTAACTATGAAACAACTTAATCTTAGATTTGGTTGTCGTCTTGGAAGAGCATATATTCCGAAAAATCCAATATGCTATCCCGAAATTTCCATAAGAAATACATTGAAATATTAATTTGAGTCTGCATCAAATCTGCGTTGTTTAATCCGACCCCAAAAAACGTCAAACCAATAGGAAATTAACGCCCCAAAGATGGTTTGATGTCAGAAGAAAACTCGTCTGGATTATCCTTATTCATTTCATCTAAAGCAGCAGATTTAAATAAAGACACTGATTTTGCCAGACCCTTTTCACTACCTCGTACAAAGAGGACTCCTCCTATTACAGCAGAAGAGGTTATGACAGTCCCCGCCGCGGTTGTTACACCTAACCCAGCTGCACCAATTGTTGCCATAAGCAAGCTACTGCCGCCTGAAGGAACAGCTGCTAATATACCAATGCATACTAAAGCAGCACAGGCTAAACTTAATAAGGCAATGCCTATATTTTTCCATACTGAGCTTTTTCCCGAAACTTGTTGAGATAATTTAGCTAATTCGGAAACATTTTTTTCAGTTTTATCCTTATTATCTATTTCCTGAATGGTTTTAGTTGCGCAAGACAAAACTGTAGTAATTTCAGCAAGGTTTTTAGGTCGCGTTAAGTGGGGTTTACCAGCAGTTAGTTTTTTTATATAGACTAATAACCTGTATCCATTTTCATAGAATTGTCGGTCTGTTACAGAAGAATGCGTTTTATTAAAAGCCGCCAATGCTGTTTCAAATGCTTTCAAACTCACATTGTATTCGACAATACCTTGTTCATTGGGATGTTTAACAAACAAATTTTCTAGAGATGCGAAGACCTTATCCATACATGTCTGGGTATCACCTGCTGGTTGATTGAGATATACCTCAAACATATCTTTATCTTTTAAAGTTTCATGGAGAGAACTTGATCCACGAATCGTTTTTCCTGTTATATTCGATGCAGGAAAATGCTTACATCGCTTAAATCCTTCTTCATAGGTTTCTTTAAATAACCCTTCTTCGGTGAGCGCTTTATTATGATATTCCACTGCACGTGAGAGTGCAAAAGCCTCTGGAGATGTTAAGTTTCTCTCAACATTATCTTTTATGAGTTGAAAAACCTGTCTAGAAATTTGCTCTTTAGATTTGCCTTTGCTCCTTAAAGCAAATTCCAAAGCTCTGATATTTTCTGTCAGTTTGTCACGTTTAGTATCCTTGCCAGATCCTGCAAAGATTGCATGATAAATGGATTTGAAATGAGCTACAGTATCAACGTAAAATTTTTTTTCGTTGAAAATATTGGGATCATGCAAGTTATGATTTGTAATATGATTAACCGTATCAAGGTAACCTAAAGCATCCATAATTCGAGCTGCTTTAGTGGCTTCATCAAAACTCGTGGTATTAATATCACCAACCCGTAACTCCACTGTACGCAAAGCATATTCAGAACGTAACTTGTGGTAACCAATTTCTTTCTGAACTGTATTTTTATAAGGTGTATTTAAACCACCTAGAAATTGCACTAGAGTATCTCGCTTTAGCTGTTCGATTACACCTGCGTTATAGAGTACAGGTTTCATTTTTTTTTTGATAACATCTAGCAACAATGCTGAGCGTTTTCCTGGATCATTTTCCTCTCGATAAGCCATCCAAAAGAGTTGGTTTTCATCTGGGTTTAGCAAAAGACTGTCTACTGCTTTGTTCATTGCCATCCTAATGGCATTAGCTGCTTGAGTAGTCAATGTCTTCTCACTGACTCGCTTCTTCAAGAATGATTCGATAGACTTTTTTTGTTGTGCGACCATTTTTTTTGGAGAAATTTGACATGCCTCGGGATCAAAGTATTGGTCTAATGACATCGATTGTCTGATCAATGATTCAAGTAATTGATCTTCAAATAGTTCATCCAATCGTGGGCCATATAGAGCTTGAAATACTTGATTGGTTTTATTATTTAAACCTTCTCCAAAAGCAAAAACTAATGTTTGTTCAGGCTTGGTGTTTTTTAAAAAAGTTCTATCTTCTTGTAAATCGAAATAATCTGTTGGTAAATTGTCATAAAGTCCGCCATCGACAAATTGCTTCTCTACACCATTAATAATAATTGTTACTGGCTTCAGGATAATTGGTATTGAAGCTGAGGCACGACAGGCAAGTGCAATTTCAACATCAGGTGTCAAAGTACTATTAAAGACTTGTATAGTCCCATTGGGAAACTCAACTGCTGGCATATTGAGCTTTTTAAATTTATTTGGGAAATGGTGATTCAGAAGAGCTAAATCACCAAAGGTGATAGTAGGTAATTTTGTTTTAAGTTTTGCTAATAATTCTTGTAGTGTTTGATCGCTTGCAGCGATTTCCTCAATTTTCTCTATGCTGGCTATATTTTTTTTAACGGAACTAATAATATTTTCACGGATAAAATCTTCTAATGGCTTACCATCTCTTGTAATAGCTGAAACACCGGGAGGATTTGTTCCAAATAGAGAGCCAATGCGACTGCCCATCAGGTTTTTGAGATTTGTAGTCAATAATTTATCGCGAAATACTGCTGAAGGCATTCCCAATGCCAACATGGTAGAAGTTATTGCTCCTGCTGAAGCCCCTGAGAGCTCTTTAACTCCTTTAAAAACGCCAGTATCCTCCATAGCCTTATAACAACCAGGATAAACGATACCTTTGGCCCCACCACCACTACAAACAACTCGTTCAATACGCTTAAATTGTGCTTCTTTAATTTGCTCGAGTGTTAAATTGAGATCATCTTCGCAATGCATAACGTCAAATTTTTAAGTTCAATTTCATACATTTAACACTATTCAATTATCTCAAACAAGTTAGAAAAATTTTGTACATCTAAAGAGACAATAGAGGTCTATGTTGTTCAAGGTAAGCAATATTCTTGGAAAATAAATCTATTTAATCAGTTCATGAGACTATTTTTGAACGGTTTCATGGGGCTGTGTCCTTAATAAAACAACCAAACGCCATTTAAACACTCATTTTCAATAACAGTTCTGAATCTATTCTGTTTCGCGAGTTCGTATCGTCAATTATTTAAAAAGTAAAAATTAATTAACTTTTACAGAACATTTAACTAACCTCAAATAAATCTATCATAAGCACTCAAAAGCTGGACTGCGACAACATATTTGAAGAAAGACGAACGGCATTGCATGGGCTTATGGTTTCTACCATAAAACCATGCAGTGATTGTTGCAATAGGATTTTTCTGGCTCAAACTGCTTTAGCCATTTGAGCATTGCTGGTTTGATTATTGGCAATTATAGTATTTATTGCTGCAGGAATAGTGATTTTATGTTCTGTGCAATAATTTTGTAATGCAACATAATCAGGTTCAATTGTTAAATCAAGATTAAATTGTTTTCCAATCTCTTCTATAAGCGTTTTTAATATTTGAGCAGGAACTTCACTACCCACAGCATCTTGAGAAACATAGCTGAGACTAGCATATAAAGCTGAAACCAAAACCTCTTCATTAACGTTCCCTTTTGCTTCGGTTACAGCTAACGTGGTCAGCCAACTGGCAATATCTTTATATTCCTGAGGGATTTTAGCACTGGTTGATTTGATGCAGGAAAATAAGCTAACGCAGCAATTTGTGCTTTGAGTGTCATCACTTTGTGCATTAACACGTTGTTTGAAATTATCATTAAATCGAGTTAGTTGATTTATTAACTCGTTATCGGTAGCTTTTTGACTTTTCTTTCCTTTAAAAAAATGGACCATAGATTACTCCTTTAATCAATAATACGCATTTTAGTGGTTGTTCTATACAACATAAATATTAATAACACAGGCTAAGTGATATTTGAAGCAACATATTCAGATATTTAAAAGGGTATGCTCCGAACTCTATGACCACAAAAACAAAAGATTCAAAATTTGATTTGGATAGGAACAAGATTGCTGAGGCTACTACCTGCTGCTGAGTTGAGAAACAAGCTACCAAGAAGGAGGGTTTTACCAATATCAGGAGACAGAATTATATTTTATTGAATTCGACTTAAAAGTAAAAAAAATTGTACAATATCTACAATTTGTTTGGCGTTAATCCTGTTAAAAATAGTTAATCTGTACGATTAATTTTTGAGGTGAAAGATCTTGAGATATTTTTCTATGGCAAATTGGGTTGCTGGATTATTGGCGGTTGTCGTTGGTTTTACTAGCTCTGCAGCTATTGTTTTCCAGGCAGCAGCAGCTGCTGGAGCAAATAATGCTGAGGTTAGCTCGTGGATTTTAGCATTAGGTGTTGGTACATCCCTTAGTTCAATTGGTTTATCATGGTATTACCGTATACCAATTCTAACCGCATGGTCTACACCTGGGGCTGCATTATTGGTAAGTAGTCTGGCTGGATTCACCTTACCTCAGGCTATAGGTGCTTTTCTTTTTTCTGGGTTGTTAGTTTTTATTGTAGGAATAACCGGATGGTTTGAAAGAGCTATGGTTTACATCCCTAAAGAACTTGCAGCAGCCATGTTGGCTGGGGTGCTCCTTCATTTTGGAGTTAATTTGTTTGTCGCACTGCAATCAGAACCTCTATTAGTTTCTGCCATGATTGCCGGTTATTTTATTGGAAAACGTTTTTATCCTCGTTATATGATGATGATCGTATTAATCATAGGTATATTGGTCGCCTGGTTTCATGGATTGCTTATTGACCAATTCTGGCAATTTGCATTGACAAAACCAGTATGGATAACCCCAGAATTTACCGGGCCAGCATTAATAGGCGTTGGTATTCCTTTGTGTGTCGTGACCATGACTTCACAAAATATTCCAGGCATTGCTGTAATGCAAGCAGCAGGATATAAACCATCAATATCAAAGGTAATTAGTTGTACTGGGTTAACTAACCTGCTCATCGCTCCATTTGGTGGATTTTCTTGTAATTTGGCAGCTATCACTGCGGCAATATGTTCAGGTGAAGAAGCCGATATTGATCCACAAAAACGTTATAGAGCTGTTTATTGTGCAGGTATTTTCTACTTATTAATGGGCTTGTTTGCGTCAACGGTTGTTAGTTTGTTTTCTTCTTTTCCCCAGGCATTAATTTTAGCCATTGCCGGATTGGCATTGTTTGTTACTATTGGAACTAACTTGCAATCTGCATTTAGTTCTGATGAGCAACGTGAGCCTGCTCTGGTTACATTAATGATTACTGCCTCAGGAATTAATGCCTTTGGAGTCAGTGCTGCGTTTTGGGGGCTGCTCGCCGGAATGATTTCTAATCAGTTACTGGTAAACAAACAGAGAGTTTTGCTTAAAAATTAGAGACAAAAGCACATACAAAAATAGAGGTTGCATGAGTGAATTAGTGTTGACCAATATGATCTTTTAAATGCGTCGAACTCATCTCGATAGGTTTCTTTCAAATGGAAACAAACAAAAGGATATGATACCGATATTTTTGAGTGAGCATACTCTATGCACTAAAGACTTAACGGGAGTTATCAATATACTGGGGGACAGATCACCCATAGTCGTCCACTTGGGGTTATGCAGTTTAATGGGCACATCCTTGATTGCCCTTTAAAATGAGTTTATAACGTTGGAGCTGGCATGGAATAGAATTCTTGTATTTCTTCAAAATCACATCCAGAAATACAATGAATAGCGGCTTCAACGTCATAATGCCAATCATCCATCAACATCATCAAAACCGCTGTATGATGAGGGCTAAACTCTTCTTCATCTATAGACAAGCTTCTTAAATGCTCACCGCGTAAACCACGTGAATACAAAGCGCTTAAGGCGTCCGCGTGCTCATAATTCAAACCCTTAAGTTCTGCAATGGCTTGAGAGTGGCTTAATTGATATTCCGTTACTAACATTTTCAAAACAAGGATGTGATTTTTCCGTAAATTAGGAACTTTTAATTCCTCTATATGATTAATTGTAAAACCAGCGTTTAATAATTCTTGCTCTAGTTCAACTATACGACTTGGTTTTGGCTCCATTGAAAGGTTTTGTTGAATACATAATCGCTTCAATTGCTCAATATCTTGAACTAACATAGCAGAATTGGTATCGGGGTAAATAAACGCGCCACGTACTTTTATCAATCCACTATATTTACTAACCGGTACTTTCTCCCCATTAGACTTGTAAAACACACTTCGTTATTATCAATTGGACTTAAATCAATAGGGTCTACATCAAGTATAGGAAAATCTTCCGCTAGTCCTTGTAATGCACCAATTAATGTATTTTTTATGTCTTGAAGTTCTTGGCTCGAACGATACTTTAAAATTCCTTTGATCTCATGAAAGTTAAAGAATCTCAACGCATAATGTGACAACATGCCATAAATGCTTTGTGGAGTGGTTTGAACCTGCGAAATCTCATCCAAAGTACGTAACAAACTTCCTCTTAATTCATTGAGTAGATTTTGATTTACGACTTCGAAACGAAAAGCATTTTCAGCTAATCGAGCACATAACTTTAATTGTGTGAAGTCTATGTATTGATTCAGCGCGTTCAGGTAGGAGGGGAATAACATGCAATTACACCATAAATCGCATAATTGTATATATTTATAACTTTATGGTCAATGGGTATTCTTTTAATAGGTGGTTATCAAGCATATTTTAATGTTTTTCAGGCCAAGCTTTGAATGCTCCATTAAGTGTTCGATCCAATAATCATTTGGATTGAATTCATTTATTTTGATAAACTGCAAGAGTTCATCGTCACTATAATTTAAAAAATCTTGGCGTCTTTTACTCTATTTTCTAAAAGTATTTAATTTTGACTATATATACACAAATTGAACGTTTTGGTACATTGCATGTATAATAATAAATCTAAATTCACTATTTGTGAACCAAAATAAAATTCTCATTTTAAAAGTAGCTCGATTTTTATGTCACATAAATACAGTAAGCTGTTTCAGAGAGCACTCACTCCAAGTGAAAAACTCTACATTGGGGCTGATGCTAATAATTATTCTTTTTTCTTGCAATTGGTGCTTGAAATGGACTCTGAGGTAGATATACCCTCATTAAAACAAGCGATTATTCAAGTAAATACGCTTAATCCTTATGTTAATCTGCGAGCAAATTTAAATAGTTATAATTCTTTCTGGTATAAAGATTCAGAAAACCGAAACGATTCTAATTTGATTCATATCGAAGAGACTGAATGGGATGGTGATGATATCCAATCACCGTCTTTTTTTCATAGTCATCAATTTCATTCTGAAGAATCAGCAACACAAATCACCTATATCAAAGGATCACGCCATTTTTTAGTGTTTCGAGCATTCCACGGCATAATGGATGGAATGGGATTATACTTATGGGTGAACACTATTTTTCATGCTTGGCATAAACAAAATGTAGTTGATACATATGACTCTCTTACTGATTATGAGTTTCTTAAACAAATAAAATGTAAAAGATATCGCCCCAATTTTTCATTTGATTGTATTGCGCCGTTGGGGCATACCGGTAAAGAGCATGCCCATCATTTATGGCATAAAGTGACGCTTCCAGGAAAAATTAACGCAATAACGGCAAAACTTTGTGACATATTATTTGCTTATAGTGTTGAAAGAGGCGGAACAAAAGGCCGATTTATGATACCGGTTGATCTAAGAACTCATACACCAGAAAAGAATATTACTGCTAATTTTTCAAATCCAATTTTTGTTGAGGTGCGAGAAGGGACAAGCTGGCAGTTAATCTATAGTGATATGATTCAACAGTTGAGTAAGCAAAATGAACTCATACTCGGAAAATATGATTCTTATTTGCATTACATGCCATTACCTTTGTTAAAGTTGTTAATTAACGCCTTAATTTCATATCAAAATAAAAAAAGAAAATATATGATGACAGGACTAATCTCTAAGTTATCTATAGAATTAGAAGATTTAAACTTGAATCATCATCAGAATAGAGTTATAGACGGTTATTTTTTACCTATTAATGTACCTCTTTCACCAATCGCTCTTGTTGTAACCGAACATGAAAATGCAACAACAATATGCTTTTCAATTTCTAATGCTCATGCAACCGAGGCTGATTGTAATCATTTAGCAAAGCAATTTAAAAAATTGCTTGGAGCTCATTACTCTTTGGACAGGGACAAGAAGCATTCTTACTGTAATTCTTTATGGCCTATTTATAATAATACTACTGTCGATTATCCAAAAGATCGAACAATTTTCTCTAAGATTTGGGAGTGTACGCAACTACATAAACAGGAGCATGTTTTAATTTCAGATAATTCAGTTGCCTTAACTTATGAGGAGTTACGAAATCGTGTTATAGAAATAGCGAGTTTCTTTCATGATCTTGGTGTAACAAAGGGAGATAAGGTTGCTCTATTTCTACCAAGAAACAAGAACATGGTTTGTTCCATACTTGCTTGTTGGTATTTAGGTGCTGCATATATACCAATCGATATTAAATCACCATTAACCTGGGTTTTGAGTTTACTTGAAGATGCAAAGCCAGTCCTATTTATTCATGATCAATCGTCTGAATTTAAAATAAATTGGCTCGGATTAAGTACCCAAATACCAAAACACGTTGAGGTTACAAAAATACCGGAAGTAAGTGCAAACTCGCTCAATGAATTGGCATATATTATTTATACATCGGGTTCTACAGGTACACCTAAAGGCGTGATGATCAATCATGATCAATTGCTAAATTATTTATCTTGGGCTGTTATTGTATATCGAAATGATGACCAACCTTACCATACTGCATTATTTACAAGTATTGCCTTCGATCTTACTGTGACAACACTCTTTTTACCACTACTGACGGGCGGGAGTATTCAATTGACTCCTGATCCGATTACCTCATTAAGTTTAAAAAAAATGATGCTGGATGAATCAATTAATTTTATGAAGTTAACTCCATCTCATTTGCGGATGGTACTCAATTTCCCTATGCATCGGGATAAACAAATTACATTAGTGGTAGGTGGTGAATCATTTCCTTGTCAGCTGGCTCAATCAATTATGCAAAAATTGCCAGGCGCACAAATCTTTAATGAGTATGGTCCTACTGAAACAACGGTTGGATGCATGATTCATCAATTTGATAAATATCAAGATATTGATGGCAGTGTGCCCATTGGTATTCCGGCTGCAAATACACGAATATATTGTCTGGATGAACATCGTAAACCCGTTAAAATTGGCCAAGAGGGTGAAATTTTTATTGCAGGCAGTAATGTTGGGTTAGGTTATTTAAATAAGCCTGAGGCTACTGTTGATAGTTTTATTAATGATCCTTATGTCGCCGGGCAACGAATGTATCAAAGCGGTGATTTAGCAAAGCATAGAGAAGATGGCCTGCTTGTGTATCTTGGAAGAAAAGATCAGCAAGCAAAAGTTCGAGGACATCGTATCGAACTATCAATGATCGAAAATAAATTAGCAGAAATTGATGGAATTCTACAAGTCATAGTACTTAGTACCAAGATGAATAATACTTTAGGTGAAGCTTATGATGTATTAGTTGCTTATATGGTATCTAACCAACACTATAAAAGCTCGGAGTTACGGAATCTTTTATCGAAAGCCCTGCCTTACTATATGTTGCCGAACCACTATATTTTTTTAAATGAATTACCTATGACCATTAATGGTAAAATTGATCAGAAACAGTTACCTAAACCTATTTTTATTACGAGTATTGAAGTAAGTGATACTGATGATTTGTTAACGCATATTCGTCAATTATTTGCACGCGCATTATTGTTACCTCTAGAAGAGATTGATATTCATGCTACTTTTGACGAAATGGGAGGGGACTCCATACAAATGGCATATGTGCTTCATCAAATGATGACCAAAATGGTGGCTCCAAAATATCTTGCCGCATTTAGTGATCAGTTTGAACACCTTTTGGCATGCGCAACACCACAACATTTTTATGATCAGTTAGTAAAATTTAAAAAATAGTTTTAATGATTTTTGGGAAAAAAGTACATGAGAATTTTAGTTACTGGAGGAAGGGCTCCTGCAACAATGGACATTATGCGTAGTCTTATTAGTCAGGGATATGAAGTTTATGGAGCGGAAAGTATGCTCTATCCTCTATCACGATGCGTCAAGGGAGTTAAGAAGCATTTTGTTATTCCAAAACCGAATGATGATTTAACTTCTTTCTTAAACGCGCTTAAAGAAATCGTTATCAGATATAAAATTCAGATTCTTATTCCTACTTGCGAAGAGATTTTTCATGTCAGTCAAGGATATGAAGAATTATCTAAGTTCACGCGCGTTTTTTGTGAACCTTTTGATCGTTTAAATCAATTACATAATAAGTATCTTTTTAATCAACTTGCTAGGGAGTTCGAATTGGATGCTCCTGAGAGTTGGTTAATTAATGAAGATAAGGATAAAGTGGGTCTTCCCAAGAATGAAAATTTGGTTTTAAAACCTATTTTTTCTCGATTTGGGTCGCGAACTGTTATTAAGCCAACGCAAAAAATGATTGCTGATTTACCAATCAAGGATTCTTATATTGCCCAACGATTTGTTATTGGTAAGGAGTACAGCACTTATGCAATTGCTGATAAAGGAGAGGTATTAATTCAATCATGTTACTACTCTAAATATGTAGTAGGGCGCTCAACAGGGATTTATTTTGAGCCTGCTGAAATTGAACCGATTACCCAGTTTATCAAGATATTTTGCAAACGATTTCAATTCAGTGGCCAAATAGCGTTTGATTTTATTTTAATAAATGATAAGGCCTATGTTCTTGAGTGTAATCCGAGAGTTACCAGCGGCTTTCATTTACTGACTGATAAAATTGATTGGTGTACTATTTTTAATGGACAACGACAACATGAACCTAACATGCAGCATATGCAACCGTTTATGCTTGGACAAGGAATGATACTTCATGGCTTGAAATATTTTGTAAAAAATCCAAGACAATTTCTTCAGGATTATCGCGGGGCGCATGACATCTTAAAAAATAAAGCATATCCCTGGATTAGGCTAAAGACCACGCTGATGATTCTGAATGTTCTCTGTAGGGTGATACAAGTCAAAAAAGGTTTTTATCCTGCCTCAACCTATGATATTGATTTTAATGGAATTAAAAATTCAGAATGAGTCTTCTCCTCTTTTTCAAACTTTAATGATCATATGTGCTGGTTATGATACGTGAGAGGGGGTACATATGGTTTCTATTATCGATAAAATAAACGCATTGAGAGGAGATGTTAATGCTCATGCTTCGTAGTTCACCGAGCGCTTACGAAACATTCTCTCAGTTTCATCAATTAAATAGATAGTTTATCGGAAATATCACTCTCAAGAGAGAGGTTAGTTTTGTTTACTATTTTTAAAGACTCGGTTTTATTAGACTGACTATCGAAAAAACTTCGATAGAGAGGGGCTTTTAATTGTTTAGGTTGATATAATTTTTCAAAATTTTGTTTTTCACTAGGATCACACCATGAGGGCGCTACTTGCTGCCATGCCCCGGATTGACTATCTTGTTGCCAAAACTTTAATTTTCCAGACTGATAATAGGGTAATAAGTCTTGCCAATGTCTATAGATAAAACGTAGTTCATGATAGGTAAAAATCGCAGGTTTTTTGAATGCAATTCTCATGTCTGTATTATTTAATACAAAATTTAAGGTATTTCCTCTACTTAATAACCACAAAATACCTAGTTTACATCGTTTGCTAATAAAATGACTCTCATCTTTATAATATTCAGATTGCTCATGTTTTTTTCCTTCAAAGTATTGAGAAAAACGATGCAACTCATTAGATTGTCCACTTAATCGTCGGCGACAGTATTCATCTGGATTGCTTTTATAATGTCGCAAATTATCACCAGTTAAATTTTTGAAAATTAATAAAACACTGTCGTTTCTTGGGTCTATTGTTGCGCATTTAAATGATTTTAAAAATTTATTTTCTTCCTCTGTGAATCCATATAAAAATTGCTCTCTTGGAACCTCAAAATCACAACCATATCTTTTTATAATCTTAGATATTTCTTGAATAAAATCAGGACCGGAATTTTCAATGCTAAATTTATTATTTTCAAATAAAGACAAAATATCGATGTCTTTTTTAAGAAGAGTTTGTATTATATAATCAGTAACATTGATTTGTTTGTCCACTAATGATCTTGAGAATATTTCATCTTTGTAGCAATTTATTATACGTAGGCTATACCTGGCTGCTGCGGTTCTAACTTAACTAATATATCATTAAGTTATTCATGAGCGCATAACTTTTTGAAAGTGAGAATTGTTATTTTCTTGATCAAGAATCAAATTATGAGTTATTTCTAGTTCGAGAGAAGATGTTGCCTTATGTTCTCCTTTCTTTTCTAGAAAAGCTAAATCATTCTTAATCAAGTAAGCACCTAATGCTTGTGCTTCCTGAGGGGAATTATTAATCAAAGTGGGATCAATTTTTAATTTCATGTCAGACTAAAAATTAATGCAGCATGTTTAAATTATAGCCGTAATTTAATATCTTCTAATGGGACTAGGATAGAGAAGAAGATTGGATAATTATTTAAAAGAGGTAAAAAAGCGCTTGGTTTATTGATTATACTCGGGTTCTCATGGTGGCCAGAGGCAGAATCGAACTTCCGAAGAAAATAAAGTTTATAAATCTGTCTTGGGCAAAATGGAGATAAAGCCCGAATACTAACAAGATTTTGATAATTTCTAGCAAAGACATACCTAAGCCATCGTAAATAGGAGATTTATTTTTTGTAAAACATTATGAATTGGCACAGCTTGATTTAATCTTTGGTAAAAAAATGTGGTCAATTAAAAATACAAATGATTAAAAATGTGTTAATATGGCTATAAATTTAATTTGAAGTTTTAAAATGCCGCATATTATCCAAAATCATTCAGGGTTCATTTATTTTTATGAACAAGCGTATTACGAAAGAGTACGTACAGCCATTAATGTGAAAGATGAGAAAATTGATACTAAGAAGCTAAGCCCGAAAATCTTGGAAGAAAGTCCCTATAAATTGCATGTTTCATTAGATTTTAATAGCTTTCATACACATGCAGTGGAATTGAAAAAGATTTTAATCCATTATTTAGAAGAAAACACGATCTCCTCATTCAAGATAGTGGATTGGGAAGGCCAGGAATCGGTTTTAAAAACGCTTCAGAAACAATTGGGATTGCTTCATGAATTGAAAGTATTGCGCTCTTGTCATCATGCAAAAGGAAACGACATACTTTATCAGCAAGCACATTATAATTGGAAGTGTA
Organism: Legionella santicrucis; assembly: GCF_001468135.1. Classification (GTDB taxonomy): domain Bacteria; phylum Pseudomonadota; class Gammaproteobacteria; order Legionellales; family Legionellaceae; genus Legionella; species Legionella santicrucis. The sequence goes on along the minus strand of NZ_LNYU01000091.1, from coordinate 689,736 downwards.
GTTATCTGCGTTGCTTAGGGCTACCTTTAAATATAGCTTCATTTTGGGAAGTATCCGATCAAAATCTTGATGGTTTAACAAAAATTATTGAAACGCAAATTGATTCTATTACACGTTTTAAAATGAATGGACAGTTTACCATTTATATTAAAGAACATTTCAACAAGGAGAGCCTTCGTGATCTTTGTCATGAGCTCCACGATTATTTAAACACCAATAGTGTGGCTCCAGGTCAATTGCTTGATGTGCAAACAGCGATTACGCCCCATATTAGTTTGCGACAAGAGTATTTGATCCAGGATTTTAACAGCTTTTGTAGTCAAGGAGCCACTGAGCCGGAAAAGAGAATAAACAGTGTTCCCCATATTCATACCGAAGAAGAATACCGTAAGCGAGTACAGGTGGCTAATGAGCAAAAAAACAGCGCGCTTTATGTTTATTTAAAAAATGGTTTTATAAACACAACTGGATTGGATTCTTTTTCTCTCTTTTCTGCAGAAAAGACGGGTGGGTCAAAACAGATATCAGTTCCACAAGAAACTAGCGTGCCACTTTGTCATAATTAAAAGAAGTCTTTTGATCCAGATAATAAGTCTGGGGATGATAAAAAATCGGTCATTCCCGCGCGCGGGAATCCGTCCATCGCTTATAATTCAGCCTTTTAAGAGCAGTTAAAGCCTATTACTAACAACAACTTGTATATTCTAAGTTAATTGTAGTAAACTTGTCTGTTTCTAACTTTTAGCAGAAAAATTGAGTTAATTCTAACATTGCTATAGTTCCAGGACTAGTTAGCCATTAAGTAAGGATACAAAATGTCACTTTATAAAACTATCGGTGGACTTACCTTCAATCTTATTTGTGGGTTGTGTCTCATGTTTTCAATGCTCCAAGTTCATGCAGGAGCGCAACCTAAATTTAATATCATTCCAACAACACCTACGACGAAGCAAATTCCTTCGATAGGTAATGATACGGTACAATATCGTGTAACCAATAATACTACGATAACTCGAACACTTACTATGAAGCCTATTACGGGTGTGACACAAGTTGTTGAGGGAGGGTGCTCTAGCCCATTTACTCTTGCAGCAGGCGCATCCTGTCTTCTAACTTTAAATCTTGATGGGAACTTACTTCCAGCACGAGTTATTGGTGGCCCGGAAATATGCAAAACGAAAGGAGCTGGGAATAACAACCCTGATCCTTTTTTATGTAGTCAGCCGAGCGCGGCAAACAGTTTAAATATCACTGTGGTGCAGCCTTCACTTCCGACATTAACTTCTATCAGCGTAACTCCTAGTGCTTCGAGTATTGCGAATGGTACTTTTCAACAATTTACAGCAACGGGAATATATTCCAATGGTACAACTCGGAATATAACAAACCTAGTCACTTGGTCATCATCGAATACCAATGTGGCTTCTGTTTCAAATACTGACAAAGGATTAGTAACCGGTAACAGCCCTGGCCAAACCACTATTAGCGCTACTCGAGGAGCTATTACTGGTAATGCTACGCTAACAGTTACCAATGCAACGCTTCAGTCGATTACCGTGACACCAACGAATGAAAGTATACCTAGGGGCACGACGCAACAATATACTGCCACGGGTATTTTCACAAATGGAGCACATCAGGATTTAACCCCTTTTGTTACTTGGGCGTCATCCTCTAATGCAGCGACTATTTCAAATACACTCGGTTCCAAAGGATTAGCCACTGCCACTAACACAGGCTCTACGACAATCAGTGCAAGCTTCAACAGTATAACAGGGAATACAAATTTAACTGTCACGGCAGCAACACTTAATTCAATTACAATTACTCCTGCTAATCCGAGTATACCTAATGGAGTGAGTCTGCAGTTTACAGCCACTGGAAATTTTTCGGATGGTTCTACTCACGACTTAACCAACATTGTAGCCTGGACATCTTCAACCAATGCTGCCATGATTTCTAATACAGCAGGTTCTAAAGGATTAGCTATAGGAGCCAATCCAGGAGCAGCAACCATTACCGCCGTATTGGGTGCTTTCTCTGGAACAACGACACTTACAGTAACACATGCTGTTCTGAACAGTATCGAGGTTCAACCACAAAACTCTTCGATTGCAAATGGAACCACACAACAATTCACAGCGATTGGAATATTTTCTGATAATTCAAACCATGATATAACAAATGTAGTGACCTGGACCTCTTCCTCAGGCGATGCAACAATTTCAAACGCTGCCGGATCTAAGGGCTTAGCTACGGGCATGCAAGTAGGCTCTACTGCTATTACGGCTACTTATGGAGCTATATCAGGAAGCACCACGCTTACTATTACGCCAGCGCTACTTAATTCAATCACAGTAACTCCTATCGCTCCAAGTATAGCGAACGGAACCAGTTTGCAGTTTACTGCAACCGGTAATTATTCGGATGGTTCTCTTCAAGATTTAACATCCACTGTGACCTGGGCATCCTCAACAACTGCAGCTACCATTTCTAATGCAGCAGGCTCCCAGGGATTAGCTGTGGGAACCAATGCTGGACAAACGACCATCAGCGCAACACTTGGGGGTACGTCTGGAACAACCCAGCTTACAGTAACGAGTGCGGTGTTGACAAACATCCAGGTTTTACCGCCAAACCGCTCCATCGCTACGGGAACAACCCAGCAATTTATAGCTATTGGTATTTATTCTGATGGCTCTCATGAGTTTTTAACTAATCAGGTCTCATGGACTTCCTCAAATAGCGGTGTTGCTTCGATTTCCAATGCCTCTGGATCCCAAGGGTTGGCCACTGGTCTGCAAGTAGGCTCTTCCGTTATTGCTGCGAAATTAGGCTCTATTTCAGGTAGTACTAATCTAACGGTTACACCAGCCACACTGAGCTCTATTGAAATAGCACCAATTAATAAGTCCATACTCAATAAAACTACACAGCAGTATACAGCAACCGGTTTTTATTCAGACGGCACTAGACAAGATCTGACTGACACAGTGACCTGGAGCTCGTCAAATCAGAGCGTTGCCACGATTAGCAATGCAGCTGGTTCTGAAGGATTAGCTACGGCACAGGCTGTGGGTACTGCTGTAATTACAGCCAGCACAGGTTCCTTGTCAGCTAATACCAATCTTACCGTGACAGGTATCACCTTAACTGCCATACAAATTATTCCAAGTAACACAAGTTTACCTAATGGTAATAGTTTACAGTTCACTGCAAGAGGTATATTTGCAAATGGCTCCATGCTTGATTTAACTCAATATGTACAGTGGACTTCTTCTAATCCCTCCGTTGCTAGCATATCTAATGTTCAAGGCTCAAAAGGGATTGCAACTGGAGTCAGCATTGGGAGTGTGACTATCACTGCTCGCTTTAATGATGTATCTGGGGCAACACCTTTGACGATTACTGCGGCAACTTTAACTTCTATTAGAGTATCGCCAGAAAACCTCAGCACACCCAATGGTACGGAAGTTGGATATAGTGCCCAAGGAACTTTTTCTGATGGAAGAGTCCTTAATCTCACTCGATTTGTCACCTGGACTTCGAGTAACACTAACGTGGCTAGTATTTCCAATGCATTGGGATTAGAGGGAGTAGCAACGACAACAGGCGCAGGTACAACCACCATCTCTGCCTCGCTCAATGGAGTGACTGGCTCAACACCATTGGAAGTAATCGCTTCTCCTAGCTTAACCTCCATTGAAATCTCTCCTGGAGCAACTCAGGTAGATATAAATACAGAAATACAATATACAGCCATTGGTCATTATTCAAATGCCCAATCAGCAGATCTGACAAATTTGGTTACCTGGACTTCTTCAAATACCCAAGTAGCTACTATTTCTAATGCGCTAGGCGCACAAGGATCGGCTTATACACTTAATGAGGGTACTACGAATATTACTGCCACTTATCAAGGCATCGTTAGCCAGCCCTCTACTATCACGGTGCAGAGTAATGCTGCTAGTCATTTCTTTATTACGAATGTGGGCCAAAGCAAGATAAGCGTATGTCCTGTGAACGATTCAGGCTTTTTTCAGAGTTGTTATCTAACAACTGCGTCGTTTAATGCTCCTCAAAAAGTTGCAATGAATACTAACTGGCAGCAAATATATGTTACTAATGGCAATAATGTATCAATTTGCCAAAACACTATCTTCCCAATTCCTGACATCAACAACTGTCAAGATTCCGGATTTGCATTCAGCACTCCTATTGGCATTGACATTCTTTATTTCCTTAATGGTTCTTCGGTTACTAACTTTGCTTATATAGCTAATTCTGGTAATAATACCGTTTCAGTGTGCACCGTTGCGGCCAATGGTACTTTTTCCAGCTGCGTTGACGCAGGTGGTTCTTTCACCAGTGCTCCAATGGATATTCTGATTAGCGGCAGTGGTTCCTCCACTTCGGCCACCGCATACATTACGCTGCCAAGCGCTAACCAAGTGCAGGCCTGCACGATTAATATCAGTAATGGGCTCTTTACTTCCTGTGTTAATATGACTTCATCTGGTGTTCCATTTGATAATCCTACAGGTCTTACTTTTGTTCGGGGAGGTGTTACTATCAGTAATTTTAATACTAACTCTGTGTTGTACTGTACTTTCGAGCAAGGTGGAATGTCTTTTAACTTTTGTGAAAACTCAGGAAATACAGGTGTACCTTTTGCTGGGCCGATGGGTAATTTCTCTGCAGAGTTTAGTCACGCATCATATATTGCTAATCAAAGCAACGCTACCGTTTCAGTTTGCCCCAATTACGCTGGTAATAATTTTTTCGGAAATTGCGAAGATGCTGGGCAATATATCTCAACTGGTTTCACTGGTCCCCTTTTCATCACATCTAATCGTTGGATTTACTAACTAAGTTTTTTCTCTGAGCCTATGTTTATCACGCGTAAGCTCAGAGAGCTTTTCCAGCTACAAGCATGGTAATAAACTCTCGGCAATGAATATCGATCCAAACTTTTTTACAAAACTCTGATAGCGAATGATAACAGCTTATACTTCATAAGCATCAATAAAAAAATACTTGCTAGGTTACATAGGTTGCTTTATTTTTCGGGTATTAACCACATTTCTGCGTAAGTGTAACAGACGCTAACCCTGGAAATTTCCGGACTAAATTCAACTGCTTTTTCTTTTTTTACTCCATCAAGTCTTTTCTAGTTTCGTAAGTTGTAAAAATCACTTTAAATGCAAGCAGTTGACCCAATATTTTATTCCCTGATTAATAAAATAAAAACTGAGGTGTTGATGAGGTGAGCAAACGAGGCGACAAAAGGATTACAACGCAATTAACTGAAAAAGAGTTTAATGAGTTTGTCTTTCCCCATCTCCAAAATGGAAAGCGCGGACCAAGACTTAAATTCGCACTATATAAAATATTTAACTACATTTTTTACGTCATTCACACAGGGTAAATTGCCGATTGACAGAAATAGGTATACCTTTCATTTGACCGTAACTTATTAGAATTACAAATGCCGGAAGATACAGAAACAAATTACCTCTCCCTTTCGGTTGCAGGATAAAAGATATTGATTGGAAAGAATGGGATTATGAAGGCTCAAAGATTGAGCTTCTTCGCGTCTGAACTTCAGTCAGCTTTTTTCAGCGTACCGAGTAATTAGCTAAGTTGACGATGCCCATTAAGGGGACAAAGCAACGCTTTGTCCCAGTAGAAACTAAGCGACTAATGTTAAACCAAACTGTAATTGATTTGTGTACAGATGATTCAAACTTAATCCACTATTCATGGTTTGTCCATCAGCTGCGGCAAGATTACTTTTACCCCAGTCAGCGAACTCATAGCCTACGCTTGCGTATAAGGATGATGTAATGGCTCTTTGAATGCCCGCACCTACTGTATAAGTAAAGGCGGTCTTCGTATAGCCATTAAAAGGAGGAGCAGGCACTTCTTCAAAAATTTTGGGTGTAATGACGAAATTATGAGAGTGGTTAAATCCTACGCCAATGCTGCCACTGACATAAGGTTGCACCAATTTTATTCCGGTGGCTAAAACTTTGCCTTTTGCGGCAATGTGCTGATGATTCACGTAGTAACGGTAAAAATAGTTATTAAAATCGGGATCGGCATCCTCCCATATATCCCCAGTTAATTTGGCGTCACTACTTGCTGCTAAAGCTAAACCAATTTGCCATAAAAAATTAGCATTAAATGAGTGTTGCAA
>NZ_LNYU01000091.1:545823-683527 GCF_001468135.1 Legionella santicrucis | reverse complement strand
GCTGATGATTCACGTAGTAACGGTAAAAATAGTTATTAAAATCGGGATCGGCATCCTCCCATATATCCCCAGTTAATTTGGCGTCACTGCTTGCTGCTAAAGCTAAACCAATTTGCCATAAAAAATTGGCATTAAATGAGTGTTGCAGTCCTAAAAATACTTCGCCACTACCTAGGGTGCTATTGGATGACTGATTATCATAGGTTTTTTGAATATCCGGTTGAAGGAAAAAGGTTTGTGTTTCGCCGTTTTGGCTCCAGCTTGGGCCTCCACTAAGAGTGAGGACGCGTTTCCAACCTTCTTCGATAACACCCATGTCACCGGCAAAGGCTGCATGGCTAAATATTGTAGTGAAAGCCACTAATACGGCGGTTTTTTTTATCATATTCTTTCCTTGAATCTATAATTTTATCTATAAATAAGTTTAGAATAATAAACTATCTTATAGTCGGTAGCAATTAACATGTTTTATCAATTGTGGATCATTATCGATTTTGAGTAGAGCACACAATTTAAATATTTATCATAATATTAGATTCTTTCATAATGTATTCCATATCAACAGTGGGACCTAAGATGCGTTTCTTGTAATCTGTTGAAACTTACTATACTATTTGACTGCGCGAATCTAACTTGACCTTTAAAGTAAAACATCAAGGATGTGAAAATACAATGAATAGAATGCTTACCCATGTTTTTCATTATTTTATTTTAGGTATAACCCTATTATTCATGACTACATTTTTGCACGCAGGGGCGCAGCCCAAATTTAGCATTGTTGCAACGACCCCTACCACAAAACAAGTTTCGGCAACTGGACATGATACCGTGCAGTACCGCGTCACTAATAACACCAATATTATACGAACATTGACTATGAATCCTATTCGAGGAATTCATCAGGTCTTGGCCGGAGGTTGCAGTAATCCATTTACTTTAGCCCCCAAAGCCTCTTGTTTACTTACCTTAAGACTAGATGGCAGTGAGTTGCCAGAGCGTGTGATAGGCGGTCCTGAAATATGCAAAACTAAAGGGCCTGGTGATAATAGGCCGGACGCTTTTTTATGTAGCCGACCCAGTGCAGCTGATAGTTTAAACCTTACTGTCGTTTCTTCCTCAAGAACACTAGTTTCAATTGCCATCAGCCCTAGCAATCCCAAAATTGCTAATAAGACCTCGCTGCAATTTGTAGCGATTGGAATATTTTCCAATGGAACGACTCAGGATATTAGCGATAGAGTGAATTGGTCTTCTTCAAGTCCTAATATTGCATCTATTTCTAATGACGCGGGTTCGAAAGGATTAGCCACTGGGAATAGTCCGGGGACTACCACTATTACCGCTAGCCTTGGCACGACAAGTGCCTCGACACTCCTTACTGTTTCCAGCGCAACCTTATCTTCTATCGCAGTTACACCTGTCAATCGCTCGATCCCCAATGGAACAACGCTTCAATATGCCGCAACAGGAACATTTTCAAATGGGACAACACAAGATCTTACTGCCTTCGTGACTTGGACATCTTTGGATGAAACACGGGCGAGTATTTCTAATACAGCGGGCTCCAAGGGCTTAGCAACCGGAAATGCTCCTGGAACTACTATTATCCGAGCCACGTTAAATAACACCATTGGTGAAACAAATCTTACGGTGACTGCGGGTACATTAACATCCATTGCAGTTACACCTACTAATCCAAGTATCCCTAACGGGTTTACCCAGCAGTTTACAGCAATGGGTACTTTTAGTGGGGGAGCTGTTTATGATATAACCAATCTTGTTGCTTGGACTTCTTCGACTAATGCGGCTTCAATTTCTAATGCACCTGGTTCTCATGGACTAGCTGTTGGAACCAATACAGGAACAACAACAATTACAGCACAATTTGCTGGGATTACTGGTACAACTACCTTAACCGTCACAGCAGCGACACTAACTGCTATCGATGTAACACCGGTTGATCCATCTATAGTTAATGGAACGAATCAACAATTTACAGCTGTTGGTATTTTCTCCAATGGTACGCACCTGACCATTACGCCTTTCGTGACTTGGTCATCGTCGGATACAACAAAAGCAACAATTTCAAATGCTCCTGGTTCTCATGGGTTAGCTTCAGCTGTAGGCGTAGGCTCCACAACTATTACTGCTTCAGTAGGTTCAATGTCGGGGAGCAGCACCTTAACCATTACAGCTGCAACTCTTACTTCGATAGAAGTGACTCCCGCGAACACCACCTTGGTTACGGGCAGTACACTTCAATATACCGCCACGGGGATTTACAATAATGATACGACTCAAGATCTGACCCAAGACGTCACTTGGACTTCTTCCTCCCCAGCTATTGCTAATATTTCTAATGCACCTGGTTCAAAAGGAAATGTGTATGGCAATGCTGCAGGATCAGTTACAATTAGTGCAAGTTTGAGTGGTGTTTCAGGGTCTACAGGCCTTACAGTAGTTGCACCCACCCTGCAATCAATTACGGTAACGCCTAATAATGCCTCGCTTGCAAATGGTTTAACTCTTCAATACACCGCAACAGGAAATTATTCTGATGGCAGTATGCGTAATCTTACTCAGGAGGTGGTCTGGTCTTCTACATCGACAAACATTGCAACGGTTTCTAATTCAAGCAACTCTAAGGGATTGGCTACAGCAACTGCCCAAGGAGCAACAACGATTACAGCGAGTTATAATAATATCACCGGTGGCACTCCTTTAACGGTTACTGCAGCAACATTATCCACCATAACTGTAGAGCCATCGTCAGCATCGATTGTAGAGGGGACAACCAAACAATATACGGCTACTGGTCATTTTACCGATAATTCCGAGCAAGATTTAACTACAGTAGCAACTTGGACAAGCAGTAATAGTACGATTGCTTCTGTTTCCAATGTAAGCGGTAGCGAAGGATTGGCTACGGGAAATGGAGTAGGAACCGCGACTATTTCTGCCACACAGAACTCAGTAACTGGAACTGCTACCTTAAATGTGACAGCGGCTACTTTGCAGTCTATTCAAATCACGGGCAGTGGTTTTGTTCCTGTGGGAGAGAGTATTCAATTGACAGCAGTCGGAACTTATGACAATGGTACAACTCAAAATATTACTACCTTAGTTACATGGTCTTCCGATAACCCATTTAATGTCTCAGTTTCAAATGCTGTTGGTTCCCAAGGCTTAGCTACTGGCAATAATCCAGGAACAACAAATATTAGGGCAAAGCTTAATGGTCATCAAGGAATTACACCAATAACAGCAACAACCACTCAAGTCACGAGTGTCTACATCTCAACTGCCAATAACTCTATTGTTCATTGTCAGGTTTTAAATACTGGGTTATTTAACAATTGTGTTGAGAGTGCTTCTGTTTTTTCTTCGCCACAGGGTTTAGCTATTAATTCAGTGGGTACTTTTATCTATATTGCTAATTCGGTAGCGGGGGTAGCTAATGGAATAACCAAATGTACTGTTACTGGTGGTGCTTTCATCAACTGTAGCCAAGCAGCATCTACCGGTACTCAGCTACTCGGCTTTAACCCTTACGGTATTGCCTTAAATGATGCTGTTGGTAACCCAAATCCAAGAGCTTATGTAACAACGTCGACTCATGATAATATTTTGGTATGTCCCATAAATACGGGAACTAATAATCTGGATAACTGTATCGATTCAGGGATTAATTTCACCGCCTTTCCTGCTTATGATATTTCTCTAAACGATGCAGGAACAATGGCTTATGTTACAAGTCCTAATACAAATCAAGTATCGTTATGTATGATTAATTCAATAACGGGTCTATTTGATTCTTGTACTCAGTTGAGTAGCGATTGGGGTTCACCTCTAGGTATTGCATTGCAAAGTTCTAATCTCGGACTATATGTCTCTAGTGTTGGTGACAACCTTGTATCTTATTGTTCGTTGAATAGTGATGGGACAGTGGAGTATTGCCTCAACGCAAGTCCTAGCCCAATAGCGGGAGTATCTTTTGCTGGTCCTATAGGTATTGTGGTTGGCAAGAATAATCAGGTAGCTTATATCGCAAACTCATTGAACTCAGTAAGTAATCCCATTTCTGTTTGTCCAATTGATGCTGATACACAACGCTTTGGTGCTTGCTCCAGCGCGACTTCATTTGTAATAAACTCGCCACAATTTATTGCCTTACTGTAAATATCAAAAAAGGGTTCCATTTTGGAACCCTTTTATATGATAGTCATGCAAAGTGTGTAGTATGTCTCATGAGCTAAAGTAGCGGATACTCTTTACCGTTTAACATTCCTCCTTCACATGCAAATAATGTGATGTTTATTTTTTTTAACCTATTGAAAAGTAAAATTTTGTTCATGTTTTCACTGCAAAAGGTGTGGCCACGGTGCAGAAGCCAGGAAGAAATTTGACTTTGAAAAAAAAAGGTGATTATATCTTTATTCAAAAATTATGGATAATTTTTTATTGAGCCTAATGAAAAAGGACGTGAACAATAATGAATATTATTAAGCATCGATTAACCCTAATGATGGGTTTTCTATTTTTACTGGCGACTTCTGTTTTATTTGCTGGTACTCAACCAAAATTTAGCATAATTCCGACAACAGCAACGACGAAGCAAATTTCTGCCACCTCCAATGATACGGTTCAATACCTTGTTACCAATAACACAACTATTACCCGAACGTTAACGACAAAACCTATACCAGGCGTTATGCAAATCGTGGCAGGAGGAGGATGCAGTAGTCCATTTACTCTTGCTCCTAAAGCATCATGTTTTTTAACTTTAAACCTTGATGGGCGTCTGCTTCCGAGACACGTCACCAGTGGGCCTGAGGTATGCAAAACCAAAGGAGCGGGCAATAATATGCCGGACCCATTTCTGTGCAGTCAACCCAGTGCAGCTAACAGTTTAAATCTCACTGTAGTGCCTACCACCGCCACATTAGTATCCATTCATGTAACGCCAGTAGGCGCTAGTATTGCCAATGGAACTTTTCAACAATATACGGCAACGGGAATTTACTCCAATGGAACAACACAAAATTTAACCAATCTTGTTACCTGGTCATCAACCAATGCCAATATAGCCAGTGTTTCAAACGCGGATGGTTCCAAAGGATTGGTTACCGCTAATAGTCCCGGCCAAACCAGTATTGCAGCTGCATTGGGCAATTTAAGTGATAGTACAACGCTAACAGTTACCACAGCAACGCTACAAGCTATATCAGTATCTCCGACAAATCAGACTATACCTAAAGGTATTAGCTTACAGTATACCGCTACAGGCCTTTTCTCTAATGGAACTAAGCAGGATTTAACCAATTTTGTAACCTGGTCCTCATCAACCGCTGCTGCGACTATTTCTAATAATCCGGGTACCAAAGGAGTTGCTACAGGAGCAAATCCAGGAACCACTACTATTAGCGCTACGTTTAATACTACCACGGGAAGTACTAGCCTGAACGTTACCGCCGCAACACTGAATTCAATTGCTGTTACCCCTGTAAACGCGAGTATTCCAAGTGGTATAAGCCTGCAGTATACTGCAACAGGGAATTTTAGTGATGGTTCTGTTCATGATATAACCAATTTTGTGGTTTGGTCCTCATCAACTGCTGCCGCGACTATCTCTAATACAAATGGATCTAAAGGATTAGCTACGGGAGTAACGCCTGGAACGACTACTATTACCGCACGATTAGGAGCGATAACGGGCACAGCACAACTTAATGTCACCGCTGCCGTACTGACTAACCTCACTGTCTTGCCGCCGAACCCTTCAATTGCAAGCGGCACCACACAACAATTTATCGCAGTAGGAACGTTTTCTGATAACACTCATGCGCTATTAACCGATCAAGTGGCATGGACTTCCTCTAATCTTAGCACTGCCAGAATTTCTAATGCGGCTGGTTCTAACGGATTAGCTATAGGTTTACAAGTTGGTTCTTCAGTAATTACTGCTACTTTGGGTTCAGTATCTGGGAGTGCAAACCTGACTGTAACTGCTGCAACTCTTAGCCGCATTGAAGTGACCCCTGTTAATCAGTCCATTCCAGCGGGTACGACACAGCAATATAAGGCTACGGGAGTTTATTCTAATTTAACCACCCAAGATTTAACGGACGTAGTGGTCTGGAGTTCTTCTGATGAAATTTTTGCTACCATCAGTAATGCCCCAGATACTAGTGGTCTGGCAACAGGTAAGCAGGCAGGAACCACTACTATTTCCGCTACCTTGGGCAGCGTTTCAGGCAGTACGTCTCTAACCGTCACCGCAGCAACGCTAACCAGCATAACAGTCACGCCTAATAATGCCTCCTTAGCGAATGGGCTACAACTGCAGTATACGGCTACCGGCCATTATAGTAATGGCACTATTCAGGATTTAACAGCGCAAGTGGTATGGGCATCGTCTAATACTGCAGTGGCGGTTATTTCCAATGCAGCCGGTTCCAATGGTTTAGCGACAGCTACCAGCCAAGGGGGTACTACTATTAGCGCTACAATGGGTGCTATTTCAGGCAACACTACTCTTACAGTAACAGCAGCGCAGTTAACCTCGTTGTTCGTTGTGCCATTGTCAACATCAGTAACGGTTGATGCGACCAAACAATTTTTTGCGGTTGGTTTCTTTAGTGATGCTACTTTTCAAAATCTAACGGATTTTGTGACCTGGTCGTCTTCAGATACTAGTTTAGCAGTTATTTCTCCCCAAGGATTAGCTACTGGGGTGGCTGCTGGCTCTGTAACCATTACTGCCTCACTCAATAGCACCGTATCTAATGGGGCATCATTAACTGTAACAAATCCTGCGGTAACATCCATTGAAGTCACCGGTGGAGGAGACTTTTTAGTGGGCACGCAGGCACAATTATCCGCTGTGGCTACTTTCAGTAATGGTTTAAGAGAGGACGTTACCACGCAGGCGGTGTGGAGCTCTTCTAATACTGCTGTTGCTAGCGTTTCAAATGCGGATGGGTCACAAGGATTAGCTACGGCTATATCACCAGGAACGGCAACAATGCAGGCAGATTTTGGTGGCGCTTCTGGTACCACGCCATTTACAGTGTTGGTAACACGTCCTACCACGGCATTTGTTTCACTATTTAACACCCACACAGTAGAGGGATGCAATGTGCTTGCTACAGGTTATTTTGATACGCCATGTATTTCTAACACTGCTACCCCCAATGATGCTGCGGGAATGGCTTTAACGGCTGATGGCACTAGAATCTATATTGCTAATTCCTTCCCTAGTCATGATATTACCCAATGTATGGTATCAGGAGAAACATTAGGAAGCTGTGCATCTGCTCTGGTTAGCATTCCTACTCCGTTCCAACCAACAGCCGTTGCATTAAATCATGCGCAAACTCAGGCGTATATTACTAGTGGATCCATTGTTTATGTTTGTAATATCGATAGTGGAACAGGAAATTTAAGTGGCTGTATCAATGCCGGCTATAATTTTAGTGCAGATTCGGCGGTAACTTTTGATATTGCCATAAATAACAGCGATTCTTTCGCTTACATTACGACCACTGGTAGAGGTAGAATTTATAAATGTACTATTAATACCTCTAATGGCACATTCACAGGCTGTGTGCATGCAGATGTATCAGGACAACCTTGGGGCATTGCTATACTAAGCACGGATCTAGGGCTTTATTATACGGATAAAAATGGCGGTGCTATTAGCTACTGTCCCTTAGATAGCTCTGGAACTATAGAGGGATGTTATGAATCAGTAGCGCTATTTGATTTATCTGCTTTTCCAGCACCTGTTGGTGTTGCTATTCATGGCAACAACAAACTTATCTATGTTGCCGATGAAAATGGTTATGTAGCAGTTTGTCCCATAGAGGAGGATAAAACCTTAGGGCCTTGTCAGTTTGCTGAACCGCAGGATTCCTTTCCTCGATATTTCATCACTATGCATTAATCACTAGCGTACGCTCCCCATGACCAAATGGGGAGCAATAAATAAGCTCCAAGAACTATAGTTGCATTATGATTAGGGTTTCAAATTCAGAGTAATCCTTGGATTTTTATTGTAATAAATCAAGCTTAAGATAACCATTAATCGACTGTCGCACGAGGGTCATATGGTCTTTATCCATTCTCCAGATAATATTTTCTATTGTATTATTGTAAAATAGCTTCCCTGTCTGTCTTAAGGGCCGCGGTTATCTAGCCCCGGGTTTCATCGGTAAGTTGGGTTATCGTTGAATAAGTAGGGGTAACTCTTATATGAAGACAGGATTTTTATGCGCAACAATCACCTGTTTATACTGTTTTTCAATAAAGCGTCAAGCCTTGTCATAGCGAGAACTTTTGATCAAAGAACGAAAGCTCTGAACTCCCTGGTTGTAGTCGTATTGAGTTTTTTTAAGACCGCGTATCAATTGAGCCCATTGGAACAATTTTACTGTGGTCAACATTATTGATAGTACCAATGTGTCTTTGTCATGTGAGTTGAGCCATGTGTTTCAAGATAGATTTATAAGCCAAAGTATTTAGTATAAATTTGCTCATATGTGCCATCATTTTCTATTTGCAATAAAGCTTTATTGATCTTATTTATGAGCACTTCATTTTTTTTAAGCGCTAATAGTCCATATCCATTTCCAATAGTAATAGGTTTACCTACGGGTCGAAAAGTAGCAATTTGATTGCTCGTTAAATATTTAAGCAGATTTACATTAAATAATATGGCATCAATATCATTGTTCTTTAAAGCATCTATTATAGTAGCGCCTCGTGCAAATTCTTTAATATTGTCAATCGAAGTGTACTGTAGGAGAACGGTCTTTAAGTTAGTTTCTTCAAGGATGCCAATTTTTTTACCTTGAAGATCTTTGAGTGATTTTATGTTTGGATTGTTGGTTATAAATTGCCCGTTGCTCGTCATATAAGGCATACTGAAAATGTATTCGGGGGATAGATCTGGGCTAATGGGTGTTGGAGTTAATGAAATGTCAACAAGTCCTTTATTCAGCGCGCTTTCTATGCCTTCATTGACGATTGATTTGTATTCGCAGGTATCGTTCATACGCTTGCATAGTGTATTCATTAAGTCGATGCAAAAGCCAAAATAGTGATTGTCTGTATCTGCGGCCGAAAATGGGGGAGCAAATTTTCCAACTCCTACTATGATAGTGCCACTATAAGCAAATATATTGCTCATGAATAAAGCTAAGAAAATGATTTGCTTCATAATTTTCATGGAAACACATCCGTTGCAATTATATCTAGAATCTAGATTGCCATAAGATAATTGTCAAATTTTAGTTAGGATTTTTTGATGGAAGTCAGCCTCTTCGAACGAGAGATTTAAATGAGTGAGGTTGGCAAGTAATAGAGGCTAATTATATAATCTTAAAAAAGCGCTACTCAATCCCATTTCGAGTGGCTATTACGCAAAATTTTTCAATATATTAGCCTTGTTACAATTTGATGGTGTTTTAGGATAATATCAATAACATTCAAAAATGACGTTATAATTTTGAGGAGAAAGATTAATGAGAGTTTTTGTTTTTTTGTATTGTTTGCTGTTATCTTTTTATGCAACAGCTGAGTCTACTTTACCTTCTGGTTGCCAGGCCGTGACAGTTCAAGGCGAGTCAGTAACATTAAAAACCAAGTCAAGTAGTTTATTTTTTATTCATAATCTGACTGCCGCAGATTTGTGGATCACTCATCCTGTGACGAACCCTAGCGCAAGTGCTGGATGGACTACCCGATTGAAAGGTGGTAATTGGTCGGCATTAACCTTAAAAAAAGGCCCTTTTATTTTAAACTGTATTGAATCTAAACCAGGGCATGAACAACAAGCGCCATGTGAAGGAGCAATAGCCGTATGCCAATGGAAGGCAAAAGGAGTAAAAATTCCTGCTAAAGCTAAAAAAACTACTTTTTGGGTTGCGGAGGATATGTCTTTATCTGGGGTAACTGCTGCAGTTGGTACGCGTGGATTTGTTATTCCTGTAGCTAAAAGTGATGAATAGACAATTTTTGTTGCTCCCCTTTTATCTTGCTACTTATATGGATAAATGATAGAACAAAGTAAATGGTAAATACAAACAAACAGGATAAAAGTGAGTAAAAAATCAAAAGATCCCTTCTACGAACGAGAAAGTGAAAAGTATACCGATCCTGTGCCTAGTCGTGAATTCATTATGAATATTCTTAATGAATACGGAAAACCGATGTCGCGCAATCGATTATTTGATAAATTACATATAAGCGATGAACGTAAACAAGAATCTATGGGATTTAGATTGAAGGCTATGTTGCGTGATGGACAAATTATGCAAGATAGGCGTGGGCGTTTTTGTCTCATGCAAAGGATTAATTTATCCCGAGGCACTGTCCAAGGACACCCAGATGGCTTTGGTTTTTTTATTCCTGATGATGGTTCAGAAGATATGTTCTTGTCTGCTAAAGAAATGCGGGCAGTGATGCATGGAGATATAGTTCTTGCATATCAAATCGGCATGGATCGTAAAGGCAGGCCTGAGGCAAAGATCCATGAAGTCATTGAGCATGCTAATGCCACCGTTGTTGGTCGTTTTTTTACCGATCATGGGGTCAGTTTTGTTCTACCAGACAGTAAGCATCTGACTCAAGATATTTCAATCCCCCAAGAAATGGTAAATGAGGCCAAAAATGGCCAAATCGTTTTAGTTGAATTAATTGCTTTTCCCAGTAAACGCACTCAACCCATAGGTAAGATCATCCATGTCCTGGGTGAGCATATGGCTCCAGGCATGGAGATTCAAGTTGCTCTTTATGCGCATGGTATTCCTTTTGAGTGGCCTGAGGATGTGCGTGTTGAAGTCGCAAAAATTTCACAGCAAGTTACTGAAGAACAAATCAAAGGCCGTACCGATCTTCGCAATCTTCCTTTTGTTACTATAGATGGTGAAGACGCTAAGGATTTTGATGATGCTGTTTATTGTTATAAAAAGCCTAAGGGAGGTTTTCAATTATATGTTGCTATAGCTGATGTAAGTCATTATGTGAGGCAAGATTCGGCATTGGATAAAGAAGCTGCTCGTCGCGGTAATTCGGTTTATTTTCCAGGTAAAGTAATTCCTATGCTCCCCGAAGCTTTGTCTAATGGGCTTTGTTCCCTTAATCCCCATGTGGATCGTTTGTGCATGGTTTCTGAGATGGCAATAAGCAGTGAAGGAAAAATATCACGTTCACGTTTTTATCGGGCGGTTATTCATTCCCATGCACGCTTAACTTATAACCAGGTTGGCTTATGGCTTGAGCAAAATAAGACGGATGAGCAACATTCTTCTTTATGGCCGATGCTGCACGCACTTCATGATTTGTATCGTGTTTTATTGGCTACTCGTAAGCTTCGAGGTGCAATGGATTTTGAGACCACTGAAACTCGAATTGAATTTGACGAAAACAAAAAAATTCAATGTATTGTTCCAGTAGTGCGCAATGATGCACACAAATTAATTGAAGAATGTATGTTGGCAGCCAATGTTTCGACAGCACGCTTTTTAGAAAAGGCAGAAATCCCTACTCTATATCGTGTGCATGCAGCACCTGAGGAAGATAAAATTACCGCTTTAAGGCAATTTTTAGGTGAATTGGGATTGCAATTAGGTGGAGGCAAAAAACCTGGACCCAAAGATTTCCAGCGTACAATGAGTACCATAGAAGACCGTCCTGACAAACATCTTATTGAAACAGTAATGTTACGCTCATTGAAACAAGCACAATATGTTGAAGCGAATGAAGGGCATTTTGGTTTGGCCTATTCTGCCTATACTCATTTTACTTCACCGATTAGGCGTTATCCTGATTTATTAATTCATCGTGCATTAGGTCATTTATTAGATAATCATCCAATTTATGAGTTTGCTTATACTCATGAAGATATGAATCGTTTAGGGAAACATGCATCAATGACCGAACGTCGTGCCGATGAAGCAACTCGAGAAGTGACGGCTTGGTTAAAATGTGAATATATGCAAGATAAATTAGGGCAGATATTTAAAGGACGGATTTCTGCCGTAACCAGTTTTGGAATTTTTGTTGAACTGGACGAAATTTATGTCGAAGGTTTGGTGCATGTAACCTCTTTGAAAAATGATTACTATAATTTTGATTCTATAAAGCATCGACTGACTGGAGCTCGAGGTGGTCAAGTGTATGGTTTAGGTGACAAAATGACGGTTTTAGTAGCCCGTGTTGATTTAGATGAGCGTAAAATCGATTTTGAGCCAGTGGAGGACACGATAAACCATGAGTGATCAGTACGTTTATGGGATGCATGCGGTATCTGCTTTATTAGCTAACCCTCATCGAATGACCAAAAAGCTCTATATTAGCCATGATCGCGAGGATAGGCGATTGCAGGATATAATTGATAAAGCGATGCAGGCGCATATTGATATCGAAAAATTAAGTATGCAAAAAATGAATCAACGTTTTGCTGATTTTATCCATCAAGGAGTTGTGGCTTGGGCGTCCTCATTACCTGAATACAATGAATCGCATTTGCGTGCATTATTAGAATCCAGCAAACAGCCTGCTTTAATTCTTATTTTGGATGGAATCACAGATCCTCATAATTTAGGCGCTTGTTTACGCACTGCTGATGCAACAGGTGTTGATTTTGTGGTGATCCCTAAAGATAAAAGTGCCAGTATTACTCCAGTGGTGAGCAAGGTTGCATGTGGTGCAGCCGAGTCTGTACCTTTAGTCAGAGTGACCAATTTGGTACGTAGTATAAAACTTTTAAAAGAACAGGGCGTATGGGTTTATGGTGCTGCAGGTGAAGCAACGAGCACGTTGTATCAAACAGATTGCACTAGCGCTGTTGCTATAGTGTTAGGCGCTGAGGGAGAGGGTTTGCGTCGATTAACTCGAGAGAACTGTGATAGCTTATTTTCTTTGCCTATGTTGGGTAGTGTTGATAGTTTAAACGTTTCTGTAGCCGCCGGTGTTTCGTTATATGAAATTTTAAGGCAAAGAAAAGGGAGTGGTTTTTAATGAGTGATTTAAAAATTAAAGCCGCAAAAGCGGCGTTGGATTACATTGAGGATGACATAGTTGTTGGTGTAGGTACAGGCTCTACGGTTAATTACTTTATTAAAGAATTAGCTACTATTAAGCATAAAATCGATGCATGTGTTGCAAGCTCTAAAGCAACAGAGGCTTTATTAAGAAAAGAAGGGATCCCTGTTATTGATTTAAATTCAGTCCAGGATTTGCCAGTTTACATTGATGGTGCAGATGAAGTAACTGAACAGGGTGAGATGATAAAAGGGGGAGGTGGGGCCTTGACTGGCGAAAAAATAGTAGCTCAACTCGCTCAAAAATTTATCTGTATTGCAGATGATTCGAAACGAGTGCGCCACTTAGGAGTATTCCCCGTAGCAGTTGAGGTGATTCCAATGGCACGAAGTATGGTTGCCAGGGAACTTGTAAAATTGGGTGGTGATCCAGAGTACAGGGAGGGTTTTGTAACTGATAACGGCAATATTATTCTTGATGTTTTTAATTTCACAATCAATGAACCTATGGATTTAGAAGAGCGCATTAATCGCATAACTGGTGTTGTCGAAAATGGCATATTTGCTCATTGTATAGCGGATGTGATTTTATTAGGGTCTCAAGATGGAGTGAAACGACTGAAATAGTAATCATGCCTGGGTAAAATATAATGACCCAGGAATGCCCTACATACTCTGGGTTATGCATATTTAATCCTAAACAAAAGCAGGTTTTCGTTAATGAATGAGCATAAAGTTTATGTAAATAGAATTCTCAATATGAAAAAAATCAAGTTGATTGGTTTAGATATGGATCATACTTTGATTCGTTACCATTCTGAGAATTTTGAATCCTTGGTTTATCAGCTCGTTAAAGAGCAATTGGTCGAAGTAAAACATTACCCCGAGCCTATTAAAAAATTGAATTTTAATTATCACGATGCAATTCGTGGATTAGTGATTGATAGAAAAAACGGTAATATATTAAAACTAAGTCGTTATGGCGCAATCCGACAAAGTTATCATGGCACCAAATTAATCGATTTTGCAGAACAGCAAAAAATTTATCGAAGTATTTATGTTGATTTGAGTGATCCTAACTATATGGCCATAGATACTGCTTTCTCAATTGCTTTTTGTGTTCTATATGGACAATTAGTTGAATTAAAAGATACGGTGTATCCTGAGCAAATGCCTAGTTACCAAACGATGGCTTTGGACGTACAGTTTTGTGTAGATAAGGTGCATTCGGATGGTAGTTTAAAATCGATTATCAGCAAGAATTTACCTACTTATGTTATAAAGGAACGAGCGGTAGTTGAAGGATTAAAGCATTTTATCCATCACGGTAAAAAAATATTTATCCTGACTAATTCTGATTATTCTTATACAAAGCTTTTACTCGAATATGCAATAAACCCTTTTTTAAAAAAAGGGGAACACTGGGTCGATTTATTTGAATATGTTATTACTTTAGCAAATAAGCCGCGTTTTTTTTACGATAATCTTCGCTTTTTATCTGTGAATCCTGGTACGGGTATGATGACAAATACAATAGGTTCTATTGTTCCAGGTGTGTATCAAGGAGGTAATGCCAAGAAATTCACTGAAGATTTACATATTCGTGGTGATGAAATTCTTTATATTGGCGATCATATCTATGGTGATATCCTAAGATTAAAAAAGGATTGTAATTGGCGAACGGCATTGGTTGTTGAAGAGCTTGGTGAAGAAATAACAGCCCAGGCTGAAGCTATTCCCGTAGAGAAAAAAATAATTAAAGCTATGGAAATTAAAAAGGATTTAGAAAAACAATATGTAAATTTATATACCAAGATTATTGATGAAGGTGCTTCTAAAGAGCACAATAAAGAACTTCAAGAGTTACAAGCAGAGATTAGTCGCATTGATGCCCAACTTACAAAATTAATCAAAGAGCAACAAACCTATTTTAATCCCAAGTGGGAGCGGGTTTTTCGAGCAGGTGCAGAGGAAAGCTACTTTGCTTATCAAGTAGATCGCTTTGCATGTATTTATATGGAAAAATTATCTGATTTATTAGAGTATTCTCCTGTAACTTATTTTCGTGCTAATAGGCGATTATTGGCACATGATGCTGATGTATCAATTGATTATTATAATGAAAATTAGAGTATATTTTAGTACCAATGGGTTTATCTTTGGAGTTTATTCTGGTATCACTATTTTAGAGTGGTTTCACTTTTAAAATTTAATTTAAGTAAAATCTCTATGGGAATATATGCTAAATAAGGAATGCAATGGAAACAATTAAATTTTTAAAAAGAATGATTCTTATTAGTTGTCTTATAGGAATTTCCCCATTAATTAGTTCCTGTGCAACGACTCAGACGATACCTGATAATGCAAAAGGTTATGGTGGTGAAGGTGGGGGCGGTCACTAGATTTTTTTATCGTTAATCGTATAGAGCAAATGAATCCTAGAGAATTTAACGCTTGATCAAAAGCTCTATAACCAGAGATTGTTTACAATTCCGCGCAGGATTCAACTGTTGTCAGTCTATTGGAACTAATATTTAGACTTTTACAAGTCGGATGTTGCGCATAAAACGGAGAGCTCCACTATTTAAACTAAATAATCTATGCTCTAAAAAAAATCGAATAACACTAAGCCATTATCATCTTGGCCGTTACTAATAGTACAAAGCCAGTCAGTAACCAGTTGGTGCTTATGCAAAATAGGATTAAAGAAGTCCACATGCAGTGTTGCTGTATTATCTTCAAAAATGCGTAAACGGCCAGAAAATGTTAAGAGTTCTCCTGATGAGTGCTCTATAAAAATTTTCATAGACGTGGTCACAGTATCTATTAACTGATCATTAATTTTCTCTTGAGCATGAAAATAGTGGGTAAAGTTAAATCGAGTTGTGGCTCCTGCTAATCTTCTTTCTATTTGAGTTTGAATGGCAGGTTCTTTCACAAGACAATTATCAAAATGAATAATTGCCCGGACATCGTCACCATTTTCAACAGCTTGAACGAGTTGAGAAAAATTAACAAGAATATTATTATTAGTAAGTGCATTAGTCTGATTGAAAGAAAGTAGCAACACCCCTCCAACGGCTATCAAGCGCCAAATTCTCATTTATATCCTCCATGACTTATCCCAAACTTATAATTATTACGATAATAAATACTCATTAAGTATATTAATTTTATTCTATGATAGAAATTTTTCCATCTTTTTTAAGAGAACCTTAATTATGCTTGATTTTGAATCGTGTTAAATCCACATGCCTCAGTTAATCGTTTTTGTCAAAGACCAAAAAAGAGCATAAATATTTATGGTTTCTTAAGTGTTCCTTAAGGTTTGATCTTTATACTTAACCGCAACTAACAGGGAGTCTCGATGCGATGCATGTATTAATTATTGAAGATAATGCTTTTAATGCATTTTGTTTGTCTCGAATATTAGAGACAGCTATTGCTTCAGTTTCAGTAACTGTGGAAAATAATAGTCAAGATGCTTTATCGGCTATAGACAGTCATGTGCCTGATCTGGTTATCATTGATGGTGAGTTGAATTTAATCGATGAATTTTCTACTCATGGCCCACAGCTTGCTGCGATTCTCTTACAAAAACACCCTCATCTTCCTCTTATAGCCTGGTCAGATTCAGAGTTTATGCGCGGGGCTTTCACTAAAGTTTTTATGCAACATAACCGTATCGTTAATGAATATAATATTTGGTCTAAAACAGTAAGTCCAAACGATATCCGTAAAACGGTCGATTATTACTTCGATGAATTAACTGGAAAAATAGCCCAACCATTCTCTCATGCAATAGGTACTCAGCGACATACAGGTTACCGTATGGATTGTATTTAGAAAAATTAAATATTTATTTTTATGTTGATACTGAATCAAGAAGTTATAAGTAACTGAGCTATAATTATTATAAAAGCTACTTCTGTTGCTCATAGAAAAGTCCAATTTTTAGGAAGAAAATATAATGGAATATACTCGCTTAAACTTTGAAATGCAGAAAGATCAAAATAAACAAGAAATGAATGTCCAATATTCGTCAAATGGAAAATCACATAAGGCAAAAAAATGTTACGCTAAAAAAAGAAAAAGCGTCCTTGACTTAGAGGAACAAATGTTTAAAGAAGAAGCTCATTACACAAAAAGTATCCTGCAAAGTATTTTGGAAAGTACTATTGAGTATTCTATTGTGGCTACAGATCTTAATGGAGCAATTTTAGTGTGGAATGAAGGGGCCTATCGTAATTATGGTTATCAAGCAGATGAGATGATTCACAAAAAAAATATTCTCCTGCTGCATACCTCTGAAGATCTGGAGTCAGGAGCGGCGCAAAAGTTTATGAAAGCAGCTTTAGAACAGGGAAAGGCAGAAGGTGTTTTTGAACGTGTTCGTAAGGATGGATCACGCTTCACTGCTTCTGTTACTTTATCCATACGTCGTGATGATGAGGGTACTCCGATGGGTTATGCGATGATTTCCAAAGACATTACTGAAGCCAAACGAATTGAAAAAGAACTTATCAAGAGCAATGAGGAGTTGGAGCAATTCGCTTACATTACTTCACATGATTTAAAAGCTCCTTTGCGCGCAATACAACGATTGGCTTGTTGGATCGAGGAGGATAATAAAGATAAGCTCGATGAGAAATCCAAAGAAAATCTGATGTTGTTACGTAAACGTTCGATTCGTCTTGCCAATTTGATTGATGGCATATTGCAATATTCGCGAGCAGGTCGAGTAGATTTAAATATTGAAACCGTTGATACCCAAGAAATTTTAAAGGATATTGTTGATAGTCTTAATTCAGATGGTCGATTTAAGATTAAATACCCAAAAAATTTTCCCATTTTTGAAACAGCTAAAACTCCATTAATTCAGGTACTTTCCAATTTAATTGGTAACAGTATAAAACATCATCATCGAAAAAAGGGATCTATCTCAATTGATATTGATACTTTGGGTTCATTTTATCTTTTTACAGTGAAAGACGATGGGCCTGGAATTGATCCTGAGTTTTTCGATAAAATTTTTGTAGTTTTTCAAACGCTTAAATCTCGAGATGAATTAGAAGCCACAGGCATTGGCTTAAGTATCGTCAAGAAAATTGTAGAGTTTCAAGGTGGAAAAGTAATGGTTCAATCTCACGTAGGCCATGGCACCACCATGTCATTTACTTGGCCTAGACACGTTAAATGACATGAGCAAAAGTATATAAAATACTCTATGTCGTTCAAATTTTCGGAGGTGTAACAAATTTGTTGCTTTACATTTATTACGTCATCTTCCGGCTTGACCGGAAGATCCAAGTTCTTTGCTCATCGATGGACCTTTCGGTCAAGTCTAAGAATGACGAAACTCTAGCGTAATAAGACATCAACAATTTTGATACATAACCAAATTTTCGCTGGCTTATTCCAATTTAGTTTTGTAGAAAGAATTAATTTTTTCATATTGTTGCATGTCAAAAACATCATCCCGTCCAAAAAAGTATGCATTGTGATATCATCACATTTTTTATACCCCCAAGGAGTGATTGATGTTATCAATTCAAAACATTAGGATTTATGCAAAAGATGGACAATTAACTGTATCTGTAAAAGTTAACTCCCTTACAAATCTTTCAGAAAATCTTCGCTTACTTTCAGTTACACTTAGGGATGATAATTGGAAATCTCTTGCTCCAAAAGAACCAATATTAGAATTTCCCATTGATCCTGCTGCATCCAGATTTTATTTTGAAAGAACATTTGGCATATTATCACTCTTGCATACTAATATGTTCTTAGATTCCAAAATATGGAAAGAAATAGAACCAAAGATAAGAACAACTAATTATAAAGAAATTGCCAACTTAAATACTGAAGTAAATTTCTATACTGCACCAGTAATGTTAGAAACTGATAAACAGGATGAAACCTCTAAACAACAAAAATCTCAAGATTGTTTGGAAGTTAATCTCGATGATCAAATGTGTCTGAAAACGAATGTTAAAATCACAGGTGCAACCGCAGGGACAATCAAAATAAATATTAGTCCAGGAAGTAACTCATTTTTTTTTAAAGGTCTTCAAGGGGAAGGCATCAAAATTACAGAATCAATTGGTGAGATTGATTTCCGAAATTTAAACTTTCAATAACACTCTTGAAAAGTTGTTGTGAATTATCTTATAAGCAATGGTTAGATTACTATAAAATAATGCTGCAAAACTATACGCTCTAGAGTATTTAGAGGTATAGTAAATTAGGAAATCCGCGCCATATATTACCCGTATATCCACACTTACAAATTCGCCACGCAGCGTGTGGCGAATCTACTTAACAAGGCGAGCTAATAATCCCCCCTGCCTGTTGAGAAATATGATCAACGTGGCCTCTTAGCGCAGAGATCATATCTTAGGGGCTGGGTTATGCAATAAATCTTTGTCACTATTATTTTCTTTAGCAATCGAGAAAAATAAGTTCTTGTTTTGGGGTATTCTTAAAATATCCTTATTCGCAGATAATGCAGCTTGCCCCTGATTTTCACTACTATAGTCAATTTCTGTAGGCAATAACGTTAGAATGGTCGTTAAGCTTTCAGAATTATCAGCAACACGATCAAGTACCGTATAGCCCTCTTTGTTTTGAATCATCACCGCCTCTAAACGTTCATTTACTGGCAATAACGCTAGCAGGGTC
Source organism: Legionella santicrucis (assembly GCF_001468135.1). Taxonomy (GTDB): domain Bacteria; phylum Pseudomonadota; class Gammaproteobacteria; order Legionellales; family Legionellaceae; genus Legionella; species Legionella santicrucis. The sequence continues at coordinate 663,800 of NZ_LNYU01000091.1, read as the reverse complement.
TTTAGGCTTTCAGGATTGTTAGCAGCACGATGAAGCACTGTATTGCCATGTTTGTTTTGAATCATCACCGCGTCTAGACGTTGATTTTCAGGCAATAACGCTAGAATGATCTTTAGGCTTTCAGGATTATTAGCAACATAATGAAGTACTGTACTGCCATATTGGTTTTGAATCATCACTACCTCTAAACGCTGATTTACTGGTAATAATTCTAAAGCGGCCTTTAGGCTTTCAGGATTCTTAGCAGCAGAATGAAGTACTGTACTGCCATATTGGTTTTGAATCATCATCGCCTGTAGACGTTGATTTTTCGGCAATAGCGCTAGAATGGTCTTTAAGCATTCAGAGTTCGTAGCAGCATGATGAAGCACTGCTTCACCATATTCGTCTTGAATCATCACCACCTGTAGACGTTGATTTTCCGGCAATAACGCTAAAATGGTCTTTAGGCTTTCAGAGTTAGGAGTAGCCAGATGAAGTACGGTATTGCCGTCTTTGCTTTGAATCATCACCGCTTCTAGACGTTGATTTTCTGGATATAATGCGAGAATGGTCTTTAGGCTTTCAGAGTCTGTAGCTGCATAATGAAGCACGGTATTGCCGTCTTTGTTTTGAACCCTCACCGCTTCTAAGCGTTGATTTTCTGGATATAATGTCAGAATGGTCTTTAGGATTTCAGAATCATCAGCAGCTAAATGAAGTGCTGTCTCGCCATACCTGTTTTTTTGTGTTATTGCCACTTCTTGTTGTGACAATATTTTTTGTGCGATACCCAAATGGTGATTGATTAATGCGGCCATTAGTGGCGTATTTTTTCCTGGATAACTGACGCCATTAACTTGAGCACCTCGTTTCAGAAGCGCATCAAAAATGTCTTCATATCCTTCCTCAGCCGCCCAAAATAAAGCGGTTTTCATGTCGCCATCAAAGGTTTCAAGACAAGCTCCGTGTTGCAGCAGATAGTTCACCATGGCTAAGTCATTGTGTTGAACTGCGATGATAAGCGGCGTATTTTCATCATCATCTTTGATATCCACTTGTGCCTGCGCTGCAATCAATTGATGGGCAATATCGCGTCCAACTTCGTTTTTATCTTTGTAGAGCACTGTTTCAAGGGCATGGATTAAGGCGGTACTGCCATCTTTATCTTGGATATTGACATTAATCCCGCGTGCAATGAGTTTGCTAAGACTCTCCTTATCTGCATCTAAGGTAGCGAGATGCAAGGCGCTTTGCCCCTTTTTGTTCCTCACATTAATAAAAGCACCGTGTTCCAGAGCGTCAAAAGCGATAACTTCTTGATCTAATTGGTGCAAATAATGCCTGTTAGTTGCTAACAGCGCGTCAAAGGCTTCTTGGTGATTGGCAGCGTACTCCCCTAATAACTGCAGTAACTCATCGTTCTTGGTAGAGAGAGCAAAAGCAATGACTTGTTGCAACGCTTCGTTGTTGTGCAGTACCTCTTGGGTGTTAAATAATTCTTGAAAAAAGCGTTTTGTCTCTTCTGCAATCCTGGCTTGCAATTGGGAAGAAGCCACCTTGCCGTAGAAAAGGTAAGGCAGAGTCGCGCTGGCAAAGGGAAGTTGTGATTTAGAATCGCAGTACCCTGTATAATCCAGGAAGTGTTCTTTGAGCGCGGGATAATCTTTGCGCGCCACTTGATGCGTGATACCACTTTGCGCACCGGTATTCACCTGGGTGATGTGATGCTCCCGACACAAAGTGTGACCCAGCAACCGAAACATGTCCGCCACCGGCACGATTTTTTCTTTTTTCACTGCAGACTCTATCGAATCCAAGCACAACCCACCCTGTTGCCCTTTCCAGACCCAAGCTTGGGCCAAAATGGCATCATCCAAGGATGGATTTTGTGCCTCACCTTGGCATAAAACATAAAAACCACCATTGGGCGAGGTGATGCCATGAATCACACACTCATTGCCCACACCGCCAAGATACTGGCAACAATGCGTTATTTTGCCAAGACAGGCCGCAAGTGCTGCTCCTTTATCGCTGGTCGTATCCAGTTTTTTAATATAAATCCCAGGATAGCCGATGTCTTTCCCATCAATAAGCACATCAGGAATCGTCTTCTCCGCATTATCTCGCTTGAGAGCATAAAATTGCTCTCTACTTTGGGGGCTAATTCCGTGTTGAATTAAGATGTTTTGGGCTGCACTATGTTCTTGTTGGTACTTGGCATAAAAGGCTTCCAGAACAATCATATCAGCATGCGCCAAAGGTAATCGTCCTTGGCAAAGAAAGACGAGTTGTGTTTGCAGCTCAAATAAGCGTTGACTAAATACTTTCAGCTGTTCTTCGCGCGCCATTCGTTCTTCGAGGCTGCTCAAAGGCTTTTGCTTCAGTTGCTTGTAGTGTCTTGATACCGTAGCGAGTTCCTTTTTGACGTCTTGAATTTTATCCCTTGTTTCTGCATCGAACTTTTGGCCTTTTTGTTTCGTTGCTTTCTTGCCCATTTTTCCCAGAGACTCAATGGCTTCTGCATGCGGCAAGAGGGTACGAAAACGGGGGTTGGCAAGGTGGAGGTTGGCCAATTTTAGCCATTGCGGAAACGCACAAGTATCGGCTTTGGGCAGCTCAAATAAGCACGCATCATGAACCAGATATTTATAGGAATTATGGTCTTTAAATTGGAGTAAATAATTCAATACCGCTTGTTCATCCTTAAAAATCGTAGCTAATTTCAAAGCATGGTCTTCAGCCACCCCATTGCGCTCCACAATAAGGGCTAATTGACATAAAGGAAGCATTTTTTGATAACAGTCATGATGAGAAAATTTCTTATCATTTTCTGCCCTAAAGTCATCTAATCCCCATTGCTGTAACGTGGCCTTCATGAAAGAGGCAGCTTCATCGCCATAATCATGATAAATGTGCTTGATGAGCTCATTGGCTTTGTCGCCATAGGCAAGTGATTTTTGTTTTAATCCCTGGAGGGTTTGGAGCTCTTGTAGAATATCCAGGATGGGCAAGGGTGACATAGTTTCTTTCTCTCGGGTTGGATTATGTGAGATGAGCAAACCAGCTTTTTACTGACCGCATAGGGGTTCACTAAAAGTAAAACCAGCACAACAAAAAATGACTCACATGAAATCAATATGCACATATTTTAATCTAAATGATTGCTCGATATAACTGTCAAAAATAAACAGGTATTATTAAGAATCAATTCATTTATTTTTCATGGAAACTTTATCGTGAGATCATCCAAAAACAGGTGGTGTATTTAATTTGTTGATCTTTTTGAAACAACTCCATAACTTGGTAGTGGGAGATCATGGTTTCGTGCATAAAGTAAAACTTAGCGATGAATTGATGCTACAGTCCCTTTTTGTTATTGTAATACTAATCCGTCAGTAATATTAACTAAGTTTTCGGTTAATCTTCGATATATCCCTTTATCCTTAGGCTCCTTTTTATAAGACTGGAAAGTCTCATTAGGATTTTAAATATTATTGTATCTTTATAATTACCCGAACTATCACGTATATACTAAATTATAGAATTAAGGAATCTTAGACGTCTTAAAATTAGGAGATAGTGGTGGAAAATAAGGAATGGCAGTTTTCACTATGGTATGTTCTAATGATATTTTGGCTTATTATTCTCATACAAAATTTTTTTTTCGCACCAAGCCGTCCAGTTGATGTCGCCTACAGTGATTTTATAAAGCTTTTGAAGGCGGATAAGTTGAATAATGTATTACTAAGCGAAAGCTCTATTACTGCAAATGTGAAAACAGAGGGGCTAAATGGCTTGCTGCCCGAAGAAAAAATAAAAGAAATTGAGCACTCCAGCAGCAAAGAACATCAAGTTACTACAGTCCGCATCAATGATCCTTCCCTTGTTACTACTTTAGAGGCAGCAAAAGTAACCTTTAATGGAGAAGCTGAAAATAAATGGTTAACCTTAATCTTATCATGGGTTGTTCCTGCCCTACTTTTCTTTATTTTATGGAGTTTTTTAATAAAACGCATGAGCTCAACTGCGGGTGGAGTATTAGATGTAGGGAAAAGCAAAGCTAAAGTTTATATGGAAAAAGAAACTCATGTATCTTTTCAAGATGTTGCAGGAGTAGATGAAGCAAAAACAGAACTAATGGAAGTAGTCGAATTTCTCAAGAATCCCCAACATTATACACGAATAGGCGCTCATATACCTAAGGGAGTTCTCTTAGTTGGCCCTCCTGGAACAGGAAAAACCTTACTGGCGCGCGCTGTTGCTGGCGAAGCAGGAGTTCCTTTTTTTTCTATTAATGGTTCAGAATTTGTAGAAATGTTTGTTGGCGTAGGTGCTGCACGAGTTCGAGATCTTTTTATCCATGCCCGAGAAACAGCTCCAGCAATTATTTTTATCGATGAACTTGATGCCTTAGGCAGAGCTCGTGGTGCTTATCCTGTTGGTGGGGGGCATGATGAAAAGGAACAAACTTTAAATCAACTACTTTCAGAAATGGATGGTTTTGATCCTAGCGAAGGACTCATACTTATTGCTGCAACAAACCGTCCAGAAATCCTTGACCCTGCATTATTACGTGCTGGCCGTTTTGATCGCCATGTATTAGTTGATCGGCCTGATAAAATAGGTAGGGTAGAAATTTTACAGGTACATCTGAAAAAAATAAAACAAGCACCAGATGTTGATTCCGAAAAAATTGCTGCATTAACTCCAGGTTTTTCTGGCGCTGATTTAGCAAATCTTGTCAATGAAGCAGCTCTGCTAGCAACCCGCCATAATGCTGATTCTGTAAGCATGGATGATTTTACGAACGCGGTGGAACGTATAGTAGCAGGCTTGGAGAAAAGGAATCGTTTGCTCAATCCTAAAGAGCGTAAAATAGTTGCCTATCATGAAATGGGGCATACTATAGTTGCTCTTTCGTTGCCCAATGTAGATCAAGTACATAAAGTCTCCATTATCCCACGAGGCATTGGAAGCTTAGGTTATACCATTCAACGCCCTACTGAAGATCGTTACCTCATGACTGAAGAGGAATTAAAAAATAAAATGAAGGTACTTCTAGGCGGTAGAGCAGCAGAATTTATTGTTTTTGATCGTTTTTCAACCGGAGCAGCGGACGATCTTGCTAAAGCAACTGATATTGCACGAAGCATGGTCATGCGTTATGGCATGGACAAAGAACTTGGACCAGTAACCTATCAAAAAGAACATTCTTCTTTCTTAGAAGTGCCTATGAGTCATAATGAACAGGAATTTAGCGAGAAAACCGCTTGTGAGATTGATGCAGCAGTTCGTAAAATAATCCAGTCTGCATTTGATGACGCCATAGATCTTATTAAAAAACATATTGAATCTTTAGAGGCAGGTGCACAGTTGTTATTACAAAAAGAAACTCTAAATGAAGACGATTTAATGGCACTGAATATTAAATAATGAGTCGTTTAAGGGTTGCACCGCGCTGTTACTTGAACTCATGATGCGGTAAATACTGATCAAACCATTTTTGCGCTAAGCGCGCTGCTTCTTGTAGCGTTCCGGGTTCTTCGAACAAATGGGTTGCTCCAGGAACTATTTCCAATCGAGTGGTGCACTTCATTTGGGACATCGCTTGTTGGTTTAGTCCTATAACTACTTCATCATTACCGCCAACAATAAGTAAGGTAGGTGTTTTGACTTGAGGTAAATAATTTCCAGCTAAATCGGGTCGACCACCGCGTGAGACAATTGCCTTAAATAATTTAGGCTCTTGAGCAGCTGCCCCAAGAGCAGCGCCACCACCAGTACTGGCGCCAAACAAACCAATAGAAAAATGATAAGCAGTCAATTCGTTGATACACCAATGAGCCACAGTAATAAGTCGTGAAGCCAATAAATGAATATCAAACCGAAATTCACGTGTTACCTCATCAATAAGCTCTTCTTGTGAGGTGAGTAAATCAAAAAGCAACGTTGCGTATCTTCCTTGGTTCAAAATACTTGCTACATATTGATTACGACTACTGAATCGACTACTACCACTGCCATGTGCAAAGAGGATAATTCCTTTAGCGTCTTCAGGTATTATTAAAAGACCATTAAGATAAACGTTTGTACTTGGAATAGATATAGGATGTTCCATAGCAGTGGTATAGGTATTCATAGGTCTTCCCTTTCATTCCCTTGATTATTCCAATTATAGACTGAAGCAAACTAATCTGACATCATTTAGTCTTCCATACTTAATATTTGAATTAAGTAATTAGCTTGAGTTAAGCGTTGTGCTAATATAGAACTAATTTTTTTATGAAAAATAAGCGCTGCCTCAGGATGCAATTTCTCGAAATCAATAAGAGCATCTTGTGCTAATTTATAAATAGAACACTCTTTCTCTGCACGTACGGATGCAGTACGTGAAGTACCTAAATAAAATCCTATCTCACCAATAATTGTCCCTGCGCCACTTTTAGCCAAACGAATTTCCCTATCATTTGATTTCAAAAAAATAGATACCTCTCCAGATTCAATAAAACAAATGGAGTCACTCGGATCACCTTGTTTAAAAAGATACTCTCCAATCTTTACTTCAAATTTTTCCAAGTACTGAGCAAAAAACTGTTGTTGATGTTCATTGGGAATCAGCTGGTTTAACGTATTTACAATAATCGCTTTACCGGTTGGTTTAAGCTCTTGAGGAAGTTGTTTCAGCAATTCTTGTTCGCACCATTCCAGTCCTTGATCAATATCGGGAAACAAACGAATCTTAGAATATTTATTTAATACTCTTTGTCGATAAAATTGATCGATTAAGAACTGAGAACAATGAGTAAAAATCAATTCTAGAGAGATACTACGAATAAGCTGTTGTAAGCGAATAAAATTGAAATTCGCAGATGAATCAAGGCCATTGACCAATTGAAAATCAAAAATTAAAAATTGAAATTTTTGTTTTTTTTCTTCAATTAAATGATTAATACGATCCAACAATAACTTAGTACTACCAAAAAAAAGATAACCTTGTAATTTAAATATAAGTATTTTATGACCGTTTTCCATGAGCCATTTTTGCTCATAGAAAGGCCTAATAACATTGCTGTGGTAATAATCCTCTGTAAGAGAATACTTAATGGTATCAATTTTTGCATAACGAATTACGAAACTGATGCAAGTAACAACCAGCCCAATAAAAATACCCGGTAAAAACCCGAAAATAGAAATAATGAATACAATAGCGATAAGAATTAAATAATCGGTATGCGGCAGTTCATACCACCCATTATATAACCAATCATGCATCAACTTGAAAGCAATAGAAAGCAATAAACCGACTATTACAGGCATTGGTAAATACGAAATAATACTGGAATTGAAAAAAAGAATCGCCAGGCCAATACCACTTGCAATAATGCCTGAAATAGGACTTGTTGCACCCACATTTCGGTTAAATAATGTGCCGCTAAGTGATAAATTACAGGGGAATGCAAAAAATAGTCCCCCTAGAATATTAGCTACTCCGGCTACCTTTAACTCGTGCTCTACATCAGTATTTAGCTTTTCAGCCGTTTCTATACCACTAATATTGAGAAGTAATAAAACAATAATAAGGCCAATTAAACCCAAAATATAGCCCAATTGATGAACAATAATACTCCAATCAATTTGTCCGAGCATGGAAAAATCGAGCACGTTAAAAATAAAGGTCGATGTAAATGTTGAAAATAGCCAACCTGATTTTATCGCTTCTGCAGTAGACATATGATTAAGATAAAGAAAAATATGAATAAAAATCGACAACAGCACTACTGATAAAGGCAACACCCAAAACCGCTTATAAAAAAGTAATAAGAAAGCGAGACCAAATGCGAGGCTTAATTGTATTATCGTATGCGTTTGTAATGCACTTTGAATACTAAGATTTTGACTAATAAGATGTAAACTTGAACGAGCAATAATCCAAGCACTTCCTACTATTACTCCACCTAATACAGGATATGGCAAGAATCGAACTGATTGTCCAAGTTTTAGGTAACCTAAAACAAACATAGTGCAACCTACCATTAAAGATACCAACATGATTGTGACAATTAGGGTAGAGAAAAGAGCTTTTTCTGTTAAAGGATGAGCAGCAATATTAGCGAAGATAATCGCCAAAATAGCTCCAACGGCAGGCTCGGACCGTGAAATGCTAAAAGAAATGGAGCTCAAACAAGAACATAATAAATTAACAATAATTGAACCAATGAATAGACAACTGATTCCAAAGCTAAGATAAATTGATAAGCGTCCTTTAAAAACCAATGCACTAACAGCAATGGCAATAATCGCCATTACAAAACCAGAAAGCACACCAGCAACAATATCCTTTGTAATTACAGGATTTTTCTTCTCAGGCTTTGACAAGTATTACCCTTTATTGGAATCTCCTTAATAAATAGATTATAGTACACCTATATCTACGTACTCTAAGTACTTGAAACAAATTGTAAAAATAAGGTTTGATAATCCATGCAAAACATTTATCCCTGGACCTTAAAAGAACCAATCGATGCTTTTTTCTTTGACTGTGATGGTACACTTTCGCTTATTGAAGGGATTAATGTGTTGGCCACGATAAATGGTGTTGCAGAAAAAGTTCATCATATTACAGCACGATGTATGGGGCAAACTGGCATGACCCTCCATGATTATCGCCAACGCTTGGATTATGTCCAACCTACATTAAAACAAATTCATGAATTGGCAAAACAATACAAACAACATGTTGCTCCAGGAGCATTTGAACTTATCCAATTACTCCATCACTTAAATAAGAAGGTTTATATCATTTCAGCCGGAATTAAAACATCGGTAGACTTATTTGCCCAAACGTTAGGAATTCCTACCAGTCATGTACTTGCCATAGATGTGTATTTCAATGAATGTGGAAATTATCAAGGCTTTGATGAACAAAGCAATATGACTCAAGGTAATGGAAAAACAGTAGAAATCTCTTCGATACTCAAGCCAGGTGAGCATTCTTTACTTGTCGGTGATGGTGTGAGTGACTGGGAGACTCAAAATACAGTAACTCGATTTATTGGTTTTGCTGGCTTAAATCCCAAGGCATGGGTAAAAAATCATTCTAAGTTCTATATTACGAATACAAGCTTTTACCCAGTAATTCCTTTAAGTCTAACACTTGGTGAGTTGAAACAATTACCCCCCCAGTACTATGCTTATTATGAACGCGGATTAAAAGAGATTGAGAACTCTATTGTTCTTATTAAGGAGGATAAACATGTTCACAATTCAAGTTCTTGATAATATATCTCCTCAAGGCTTGAGTTTGTTTCATCCTGATCTTTATCAATTAGGTCTTAATCCTATAGATCCCGATGTCATTTTGGTACACTCACATCAATTACATGAGCATTCGTTTTCAAAGAACTTAAAAGCTGTAGCCCGAGCTGGAGCAGGTATTGATAATATCCCTGTTGAAGTACTGACCCAAAAAGGTATCCCTGTGTTTTATGCTCCTGGAGCAAATACAAATGCAGTAAAGGAATTGGTGATGGCAGCAATGATTATGGGTTATAGGCATTTGGATCAAACTCAAACATTTATTACTGATTTAACTAAAGCAAATAGCCAGACATTTCATCAAGAAATTGAAACTAAAAAAAAGAAATTTATTGGCCATGAAATTTCAGGTAAAACTTTAGGTGTTATTGGTTTAGGGAACATAGGAGTAAAAGTCGCCAATGCAGCATTGGCTTTAGGAATGAAAGTATTCGGATTTGATACAAACATGACTTTGAATAATGCTTTGGCGCTTATGCCTGGAGTTGAAAAAGTCACCGACATGAATCTCTTATTAACTCATGCGGATATTATTACCTTGCACATTCCTTTAAATGTAGAGACCAGACATTTAATTAATGAAGAAAATATTGGCTTATTGAAACCCAATACACTTTTATTGAATTTTTCTCGGGAACAATTAGTAAGCGAACCCGCAATTCTACAACAATTAAATAATAATCAATTAATGGGTTACATTACTGATTTTCCAACAATTAACCTCGCAGGTCATCCTAATGTTTTATGCTTCCCTCATATGGGAGCAAACACCCAAGAGGCAGAGCAAAGTGCTTCAGAAATGATTATTCGAAATATTTGTAATTATCTAGAACATGGCGGCATAGAATATTCGGTTAATTTTCCAAATATATCGCTGTCAATAGCTCAAATCCCCAACTGTCACCGCATACTTACTATTAACCAGAACACACCGGGAGTAATCGGTAAAATTACTCAGAAAATATCAAAAATGGAATATAATGTGGAGCAGATGGAAAATAAATCTCGAGGACCAATTGCAATTAATCTTATTGATCTCTCCGGCCCAAAAGAATCACTCCCAGAACTTTGTAAACAATTAAAAGAAATTTCAAGTTTAATGCATGTACGGCATATTGCAGTTCATAGTAAACAGTAAAAAATTAGCTCATAGAATAAATGAATTCAATCTACGCTTTTTAGTAAAACATAAAAATGATATTATATGTAAAACTTTTATACAAAAATAGACATAATCAATGTTCGGATTCAATGACAAAGTAGGAAAGGCTTTCTTCAATGATGCAAAGCATAATGAACTATTAGTTACAAGTCGTTTTTTTACATTACAAGGAGAAGGACCATATCGTGGACACCCCGCTTATTTTATCCGTCTTGCTAAATGTAACTTGGCTTGTTCTTTTTGTGATACCTATTTTGATTCGGGCGAGTGGAGAAACTTTACTTCTTTGCTAAAAGAAACTGATCAGGTTATCGACGATTTTTTTAAAAATCGTCGTTTAGCAACTCCCTCTTGGGCACAAGGTCTTGCCAAAAAAATGGTGCTAGTAATTACTGGTGGTGAACCTTCATTACAACAAAATTTATCTGCATTTTTAGAAACTGCTCAACTCTATTTCCAATCGACTCAAATTGAATCAAATGGTATTTCTGTTTTATCTGATCTCCCTAAAAACACTACTTTAGTAGTGAGCCCTAAATGTCTGGAAAAAGCAGGTAAAGTAATTCGTTACCTAAAACCCAATCCAAAAATGTTGGAACGCGCTGATTGTTTGAAATTTGTGATCTCAGCCCCTGAAAATAATCAATATGCACCCTACAGCGACATTCCTCTATGGGCACATGAATGGGCGAAACAAACAAGCAAACAAATCTTCATCAGCCCAATGAATATTTATCAAAAAGAGCCACAGCGTGTTAAAGTCATGCGTGATGAAGGTCGTTATCTTACCATGGCTGAACGTTCCGAAATCAATGAGGTAGTTAGTTTTTGGGAACCCGATCTTCTGGATCTGAAAACAAATCAACGCAACCATGAATACGCTGCAGAATACTGCATGAAATATGGGTTTATTCTTAACCTCCAAATTCATCTTTATGCAGGTCTTCCTTAAACGACCTGGATCTGTGATACACCTCTCTAAAAACTCAGGCTAGCTCTATTCTCCGATGTTCCACAGCTTGTCCGGCATAGTAAGCAGAAATGTGATCCAGAGACGGCTTAAACAACGAGTGTTGCTGTTTAATACATTAAATGCATTGCTACAAAAAGCTCAAATCAGCAAACAAGAACCAGTACTTATTAATACTTAAGGATTAGTATGAGACAAAAATATCCACCTTCTCTTTTTCTGGGATATTTTTGCCCTCATTCTATAGAATAAAACAATCAGAAATGAATCAAACCGTAGCGACCATATCGTGGCCGCAACATGTTGGCGACTTGATTTGCCCGCAACCATTAGGACACTTTGCAACTTGTACTTTGCCATCATCGGTTTTTATAGTATCACCCACTAATAATGCATCACATTTACTGCAAGTAATATTTTTTACTGCCATACCACATTTATGACATTTGTATTCCATGACAATACCTCCTTATATTTAATTTTATTAGTTCAATATAGGCATAAATATGAAACTTGTAAAATTTGCAAATCAATTTTCTCCTACAGCGGTAAGCCTAATATGTGAGCACTCCAAACAACTATTAACTGGACTCAATCTCCACTGCCACAGATTTAAGAAACGTCCTCGCGAAAGTGGAAACTCATTTTGATGGAGGAAGAATACTCAAATAAAAATGGATTTTTGCTTTTGCGAAAAGGACAAAACCCTTAAGACCAAATCGCTTATAAGGAGCCATTAGGATTTTTGTATTGCAAATACAATGTTGATAATGGCGTGTTTTAACAGATAGGTCCACTTCGGTCTTTTTCGAGAAATTCAGGAAATTCATTAGCGAGATCTTGATATTGTGAAGATTTTTTTATTTCAGCTGAAAAAAAATTTTGATAGACGCCATCTTCGTACGCTACACCTAATTTCTTAGCAATTAGCATCACTTCATGAAAACTATGATTGCCTCCTGCAGTTAAGAATGCATAGCATGCTAAGGAATACTCTTTTAATTCATCATGTGATAAATTGCCATAAAGCATCGCTCCATGTAGAAGTAGTGCTGTATGTCCAGAGGGACCGCTAATGAAAGGGTAATCCATATCAGATATTGCTTTGAAAAAGCCGGATGATAATATTGGCACCATTTTATACATCGCTTTTTCGTGCTCTGTGGTTTTATCTTTCACTCTGTTTGAAAAGGCTTTGTTTTTATTGATCCCTACATGAGTAGTGGTTTCATGTTTTATTTCAATTTCGTTACGGCGGTTTTTAAAAGTGTCCCCAGCATATATTTTTTTCGATATTTGTACTTTTCTTTGTTTAAACGCCTCTTCACTTTCATTCATGCTTTGTTTACTAAGTTGATCAAATATATGATGATTAAAAACGGAATGTATCAACATGATAGAACTAAAATCCGAATATTCGTCGCTTAAAACTTTAATGATTTGAGCAAAAATATCTGGGGCTGTTAGTTTATTCCCTCCAGAGAGATGCCCGTAAAATGAAACTTCATACAACTCTTTTTTGATAACTTTTAATTCGTCAATTGCCTTAATAACATCACTCTTATTTTCATTTAATAATAATAAAATAGCCTTAGAAATTTTTTGCATTGAATAAAAATTTTGAGCATTTTTTATAAGAAACCCAGCTAATTTGGATTCAAAATATTCATGATATTTTGTTTTTAACTCGTGGATTACTTCATCTTTCATAACCGACCTTAGGACTACCAAAAAAAATTGTATGTAATTATAGCTCAAATAATTGTCACATTGGCAGTGTCAATTGAGATTGAATTGCATCAAAAAGCATATTCTGAAATAAAAAGGGCTTTAGATGGTAGAAGCATATCGGCTAACTATGTCAGAGATTACTAACATTATTACATGTACCTTGTATTAAGCTTTTGTGCTGCGATTCTTTCAAAATCTTTTAAACAGTAAAGCCCATCGTTTTTGGACAAGAAAATTCTATATCCTTTACCAATTAGAGCTCTAGCTTACGCAATCGCAGGGCATTAATAATCACTGAAACAGAACTTAAAGCCATTGCTGTTGCTGCAATCATAGGATTTAATAGCAACCCTGTCAGTGGATAAAGCACGCCAGCAGCCAAAGGCACACCAAGTCCATTATAGATAAAAGCAAAAAAAAGATTCTGGCGTATATTTGCCATAGTGGCTTGAGACAGATGATGCGCTTTTGCAATGCCATTTAAATTACCATGCAAGAGAGTAATTCCAGCACTCTCAATCGCCACATCAGTGCCCGTTCCCATGGCAATACCAATATCAGCAGCTACTAAAGCTGGAGCATCATTCACCCCATCTCCGGCCATCGCCACAATAAATCCTTTTCCTTTCAATTCACTTATGATTTGCTTTTTGTCCTCAGGCATAATCTCAGCGACTACATTTTTAATTCCTAAGCTCTTGGCCACTGAGTCAGCAGTTATTTTGCTATCTCCAGTGAGCATAAAAATATCAATATTATTCTTTTGCAATATTTGTATCGCTTCTGGTGTACTCGGTTTAATCGGATCTTCTACTGCTAAAACAGCGACTACACGTCCATCTACAGCAAGAAACATTACTGAGGCACCTTGAGAACGAAGCTCATCTGCCTGGTGAATCAGCGAATCATCTTCCATGCGATATTCTTGCATCAACCGCATATTCCCAAGAGCAATGGGTATCTTATTCACTTGGCCAAGAATTCCTTTTCCTGGTACCGCTTCAAAATGAGTTATAGTGGCAAGAGTCAATTGTTTTTCTTTGGCAGCACTTATAATGGCATGGGCAAGAGGATGTTCACTATGAAGTTCAAGTGCCGCGGCTAAAGCCAAGAGTTCATCCGCTTCAAACTCTTTATTAGTAATCATTTGTGTTAATTTAGGTTGCCCTAGTGTCAATGTACCTGTTTTATCTACAACAAGCACATTAATCTTTTCCATCTGTTCAAGTGCCAGAGCATTCTTCACTAAGATTCCATTTTGAGCTCCTTTACCCACCCCCACCATTATAGACATCGGTGTGGCTAATCCCAATGCGCAAGGACAAGCGATAATCAATACAGATACTGCAGCGAGCAAGCCGTAACTTAATCCTGGCTGAGGACCAAAGAAAAACCATACCATAAAAGCAATGAATGCAATCAAAATTACTCCAGGCACAAACCAACCAGAAACCGTATCCGCTAATCGTTGAATCGGTGCCCTACTTCGTTGAGCATCACTAACCATTTGTACAATATGAGCAAGCATGGTATCACTACCAATATGTTCAGCCTTCATCACAAAGCTGCCATGCTGATTTATTGTAGCGCCAATCACCTTGGAACCTACGTCTTTACCCACTGGCATTGCTTCACCAGTAACCATAGATTCATCAACATTACTATGTCCCTCTAATACCTCTCCATCTACAGGAATTTTTTCACCAGGGCGCACACGCAATTTATCTCCGACCCGAACGTGATCAAGGGTGATTTCTTCCTCATTGCCTTCATGATTAATTCGGTGAGCGCTTTCTGGAGCTAAATTCAATAAAGCTCGAATCGCGCCACCAGTTTGCTCTCGTGCCTTTAATTCCAATACCTGTCCGAGTAAAACAAGCGTTGTTATGACCGCAGCCGCTTCAAAATAAACACTGATTAACCCTTTATTGCGGAAAGTAACAGGAAATATTCCCGGAAGTATCAAAACGATAGTGCTGTAAATCCAAGCAACGCCTATACCCATGGCAATTAAAGTAAACATATTTAATTGACCTGTTTTAAGCGATTGCAGGCCTCGCTGAAAAAAGGGTAATCCGCACCAGAGAACCACTGGGGTTGCTAATACAAATTGAATCCAAGCCGACTGATTTGCAGAGAGGATATGGTGAAATACATGACTTCCCATTTCCAAGACAAATACAGGGAAACTCAATATCAATGCCAGCCAAAAACGGTATTTCATCTCTTTATATTCAGGATTTTCTCCTTCTGCAGATACAGTTTCTGATTCAAGTGCCATACCACAAATGGGACAAGTTCCTGGACCTAATTGACGAATTTTTGGATGCATGGGACAGGTGAACATACCTGTTATCATTTTATTTTCAATTGAACGGTGCTGATGCACGTGATGATGGTGGTGATGACATGGTGAATGCTCTTTTGCTAACTCATTCTTTTTTAGATGATGTTGATGCTCTTGATCACCATGCCCCTTATTCATAGTATATCCTTTTATAATCCCTATATAAGAGATTATAGTCTTATATTAAGTCGGCAAGCGTATACTCATCATTTTCCAACAACTTTGCAATAATTTGATTAAATTCTGCGGCAATAAGATCTTTAGCCTGTGGTGTTAATGGACCGTTAATGGAAAATAGATATTCACCTTTTTGATTTTTTGAAAATAAGATCCAGAGAACATGGCTATTTGCCGGACGATCCTCACTACTAAAGTGATTCGCATATTGATACTTTAAAGGTGAAACCTCCAAATCATGATTGGACTTACCAAAAAAAGAAGGAGTGATATTAATCAATACTCTTAACCGCTCCGGCTTTTGTAAAGGAATATTTGTCTTAAATAACTTATTTAGTTTCAATTTAATTGCTGTTGAGTAATCAATCACTTCCGCCCAACTTAAATACTTAAGATAAAAATCAATAAGTTTCGAGTCGAGCTTACTTTTTTTAAATTGTTTGGTTAAGCAAAATTTATTCCATTTGTAGCGCAAATAATGAGTTATGACCAATCCGGCTCCTTGAAACTCATTATTTTTAATTACATGGGAGCATTTTTGATAAGGAGCTGCTTTCAATTGTTGCTCATCAATCGCTTTAATGAAATCAATAAAACGATACTCTTCATTTAAAGTACTATTTATTTTTTTATATTCTGAAAACAAACCAACAATCGAATTATACTGGCTACCTTCTCTCCCACTATGAATTTGGATAAAGGGTACTTTCTTTTGACGACTCAACTTATAAAATGCAATATGACAAACCGCAATTAATCCTGTGCTTACATTCATATTTTTTGTTTTATGCCACTCAATAAATTGCTCTGCACAATGAGAATCAATTGGATAATGGAATAAATATTTTTTCTGGCTGGCAGTGGACATGAAATACTGAGGGCCCAAGTACAGCATTTTAAATGCTTTATTATAATCGCGCCAAAAATCAATTTTCTCTTTTAAATTTTTTTCATAAAGAGAATTATTTTTTTTGACATAGCTAAGAAAAGAGTCTCTTTCTGGCTCCATACTTAACCCCTCCCCGTGAGCAAGCATGTCATAACATCTTTTGAATTGACTCAATACCAGATCACATGAAGGACCATCAACGATAATATGAGGTATTATTATATGTAATTCATGTAAATCACTATTTATCTTATAGAGATAGACCCGAATTAAAGGTTGTTCATATAAAGGAATAGCGCGCAGCATATTCTTTTGAAATTCCTGGCTCAGCTCTTTAGGTTCATTCTCTAAAGAGACATCCTTATAAATTAATGCAAACTGACCTTGCCTTTTCAATACTTGAATAGGTTCTTCTTTATTAAAACTCAACCAGAATGTACTGTTTCTTTTAACTATAAAATCAAATGATTGAGCAACATAGTCTTTATTGAGTTTACCTTGGATCTGTAATTGAGTACCTATATTGTAAGGATACTCTCGTTTATTAAGCACCCAAAATACATATTGAAAATCACATAAAGGCGCTTCTTCTTGCAGTGGGTTTTCAATAAGTTGATGCTCTGTTTTGTAATTAAAATTAAAGAAATCTTGTAACTCATCAACAATGCTTTTTGCAATTTTGCGTATGCTTGGTTTATTAATGAAATACTCTATAGACAAATTAAGTGTAGGGCATTGCAATTTATCATGAATTCGATTTCTAATTTCGATGGCCATTAATGAATCTAATCCCAATGAAAATAGCCCATCATCAATTTTGATTTGCTCCATAGTATCCAAACCTAAAACATCTGCAACAATTTCACGTAAAGCTTGGGCAAGTAAGGCCATAGATTCTTCTTGGGTATGCTGACGCAAAGCATTTAAAAAATGTTGGTCGACTGGATTATTCTTAACCAAGTCAGACAACCACGCTTGTTTAGGTACAAATTTAAAATAAATTTCCCAATTAATAGGACATACCGCAATTTGCGCTAGCTGACTTTTTAATAAAACATCAAGAATATCGATACTGGATTTATCAAGTGAGGTAAATCCACGCTGTTGTATTGCTTGAGATAAGTTAGCAGTCATACCTATAGCATTAAAAGGCCCCCAATTTATAGCTATGGCGGGTAATCCTTGTTGCTGCCTTAAATAAGCTAATCCATCCAAAAATCCATTAGCTGCCACATAATTTGCTTGTCCTCGTGCCCCTAATACCGAAGCTGATGATGAAAATAACACAAACAAATCCAAAGGAATCTCTTGCGTTAATTGATGCAGAATCAAAGCGCTATCCATTTTCGCGCTTAATACAGGTTGCATCTCTTCGTCACTTAAATTGATTAAGAGGCCGTCTTGCACTATACCTGCAAGGTGGAATACGCCTTGCAATGGATGTGGGCCTTGTTCAATCCCAGCAATAATTTTTTCCATTTGCTGATAATTACTGGCATCTGCTTGAGAATGCTGAATAAATATATTTTGCCTTCGTGCTTGATTAATTAATTCCTTGATAGAGTTAGGGCATTCGGATCTACTTGTAATAATAATATGCTGAGCCCCTCGTTGCATGAGGTATTCAATTAACAATCGTGCCAAACCACCAGTTCCACCGGTGATCAAGTAACTTACATCACTTTTAAACGACATTTCTTCTTGAGTAAGGTTCGTTGGCAACTGCATTTTCTTAAGTCTTGGAATGTAAACGGACTCTCTAACTGCAAATTGATTTTCAGAATTATTTGTTGAGAACAAAATACTTAAAACAGGTGACAAAGTACTCTTGGTATCCAAATCCACAATGTAATTTTTATTGAGCTCAAGTTCATTGCTAAAAGTTTTCCAAAAAGAACTCGCCATTGTATGATAAGGATTAACTTTGTCTTTCTCATGAATAGCATAAGCATTTTCTGTCACCAAAATAAAGCTATTGGGCCGTAACTTAAATAATTTCTGGCAACAATGAAATAAGGCATTGAATAGATCTTGATGATATAAAAATACAATGTTCTTATTCTCAATGTTTTTGATCTCATTAAGATTGTCTATAAGCTGATAATTCAGATCGACAAGTACTTTTTTAGCGTGTACAGGATCTGAAGCAATCACCAATAACTCGGGGATTTCTGTTTGAACCGAATTAAACTTAAATGTATTCCATCGAGTATGATAAAGATGTTGGAGATTTGGTTCATACGAAATGAAATGGGCTCGAGTAACTTTTCGTAATTTAAGCTTTTCTATTTCACCAATCAGTAACCCTGAGTTATCATAAAATTTTATATCAAAACAAAGCTCATTTTCATTATCAGAGGCTCGTTGCGTGAGATGCACCCAGGTATTTCGAGTGGCTTCTTGAAAAGTAATCATGCGCGCAAATGTATAAGGTACATAAGTTGAATGCTCAACATGATTCATAACAAATAACCAAATACTTTGCATAGCGCCATCAAGCAAAAGAGGATGATAATAATAATTTTGTCCATCACCGGTTTTGGGTAATACTATTTTTGAAAGTATGTTTTCATTATCTATATAACTCTCTTGTAATACCTGAAACTTTTCATCGTAAAAAAAAGAATGTGCTTTAAAATGCTCATAAATTTGTAAGGATTTAATATGGCGAGCAAAAGATGATTTTATGGTATTAAGATCAACAGATTCAGGTATTGATGGTGCTACCAAACCGATTTCCATTTCTGAAAATAATTGCCAGTTGTCCTCTTGTTTAGCAAAAATGTTTATTTTGAATTGATTATCATTTTGGGGTTTAACTTGTACCTGAAATTCTTGTTCGGTTTTAGGATATAAAGGACGTTCAATATGAAACTTGTCAATACAAAAAGCATTGCGTTTTAAAACCAGTCGAGCAGCTGCTAAACCTGATTCAATATATGCCGTTGCCGGCAATACAACTTTATCAAAGATATAATTTTGTTGGATATAAGAAAAATGGTCTAAATCCAGTTTGTTACAAAATAAATATTCATTTCCAGGAAGGGAAAACATTTGTCCTAAAAGAGGATGAACTACATCTGAAGGAGCATTTTGAGAAGATTTTTTTTCAACCCAAAACTCAACAAGATCAAATGGATAATAAGGTAAATTGACTTTAGCATAATCGTTGCCTGCAGCTTTATAATAGGAAACCCAGTCGACTTCTTTACCGTGTAGATAAAGATTAAATACTGATTTAAGTGCTGGATCATTAAAATGAAGTGCCTCATTGAACTGACCCGTTTCTAATAATTGACTCGCCTCTTTGGCGGTTTGAGCTACTAAAGCTACTCGATAAGTATGATGTTCTCTACAGGTAGCTGCAGTAAAACAGATATCCCCCAAATCATCCGTCGTTGTTGCCAAATACTGTTGATAATTTTCAGTCAAATTATCCAGAGAAGTTTGGGACTTGGCTGAGAAAACAAGTAAGTGGGGCTTACGAGCTTGTAACTGCGCTTCCCTACCTCCATCTAATTGAGAAGAGTTCTCAACCGCATTAAGATCGTCAGATGTTAAGTGGGCAGCAGAAAACTCTTGTAAAATAACATGTGCATTAGTACCGCTAAAACCAAATGCATTCACTCCCACACATTTTAGCTTAGCAGGAGTATTCCAATCCATTTTTTGCAACGCAAGGCGCATTTCACCTAAATGGATATGAGGATTTAATTTTTTAAAATTTAAAAGTGGATAAATTTTTTTCTTTTGCAAGCTGATGACCGTTTTAATAATACTTGCCACACCAGCAGCACTTTCAAGATGACCAATATTAGTTTTGACAGCACCAAGATATAATGGATTATCTAAACCCCGCCCTTTTCCATAAACTTTATTGATTGCATGAACTTCAATGGGATCACCCAAAGGAGTACCTGTTCCATGGGCCTCAATATAACTGATATCACTGGTTGATAAGTCAGTTTGACTTAATGCCTTCATCATCACTTCTTCTTGGCTTAAACCATTAGGAACAGTTAATCCTGCAGACCTCCCATCATTATTAACTGCTGATGCTTTGATGACAGCTAAAATGGTATCCTTGTCACGTAATGCATCAGACAGTCTTTTTAAGAAAAGCACCCCACAACCTTCTGCTCGCGCATAACCGTCCGCATGTTCATCAAAAGTTTTACACTCTCCATCCGGTGATAATGCTTTCGCTTTACATAGAGTCACATTGGATTCTGGCATTAATAAAACGTTGACACCACCTGCTAATGCATAATCGACTTCCCTATTTTTTAAACTTTGGCACGCGTAATGAATTGCGACCATCGATGAAGAACATGCCGTATCTACACTAATTGATGGTCCTTTAAAGTCAAAGGCATAGGCAACTCGCCCCGGGATAAGATTGGAGACATTCCCTGTAATAGAATAAACGCTTAATTCTTCATTAGAAAAACCTGACTTTTCGAGTTGCGCATAATATTCATTAGGCCCTACGCCAGCAAATACGCCAGTTAAACTACCACATAAAGATTCAGGGGTGTAATTTGCATGTTCTAAAGCATTATAAGAACAGGCTAAAAATATTCGCTGTTGAGGCTCCATCAACTTCGCTTCACGAGGACTAATTCCAAAGAAATTGGCATCAAAACCTTTGATATTTTCAATTAATCCCAGTTTCTTAACATATGATTTTCCTGGAGCATCCATATTAGGATCATAATATTTCTTATTATCCCAGCGCTCAGCGGGAATCTCTCTCATACCACTTCGCCCTTCTTCGAGCAATGCTTCAAAAGCAGCAATATCCGGGGCATTAGGAAAATTACAGCTCATACCAATAATAGCAATTGAATCATCTGCTTTTTCTACTATAGGTTTAGGAGCTTGCTTTTTAATTAAATGCGTATCCAGCTCCGATTCTATATATTGAGCAAGTTTGTTAATCGATGGATAATCAAAACCAATAGTGGCAGTTACTTTAAGTGTTGGCGCCAGCTTTTCCTTAAGCTTGGTAGCCAGCTCTGTAATCATCAGTGAGTCAAAACCAAGTTCAAAAAATCCTTCATTTTCATCTAAATCTTCAACATCTGATAGCTCAAGAATTTCTTTACAAATGCTAGTTACCATCTCATTACAGGCTTGTAATCGATTTTCTGTACCCACTTCAAGATAATCATTAAGCCATGCTGATAAATTTTGATCAGATATATGGCCTACACCAATAAGATTACTCGCCAAGTTGTGATGAAAAGCAGGCAATGGTTTGGGGACAAAATCAAGCATAAACTTGAGATAATCTGGTGAAATAATGGCCGCATGACTTAACGGTTCATTGATAAGCACTTTAATAAAAGTATGACCTTGTTCATTACTAATTAAGGACTGCTTTAGACCTTGATCTTGTGAGCGTTTCTTCGCCATACCCACTTCACCCCAAGGTCCCCAATCAATCGCGGCACCCACCAACCCTAGACGTCGTCGTTCAGCAATTAACGCATCCAAAAAACTATTTGTGCCACTATATACTGACTCTTTATTGCTTCCAAATACCGATGAAATCGAAGAATAAACAACAAAGAAATCCAAATCAATATTTTGACTCAGTTCATGTAAATACCATCCCCCCAATACTTTGGCAGAAAACAAATAATCAACGTCATTATCAGTATGTTCAATTAAGGACGCTTTAACTGCGGCACCAGCAGCATGAATAATTCCCTTAAGTAAACCATCAGTATTCAGTTCTAAAAGCAAAGCCCGCAGTTTCTCTTTATCGGTAACATCTAAACTGATCGCACGAATTGTTCTTCCTGTATAATTGAATTTTAATTTTTTTATTGCTTCTTCTATTGCAGGTTTATTGACATTTCTTGAGGTAAGAATAATTTCTCTTGCTCCGGAGGAAAGTAGCGCTTGTGCAGTTACCAAGCCTAAACCACCACAACCACCCGTAATAAGATAGCGGCCTTCACCATAAAGCGAGCGCCTTCGGTCTACTAATTTGGTTTTTTTCAAACGCGCAATGAATCGCTTCTTATCTCTATAGGCAACAATATGTTCGTAATACGGATCATCATTATAATTTATTTCATCAATAACTTGTGCAATATAATCTTCATCATCCGTTTTTTCCGAATCAATAAGTATCGTATGAAATTGAGGTAGTTCTAATACCAAAGTACGGCAAAACCCTATCAGAGGACTATTACTCAAATTAAGCTTACCCGCAGCAAGCTCAGTAATTGCATTTGTAGTGAGAACAATAAGTGGTAATTTGATGGCTTTATCATGAAGCTCTTTGATCAAAGCCAATAATTTTTTTAGTGTACTTTTTTGAAAAACAATATTGGACTCAATATCGCTGTCTACAGGAAAATCCAAACCCATTGCAAATAGAATTCCATTGAGTTTTTCTAATGGATAATTATCTTCTTCAGAAACCACAGATAATCCCTGGGATCCAAACCTGGAACCGAGATGTTTCGCCCCCAGAAGCAGCCAATGATTGCCGTGGATCTTACGCTGATTTTTAGTACACGGTTGGTGCTGCCATTGCAATTGAAAGCACCAGTCTTTAGGCATAGGTACATCTTTTAGCTTATCTTTTGTTTCAAACCAATGTTCTTCACGATCAAATTCATATAAAGGCAACTTAACTTTTATAAAGAAATTATCTCCAAAAAGCGCTTCCTCATTCTCCTTATCTTGCGTGTTTTCAGACTCTAATCCTGCTGCAAGGACATTATAATAATTAAGCCAATCAATCTTAATTCCATCTTGATATGCAGCCTGTAACTGATCCAATTTCATTGATTGGTGCAAAAATAAAGGAGTGCTTTTTTCTTTTTTGATTTGATAAATTCTATATTCATTTTTTTCAAGAAGAAACGCAGCTTCTTTTGCGGTGCTCGCTTTAATTGCTACCCGAAATAGGAAATGATTGCGGCATGTGGCCGCGGTATAGCAAATATCAGCAAACTCTTTATCGGTGTTTGCCAAGAACTTTTGATAACTTGCTAAAAGTAACTCAAGAGCAGTGTTACTTTTTGCTGAAATCAGCAATAAGGACTCTTGCGGTAAAACACGAGGATCCATTTTTCGTAGCGGTACTTCTTGTAGGACAACATGCGCATTGGCGCCACTAAATCCAAATGAACTTACACCCGCACACCGTAAACCTTTCTGTTTACGCCAATCTATAGTACTCAATGGAATAACTGTATTTTTTAATTCAATTTGTGGATTTAATTTTTTAAAATTGAGGTGTTTAAATAATTGATGTGTATGTAAGCTTAAAACTGTTTTAATCACTCCTGCCACACCCGAAGCGCTTTCTGAATGACCTATATTCGTTTTAACTGAACTAATGTAAAGCGGATTCTCTTGACTGTGGGCATCACTAAAAATTTTAGTAAGTGCATTCACCTCGATAGGATCAGCCAGTGGTGTGCCTGTGCCATGCGCTTCGATATAATCGATATCAGCTGGGGAAAGGCTTGCTTTAGCAAGAGCGCTGCGTATTACTTCCTCTTGCGCAATCCCATTAGGAACCGTAAACCCACCACTCTTGCCGTCACTATTAATTGAAGTCCCTTTAATTACTGCAAGAATCGTGTCCTTATCTTTGAGTGCGGTACTTAAACGTTTTAAAACAATGACACCACATCCTTCGCTACGCGCATAACCGTCAGCATCTTCACTAAATGTTTTACAACGACTTTCAGGAGATAACATTCTTGCTTTTGAAAGAGTAATATTCGAATCAGGAGCAAGTAAAATATTAACGCCCCCTGCTAAAGCCATATCACAATCACCAGATTGTAAACTCACGCACGCATCATGAATTGCAGTCATGGACGAAGAACATGCTGTATCAATTGCCTGTATTGGGCCATGAAAATCAAAAGCATAAGCCACTCGTCCCGGAATGGCATTTAAAACATTTCCAGTAGCGAAATAAATATTTAAATCATCCAATCCCACGCCTAAACCTGCTAAAAGACGTGGATACTCGTTCGTGCCAACACCAACAAAAACACCTGTTTTGCTGTCTTTTATTGCAGCAAGAGGAAGATTCGCATTCTCTAAAGCATGGTAGCTTGTTTCTAAAAACACACGTAACTGAGGTGACATCAGCTTGGCTTCTCGTGGACTAATATTAAAAAATTCAGCATCAAAATTTCGGATGTGTTCGATAAGTCCAAGTTGTTTGATGTAAAGTCGTCCTAAAGCATTAACATCAGGATCATAAAACTTTTCATTATCCCAACGATCTAAAGGTATATCGACCATACCGCTTTCCCCGTCTTCTAACAGAGATAAAAATTCATCGATATTTGTTGCCTTGGGAAAACGACAACTCATTCCTACAATAGCAATAGGTTCATTATCAAGTACATTGACTGTGGGTTGGCGAACAACTGGAGTTGGCAACAAAATCTGTTGTAAATGTCTTGCAAGTTTATCCACAGTTAAAAAAGCTGGAGTCGACATTTTATAGGAAAACGTTTCATAAATACTTTGATCAAGTTCTACAAGTAGTTCTTGAGTCAATCCTAGAGATCCAAAGTCTTCATTTTCATCAACACTTTCTTTTTTTAGCAGAGTTTGTATTTTTGCGGCCAGTTGACCCTTGATAATTTCAATTTGTTGCTCTCTGGATTGTTGTTGCAATGCATCGGGTAAATTTCTTACCCTTGGCTCATGCCAATACGATTTTCTATCAAAATGATACAGAGGTAAATCTACCTTAGAATATGCAAGAACATCGGAGGCTATTTTAATATTAAATCCAGTAAGATAACTTTCATAAATATTCTGGACATCAGGAGTTATTTCTCTAACTTCTTTTTTGAGAGTTACTTTGTACAGCTCGTAATCTTGAGACTCAATTTTTTTGATTAATGTATTTTTGTCACTAGCAATGATAGCACAGCGATACTTGAAATGGTCACGACAATGAATCAACGTATAACAAATATCCCTTAAGCAAGCCGATGTATTTTTAAGATAAGAGACATAACTTGTTATCATATGCTTTAGTGAATACTCACTATTTGCTGAAATAACAAAACACTTGGGTTGGCCATCATCTGAACTTTCTGGATTTATTGTATTATTTGGCTCTTCAATAATCGCGCTCACATTAGTACCGCTAAAACCAAAGTTAGATACTTGTGCATACCGTTTTTTATTTTTAAGCTTTTTAAATTCAATTGCTTGGGTTGGAAATAATGCAGGTATCTTCTGGGGATCAATTACTTGATTTGGTTTTGAATAATGTAAGTTTGGAGGAATTTTTTCATGCTGTAACGCACCTATCACTTTAATCAATGAAGCAATCCCAGATGAAGCGATACCATGGCCTATATTACTTTTTAATGCCCCGATAATTAGAGGTTTCTCTTTTGAATGCAGACCTTGATGCACATGCTGAATTGCATTAAATTCAATTGAATCACCAACAACAGTACCTGTTCCATGAGCTTCTAAGTAATCGATATCGCCTGCTGTCAAATTAGCCTGGGCTAATGCCTCTTGATGAAGAGCAATTTGAGCCTTGATATTTGGTGCAACTAATACTGTACCATCATCACCATCTTGATTCATAACTACACTTTTTATGACCGCCAAAATGGTATTATTGTCGTTGAGGGCATCGCTTAAACGTTTTACAATCACTACACCACAGCCTTCACTACGTACAAAACCATCGGCTTTTATATCAAAACTGCTGCATTGATCATGGGCTGATAACATGTTGGCTTTAGTTAAACCAATAAAATTTTCAGGACAAAGGTTCAGGTGAACCCCTCCCACAATTGCCAGTGAACATTGCCCCATTCTTAATGAATTTGCAGCAAGGCAAAGCGCAGATAAAGAAGAGGAACAGGCTGTATCCACAGCCAAACTTGGTCCTTTTAAATTAAGAAAATGAGAGAGTCTTCCTGCTGCAGCGCTACTTGCTGCTCCAATTTGAGTGTATGCATTAAATTCAATATGGTCTTTATAATTCAGTTGACTGTAGTCTTGCGCTGAAGTGCCGTAAAATACACCCGTATCCGAATCATTCAGCGAGTCCAGCCTAATATTAGCATGATTCAGGGCACGAATAGCTACCTCTAAAAAAAGTCGATGCTGTGGATCCATTTGCTTCGCTTCAACAGTAGCGATTTTAAAAAAAGAAGCATCAAACAATTGAGGATTATTAAGAAAACCTCCCTTACGGCCAATTATTTTATCAGTTTTGTCGCGATCAGGATCATAATATTCATCAACATTCCAACGGTTTTTCGGCACCTCTTTAATAGGAGATTGCCCTTTAATCAACATTGTATAAAATGAATCAATATCTTCTACATCCGAACCCATCCCAGGAAATTGACAATTCATGCCAATAACTGCAAGAGGCTCATTAAGAATATCGTTTCTATTATTTTCCTGGTTTTTTTTCACCACTTAAAATACTCCCATACCACCAGATGCAGTATCAAAAAAATAAAAAATAACAATAATAGGAATTTATAACAAGACTCTCAATTCTTTCGCTAGAGAGGCAGAGCTTACATAAGAGTAAATGGTTATCGCAGAAGCACTTGCAGCAATCAGGCAAAAGATGCGGTTATGCAAGAGGTCTATTGCTGAACATTAGTTTCTTTTATATGCTTATTAAACAGATCCCCACTAAATTTATTTATATATGAAAACAATAATGTCATGGCTTAAAGGTTCGCTCTCAAAATCCCCTGCAAAAGAACATCATGACACTCATACTTATTTAATAGCACAAAAAGATACCTCCGAACAAAAAAATCCAAAAAATAAGATCGATTTTTACGAAAATTACTTTTCTCTTATCGCTTCTGGTGCGCGATTAAAACTCGTAGAAGCAATGTTTAATTTGAACTTATTTGCTTTATTTGAAAAAAATGAATTTGTTTTAGAACAAGAAATCATCGAAAAATTAGGATTAATGCCAATCAGAGCTAAAAAATGGCTCCATTTGCTTAGTTGTGAATATTTTTTAATAAAAAATGAAATAAATGGTGAACCCGCTTATAAATTAACCGATGAGTTTTACCAATTAATGCAAAGTGAACGATGGTGGAGCATGCAGTTCTTTTTTAATAGCTGGAATGTCGCCGCAGAAGAAAATCTGACTGATGTATTACGTTATGGTAAAGTCAAAACAAGTGTTTCCTGGCCCCCTAAAAAAGATACGGAAGTGGTATGGCTAGAGGATTGGATGATGAAAACGGCAGACCAACCGATTCGTTGTATTTTAGATCATATTAACTTTAAAAAAGTATCTGCTCTTTTGGATGTAGGGGGTGGAGACGGAACCATGGCTTGTGCTTTCGTTACCGAACACCCTCATTTAAAAGCTGCAGTATATAACTTACCAAAACCCGCTTTAATGGCAAGAAAAACGATTGCTGATAAAAATTTAAGCAATCAAGTAAGTGTTATTGAGGGTGATTTTATTAAAGAAAATACCTTTCCAGAAGGTTTTGATCTTATTTTGTTTACCCGGGTTCTCTTTGACTGGAATGAACAAGTTGATAGAAAACTATTAGCTATGGCTTATCAAGCACTACCTAAAAATGGCCTTGTGGCCATCTGTGAATTTTATAAAGAAGAAAATAATGATCGCTGCCTTTCTGCAGAATACCGTTATATTTTTCACGATGATTTTACACCTCATGTAATGAAAACAGTCGAAGATTACCTACACATGTTGACTGAAATTGGTTTCAAAATCATTCAAGAAAATAAAGATGAAAAACCCATTTTCTCTTACTGTTCTTTAATTTTGGCTCAAAAATAATGGCTAATAGCAAAGATTTAAGATCATCACATCTTTAGTTAAAAAAGAGCATTGAAAACTCTTTTAAATCAATTAATTATGATTTGCGTCGTTGCTAGTGCATTATATCCATCATCTAACATCAATTTTACATCATAGACTCCTGGCACAAGTGGCCAACTTGCATGGGCTTTATACCAATTAGTCCAATTTCCTTGTACGTTTTTGTTTGAATATTGAATAATGCCGTTAATTTCTCCCTGAGTATAAAGACGAACAGTTTCATTCATTGTTCTATTCCTAACTTTAGGAGAAATACTTATGTAATCATAGAAATACCCTGGAGCATTTTCCCAGGTAATCTTAAGAGGATCGCCCGATTTTAGTACTTTTTTAGAGACCATAATCCGAGGTTTTTTATTGCGGTATTCTCCTATTACAGGAAATAATTTCATATGTTGTATTGGAAAATAAGATGCCCTAACTTTAAAGTGCGAAACGACAGCCCGATGATCTGATGGCCAAGGTGAAAGAAAAAGACTAACATTCTTGCCATTTTTTTCACCAATGAGTTGGCTATTAATCACATGTGCTGGACCTGAAGAAAAAATAAAATCAATACGATCAGGTAAGTCTTGATTAGAAGGATTATAACTATCAATTGCGTTTTTTACTGCCGCTCGTTTTGCTGGCCAGGTAAAACTTGGAGATTGGCCAGCATTGGGAACGATTTGTCTGTATGAGTCCACAAATCCCTTGTTTACTGCATATTGAGTAACAGGCCAATTCATCACATAACGGTGATTACGTTGTTTTTGTAATGTAATATGTGACCAATCCAAATGAGAAGGTGAGTTGAAATCACCTGTTAAAAATACAGGCACTCCTTCTTTTGCGAGGGCTGCTAATTGATCAAGAACAGGCTTTATTTCTGGAAAACGTACTTTCAGTTCATTTCTACGTACAGTGCCTGCATCAAAACCTTGGTTAATGAGATTGGGACCATACGGCTCATCGGGTAAATGCACGTTTGCAACAGCGACAAACTGTTTAGGTTTTATTTCAATTAAGACAAATCTTTGTCGTGGCTCTGTTTTATATAATGGAAATCGTGAAATAACATGTTGGTATGGATCATAATGCCAATTTAATGCTTTTGCTAAACGCTTAGTATTCCCCCACGCCTCTTGAATACCTACTACATCCGCTTTAGATTGTTTAATTGCTTTAACCACCTGATTAAAATCAATTTGTGTACCACCATTTTCAATATTAAAAGTCATGATAACAAACGGCTTTTCATTTAATTCTGCATGAGCAGTAGCACCAATGAATAAGAGAATAAAAAATAAAAAGATACCTGATTGGAGTTGAAACATCCGCCTTAAGCAATTCATTTTACTGCCCTTAATTTAATGTGGTTTCGAGACAATGATCATATTTCTGGAACCATTCGGCCCATAAAAACCATTTATGATACAATATAAAGTTATATCTTGCTTTTTGAGGAGAATAACATGATAGCTCATCGTATGGATCTACGTTCTTATCATACTGAGTGTCATAGCCATTCCCATGATTTTGCGCAGTTAGTATTACCATTAGCTGGCTCTATGGAATTAGAAGCAGGGAATTATTCGGGCATAATCAACAATAATATTGGCGTATACATTGCTCCTAATGAGCAACATTGCTTTGCAGGAAGCCCCAAAAATCTTTTTTTAGTCGTTGATCTTAGGGCTAAAAATCATCCAGATGAATACAGCTCTCACGAATTTAACCTCACAACCAATATTAAGAAACTGATGCAATTCACCCATCATTATTTAACTGCCCAGGAAGAAGATTTTTTTGCCGATTCATTGATCAATCAATTGATTATTCATTTCGCAACAAACTCTTTTCCAGCGGAAGTGGATCAAACGGCAATTAAAGCAAAAAACTGGATTGATCGTTATTTTGCAGATGCTATAGATATCAGCAAAGTAGCGAAGTATTGTCATTTGAGTGTGAGTCAATTACAACGTCGATTCAAACACGTTATGGGTTATAGTCTTGCAGAATATTGGCGCTCTCAAAAATTACATCATGCTAAGCGATTGTTGTCCTTAAAGAATACGTCAATTGAAGCGATCGCTTTTGCAGTAGGCTATGAGAATTTATCTGCATTTACCCGTCGATTTACTCAAGCATTTGGTGAGTCTCCTTCGCAATGGAGAGCAAAAGCGTTGAACAGCAAAAAAAATGCGGGGAATGGATAACTTTTTCTGCGTTTATCTCTGCTAAACTAATCTTCTTAATTAGTGATAATTAGAGATGTTGATGAATAAATCTACTAACTATTTTCTGCAAGGTATGTGCTTTCTTATTCTGGCCCAGATTATGGTAGGCGTGAATATTGTTGCTTCTAAATATGTGCTGTCGTCAATCCCAATCCTGTTTATATTAACACTACGATTTACACTAGCCGCTATTATTTTATTTTTTTTGCATTGGCTCACCCCATCCAAAAAAAACTCAATAGGCTACTATTTTTCTAAATTAAAACAAAAAGATTGGTTTTTTATAATCGCACAAGCGCTTTCTGCAGGAATACTTTTTAATTTCTTTATGTTAGGAGGGCTGCAATACACTGATGCCAATGTTGCTGGTATTATTACCAGTGCATTACCTGCACTTATTGCACTCATGTCTTGGATTATTCTTAGTGAAAAAATATCAGGGAAAAAAATTATTTGTGTGGGGTTTGCAACTTTAGGCCTAGCCATTATTGGATGTGATAAATTAAGCGGTGTCCGAGCGAGCCATTCATTTTTGGGAGATATGCTTGTTCTGCTTTCTCTTATACCCGAGGCAACTTACTATATTTTAAGTAAAATGCATACTCCCTTGCTCCCTGTATTTTTAATTTCCTCCTTACTTAACGCAATAAACGCTATATTATTGTTGGTTTGTCTGTTTTTTTACTCTTGGGATAATTTATCGATTCATTTTTTTGATTGGCTTATTTTACTTGTTTTAGGCTTAAGCACAGGTCTTTTTTATGTTTTTTGGTATCTTGGTTGCCAGAAAGTCGATGGAGTAATGGCTTCTTTATCCACAGCGGTAATGCCATTGGCTACAGTAATTCTTGCATGGATAGTACTTGGTGAACACTTAACCACAGGCCAAACTATAGGTATGGGAATGGTTCTTCTCTCTATTGCGACTTATGCGAGACGATAGAAATAAAAGATGGATATGGCCTATGATGCATTTATAACAACGATAAAATTAGGAATCTAAATTGATTGCTCAAAAAAGATGGGAGCATTTCTTTCATGAATCAGATATAGGTGTGAGAGGTTGCGGAGCTACTTTATCTGAAGCATTTGCAATGGGAGCTCTTGCATTGACTCATGTCATTACTCATCAATTAATTCAACCGCTAAAAAAGTTTCACATAAGCTGTGAAGCACCCAATCAAGAGATTTTATTCGTTGATTGGTTAAATGCCATTATTTATAACATGGCAATCCATAAGATGCTTTTTAGCCAGTTTGATGTCACGATTAAGGGACTAAAATTAACGGCTCTAGTGGCAGGAGAGCAAGTAGATATTGTTCGGCATCAACCCGCAGTAGAAGTTAAAGGAGCTACTTTTACTGAATTAAAAGTGTATCAAAATAATCATATTTGGATAGCACAATGTGTTGTTGATGTATAATTACTAGAATAATCAAATTGCAATACATCCGCTTTTTTTAGGAATAAGGCAAAAATCGATGGACTTAAACCTGTTAGAAAAAATCAGTGATTTTGAATGGCAAATCCCCAAGCACGGTAAAATGCGAGTACCCGGATTTATTTTTGCTTCGGAAAGCTTGTTACGTGATATGGATATGAAGGTTTATGAACAAGTTTCTAATGTAGCTACGTTACCAGGAATTGTTGGTGGCTCATATGCTATGCCCGATGCTCATTGGGGATATGGATTTCCTATTGGTGGAGTTGCGGCATTTGATCCTGAGCATGAAGGAATCGTATCTGCAGGAGGAGTTGGTTTTGATATTTCTTGTGGTGTAAGGCTCTTAAGTACTGGACTTAAACGTGAAGAATTTGAACCTTATAAAAAGCAACTGGCAGATGCCTTATTTGCCCATATTCCAGCAGGTGTAGGCAGCAAAAGTCGTATTAATCTGACGATGAAACAAATGGACGATATGCTACGTGGTGGCGCTGTTTGGGCGGTTAAGCAAGGATACGGAAACAAGGAGGATTTAGAGAGTATTGAAGATTATGGATGTGTTGAAGGAGCGTTACCAGAGCATGTTTCAGAGCATGCAAAAAAGCGTCAAAAAAATGAAATGGGTACTTTAGGATCAGGTAACCATTACTTAGAAATTCAGGAAGTAAAAAAAATATATTGTGACAAAACTGCGACAGCATTTGGTTTAGCGCAGGGGGACGTGGTGGTCAGTATTCATTGCGGTTCACGCGGCTTAGGCCATCAAATAGGAACTGATTTTCTACGTTCCATGTTAATTGATGCGCAACAACGCGGAATCAAACTCATTGATCGTGAATTAGCTTGCGCACCTATTCGTTCACCAATGGGGGAACGTTATTTAGGGGCTATGCGCGCCGGAATTAATTGTGCTTTAGCAAATCGTGAAATCATTACCCATTTTATGCGAGAGGTTTTTCAAGATGAGATACCTGGCACCAAAATAAAACTTATTTATGATGTTTCCCATAATACCTGTAAGGAAGAAATTCATCAAATAGAAGGTGAAACAAAGCGTTTATTTGTGCATCGTAAAGGAGCCACTCGAGCTTTTGGTCCGGGGCATCCTCAATTAACAACTTCTTTTAGGCACGTTGGCCAACCCGTCATTATTGGAGGCAGTATGGGTACCGCTTCTTATGTTTTAGCTGGAACAGCAAATGCCGAAAATAAGTCTTTTGGTTCAGCATGCCATGGTGCAGGACGTGCCATGAGTCGACATCAAGCAACAAAACAATGGCAAGGACGAGAAATTATTGAGCAATTAGCACAACAAGGCATTCTAATTCGCAGCAGTTCCTATCGTGGAGTGGCAGAAGAAGCTCCAGGGGCTTATAAAAATGTGGATTTTGTTGTTGATGCAGCACAAGATTCAGGTTTAACTAAGAAAGTAGCCAGGTTAATCCCCATTATTTGTGTGAAAGGATAATTTATCTTCATGAATACCTCTTTTTCTTTATCTCCTGTGACTCCATTCCGATTGGATTATACGGTCTGGGCATTACGAAGAAGAAGCAAAAACATTGTGGAACATTGGGATGGCAAGCATTATTCACGATTGCTCTTTCTAGACAATAAACTCTTCAAGATAGTGATAGAACAAAAAAATGAATCACAAATTTATGTTTCAATAGATAAAAATATTAACCCACTGACTCAAGATAAAGTTATCGCACAATTAGAAATACTACTGGGTCTGCAACAAGATCTTCAGGGTTTTTATCAAATAGCGGCACAGGATTTACAATTAAATCAGTTGGTAAATCAATTTAAAGGACTTAAGCCACCACGTTTTCCATCTCTTTTTGAAGCACTCGTTAATGCGATTTCTTGTCAGCAAATATCGCTTGCTGCGGGATTGCACATTCAAAATAGATTGATAGAAACTTATGGAATGAAAATTCAGGAAAAAGAGAGCGTGTTTTATGCATTTCCCAGACCCTGCGAAATTGCCAATAGCTCCGTTTCTGCATTAAGAAAAATAGGTTATAGCACTCATAAATGTGACACATTAATTCATTTGGCATCAGTATTCAATGAGAATGAATCTGTATTTTCTCAGTTGGAAACTCAAAATAATGAAGAAATTATTCATTTTTTATGCAGTTTTAAGGGGATAGGACGGTGGACTGCTGAATATGTTTTACTACGTGGTTTGGGAAGATTGGATGTTTTTCCCGGAGACGATATCGGTGCACAAAATAATTTGTATCGATTACTTCATCTTAAGAGTAAACCAGGTTATAAAGAAATCTCTGAAATTACCGCAAAATGGCATCCTTATGCCGGATTGGTATACTTTCATCTATTACTGCAGCGATTAAATGAGGAACAATTAATTTAAAATTAATTGCCCCAAAGAAATACATATGTGTATACTTCCTAACATAAATTAACGAAGAACATTATGAACCCTGATCAAAAAATCACTTGCCCAATATGCAAGAAACAAAATACCTGGCACCCCGATAATCAGTTCAAACCTTTTTGTTCTGACCGCTGCAAACTCATTGATTTAGGTGAGTGGGCAAATGAAACACGAAAAATTCCTGGAAGTTCTGCTGATTCAATGCGCTCATTTGATATTAATGCACACCAAGAAGATTTGAGTGATGACTTTTCCTAAATACGCTCCAACCCATGATTAAATGGGGGGGTATAATTTAATGATTCAGTAACTGAAATAGGATAAAGAATATATTTTTAACAGATTTGTCTCACCGAATTATTGATATCCTCATAAGCTGTATTTCTTAAGACATCTCCGTGAGCGCTAATGAGATGTTTAAATTTCAATTTTAATAAAGGTTCGAAATCGCCTCCTTGTACTCCAGTGGCGTGAAGCCAAATAGGTGAGATTCGAGCTTTTGCAATTTCCCCTTGAGAAATAGCCATTCGGGCAGTTTCTTCACTAAAAAATTGGTCCACTTCCACCCAATTTTTAATGCTGTCACAACTAATAATAATACCCTCATTAGTATCAATGTGAAGAAATCCTTCTGCGGGAGCGGAGTTTTTAAATATAAAGAAATGAGTATTTTTTATGGGTAACTCATCAGCATCCTTTAAATATTGCGTTGTAGGATAGGAAAGAGTATCCTCTTGTCCTTCAGGCTGAACTGTCCATAAACAGGCATTGTATCGATCCAAATAAAATCGATCATCTCTGCCATGAAAAGCGCCAATTCTAATGACATGTTTAACGCTTCCTAACTCATCAAGCTTTCGTAATTCATCCTCATTCAAACGCACCGTATTAATAAGTGCTAAATCGCCATTGCTTTCAATGATGGTCATGTTTCTACTGTGTTGAATCTTCTTATCCTCAAAATAAGTGATGTTTGATCCACGTACCACATAGATACCTTCAAATTCTTCAATAATCTCGCCATGAGGCCATACAGGTGAATATCCTGACATCATATCCTTTCTCTTGTTCAATAGTTTCAATAGTAATGGAGGGAGCGATTCTAATTTAGAAAAGTTCTGTTATAAGAAGATAAGCACCACTGCCATTAATTTAAGGAACTTGTAGTCGTCCTCGCGAAAGCGGGGCCCCATGTTGATGGAGGCATTATACTCCTATAAAAATGGATTTCCGCTTTCGCGAAAATGACGGCATCCTTAAATTAATGGCAGTAATCCCCGCCTCTTACTCAATTACATAAATTGTCTCACGCAACGAACTCTAAGAGGCGCGCTCTTATCCACGTTGCTTTGTACCCCATAGAGAAAATTTTCAGTGATTGCATTATAAGTAGAATTCTCGGATGATTCAGTGGAGCTCCAATAATCGCCTCCAGGGTAAAATCCTCCTATATTTGCGTAGTATGACCATAGGCAGTGGAGTTGTTCTGAAGAAGGTAAGAACCAATCCGTATAACCTCCTCCATTATATGTGGCACAAAGCCCTGCTGCGTAACTGTTACTTAGCCCTAATGTGTTGACAATCGCTTGGGTATTGCTCGCACCATCTATGGTGCTTTGGGCACCTAAGCCTATGGCTGTTCCCGTACCGCCCCACATAATACCTGAACTGATGTCCGTCGGTGCTGCTATTAGGCTTAACAAACCGCCCCAGCTACAAGCGATTATGCCCCCTCCATAGCTTTGCCCTATCTGTGGCGCAAAAACAGTTAGTGAAGTACTTCCTGAGATGAGGTTTTGGGTAGCAATAATGTTGGTTGTTGCAGCAACTTCTTGCGCCGTTACCAGTCCTTCAGTCCCAACTGCATTGGATACAGTCGCAATATTTCCATTATCTGATTGCCAGTACACCTCCGTGGTGATGTCTTTAGTTGTTGAATCAGTATAAGCCCCTGTTGCCGTCATTTGCTGGGTTGAATTGATGCCTCTGGGAATAGAACTATCTGCTGGTGTCACTGTAATACCTGTGAGTATAGCCGCTGAGACCGTAATGCCCGTAGTACCTGACAGGCCATTCAAACTCGCTTTTAGGGTGGCATTACCTAAGCTTACTGATTGGACCAAACCTTGGGTGTCAGTGGCATTGGAGATTGTAACAACACTCGTATCAGAAGAAGTCCAGGTCACATCGGTCGTTAAATTTTCTTCGGATGCATCTGAAAAAATTCCTATGGCTTTATATTGTTGGTTGGTTCCCAATGGAAGGGAAGTATTTGCGGGAGTCACAACAATAGAATCAAGAACCGCTTCAATGATGTTTAGCGGAGCAACCCCAGTAACACCGCTTAAACTTGCAGTGATTCGGGTGCTACCAACACTTTTTCCTACAGCCGCCCCAGGGCTATCTGGCGCATTGGAAATAGTCGCCACATTTGTATCACTTGAAGCCCATGCTACTTCTGTAGTTAAATCTTGTGTCGTATTGTCCGTATAAATACCTTTGGCAGTATATTGTTGCGAATAACCATTAGGTATAGATAGATTATAAGGACTAATTACTATAGAGGTGAGTTGGGCTGGAGTAACCGTTAGAGATGCATTACCTGACACACTTCCATAAGTTGCAGTAATCCTACTTTCCCCTGTACCAACTCCTAGCGCTAATCCAGGAGTATCAGGCGCATTTTCAATACTTGCAACCAGAGGATCAGACGAGTTCCATGTAACAAAAGAAGTTAAATCCTCAGTACTGTTATCTGAATATACTCCTGTTGCCATAAATTGCTGTGCTGTTCCTTTATGGATGGATGGATTAACAGGAGTTACCTGTATTAAGCTTAAGGTTGCTGCGGTTACTTTCAATGAAGTACTCGTTGTTTGAAGCCCATAAGAGGCAGCGATAGAGGTTGTGCCTACGGCGTTTCCTGTAGCCAGGCCTTGGCTTCCTGAAGCATTAGAGATGGCGGCTACAGCAGAATTTGTGGATGTCCAACTAACTTGGGTCGTCAAATCCAAAGTAGTTTCATTCGATAAGATACCCGTTGCTGTAAATTGCTGATTTGTTCCTTTAGCAATAGAAGGCTCACTTGGTGTAATCTGAATCTGGGTCACTACCGCATCAGTAACGTGTATGGGTGCTGAACCTGATAAACCGTTTAAAGAAGCAGAAATAGTTGTATCACCAACATTAACTCCAGTAACGAATCCATAAGATCCCAAAGAATTAGAAACGGTTGCAATGGAGGAATCCGAAGAATGCCACACTACATTTTGTGTCAAATTTCTATGAATTTCATTAGCAAAAAAACCTATAGCATAAAATTTTCTGCTTAAACCATGTGCAACAGAAGAATTCAACAAAGGCCGTCCATGATAAACTTTAATGGCAAGTAAAGGCGCGACTTTAATACTTAAGATGGATTCTGCGCTGGGTCGTGAGCATAAAAAAGGACTTGGGCTCGGATCCTTAGGTCCATTCGTTTTACAAACCATAGGGCCGCCTAAATAAGAAGCAGGGAGTTCATTTCCATTCAATTGCAAAGAAAGCAGACAAGATTGGTTAGGTGCCAAGGTAAAAGGGCTTTTGCAGTTTTCTAAACCACTCGTATTTTGACTAATTCCCTTTATTGGCACCATGGTTAATGTGCGTGTTAGTTTGGTGTTATTGGTAACTTGATAGTGTACTTTTACTGCCCCTGTACTAGGAACTATAACTTGGGTTGGTGTGGTTGCCACTATACTGAACGTCGGTTTAGAAAGTGCCGCTCCCAAAATAGGGATACATAACCCTAAAAATCCCAGACCTATACGAGTCATCAACGAAGCAAATCTACATGTCATGGCATATCCTTAAACTCAGAAACTGATGCTATCTTGTGGTATACAAATGATTAATTGATCTATCTTATGTGATTAGAAATAATTTTTGTAGCGTAAGTTAAATTATTGTTTAAAGAAACTCTAACGCTCTGGATGACTTCGATTGCAATGTGCACACAATCCTTTGATTTCTACAGTACAATTTATAATTGAAAATTGAATCAAATCAGCTGATTCTTTTACGGGAGTAAAATCTATGATGCATTCTAATTCTTTGACAAAATCACATTGATTACATATAAGAAATTGTGCTTGCCCCACATGATGCCCATGCAAACAGGCAACATAAGCTTTAAGGCTATCAATACAATGAATAAATCCTTCCTGGTGCCAAAATTGAATAGCACGATAAACTGTAGGTGGTTTAGGGTTTTCAACTTCCATAGATAATTTTTGCAATATCTCGTAAGCACTTAGAGGGACCCTTTCTGCAATTAATATTTTGAGGACACGCTCCCTTGGCTCCGTAAATCGATAACCATGGTTCACACAATGCTTATAGGCCTTGTCCAACAAATTATGCTTCATCAAATCATCTTAATGTTTTCATGTTTAAGTGAACTAGTGTATCACAGTCTTCATGTCACGAAAAAAGAATCAAACATGAAGCACGAATTATTTTGCAGTATTTAATGTAACATGGGTTCAAGGTGGGGAATTGATCTAAATTGATTCTTTAACCGAAACGCGTATTAACTTATGTATAAAAATTACTTAATTATCCTTGTTCTTTAGCAATGAATTGTTATAATGTAACACTTTTATGGCATTGGTGTGCAATTTGAAAAATTTTGAGCCACTTTCCGTTTGGATTTTTAGGGGTAAAAAACCATGTATTATAATTATCGATTCTACTTTTCAGATGATGTTCAACTTCTTGATCCGAAAAAAACCACAGAAAAAATTGAACAAATTTTGCATGAAGCCAAAGAGTTAGGATTAGTCCGAGTAGCAATCGATTTGGACAGTCAAAATAAAAGCATCAGTTTATTATCCAAATCCAAAGATACTCTTGCCCTACAAACTAAAGTAACCCAACTATTGTTGACAGAACACATCACCGTAAGCGAAACCATAGAGAAAGAAGCACTTTCAGATGAAGAAGAAATAGTGTACGAAGCTCATCAACATACATCAAGTACCGAACCCCTTTCCCCTCTCAAGAAACGCAAAAAAAAATCCAAGCACAATCATTCACATAACCATGCTCATGGACATTGCCCTGATCATTGCCAAAATCATTCCCACGATCATAATCATGCTCTCGCCCATGACCATAATCATGGTCATGCCCATGGTCATGAGAATCATTGGCTTAAAGCTGCCTTAGGTCTGATTTGGGGAATAGGCTTACTCGCTCTTTCTATTGTAAGTTTTAACATTCCTATGACTGCCTATTATGTCATAACAGGCCTTACCACTTTAATGACCTTATATTTGGGTCATACTGTTTATCAATCAACATGGGATGCATTGCGTGAAAAGAAATTAGATACCACCACTTTATATACGATAAGTACATTGACCATTGTTGCTGTATCTATCGCAAGTATGTTTTTCCCTGGATTACCCATGATGTTTGAAGCTGCACCTCTTGTGTTAGGTTTTTGGCATTTAGCAGAAGGAATTGAACATACTTTAGTAGGTGAAATCAATAAAAAATTAGATGTACGTGATTGTATTGCTCCATTAGTTCTATTAAAAGGTAATCCTGATAAAGAGATTTCCGTCAAGACATTGATACCTAACGATATAATTATGGTGAAACAAGGAGAAGTTATTCCTGTTGATGGCGTATTAACTGAAGAAGCTCTACTTTATACAACTCGAATCGATGGTTCACCCAAGCTCAAAAAATTTAAAGCGGGTGATACAGTAAAAGCAGGCATGTTACTAGCAGATTATATTCCTTCATTGCAAATGCGTGTTACAAAAACGTATCAAAACTCTTATCTCTCGTTGATCGCAAAAAATATTAATCAAGCAAATGATGAAAAAGCACCTATTGAACTGTTTGCGGATCGAGTATTAAAATATTTTATTCCTGGTTTGCTCGCCGTAGCGCTTGTTTCAGGTATTGTCATAGGTTCATTGTTTACCCCTGCACTTGCTGTTCAATGCCTCATATCCGTTCTTGTAAGCGCGTGTCCCTGTGCTTTGAGTTTGATTACCCCCATGGCAGTTAGAATCGGAATGAAAAAAGCTTCCGAAAAAGGGATTCAATTTAAAAATGGGAAAGCATTACAAGCTGCCGCTGATATTGATACTATTGTTTTTGATTTAAATGGCACACTCACTAAAGGTGAGGTTGTAGTGGACACGTTGCGGATTGACGATAAAAAATTCCTGCGTCATATTGCATTATTAGAGAGTCAATCGGATCATCCAGTAGCAAAAATCATTAAATCGTACATTCACAATCAAAACATTGTCTCCAATCAACCTTTAGAAATCAGTTCTATTGACAAAAATCATCACTCAGGCATAAAAGGCGTGATCAATGGTGAAGTCTACATGATTGGCAATAGAGATATGCTCTTAGCAAATGGCATTACACATATAGCAGCGCCTTATGATAATCCTGAAAATGGCTCCGTTTATATTGTGCGTGGAGAAAAAGTAATAGGACAAATTGCGCTAACCGACCCTTTGCGTGAAGATGCCATTGCAACAGTAAATCACCTAAAACGCCTTGGTAAAACAGTACATATTTGCACAGGAGCCGATAGAGCAACTGCAGAAAAATATGCATTATTATTAGGTATTTCTAAAGATAATATTTGTGCAAATACAGTAGGAGCAATCACTAAACCTGGTGAAGTATCTAAAACCAGCTATATTCAACGGTTAAAAAGCAAAGGCTATAAAGTAGCAATGGTTGGTGATGCAGCCAATGATCTTACCGCGCTTGCCTATTCCAATATAGGTATTGCTGTAAGATCTGATATTGGGGATACCATCACGCAACAACATGCGGGAATAGTCATCCAACAAGGATTGTTATTTCCTATTGCCACAGCTTTTGATGTCGCTCAAAAAACCAAAGATAATATTTACCAAAACTTATTTGTGAGTTTAGCTTATAATTCAGCAATCACTTTAGTGGCAGCAGGATTATTTGTTGCCTTAGGTTTTACACTCAATCCTGCCATTGGTGTTGCATTAGTGGTACTTGAATCCACAGTTGTACTGGCCAATTTATATCGTTTTAAACAACAAGAAATTGTGTCTGCTCCATCAAACAGTAAAAATACAGTTATGGATCTAGAAAACTCTGAAAATACAACTTCAAAAGTTTTAAATGCTTTGGGTTATCGTTCGCAACCTAAAACAAATTTAGCTATGGTGCAGAAATCTCATACAGTGGCTTCTCAAACGAAAAGTTTATTTGCGCCTAAAGAGAATTATTCGGAACACACTCTTAGGACGACTCAATCGGAGATTTTGTGCCAAATCTAATAGTAGATCTGTTGGCAATTGGTTCTCTACCTATGTATCGTATCTTATGTGCGACACCCAGTTGCGCACAGGTCTCATGGTGGTTAGAAGTAGAATAAATTGTCAACAAACCTTATATTTTATAAGTCATTGAAGAATGATTTTCTAACCTATCCCCAAGAAAACGCAACACTTCATTGCATTTCTTGAGCAAAATATCAAGATTCCCTTTTACTTCCTCATCTTGCTCATCCATCATACGATTTAATATTTGGCTTCTGTAATCTCCAACTGTATCCAAGTCACTTGTCAAATCCTCTGCACTTATCCCCGCACCATTTTTATTCAATATAGCGTCAAGTTTTGTATGGGCCTGATTAATAATTAAATCATCTAAATCGTATTTTTTATTTTGAGGAATGAAAAAGGACCCAATCATTTCTTTAATAGTTCGTTGGTGTGTTGTTCTTAGATCATGGACATAAGCTGAGAATCTATTGTCATCAAATAGATTCTCTGAGCCATTCTCTGGCAAACACTCAGCAAATTGATGACCTACATTTAAACCATCAGCAATCCCATGGCTTAAATGAAAATGAGGACTTTGCATGGCATCGCCTACTGCGATCAACCAATGTTCCTGATCAGAAGATAAATTTTGTACCGGATTTCTAATGCGTGAAAGAGTTAAATCAAAACCGGTCACACTTAACTGAGATTGCTTTTTTGCTGCTTCTTTGGCAAGAGAATCATCCAATTGGTGTTTCTCTTTAAATTTTTCTTTTTGTTTGAGGAATTCATTTTGCCGTTTATCATCCCCCTTAATGTATAAATCTTTTGGATCAATTAAGAGATGTTTACTTACCATAAACTTGCCCCACTCTTCAATTTTACGTCGCCGAGTCGCATTTTCTGCATGGATGTCACGCGTATTACTCTCATCGAATTCTCTTATTTTTGTATAAAATCCAGGAATTTCCCCTCCTACATACAGTCGCGTATGGGATTGATTAGCGAATAGATATATTTGTGGTGCTCTATCATGATTCCATCCAAATTTAAGCTGCAGTTCTTCGACTTCTTTGTCGTTAAAGTACAATTTATAATTATTTCCAGTCTTATTTTTAAGATGAGGGTATTTTTTCTCGATTACTTTTTTATCTAAATGAAAAGTAGCCGTACCCTGTGCTTCATGTCGTAAGCGCCCTATCGACTCTGAACTATTAGGTGAATCGGAATTATTAGGCGAAATTGAATGAACGAGACGAAATGCTTCTCTCTTCGCTCCGGTAGCATCAACAATATGAAGATAGGGAATAGTATGCTGATTTTGATTGTTATCTCTTAAAGTGATAGTACTTGATGATGGGTTTATTTCAGTTATTTTTGCTGTGCGCTTGTCCAAATAAACGAATTGATGAGGTGTTTGCTTGGAAAACTCATTTAATTTTCGGAATAGGAAATTTTCAACATTTTGAATGGAAATAATATTATTATTTTTAATCAATTTATTTTTAAAATCGATATCGGATTGATGATCAGGATCAATATAAGAAAACAAAATTTCACGAGCATCTGCATTTTTAATATTTACATTCTGAGTTCTTGCAGCATAAGGATAATCTGTAACCAATGTAACCTTATATCCTTTATGTAATACTGCTAGTGCCGTAGCAAGCCCCGAAGGACCGCCCCCCATAATCACAATATTGTCTTTATTGCTGTCATTAGATAACTTAGTTAATTCGTCTGTAAAATCATTTTGCGTTCGACATTCATTAATTTCTTTTCTATAACTATTTGATAATTGAATGAACCATTCTTTAGTTTTAGGGAAAGATGGTTTAACCATTGTAATTCTCCTAATGGACAGATTTATTAAATCTGAGCTACAATGATTAAAATTTAATCAAACAAGATCGAAATTATCCAATTGATTGTTTTTATATGTGTTATTGATAGGGCAAATATGTGATGTTTAACAACCAGTTAAGTTGTTTTTTGGTTAAAGAAAAAAATAATTGACATAATGAACTTTTATTACATATTAATGATTTCTAATATGCAACACATAAGCGTTCAACAAATGATAATGCGCCGCCTGGACACTGTTGTCGAGGTTGGGCGGAGTTATTTGAAAAAAGCGCCAACAAATTAGTCCTCACCAATACCAGTGTCCGGGTTTGTGATGCTGTTCAAAATATACTCCAAATATAAAGCGCTCAAATTCAATTTTAGCGGCAATAATTTTAATGGCTTTTTGTTGCCAAAATTAAACCCAAATTTCCATATGTAGAAACAAAATGTATTTATTTTGGATTATACGAGGTCATTATCATGAGTTCTAGCGTAACGGACATTTTATCAAAAATTTTTAATATGGAGTTTTTATATTGAAATCTTACATCCAACGCCATGTTAAAGGAGTACCGCCTAAATATACTTATTCTGAAGAATCAAGAGTAAATCCAGCTTTTCAGCGTATTGAAGAAGTGGATGCCTTTCTTAAACTTAATGAAAAGCGCATATTTGCATTACGCAGCGATTTTATTCTAGCAACTGGAGTTAAAAATGCAGAACAACAACATGGTTATCATGGATTAATAGTATTTTATGATACAACTCCAGAACAGGATGACA
Source organism: Legionella santicrucis (assembly GCF_001468135.1). GTDB lineage: Bacteria > Pseudomonadota > Gammaproteobacteria > Legionellales > Legionellaceae > Legionella > Legionella santicrucis. The sequence continues at coordinate 619,334 of NZ_LNYU01000091.1, read as the reverse complement.
TTGATTCTGCATTATTTTTTAAGAATAAACCATTTGCTAAGAATGAATCTAAAGAAATCAAGTCATATATCCTTCTACTAATAATTAGACTGCCACAGAGATATGATGATTTTTAACGGATACACTACATATAATCCCTAAAAGAGGTTAATTTAAAAACCTCTTTTAGGTGGGACTAAATTAGCATGGACCCAAAACAGCTTATATCCAACGACGTATTTGTTGTTCTACTGCAATGGATAATAAACGGTGTGCCATGTCAGTTGGATGAAGTTCATCAGCAAAAACATAACCATTAGAGCCCATAGTACATACTATCGAAGGTACATAAGAAGGGAGAACACCAGGAGTAAGTGGGGCAGTATAACCACATACAGGAGAACTATAGTTAGTAAAGTAAAACGCCTCCCCTCCTATTACATAAGGCTTTCCTGCTTTAGTTGCAAGAATAACATTATCCAGGAGATCATAAACATCTACATAAAGAATTTTAGTACCATACTTGGCCTTAACTCTACCTAACTCTTGATTGAGCATAGAATTGAACGTAAATGTTGCAGTTTTCATATCCGCTGGAAGTGAGGGAGGGGCTAACCCAACCGTTACAAGATCATTTATAAATGGTGTATAACCAATATTAGGCAAGCTCAGAACCACTACCCTTTTCGCTCCATGTGTACTAAGTAAAGCTATTTCTTGAGCAATATTTTTTGCAGCAGTATTTGCTGTTTCTAAGAGCAAAAGCTGAAATATAGGCGATGTTGATGAGGTACTAAACACCGTAAGAATGTCGTTTGCACCTGACCAAATTAAAATTATAGCATTAGGATCTATAGAGGGATGTGTTGTCAAAAACTGATTGACTTGGGCATGCAAGGGGGGCGCCCATTTCAAACCAAACCCTATCGAATTAGTAGAACTACCACCAGCAGCATAATCGATACCTTTGAGCATGCCCGAAACAGGGCAAGCAGGAATTGGGCATTGTGACTGGATAGGTGGAGTAGTGTTATTTGTAACCTCGTCGTTAGGAAGATTAGGATAAGTAATTGGATATTGTGCAGATGAAGTTAATGCAAAACCTTTGATATCACGAGCTACATACTGTGACCAAATATAACCTTCATAGGTGGTAAATGTAGGTGCTTTACCTGGAGGAGTTGGAAAATAATCGTTATAGCCACTATCGGTTAAACTATCACCAAAAAAATAAACTTGGCTGATCCGATCAAAAGGTATTGCGTGTGCGGAATTGACTAAACTCAAACATACAACAGCTAAACTAGCTGAACGAGAAATATTCCTTTGTATGTGCTCTGCGAGCTTCATTACTTTTTTTAACATGTGACCGCCTCCTTGAATTAGTTAAATTTGTATCGGGCAGCCAGTGCCACAATATCAACTGAACCGCTGTAGTTCGCTGATACCTGATTTACTTCTAATGGCGCAGTGCTCGTTGCACTACTTCCACTTGCTTGAATAACATTGACCGTTTGGTCTTGGAGGAAGATATGTGCATAAGCAGCATCAATCGATATGTGTTTATTCACTGTATAACTTGCACCAATATTTACCCAATAGCGATCAGAATCCGGAATACGTGGATCTCTAAAGCTAGTGGTTGGGGTCTCATCATAGGCAATACCCCCACGGAAGGTCCATACAGGAGTCCAATGATATTCCGCGCCCAATGCCCCAAACCATGCATTTCTCCAGCGCGTTTGAATTGTACTGTTGGTAGCAAAAGCATCTGGCATATTAATACTAATTTGGTTGAAAACATCCCAGAAATTAATTTGTGCTGAAGCTTTGATTGTCCAATTAGCGATATCATGAGCTGCGCTTAATGTTAAAATTTGCGGTGTTTTCACTGATGTGTTAACACGGGTTTGCGCATTAAACAGGAAATTTGGTGATGGTGCAGGAACTGTCTCTCCCGGTAAAACATATTGCTGACCATGACCTTTTAGTGTCTCTGCAATTTGGGAGCGATAACCTATACCAAGGCGTGTGTTTACAAACGGCTTATAGAGAATTCCTAGATTATAGCCATAACCCCAACCTTCTCCTCTAAGATGAGTAGGTAAATTTGCTGCAATCAACGCATCAATAGGAGCTATCCCAGTGTAAGCTCCGTTAAAATTAGAAAAAGTTGCCTGCATCCATTGAGCTTGAAAACCACCACCTATAGCCAACTTATCATTAATTGAATAAGAAAGTGCGGGATTAATATCTATGGTTTTGACCGAACTATAAACAGCAGCAAAACGTACTACAGAGTCGTAGTCATAAGCTGTTTTCAAACCGTAAGGAGCAATTAAAGCCAACCCAGCAACAAATTTATTATTAATTCGCCAACCAAAATATCCATCCGGAACAAATGCAGAAGGTGAAACGCTTCCTTGTCGGTGGTTCCCTTTAACTGCTGCACTAATACTACTGGGAGGAATTCCCGGAATATTAACAGTATGTCTCGCGTGTGCATCAGTCATCTTGGCATGAGGAAAAAGCTCACTGGCCCCCAGATACCCTTGGGTTTCTATTAAAGTTGATAATGTTGCTGGATTAATAAACATTGCTGAGACATCATTATTTGCTGCTGCTGCGCCTGCAGTTGCATCACCTTGTAAGCTAGGGCTAATCTCATTAATTTGAAAGCCAGCAGCGAAAGATGTGGTGCTAAAAATAGATTGTGATACTAGAATAGCAATTACAGATAGTCGTGATTGTGAATATAAACATCCCATGATTATAGCATCCTTTGCTAAGGGTAGAACTCTTAATTTTGCACAATACCTTCATCTATGTCTATAAGATCATTAAGTTAATAAGTGCTTAAATTTTAAATAATTTTTGCTAAATACTGTTGACATTTGTTCTTAGCCTACAATCTCTGTTTTGATCATTAAAGTAATCCCCCTATTTCTCTCGAATGTCTGTATATAAAATGCAGGAAGTGGACCATTTAGAATAATTTAAACCTAACCCTAAAGATTAGGGTTTGTTGACAATTCATTACAAAACTGGATATGTAGACAGGGAGAATAATTGTCAACAGAACCTAATTTTTTTCAAAGGTGCTAGGAATATAATTATATCCAGCTGCTAAATCTTGATACAAATTAACAACAGTAATTAATTGCTCTAACTTATGTTGATTGACTTCAATCGCAAGCTCGTCTAGCCTCACTTTTTCTTTGATCAAACTCAGATGACTGATAATTCCTCTTTGATATAAAGTCTGGTTTAAACGATATGCATTGGTGAGCTCTCGTACTGCTTTTAGTACATCATTAAAGCGTTTGGTATACAACTCATGAGCCGACAAATCATTAGTTACATCCCTAAGCACTTTACGCAAAGTATCGCTATATCGATAATAAGAAGCTTTGTCCAATCCTTTAGCTTTGACTAATTGTCCATAGGTCGATGCTCTTAAAAATGGAACTTCAACAATAGCTTGGTTAAAATGAATTGCCTGGCCTAATTGTCCGCCATTTTCAACTTTAGCAATTTCCCCTCGAGCCATTGCTAAGTTAATTGCCGGTAATAAAGGAGCAAAAGCAATACCAATCCCTGCATTAGCGGCAAATAACTCCTGTTTCGCTTGCTCCATATCAGGTCGATTTTCAATGATATTTATTGGAAGAGCACCGATAATCATTTTTTGACCATTTAAATCCTTAAAACGACGACTCACGAAAATCTTATCTGGATTTTCATCTAATAAATAATGCAAAGCATTTTCACTAATCACAATATTTTGTTGTACTACTCGTTCTTTCGCTTGGATTAAAGAAAGCTCGGTTTTAGCAAGATCTATTTCAGTTCGAGCATATAAACCACCTTGATACATAGTCTGGGCAATCGTAATTAGTTTAGAAAGGTCTTGCTCCAAAGCATGCAGCAGTGTTAATCGCTCTATCTGGCTCAAATAATTAAAGTAGTTGCTGACAATTTGACTTATCACGGCCAATCGAACACCATGATACATTGCTTTTGTCGCTTTTAATTCATATTTGGCTTTTTGCTGTTCTTTGATCTGTTTAAAAATATTAAGGGTATAAGTAGGCACTACAGTGAGCAAAACGCCTGGAAAACCTAGATAGGGAAATGAAGAATAACCCGCATTTCCAGTAACCTCAGGAATCCAATTCAACTGTACACGCCTTAACTCACCTTGAGCTGCTTCGATATGGGCAACAGCGGCGTTAATATCATTATTATAAATTAAGCCCCTATCAATGAATGAATCTAAATTTGGATCTTTAAATTGTTTCCACCATGCAAAACAAGGTAATTTTTCATTGGAATTCATGTAATGACTATCTTGAGCAGCCCACTGATCGGGAACCACTAGTACAGGATTTTGGGCATGCTGGTTGCAAGAACTTAGAATGAAACTCAAAGTGAGTAAGCCAATTGTCCTTATCAATTTACTCTCCAATATATTTTATCCTTTGGCTTTGGTTTTCCCGAGCAAGTTGCTCGAGTATGTTTTGAGTTTCTAATTCCAACAGCTTGTTACGATGTGGCGATAAAACGAATAATCTACGTATATTATGATAGGCTTGTTGTACCACAGAACTAAAAAAAGACAATTCTTCAAGAAAATTTATTTCCGGATGAGTCTCATGTTTTGCTGCATCAACAAAAGCATACAAATCCAATATATTTGTGTTCAATGCAATACTTACTTGTAAATAACTACTATCACGCATTGGTCGTTGGATTGCTATATGAAAGAGCTTATTTAAACGTGTAATAATTTTTTTTTGTAAATCAAGATAAAATTTGCGTGATAATTGGCTGCCTCGAAATACGAAAAACTCAAACATGAAACACAGTAAAAAAGCAACAACTGTAGACAATAGATAATCAAAAAAGAAATTAGGAACGGCGTAATTATTTCCTCCATAATAATCAGTGCCTAATGAGGTCAAAGTCACTGTAAAAATAGTTGGAAACGCATAAAGTTTACCTAAAGAAAAGTAAGCCATAAATACAATAAAAGGGATAACAATCAAGATTAAACGAAAATCGATTTGCCCCATAACCCACAAAAAATAAGAAAGAAGTAATCCAAAAACAGCTCCCCAGAATCGGTGAATAGTACGTAATAAACTTGCCCCCCTATCAAAACCGGCATAAATCATCATTACAGCAAAACCTATCCATCCAGCATGAGAATACCCCATTAGCCGCTGAACTGCTAAAGCTGTGGCAAAAACAAGGCAAATCTGTAGTGCTCGCGTTTTTCGATAATCTATATTTTTAAACACAGATAATTCCAAGAATGTATTAATTTATTTAAAATAACCCACGGCGTTGCGGCTAAATCACAAGGTTGTTCTTTTTCAACTGCTTGTTTAAAAACATGGAGCTTTTGAATAAATAAATTAATCTTTTCACTATCCATCATAATTGCCTCTGCTTCAGTAACACAAACGAGTAAATGCAATTGATTCATAAGTAAATTAATCTTCCAAATCGAACGCAGTGGAAAAGAACGAGGCAACATCCTGGCATAGCGTACTAAATGGGTCGTATGGCCGCGGACTGGATCAAAAATAATTCGTTGATTTGCAACCATTAAGGATAAATGCTCTGTAATTTGTGCCATCAATAATAACAATGCTCTTAACCAAAGACGATAATAATAGCTGCGAGGAAAAAAAGCTAATGCAGCAAAAACGACTGCCATTGCAATAAAAGTATTTAAGCAATTATTTAAGATGGCATAAAAACTGGTATTAATTTCTCCATACAATAAAGAATAAGCACCTAAACTTAATGCAACAGGTGCAATAACAATAGTATGCATCCTGCTTTTAATGGCTATTAAATACAGCAGAAAAGAATAAAAAAATGCAAGAATAGGAAAAAAGGGAGTAATAGAAAAAATATCAAAAAGAAACGCACTAATAGCAGACCATAATATACAATAAAAAAGCAGTAAATTTTTTTTCTTCATTGTTTCGCCAACTACTTCGGCAGCCATTGCTGTTAGCGGAATATAAAAATAATAAAAGTAAGGGTTAGGAATAGAAAAAACGAAGTTAACCGCAAAAAGGATCAATAAAACATAGGCGGCTTTCATTCCATTTACACGATGATTCCCGTAGGGATCATAAGCTTCAATGATGTGAGTGAGTTTTGATATAAACATAGGCACTAGCACCAGGATGAAGGGGATATTTAGGATCCGGATCAAGAATTTCTATCTGGATTGGAAAACGTTGAGGCTCCAAAAGCCATTGATTGTTGCTACCCACTTTTTGTTGTTGCGTGCGTGGATCTGTTGTTTGCCGGTCCGCAGCCCATATAGTATTGACTATTCGTCCATGAAAAATTTTATTAAAATAATACATACGAAGCATTATGTATACCTTATCACCAGGCCTTACTCGCCGTAAGTCTGTTTCATATAAGTTAGCTTGTACCCACCATTTTGACGTATCAATAAATGAGAATAAAGGTTCATGAATTTTAACGGGAGTTCCTGGACCAATATAAAGATTATCAACTACTCCATCTGCCGGAGCTCTGACTGTCGTTAAATCAAGGTTAACGAGAGCATTATGTTTTTCTGCTTTGAGTGCTTTAATGAGTTTTCTTTGTTGAATGATTTGCTGATCTTCAATAGCAATTTGTTTTTTGAGTGAATCCATCTTTTGTTCAAGCGAATGCAAATCATAATCAAGTGTACGCACTTCAAGTTTTGACAAAGCCTCGCGTACACTAGGCGCTTTTTTTAATTGGTATTCAAACTTAGCTTTTTCGTAAGCATATTTTGCAGCAGCCAATAATGTTTCAGTTTTTTGCGTTTGGCGATTAATCACTTTAAGAGATTCGATTGCTTCTTCATGTCGTGCTTTTGCATATTCATAAGTTAAACGATAAGGTTTCTGATAAACCTCAAACAAAGGCTGATCTTTTTGAACACCACTCCCATTATGTACATAAATTTTAGTAATGAACCCGGAAACATCTGCTGCAACAGGCGTAACATTAGTTACAACAAAAGCATGACTTGTAAAAGGAATCAAATAAGAAAAAATATGATAAATACCAATTAGTACACTGATAACAATCACAATGACAGGCAAATTAATCTCATTTTTTGAGACTTTAAATATCCTTTTCATGGAGTACCTTTTTAAATCATTTATGCGGATTAAAATTTTCGCTACTTCAGGTAAAGATTAACTTTACAGGAAACAACGATTTTTTCCAAAACCTCTGCAAACAACGTATTATAGATACACGAGATAATTTTGAACATGCGCTTTAAGAAACTTATTTTTATTTTAAAGTTATCTTAATAAAATCTTATATTGTTATACTTAATGAAGATTATGGGACAATCATTAGTGCTGTATAAGGAGAGAGCATGATAAATGAAATGAAGATTCAAACCGTAGAGATTACAGTGGTACGAATTTATACCTTAGAACGAGCCGAAAATATCCCTTCTATTTTAAATTATCTACAACATGAAGCTAAAATTCGTGGAATAAGCGTTTTTCGTGCTATTAGTGGCTTTGGTGAAACAAATGTCCATAATGATTCTTTTTTAGAGGTGCCTTTTTCTCTTCCTATAATTATTGAGTTTTTTGACGAACCTGAAAAAATTAATGCCGCTTTAAAATACTTAACTCCAATAATAAAAAATGAACATCTTATTTTTTTCCCTGCTCGAGGAAATGCTTAAAATAATTGATTAAGTATTATACCGCCCTTTCAATAAATCATAATGCGCTTATTATGTATGCTTGTAGGAGTAAATATGTCTTCTCAGTTACAATTATTTAGTGATATTGAACCTATGTTGCTCCAATATAAAAATGCAAATGCCCTTACAAGAAGAGATATGTTGCTTAACGCAATTACTGGCGTACAAAAATTATCTGGAGAAATAACCTCTAAAAATGAAGCAAAGGAGCATTATAGAGTATTATCTTATACCGCAACATTAATTAACTATGCCGACATTTTAAATCGAATGGAAAATCAACAATTTTTTGATATTTTGTTTGATTTCTATAAAATGGACTTAGATGCTGAATTATGCGATTGGTTTGAGTTTGGTTCACCAGTACAAATGAGATTAAAAAAACCGATCTCTGAATATACCCCTGAAATTTGGGAAAAATTCCGTACAGCTCAAAAAGACCATCTTAAAAAAATTGGAACAGAAACAAGCTTTGATTTAGATCAACTTGATATTCATCATCCGCCAGCAAATCAATTATACCCCATTCAAATTCAAATGCTCAGGAAGCTTTTCAATGAAGCTGTAGATAGGATAAGTGTCAACACTAAAGGACAAATTCGTTTTGCAAAACGCCATGGTTTCTATCTATTACCCGGCGGAGGTATGGTTGAAACAAGCGACTCCACAGTTGAGATGTTAGCGTATAAAATGCTCCAAGAACATTTGGAAGAAGAACATGCCAATCTTTATATAAAGGCAGCATCATTATATAATGAATTGGATAAAACTCTATTTGACCAACGTTTATTAGAAATATTAGACAGCCAACAAGCCAAATCGTTACCCAATAATTTCCAAAAAATCTTAAAAAAAATAATTAACGATGAGAATACAAATTCTAAATGTCTGCATGATGTTATAAATACAATCGATGAACAAAAAGAGAACGAGAAGAATGCTCATGTCAGAAAATCATTAATCGAATTACGCGCCCTAATTCAGGTACAAACCTTTGAGCTCACTCCTTTATTCGCGAAAGCTTTTACGTACATCATAGAAAACACAAAATGTGTAGACATTCAACAATATCTTGACACACGTGCTGTAGGTGGTTTTCAAATATCGCACGTCTTTATATTCAACTATCCCTTAGAAGAGTGGTTTAAGAAAAAATTTAATGGTGTAAATGATGCGTTGGGGGATGATATTAGTGGTTCGAAAATTGAACGATTGACTTTACTTGAAAGTATAACTCAGTTTAAAAAAATTAAATTTTCTCATCTATTAATTGGGTTAGCGGCCTACAATGAAGCGTTGGATAATCATATATTACAAATAAGTACCGTCTGGGATAATGACCAATTTGAGGTAGCCCGCAAAGCTATTGTTTCTGACGCCGCCCAATTTTTAAACCCAGTGAACATTTAAAAATATTTCTCCACATTATAAATATTACAATTGATCATAAAAATTTATGAGAGGCATGGAAAGAATTCTAGAAGTATTCTATTCTTAATAAGCTTGAGCTATTTCAAGCTTATTTTAAACAAAATTTTTATAAGGATAGTAATAATGGATGCATGGAACAGTGTAATTTTTATGAAAAGTAACAAACCTATGTCTGCTATGAATGAAATGGCAAAATGGGATGGCGTACAAAGAATGTGGTCTACAACAGGTGAATGGGATTGGTGCATTCAATTAGATCCTAAAACATCATCTCCTGAAAAAGCTGAGGCCTTCGTTGCTCGAATGCGTGACGGACACTGGGCAACAGAAACCAAAACAAATTGGTGGAAAGAAGTTCCTGCAAAATAAAGGGTTGGCTCGGAGCAAAACGCTCCGAGCTTATGGCAAATTACATCTAAATCATGTTCAACTGACAATTACTTCAACAATTTTTCTCTAGTTTCAAAAAATCAATTCAATCATCAATCTGCATTTACTTTAAAAATACTGTAAATATTTTATACTTAAAAAATATATGGAATAAGAGGTCAAGCAGATGGAAAATACAAAAAGAAAAATTGATTTTAAAGTAATTTTTGAATCGATTCCTGGGCTTTATCTTATTTTAGACAAAAATTTTACGATTATTGCGGCCAGCAATAATTATCTGCGCTCTACCATGGTTACTAGAGAACAAATTATAGGCAAAAATATATTTAAAGCGTTCCCAGATAATCCAGAAGACCCCTATGCCACAGGGGTAAATAATTTACGCGCTTCATTAAATAAAGTTTTAAAAAATAAAACTTATGACACCATGGCCATTCAAAAATACGATATTCTTCGTCCTAGCGACAAAGGAGGAGGATATGAAGAACGGTATTGGAGCCCAATTAATTTACCCGTTTTAGATGCCCAGAACCAAATTAAATATATTATTCACCGAGTTGAGGATGTTACAGAATACATCCAATTAAAAAAATCGCGTTCTACGCAACTAAAAATAATGGAGGAACTTCGTACTCGCGCCGGAGAAATGGAAATTGAAATTTATCAACGGGCTCAAGAAATTCAGACCGTAAATAAACAATTACAAGAGGTTAACAGTCATTTGGCCTTATTGGATCAAATGAAAACGCAATTTTTTGCAAACATTAGCCATGAATTACGCACACCATTAATGTTAATTCTAGGCCCATTAGATACATTGTTAGGAGATAAACCGTTAACTTCATCACAAACAAAAAAAATACAATTAATTAAAGAGAATGCTCTTCTATTATTAAAACATGTAAATGATTTATTAGATATTGCAAAATTTGATGCGGCGAAATTAAAAATTAATTATTACAACATTGATTTTGTAACCCTTGTTAAAAAAGTGCTGTCTTTATTTGAAGCAGATATTGAAGCGAAAGAATTACAAGTTTCTTGTGATTTTCCTAAAAAATTATTCATTCAAATAGATAATGAAAAAATAGAGCGTGTTATCCTTAACTTGCTCTCCAATTCAATTAAATTCAACCCAGTTCACGGAAAAATTAATCTTAAATTACATAAAAAAAAGAATCATGCTGAATTTTCTATTGAAGATAATGGCCCAGGCATACCGTCCAAATTTAAAGAAGCAGTTTTTGAACGTTTTTTCCAAATGGAAGAAAGTTTGTATCATTCAGCCGGCACAGGTTTAGGACTAGCAATCGTCAAAGATTTTGTTGAATCGCATAAAGGCACCATTAAAGTTAAAAAATCAAATTTAGGTGGTGCACAGTTTATCATTCAAATTCCATTAAAAGCCCCAGAAAATCAATTAGTACATTCCATGCAACCCCCGTTAAGAATGCTTGAAATACCTCATCACGTAAAGAAACAAAAAACAGGAGTGATGCAAACAAAAGGGGTAGAAAATGCCAACCGCCCGCTGATTTTAATAGTAGAAGATAATTTAGCAATGAATGAGTTTTTATGCGAAATTCTAAGTAAAGATTATCGCATTATCTGTGCGCAAGATGGTAAAGAAGGTTTAGAGAAAGCGATTGAGTTACTTCCTCATGTAATTATTAGTGATATCATGATGCCCAACATGAATGGAATCGAAATGGTTCATGCTCTAAGACAGCATTCCTCACTACTTTCCACTCCTATTATGATTGTAACTGCGAAAGCAGATGATGAGCTTCGTGTGCGCATACTCCAAGAAGGCGCCCAGGATTACATGACAAAACCCTTTTCTGCTCAAGAGCTTAAAGCAAGAATTGCAAATTTAGTTTTAGTTAAAAATGCAGAAGATGAATTAGAGCGTTTTGTTTATTTAGCGTCTCATGATTTAAAGTCACCATTACCCGCAATAGAACATCTTGTTTCGTGGATTGAAGAAGATACAGAGAACCAATTGACTCCTCAATCTCGAAAATACCTATCCTTTTTAAGAAAACGCGCTTATCGAATGTCGAACTTATTGGATGGACTATTAAAATATGCCCAGGCTGGGGGCATACATTCAAAAATTGAAACAATTAACTTTCCCGAATTAGTGAGTAATGTCGCTCATAAAGTGGATACTGCAAATGATTTCGATATTCATTGCGATAGATGCACTTTTTCTATCAAAGCAGAAAAAACACCCTTACAAGAAGTACTTTATGAGCTTATTGATAATAGTGTCAAACACCATCATCTCCATAAAGGACACATTAAAGTGGGTGTTATTGAAAAAACAGGTTATTATGAGTTTTTTGTTGCTGATGATGGACCTGGAATAGAAGGTGCATATCAAGATCGGATTTTTCAACTTTTTCAAACGCTACAATCTCGCGATATTTTTGAAAGTAGCGGAGTAGGGCTTAGTATCGCGAAAAAAATCGTTGAAACCCAAGGCTCTAATATCTGGGTCGAGTCCGCTAAAAACCAAGGTGCTGTATTTCATTTTACCTGGCCCAAGCGAATAGAAAATTTAAGAGGTATTGAAAAATAAAGATCGTTCCTAATGTAAGATAGCTACAAAGACAGACATTACAGGATAAGGCTTATTGAACAACATAAATCTCTTTTCGAACGGTTCGAAGTAAAACTACCTTCTCTTATATGGAACTCACGTTAACTTAATGAATTACGCTATAATGTAAAAATTGCACCTTAATAGACTCTAAAAATGCAAAATACAACCATGCAGAACCAATTGAAACAAGCCTATCAAGAAGTCATTGAGCTTCATGTCCAAATTGAGAGTTTATTTCACAACAACACTATTAATGAAGATCGATTGCCTTTCTTAAGTTATTTTCATCCTAATTTTACTATAATCCAACCCGATGGAGTCTTAAGAGATTATGTATGGCTTAGCAATTGGTACCATAATGCAGCAGGCTGTCGTCCCCAAGTAACCATTAAAATTGAACATTTTAAAGAGATTTTTTCTTGCTCAGATAACATTGTCGTTAGCTATGAGGAATTGCAACAAATCACTGAAAATGAGCATTTAAGACGTGTATCCACTGCAATTTTTATTCCGACCAACAATCCGAAACAACCATTGCTTTGGCGACATTTACATGAAACCTGGGTTAAATAGCAGAAAAATAATATGAATAAAATAATAATCTTAAAAGACAACACACTAGCACAAGCCAATGAACTTACTGCCTTATTAAAGAACAATATGGATGTGGAAATTATAGAGTTTCAGGACTCTATGGTTAACTCACTCGAAAAGATAACCCAAAAGAATAAAACAGTACTTATTGCATTGGGGAATCAATGTGAATTGGGGTGGACTCTCTCGAATAAGGTTAATGCATTTAAAGCAATAATCTTGATTTACCCCCAAGTGCTCAGCGATTATTTAACAATGCGCCATCAACATCCGTGTATGATTATTCATTCCCCCGAAAATTCGTTTATAACCCCGCAACAACTGACTGCCATTTCACGTCCCCGACCCGACATCGCTCAATTTATTAGTTCCTCGCACAATTTTCTAGAATATCAGCAAGAAATATTTGCGTTTATAAAACAATATTTACAAAATCCTAAAGAGGCTCATCTGACACGCATTATCCGCAATACCGAGATTATGAAAATGTTGCCAGCACCCAATCCAGGAGCCATTCGCATTCTGGAAGAGAGCAAGATTACGGTAGGAATAGTAATCCCAGATAAAAACCCTCCCTTTGAACATATCAATCCTGGTTATAAAAATGAAATTCATTTTGTAGTCTCAGGCACCGCTCAATTTCAGCATGGCAGTACCAACGAAAAAGTGATCGTTAATCCAGGTGATTTCGTTTATGTCAAAGCATTTGAAAAGCATGAGTGGACTGAATGGTCTGAGGATTTTAAACTTATCTTTATGCAGTGGGAGATAGAATGAGCCCTATAAAACACGATAGCATTCACAACGCTCATGTTACCCAGCCTGGGTGAGAATTGAAGTTTCAGTACCCAAACTCTCAGTTTTCGAAAGAATATATCCCTCCACAAAAGCGAGGGTCTAAAATATCTTGCCTAACAGTAAAAGCTCTTTTCTGGAGTCCTAATTCTTATGTTAGGCCATCGTGCTTTGTGCACGAAATTCAAGTGAAGCGTATTTCAGAACATTGAAATACGCTCTATCTTTCTGCATCGTCTTTCAAATTTCTATAGCTTCATCAGGCCAAACACCACACTGCACTTGTCCAATATGCTTCTTTTGTAAAAAAAGCATCACTAAACGAGATTGACCAATACCACCACCAATAGTTTGGGGTAATGCACCGGAAATTAATTTCTGATGCCAATCATAATCCAAACGGTGTTGGGAACCTGTTAATGCTAATTGATATTTTAACATGGCTTCATTGACCCTAATACCCATAGAAGAAAGTTCGAAAGCATCTTCAATTACTGGATTCCACACTAAAATATCCCCATTTAATCCAGTTAACCCTACTTCATTCACCGAGCTCCAATCGTCATAATCAGGAGCGCGTACATCATGAGGTTTTCCATCTGACAAGGCGCCTCCTATCCCAATTAAAAAAACTGCCCCATATTTTTTAGTAATCTCTCGTTCTCTTTCCTTAGGAGATAGATCAGGATACAAGGCAAGTAACTCTTCCGTATAAACAAAATGTATGTATTGTGGTAGAAATCGATTTAAGCCGTAAAGCTCGTTAACTGCTTTTTCCGTTTCCTTTATTGCTTCATAAAGTTCAATAACTGTTTTTTTCAAATAACTTAAGCAGCGATCTTTATTGTCTATGACCCGTTCCCAATCCCATTGATCGACAAAAACTGAATGGGTAGCACTTAATACCTCCTCATCGGGCCTTAAAGCGCGCATATGAGTATAAATGCCATCTCCAGCTTGAAAGGAACGCTCTCCTAATAACTTTCTTTTCCATTTAGCTAATGAATGGACAACCTCATACCTACGATCAGGTATAGCTTTCACCTTAACAGAAACCGCTTGTTCTGTACCTGATAAGTTATCTTGTACACCATCACCTACACAAGCTAATAATGGTCCTTGTACCTCAATGAGGCCTAATTTTTGTTCTAATTCACGCGAAAAAAACGTTTTAACAAAACTTATTTGCTTTTGTTTTTCAATAAAGGACTGCTTCATGATACTACCTCAGATATAATTGAATGTTATATTATATTGAATTTTTCCATTATTTTTATTGTTAAATTAAAATAAACATAGATACAAAATATAAAATCCATTAAAATGACATTTTAATTAAATAATATTTAAAAATTAACAATGAAAGACCTAGAAAATTATCAAATCGATAATCTTGATAAAAAAATACTCCATTCATTAATGAAAAATGCACGCACTCCTTACGCAGAGTTAGCCAAAACATATGCTGTAAGTCCCGCTACGATTCATGTGCGTGTAGAAAAAATGCGGCAAGCAGGCATAATTGAAGGGGTGCATGTGCACATTAACCCAAAACGATTAGGGTATGATGTTTGTTGTTTTATTGGTATTACGCTTACTCATGCCAAAGATTACCAATCTGCTCTTAAAAAATTAGAAGATCTGGAAGAGGTTATTGAAGCTTATTACACTATTGGTCATCATTTTAACATCTTTATTAAAGTGATGTGTCAATCAATTGATGACTTACAACAACTCTTAGTGAATAAAATTCAGCTTATTGAGGAAATACATTCGACAGAAACACTCATCTCACTGCAAAATCCCATCATGCGCTCAGTAACTCCTTAACTACATCTATTTTTTTCTCTTCCAACTTTGCCTGTCGCTAGCGGAAATCAGCTAAAAATAACCAGGTCAAACCTGGTTTCCGATATGCATCATTTATAAGCTTGCGTAGGGATAAGTGTTGAAAGAGATTCCTTCGCAGAAAGAGTTGCGTAGTTTTTAAAAAAGGTCATGTGAACTTTATTTTCGAACTGCATTTTCTTTTCATATAAAATTGAATCCACAAGTCGTTGCTCTTCTGAAGATAATGTATCGGAAAATAATAACAGTTCTTTCTGCGCGTCTCGGCAAATCTGTGAATCAGATAACAAATTATTGAGCTCATTTAATTGCGCACTTCCCTCAGTAGGATCTAAGAAATGAATTTTTCGTGCCAGCTTACTTAACAAGATTAATTTATAAATCTGCGGAATATTTTTTTCATCCTGCACGATCGTATAAAGTTCTCGAAGCTTCTGTAGATACATCTCTAACGTATCCGTTTCATGCTTATTTCCCATAGAATATTTAAGTGCCATATATGCATATAAATAAAAAATAAAACTCTTTGTTTTTGGATGAATTTCAATTGCATCTTTGTAAAATCCAAAAACTAATTTTTTTCCATGGGTTGTTTTAACACTCGCGTAGTAATTGCTTTCTGGGATCATCAAAAGCTTGATTGTATCATCTTTAAGCAACTGTTTAGCCACTGCTCCACTGGCTTCCGTATAATAATCTTCATGGAGCATTTTTTTCAATAAATGCAAGCGTTGTTCACGTCCTGCACTATCATTTTTCCCAAATCCAAAACTAATTCGGGTTCCAAATGAGGTTGTTCGTAACAAAAAGCACTGACTGATTTCATTTTGATCTTCAATAATTAGAATACAGTCATATTTCACCTGAGTATCTTGGGGAGCAATGCCTCTTTGAAACTCTTCAAAAGTAAGTAACTGGCCACCAATAGGTTTATAAGTGTCAAGATATAAATTATAGAGGTGAGCGATTTCATGCACCTCAAGGCTATTGACTATACGTTCGCCCGTTGGAGAAATTTTTTTAATAACTAACATTGTTTATCACTTATCTACGTGTTTGAACTTTTGCCGAAGAGCAAATTTAATATGCTCAACGGTTCTGAATTAAAAGCAGGAAATTATGCTTATTTCTAATAACTAAACGATGATCGCTAAACTATCAATATATTTTCTGTTAAGTACATTTTAGAATCCGTTTGATTTTAGAGTGTATATTTTAAATGAAAAATAATAAAAAAACACAAAGATTGATAAAAATAAATGCAAAATCATTGTGTTTGGGGTTGCCTAGTCACGTTCATTATACTAAGAAACCGATCTATATCTTTTGGTTCTTTGACTCTACTAAAAAATCCAGCCTGGCTCGTTGTATTTTTAGTATTTTGTTTTTCTCGGAGATGAGCGACGAGGTAAGCACTTCCCGGAGCATTAATAACACCTCCTGAAGATAAATGGGTAGCGACAATCAGATTTTTTACCTGCCTATATTCATTTTGTCCATAACATAAGCACATGCTCTTGCGCCCGTCCATCGCGTACGAAGCGATCACAAAAAAGATGTTTATTGTTGGTAATGAAGTTGTCGCTTTAATGATTGCTCGTGTTGCTAAATCGTCACATGAATTCCTTGCTTCGACAACAATGTTTTATACTTGGTGATAGGTAAAGACGTAACTATTTTAGGTTGGGCGAAAAACGCCCCGGAAAAACGAAACGTAGGCGTTACGTGAATATTTTACGGGGCGTTTTTCGTTCAAGATATCCAAATATGGCCGTTTCTGGATAAGGAAACCAATTGCGAAATGAGAAGATTGGTTATCGAGATTGATATGCAGCCAAAGTACGCCGACTTTCCGCTATTTCTGCAAGATGATCATCAGCAGTATCATCCCAAGATTTGACGAAACTAGTTGCTGCCGTTCCAATTATTGTTACCACTGCTGAAGTAAAATCAATAGCCATGCTTGTGTTTACATCATTAGCCGCCCACTGTTGCTTTGAAAGTTGTAAAACCCCAACGGTAGCAGCTACTAGACCAGAAATATAAAGATACCTTCTTTTATAGTTCGCTTTGGCAAGTTTTAATTCAGATTCAGCCGTGTCTAAATCCCCTTCAAGTATACTTATTTCAGCAGAAATTTGCGGGACTAATACGGATTGTATCGTTCTAAAAAAGCCGCAGTATTTGCTTTTGGAAACCTTTACCCTACATGGATGAACATTATCTGGTCCTGGTTGTTCGTTCTCTTGTTGCGGTCTACCTGCTTCCAGATCATGCAGTTCAAAATTATTCTGTTGTTGTTCCATAATTAACTCCTTGAAAAAAAATGCATTGTAGACCACGATAAGCCTCAATCATATACGCTAAAAAAATTTTATTATGAAAACATCAAATGATTTCCGCTAGCGACAGGCAAAGTTGGAAGAGAAAAAATAGATGTAGTTAAGGAGTTACTGAGCGCATGATGAGATTGCAGTGAGATAAGTGTTTCTGTCGAATGTATTTCCTCAATAAAATGTAAAGTAGGCAATTATTAAAGCGACAACCCCATTGCCAATAAGAGACATTTTTTCAGTAATATTTTGAATGGATATAAGCATATTCTGTTTTCACACATTTTTTAATCCATTTCTAGATGGATAATGCAGCAATCTACTCAAAGATGCAAAAGATTAAAAAAAGGAACAGGTAAACTTCAGAAAAGATGTAAGATAGATGAAGAGCAAATTACATGTAGCGATAAAAAATTGATTTATAACCTTGGAGATTTAATATCGCTACACTTGTATTGTATCACTCGAAACTTAATTTATGATTAATAATCTTTACTTTTTAATAGACTGAAAATCATCGCATGATTCACTCATATTGCCTTGAAGTATTGCTGCCAAAATTTGTATTTGAGTACGCGATAACGTATCAAATCCATTTAAGTTGGCAACAGAAGGCCATAACTCAATTGATTGTGCATAATATTGGGCTCCAGTTTTGAAAACATAACACAAATTATCATTTTCACTTTTTGCCAATACAGCGGGAGAAACCGTTTGAAAATCAGCATATACAGTACCATTGGCAACAAAACTCAATATTTTTTGATATATTTGCGCCAAATTACTATTCATAGATGATGCTTGATTTAAACCCTGATTACTGATAACACATGCCCCATGTTCAGCGCATTGCTGCATTACGCTATATGAGAAAGTGAAGTTAGGTTGTGAACTCCCCCCTTGCATGGGAAAAAATGGACTAATAGGAAAGTCCAGCCAAGTGTTTTTCCAAGCTGCATAGTGTAGATTTATAGCATTTGATAAACAATTTTGTTGCGCAATATCCGTATAACCTGCACTGATTAATGCGTGTTCTGCGTTTGGATCAGCCCATGAAATAAAGGGTTCATCCGTAGAGGAAGCACACGAGGTTACACTGATTTCGCGTATTAATGGTTCTTCATCATAAGTATAACCGTTTATATCGGTTGCATTAGCTAAAGCGGATAAAAAGTTGGCCCAATTATCTAAATAATCTTCCTCCCACCAATGGGCCACTGTTCCCTTTTGGGTGACATTTCCTTTTTGAGCGACAATATTTATAGGTTCATTTCCATTTAAATTTTTTACCCAGTTTGGAGCCGCAAATCCCGCCCAAACTCGCAATTTAGCAGTAATTTTTGCATTGGGATTGGCTTGATTATATGCATTAATAACACTAAGTGCTTGATCAATACTTGTTGTATCGAGCGTAATATTACCATGTTCATCTGGCGAATTAGGCTGTAATTGAGCCCAAGTCACATTAATTACAGTACCGCCAAAAAGTTGTACCGTATTGGACAATGTTAACTTATCTAAAGAATTATTTGGCGAAGGAGGATCAATACTGTCCTGTTTATTATAAAAAGTAATATCACCCATATTTACTAAACCTTGTACCGGAGGTTTATTGGGTAAGTTAGCAGCAGAAGATTGGCTTGTAAGCGTTAACGTTAGTATCGTTGATAAAGCTATTTTATTAAAGAGATTCATAAAGCCCACTTGTTATAAGAACGAATTGAACAACCATTTTGAGGTAATATGAATAAGTTATTTTATATGCAATGTTTATAAATCACTAGTCAAAAATAAAGTTCTTAAGATATCCGCTTTAATAGTATATTGAAAATTCGGCATACAGTTGCCAGTAGAGTATCCTTGACTCTATTCTTTGATAACGAGTAATATAAAACTATTTTTAGTGTGAAGGCATAATTACGTTTGACTGTTTTTGCATCGCATGTGAAAAAGATTTTTTCTGCAAATTATGTATGATTAGGGCAAGACTAAAATTTATATCTCAACATTAAATTGCTGAAACACGAGTAAATGGAATTAAAATGATTAACACTTTTTCATTTTGCACAAAATCACTTGTACTTGTAACGTCCGTTTGCGCAATGACATCATTTGCCCTTGCCGCCTCCCCGTCAATTCCTGTTCCCATTTATGGTTCATACATTAGGTACTTAGATCGCGCAAAGCAAACATTTAATGGCGAACCTAATCCTAACAGTCGACCAACCAAGCAAAAGGAAGATTTCTTCACTGTTTGTAAAGCCTCGGGGTGCGTAGCTCATACGCCCAATTTATATGCCCCTCCCGGTGCCCCCAAGTACATTGACTATCACTGGAAGAATAATCGCTGGGAGCTAAAGGCCTCACACCTCTTCAATTGCAATAACGGCAGTAAAGTCAAATCTACTCTATTCGAATTTTTTACACCGAATGGCGACGGAAGTTTTTCTGGTCAACGGAGTATTAAAATAGAGGGTGCAGGATGTCCGGAAGAAGGTCCAGGAGTATATAAAATACCTTTTAAATTAACCCCTGCTTAAGAGAATTTTTCCTATATCGTGCTGCAAATTTTTCACGCATTTTCCCGTGGACAAAATCTTTATTTCATATTGTTGCATTTATTTATAATAAGCTTGATATAATCCATTAATTGGCCTTTGAAAATAGTTCTAACGATGATGCACCCTAAATCAGTAATGCCAAAGCGTTTTATGGTAATTGGCGCTTTATCAGCAATGTTTGCCACAATTTTCGGGGCTTTTGCTGCTCATGCTTTGAAAACACAATTGAGTGCCTATCAAATACATGTTTTTCAAACTGGAGTTTTTTATCAATTTATCCATAGCTTGGCCTTATTATTTGTAGGCATAATTCTCTATCGATTCAATGCACAAACCATAAGAGTTTCAGGATGGTTATTTTTTGCGGGTATTTTGTTCTTTTCAGGTAGCTTATACTTACTGAGTTTGACGAACATAAAAATCATTGGAATGATTACTCCCATTGGTGGAGTGTGTTTTATTGCTGCTTGGCTATTACTGGCGATAGGAATACACAAAACCAATTAAGAGATGACTCATTTATCAAAATAAAGGAGTCAGAAGCGAATAACCTTATTGTCTTTTAAATCGCTTCTGACTTTATTTACTTATTAATTTTATAAAAGCACACACGTTGATAAAGAACTATTTTCTCGATCACTACTTTGATTCTCTCTTTTTACCTCATTTAAGAAAATCTTACCCCCTCTTTTTAAATTCAATTTAGATCCTGTGAATTTAGGGACAGCTTGGGATGAGCTAACTGAAGTTTCAAGCATTTCAATCCCGAGGTTTAAGTAATGAATAGTTCGAATCTCACTATTTACAAATCCTTGTACATTATGTTGATAGTATTCAAGTGGCGTTTCTTCAATTGTAGAAGCACTAAAAAATGAGCTTGAACTCATTTTATTCGATTCTACATTACGTTTTTTAAAAAGTGCCTTCATTGCTTGAGTAAAAAATGGGATGCATGACGCATTATCATTAAAACTTCGGTAAAATGGGCAGGCAAAACCCTCCTCTCCAATTTGAAAAATTATTTTTCCATCTACTTGCTTACAAAAATCTTTGCTTGCATAAAGAGATAAGGTAATCGTAGAGATTTTTAAACTGCTCTCTTCAATTACTTCACCAGCGAGATGTTTTCTGCCTTTTAAATAAGTGGTTATGGTCTCATATAAATCAGAAGGAATTCTATCCTTATCTGCAAGGGTATATGGTGTTTTAAAGGTTGCGCCCTTCATCGCTTGATAGGTAGGTTCATCAATAAAAATTCTCAGTGAAATAGGTGTTTGTCCCTCTTTTAAATGCCCTACATATTCGGAAACCAGGTGTTTGGTGTATGCAAGTACTCCTGGAAGTTCGGTGATCTTATTGAGTGCATGTGTAGTACCAGAGGCTTTATATTTCACTTCAACTGCATAACGCAAAGGTTCATTAATCTGGTTTTCTCCATTAAAAACTTGAGGATGGATAATTCCTCTTAATCCGCCACTTCCTACAAAATAATCAGTTTCAGGATATTGTTTTTTTAACTCATTAAAGTCTTTTACTTCTTGATACTGAATTTTAATGCCAATTGATGTGGCATATTCCCTTAGCCTTTTTTCCAAATCACTAATGGTCACTTTGGAATGAATGCTGTCTAATATCTCTCCAAAACCATTACTTCTATCCATTCCAGAAAAGGAACTTTGCTCCACATACATTGCGTGATTACGTATAGGAACCTCATATTTTTCAAACATTAGAATTTCTTTTTCTGGGAATTGCAGCTTTAATTGTATAGCACCTAAAAGACCAATAGGTCCTGCGCCAATAAAAATTACATCAGTCATAATTTATTGATAACATCTAGAAAAACAGGTGGGTATCATAACAGGTACAATTTTATTTTCATCTGATTTTTAAAGACAAAACGATTGTCGTTATAACCCTTTCCCAGGCCCCTTCATACCCCCATCAGCAAATAAACATGGACTATATTGCAATTTAAAACGTATAAATTATAGTGCACATAATTTTTTATTTTTAAATGCTCAGTGAGATAGATTGGGGAGTTTGACTAACCTGGTTGTTTGTTTATACCTAAATACTGAGAAAAACCATTATTGTGATTCACGGATTTATTATGAAATTTTTTAAACGCTTATATGTTCAAGTTATTGCAGGAATTTTTATCGGTATTCTTTTAGGCATTGTAGCCCCAACACTAGCAGTCTCATTTAAACCCTTTGCCGATTTATTCATAAAGCTAATAAAAATGATGATTACCCCCATCATTTTTTTAACACTTGTTTCAGGTATTGCAGCAATGAGTGATTTAAAAACCGTAGGTAGAATTGGTGGTCTCTCACTCATTTATTTTTTGATAACAACTATTTGTGCCTTAGCTTTGGGGTTAGTAGTAGCCAATATAGTTCAGCCCGGCACAGGGATGAATATAGATCCGTCTTCTTTAAATATCTCCGAAGCACAATCTTATCTGGGTAAAACAGAGCAGATAAATAATATTCAGGATTTTGTTTTGAATATTGTGCCTGAAACTTTTTTTAGTGCATTTGTCCATGGAGAAATT
Organism: Legionella santicrucis; assembly: GCF_001468135.1. GTDB lineage: Bacteria > Pseudomonadota > Gammaproteobacteria > Legionellales > Legionellaceae > Legionella > Legionella santicrucis. The sequence continues at coordinate 596,479 of NZ_LNYU01000091.1, read as the reverse complement.
CTGCAAGTGTTGTTTGTTGCTATTCTATTTGCATTAGGCTTGATGTCATACGGGAGTAAAGGAAAATTTATCTTAGAAAGCTTTGAGCACCTGACCAAAATATTTTTTAACATCATCCATGCGATGATGCATTATGCTCCTGTGGCTGCTTTTGCTGCTATGGCCTATACCGTAGGTCAATATGGCGCCCATTCTTTACTCGGATTGACTGAGTTATTGCTTTGTTTTTATTTAACCTGCATTGTATTTATATTAGTCTTACTGGGTAGCGTTCTCTATTTTGTTTTAGGCTTAAATGTCTTTAAGGTAATCAAGTATTTTAAAACCGAAATTTTTATCGTTTTTGCAACATCTTCTTCTGAAACCGTGATGCCAAACTTACTGGAAAAACTAACTGAATTAGGTTGTGATAAATCAGTGGTGGATCTGGTAATTCCTACAGGTTACTCTTTTAATTTAGATGGAACAGCGATTTATCTTACTCTCGCAGCTTTATTTATTGCCCAGGCAACCAACTCAAATTTGCCCCTTGAACAACAAATTTTTTTATTAATGATTATGATTATCAGTTCAAAAGGAGCAGCAGGTGTTACAGGTAGTGGTTTTATTATATTGGCCAGCTCTTTAGCCGCTGTAGGAACCATTCCTGTTGCTGGCGTAGTTATAATTCTTGGGGTAGATCGTTTTATGTCTGGAGGGAGATCTTTAACCAATATGATCGGTAATGCTATTGCTGCATTGATTATTTCAAAATGGCAAAAATCGATTAATATGAAAAAAGTTCACGAAAAACTAGTATAGAAAAACGGATTCTAATATTCACAATGTTTATTAAGCAAAATAGAGGATAATTTTGTAATATGTTCTTTTCCTGGTAAAAACTCAATTCCCCATAATGAGTATGATGGGTTATTACCTAGAGTGTAACGGCCATCCGCAAGAGTCAAGGGGGTGTACTGAGCAACAATCACATAATTGTCACTAAACCACGAAAATACAGCTAAATCACGTTGTTGCCCTGGAGTAAAACTTGCACTAGTGTGGCTAGAAAAAAGTGGAACTTGTGCCACGGACATTATAGAACCTCTTTTTAAAATTGGTGTATGAACCTCTTTAATAATGAGGCAATGGTTATTTTTTGCAATGACACGCCAATAAAAGGAACTTGCTAACGCTGGCATTGCGCGAATGCTTGTTAAGCGTAATTTTTGCTGCGCGGCGAATGCTTGTATGCTTTGAAGCGCACGTTGATGTTGTATGCTATTAAATAGCAAGAGAATGCTTGCAAATAACAAACCTAACATAATGCCCTTTTGATCTTGATGGATAACAGACCAAGCAATACCTAATATTAAAGGGATAGTAAATATCGGATCCACTATAGCAATAATATCCCAACTAATCCGTTTATAACTCACTGGCCATAGTAACACGGTACCGTAAGAAGTGAGTGCATCAAGAAGCCCGTGGGTAGCATAACCTACCAAGGCGGCACATAAAGTAAGTTTCCAACATGCTCTATAACGGGAAAAACACAAAAAGAATAGAGCCACCAATATTCCACCCACAGGAATAAACAAGAGTGAATGAGTAAAGTTACGATGCCACAGCTCCAAACTCATAGGATCATTTTTAAAACGAATAAAAATGTCCAGATCTGGTGCCATAGCCGCTAAAGCACCTACTTTCCAAGGAATATGCTTATTATATTTTCCAAAAATTGCTTGTGAACAGGAAGCGCCTAATGCTGCATGAGTAACAGGATCCATACCTTATCTCGCCAGTCTAGTTCTTTCAAAAAGGCCTCCCTTTGTTCTGCAAAAAAATGAATTGTCAACAACTCCCATGAATACTCAAAAATTATTCCTATATTTAATAACCCAAGTCAGGCAACATACCGAAAAGTATAAATTATTTTTTGGATTACTGAGTTGGAGTTGGTTTTGTAGCTAGCGAATTCTCAACACAATTATCAGCAACTTTATCGATACCCGCTTCATATTCATTATCAGTCATGTTATCTGATTGTTTAATAAGATCCATTAGTTTTGGCTGAGCGCACTGACAATAAGCATTAATGAGTTTTTTATCATCTTCTGTTTGTTGTGGCAAAACGACGTTCCATCTATCAAGACAATAATCATTAATGTCACTTTCTTTGGCTTTATTTAAAGTAATTTCATCTTCTAGAGAATCCATGGCATCATGCAATAACGTTCTTGACATACATAGCTGAATTGCTTTTTTTACCGCAGCATCATTATCTAAGGGTTGTTTTGCCGCACAACTGCAATATTTTTCACCAAAATTTTTATAATCTACTTTATCTTTTGCTTTATCAGCTTTTTTCATCCAAGCATCTGTACATATAGTTTGGAAATCTCCACTTTGTTGTTGAGCATCTGCATAAACAGTAAGAGAAAAAATCATTGTAAGAACAATAGCTGGTCCTTTTAGCGAGGAAAAGGTCATTATATATCACTCCTTTGGTTGAAAATGGTGTCTTCCCTAATTGAGGATAGCGTATGCATTACAGGTAATCTACTATTTTATCACCGCTCCCAAAACATCCCCCTATCCTTTTCTTTTAACATAGTAATAATAAATCCCAATATGAACAAACCATATGAAACCAGCTAAGAATATTTTTCTACCCTCATGGCTAAAAAATGGACCTATAAAACGTCTGGCTTTACTCGATTAATAGAGTAGAAAAAGTAGAGATCGCTATAAACGATTTCCAGGACAACCACAATGTGGTTCTAACTTTATTTCCTGTTTATGGTTTCTCGGCTTCGCTCAGATTTTGAAAGATCCAGAACAGGGAATCAAATAAAGTCCTTATCTCGACCCCACATTATTTATTTTTATTTTGAGAAAACGAAGGGTCTTTTTTTTCATCTTTAATTATTGAAGGTTCCTGAGTCAAATCAGTAATGTTGTTATTTAATAAATTTGTCGTCCTACAAGTAAAACGTAGCTGCATCTGAAAGTATTGATCCCTGCCTGAAAATTTTTTTAATGGCTCAACCCCATACTCAACCAACATCCTTTTAATAGTAGAGTAACATTTAGGATTCTCATACTGTGTCTCTCTTGCTAAATGAAGCAGTGAGTTTCCGTGCTCCGATTCATAACGTTTTACATCAGCCTTACATAAAAGTAATCTTTTGATTGCTTTAATATTCCCTTCTATGATGGCTTGCTTCAACCAATCAGACTCATTGGCAATGTTGGCTATTTTTTCTTTATTTTCGTTAGATAACTTTTTTAAATCTAATAAAATATCTTTATTAAATAGAATATTTTTCAAAAGAGGTGTAGATGCATGTTTAAACACTTCGTTATAGAGTGCAGCACTATTCTTATTTATTTTATAATTTAAAAGAGCATAGATTAATTCTGGTTGATTAGCCTCTAAGAGATGCTCGAGTGCCGCTTTATTTTCAACTTTTATAGAGAAGTCAGCTCCATATTTACAAAGCACTTTCAGAGTATTAATCATATCGTCTTTCTTATTTTCCGAAAAACACCCTATACGACTCTTCATCAAAGCTCTTAAGCACTCTGTAGCAGTCTTATCAATATCATCTCGTTTCCCCCCAAGAATGGGTGTGAAAAATAAAGAAAAAAACGATGTTTTTTCTTTATTTTCATTTTGACCCATGTGTTCGAGATATTTTAGATGTTTATCTAATACTGTATGGTTTAGGCACGCAGCTATATTATATAATACCTGTTTTTCATAATAGTTTAATAAAAGTGGATTGGTGTAAGTTTTATCTTTAGTATCCATCATAAGCGCTTTATAGTCCTCTTCAAAACGGTTATTTTTTTCTACTCCTAATAAATTAAATTCATTTTCAAAAGCTTTTGCCTGGTTCCCGTCCATTAAATTATTAATATATTCATGGAACTCGGCTAATAAATAGAACCTTAATTTCATACAATCCAGCATGACTTCATCTTGTGCTTTTTGAGGTGTCCTAATAGTACAAGATAGTATTTGTAAAGAAGGTTGATCTTGATTTACTGTCATAGGGATATGTGAAAATACAATCGTTTGCGGTGTGCTCATGATGGTACATTGTGTTGTTTCAATTAAAGACATCTCCTGAGATTGTTTTTTTCTTTTTCCACACAATTCGATAGTATGACTAATAATATTCAGATTATCTCTAATAAAGCTAAAATCATCACCAGAAGATGGCATCATGAGGCTGGTTCCGGGTAACAGTTTTGTTTTTGACTCCAGAAGGCTCTGAGGAATAATGCCAGCAAAACAAGATGTAATAATTGCATGTTTAAATCCACTGATATCTTGCATTATTTGTAAAAGTTCACCCGTTTTTTTTTGTGTATTGAAAAGATCAATCGTATGATTTTTGATTTTTATACCGCCATGCCCCCATATAATTAAATTATTTGCTCGTTCTAAGTCGCACACGTCTGAAAAATCTATCCAATTTTTTCCATCCCCAAGTATATGCACCGTCACATTATGCTGTTTGCAAAGTTCTTGTATTTTTCTGATCCCATTTTGGTGGCTGTTATCCTTTTCATTGTCTTTACCTACAATCACAATCAAATCTATTTTATTTTTATTGTGAGCACGGTTAACACGAAAAAATTCATTTTTTTCATTTTCTGACAAAATAAGAGGAACTGTTTTGATAGGAAGACCATGTTTTTCAAGTGTCTCTTTAACACCATTAGGCAGTTCAGAAAATTTTATTGTGGTATATCCCAGAAAGAAACCTTCATTCTCTGGGAACAATTTTTTGATATCATCAAGAGATAAATCAATTTTTTTTTTGTGCAATATTGAATCTTTTTTATAGTGCACTTCGATTTCATTTTTATTTTTTATAAAAATAAGTTCCTCATCTCCCACATCTTCCATGATATTCTTTGCAATTTGTGTGGTATCAACTGGCGTAATCTCAATTTCTTGCTCATTATCTTGAATCTCTGCAACCGTCATAAGTACGATATCTTTTTTTCTTATAACAAATTCGGATAATATTTCGTTAGGCATGTGGCATTTGACTAAATAATAATCTTTACCTTCAATTGGATGCCGATTTTTCAAGATATTTTGAGCGACTTCTTCAGCATGTGTTTTTAAGATGGGGTGGCTTATTACAAAAAGAGGTGTTTTTTTTTCCTTGCTCGATAATGATTTCACCACAACAAAATATCGTTCAGAATCATGCCCTTTTTCTTGCACAGATTGCATCATTACACCTCACTAAAAAGTATTCCTTTCATATAACAAAGCTGGACCCTTTAAGTATAGATAACTTTTTGGACACTTTCATTTGCTAGTCCTCTCAGTACAAAATGCTCCTGAAAAAAGATAAACCTGACAAAGACCTCCTTTTGAAATACTATAATCTCTATTGAATAAAATATATGCAAAACAATAATCATCATACCGAGGAAAATATGATAGAGATAAAGAAACTGAACGAATTACATGTAGAAGAATTGTCCACTTATCTCAATAATTATCAAGAAACCACGATGTTCATCAGGAACAATTTATATTACTCAGGAATCAATTACCAAGATGCGCCATTTCACGGAGAATATTATGGCTCTTTCGAGAACCATCAACTTAATGGAACTTTAGTTCATTATTGGAATGGGAATATAATGATGCAAGCTGAAAATTTTTCTATATTATCAGCATTAGTTGATGAATTTAAACTGAATAGAATAAGGCCTATTGCTGGAGTATTAGGAGAAGACTCTCAAGCCAGTTTTGTCATTGATAAGCTAGACTTGCAATCGCCTTCCCTATTCGCCGTCAATTATCAAGAAAAGCTTTTCTTACTTAATCTTGAAAAAATGATGATGCCTGAAACAATTCATACATATGACTGTGCCATTAAATCAGTACAAGATTGCCAAATAGATGTCATCAAAGAATGGCTTGTTGCTTATCATATAGAAGCACTTGGAGAAGATGTTAATAATCCCAAACTTGAAGAATCCATTATTAATGAAATTCAAGATAAACAGCTTAGCCAAAATCGATGGGTTTTATTTGTAAATAATACTCCGGTTTCACTGTGTGGATTCAATGCCCATTTACCTGATATTGTACAGCTAGGCCCAGTTTATACCCCTCTTTCTTTAAGAAATAAAGGTTTTGCCAGAACTGTTGTATCTCTTTGTTTAAAGCAAGCGGCTATGAATCAAGTCAAAAGAGCTATTTTATTCACCAATGAGAATTCTGCTATACGTGCTTATAAATCTCTTGGCTTTCAAGAAATAGGAAAATATCGATTAGCATTGTTTAGAAAATAATGAATAGTATCCTAAAATCGAATCCCGAAAATCTGATTTTAGGATGGTATCAAACTCAACATCCAGAAGTAGTTATAGCCACAGTTGGGGGTGATGTAGCACTGCTTGCTTGCGTGTATACAACAGTACAGTTCGTTTTAAGCGTATAAGTTGTCGCAGCACCTGAAGTAGATGCTGTAAACGCATTTGATACGTTCACTGCACTTGTAATACCCACAGCAGATGGATATCCAAAAACCAAACCAACGGTACTGCCTTCCATAGTAATTGAGCCAGTAGCCCCAGTTTGTCCCGTAGCTAAAGCCGCACCATGGGCAGTTACATTAGCTGAGTTGATTGCTCCAGCTAAACCATTCAGATCTGCAATATTAGCCTGTGTACTAAAGCTATAAAACTTAGGAATAGCATAAGCAGCTAAAATTCCTAATATGACCATCACTATAACAAGCTCAATTAATGTAAAGCCATTTTCCTTCTTCATTCAAACCCCTGTTTACTCATTTATTCTGGGCCCAAGTTATAGGTTATGATTCGGTCCTAGGCTAACCCCTAGGAACGAATCATAACAACATTAACACCCAGAAGTAGTTATAGCCACAGTTGGAGGTGATGTAGCGCTACTCGCTTGAGTGTATACAACAGTACAGTTCGTTTTAAGCGTATAGGTTGTCGCAGAGCCGGAAGTAGATGCTGCAAACGCACTTGATACGTTCACTGCACTTGTAATACCCGCAGCAGATGGATATCCAAAAACTAAACCAACTGTACTGCCTTCCATAGTAATTGAGCCAGTAGCCCCAGTTTGTCCCGTGGCTAAAGCCGCACCATGGGCAGTTACATTAGCTGAGTTGATTGCTCCAGCTAAACCATTCAGATCTGCAATATTAGCCTGTGTGCTAAAATCATAAAATTTGGGGATTGCATAAGCGGCTAAAATTCCTAATATCACCATTACAACAACTAACTCGATTAAAGTAAAACCTTTTTGTTTACTCATTTGAAATATCCTTATTTACTAGTGATTCTTTTTAAATATGCCAAAAATTAGTTACCATACAGTACAGCCCCAAATTTTCTTATCATGGCACCATTGGAACGAGTCCACCTTAAAAATAGCATTCCCCTGGTTACAGTATAGATCAATAACCATCTGTTGGGAGTACTTTGATTTAAAATAGTTCCTGCTACGCACGTTATAAATAAGCTGATGTTTTTTAGAGTCATATATCCAACTCCCAGGAACATTTTTTGCGCTTGAAGAATCTGCAGAACGCACATTAAATTGCCGAAATAAATCAGGCTTATTTAGAAAGGTACATTCTGGATTTTTGGTTTCAGAAAACGAACTTTGAAAACGCGCGAATTGCTGCATATTAAAAAGGGTACTCTGTACAGAAACCTCTTCAATAGAAGCTTGCATCAAATCTAAAAAACGTATAAATATGCCTATAAGAAGAACAACCAAAATGAATAAGACTACAATATGAACACTCGATAAGCGGTAGGATTTTTTCATGTTTGTCATTGTTGTTTCACCAAAGACGCTAAGTTCCATGTCGGCAAAAATACCCCCAACGCAAGAATTAATACCATGCCGCCGATAATCACGAGTAATATAGGCTCGATCGCGTCACTTAAACGAACAAGGTCATAGTTAACTTCACGCTGGTAATACTCTGCCACCTCATCAAGTAGATGATCAATGGTACCACTCTCCTCCCCAAGTACGATCATCTGAATAATTAGAGGAGGGAAAAGATGCGTTTTATCTATAGCTGCTGAAATTGTATTGCCTTTAGCAATTAAATCAGTAACTCCTTTGATTTGCTGAGACATATAAACATTATTGGTTGATGCACCAACCATCCGAATACCATCAACCGCGGTAATGCCTGCGCGTAATACTAAAGAAAGAAGCCGAGCAAACCGAGTAAGGAGTATGCGATGAATAAGCCATCCTATAATCGGAATTTTAAGTTGCAACTTCCCCCACTGAATTGCTCCTATAGGTGAATGTATATAAGATCGAATAGCCAATACAATTAATAGGATAATTCCAATCAATAAATACCAATAATGAATAATAAAATTAGATGTGGCTAAGAGAATACGTGTAGGTAATGGTAAAATCCCATGCATATTAGCATAAAGTTTAGCGAATGCAGGAATAACAAAAACATTAATGATAAGTAATGCAATAATAATGGCCCCGATCACCATTATGGGGTATCGTAAAGCTGATTTTACTTTTTTAGTAATATCTACTTCCATCTCAAGATATTCGGCAAGATGCAGAAAAATATTATCTAAATTACCAGTGTTTTCTCCAATAACAATTAAATTAAGGAAAAAATCTGAAAAAATTTTCGGGAATTGACCCATGGCTATATTGAGAGAACTGCCTTTATTGAGAGCAATCACTATCTTTTGCAGCGCATCAGCTAACGTTTTATTGCGTGTAGTATCGGCAAGCCGTGTTATTGCAGAAGCAACAGGAATCCCTGCGTGAATCAGTGAATACATCTGGTGACAAAATATATGCAAATCACCTAGAGTTACTTTAGGGACAAACCAATTTGTTTTGGAGGTTGGCGTAGTAAGCGATCTTTTAATTTGACTTGCAGAAATATCTAGCGGTATGAGGCCCTCACTGATCAGTTGGTTAGCAAGATCTTCTGCACTGAGTGCGTTTCGTTGACCGCTCAATGCTTTCCCCTGTTGATCTCGGGCGTTGAAATAATATTCTGGCATACGCTAGTCCCTTATCAAAATAATACTATACTCGTAATGACAGAAATTGTAGTTTGATAGAAAGCAAAACTTTGCCATAAAGCCCTAGCTTTACTACGTGATGTTCACACTACAATTTTTTAAACGATTATAACAGTACTCATCTCTATTTATCGTCTCATAAATTCTTCATCTAATTGTCCAACTACGCGAATGGCTTCACTAACTGAAGTGATACCTTTCTTCACGAGATCCAATACTGATTCGGATAAAGGGTGATAAGTTTCGCAAGCCAGTGCTGCTTTGACAAAACTGTTTGAGTCATTATGTCTTAAAGCGATTAACATGTCTTTATTTAACTCCAAAAGCTCATAAACTCCAGTCCGTCCTAAATATCCACGATAATTACAGGCAGAACATCCTTTGGCCTTTTTAAATGACAGATTTACATCGACTTTCATTGATTCAAGCCAAACGATTTCGTGAGGATCAAGTGGAGCATTGTTTATTATACAATTATCGCACAAATTTCGAACTAATCGCTGGCCAATGATTCCTTTAACAGCTGCTGCGACCATATAACCTTCTGAGCCCATATCAATTAAACGCATTGCCGAAGTCATTGCATCATTAGTATGTAATGTAGCTAATACCAAATGTCCTGTAATTGCAGCACGCATCGCTATTTGCGCTGTTTCAGCATCACGAATTTCTCCGACCATAATGACATCAGGATCCTGGCGCAACATGGCACGTAGAACCCGGGCAAAGGTAAGATCTATTTTGGGATTCACTTGCACTTGATTCACTCGTTCAATCCTATATTCAATAGGATCTTCAACAGTTAATATTTTACGTTCTGGAGAATTGATGCGCTGCAATACACTGTATAATGTAGTCGTTTTACCGCTTCCTGTAGGACCAGTAACAAGAAGCATCCCATAAGGTTTAGAATAAATATTTTCTATACGTTTAACTATCTTATGGTCTATACCCAACTGATTTAAATCAGTAATATGAGTGGATTGATCCAATAAGCGCATGACAACTGCTTCTCCATTCGCTGTAGGAAGTGTTGACACACGCACGTCAAATGATTTTCCTTTAATTTTAAAGTTAAAACGACCATCTTGTGGAATGCGTTTTTCAGCAATATCTAAGTGAGCACGGAGTTTTAAACGTTGAACCAAAGCACCTAGGATACGTTTTTCATCTAAAATATTTTCATTTAATATTCCGTCCACTCGAAAGCGAATTCGTAAAGAATTCTCACCAGGCTCAATATGAATGTCGGAGGCGCGTGCTTGAACAGCATCACGAAATAAAGAGTTTAAGAGTTTAACAACAGGGGCTTGTTCTTCACTTTCTTGTGCTTCATCAAATAAATCATCTTTTTGCTCCTTAAACTCTTCTAAAATTTCATGTGAAAGCTCATGAGCAAAATTCGTGATCTCTTGTGTACGGCGATAAACTCTATCGAACACTTTCAGCAAAGCCAACTCGCTGACTACAGCCATTTTAATAGGTTGTTTCAAGATTTTTGAGATTGCATCAAAGGCGTTAATATCTTGAGGATCAGACATTCCCACTATTAAAGCTCCATCTTCTTCTCCTATGATAAGAGCACGATAACGACGGGCATAAATTTCGGGTAAAAGATGAATAAGATTCTTATCTATTTCATAATGATTTAAATCGACATAAGTTATTTTAAGCTGATTGGCGATAAACTTTAAAACTGCTTCTTCAGAAATTACTCCCATTTCAACTAATATGTGACCTAATTTATCTCCAGATTTTTTTTGTAACTCAATAGCCTTATCCAAACTCTCTTGGGAAATTAACTTCTCCTTAAATAACAATTCGCCAAGTCTAATCCGTTCCATAATTATCCTTGTAAGACCTTCAATCGATTTTCAGCATAATCACGCACTGTTGGATCACTATCAGGATTTTGACTCGCACGAATATATGCTTCAATGGCTTGGTTGGCTTTATTATTATGCTCCAAAGCAATTGCATAACCTAACCAATAACGACCATCGTTCGGATCGACTTGTATCAAAGATTGATACAGACTTCCTGACTCACGAACTCGGCCTACAGATTGGAGTGCTGCTGCTAAAGTGCCGTAAAAATCAGGATAGGACATCATGGGGGGACGATATTTTGATAATAGGCTAATCGCATCCCTTGCTTTACCTTGATCAAGAAATATTCTTGCTTTGATAGTAATAAGAGCAGCATCAGCAGGAGCGTACCGGAGTCCTTCATTTACCACTTCCGTTGCTTGAGCAAAACTTCCATACGTTAAATAAAGTGAAGCTAAATTTTCTCGAACATCAGATGCGTTTGGTACCTTGACCAGAATTTCTTGTAATAGTGTTATCGCTTCTTCATCAAATCCTTTGTCTATGGCTTGAAGTGCTTTATTTAATTGAGCATCATGCCATTCTTCAATTGTCTGCGGGGTGTATACTTTATTTACACCTATTGAAGATGGCTCGCCTTGATTATCTACCCAGTTATTCAACTTATCCTCAACGCCTGGTAATTGAATGGCGGCCCGTTGTGATATTGAAGAAGTTACTGGTTCTATATAGCTTATAAGATTGACTGGCTCAGGCAGAATTACGACAGCTTCCGGGGTTTGTTGTACAATAGGTTCTGAGTTTATCTCGGTATTAAGGATGATTCCTTCTGTCTTGGATGTACTTTTTGCTGTTTTTACACTCATTTTCTCTACATGTTTATTAAACAAAAAACAGTAAAAAACAAATGCAATTACAAAAAGACAGAATAGCAAAATAATCTTATTCGATCTGCCTCTTCTTTGTGGCAATGCAGGCATGAATAAAGGCATAGCATGCTTAGTATGCTTTTGCTTTGCAAGATCATGTAACATTTCATTAAGCAAACTCATAGGTATAGTCCATAAGTCCAATACATCATAAAAAGAACGCTAAGCCCTAGCACTCCAATTCCAGAATAAATTAAGAATGAATAAATCCATTCTAAACGCGTAGAATTTAATGTATCAATTATCGCTCGTCGTACAGCGCGCCCATCAACTTGAGCCTTCCCTTGTCCATAAGCCACTAAAAGTGATTTATGACAAAGAATATTTAATAATCTGGGTAAGCCTTGGCTTGCACGATATAAACGTTTTTGAGCTGCTTGAGTAAAAATAGAACCATAAGTATATCCAGCGCGAGCCATCCTATGATTCAAATACTTATCCAGTTCATGGCGTGCCAAAGGTTGTAGATGATAGGAAAAAGTAATACGTTGTTTTAATTGCCGCAATCCAGATTGCTCCAACTTAGTATCCAGTTCTGGTTGGCCAAAAAGGACTACTTGTAGCAATTTATGCTCTTCAGTTTCTAAATTGGTAAGAAGTCGGACTGCTTCTAAAGATTCGTCGGATAAGGCTTGCGCTTCATCAATAATCAATACCGTTTTTTTTCCAGCTCGATGTAATTCTAATAAACAGCGATTAATCGCTTCAAGCAATTGATATTGTGTCCAGGCTTCATCTGGTTGCATCCCTAATTCTCGGGCAAGAGAAAGTCGTAAACCTTCAGCTGTTTGGTGCGGATTAGGAATGTAGGCAGTGACGTATTCTTCTGTTAAGTAATTGAGCAATAACCGACACAACAAAGTTTTTCCTGTTCCTACCTCGCCAATAATCTTAATAAAGCCTTCACCCTGAGCTAAACTAAGCAAAAGTACGTTTAAGGCTTCTTTGTGGGTAGGAAGCTCACAGAAAAACTCCGTGTTAGGTGTAAGCGTAAATGGCGCTTTATGCAATTTAAAATGTTCTAAATACATTGCTTCCCCTTTTAGCGCGTCCCTAAGTTTTCATTAGATTTAGGTCCTAACATAATAGGTACCTCCCCTTGAGTTCCGTAAATATCAGGCCTATCACCGATATGAAAACCTCGTTTAAGACTTGAAACACGGCGCGCAGATACGGTAATGTCTTTATTAGTACTTTTTCCAGTCACAATGGTTGGTCTTAATAAAATGACAAGCTCGCTTTTTTGTGAGTTTTGTTTTGTAGCGCGTACTAAAGTGCCTAGAAATGGTATATTGCCAAACCAAGGCAGCTGTCCAATTCCCTCAGTCGTTGTATCTTGCATTAAACCTCCAATAACCACTACTTGGCCGTTTTTAGCATGTACCATGGTATCTGATTCACGAATGGTGCTATTGGCTAAAGGTAAATCCAAGATTCCTCCTTGAGTTCCTAAATCAATGACCTTGCGTTGGTCTTTGACTAAGCTTACTGTGGGATGTATATGCAATGTAACTTGACCATTCGCATCAATTTGTGGCGTAACATCCAAAGTAATCCCAGAGAAAAAGGGAGTTAAATTAACATTTAACGTAGGCTGAGTCACAAGGCTTGAAGTAACAATATTTTGATTTTGAGAGACGTTGGTTACAAAAAACTCATCAAATCCTACCTTTATGGCCGCGCTTTGATTATTCATAGCCGATACACGCGGGCTTGAAAGCACCTGAACATTCCCTTGTGTTTCCAGTGCTTGAATAACTGAGGTAAAATCCTGGGGATTCCAGTGAATGTCAATATCAAACGCTTTAGGAAAACTGGATTGAGTAATATCAACTTCTGGAAAATTACTTAAAGCGTTGAGTCGGCTCCCAAAAAGTTTCCAATCAATTCCCATCTGAAATTCATTGGTCAAATTGACTTCCAGGATTTTCGCTTCAAGAATCACTTGTCTGTCCATGCTGTTTTGCACCATATCAAGATAACGCTCTACTTGTTTAAGCTCTCTAGGGGGAGCATGGACAACAACTAAACCAGCCACATTATTCACTGTAACTGAACGGCCATCAGCTTTACCGATCATCTTTTTGACTGTATCTTCTAGTGACTTCCAAAAATTAATATTACTCTTGGTTTCCACATCACCGACAACCGCACTGTAATTTTGATTACCATTGCTAAGTACACCCGAAAGATTGCCACCAGAAACACTAGTTCCTGTATTTGGGCTTCCAGGGGTGCCTGCGGTGGTCACCTCACCTGAACTTACAGTCATATTTGAACGACTTTTTCGTTCTAACTCCAAATAATTTACTTTAAAAATTTGAGTTCTTAATGTGTTAGGTAAAATTTCATACCCACCAGGAATGGCATTAAAGGAATAACCATATGCGTCCTCAAGTGCTTGAAGCACTTGCTCTATAGTAACTCGTTTCAAACTTAAGGTAATATTCCCCTTAATTTCAGGGCTTACTACCATGTTAGTTGAAGTATCTGCAACCAATCCCATATAAAAAGCTTGTGCAGGAACATCCTTAACTGCTATATCAAAGCGCTGGGGACCACCTCGTGATCTTGCATCACGAATTTTCAGACTTGGCAACAACGCTCTCACTGGAGTACCCCGCCCCTTGGTATGATCCGATCTCATCACTATTTTATTATTAGCAACTGCTTGCTGCATCACGCTGTTCATCTCATCAATGGCTGTTCCCTTTATTGGTGCATGAGTATTACAGGCAGTTAGAAGTAAAATTATTGCTATTATCCCTATTCGCATCAATGAGTTTTCCACAAGCGTTTGCCAAATAAATATAGAATCTTTCTACGTCCAGCGTAAAACAATACCACATGATTTTTATCAATAGCAAGAACGCGAGCTCCTTGAATACTGCTGCCTGTTCCCACTATCTGACCATTAATCATAGCCAGTCGTCTCATTGGTCCAATTAAAATACTTTGCAGATTATAATTATCCTCAACGATGGATTCATGGACTAAAGGATTTATGAGGGGTTTTGTTGGATCATGTAATGCAGCATTACTTATATTAATTAAGTTAAAGAAAAAAAAGCAAAAAACAAGAAATTGTTTTTTTATACTCATTGGTTTTGACCCTGTTTTATTATTAGTTGCGCACTTTTTGGTTTCAGAGTGTAAAAATCAACGGTAATCAGCCCCTCTGGATATTTTGTAACAGTATAATCAAACTTATCCCAATAAAGCCGCCATGGTAATTGTTCCAGACGTTGCAAATATTTTATTACCGGAAAATAAGTACCTCGCATAATCAATCGGTAATGATTCGTTTGTAAAGTTGGTGGGACTGACGTTTTAACAGAAGGCGATTTAGGTGTCGTAGTACTCGTTTGTGGAGGAGCAGGAATAGGTATGACCGTACCAAAATTTTCTATGGTTACCCCCATAGTTTGTTTTAACATATCATGTAATAGCTTTGCTAAATCACGTTCTGAAATATAACGCTTATTATAATGACTAATTTCTTTATCTAATGTGCTAATCTCAGTAGTTAACTCTTTAAAATGCATAATGGTGTTTACTGTCCCTGGATTGTTGATCAAAATCTCGATGATCTTCTTTTTTTGTGTTACTATAGTTATCTGATCGAGTACTTTTTGAACTTTTTGTTCTTTTTCGTTTCTTGAATTTATTATTGGTTTCACAATAGCAAAAAACCATAAGAAAAAAAGAACTACTACAATAATCAAGAGCAACAGCACTCTGTCTCGCTCACTTAGGTGATCAATTTTTTGTTTTAATAGATATAATTGCTTTGTGTAAAAGAACTTTAGGTCCATTTACTTTGCCCCCTGGACTTTTGTAATAGTCTGATCAGTTTGTTCAATAATTTCTTCTTGTGGTCCAAGATCATTTGTGGCAATAGAAAATTTCAAATAAGGATGATCTTTTATTGTTTTTACAAAGAACAAATCAAAGAGAACATTTTTAAAGGAGTTGGTAGTTAGCAGCCTACTCATAAGTTCTGATACGGAATCAGGGCGAATAGCATACCCATTTAACGTAATACTATCGGAATCATGATTAATTTGAATTTGATTTAACCATAAAGTATTAGGAGTTATTTGAGCAAGGTCGAACATATATTCAGAAAATCCACGTCGAATAATGAGATGCTCCAATGAATTAATCTCTGCTTTCTTGGCTTGCAGTTTTTTCTCAAGGTTTTTGACTCGCGTTACAAAAGGAATGTCGCTGACTAACAATGGATAAGCCTTTGCCAGTTTATTGTAATCTTGTTGAACAAACATTAAGTTCTTTTGAGCCACTTTAAGTGATTTATAAACTTGGAAATTAATTAGTTCGAGAACTACTGAGAGAATAACTAAAATGGCTAAGACAATGAGCACTACCAAACCTATTAATGATGCAGGCAATCGACTGGTGCTTTTAGGAATGTCCTTAAGAAAATTAATGGATTGACTCATGATTCACTTTTCCTATCTAAGAGCATTAAAGCACCGCCAATAGCATAAAAAACCTTTTCCATGATTTCAGGAGCAATCGGTTTGGACGTAAAAAATGAATTGATGTCTAATAAGTTCACTTCCTTGTTAAGTTCTGTTTGTAAATAAACAAATAGATCTGTTGCTTTATAAAAACTGGGAGTAAAGAAGATTTGTTTAGGCGCAGGAAGTTTGAGCTCCATTAAACAATAATCAATACTACGCTGAATTTCTAACAATATATCCTGATTTGCAGAACTATTAGGCTGTGTAATTGTTTTGTTCAAAGGTAAGGTACGAAATAGATATAAGTCTCCCATGTAATATATATGGTGGTGACAGTTCTCATCATTATAGCTAATGACTATAATTGGTGTCTCAAGTGATATTGGTTGAAGTAATAAAAGTTTGCTTAAAGCCAATTCACTGATGCTCACGGCAGTAACATTCAATAAACAACTTTCCATTAAAGATACTTTATGGAGTAATGCCGACTGTAATGTCACCGCAACAAACGCTTTTTTTCGTTTACCGCCCGCGCCATGTGGTGGTACTGCAAAAGCATCTACGACTATATCATTTAGAGGATAATCAACTAGACCTTTAAGTTGCCAACGCAAGGCTTTAGAAAGCTCGTTTTCAGGAATTTCGGGCATATCGACTAATAGCAGTTGATAGAGGTCTGGAGAAAGAATCACTTGACACGAACGTCCAACTAGATGATGTTTATTTATGTCTTCCTCTAAACATTTAGCAAGAAGAGCAGGGGATGGCTCCGTAAAGTGATGCTCCTCACAAAACAGAATGCTCTGATTATCTGCTAGACCAACAAGCGAATATCCAGAATCGCTAAGCAAGCAAGACAGAGGTTGAGGCGATTTAAATTTACCTAATCCAAACATGCATCATCCTGATCATTGTTCATGAATGGCAGTATAAACCGAGATATTCCTAATGTCGATTCAAAAAGGTATTGAAAGATACTGATAATTATATCAATTTTTCTATGTCCAATACTATTACATATCACTTAAAAAAACAGTATTGATTATAGGAACAATTTCACTGCCATTACTTAGAGTCATATTTATAGTCACGGCACGAACAGCCTTCAAGGTTGTTGTTGCAGTAAAATCAGATTGATAATAGCTAAGCGAAAAATCGGTCACTTGATTACTGAGTGTCTGAGCTGAAACACCTGTTCTTGTCAAAATGGGGCTTGACCAACTATAAGATATAGTCGTACCATCTGTAGTAGTAAATGTCACATTGGTTGCATTTATTGCAGAAAAACGACTCGCCTCTTGCAACTCTTTAGTCATACGTGTCATGGCTAAAGTTGCCTGGGTGGTTAAAGCGGTAACCTTTACCCCAGTAAAATAGTTGGTAAAGCCTGCACTTAACATGAGAGATACAGCAGCGACAACCCCTCCCGTAATCACCATCACAATAATCATTTCAATGAGAGTAAATCCCTTAATCGTTCGCATAATTATATACACTCGTATTAATAGTGGCATTACCAGCGCCGGTTACATTGATGGTGATTGTTTTCGGGTTAGAACCTGTAATAGTAGGAGTACTTACGATAAAATTATTCGCTGAAGCATAATTCGATAAAGTCGTACATATATCAAGATCTGGTGTGATCGTACAAGGATCGTTTAAAGCTGTATAACCGTTTATATCTCGGTTCATCAAAATGATTTGCATGCGTGCGTTCGCTAAAAAACTGGCTTGTGGTGTTATTCTTGAAATACCACTGTAGCGTTGAGCTTGATTTATCCCAATTAATAATCCGCCTACAATAATCCCCATCGTCACTATGAAAGTAATAAGTTCAATAATAGAAAAACCACGTTGTTTTTGTTTTGACATGATTATCCCCTTATTGATTATGCAATACCGTAGGAGTTACCCCAGCCCCGGTTCTCGATCCCGTTCCACTTACTGAATAAAGCGTGTAGCTTGTAGGTAGTGAGATAGCAGTCCAAGTTCCACCCGTATAACGATAAGCTAGAGTACCTGCGCCTACGGCTAAACAGTCGTTTGAAGAATTACAATGAATGCCAAGTAAATTCATGGTTCCTGGGGACGCTTGGGCGACACAAGACGCATTGGATGTAATAGGAAGACTGCAATTAAAGATTACTCCATTGTTTCCTACAACCATACAATTACTTGTACTTGGGCAGTGAACCTCATTAAGCGATTGACCAGTAATATTAAAAGCATTACTCCATGAAAAACCATTAAAATAATGAACTGCACCAATACTGCGCACAAGAACACAACTATTAGCCTGGGTGCAGTCTATACCATTCATCGTACCGCCTATATTAATCCGATTAGCAAATGGTGTAGTAGAATTCACTGGAAAAACATAAAGATCATTAGGAAGTGTAGCCATGCAAATGTCATTCATACAACTCACACTTGAAACAGGTACACTCCCCACACTATTCGTATGATAGGATGTTCCGGTCCCTGTATTATACATGAGCGGCCACTGTGGACTTTTTTCTTGACCTACTATCCAGCATAGTGTTGGATTACTGGGTACATCACAAGAAACGGCTGTAAAATTTGAGCCGCGTTCCGTTCCAAGTAACGACCAAGAACTCCCGTTAAATTGAAATATATAGCCGGTGTTAGTGGCAGTCGAACCTACAGCTAAACCATAATTAGTACTGATATCTATACCTCTTAAGGTAACCCCGCTTGTTGTCAGCGATGTTGACCATGATGTACCATTATAATTGAGGATAACCCCATTACTACCTCGAGTTCCAACAGCATAATAGCTACCTTTAGCTAATAATACTGCTTGAGCGAGCATTACCTGGCCATTTGGTGCATCTAGAGAAGGAGCTCCGCCTTGGCTATTGATTATATATTGTGACTGACTGACTACAGCACCAGAAAAATGGGATGCAGCAATTGTTCCATTTTGTCCCCGTCGCGCATTGAGTAGAGTATTCCCACTTATCCCATCGTAATAGATTATTTCTGAATCGATAGATATGGCTCCAAAAGTCTCGAAATTGGCAATAGAAGCAAGCGGAATTGAGGACGATGAAATAGACAGAGAACTGGTAATCGTTGTTGACGCTTGATCTTGACTGCAATTGTATTGGTATTCCCCTTGGCCTGGGATCAAAATAGTGGTACTCCAGGCATTATCACACATCCCAAGAGACAATTGGTAACTGCCATTTTCAATGCCTGTTATAGCTAAATCATAGGCATTATTGGCGGATATAGTGCTTATAGATGAATTGGTACCGCTTATAATCATTGAGACAAAAGCAGTAGCAAGTCCAGCTATAACAACAAGCAGAACTGCAATAACCATCATCAAAAATCCGGATTGTTTAACCATTTATAAACCCCGTTTCTGCAGAAACTGTAAGTGTTTTAGTACCGACTCCAGATGCGGTAATGGTAATTGTTGCACCTGATGCAGGTGCTCCCATGGAATTAAAAGTAATGCTCATTGGAGACAGGGTGATTCCCGTAGGCATGCTTACAGAGTATGCTCCATTTGGAGGATTAGGGGAGATGGTATAGCCGTTTGTTGAAAGAATAATACTATAATTTGTATTTAAGCTGGTCGCTAAAACTTGAGTATAACGTATGTCGCGTCTTAATTGCTCTGTTATAGAAGACAAACTGTAAAGCGACATCGATGGAGTTTTCATTCCAAAAAATAGCACAATAAGGCCAATGATTAAAATAATGATAATCAGTTCAATAAGGGTAAAGCCAGATATGCGTCGCATCACAAATCCCTGTCAGTAAAAATATTCCTAGCTTTTAAAAAATATAGTACAGCTGGCTTTATCTAATTGCTATGTATCTGTTTAAAAAGATATAAATTATCAACTTAATAAAATGGAAAACTTCTCATCTATGGTCTAGCATAAATTCATAGAGAGGGAAATGTTCCATGAGGCAGAGAAGAATAATGAAAAAAGTAATCATTGCCTTAACCATCACAGTCTCATCAATGCTGCTCAGTAGCTGTGATACCATGTGCTGTGATGATGGCAAAGGTCATTGTTGTCCAACGGGAAAAACCCGGACTTGTCCAAAGAGTGGTTATAATGCATGGTGGTATTAAGAATATCACTAGTACCACAAGTTTACCTCGCAACAGCCCTGGTTCTGGGGACATTTAGGGCTGTTGTGCAAATGCGTCTATTATAAACTTAACAGTATACCTTGCTCCGGTTTAATTAATTCTACGCCAATATCATTTTCCTGGGACAATTCGTTTATAACCTGCCTGGCTGAATCTTCCTTAGAGTTTGAAAAGTCAACTAATCTCGGTTTGATATGAGTAACAATCACAGGCAATCCCCGTAATGAGTTTCTTAAATTTAAAGGATCAACAATCGATGCCAATTGCCGCAATTCAAGCATAAATAAATTTGGCTTTAAATGACCAAACAATTTGTCATCTGGTTGTGAATTTAAAAATGAACACTCTAGCATGATGGCATGAAGCTGTTTATTTCTGATAAGTGGTGCAATTTCGTTCCAAATAGACTCCATGTTTGTCGATTTTTCAATCCTATCAGCACCTGTATCACCAAAATATAAGATATATTCGGTCTTATAACGTATTAAAAAAGCGCTTGATGCCATTCCACTATGACTTAAAGGAAACGCTTTTACGTGCAGATCTGTATTAGGAATAGCAACCCACTCAAGTAATGGCATCGTTTGATAATGCTGATAATTCAAGTGCGGAATTTCTCCCCCATCTCCAAAATTTCCCCAAACAGACCAATTAAAAATATTTTTCTGCAATGCTTGCATTGTTTCTTCGCGCGCCATAATTGTTTGCTGCTCTCGCAATTCGGGTTGCGCCATCACAAGCCCCATAAGATGATCAAGATGTGCGTGAGAAATGAGGTAAGTTGGGATATGTTTTTGCAGCAAATCGTCAATATTTTTATGATGCACTGATTGTTGATTGACCGCAACTTCAAGCCCATGGACTAAAGTACCCCCATCAAGAGCGGTATAATTTTCACTTTCGGTGGTCTTTAATAAATAAGCTGATAAATTTCCATCTTTCAAACCACCATAGACTCCCAGAGGAACAATTTCGAAGACAGGTGCACAATTTGCTGTATGAGACAACAAAATAAAAAGCGTAATCAATAACTGGCGCATGCGGATTTCCTTTCAATGATGCAGGTAAGTTTGTAAAATAATATAGTATATGACTGACTTCAATCATTTATAGATACGGTATAAAAAAATTAGTAGCATAATTATTAACGCAAGTGTAGCCTGTTTAGACGAAGTCGTGATACGGAACTAAACTCGCCAAAAACAGGGTTATGTCTCAAAACCAGCTCAATGGCTTATCAAGTATTTATCAATATATCAAAATGGGATAAATTAGCGAAAATTGGGAATATTATTGCGTTCAGCCTCCCCTCTTAAGACTTGAATTTTGTGAAATTATTGGCAAATATGTACTATAATTTACCATTAGTTGTTGTTTTACACAGAGTTCCTATGAAAAATAAAACAGAAACAAAGCTTAAAAAAGCATTATTTTTTAAAGAATATTCTCATCTATTAAAACACTTAGCACAAATTTCTGAAGAAGATTTAAAAAATAATCAATTACCGGAGCCTTTAAAGCACGCTTATGCATACCTTGCTCGGCGAGAAATAGGTGCCAATGCAACCGACATATCATATGGTTTATTCCGTAGCATCCATCCAGTAGCTCACAAGGGAGGCATATATAGTCGAGAAGGTTGTTTAGCTAAGACAATAACTATAAGTAAGAAAAAATTTAAAGTTGTTCCAATTGATGAATACGATTTAAAAGAAATAGAACAGTTTATAGATTTAAAAAAGATAAAACGTATCGATCCTAAATCTAATTACGAGAAAAATGATAAAGGTTATTATTATAAATCGGATTTACATTATAATAATTTTGCCCATTTTGAAAAAAAAATCTTAGGTGATTTACTAGGAGAACGAGATAAAAAGACACCTTTTATTGGCTTAGCTTATATCAATAATACACCTGTATTCATTATGAATGACGAGTTTGATAAAAAAAATAACATGTTTGGTCAATATACTGGCTTTACTATGTTGGCATCGAATGCGAATAAGTTCTTTTTTAATCTAGCGAGGTGTTATAATTCTCCAAAAGATTTTATAGATAAAGAGTTAAATTTGAACCTTAACGATCTTTACGCCGATGAATCTAGCAGCAAGAATTTTGAAGATAATCCGTATGACAAAATTAAACAGTTAAAAGAGAATCCTTCGATTGTAGAATTATTAAAATACACTACAGATTATCGAGGCCTTATTGCAAACAAATGGCTAAATACAATTAAACTTATAGAAAGTAATATCGATAAAAATTTGTTTGATAAAAATAAAAAAGTAATTTTACAGTTAATCAACTTATTAGAAAAAGAACTCGCCAGAGCATTTGAATATTCAAAAGAAGACCCAGTTAGGTTTGAATATTTTTTTGAGAATGCGTCGCAATTGCTTTACCATTTATTTCAATTTACAAATAAAGATGCGTTATACCATGACTATTTACAAGAGCTAAAAAAAATTACCTGTCCACAAGGTGATGTAGACTTTGCTCTAAAAAATTCGTGTATGAACGCGATTTTATCTGCTACTTATTATGCTCATGAGCAATTTCAAAAAATAAATGAGCGTCAATTAAATGATCCAATAATGTTAGCCGAATACCAACAAGTAATTGACAGCGAATTAGATAAGATACAACAAAAAATCAAAACATTAGAGTTATCCTACCCCTCAGAAACTTTAGAGAAATTATCACTCGAAGAACAACAAACCCATCAAAAAGAATATTCGACATTAACTGAAACAAAAAATTTTATTCTAAAAAATAAAGACAAATGGCTTACCGACGAACTGGAAACATTGAAAAAAATTTCAGGAGGAGGTTCTCCTGATGCGGGTTTTTCTTTTTATGATAGTAACGAAGAGCAGCATGATATTATTAATTCTTTAAAGGAAATTACTAAGAAATACAGTAATAAATTTTCACTAAATTATAGATTTGATAATTCTTTTTATTTTGAAGTTAGACAGGCTGAATTATCTTCATGGAAAAAATCGAATGAGAATCAAATTATTTATGTAGCCCCTGTTTCTGAGTATTATCAGGATGTGGACGTTATAAAGCAAATTATTTATAAGTTAGCAGATGGTAATGATAAGAAAGAGATTCCTCCCACTACGAAATTTTATGTCATCGTGGATGAAACACTAAAAAAAGACCCAGGAATTGTGCAAAAAATTTTTGATGAATTCCCTGAGCAATGTATAGGCGTTAGTATCGTTAATTCCTATAATAAATCAACAATGTATAAACGAGCACCTGCAGGCTTTGTCATGCATTGTAAAAAAGCAGGCTCCGAAGAATTAAAGCATGAAGATGTAATCCATCAACAAGATTTTTACCTATCGACTTTAATTGACCATTACATTGAATTAAAATCGGGTTACGAATTTGAAAAAAGATTAAAAGAAAATCAATCATTAGTAAAATTTTTTCTAACTAATCCCAAACAACCCAATTCACAACTGGAAGATTATCCATTATTTTTGCGCTCTGGATTATTACATGATCATGAAGACTTACCTATAAAAAAAGAAATAAATCGATATAAAATTCGCGATAGTTTTAATTTTTTATTCTCAAGTTCTGCAAATTTTAATAATGTTCAAATGAATGATGGGACTAAATTATTTCAGCGTCGTGCATCCATGGGAGCCATTCGCTCAGGACAATGTTTGCACCAGCTGGCACATTTCTATTTTCGTGGTAAGAAACGTGGTGAGCTTTATCCAGCAATCCAAGAAGCAGTAAACAATATTTTAAATCAGAAAGAAGTTAATCTTACAGATGCAAAAATTGTATTACTTGCCATCGTGCGTGGTTTAGAATTAGGGGTGAAGGAGGAAGATATTCCCAAACTCAATCAACAGCTAAAAACAAGCTTGGAACAATTTCCGGAGGATGTAAAAAAACATATTAATTTTGTACTTACTGGAGTGGACGAAAGAGACAAGGACAGTAAGTTATATCGATTTTTCCATCATAATAAAGTATATTCAGAGTTAGAAGTCAAAGAACAACAAGAAAGACCCCGCGCCCCGAACTAAAAATGGTCTTTAAGCCCTCTTTTAATTTCAGTCATCGCAGCCTTGATGCAGCAAAAGCATCATCAAGGATAACAACATATCCACTTCCCACAAATGAAGCCAGACCTTTCCAATTTGCCCCAGCCCGTCATGTGAAACAATGGGAGTTAACATCCTAGCAGTTGCCTTTATAATTTGCTTTTGATAGTCAATTGATTTGTGAAAGATGATATTATCCAGACAACTATTAAGACGCGGACTCAATTATATTTTTTACGCAGTTAATGGGAAATAAATGTAATACAATCAATATGGAGATAAATAAAATATGAGAAAAAAACGATTAAAACTATTTAATATGCTTGTCTGTCTTGGCTCGCTTGCCTTTAGTCAAAACTTAGCAGCCATTCATCCTCATGCCTCAAATTTAAATGACTTTGCAACACTCATTCAAGCCTATGAAAATAGCTTATTTGAACGTTCTCCTGAAACAGCTTTATTTTTAGATCGTAAAGAGATCCCACAGGATAAATTTACTGATAACTCTTTTGAAGCGATATATCGCTGGCAATCCCAAGAGGATTACTACTTATCTGCACTTAATGAATTAGATCCCAATAAATTGCGTGGAACTGCAGAATATACAACCTATTTGTTGATGAAAGAAACTTTGGAAAACAATAAAGACAGTAGGCTATGTAAAGAGGAGTTGTGGGATGTCAATTCTGCAGCGGGATGGCAAAACAACGTAGTAGATATTGCAACAAAACAACCCGTAGGTACCCCTGAAAACCGCGCAATGGCCCTAAAACGATGGACTACTTTTCCCCAACTGGTTCATAATGAAATTCGTAATTTAAAAACCGGTATCTCCCTCGGTTTTACTGCATCGAAACCCACAGTCGAGCGCGTTGCTAAGCAAATACATCTCATGATTAGTGAACAGGCAGAAGAATCACCTTTTTATGATTTTGCCAAACGAGATAACGATGCCACATTTAAAGAACATGTAGCCAATCTTATTACTACAAAAATTAATCCCGCATTACAAGAATACGTTGTCTTTCTTGAGAATGAATATCTTCCTATAGCACGTAAGGAAGTTGGAGTTTCAGCCCTACCCCCTTCCGCTCAGCTGTGCTATCAAGCGAAGATTAAACAATTTACTACCATAAATATAAGCCCAGAAGTCATTCATCAATTAGGATTGACTCAGATGGAGCGATTAAATAAGGAGGTTTCTGAAATAGGTTATAAGTTATATGGCATCAGGGATATGACCGAAATTTTTCACAGAGCTCAACAGGAATCAGCACATTATTTTTTAACAGAACAAGATATATTAGATTATAATATGGCTGCTTTAAATAAGATAAAAGAGCAAATCCCGCTATGGTTTGACTTGATCCCTAAATCCGAGGGGATAATTAAACCGTACCCGCTTCATAGGGCTAAAACAGGCGCTTCCGGAGAATATCATCCACCTACTGAAGATGGCTCTGAACCTGGTATTTTTTATATTAATACTTATGAACCAGAAAAAATCAGTCGTATTGATCAACAAGCAACCTTGTTCCATGAATTAATCCCCGGGCATCATTTTCAAATCGCTTTGCATGTAGAAAATAAGTCATTACTTTTTATGAACCGATATTTTCATAATTCGGGATTTGTAGAAGGATGGGCTTTATATGCAGAGCGACTTGCTGATGCTATGGGTGTTTATGATGACGATATTTCTCGGCTTGGTATGCTATCTAATGAATCGTTTCGTATTGCACGATTAGTAATAGATACTGGGATACACAGTAAACATTGGACCAGACAACAAGCAGTTGATTATTTGAGTACGCACTCTGCAGTAAATGCTTCTATCATAGAAGGTGAAATTGATAGATACATAGCCTGGCCTGGACAAGCTACTGCTTACATGATTGGTAAACTTGAAATAGAACGATTGCGTGATTTGGCAAAAGCAGAATTAGGTTCTGCCTTTAATATTAAAGAGTTCCACAATCAAGTACTACAAAATGGCACAGTGACTTTAAACATACTTAGGGAACAAATGATGTATTGGCTGAGTACGGTCAAAAATTCGCAAACAGCGTATGCAGAAAAATCCTAAGCGTGTTCCTAGCTTTTGTTTCTGTTTATATAACTGCCTACATACCGCTGAACAGCAGCTGAATGTAGGTCAATTATAAAAGTAATCTTGTATTCTTAATTCGTATTTGGGGGCACTTTTAGAAGCAAAATATGCTCCCTTGGTCGCTTTATGACTGAAGTCAAGCCATGCAAACTTACCGAAAGATTGAAATTCGTCGGATAGATCTTCCAGAGCAATTTGACGATTTTCAGCAATAAAACCTTGCAAGACTCACATGACCTTCTTTTAAATGTTGCTGATGTTTTACGACTTCGTCTATGCATTCATTTAAGTTATATCTAAAACTATCAAGCTCTGCTGCTGTTTGATTTTGGTGATTAACAATGGTGCTATCAACACGCTCATCTGCGAGTAATCGTTTAACACAGTCTAGATGACCACGCTCTACGGCATCATGCAAGGCTGTATAGCCCACATTATCCTGTTTATTAGGATCCAATTTGCGATCTGCAAGGAATAACTCAAGAACAGCGACATCACCAATGGATGTAGCCCAGAATAGAATAGGTTCTGAACTTGCTTGTATCGCATTGATATCAATTGCAGGGGTTTTAAGAAACATTTCTATTATTTGAAACGCCTGGTTATACTCTTCTCCTTTTTTGCCTGCTAATCTGCGTATCGCATCTCCTATAGGAGTAGTACAATAATGATCACTCGTCTCAACGACTTTAATATTAGGATAAGCAAGTAAACATCCACGAATAGCTCGCATGTCATTAAGACGGATAGCAACAATGAGATAATCTATATTTTCTTTGATAATGCCGGGGTTGCTATTTTTAAATGTTGTCTGAAAATACTCGAGATCTGCTTTTCTTTCTTGCTCTTTAAGTTCAATCGTCTTTTGAATATCCTCATCTTGGGTCATCTTAATTACAGACTCCCCCCGATGAGGACCTTTAAATAAGGTGCTTGGATAATCAATCAAGAGTTTAGCAGTATTTTTATGTCCATTTCTAAGTGCTAATTGTAAAGGCGTAATACCATTTACGTTACTGGTATCTGGATTAGCGCCGCCATAATAGACTAATGTACGAATATTTTCATCATTTCCTGCTCTAGCTGCAGCATGAATACTAGTACTGTAATCATGAGTAGGTTTTGCCACTGTTTCTGGATAACGCTCCATTAAGGACTGTAAAATCTTGGAATCCTTAGAA
This sequence comes from Legionella santicrucis, assembly GCF_001468135.1. Lineage (GTDB taxonomy): Bacteria > Pseudomonadota > Gammaproteobacteria > Legionellales > Legionellaceae > Legionella > Legionella santicrucis. The sequence continues at coordinate 568,642 of NZ_LNYU01000091.1, read as the reverse complement.
GCGGCATAATAGGCACTGTACTCACTGGGTTTGGCTCCATGTTGGAGTAAAGAGCGTACCAAATCTACTCTGTTTCTTCGGATAGCATAATCTAGTGCATGATCACTATCGGTCCTAGTAACACTGGCACCTGCATTGATTAATACATCAATCATTTCAACAGAGCTCACCAAACATAATGGTTCTTCACCATACCAATTAGTTTGATTAACAGCATTAGGAAACATCTGTACAAGTGATGAAGCAAGAGCTAAGTTGTTATTCAGCACCGCAAAATGTAATAAATGATAACCTTGAAAGATTTGTTTTGATAAAGGCCAGGATTTTAACTCATCTAAATCATTAGTAGTTACTTGATCATTAAGGAAGCGTTGCAAAATTTCTAGGCGCTCATTTGTAGGTTCTAGATGCACACCTAAAGTTTGTAGTTGCTTATCAAATTGTTCTGTAGATTTTCCATAAGCAATTAACTTCCACCGTTTCAACATAAATTCAGTTTGCACTATTTCCTGATTCGCTTCCGTATTAAAATGCTCAGCTAACAATCGTTTTATTAACTCAAGTTGTCCCTCTGGCATTAGTTTCTGAATAATTAATCGCATGAGCAGATGCGGTACAGTTGGATTATTCGCATGAAGAGTAAGATATTCTTCCAAATAAAACTGTTCAAAAAATGTTATAGTATCAGTAAGTAATTGATCGGCTATATTTGCAGGTAAAAAAAGCTGATATTTAGTTTTTAAAGCAATTAGCAGACTGTAAAGACTGCAATTGCCTACAGTTTGAAAATCACCCGAAATACTATCTATAAATACCAATCCTAGAAGACTGTGCAAATCTCGTTGAATATATGCTTTATTTGATTCCCACTCATCTTTATAGAGTGTAGAAAACATGTCTTTGGTTATATTTTCAGGTTTAGATATTCTGTAATGTTCTATCGTGGCATCAGTACTGCATCCACCACCATTATTACGATACAAATCATTCTGTTTAATAACAAGATCTATCGTATGTTCAGGCCAACCCGTAATGATTTCTACACCCTCATTTTTACTGTCTTCTATCATAGAGAGCAACATATTTTCTTTAGAAGTATTTGTAGATTGGTAATACGAATGGGACATAAAATAAAGACGCATGGCTTTTACTGCCATGTTTCTTACCTTTTGGATAGCATCTAAATACTCTGTATTCTTATTATTTGTTTGGCAATGAGAAAGGTATGCATTCATTAAATATACCATAAATGGCGCGGTATCCCGAGGAGTACTTCCTGTGAGTTTGATACGGTGGTTATCTTTAGGTATTGAACCACTTAATGAAAATAAATGGCCAAACATTTTACTTGCTTTCTCAATATCTTGTCTTGATTTTGCACGAAGACATTCATCTTCTAATGCAAGCATTCCTTCATCTAAATTATCTGGAGAAAAACTAAATTCATTTAAATAAGATAAAGCACGTAAGCGTTCATCACTGTTATCTGGGGTCAAATTTTTTATATGGCTAATAACTGCTTTCAAATCAAGCTGAGGTTTGAGTATTTTGAAATTGTTATTAAGTACGATGTTTGTATATCCATGTGGATTCTGAATCGCACACTGAGCAAAGCAATATTCAACATCGATATTAACCTGAGCATCAATAAGCTCTTGGGTTAAAGCAATGATTGTCTCCTCAGATACCAAACCTTGGCGAAAATTATTAAAAAATTCTGCTACAGTCGTTTTCAGAATTTCTTTACCACCTCTTTGATTTTTACATAGACTAAGGAGTGTAGGGAATGCAGATTTAAGCGTATAATCATCGCTTTTGAGGAGTTCACTTAATATAGACTTACCATCTTTATATTTATCAAGAAGCGATGTGGGATGAAGTTTAAGGATCTGAATTAATAATGCATTATTTGCATAGTCTGATCTACCCGCTTTATTCTCAAGGATTAAATCAAATACGGATTTACCTTCATTATTTTTATGATCAACATCAATAGCTTTATTAATAAGTAGTTGTGCGATCTCTCCTGCCTGAAATTCGCAAGAAATAATTGCCAATTGCAGATAATTATTTTCATCTTTATCTAAGAGATCAATGTCACATTGTTCATGATTGATTAAAGCAGTAACTAACGCCATATTCTTATATGCTGTATCACTTAAAATTAAATCCAATGCAGTCTGCCCATTATTATTTTTAATGTTTGGATTCGTTTGTGGATGACTAGCCACGTCTTGTATATGCTCTTTATGAGCAAATACATTCTCAGAAATCATATGTAACAATATAGAATTATGTTTGGATGTTTTAAGATTGGGATTGAATTTTTTGTGCCTTATAAACATTTCCATGGAGCCACGAGAGTCCCAATCATGAGAATTATAGATAAATTCGAAAAATGTTTTGTCACTTGTAATTATTTGATTGACATCAAGGTCTTCTTTTTTAAGCAAGAGTTTGAAGAGTTCATTTTCATTGTATCGCATCTCATGATCTAAATAATAACCCAGGAAAACATTATTCTGATTATCAATTGCACTTACATCCGCTCCAGCATTTACTAACTTTTGAAGATAGTCAAAGAAATATAGAGTTTGTGCATGTCTTGACTTGGCTAAAATATGTAAAACAGAATCACCCTCGTCGGTTCTATCAGTGACTGAAAAATTTGCTTCTTTAAGCTTTTCTACTACGTCATACGAATTATCTATCTCATTGAGAAGTTTTAGCAGACTGGAGCTATTCATATATTTTGGGCAATTTGATTATTTAAAGTGCCGTTATTATGACTTGCAAATATTAATAAAATATTAAGATAAATGATGAAATGAATTAAAATAATTTTGATGCCCTTTGTTCCCTAGTTTCATGAAACATTTTGAAGTGAAGATATCAATTCTTGTATTCCGGTAATTGAATCTTATCCATCAGATCACGTCCCGCAATCATTTTTGCTACCCACGGGATTGACATAGCGCTCATAATTTTGTTGCTCACAAACAAACTAAATAATGATTTCGGTGCAAATGCTCCTGCAAACTTTAATGCCGCCTCTTGTTTTCTCTTTACAAAAGGTTCGAATAGATTTTGATAGCGCGAAAAAGCCAACTGATAGTTCCCTTGAGCCTGATAGAGCTCACCTGCTAAGATGTAAGCAGCGATCATCGCAAGAGCAGAACCTTGACCACCCAAAAGCGAAATGCATGACGCAGCGTCTCCTATTAAAGTCACTCGTTCTTTAGTCCAAAGACCTTCGTTCTTATTCATACAGATTTGACTTACTCGATCAAAATAAAGATCATCGCAAGTATCAAGAGCCTGAAGAATTTGAGGACACTCCCATCCACTATCAGAGAATCTATTTCTCAATTGAGCTTTTTGCGCAGTTAAATCATGTTCTGATAGGTTACTAAATTCTTCATCAGTAAATATAAAGAGAAACATAGTTCGGTCATCACGTTTGGCAAAACGACTCACTTGCTGCCCAACTTGTTTATACATGACATAAACCAGTTCATCTCTAGGTCGATAACCATCCACTTCAAAAGCGGCTACTTTATATCCAAGATATTTTTCAAATTGACATTGAGGCCCAAATACAAGTTCACGAACTTTTGAATGGAGCCCATCGGCACCGATGACTATGTCAAACTGTCGTGGGTTACCACGTTCAAAATTAACATGGACAGCGTTCTCTGTTTGCTCGATATGATTGATGCGATCATTGAAAATCGTTTCAACCTTGCCGTCAAGTTTGTTGAAAATTAATTGTGCCAAGTCTCCGCGAGCAATACTTACGTATCGTCCCTGAGTTATTTGGGTAAAAACCTTGACCGGAAACCCACCAATTCGCTCCCCGGATGGACCAACAATCCTTACTTCTTTAACGTCATATCCCTTTTGCTTAATTTCAGGGACCAATCCCATCCGATCTGCAATATCAAAACCAGCCCCCCAGAAATCTATGATATAACCACCGGTTCTCAACTGGGGAGCCTGCTCAATAAGGGTAGGCTCAAAACCATACTGAAGCAGCCAATAGGCTAGTGTTGGTCCTGCGATACCGGCTCCTGAAATTAGAACTCTCATATTATTTTCTCTCATAAGTCCGCTTGAGGGTTGCAATATCAAATTTCTTCATCGACAAAAATGCTTGTGTGACACGTTCAATCTGCTTATGGGTGCCATTTTTCATCATTTCGCTTAAAGCGGTGGGAACGATCTGCCATGAAAGACCATACTTATCCTTGAGCCAACCACACTGCTCCGCTTCAGGCACTGCAGAGAGCCTCTCCCAGTAATAATCAATTTCTTCCTGAGTGTCACAATTCACCATGAACGAAATTGCTTCGTTAAAAGCAAAATCATAAATTCCAACACTATCCATTGCAGCGAACCATTTCCCTAAAAGCATGAAATCGGCAAACACAATTGTCCCTTCTTTATTCGGAGCTTGTTCCGAGCCATATCGAGCTACAATGCCGTGTCTTGAGTTTTTGAATATCGATGTATAGAAATTGATAGCTTCTTCCGCCTTACCGCACATATTTCCAACGAACATCAGTGAAGGAATAATGAACTGCCGTTTTTCGCTGATTGCATCCGAAAGAATAAGTTGCCATGAAAGACCATATTTGTCTTGCACCCAGCCATAACGTTTACTGAAGGGATATTCTTGAAGCGGCATAAGTTCCCTGCCATTACTGCTCAACTTGCTCCACAGCAAGTCGAGTTTTTCTCTCGCTTCTTTTTCCTGCACAGAATTGAAATTTACGAGAAACGAAACCGCGGGATTAAATTTGAAAAGGGGGCCCGCGCTAATAGCCATAAACGACTGTCTTGAAAGCTCAAATGAAACAACGTCACAATCTCCAGATGGGGTGTCATGGAGCGTTGTAATATTCGTAATTTTTGAGTTAGGAAACAAAGAAGTGTAGAATTCGGCGGCTTCCCTAGCATTCTTATCGAACCATAAATGCGGTGTTATCTTTTCCATGCATATTGCCCCTTTCATATATTGATTACTTCATGCGTCTAGTTCATCCATCTCTATCATTGCTTGCTGCATTGAAAAATCCATGAGAGTGGATAAACCAATTTTGAGGTTTATCGCTGAATACATAATGTTTAAGATATTCAGGTTTGCTCCCCATTGTTAACTCTTTTAATTCACAATTACACTTGCTCATTAATAATGAGTTTACATCTCACGTAGATCATCATGGAAGTGTAATAATAAAGTCACTTAACCTAAATATAGAACGGTTGAATTTAGCGCATCTTGCGCAAAAATTATTCTGAGAATAACATAGCATACATTAATGACACTAAGTTAAGCGTTTTTTTGACTAAATTCATTTCATCTCGACTTCCCGTGGCTGTCTCATAGGATCCAGAAATCTCACTCTAGGATTAGATCCCTGGATCCCGTGGACCCGTCACGGGAAGTAGGCGAGGCCTTAACTTAGATCCATCATAGCATACATTAGTATATGAGGCTCCATAAGGATTATTTTTGTTCAAAATCCGCCAAATCTAAATGAGCGGCTTTCTTGCGGTTCATCTTGATCAACCTTCTGTGAACTTTCCTGCTTCTGTGAATTTTCCTGCCTCTTTGAATTTTCTTGCCTCTTTGAGTTTTCCTCAGAAAGAGCCACTACTCCAGCGACAACTTGCTCTACACGGGGCATCAGCGCTGCCATTGTAGCGTGTGAATCAAGTATATTTTGATTAGCAGAAGTACTTTGCTTAACTGAAGTATTTTGCATAACCGAAGTATTTTGATTAGTAGGCTGGTTTTGACTTGGAATAAAGAATTTTACAACTGCAATCGTGACATCTACAAGCATATGAGGAACACCTGTATATCCATAATAACCATTCTTTTCAGCAATCTCAGTTAAACCTAAACCCACGCCTGCCCCTATCAAAGCCCCCATCTTTGCCGCAGCAGCCGTGCCTGCACCTGGTGCGACGATGGAGCCTAAAACTCCACCAATGGCACCACCCGCACTAGCTCCCAAAGTGGAATTTAATGAACGGGCTTTCGTATTATCAACCATAATTTTATCTCCTTAAGTTAAGGTATATATAAAATTCTATTTAACCAATATTAAGCCAAGATTAAGGTTGGTTATCAAAGAACAAGACCATTAAACACATAATAAAATCGAGCTTTATTAAGTTTTTGCACTATATGAAATATTAACTACACTTAAATTGATTTTCATAAACTAAAGGGAGAGAGTTGTGTTTAAAAAGATATTAGTCACATTCATGATAGTTGCTAGTTTTTCTTTGATGTCTTCGGCTTTTGCTGATGTAGAAGTAACGTGGCGTGATACGTTGGGTTATGATCAGCAAAAGTTTGAAACCTGGTATGCAGAGCCTGGAAATGCAAAAGTGTGGAGTGGTTGGTATACTCAATATCATACCGAACCAGATTTCGTCACATTTTGTAAACAAACATGGACTGGGACATATTGTAAATAAAACTAGCTTACCTACTAAGACTGCATTAGTCTTGGTAGGCTTGAGCTTGCGAATAAGCCAATCGAGGTAAGAAAGGGGCTAGTCGATGCTGGTAATCACGCAATTGCAGTAGCATATGCTGCAAAACAATTAGGTATCAATGCGATTAATTTTGCGGGACTAAGCTTTAGCCCTCCTATAAACAATTTATATGGTGAATATCGCAAGCGCAACTTTGAAGAAGAAATAGCCGACCAGTTTGCACAAGCAATCCACAATAGATTGAACCCAATTGCTGCGTGTTAATAAGTCCCAACTTTTATCAATGTATTGAGTGAGTTGTAAATCAACATTATCAATTTCACTAGAAAATGCATTTTAAAAATCAATATTAATAAGGAATATATAAGTACCGCTCTTTAGAAACTATATGCATATCCTTATTTATTACATTTCACACTTACAAATCTTATTACTTTATATTTAGCCGCATTAACAGCACATAATGCGGAAATAGAGTATGTTTATGGTAATGAATGGGTAAGTAACCTTGAACACGATTAAGGGGAGGTATTTACTCCAAGGATGTAACTCATTAATACAATATCCAATTATATAAGTATGCATCTGTAATTAGAGTCATTATCTATGTTTGTCACAAAATTTTCTTCTCCATCTGCGGATTCCTTAATTTCCATTTCTGTAATTTCTTTTTTAGGCTGAGGTACCTTTTCCTCAAATATTTGTCGCGCTTTTTGCATTTCTTTTTCATCCTCTAAGGAATGCCATGTCAGCTCTGCACCATCTAAAAATGTAATTTTATAAGTTACTAAATGGCTATGTTCAAAAAATGTTCCTCGATAACTTCTTCTTGATTGTTCTTCATCGTCTATATGTACATTGAATCCTGTAACTAATTTTCCCTCGAATGCAAATTTCATTTCCTGTTTTAAATCTTCATCAAAGAATAAAGAATTAATTTCATCTATTAATTTTTTATATTCCCCCAAATTATGTTTTATCTTTATTTGCTTAAATATATTCCATTTGGCATCCTGTAGTTTCTCTCCTTGATGTATTTGCCATGAAATATAGGGTGACATGAAATTCATCCAGCACTCTACAACCTTTTCAAGTTTCTTTAAGCAATTTACATGATTATCAAAACTAATTGGATCTTGTTGCTGCTGTTTAATGATGAGTTTAAATTCTTGGTTTAAATTTATTAATGTTAGTTTTTGAGATTCCTTAAGTTTCATGATATATCCTTATATTACTTTTGAAGTATGATAGTATTAAATATGAAAGCTGGTTGCAATTTTGAATATCCGATAATTCTAAAAATATAAAAACATAAGAGCGGTAAATTGAGGACCATCTGTAATTGCTTAGATATTATGTAAAAATTTAGACAGATTAGCCTGGTGGGGGCTGAGTTTCTCCATATCTAATCTCGTTTATCCTTCAACTGATTTTTGATTAGCCATTAATATCACAATGATATTATTGATTTGATGCAAAATCTTTATATGAGTTAATAACCATTTTATTTTTCCGAAATCTTAATCCAATTTGTTAGCTATAATTTTTAAAGGAAATTAATTCTATTTCTTATAATGAAAAAAATTAACCTGTCATCAGCAATGATTACCGCACTTAGTGCAGCAATACTCTTTGGAGGGAGTACACCATTTGCGAAACAATTAATAGGAAATACATCCCCTATTTTATTAGCAGGATTACTTTACCTAGGCAGTGGCATAGGCTTATTTCTTCTCCGCTTTATAAAAGACAGGACTTACGAAAAACGCCTGAATTAGGTGAATAGATCAAGCAAATACAAGAAATTTCTCAAATAGAAGAAGGAGAAAAGATCATTTAAAATAAGATGGTAGTTTACTATTATGACGATTATTTTTTACTGAAAGAGACTAGCCATTGCCCGCCCTAGAAAACCATTTGGCCGATTAGATTACTGCCAATATCTGTTAAGTAGCCAGATTAATTACACACTAACCAATTATGCAGAACATGTGTCCCATGTAAGTCATGATTTGGTGAAATTGTATCTAGAAAGAGAGCGATTAACAGCCAGTGATGTTTGGTTACACGTTAAAGCAGATATTGCGGTGAGTGATGAAGGTTTTGTTGTATTTGATGATACGGTTCTTGATAAAAGTCATTCACGTCATATTGAATCGGTGCGCTGGCAGTATAGCGGTAATGCTCATGGTGTTATTCGTGGGATTGGACTTGTTAACTGCATTTATGTTAATCCAGAGACGGAGCAATTTTGGGTTATAGACTTTAGAATCTTCGACCCCGAAAAAGATGGGAAAGGCAAAGCAGAGCATGTTAAAGACATGCTTAATAATATTATTTTTCACAAGAAATTACCTTTTAAAACCGTTTTAATGGATACCTGGTATGCCACTAGCATGCTGATGTTACTTATCAATGACCATAAAAAGACATTCTATTGTCCTATGAGAAAAAATCGTTTGGCTAAACTTAAGGACTCTGAGGATGCCTACCAACCACTACGTAGCTTTGAATGGAGCGAGGCTGAGTTAAGTCATGGTAAATTAATTAGGCTCAAAGGGATGCCGGAGCATCTACAGATGAAATTGTTTTCTGTTGCTATTTCCCCCAATAGAACAGATTATGTTGCTACCAATGATACTTCACAAACATGTGCTGATGACACGAAAAAAATTTGTGCCATTCGATGGTATGTGGAGCAATTTCATCGTGAAGTGAAACAGTTAACTGGCATTGATAAATGTCAGTGTCGCAAGCAACGTATTCAACGTAATCATATTGCTTGTGCTATTCATGTCTGGGTTAACCTTAAAAAAATCGCTTACCAAACGACACAAACCGTGTACCAAATAAAAAAAGGACTACTTAAAAACTATCTTGTCAATGAACTACAAAATCCTTCTGTCTTGATGAGTTTTTCGTAAGTCCTGAAAGATTTAGGTTGGAATAGCCCAGGATTATTAAAGCAAGAATGGCCTTGGTTATTAAGCACAATACTCTTCGGTGGCATTTTGGCACCAGTTTTATTCATGCTGGGATTATCAGATACAAGCGCATCAGTAACCTCATTACTATTAAATCTTGAATCTGTTTTTACAGCGTTAATAGCTTGGATTTTCTTTAAAGAATATACTGATCGTCGAATAATTCTAGGTATGTTTTTTATTGTCATGGGTGGGATAGTCTTAACTTATCAAAGTCAGTTAACCAATCAAAACTGGTGGAGTGCTCCTGTGATTGCCTGCGCCTGCTTATGCTGGGCAATTGATAATAATTTAACGCGTAATATATCCGCATCAGATTCCTTGTTTATTGCTGGCAGTAAGGGGCTTGTCGCAGGAATCGTCAATATTAGCCTTGCATTATGTCTAACACTAAACCTTCCTAATTTAACAAAAATTTTTTCCCTTTTAGGGATTGGTTTTTTAGGATATGGTTTAAGCTTGGTTTTGTTCATCTTGGCATTGCGTGAACTTGGTACTGCAAGAACCGGCGCATTTTTCTCTACCGCCCCGTTTATTGGCACAGCAATTGCCATAGTTTTCTTTCATGAACCAATCTCTATATCATTTTGGATTGCCGCAGCCCTTATGGGAATAGGTGTCTGGATTCATATCACCGAGCATCATGAGCATGAGCATACACATGAAGAGCTTTATCACAATCACAGCCATATTCATGATGAGCACCATCAGCATAAGCACGATTTTGATTGGGACGGTAAAGAACCCCATAAACACTTTCATCAACACAAACGCATTACCCATTCCCATCTACATTTTCCAGACATTCATCATCGACATAAACATTAATTTTATTCAATCGATAACAACAAGTCCTATATCTAAAAACTCAATTTCTGAGTCACACTCTTTTCTTATTTAATAAGTCAAAATCCAGCATGACCATTGGTAATCATGGGAAAATGCAGTACCACGTCTTAATCATGGCATGACAATAGAATTGGGCCGACCCTTCAAGAAGCTATTTATATAAAACCCGAAATTAACATCCAATCAGACAGCATTTGGATAACTAGAAACATCGCATTCAATTCCTTAGACAGAACAATTTTGATTAGACTTAAACACAAAAAGTCAATGGGTTTTATTTTGATCCATCTAAAATGTTAGATAAAGTAATTGAATTCAGTATTTAAACAGTAATTTTTTGAGTTTAGATTTAGCTACCCCTGATTATTTAGTATCTCAATGATAGAGCACTAATAAGTATTCATTAACCATTCAAGAATCGAAAATATCAATTTCGTTTGAATACTTACTCAATTTTATTATGTGTTCAATGGTCTTTTTTTTTGATAACCCACCTTAATTTTGGCTTAATATTGGTTAAATGGCAGCGATGATGCCCCGTGTAGAGAAAATTGTCGCTGAAGTAGTGGCTTTTTCTCAGGAAAGTTCAAAAAAGGTTGCGCTAGATGAATCGCAAAAGGTTAAGCCGGTTGAATCGCAAGAAGTTGAGCAAGAAGAACGCTCATTTAGATATAGCTAGGAATTTCATTGCAATTTAAGAATAAATATCATTGTTATTGTTTTAAACAATATGTTAAAATCACGCATCTATTTATTGCTGCGTTTTTCAATGAAATATGCTGATTTAATTGATTCTGAGTACTTAATTCCTCCCGCAAGCGATCTTCATAAAAAATATATAATAACCAGGTATTTTGCTGACACCTCAAGTTTTATACATTTTAGCCCATGGCGAATACAAGGGCGCTCATATAGAGGAGTCGGCACAAACTGGAAAGCACGTCTTAGCATTCACCCAGAAGATATGAATAAGGCATGGGAAATAATTCTCCCTTTCCTTTATCAAAAGGATATATCTTTCAAAGTAGCGAATCTTAATGCAATTGAAAATTTTAAAAATGGTAGGCAGGAAAAATTAGAGAAGCTAATTGAAGAATATAATCTGTTTGTACAGAATTCCAATTCTCAAGATATAAAATTTTTAAAAAACATTTTTCATAGAAGATATCAACAACTAGGGGCATACAGCTATAGTGAATGGCGATTAATTTCTTTTGTACAAACATATCTTACCAAATTAACGAGCTTTTTTTACCAATACACTCTGAATAGAGAAAATTTATTTGTGCGCACTAAAAACATCTATGAGCGTTTAATAGACCTAAGAAAACAAAAAGTAACGAATAGCTTAAGACTCTATGAAGGGATGCAATTTACTATCTATATGTTACCAGGGCTTGAAAAGGAATGTCAGAATACATTGGAAGAAATAGAAGATAATTTAGTACGAGCAAAAGTGAGGCCAGGAAAAATTTTCCCTACCGATAGGCAAATTGGAATTTATAGTTCAATTCGCCATCCTGGTAAATGGAGTTATCATAAAGCCACGGATGCTAATTTGGAGACATATAATCCTGATAAACTTGATGACCCGTTTAGTTTTCTTAAAACAGTCCCTCCAACTGAAATAATGCAAGAGGAGGAGATAAAAACAATACTTGAGAATAAAGCCAGCGCCCAACTCATAATATCAGCATTGAGAACAAAACAATTTATTGCTCCATCACAATTAAAAGCGCTTGCCGTATACAAAGAAGATGTTGTGAAACATATAAAAACCTTACATCCAGAGATAAATAAAGAATTAATAACTGATTGTTTCGATAAATCTTCAAATTTAGGTAAATTTTTTAGAATTCAACGTGGTATCTTTAAACCGAAATTAGGGCATGGCACATTGAAACAACTAGAAGATATTAGATTAACAATTAACTAAGAAAATAATGACTTAAACTGCCTGGTAATTCGCATTCACCGGGTTTCTGTAATTTAACCCAATACTCTGAGAATATGCTGAGCGCCAACTGTGGCATTATTTAATCTTCATATTCAACATATTCTTTCCAAATTCATATAATTCTGCGATTTCTGCTGCCTTGACTGCTTCTTCTTTGATAGGGGTATATTTAAAACTTTTCTGGTACATGATGCAGCCTGTTAAACAGGCCTATTAAAGGTTTGGTCTGATGACGGCTATACAGGCAAACCACTGCAAAACTGGTTTTTATCAGTATGCCAGTGTATTCTGGAAATTGTTTAAAGACTGCGTAAAAAATTTCAAATTGTGAAATGGAGATGGATTGTTGAGCACTCTTTTGGGTGACTAAACTGGCAGAGACGACTGAGCAAAGATTACGAATATTATGAAGATAGTGCTGAAGTATGGATAAACTTGCTTTTATCGATGTAATGATTCATCGCCCTCAGCCTGGGTAGGTGTTTTAGAAATAAAGTGATAATACTCGATAAAATTTAAGCTCCAAGGGATAGGTATGCCTAGCAACGGAATTTCTCTTGATTTTTTTAGAAATATTTTGGATCAAGTAGTTTTAAGTCTTGATCAGATTAGTTGAGTAGTCGAATATAAGCCAAAACTGTCCGGCTTGGACTATTGTCACCGCTTTTTCCGGATAGGCTCTTAAGGTAGAGCCTAGCTTAAGAATAGACCTTAACGCTTTCCCCTAATTTGCATTTATATGTCACTTTGTCAGTTAAGAGTGAATAATCTTTTGCATCAAGTACTTGCATAGATATGGTCATTTGATCATCATTTGTTAAGGTGTAACGAGCAAACTCATACACCGGTTGATTAATGAATTGGGGATCATTCAACGTAAAATGGTTGGAAGAAGCAGCGAGTTTGTCTTGAGTCATAGCAATTTCATGAAAGGAAACCAACCCTACTAAAAGTGGGTCCATTTTCAATGGTGTCGGACCGGCACATTTTAGAAAATCTACAACAAAATGCACATGTTTTCCTTTTAACACCGCTTTTTGTACATCTTTAAAATGCTGTAATGAATGCGCAAAACCAGTACTTGCCATCAGTACCATCAATGCCCATAAAACTAATTTTTTCATGTTAACTCCTTTACATATGATTAAAATTGCCCATAAGCATAACCTTAAAAAAAGTTAAAAACTACATAATCCGGTTGTATCGCAAAAAGATGGTCTGGATGATAAAATTGAGTAATTTGTTAGTGCTCGCAAACAGAATCAGCTCGACTCGCAATAAAATGCAAATAAACTTTCGATAAACTTACATTATTCTGCGAATATGGCGATTATGAACTCGAATTATTTTGCGAATGGCAATTTAAAACGTTCGTTTCAATAACTTCTTATAAATATCAGTAAAAAATCATCCACATCAATTCCAGAGGTTATGCAAGAGATCTAATCTAATTTATTTAGATATCAACCTTATTTTTGTATCGCCGAAAATGCTTAATTCAGAATTAACATTTTTGGTGGTTATACCACACGCCCCATATACGTTTAATTTCTATCATTGAATTCAGGAGGAAGTATAAAATATCCTCCCCTCTCTTTGTATAATCTGATATTTTTTACTTGGATTAAATAAGATTATTTAAACAAATCTGAATGGGATCCAGTCCGAGACAATCTTAATAATTAACCCCAAAGATAAAGAGTTAGCAACGAAACAACGACAGCAGGTTTCAGATTAGGAATATATTTAAGCTAAAAGGGCCTTACAGTCTTTTTGCAAAAATAGTATTACCAATATCATCATCAGGTATTGAAACATTGTCCTCACCAAATACATTTTGAACTTCTTGCAAATAAGAGCGAGCATCCTTATTCGATTGAGTCACACTAGGTATTCCAGTGCTATTACCGCGCCATACTTTAAAGAAGGCATAACCACCCGGTTTTAAAGAATGATAAACGAGATTAAGATGATCTTCTCTTTCTTGCTTATCTAAAATTACATTCAATACACTCAGTGAAGTTACAGTATCAACAGGTTGTTGTTTTACATTATTTAACACAATTTCATTGTGTTCTACTGAGCGATTGTATGGATCATAAACAAAATTCTCTACCTTATAAAAATATTTAACATGTTCAGTTGCTGTATCAAATTTTCCACCACCAACATCTAAATTTCGTGTATTTTCTTCAAATGGCAGTGTATCCATCGCGACAAGACATTCTGTATCATCAAGAACCGATTGGACATGAATAATTTCTCCAGAATTACGTGTTTGGATAAGATCATCAACCAAAACATAACCATTTGTTGTATTAGTTGTACTTGATAAATCAATTTTCTCTTTCATAAAATTTCCTGTATGTACTAATAGTCGGTTCTGTCGAAAATTTAATACCAAGTTCAAGTCAGTATTATTTAGGGTGTGTCTATGCCGCAACCTCATAAAATTGTTTCCACGAAGGCATATCCCCTACATATTGCAACTGCCCTTTTTTAAGCATTTGATGCAATTCAATTCTCGCAATGTTTGCTTCAACAGCCTCAAATGATTTAAAGCCAAGCATATATTTCAACACCACGATGGTCTTGTTCAATCATGTTGTTCATATATTTTATCTGCCTTACTTCAATCAGTAAATGCCACAATCCATGAATAAACAGTGAGGGGTTCTCTGGATGTAATTCTTCTCTATTAAGCATCACAAGAATTTTCACGAACAGTAAAAATCTTATTAGTTAACTCCGTTTCAGCAAATTGTTCTACATTTTATGTTGTAGAAAACTCCATTCTTCCTAATAGAAATTTTCTACAATAGAATTGTTAATTATAGTAATATTGCGGTTGTGGAACGTAGTATTCCTCATCTTCATAGCTGTACGATTCCATTTCATTCTCCCGATCTTGTTCTTTTTTGTGATAAGCCCTTTCCAGCAAACGAAACTGTTCCTGTTCAACCTCTAATCTTGTTTGGTCACTCTGAGACTGCTCATGGTAATTCTTTTTATCATTTTTTGCAGAAGAATATAAAGACATCTGACCCAACATATTTCGAGTGCTATCAGAGCAAGTCCCTGTCTCTTGTATTTGCAATTCAAATTGAGCTTTTAGAAAAAATTCCTTCCATGCCTTTATGGATTCTTTCATAAGAGGTGCGCGATCGATAGCATCTAATTTTGATAGGCTACTGATAATATCAGTCGCTTTTAAATGAGACGCAGAACCTAAATTCCAAATTCCAGCACGCAAAGCTGCATCATGACTTAAGGATAAAAGATATAAAAGATCAACGCCATTATACTTGCTTGCAGAAGTTAATTTATGATGTGCTAAAAAATCTATAAAATCTTGACCTAAATTGGTGTCCTCTGTCGTAGCTGAACGAGATACCTTGCATTGCGGAGAAAAAATAACTGGGGCAACAGCCTTATAATGAGCTATTTTTTCCGGTGATTGTACATTAGAGGGGGATGAATGATAAATCAATTCATCAATAGAACCTGTTGAATAGATTTGACTATTTTTTTCATAGAAATAAGGCATTTATTTTCCTTTTTAAAAATTAGAACGAAATATAACATAAATGCTCAATTCGACCAATGTGCGACCACTAAAATTTTTAAGTTAAGTAGAGTGTCTTTATAAGCAAGCAAAATTTTCATTAAAAGTCGCTTGCTTTTAGTTACTCTTCAATAAGATTTCTAGGGTAAGAGGCTTTTAAATTAAAAAACAAGAGGCTTGGGAAAACGCTCACAATTAAATATTCTTTTTCAAGTAATGATAATTTTTTCATAGATTAATTTTAATATTTATATCTCAAAGTAAAAAATAAAGCAGTTATCTCTACTCATAAAAACTATTGTCAACATCGATTAATGTTGTATTTATAAATTGATGGTCATTCAAACTTTAGAATAAATAGTCTAAAATTTAAGACGCATGCTTATTGGACCATTCATCATGATTAATCATAAACACATAGTTATATTAATTATTATTTTACTCTCTATCGCTCTATTTATGTTCAATTAAAGGACTTTCAGATTTAAAACAGTAAATGTGGAATGGGTTATCTGTAATAAATCTTGCTAATTTTGGGCAGATTGCTCTTGGATCGGCCTTTGTTAGAAAGCCACTTATAAATGTTGGGTGTAGGCATTTAGTTAATTTTTATATTACTATTACCTTATCAAGTGTAGAGTCTTTAGTTATATTGGATAACCATTTATGGATCAATTTAAATCCCTAACAACATTTAATTTTGAATATCTATTAAAAATATACGATTTAGTAACTCAATCAATCCACAAAGATATCTCTCATTTAGAGTCCAAAAAAAATATTAATAAACTAAGCATGAATGAAATTCGTAATTTAGCCTTTTATAAGCAAAGTCTAGATATTTTAATCGAATCTACTTTCCTACAAATTTATGCGGAACTAGAAGAGGCTTTATACCATGGGTGTGAAAAACAATTAATTAAGAAAAATGCAAGTATATCACGCTTTGAAACAGCACTTAATGAGCAAGGATACCTTATTAATAGTGAACATTGGAAAACTTTACTCAACATTTCTAAAATCCGTAATTGCCTTTTACATGCTAATGGAAGAATAGATATTGATAAGTATGGTATAGATACAAAAGAGACAATAAAGACCCTCAATTCAGATGCAAACATTATTCTAATTGAAATACTTAATTTAAAAGGAAATAGTGAAGGCACATCTAAGATTAAAATTAAGGAAGAATTTCTAAATTATTGCGTTATTAAAATAAAAAATTTTATCTATCCTCAAAAATAAAATTTATATTCATTCCTGATGCCAGCATCGATACTCAGTATAACTACATATAACCTGCTTGTTTAATACTCAACTTACACTTTAAGCTATTTCATATAACTCATATATGTCATATCAAAACACACTTTGATTTTTAGCCAGAGTTTTCGAACCGATTTAAAACCAAAATAAGAAAATTTCCACTCAATCTCCTGTAGTTCCCAACCCCCATCGTTTTATGGACTCATGTTTTCTATCAATAGAGCGTGCCTCAATGATAGTTTTGAATAAATTTCAAGCGATGCACGGCATTCGCGTTTGAATATTACTAAAGCTTATTGTGGTTAGTAAGTACTTATGTGCAGTAGCCAAATAAATATGATTATTTCCATCAAGTTAATTAAAAATTACTGCACATAATATTCGTTAAGTTACAGAAATCGGACATATGCGAACTATAGTAAAGCAATCAAGATAAATACTCGGCCACCCTTTTTCTAGAAAGTTAATTAAACAAAACGATAATTTTCATTATTAAACTGCAAAAGTGATTTTTGTTTTTGGTAATGTATAGACTTTACCAAAACTATACCACGATGATTTCGGTTTTCTATGTGCTGTTGTTCTATATGAATGGCATGGCTAAAATGCTTACCAATAGAACGTCCACCCGCAATATAATCCAAGGAGTCAGCGCTGCTTTCTTCATTAATTTGACTGAGTATTAATACCCTTGATGCATGCTGCTGTGCAATTAATTTAATTTTTTGCAAAAAATCACGATAAGGATCAGTGCCGTCATGTGACTTAATAGCTTGTAAATAATCAATAATTAATAAACTACCTGGTTTATTATTTTGTATTTCCTCTATTAATGTTTTTTGTTCAAAACTTCTTTCTTCTACTGTCAAATACTGTCTAGTAAGCCAGTCACCAACTAAATTTGGACCGACAATTTTATTTAAGCGCTCAATAATGAAAGAGGCGCTCACATGCATTGAAAAATATTTAACAGACACATATTTTTTTGCGGCATATGCTGCAACATTTAAAGCAAGAGACATTTTTCCTGCGCCTTCAGGAGCAGATAACAATATCATTTCTCCAGGCAAAAAAGACTGCCAAAGAGACTCAATATTATTTATACGAATTGATTTAAAATACTTTAGAAACAGTGTCCAATGAGTAAAACCATACTCATTAGCAACCAAATCGAGTGCTTGGCTTAATTGAATATTTTTGGTTGATGCTAAGAGTTTCGCAGATTGCTTAAGAGACTGTATTGAAGGAATTGTTTTAGGTAATGACATAATTTCGACCTTTATATAAACGAAAAATAAACACTCCCTTCCTAATATTTATTTTTCAAATATAAAAATCGAAGTTCCTACTCTCTGGGAGTTTTGCGCTGGAAGAGTGCTCGCTTAGGAAGAGCAAATACTGAATCAGAATACAAAAAAGAAATTTAGCTGTCAAATAGAGATTTGTTTTAGCATGAGATGCTTTCGAAGCTTGAATTCTAAATTAATAAAAATATTATGTGCAGTTATTTTAAAAATTCATCTTGAAAAATAATAGAAAATTAGTTGTACTGCGCATAATATTCTACTAACCACAATAAATTTTATGTGTTGCAGCGCATAAAACTTATCTAGGATGAATATCGTGATTATAGGCTACTACATACAAGAACGGCATGTCAGTCCTAATCAATATTGGAACCTTGTGTTTTTTATTTGATATAAAAGCCAGTCAATTAAAGAAATCCTAGTCGCAAATCAATCATACTCACAAGTTTATAAGCAAAACTTCAATTACTGATCTATTATCGAAAATAAAACAAATTAATTTTCAAATTTAAAGGCATTCTATGGACATTCAAGATTCAAGGATTGATGAAAGTCATACTCGTACACCGAGCCAAATGATATTGATGATAATTGGTGGGCACTTGGTCAGCATTACGGCTTAGCAACTCCATTATTAGATTGGGTATCCTCGCCCTACGTAGCAGCTTTTTTTTCTTTTCACAAAGAAAATTCATCTGCGAAAAAAACTTATAGGTCAATTCATGTTTTAGATTTTAATAAAATTGAAAATATACTAATTAGCTATAATCGAGGTAACGCTGCTCAGCTGAATGAAATAAGAAGAGTCGACCCATTAACACATGAAAATCAAAGATTAGTTAGTCAACAAGGTATTTTTACTTTTATTCCAGATACTAACAATGAGGATAATTACTCCTCTATTGATAATGCGATGCGGTACGAAGAGTGGATTGCACAAGCATCAATAAATTCGTAGATGCTTCTTTTATCCTATAATGAATAAGTAAATTTTTATCATTATTCTTTAAACTAATTTCAAAATCTGTTGTTAAGCTATGCAGCGTTGTTCTATGCGACATAATTTTCTTTGGATCTTTATTTATCAGGGCAATTTTTAATAACTTTAACTCACCCCGAACGCGAAGATAAATTTCAGAAATAGGTTTAATATTTGTTACGCTCATTTGGAGTATTTCCAAAAAGTGTAGCCAGAAGTGTAGCCAGGAATTTGTGTATTAAAAAATTTTTGTCTATAACCCTTGCTGGGCTTGGTCGGGACGGAAGGATTTGAACCTTCGACCACTAGCACCCCATTCTTAAAAATACCGTTTTCAAACAGTAACAATTGATATTAAATAGCAACACTAACTCATTGTATTTTATATATTTTCACCATGTGCTATACTTCAAAAAATATCAAACGATTTCACGTGAGAACTCACGAAAGTACACCTAGAAGTACACCTAATTTTTAAGTGGTGCAATAATGGAAAGACAATTTACAGATGCTTATATTCGATCCCTGAAACCCCGATCTGCTCGTTATGAAGAATTCAGAGATGGCGGTTTTGGCATCCGTGTCACCCCCAAAGGACTAAAAACATTTCTATACCGTTATAAAATAAACGGCCAAAGGCATTTCATAACCATAGGTCACTACCCTGCTATGAGTTTATCGGAAGCCAAGAAACGCTTTATTGATTTAAGCGACATGCGCCATGGCGAGGTGAATCCCAAAGAACAGATTGCAGAACAAAAACAGAAAGACCAAAGCACGGTAAAAAATCTTATACTCCATTGGTATACCAACTACATTGAAAAACACCGCGCTCAACCGCTGCAAATCTGGCAACACATCAAAGTAGATATCATTCCCCTATTGGGCAATAAGAAACTGGAACATTTAAAAACAAGAGAAATCACCCAAGCCCTGGATAAAATTGTAGGCCGTGGCTCCCCTGTTCATGCAAACAAAGTACTAAGCACACTAAAGCAAGCCTTTAATTACGCGGTAAGCCGAGGTGAAATGCTGATTAACCCTGCAATGACTATACGAGCCAGAGACATAGGCGGTATAGAAAAGCCCAGAGAACGTTATTTAACCCTTGATGAAGTAAAAACCTTATGGCAATTCCTCGACAGCGAAGAACATGGCACCTCTTTCCAGATTAGAGCAGCCCTAAAGATCATTCTGTTAACAGGAGTTAGAACAGGAGAAATCCGAGTAGCCAAATGGTCAGAATTCGATTTTGAAAACTCCTTATGGACTATCCCTGCCGAAAACACTAAAACCAACATAGTCATGAGAATTCACCTCACAGAAATGACCAAAAAGGTATTGCGAGAGCTCAAAGCACACAGCGATTCCGAATACGTCATTACAGGCGCTGACGACCAAAGTATTTTATCCGACCGAGCTATGCCAAGAGCGGTAATCAGAATACAATCACGAGTCGGCATTCCACATTGGACAGCCCATGATCTAAGACGCACCTTTGCAACTCAGCTTGGTGAAGCATTGCATGTTGATCCAGTGGTGATTGAGAAATGTTTAGGGCATAAGATGCCGAAGATCATGGCGACTTACAATAAAAATGAAATGCTGCCTCAAAGAAAAGAAGCATTGGAAAGGTGGAGCCAACACATTGAATTCTTATCTCAAAACAATTTAGACGTAGCCTGGATGAAACAACGTGAAATCCAGGAACCCATGAGCGCAGCGAATTCATTCTAATAAGTATCAATTGGCTGTCCATAGCATATGTTCCAAAATGGAACTTATGCTGATTATGCAAAGTTACCTAGAGTTTTTGATAAATTTTAAATCAAATATTGTAAACTCAGTTTACAAAAACTATAATAACAATATGGAATAGAAGTAATGGTTACAAAACCTTCTAAAAAAACAGACCTAGAGCTTTTTGCTTTGATTGAGCAAAAAATTAAAGAAAGAAACTATCTCTTTGTAAAGCATGCAAAAGACAGGCAACAACAAAGAAATATTTCAGAACTTGATGTGCTCAATATTTTAGAGGGTAAATCAGGCTATGAGAGAAAAAGAAACAAAAGCAAGGATTCCTATGAATCCAACTACATACATGAAAAACCGCAGGATTGGAAATACTGTATTGAAGGCAAAGATATAGATGGGAAAAAAGTACGAATTATTCTTACATTTGATGACCATCTGATGCCCATTATTACAGTAATCAATTTAAGCGAGGAGGAACTACCATGAAAACTAAAATAGAATCCACATTCCTTTACGAAGGACTTGGTTTTCCTATTGAATTAGAAAATGTAGAAATGATTAACATCAATGATGAATGGCATCCCAAAATTGATGTCCGCTACGTTGCTGATGAAATAATAAAAAAATTGGCTATCCAAGAAGAAAGATTAACGGGTAATCAAGTGAAATTCATTCGTTCCTATTTCTCCATGCCTTTACGTGAATTTGGTGAAACCGTGGTTCATGAATCACACACCGCAGTCAGTAAATGGGAAAAATGTGAAGATGAGATAACCAATATGAATGAAAATACCGAACAGGTATTACGACTCTATATTATCGAACAAACTCAAACCAAGACTAAAGCTGATCAAAAGAATTTTTATTCGAACTTTAGAAGAAGCAGAGCTTTTGTAAAGGCAAAAGGTAAAAAACCCAAACCACTTCAATTAAACCTCTGCGCATAAATTGTTAGTACTGAATACCAGTCGGTGACATTTTGTCACCAACTGAAATTACAATTAATGAACAAAGTGGGATTAAGGGAGGTGGCAAATTACCACCGCGCTTTCAATTGAATGAAACAGTTGGTTATTATGACTAATAAACATTTATCTACTTTTGAAAGAGAAATGCGAGACCCTGTTTTTCGTGAACAATTTGAAAACGAATACCAAGACGAACTTGAAAAATGTCAAAATAACCGTGAGAAAACTAGCCTAAAAAGGAGAAGCATCTCTGACCGTAATTCAAAAAAATGTAAAACTTAAATATGCTTTAAACAACTTCCACTTTTGGGGTTTGAAAATAACTTTAAAAAAATGAGTGATAAGTATCATTTAGAAATTAATATAACAAATTGATTTTTAATGAAATAAATTAAAATTAATTTTTATCTCTAATAACCTCTAATAAAAACCTACCTTTGAGTAGGACGTAAAAAGCCAAAATCCACTCACCTATATAAATAACAGATTATCCCCAACACCCAGGGGGTTACGGCAAGAGTCGCGGCCAGAGTCATGGCTAGAGTGAAATCATCTTTGTGTTACGTATTCTATCCAAAAACAAATCACAAGTGGTTACATTTTGTAACCGGTTGCAAAAGATAAACCGGTGAGAAATTGTCACCAGTTCAAAAGTTAACTTCATTTATGTTCAATT
>NZ_LNYU01000091.1:427013-545813 GCF_001468135.1 Legionella santicrucis | reverse complement strand
CAAATAAAAAAAGGACTACTTAAAAACTATCTTGTCAATGAACTACAAAATCCTTCTGTCTTGATGAGTTTTTCGTAAGTCCTGAATTAATGGAACAGTGGAACGATTCTCTAAAAAGTGGAGAATTTATACGAAACATTGAGTTTGAGGTCAACAAAGAACCTAATGTTTATGAAATTACTTCCAGTTTAATTAAAAATGAAAATAATGAAACCAATGGAGCGGTACATATTATTCGCAATATTACCAAACATATTCAAGAACAACTCGAATTAAAGGAGTCCTATGAGAAACTCAATGCAGGAATGCAAGCACTGCAAGATAAAAACGAGCAAATTACGCTTCTTGTTGAGATGAGTGATATTATGCTTGCGTGCAGCTCTCAGGAAGAATTAAGCAATGTAATGACAAAATATTGTCAACGCATGCTCCATTTTGCAAGTGGTTATTTATATATCATGCATCCATCAAAAAACTATTTAGAAATGGCAACCACTTGGGGAACACCAAACACCCAGGAAACTACGTTTATACCTAATGATTGCTGGGCAATTCGATTGGGGCGAATGCATCAGGTAAGCTCTTCTCATGATGAATTAATTTGCAACCATGTGAACGTTTCCAGCGAACACGCTTTATCATTTCTTTGTATTCCATTAATGGCTCAAAATGATATTTACGGTTTATTATACATGGAAATCCCTCAAGAAACGTCGACTGCATTTTCGCAAAATCAGCAACTCATAATCACTGCTTTTTCTGAGTTAACTGCATTAGCATTTGCGAATGTACGCTTAAGAGAAAACCTCCGTTATCAATCAATGCGCGATCCTCTAACCGGGTTATATAATCGCCGTTACTTAGAAGATTTTCTTTTAAAACAAATTCACCAATCCGAACGAACAAAAAGCCCTATTTCTCTCTTAATGTTAGACTTAGATCACTTCAAAAAAATAAACGATACTTATGGTCATGATGCAGGAGATGTTGCTTTAAAAGAGCTCGGTAAAATATTACAAGAAGATATTCGTGTTGGCGATATTGCTGCTCGCTATGGTGGAGAGGAGTTTATTGTGGTCTTTTACAATACTGATGAAAAAACGATCAGAGCACGTGCTGAGAGCATCAGACAGGCCGTTTCTCGACTCCAAATAAAATATGGAGCACAACTCGTAGGCCCCATTACCATTTCAATAGGGATCGCTGTATACCCAATTCATGGTCGCGCTCCTACTGAGTTAATCGAATCTGCTGATAAAGCTTTATATTTTGCGAAAGCAAACGGAAGAAATAAGGTTGTTTTATATTCTGAAATTGAAAATAGAAAATCTTCTGTAAATAAGAAAAAAAGTGACTATCCTAAACCTTCTGATGACCAATTAATATAACGCTCATGAATATGAAATTTACTCTCAAAGGCTGAAAAAGATCAATTAATATTAATCCCAGAATCGTTGCTTATTGACAATAAAAACCTGAGTTCAACATAAAAGACACCATCGTAGTAGCGAAATAAGATTTACCTGCCGACTCAAAAAAATGGCCATTTTTTACTCAGTCTTACTCAAATATCTCCATAACGCACTATAATTAAAATATATTAAGATCTATAGGGTGATGAAGATGCCTGATCCTATTAAATTTAAAGAACCAGAACGCTGTGATTATGTTTATATCGATGAGAATAACAAAGTCCATTTAATATTGCCTCTTGTCGGCGGAGAGAGAATAGGTTTAGATAATACCTGTCAAGCAGGGGTAGAGTTAAAAACTTTCTTTCATGGCTCAAAACATGGCAGCACCATTAAATACTCAGCCCAGCACCATCTTGAGGAATATGCAAAATCTTTGGAAGCAGACATACAGGCAATCAAAAAACAAAAAGCAATTTCTCCCCTTGCTTTTGAGGATCAATTGAAAATTAAACAAGAACGATTAATACAGGTGAAAGAATACATTAAGTTAATTACTGTACTCAAAAAGGACTATGATAAAGACAAAGGAATCGATATGTTAAAAATCCTAAATAATGGAGATAATAGATATCCGGCTCTTCCTCCAAAAGTAAGCGCACTTTTAAAATCGGCTACCAATGGTTTTGGAGTAAGATTGTCTCCTTTTGAGACTGATCCTTTAACGCGTTTTAATGATCCATTATTTTCTATAAAAAGAAATACATCTAAATATAGGACACAAGATGGGAAGGTAGGTGAGGTTAAAGAGGGCTTGGGCTATCGTCTGCGCTCTACTTTTTATGATGAATCTACTAAAACAGCATCCCCTATTCAAGCGCCCAAAACGCTTAAACAAAGCGTTGTTGAGGCTATTTTAGCTCAAGTACCTAAAGTTTCCAAGTATTTACCAGAGCATCTGCAAGAGTTAAAAGAAATTATCCAAAAAGAACTTGCCAAAATCGATAAAGATATATCCATAGGAGACAATATTACTGCCGATTATTTAATAGAGGATCTCATGCTTGTAGATGAAGATAGCTCTGTTCAAGATTGGATTGAAACCATTATTGATGCCTCCACTGCTTCTGAGTTTTGGACGCTGAAACAAAGTGACTCAGTGAGCGTATTTTATGACGGCGAAGGAACAAAAATTAATAATAGCAATAATGATCGAATGTCTGTTAAGGTTCAATTTTTACTTGCTGAAGCCAATATATATTGTAAAATCAATAAATTATCTGATGCAAATTTCGGTGATTTTTTTGATAAAGAACCTCATGCCACCAACATTGCAAAAAATGTAAAGGAAGGACTGGGAAAAGGAGCTGATATAGAAGCCATTATTTTTAATTATATCAATGAAAATCACCTCCAACTTGGTTTAAAAGCCCCATTAACAGGACCACAGCAAAAAGAAATTACGAAACAGTTCACTGAAAACTATAATACCATTAAAGATTCCCCTCATTTTGATGAGTTCTTCGTTGCTGATACGAGTAAAAAAGGAGCTCTTTTTAATCATCAAAATAGAATAAGCCTTTCTTTTCTTGACTTTTTTAAACTACAAACTGATGGTAAGCACCCCTTAGGTGTACTTGAGGACCATACTCAGGCATTGCATAATGGCAATTCAAATAACTTAAGCCATAAAAATGACGTCGGCCAGGACAAATTAGTGCAATTTAAAACAGAGGTAGTGAGACTTTTAGCTGAAAATAAACCTAAAGAATTAATCGAATATTTAACACAACAACAACCCGGATCTCAAGCGCCTAATTATTCAATGCTAACGCTAGAAACACAAAATTACATTGCATACAATCGTAATGGAGCAGCAATATTACAAGAGCTTGAACGCTCAAATGCGAATCCAAAGATAAAGCAAGAACTTGGTAATTTAATTTCTCCAACCCATGTAAATCATGAAAATTTAATGAATCTTACTTGGTCTAAGGTGTCCTCCAAACCATTATTTGAGGTGGAACTAAACCAAATAGCGACTCGCCTTTCTGCTACTGTAGCCAATTATGAGAGGGAAAAAAATGGTAGATGGTTTCAAAGGACGAATGAAGTCCGGAATGAACAAATACAGCAATTAAAAGAAATTGCCCAAGAACTGAATAAACTTGCAAAAGAACCTGACAAAGCAAAAAAGGAAGAGGTCGTTAATTCGCTGCTCAAGTCCATCATGGTTTTAGATAAAATTGATGCAGACATTGGAAAAGAACGTAATCTTTTCAAAAGTTCACTGCAGCGAGAAGTTATTGGGTTTAAAAAGCAACTTCAAGACATGTGTCAATTGGAAAACTATGCGATTAAACCTACTGCCAAGGGAAAAGGATTTCAACAACAACTTCAAGAAGTGCACTTGAAAAAACCTAGTGGTAACACCCCATTAGAACTGATTACTACTTTTGCTCAAGAAGAGCAATTTAAGAAAATAGCGAATCAGGAAGTACAAAAACTAGTGAGAGATTTACCTCATCATTGTCATACCGATCAGGCCATTGAGTTCTTTGCCCGCTTAACACCTGAAGAAGCAAATAAAGTAGCCTCCTATTTAAATTTAGAGTACCAAGAACTTACTCAATCAACAGACAAGCAAAAACTTTTAACAGAAGATATTCCTCAAGCGTTTAAAGAAGTCAATGAGAAACTTCTTTCCGGATTTAAAAAGGAAGGGATTATCAATGAAGAGGTTCATGAAAAATTAGTTGCATTAGCTGACAAAATTCCACCTGAGTTGGTCACTACTAAAAATCTTGAAAAGTGGTCACAGAAACCAGAAATGCTGAATGAAGCAGGAATTGGTAGTTTATTAAAAGAAGCCCAAGCCTCTTCTCCTTCAATCGTCTATAGAAGAAGTATAGATGAGATAACAGGAAGAACTGATCTTGGTTCGACACATACCCATACTATGAATTAACAGACCAGCAGAAGCTCCAAAACAGAGATAATGGGCTCTTCATTCAGGAGAGGCCTCACATACTAATGTGATATTAGCGTAGCATAAAACAAAAAACTGCTTTTTGGGTGGTGTTTATTCTTTATTTAGGGACTTTTCTTCGTTTATGAAAGACATAATATAATCCAGGCAAAACAAGCAAGGTTAAAAACGTTGAGGAAATAATACCGCCAATTACAACAGTTGCTAAGGGTCTTTGTACTTCAGAGCCCGTCCCTGTTGCCAAAGCCATAGGAACAAAACCTAAAGAGGCGACAAGGGCAGTCATTAATACAGGGCGAAGTCGTGCCAAAGAACCTTGTAATACCGCATCCTTTAAATACAATTTTTTTTGTTCCCGGAGCTTGTTGATAAAGGTAATCATGACTAAGCCATTTAATACAGCTACCCCTGAGAGAGCAATAAAGCCAACACCTGCAGAAATCGATAACGGAATACCGCGGCTCCACAAAGCAAATATGCCCCCGGTTAAGGCAAGAGGAATACCTGAAAATACTAATAATGCATTTTTTACATTGCCAAAACTCATAAACAACAGTAGAAAAATTCCAAGTAATGTAATAGGAATGACTATTTGTAACCTTTGTGAAGCGGATTGCAATTGTTCAAACTGCCCTCCCCAAGTAATCCAATAACCACTAGGTATTTTAACATTTTGTTCGATACGTTGTTTGGCATCATTCACGAATGAGCTTAAATCCCGACCACGAACATTGGCGCTCACTACGACACGTCGCTTGCCAATCTCACGACTGATTTGATTAGGGCTTTCACTACGCACCATTTTGGCTACTTCACTTACAGGAATATAATGACGTGCTCCATCTTTAGTAAGAGGCAATGGAATAAAAATCTGTCTCAATACATCAGAGCTTGAGCGTAAAGACTCCGGTAAACGAACGATTAAATCAAATCGCTTATCTCCTTCAAAAAGCTCTCCACCTTTTTTTCCACCTGTAGCAATCACAATGGCATCTTGGACCGCTCCAATTTGTAAGCCATATCGCGCTAAAGCATCACGATTAATTTCTACGGTCAACAGAGGCAACCCACTTACCTGTTCTACCTTGACATCTGCAGCTCCGGGAACTTTTTTAAGTTGAGTACTGATGTTTTCAGCAATAGCCAATAAAGTATTCATATCATCGCCAAATACTTTAACAGCCACATCGCTACGCACTCCTGAAATCAACTCATTAAAGCGCATTTGAATAGGCTGCGTAAATTCGTAATTATTACCTGGAATTTGCTGCACTGCATCTTCAATTTCTTGTACCAGTTTTTGTTTGGTTTTCTTAGGATCTGGCCAATTTTTTCGTGGTTTTAAAATAATAAAGGTATCGGCAACATTCGGTGGCATGGGATCCGTAGCCACTTCGGCGGTTCCCAGTTTAGCAAATACTGTTTTGACTTCAGGAAATTGTCGCACACGTTGCTCAACCAAGTCTTGCATCTCTATGGCTTGGGTCAGACTCGTTCCTGGAATACGCATAGCATGCATCGCAATGTCGCCTTCATCAAGGCTCGGGATAAACTCCCCTCCCATACGAAAAGCAATTAAAAAACTAATCATCACTAAAACTACAGCAGCACTTATAACCCCTAACCGAGCGTGAAAACAATACCGTAATATGCGTGAATAAGCTTGCGAAATATAATGAACTAACTTATTTTCCTTTTCTTGTACTGGTCTCCGTAAAAAAATTGCAATCGCGGCAGGGACAAAAGTTAATGCAAATAACATTGAAGCCATAAGGGCAATAATGACTGTTTCAGCCATAGGTAAGAACATTTTTCCTTCCACACCTGTCAATGTAAGGATAGGAAGATAAACTACCGTGATAATAAAAACCCCAAAAATGCTGGGTCGAATAACTTCTGTAGTAGCATAGGCAATTACCTTCAAACGCTCTTCAAGTATTAAGGGACGCTGTACTTCATGCTGTTTTTCACCCAAATGTTTCATGCAGTTTTCAACGATGATCACGGCACCATCTACAATTAAACCAAAATCAAGTGCGCCTAAACTCATGAGATTAGCACTGATTTTATTGGTCACCATACCTGTAATAGTGAGCAGCATGGATAAAGGTATCACCATGGCCGTAATCAGTGCTGCGCGAATATTCCCCAGAAATAAAAAGAGAATAATACAAACCAGCAAAGCCCCTTCCAATAAGTTCTTTTTCACCGTATTAATCGTGGCATTCACCAATACCGTACGATTATAAACGGTGGTCGCCTCTACTCCCTCAGGAAGCGACTTGTTGATTGCTTTCATTTTAGCAGCGACTCGTTCGGAAACAGTTCTGCTGTTTTCGCCCATCAACATAGACACAGTGCCTAATACCACTTCTTGGCCGTTTTCGGTAGCGGCTCCAGTGCGTAGCTCTGTACCTAAAATCACCTTAGCCACATCACGAATTCGTATGGGGGTTCCTTCAAAGCTGGCAATGACAATATTTTCAATATCAGGTATGTTTTGCACTTGTCCAGGAACTCGAATAAGGTTTTGCTCTCCATTATGTTCGATATATCCTGCACCCACATTTGCATTATTGCGTTGAAGCGCTTCAACTACCTCATTTAAACCTAAATTATAACGAACCAATTTAGCCGGATCAGGGGTAACATGAAATTGTTTTTCATAACCACCAATGGTGTTGACCTCAGCAACACCTTCTACATTGCGCAATTGAGGCTTAATAATCCAATCCTGAATCGTGCGCAATTCCGTGGGATTATGACGTTGAGTTTTAGGTACATTCGACTTATTGGTAATCGTGTACATAAAAATTTCGCCTAAACCCGTAGAAATGGGTCCTAAGGTTGTTTCTGCTTCGGGCGGTAATTTATCTTTAACCTCTTGTAGGCGTTCATTAATTAATTGCCGAGCAAAATAAATATCTGTCCCGTCTTTAAAAACGACTGTAACTTGTGATAACCCATAACGCGATAGAGATCGAGTATAATCAAGATTAGGTAACCCACTCAGTGCTAATTCAATGGGAAAAGTAATACGTTGTTCTACTTCAAAAGGAGAGTAACCAGACGCTTCCGTATTAATTTGAACCTGAACATTAGTAATATCAGGAACCGCATCTATAGGAAGCCTTTGAAAATTGTAGATCCCAAGTAAGACAATAATGAGCGTAAACAA
Organism: Legionella santicrucis; assembly: GCF_001468135.1. Lineage (GTDB taxonomy): Bacteria > Pseudomonadota > Gammaproteobacteria > Legionellales > Legionellaceae > Legionella > Legionella santicrucis. Next base: position 538,234 of record NZ_LNYU01000091.1, on the reverse strand, counting down.
CAGGATAAACCAGCGATGTTTTAAAGAAAAGTGGATGATTTTTTCCAGCATCTTTGATCCTTAGTGCTCGTGGCTTGCGCCTTCTTTGCCAAGTTCGGCCTTAATATAAAAACTGTTTTTAGTCACATAGCACTGTCCTGCATCAAGTCCTGATAGTATTTCAACCCATTGCTCATCTCGTTGCCCCAACGCTACTGGTGTTGCTTCAAAATAATCGCCTTGTTGTACAAAAACTACATCTTGTTCATCCATACGCTGAAGCGCAGAAATTCGTACCGCTACCGGCACTATTCTTTCTTTGATTATAATTTCACCATTTACATACATACCAGGCAGCCAAAGACGGTTTTCATTGGGGAGAACAGCTCGCGCCAAAGTCGTTTGTGTATCTTCGATCCCTAAAGGTGCTATATAAGAAATAGTACTGGTCGACTTGGGTGTTCCCTCATCTCCCATTACAATAATATTCATCCCTTGTTTTACCAACGGCGCTTCCTTGCGATATAACGTAAAATCAGCCCAGACATTGTCTAAATTTGCAATTTCATAAATAGGTTTAGTATTTTGTGCTAACTCACCATTGGTTGCGTACTTTTGCACTATAGTACCGGTAATGGGTGCAGTGATGTTGTAATTTTGTAAACTTTCATTACTTTCAATGATTGCTAATAGCTCTCCTTTAGTCACTTCATCTCCTAAGTTTTTGTTCATGGATTTAATAATCCCTGAATAACGTGCATAAATAGGAGCCATTGTGTCGCGATTAGGAGTAATTTTTCCCACTACTTTGAGTTGTGTTTTAATGGTTTGACTTTGTGCTATTACCGTTTTTATTTCTGCTGCTTGAAGCATGGCAGGTACAAGTTTTACTCGCCCCTCATAAGTTGAATAATGCCAACTATAGGATTTTCCAGAATAGCTTAGTTTAAGCGACACATCAAAAGAATGAGGCTCTTGAATTACTTGTTTACTTTGTAAAAAATGCTCAACAGGAATAAAGGTAATTACCTCTTTTTTTTGATTAAACCGGGTTAATTGCAAAGTCAGTTGTGTTTGAACAGGAGAAATGGGTTTACCCTTCTGATACATATAGGCACGAAAATGAGGCGGCATTCCACGCTCAAAGAGAAGCAATTCCAGCGTCAAATCACCTTCTTTAAAAAGTCGACCGCCCTGAGGTCCTTTTTCAATTTCATGGTGCTCGTCTTCTTCTATTACCTGATTATCCTCACTAGCCCACAGAGAAAAAGAACTTGTTCCAAATAAAAAAATAAATAGAAATAAAAAGGAAATGAATGTTTTTATAAATTTCATTTACTCTCCTTAGTAGGATGCAACCCTAAAAGTCCAGTGAGTTGAATCAATGCCTTATGGTAATCAGCATGGGCTTGTTGGTAGTGGCGCTCTTCTTCATAGAGCGTATTAAGGGAGAGGGATAATTCAATATAAGTATAGCGTCCCATTTGATAACCTTCTTGAGCCAATTTGATTGATTTACGCGCTAAAGGCAATAATGAGCGAGTGACTTGTGTTGCCTCATACTCGCTTTGTTGAGCCTGTAAGAAAAGAGTATATGTGTTTTGCCGAACATCCAACCGCGTTCCTTGGTATTCATGGGCCGTTTGCGTGTATTGTGCTTCCGCAGTCAGAATTTTTCCTTGATTTCGATCAAATACAGGGACTTGTGCATAAGCAGACATCACTGCGGCATTACTCCCATCATCTGAAAAATGCCGCCCGCCAAGTTGGATGTTTAAATCAGGCCATACCGATTTTTTAACAGCTGTAATGGTTGAACGTTTGGCTTGGAGTTGTAATTGCATTTGTTGAAGTTGTGGGCTTTGTGGTAGTTTCTTCAATAACGCGTCCCATTTTAATTCTACATCAGGAAATCCTTTATCAATCAACGGTCGCTCTATCCTTAAACCATCACCTAATAACCGAGATAATTTAGCCCTTTGCGCCAACTCATCTCGCACTGCCTTATTTTCTTGGATACGCGCCTCGCCTAAACGAACTTGTGCTAATCGCAAATCCAATTCAGCGCCAGCGCCAGCCTTAACCCGTCGCTCGATAGCAGCCACAATATCTTGATTAAGGCGAACTAATTTTTTAGTCACTTGACGCCATTGCCCTGCATAAAATGCATCAACATAAGCAACTCCAACCGTTATATAGAGCGTGGCTTTTTGAACCTGAATTTGTGCTAAAGATACTAAATAATCAGCATAGGTTGCCTTTTTCAAATAGGCCAAACGATTCCCTAAAGGAATGGGTTGGGTCACAGAAGCAGTAGTTTCTGCCGCCTCATAGCTTGAATAAGAACCCGAGCCCCCGAAATTTTCAGCAGTTAAAGTAAGTTGTGGATTAGGGTAGAGACCGCTTTGAATAAAATATCCGCGCATTGCTTGTGCTTTCTCTATTTCCGCTTGTAACTCAGGATTATTACGATACGCAATTTCTAATGCTTGTTTAAAAGTAAATGGCTTCGCTGCAAGAGCTTCGCTCATCAAAAAGCTCATGGCTATAAAAAGAACAAAATAGAATCGCTGACGCATCCCACAACCATTAAGTAATCTATAAAATATGGATTCCCTAGTGTACCTTCATTTTAAATATTGATATAGCCCAATGATGCTCTATAAAACAGTAATTCATCGGTTTCTAAATAAATCATAATCTATGAAATTTTGTGAGGAATTTGCGTTGAGGAACATAGTATGAATACATATAAATTCATTTATGAAAAGTAAGTGGCAACTATTCAATACAGTTGCTACTTACATTCCGAAATAATTAAAATTTTAGTGTATTAATCGCTTCTACACGTTGGTTATAACCAAGGAGCTCGATTTCTATATCTTTGAATGCTTTTTCGCCATCTTCCTTAGTAAGCTCTGCCCCTAAACCTGCAAGTTTATCTTCGTTAAGATATCTCTCATAATTAGGATATGTAAGTAATATCTTTTTCAAGGCATCAATATAATCATCAACTGAGCTTAATTCTTCTAGCTCTTGAAATACCATATTCTTAAGAAGTTTTTGTAGTTCGGGGTGTTCGTTGTATTTTGGTCCCCGAAATAAAGAGTAGGTTCTGAACGTATGAGTGTGAGGAGGACCGCCTGTTACTTTTATTTCCCGATCCTCTTCTTTGGGTATATATATATCTTGAAATAGATGAACCAAGGTAATTCCCATGGCATATATATCGGTTTTTTCATCAAATTTCAAATAGAGATCGCTTGAGTTATGCGCAACATCAAAGCTCATTTGTGGTGTGGGAAGAAAACGTTCGGAATACATAGGAGTACTACCAACTAGGGGCATTTCGTTTTTGGGTCTAATCGAATCTAAATCCACAAAATTTAGCTTTCCATAATTCACCAATACATTACTTGGTTTTATATCATTATGAATTAAACCTTGTTTATGTAAAATACTAAGTTCTCTAAGTAATGAAATTGCCATAACGATACGTTGAGGAATAGGCATAGATTGTATTTGTTGCTGATCTGCAATATCGAGATTAACTCCTTGTAACCATTCAGTAACCATATATTGTTTGCTATTTCTTCGAAATGCATACCCTTGTCGTCCAAATTGCTTGGAGCAATAAGCTGCCCGCATCGCCAATCGTAATTCGTGGATAGTATTTCCAGAAAACATATCTTTATGGTAGATTTTTATGGCCAGTTTTGGCTCAAATACCGATAATTCTAAGCTACCCTTCTTAATTTTTCCAAAGCCCCCTCTGGGGTAGCTTTTATCATCTTTATGCTCCATAAAAAAATTAAGTATTGAACTACCATTATCACTTACTACTTTGTAACTCGAATAAGGTAATCCTGTTATTTTTCTCGAACTTTTAACACAGAAAAAACTATGCTTAGCAGGTGGTAAAGCCTCTGATTTTTGACGCAGTTCTTCTGTTGAGGGATAATATGTTTGCTTAGTAATTATTGAGTAGTATTTCTCAGGAATAATACCCGACTCAAGGATCAAATCTAGCTTTTTCAATTCAGCGCGATTTCCTGCTCTGGCAGCTGCTAATGCTTTCTCTAAAGCTTCTCCTGTTAAGCGAATTCCATTGCTAGTGACTGTCGTACAATCACTTCTTAATGTATCAATTAAGTTCCTCAAGAAATTAGCATCACTTCTAATTTGCTGTAAAATTCCCAAAATATACTCCTATAAAACTATAAACCGTGCGAAGTATATAGTTTGAATTAATGCAATGCAATTGCATGCTAGGTCAATCATTGTGACTATTTATCTATTAATATGGATATGATTTTAATGTGAGTTTGAATGCAATAAATGTTTAAACAGCCAACAAGGTAAGTTTCTAACTCTCTGAACAATGCGGTTTTGAACTATAGCGCACCCAACCAAGTTCTATACATCGCTGCAGGCTCGTTCGGCTCAATTATGTTTGATATATCCTTCGCCTTACTTTACTTACGCTTTGCGTAGAAAGGACTTAGTGGATAACGCAATACAAGAGGATTTTGATGAATAAGAGCTTCTCTCAATAATTAATGATAAAAGAAGCTCCATAACAATGTGAGAAGAAATGAATAATTACTTCACTATTTTTCTAACTTTTTGAATCGCACGAATTTGAGCAACTGCTCGTGCTAATTCAGCAGCAGCAACAGAATAATCCATCTCACCGCCTTTATTAGCCATTGCTGCTTCAGCATGAGCTTTTGCAGCAAGAGCAGCTGCTTCATCAAGATGATCAGCACGCTCAACCTCGTCGGCAAGAACAGTAACATAATTAGGTTGTATTTCCAGCATACCGCCCTGAACATAATAAATTTGTTGGCTACCGCCAGGTAAAGTAAGTCTCACTTCACCTGGTTTCAGAACAGTAAGTAGAGGGGCATGACCAGCTGTAATACCTATCTCACCTAATTCTCCAGTTGCAACAACCATTTCAACTAAACCGGAAAATATTTCATGTTCAGCACTAACTATATCTAAGTGCGTTGTTCTAGTCATATTTGCTTACCTCATAGGGTTTTAGCTTTAGCAACCGCTTCTTCAATGCTACCAACCATATAAAATGCTTGCTCTGGTAAATCATCATATTCACCAGCAAGAATGCCTTGGAAGCCTTTAATCGTATCTTTTAAAGAGACATATTTTCCTGGAGAACCAGTAAAGACTTCTGCAACGAAGAATGGTTGTGATAAAAATCTTTGAATTTTACGTGCACGAGTTACAACACGCTTATCTTCTTCAGAAAGCTCGTCCATACCAAGAATTGCAATAATATCTTTTAGTTCTTTATATCGTTGTAATGTCTGTTGTACACGACGGGCTGTATCGTAATGTTCTTGTCCCACAATGAGTGGATCTAATTGACGTGAGGTTGAATCTAATGGATCGACCGCAGGATAAATTCCCAGCTCTGCAATTTGACGTGACAATACGACTGTAGCATCTAAGTGAGCAAATGTTGTCGCTGGTGATGGATCAGTTAAGTCGTCTGCTGGTACATAAACAGCTTGAATTGAGGTAATAGAACCGGTTTTTGTTGAAGTAATACGTTCTTGTAACATACCCATTTCTTCCGCCAATGTCGGTTGATATCCCACTGCAGAAGGCATACGGCCCAGCAACGCAGATACTTCAACCCCTGCGAGCGTATAACGATAGATATTGTCAACGAATAACAATACATCACGACCTTCATCACGGAATTTTTCAGCCATAGTAAGACCAGTTAACGCAACACGTAAACGGTTACCTGGTGGTTCATTCATCTGGCCATAAACTAGTGATACCTTATCCAATACATTAGAATCTTTCATTTCATGATAGAAGTCATTTCCTTCACGAGTACGCTCTCCCACACCCGCAAATACTGAATATCCACTGTGCTCAATCGCGATATTACGAATTAATTCCATCATATTAACGGTTTTACCTACTCCGGCACCACCGAATAAACCTACTTTACCGCCTTTAGCAAATGGGCAAAGTAAATCAATAACCTTAATACCTGTTTCAAGTAGCTCTTGGCTACCTGCTTGATCTTCGTACGAGGGTGGCTTACGGTGAATAGACCAATGTTCCTCAGCACCAATAGGACCTGCATCATCAACTGGACGTCCCAAAACATCCATAATCCGTCCCAAAGTCTTTTTACCAACAGGGACTTGGATAGGATCACCTGTATTTTCAGCTTTTAATCCGCGCTTAAGTCCATCCGTTGTTCCCATGGCAATAGTACGAACAACACCATCACCTAATTGTTGCTGTACTTCAAAGACCAGATCACCATCAACAAGTTTCAATGCATCATTAATTTTAGGGACATTATCACGGGGAAACTCTACGTCCACAACCGCGCCAATAATTTCTACTACAGTTCCTAAGCTCATTTTATACCCTCTTATAAAGCGCTTGCGCCACCGACAATTTCTGCCAATTCTTGTGTAATAGCAGCTTGTCGAGCTTTGTTATAAGCTAATTGAAATTCTTTAATCAAATCACCAGCGTTTTCTGTTGCATTTTTCATCGCAATCATTTTAGCCGCTTGTTCACAAGCAATATTTTCAACTACAGCTTGATAAATTTGTAATTCGATATAACGTTCTAAAAGATTATCCAGTAACTCTTTAGCATCAGGTTCATAAATATAATCCCAATGATGCCCCATTGTCTTACTGTCTTCTTCTGATTTTGGCAATGGTAATAGTTGCTTCACCACAGGCTTTTGTGTCATGGTGTTCACAAATTCATTGTATACGATATGCAATGCATCAATAGTGCCATTGTTAAATGCATCCAGCATTACTTTTACAATACCAATAAGGTCATTAATGCTAGGTGTATCACCTAGATGATCTTTTGAACCGAGAACATTACTCCCAACACGCTTGAAAAATGCCTGTCCTTTACGACCAATAACAGCAAGATCTACTTCTTTTCCCTGCTCTTTCCAACTACGGATTGTTTTAACCGTTTCACGGAGTAAGTTGACGTTTAAACCACCACACAGACCTCGATCTGTAGTTACAACAATAAGACCTATGCGATTAATTTCGCGGTGACTCATAAACGGATGTCTATATTCTGAGTGTGCACGAGCAATGTGTTTTACCACCGCATAGATCTTATTCGCATAAGGTTTAGATGCGCGCATTCTCTCTTGAGTTTTGCGCATTTTACTTGCTGCTACCATTTCCATCGCACGAGTAATCTTTCGAGTTTTGTTAATACTCGAGATTTTCGAACGGATTTCTTTTGCTCCAGCCATATCTCATTTCGCCTTAAAATTGACTTACCAACTTGCTGTACGTTTAAAGTCTTCTACAGCATTCTTCAATTTCATTTCAATGTCATTATCATAACCGCCAGCTTCATTAATCAACTGCAACAGGTCAGGATGTGACGTACGCATGTAGTCATGCAATGAGGCTTCAAATGCTGCGATTTCATTTACAGGCACATCATCCAAATAACCTTTTTCTACGATGAACAATGCTGTGCCCATTTCTGCAACGGATAATGGCGAGTATTGTTTTTGTTTCATAAGTTCGGTAATTCGTTGGCCACGCTCTAATTGCTTTCGTGTTGCATCATCAAGGTCGGAAGCGAATTGAGAGAATGCCTCTAACTCACGAAACTGAGCAAGCGCTAAACGAGTTCCACCACCTAGCTTTTTCATGATCTTAGTTTGTGCAGCGCCACCCACCCGTGATACAGAAAGACCCGAGTTGATCGCAGGTCTAACACCTGAGTTGAATAAATCCACATCAAGGAAAATCTGACCATCGGTAATAGAAATTACGTTCGTTGGTACGAATGCAGATACGTCACCTGCTTGAGTTTCAATAATTGGCAATGCTGTTAATGAACCTGTTTTTCCTTTAACTTCGCCATTAGTCAGTTTTTCTACTTCATCAGCATTAATTCGTGCTGCTCTTTCTAATAAGCGTGAATGTAAATAGAAAATATCACCTGGATATGCTTCACGACCTGGCGGTCTTCTCAACAACAATGATATTTGTCGATAAGCCCAAGCTTGTTTGGTTAAGTCATCGTATACAATTAAAGCATCTTCACCATGCTCCATGAAATATTCACCCATGGTACAACCAGCATAAGGCGCAATAAATTGCAATGCGGCTGAATCAGAAGCTCCAGCGACGACAACAATGGTATGCTCTAAAGCATCATGTTCTTCAAGTTTACGTACAATTGCCGCAACAGAAGAAGCTTTTTGTCCCACTGCCACATAAATACACTTAACACCGGTACCTTTCTGATTGATAATCGCATCAATTGCAATTGCTGTTTTTCCTGTTTGACGGTCACCAATAATCAATTCACGTTGACCGCGCCCAACCGGAATCATCGCATCAATTGCTTTTAATCCAGTTTGTACTGGTTCATCCACTGATTTACGTGCAATAACGCCAGGAGCAACTTTTTCGATTGGTGACATACCGGATGCTTCAATTGGTCCTTTACCATCAATTGGATTTCCTAATGCATCAACAACACGACCTAGAAGACCTTTTCCAACTGGAACTTCAAGAATACGACCAGTACATTTACCTTTTTGTCCCTCAGCTAAAGAAGAATATTCACCTAGAACAACCGCGCCTACTGAATCTCTTTCAAGGTTAAGGGCCAGACCGTAAGTACCGCCTGGGAATTCTATCATTTCACCAGCCATTACATCTTCAAGACCATGCAAACTTACAACACCGTCTTTCAAACTAACAATCGTACCCTCATTACGTGCTTCGGATACTACACTAAAGTGTTCTATTTTCTTTCTGATTAATTCGCTGATTTCAGAAGGATTTAACGCGACTTGTTCTGACATGGAAACTATCCTCTAAATTAAGCGGCTAAGTTGGTGCTAAGCTTATTAAGCTTGCCTCGAACTGAACCATCTATAACTAAATCACCCGCTCGAATTATTGCTCCACCAAGCAAGGAAGGATCAATACTGATTTTTAACGAGACCTTACGCTTTAAGCGCTGACTCAATGATTCTATTAAGCGTTGTTGTTGTGCACTTGTTAACTCAGAATAACTACATACATTCACATCTAGCGTTTTTTCTTGATCTGCACGATGTATTTCATAAAGTGCGTAAATCTCTGGTAATAACATTAGTCGCTTATTTGTAGCTAATAACGCGATGACATTATTTATTGGTCTGTCGTCATTTGACTTTGTACCAACTGCTGTTTGCAACAACTCTATATGTTGTTCAACAGTTGTTGCTGGATTAGTTACAAACTTCTCCGCCTCTGGAGTCAACACAGCTAGAACAAGATTTCTCAAATGAGCTGACCACTCAGCTAATTTATTTTCCCCTAAAGCATATTCAAAAATCGCCTTAGCATAGGGTCTGGCTATGGTGGTGCTATCAGACATTTTAAATCTCTTCTATCAAGTTATCTAACAATGCGGTATTTGCTTTGGCATCCACTTCACGCATCAGAATTTTTTCAGCACCGGTTATTGCTAAGCTTGCCACTTGTTTGCGCAACTCATCTTTTGCATGATTTATTTGTTGCATCAATTGCTCTTGGGCAAGCTTCATCTGAACCTGAGCCTCATGCTTAGCTGCGTCCTTTGCTTCTTCAATAATTTGAGCAGCGCGCTTGTTTGCCTTTTCAATGATGTCTGTCGATTGAATTTTTGCTTGCTTTAATTCATCTTTGACACGATGTTGTGCTAGCTCGAGTTCTTTTCGACCACGTTCTGCAGATGCTAAACCATCAGCAATTTTGTCTTGTCTCTCTTCCATAGCTTTTGCCAAAGGAGGCCAAACTAATTTCATAGTAAACAAAACAAAAGCCGCAAATACCAGCATTTGTACTATTAGTGTTACGTTAATTTCCACCGTTTATCTCCTGTAACAATTAGGGCGCTTTGCGCCCTGAACTATGTGTTATCAAGAACCTATACCGCTAAGGAAAGGATTTGAGAAAGTAAAGAATAACGCGATACCTACTCCAATCATAGTTACGGCATCTAATAAACCAGCAACGATGAACATCTTAACTTGTAGCATTGGAACCATTTCTGGTTGACGAGCTGAGCCCTCAAGGAATTTGCCACCAAGCAAACCAAATCCTATCGCTGTACCCAACGCACCCAAACCAATTAACAAGGCAACCGCAACAACGGTCATACTTTGAATTTGTGCTATTAAACTAGCGGCTTGCATATTTATCCCCTTTACAATGGATGAAAATTAAAATCGGTTAGTGATCTTCATGCGCTAAACTAAGATAAACAATAGTTAGTACCATGAAAATAAATGCTTGCAATGTGATCACCAGGATATGGAATATTGACCAAGCCAAAGCCAAAATAAATTGAGCTGTGCCTAAGGTCGCAGTACTTACTGGTGATGATGTTGCAGCATTTAAGGTTAACAGCGCGATTAATATAAAAATCAATTCGCCTGCATATAAGTTTCCAAATAACCGGAGTGCCAATGAAATAGGTTTAGCAATGAGGCCGACCAACTCAAGCAACAGGTTAAATGGTATGAATCCGGGATGATTAAAAGGTTGTAGTGTAAGCTCTTTTATAAACTTTTTAGGACCTTTTATTTTAATGCTATAAAAAATAATAAGCATAAATACTGAGATTGATAGTGCAAAAGTCAAGTTTAAATCTGTTGTTGGCACTACTTTTAGGTAATGAATACCTCCAGCCTGAGCTAGATCGGGTAATATATCTACTGGCAGGATATCCATAAAATTCATTAGAAAGACCCACATGAATATAGTTAATGCCAGAGGGCCTATTAAATTGTTTTTTCCATGAAAACAATCTTTAACCTGGTTATCAGCAAATTGCAGCATGATTTCAGCAAAATTCTGCAACTTACCAGGAACCCCTGTTGTAACCTTACGGGCACCAAAATACATCAGAGCACAAACGATAACTCCTAATGTAATAGAAAAAAACAGTGTATCAAGGTGTAAAGTCCAGAAACCACCTGAACCAAATGTCATATCACTAACATTGTAATTAAGATATGTTAGATGATGTTTAATATAGTTTGAACTAGATACCATTTCAGTCACTTTCAGGCCTATTCTGTTTATTAATAATCAACGGGGCAAACCAATGCGTCATCAGTATCATAATATAGGATACAAAAAACGCGAGCGGAGTTATTTTAAAGAAAAGAAACACCGCAGTGAATAGGAATATGGATATAAATATTTTTAGCGCTTCGCCTTTATAGAAACTATTTACAATTTGCCTAGCTGAGCGTGCACCTTGATACTTAAATAGTTTAATTGCGAAATATGCATTGGGAATGATACAAACCATCCCACCAAGCAATGCCGAAATGGCTGCATTAGCACCATATGCTAGCACACAAAAAACTGCAAAAACCAATGTAACGCTTATTTGCACAAGCCAAAGCCGAACAATGCCGCGCTTACTTAGCTGTTTGTTCACATATTCACCTAAGTTTCACCGCGCGAATTATAATGCAACCCGAATGAATAATCAATGTCCTATTTTATTCGCTGCTTGCCCCAAAAAAGTTCCAATACACTAAATCATAAATAAACGTTAGGCGCTTTGACGGTTATTCCATTAGTCAATGTGCGCTGCGGTTTAACCCTGTTTATGTTAAAAATCATTAATTTCCAATATTAACCCACTGAAAATAATAAGTTATTAAATATTTTGATATAACATATGCATATATTAAATTGGACTAATATTGCACTATACGATTTAATGGTAACCATAACAACAATAACTGCTTATCCAATACATCCTCCTAGAGGTAAGTATTAAATTTAAATCAATTTAATTTTTTATCACGTATGTGGTATACAATGAGGTTACTAAAATGTTTGCACTATCCAGAAAGAACTATCCTAAAATCCATCGTGATAAATTTATTGCTAACTCTCTGGACGGAATGTTTAGCCGTGGAATATCCTCCTATGCTTCCGAACGATTTACTCAGGAGTGGGACAACCCTGAAAAGCGCTTGATTGCAAAAGCGATGACATTATCAACGATTGTGCCAACACTTCATTCATCACGACAAAATATTGCCTTACAGCCACCATTTCCAAATGGAAAAAAGCAACATCCTTCCGTTGCACATGCTTTAGGAAAAACTTATGGTAAATTATGTGCAATTGATAAAATATCAGCTGTCTGTCCAGAACATTATTTATTAATGCGTACAGCTGTTGGAATTGCTAGAAATCCAAAACCTGAGATTCTTAATGCCGCTACTATTATTGGTTTTGAGCTGGGTACAGAATTAGAAAAATTGGATCGAAATACGCTTAAGAGTCTTTTTGAGATAGGATCTAGCGTCCCAGAAAGCCGCTCTAGAGATGTACTGGAGAACCATGATTTATTAATAAAAATACTAAAGGGAGAGCATCAAGTACCACCTCAACAATTTTTAAGAGTACTTGAAGTGGTCCTTTCTCCTTTGGGTATGATTGCTAATTCTTATGGAAGTAACAACTGCAAAATTGAAAAAGCTAAAAAGGCAGGGAAGGACGTAGCTGGCTTAGAGAATTTCATAAACGAATTAATGGTTTCATTAAAGAATTTTCATGTTCCATACATCAAGGCGCCGGGGTCGCCTTTTGCTCATTTACAAATGCAACTATACACACAAGGCGCTCAAATATCAGATGCAGAACTTGTTACGGTAAGCCATTATCTTGAGTCTCTGTCAAATAACGTTACTGATGATTGTCTGATGCCTAATATTCCCCTGATTCGTAGTGTCATAGTGTGTGATGCAACTGGTAGAACACTTCACCTCCATGACCATATGAATCTTCCCCATTTTTTTGATGTTTCTGGAACTACGGGGGCAGTAATGCAAGCATCATTAGGTCTTTTGTCTAAAGCTGGCAGATTAGATCTTGTAAAAGATCCACAGGGAACACTGCTTCTTGGCATGGTGATAGCTGGCTGTAATTTTTACAAGCAAGGATATCATAATTATTATGAAGTTCTACCGGCCTTAAACTGGGTTAACCATAATGTATGGAACGAGGAATACAAACAATTAACCCCTATGGAACTTCTTCATGCGATTCCAAACTTGTTAAATGAATGTGTTGATCCCTCATCTCAAATGGCTGCAATAATTAATGACACAACCAGTTTAGTTACAGAACATTTCGAATTACACTATCAACTATATAAAGAAGATCTTCAAAATAGAGCCAAAATGGAACAAGCCCCAGCAGTCCCTATGTTAGGCATGAAAAACGAATAAGGATATTGATAGAAGAACTTCTCGTTAGTCTTAGGAGAGGATATCCCCTCCACATTTAAAAGTTTACCCACTGGCTCAGAAATTTTGCTCTAAGTTTAGATTTCTGGAGTCAGTGTAATTTCCATTGCTCTAAAATATAAATTCACTTTTACATCAACGTTAATTATTAAAAACCAGATTTAGCTTATTCCTTTAAATCTTCTACTACAAGATTAAGTGGAGTATAAGACTTTGCTTCCAGTAAACCATGATCAATATAGTACACAGATATACCATTTTCTGATTTGCTTGAGAGACAATTGACATCACATAATAGTTCGTATCTACCTACTTGGGCATAATAGTTCTTAGCCATTTCCAACCATTCTTGTTTTTCGTTTTGGGAAAGCGATTTTAATATTTGCGGTTGATATACTGGGGCGGTACTTAAAAAATATGGCTCTGCCTTAGTTATATTTAATCCAACAAGCTGTGTGCCTGAGGGTAAAAAAGTCACTTCTATGGGTATTTTTTTAAATTGAAATAACTTTTTTTGTAACTCAAGAAACTCTTTACTATGTGGTTCAGGTATACTACTGTTTGAAAACATACGGTTATTGTAGGTCCTAATGCCTTTTACTGTTGAATGAACGAAAGAATTAGCATATTTCGAAAATATGACTATTCCTTGTTTAAAAATCATTCATTTATGAGTTAATATTATATCACATACACAAGACAATCTGGCATTAACTCAGGCAAAAACGCCCCCCAATCTATTATCGCTTAGTCACAAGTTAAAAACTGAGAGAAAAACCAAGCCAAGTCAAGAAGGTGGCATTAAGCAGAACCACTAGCACAGCGGTTCTTTTAAGTATATATCTGGATAATGTTTATTACCAATGACCAATATTTGGATCAGATGCCCATGGTTCTTGGGAAGGTAGCGCTTCTCCTTTTTGAAGTAATTCTATAGAAATATTGTCTGGAGAACGAATAAATGCCATATAACCATCGCGTGGCGGTCTATTAATGATGACACCTAGTTTTTTTAATCGTTGGCACGTTTCATAAATATTATCAACGCGATAGGCTAAATGACCAAAATTACGACCTTCATGATACGCTTCAGGATCCCAGTTATAAGTAAGCTCCAACATCGGAGCGTTAGACTGTTTTGCTTGTTCTAAATCATTTGGAGCAGCGAGAAATATGAGTGTAAATCGACCTTTTTCATGTTCTGTACGTTTTACTTCAATAAGCCCTAATTTGTTGCAGTAGAAATCAAGTGATTGCTCTAAGTTTGACACTCTAACCATTGTATGCAGGTAATTCATTCATTTTCTCCCTAAAATGATTGTGATTCGATCACCGCTGGAACAGCGAACGATTTTGAGTCAGACAATGAGTCTACTATTGCTTTTCCTGGTGCATAGGAACGTAATATCAAATAGAAGGATTGACCGTCTTTGCCCGAAGGCAACCAATTTGCTTCCTTATCTTTTCCTGGACTCGTATTTTGAATATAAATTGTAAGCGATCCATCAGCATTCAGTTTCATTTGATTATCGCTACCGAGTGAATATCGATGAATTGGATTTTCAACAGTATAATTATTGTCCCAATTATATAAAGTTAAAGACCAAAATCCTGGAGCAATATACGGAGGCAACTGTTTGAAAGTCATTGTATATTTTTTATTACTCAATAGATCGTTCGATTTGCTGTCTCTTTTTGTCATAAAATAAATCGCTTCACGTGGAATATTCGCTGTTAATCCAACACGTGCGATGATTGCCCGCAAATAATAATTGGTTTTCGCATTACCAATATCTAGTGGTGGAATGAACCATCCGTTAACAAACATACCGAGAGGTAAATTTGCATTAAGAGAACCAATTTTTTGTGCGGCGCGTTTCATAGATTCTAAAATAGTAGGTGAAACTTTTGTCGCATCCCATTGTTTTCCATATTCAATTCCCAGCGGTTTAAATAGGGGTAATAGAGCACTAATTTGATCTTTTGGCGGTGGATTTTCATTAATTGCCGCCGATAAAATCTGCCAAAACTGCACAGGATCTTTAAAATCAACCGCACTGACTGGTAATTTAGGATTCACCAATTCAGGCTTAATAAAATTGTATGTGGGTAAAGGCGTCGGTGCTTGCCCCAGATATTGGGCCATACCTGTAACAGTTATCTCATTCAATACCTTTTGGGCACCTGGTAAATCGGCATCATTAACAACATGGACTCGTGGCTGGATTAAAATCCAAGGTGTAGGCGCCTCAATACGGGTGATGTGGTTAGGTAGTTTCCCTTTCCAATGAGGTCCTACAAGTGCATAAGTTCCTCCTTTATAGCCTGTACTAATCCCACCTACATAAGCAAAGGAATTAGTATACATATCTAAAATCTGAACCATATAATAACGATTATTTGAATCAGGAACACTTAAGATGATTGGTTCTTTGGATAAATCTAAGAAACCAAATCCATAGATGACATTTGTATTTGGAGTAACATAACCCGCTTGTTCAGAAAGAGATGGAGTAGCTATATTTTCCAAACGCCAAATTGAGTTTGGCCTGGATTTAGCATCAGGCTTCAAGGCATCGTTATAGCGTAGATTATACATAGTAACAATAGGTAATCCCCAAGTAGCAGCTTGTAATGCTAATGAATAAGAATATTCACTTACATTTTTATCCATATTTTTGGGTAATTGCGCAAATGCGGTTGTAAAAAAAGGAAGAATTATGCAGCAAGCTAACAGAAATATACGTATGCAATGCGCCATCGTGATCCTTATATGAAATACGCTTTTTTTCAAAACACTATCAAATGATTCTTTAATTGTAAATGAGGAGGCCCTCATTTGAATTTACCGTCTATACTTAAAGTGTGGAGCTTATTATCACCATTCAGGTAATAAGTAGTGTTTATTAACCTCGAAAAAGGAAACAACATGCCTGATAAGATCCAACATACAGCAGCTAATCTGCAACAAAAAATGCTCGTTCGTTATGGCGATGGCATACACCATAAACATAACAAACATCATCTCGAATACCGACAACACTGTAGAACCCACCCTTGTAATCCGAACAATAAATTCGACGAACTAGATATCAATGGCTCTACGGGATTGTTGCGTCAATCTAATTTAAAGAAAATGCGTAAACGACCGGATAGAGGACAGTTTCATTAAAAGTATATCCTAAGAAAACAGTTGGGTTTATTTTTAAGCTTAATTGTTTTTTTAGGATTCTCAAGAATAATGTCTCCAAAAAAAGTGAACACTAAAGAATAATAATTGTTCGAAATTTTTTTTGGAGGGTTTATTGCTAGAACTCCTTAAACGAATACCTTTTCCAAAGTGGAATATCTAATGAGCCAAATATTCATTGCTGATTAAGAATTCACTAATCTTACATATCTACAATATCTTAGTAGTTTCTAGAACTATTGGATCCTGCGAAAAAGCCACTTGCCCAGACTTATTTGAGAGGCTACATCTATAGATCTAATAACGAGTAACTTCTAGAAATAGATTTGGAGATTTAACATGAAATTTAAAGAACTCACAGCAGAAACATTAGCAGATGAAATTAGAAAACAAAACAAGGCTATTCAATGTCATAGGATGTTTCGAACAATTTTCTACAAGATAGACCATAACCCAAATAAATACTTACCTTTAAAATTGATATGTAATGCTGATGATGATTTTGTGGGACCAATCACAGAATTTCATAAGTTACAAACCGCGAATGATGAGTTAAAAAAATTAGCTGAACAAAAATTAATGGATAATTTCTTCTTCGGCATGTCTTATGAGAACGCAGATGCTTCTCTTAAGTTTCATATTAATATCAATGAGATTGGCGAGCTAAATGAAGAGGTTCTCTTAGGTTTAGTGAAACTTTTAAGTGAAGAGGCATTGGAAAGAGGCAATTGTGTGAATTTTAATTATAAAATTATTGAGCCCTCCTATTCCTCCGATAAACGCTTTAAAGACACCGATCAAATCACAATTTATTTTAATAAGTACTCTTCTGTCGATGCAATGATGCTTCTGGCAAAAAAAATTGAAACCTATCTTGGCATCCAAGGAGTTCCTGAAAACAAGACCAAATTGGGTCCTAAAGATACTCTTAGTCTTAATTCCTTTGTTTCTGCAAGATTTGATAATAATAAGTTGACTGAAGCATATGATGTATATACTTTTTTCGATCTCGAGCTTAAAAAGTTTTTTGAAAAATACGAAAATAAAGCGGAATTAAAAGGACTGCCTGTGGGTGCTATTGAGGCTGTTTTTAATGCGATACTCACAAACAAGGAAATTACTAGACTTAGAAACGAAACTTCCAAAGAATTGTGTGAGAGTAATAGTCGGATTGTCCAAGATGAATTTGATAAGTTAGTAAAAGATCCAATAAATTATATGCGGAAAGCTAATAATCAACCAGAAAAGACTCTAATGAAGCTCGATTTGGACATGATTACAGCATCAGAAAGCCATCAACAGCCCCAAGAGTCATTGGATGCTGTTTCTACGGGTACAGTGCCTCAGAAGTTATCAGAGCCTGCAGCAAAACAACAAAATAGGCAACAGCCAGTTCAAATACCTCAGACAGTATTTACTTTAGAAGATAGGATATATGGATTTTTCAGAAAATGGAATCCTTCAAATATTTCTAGTATTTCTTACGAAGAAATCCCAAAGATACCTCACTCTTGTAGAATAAAATCCTAATTAAGGTTCATGGAGAAAATGCGAACTGAATAACGATGCTCCGACATAAGCGGAGCATCTACTTTACGCAATCTGACAGGTAGAGTGACTTTTTATATCGATGATTGAAAGAAAGTAATTTTATAATACTTTTGCAAAAGCAACCCCATCAATAAAGATGCTGCCGCAGGACAAAAAATATACTCAGACAACAAGGTACAGACTTAATAATTTGTTAATATTTTACTGTTAAAATATGGGCAAATTTTGACAACCATTTGATTTTAAGATGAATTTTAATTTAGAAGCAAGAACTGAATTAGCTGCTTTCATTAAAGATATTTCAAATGAATCAGGTTTTTCAAAGCGTGAAATTGAGAAGAGCGTTCATAAATCACGAGCATTATTTAAAAAATATAGTACCTCACCTGAACGAAGTTATCTTGCTCAGCAAGAATATTTAGCAAAACTGCTTACTCCACTTAACAAAGTCAACTCTATAATCTACAACAAAAAAAATTGGTGGGAAAAATTCGTTGGTTTTTTTGGATTTATTTCTCCTGAAGAAGAAGAGTTACAATCAATCATTGGAATAAT
This sequence comes from Legionella santicrucis, assembly GCF_001468135.1. GTDB lineage: Bacteria > Pseudomonadota > Gammaproteobacteria > Legionellales > Legionellaceae > Legionella > Legionella santicrucis. The sequence continues at coordinate 519,647 of NZ_LNYU01000091.1, read as the reverse complement.
TGAAAAGTCACGTGCAAATGCCACCACAACCTATAATAACATCCATTATCCCAATTTTATTTTTCGCATACTTCACTTTTTTGGTTTTGATTTAAGACAAGTATGGCAACGTGATCATTATGATCAATATCAAGAAAAAGAAAAACTTACCTATCTTTCACATCATTTAATGGGTAATACAGATTTAAATCATCATGAAATCTTACAGGGAAAAGTAAGATCGAGTGCTTATCAGCACTTCCTCAATGACTTAAGTGATTTTGTTAACATCCAAACGCTTAAACTGGATAACCAGACAAAAAAGCTCTTTAATGATTTACAAAAACAAATCGAAGAGTGCTCTAAATTTTCTTATGAGCTGGACACAATTCATGTTATAAAGCAATTAAATGAGGATAAAGAGGCGCAACAAGAATTAGTTTATGATTTATCTTATCAAGTGCAAAAGTCTCTATTTGAACTACCACCTGGTGATTCTCTAATTATTCCGCATGGATATGTCACCGCAAATGGAGGCCATGCAACTGTGATTGAATGTCAAAAAATAAACAACCAAGAAGTTATTTTTAAAATAATTAATACAGGTGCTGGAGAAACACAAACTGAAAGTTATAGAACTCTTTTCCTATCGCTTATAAGCGCCACACTAACCCGTCCAGTTAAAGTTACAAGTAACATGTCCATAGAGGAAATTTTTGGCACTAATTTCATTGAAGAATTATTAACTCCTCTAATCATTGAAGATGGACAGTCCATGGAAAAAATGACTGCTTTGTTTCTCCGTTTATATCATGAAGGGAGACTCCATGATGACAAACATTTACTCACATTACAGGTTAATGGAGTCTGTGCTCATTCCTCATTACTCGCTTGGTTTAAAACGAAAGTTCCTGAGCCAACTTTTTTATTGTTTCAATTTATTACAGCACAAAAAGCACTTCAACGTCTTGATCAATTTATTGCAAACTATAATGAGTCCGAATTTACGGAAGATATAAGTCAAGTTTTATTAGAGCTTCGTGAAGCAGGTAAAAGAACCGTAGAGGATGCTTCAAGTCAGCTTGCTCATGAAAAAAAACGTATCATAGAAGAAAAAATGCAATTGCAATCGCAATTATCCAGCTTATTGGATAAAAAAGGGAAACAGATTGAAGCGATACCCGATTTACCGCAATATTTTGAGAAAAAATTACAAAAAGAGCAACTAACTCCTATAGAAAGAAAAGATATTGCAGAAACGGATTCGTTAACAAAATGGGTAACACCTACACAAAGAAGGGGTTTCTGGCCATTTTTTACAACCGAAACTCAACCCTGTGAAAGGCCATTGAGTGACCAAGCTCAGAAAGCAATTATTGCTAAAAAAATAATTGGTCATGACGCATTTATTAATGCGACCGAATCAGCTTTCAGAATTTAGATTCAAAAATTAAGAAAATTTCTTGCGTTTACGGTTCATTCTTAGCTTACTTTATTTGGATTCTCCCATCCAATAATTAATGCAAGTTTTTAAGACACTTGTGCACGCTCCCGCTCTTGAATGGCAATTTATTGACGGAAGCAGGATGAGATCCTATTACGTTTATATCATGGCGAGCAAGCGCAATGGGACATTATACATGGGTTCAACGGTAGATTTTGATCAAATGCGTTTGGGAGCACAAAAGCAAATTGGTGCCTGGATTTACAGCTACTCACAACTGTTAATTAGATCGTCTGGATGTCGCGGACAAGCCGCGGCACGTAGGTGGCGGACAATTGTCAACAGGCCCTACATTATTCATATGTAACTTCCTTTTTTTGACAGAGCTTAAATAAGTCGTTTAGCCCTTTATAATACGTATGTTTTGATCGACCTTTTTATTTCAAACGGTATTATTAGACTCACCAAGCTGATTTTGATAAGTAAAATATTTAAGTAACTTTACGACGCGAACAACATCGGTTGTTTTTCTCGAAATATTAATTACTTTTACAGCCTGCTCCTCATGCGCATCCCCCATTAAATAAACAACTCGCTCAGAAGTAATCACTTTAAATGCATTTGGATCTATAGATCCATCAGCAAAAATTTGACTTCTAATTTTGGCAGTTATCCAACTATCTTCCATTGAATTAGATGATGCAGAACTCACCCCCACTTGGTTAAACATCCGTCTATAACCCTTTACCATGGTTAATCGCCGACGTAATTCATTCTTCATTGCAGGAGTTGGTACATGGCCAACCAACAAAATATCTCCTTTGAAAACAGCTATATCGATAACACATTGATTATTTTTAAATAAATTATCAACCATTATCGCGTTATTCACCTTTAAAAATAAACTGTAATCATCGAGCTTTTTATAAACATCGTGCCGATCATAAACTAAAGTAGCACCCGTCCATAATCCGCTAACGCAGCCTGGAAGCAATAAGAAAATTCCTAATATGAATAAAATCAAACGTCCTTGTTTTAACATATTTAACTAGTGTATATACTGAAACGTTTTGACAACTTTACGTACTCCATTAACTCGACGTGCTGCATCCACTGCAAGAGCTGCTTGCTCGTCATGAACAATACCCATCAGATAAACGACACCATTTTCTGTTACAATACGTATCGATCCTGACTCAAGACCTTTTTTGGCTAACATTTTGCTACGCACCTGACTTGTAATCCAACTGTCCTTAGAGCGTTCGGTGAGCGGAATAGGGTAGCCTACGGTGATTTCGTTATAAACGCGATGAACCCCTGGAGTTCCTCGAGCTATTTTTTCCGCTAAAATACGTAAAGAAGGTGTTGGAGTTTGTCCTACAAGTAATACTACACGATTAAAGCTTGTGACAATAACACGCGAATCACTAAACTGATGATTTGTTATTATGGCTTTATGAATAAGATGAAATAAACGAGCATCAGCTTCCATTGTTACGACACCACGCCGATCATACACCATGCCCGCGACTGCACCTGCACCTGTAACCACAGCAGCGACACACCCTGTTAATAAAGATATTATTAAAAGAAAAAAGATTGATTTTAATTTTAAATGCATGTTTTACCCCAAAAGTTGGCCAAATAACGATTGGTCAATTAAATCACAAAAGCAATGTAAGATGAACAAATGCATTTCCCTAATGCGGGCGGAATGGTCAGATGTAACACGTAACTCAATATCTTCGGGTCCTAAATGATTTGCAAGAACGCCGCCATCACGTCCACTTAAAGCAATAGTATCCATACCTCGCTCATTTGCGGCATGAAGTGCATGTAACATACTATCCGAGTTCCCTGAAGTAGTTAATAAAAGCAATACATCATTTTCTTGGCCTAAGGCTTGAATTTGTCGGGCAAAAACCTGATTGTAATGATTGTCATTGGCTGAAGAACTTAAACTGGTTGCATCAGTACTTAAATTAATTACCGGAAGCGAGGGCCTTTCCACCTCAAATTGATTGAGCATGGCACTCGCGAAATGCATGCAATTAGCACTTGAACCACCATTCCCACAAAGTAATATTTTGCCATCAGTAAGCAAACAATTGACTAAACGTTGCCCTGCTCTGGCAATTGAATCGGATAAAGCATCAGCAAGAGCAATTTTAGTTTCAATATTTACACCAAATAAATGCCTCACTCGTTCTTCCATTTGTACCATAATATTAAACCTCTACCTCAGTAAAAAACGAGGGTCTGTTGACAATCGATCCCCACCGCTTAAGTGCGTTTTATGCTCGAGACATAATAGGAGATGAGGGTGAATTATCAACAAACCCCTAAATGTTAAATCAATAATCTGTTCCAAAAGCATCTTTTATCCAGTTAATCGATGCTGTATCTCCATCAATACTTACAACATCAAAACGAAGAGCAAACTGATTATACTTTTGATGTTCAAGTATAAAACATGTGGCTGTTTTTATTATTTTTCGCCTTTTTGTATAAGTAACACTTGAAATACCACCACCAAACTGATTGGAAACTCGTGAACGAACCTCTATAAAAACAAGGTAATTATTGTCGTGCATGATTAAATCAATTTCGCCAAAACGACAACGATAATTGTTTACAACCAGTTTAAGACCTTGTTTTGTTAAGTAGGCTAAAGCTTTTTCTTCAGCCGCACGCCCTTTCTCTTGCGTCATCAATTAAACTGTCTCGCCCAAAGAATGTACAAGACCATCTCTAAACTGTCCCCATTCTAATACATATGCTACTTGTTGTGATGGCTTGAGGTATAAAATACCGTCTCCCGTGTGCGCTTCATCTGCAGGAAATAACATCAACTGATTCAGTTGAGTTGCCAAAGTATAACTATCTGTTCCCAATGCATACAGCCTATTATAACTATTAAATTGTTCTGGCCAATTTCGTGAACCTGCTTGATGCGCAAAAACCCAAGGAATATCACAAAAAATAACCCCATCAAGATCTTTATCTTTCAATGGATTTGCGCTGCCTCCATAAACACTCGCAGTGGCATAAACAGGGACATCTCCAGCATAATAATAATTTAACAATGGCATAATCTGTCGTGCTTTAGAGGGATATGCCAATAAAAAAATCATATCAAAATCTTGTCTACGACTGGTCATAGGTTGAATTTTTTGACCTAACAATTCTCTTATTTGTCTTTCGCGCTTTTGGCTATTGCTAATTTGTAAAAAATCTTTCATTTTTTTATTTAAATCATCATTGGAACCATATAAAAATGTATCAACAATACGACCCCCACTTTTTTGCCATTGTTGACTAAAGGATTTCCTGATCTCATTACCCCAGGCATTTCCAGGTGCAATAATTAAGGCGCGACTATATCCTTTATTCTTTGCTTTTATTGCCACTTGAATTGCTTCATTCGCCGGTGAAAGACCGAACGAATAAGAATTTTCTTGAATAGGGGCATCTGAATCATTTAATAGCAAAGTAGGAACGGGATGCGATAATGCTGCAACTGCAGCTGCCTGTGATTTTGTTAAAGGGCCTACAATGTAATCTGCACCCTCATTGAGGGCTTTTTGGTACAATACGGTCACATCACCACTGTTAGTATCATAAGTTTTCACATTTATGGACGTATCATCCTGGTTATTTTTAGATGCGGCCATAAATCCATCACGTACAGCAGTTCCTGGCCCTTGTAATGGGCCACTTAGAGGTAGTAAAAGAGCTACTTGTTTTGGTCGATCATGAATTTTATTTGCAATCGAATCCAATGGGTTAGGTAGAATATAGTTTGCTGGATGATCGCTAAAATGAGATTGCCATTGATCTAAAGCCGCAAGTAGGGATTTTGAATGATCCCTATATTTATGTGAAATCAAAGCTAATTGGATCCATCCTTGTAACACCGATTGTTCGGGCAGCTTAGCTGCTAAAACAGTTAATTCAGTCTGAGGTATACGCATGAGTGTCAACCAAAGCGCACGACGGTTATTTGTTTGGTTTTCCTCATCGGTGATTAACGATTCAAGTTTTATACGTTCCTTTACTGAGTCTAAAGAACTACCTGCAGTGCTGTAGGCTTTTGCAAGAAGCTCATGATATTGGACCTGTTGATAAAGAGACAAGTCGTCTTGCTCTGTAATTTTTGCTAATTGACTTAACGCCTTTTGCGGACGATCACGAATCAAATCAATTTGTGCCAATAAAAGATTTTTTTCATCCGCAAGTATCGGCGTCAAATCCGAAGTCTGTGTTAAAATAGCAGAACCTTGTCGCCACTTGCCTTCCGAAATCAAATGGCCTGCAGCTTTAAGTAAAGATTGTTGCTTTTCTATTCCCTCTTGGGTTTTAGCTTGAGCAAGGTAACTAGAAGTAGGTTTAGAATATGGACTTACTAGTTTTTTCTTTTCTGCTTTGGGTTCTGACATTGATACAGGTATCGCCATTTCGGGAGGTGTCACTGCTGTGGTGCATTGGCAAAGAAAGGAAGTAGAGATCAGTAAAAAAAAAGCCCTAATTTTTATTGAATTTATTAACATGTTTCATGACATTAAGTAAGCAATAACCCAAGAGGATAAACTATGAATAACTCACTAGCAACAGGCATAGGAACTCTCTATATTGTTGCCACTCCTATAGGAAACCGTGAGGATATTACGCTTAGAGCACTGGAAACACTTAAGTCTGTTGATTTTATTTTAGCTGAAGATACACGTCATTCAGCACAATTATTAAATGCTTTAGGAATAAAAAACCATCTTGAATCTTTGCATGCACATAACGAAAACAATAAAAGCAAAGATTTGATCGAGCAAATTTTAGGAGGAAAATCTGCAGCCTTAATCAGTGATGCAGGAACTCCTTTAATTAGTGATCCTGGGTTCTTATTAGTGAAGCTAGCACACCAACATGCTATCCCTGTGATTCCTATTCCTGGTCCTTGTGCGCTCATTACAGCACTTTGTGCCGCTGGAGTTCCTTGCGATTCATTTCTCTTTCTAGGCTTCCTACCTGCAAAACAACAAGCGAGAAAAGTAAAACTTGAATCTTTACGCGCAGAGCCTCATACATTAATCTTTTATGAATCAACCCATCGTATCGTTGATTGTCTCAATGACATTGGCGACATTTATGGTGAAGAATGTGATATTGTTTTAGCAAAGGAATTAACCAAAACATTTGAGCGCTTTCTTATTGGCACTATTTGTGACATCAAAAAGTGGTTATTAGCAGAACCTGCTCATATAAAAGGAGAGTTTGTTTTGATTATTCCTCCACGCCCCGCTCCTCTGGAACATGATACTCATGAAAAATTACTTCACGTCTTACTGGAAGAACTTCCATTAAAACAAGCAGTAGCTATTGCCTGTAAACTTAGTAATGCAAGTAAAAATGAATTATATGAAAAGGCATTAATTTTAAAAAATAAATAATAGGAGCAACATTATTTAACCCACAATAAAATCCTCTCCAACTCCGGGTATAATCTTCCATTGACAGGTTGCTCCGTGGTAAGCAAGCGCCTGAATATCTGGTTGTGCAGGACCATTGGCCGTGACTACAAAGACACAGGCCTTTGATTCAAAACTTGAACCCGTCGACTGTACAGCAGTCACCGTATAGGCAATATCAAAAGTGGCATCCTCCTTAAAACCAAATCCGTAGGTGAGCGGATTAGCTGTTGAAATTCGTACTCGATTAATCGGCTGGCACGTTTGATCAACAAAGAGCCCTTCCTCGTTAATCATACGCAAATTGACCTCCCACTCGCTATTCAAACTGCTAACTTTATGCCAAGTGTGAACAGGACAATAAGAATGATTAGCAAATGCGTATGGGGTCAGACTAAGAAATACTGCGATTTTGCAAATACGTTTCATTTTTTAATGATCTTTTCTTTAATCTAATGCTATGTTATTACATAAATGAGAATCATTTGCAAATACACTGCTGATTTTTTCTTGATTTTAGCTGAGCAATCGCAAGTTACTTTGTACCCATTAAAAAATGGGTAGGAAGAATTATGGATTTATATTAGACATTAGAAAAGTAGATTACAATAACCGATTTTACATCATTATAATTATGAGGACTTTTATGGAAGAGCAGGATGATAATCAATTAGATTATATTATAATGAGTGAAGAACCTTTACCTATATGGGATTCACTCAGAGATTCCATTATTGAAAAGGTTCAAAATGTCGCTTCGTACGTCTCTAAAATATGGAAAGATAGTTCAGCCAAAAAAGAAAAAGATACAGTTGCAAAATTAACCCATCCTTCAGTAAGCCATTATCTTACATTTCTAAAAGATATTGCTTTATTAAAAACTAATCCTGCTAAAAAAGCACAACTGCAAGCTTATTTCATGACTTTTGTTGCGGAGCTCGGTGCTCGCTCTCTTGACGAAGGTTCAGGCATAGCCTGTTTCAGTTTACCTGATTTAACGAAAGTATTTGTTCTTTCTAATCAACAGGCAATTAAGCAACTCTACGAAAAATCTAATGAGAAAAAATTTGGTCAAAAACCCTTTTTTCAACGTTTAGCGCTTATATTAGGCCCTGACAATTTAATGTCTTCTACTTTAGGATCAGAAATGCACTCGAAAATTCGTGCATCCATACTTTCTCGTAACGAATCCAATAGACGGCATGTTGCCAAAATTGTTGCTGATTTTTTTAAAGAATATGAATTGGAACAAATTGTTCAAAGACAACCATTAAGTGAAATAATGGATAGACTCTCACGCAGGGTATTGATTGCAACTTACTTCGGAAAAGAAGTCGTTCAACCTTTTGAAAAACTTTATAGTTCAACCATTACAAAAGAGTTAATAGATTGTTTATTTAGCTTAGATCCTATTAAAAAATCAGAGGAAGAAGAGCTATTAGTTCTAAGAAGCAAAGTATTAGACTTAGGTTACAATCTCATTTTTTCATTAGAAGCAATTTCACAACAATTAATGGTGGAACAAAGCTGGCTTAATTACTTATTAAAAGTGCGTGTTTTAAGTAATCTGGATGTAGCCAACCAATTGAAGGAAATGGGGATCGATTCAACAACAAAACTAACTGCAGAGCAATGTGAATCTTTGATCAAATACTCACAACAGCACTTAGATGATACTTCTCTATCTACCTTGATAAGGGACGTCATCAATGAAAGCTTGTTTATCCCTTTATTAGGTTTTGATGCGACCTCTACAGCCTTAATTGCAGCTCTAAAAATCGCACTCCAAGATAAAAGAGTCTATGCCATAATCAAACAAGAAATTAAGCAAAAAATTTTAGCAGGAGAGCCCTTCGAACTGCATTCTCCTTGGGATGTTGTTAGAAAAGAAGATGCTTTATCTTATACTGAGGCTGTTTTACTTGAAGCGTTACGATTATCCCCACCTGCTCCTATTGTACCCGAGATAATTAATGAGGCGATCACTCTTACTATTGATGATTTTTCTTTCACCTTACCGGCGGGTGCCTTAGTATTTATTCCTATGCAAAGTTTACACACCCATGAGAAGCATTTCCCAGACATTGTCCTTTCTGAAGAAGGGAAAAAAGCTGTTGGTAAAAAATTAATTACTGCAAACGACATCTTTCCAGAACGATGGGGACCTAAACAAAAGAATAAAGAAATTTATAACGCCAATTTTTTTCCCGAAATCCCAAACTCTTATAAACCTAGTGCATTGCAAAAAGAAGGCAGATTTCTTACGTTCAAAACGGGAGCAAGACGTTGCCCAGGTCTTCGAATTGCGATGACGGAATTACTTTCTTTATTTCGTATCTTGGCAACATATAAAATTGAACTCATTGGAGAAGAAGATTTGCAGTTATCATTCAATTATGAAACCCCTTTGCAGAGAAATGGCGGGATGGGTTTAGTGAAAATTACCCCTAAAAAGACATTAACTACAACATCAAACGTTTCCTCTAAAGAGGAGCAAAATGCTTCTTCACGAAATGGTTTCCATTTCTTTTCTCAGGCACAAGCCCCTGAAATACAAGATATTAGTACAATAGAACCTCTATCAGAGAGTTCAAATTTTTTGAGGATCACTCAAGCATAAAGCGCGAAAAGGGGCGCAGAATGAATTGTCGACAATCCCTAGAATTTAATTGTTGTGTACAGAACTCGCGGGAGTAGAATTATCATCAGTCGAAATGGTACTGCAATATGCTTCCTTGAATTTATTAGAAAAGCAGCGTTGTGGTTGCTCCTCTGTCTGCTGCTTATTTTTCTGACCCAGCGGATCTCGTCGATCTGATAGAATGTCTTTTTCAAGTTCATTAGCTTGGGCTTCCAGTTGTTTGTATTCATTGCTCAAGGAATTAACATTTATTAACTGTTTATTTATTTCAGTCCATTTCTTTAATTTCTCCTTCTTTTGTTGCACTTGTGCTAAAAAAGCACCCGAAGCTGTTGAAGGAGCAACCGAATTTAATGACGGAGGATTTTTGATATTACCCTTAATTTGAGACAAAGTTTCCGCTATACTCTTTAAAGATTGCGAAGCAGGATCTGGGGATTTATTAGAAAAGCAGCGTTGTGGTTGCTCCTCTACCTGCTGCTTATTTTTCTGACTCAGCGGAGCTCGCCGATCTGATAGAATGTCTTTTTCAAGTTCATTAGCCTGAGCTTCCAGTTGTTTATATTCATTGCTTAAGGGATTAACATTTATTAACTGTTTATTTATTTCAATCCATTTCTTTAATTTCTCCTTCTTTTGTTGCAATTGTGCTAAAAAAGCACCCGAATCTGTTGAAGGGACAACCGAATTTAATGACGGAGGATTTTTGATATTACCCTTAATTTGAGACAAAGTTTCCGCTATACTTTTTAGAGATTGCGGAACAGGATCTAGTTGAGATATTGAATTAGGTTGGGTATCAATTGGTGACTCATATAAGGCATTCCATGCTTTGCTTATGCTATTTATCACCTTAGAACCAGTAGTAACGAGCCCACCACCAGCAATAAAACCGCCAACTGCAAATACAGCAGCAACTAAACCAACCTGGGCTATTAAGTTGGCGCCAGCTAGAGCCCCAAGAGTAAGGCCATAGATCCCAAAACCCAGAATAACAGATGCAACAGCCGGCCAAGCAAAGAAGGCAACTGCACCTACAATAGCAGCAGCCAACACAGTAGCGCTTACAGCAATGATTGCTTTTTTATGTTTTTTGAAAAAAGACTCTTTAGCTTTGGGTATCTCAAATACAAGTTCTTGGGGATATATCTTCTGAATGATGGGTGAACCTAATGGTGGTGGTGATATTATTTTATTTGGTTTTGAGTCTTTAATTGGCATATTTTACTCCAAATCTTATAAAAATTATTTAATAGCTTGGGACCAAGAATTCTATTCTTTTTCATCAAAATAACTCTTCATATCCCTTTTATTTCTACCTTCAAAAGATCTTTTTTTGTATAACCAGTTGGCTTAATGACCTATTGATTTCCTGCTATAAAATTTGTTTTCAAGTATCAGATGATTAAAATAAAAGCATTTATCTGGAAAAATAACCAATGGATTAATTTTATGTGTCATATCAACTTTTTTGATATTTTATTATTTTCAATAAATTGAATCTAGATTCGGTAATGATTGCTCCTTTCAGTAACCCCTTCTTTAAATTTAAACGAGAAATAAAATATCGACCTACATACAATGCCTCATGTAGGTGCCATAAACTGAGTGATTATTATTTATGTGGAATTAAGGATAGCAGTTCTACACTTGCTTTCCCCATCCGTCTTTGCTATTCAAAGCGGCTCTTAAGAACATCATGAAATGGTGATTTTGTTTACCACATTTTACAAACAAGCTTACCTGTACAATTTGAACTAGGACAATGGCGATCTTGCTTGTCAGCAAGCAGTGCTAATTTTTCATTTAAAACATTATTCTGAACTTGACCCATCTCTTTTGGGGATAGTGGAGATTGATGCTTACTCGATTAGCAAGTGAGCTATAGAAGGATGTTATGGAATAAGATATTCCATAACATCCTACATCTATTAGATATCAATAAACACAGGTACCAGACCCGAAAATTGATTTTCCCCCTGAACTGTATCGTTAAATTGACAAGAACTAAAGGTATCGTCCGAGTTAATCGCACACATCCCAACAAAACCACTTTCATCAGCAATGTACGCTATATTATTATTAATCACAATTCCAACAGGTTGAGGAAAATTAACTAAATCGTATGTCTGCCCTATGCATCCTTCAAGACCCCCACTACTACCATCTAAAGGACAGAAGTTGATAATATTACCTCCATTCTTGTCTGTTGTATAAAGACCCAAATCAGACGAAAGTAATGCAATTCCCCATGACTGACCAGGAACATCATAACGCGTACATGAATCAAACAAGCCAGTACCAGAGTTGATATTGCACACATAAATACCACGTACCTTGGCACTCACATAGGCTTTAGTATCGTTACTATTTATTTTAACATCATAGGCTGCCGCTCCATCACCCGCAAAATTAAATCCTGAGTCAACACAGGAAGTAAAATCAGCACTGCATACTATTACCGATGCACCATTCCCAATATAAATCCTAGAATCAGCATGGTTGACTGCAATTCCCCCCAAGCTTAATGAAGTACTTGATAAAACCTGGGTACAACCACTTAAAGCGCCGTTTGACCTATTACATTGAATAACGCCTCTTGTCGATACCCCTCCAAAACCATTGACAACATACGCAGTATTTCCTGAACTATTCAATGCGACACCCTGTGGTTCATTAAACGTTGGGGTTCCTCCTGTATTCACAGTACAAGATCCAGGGCCAGGTGAAAATCCATCGTCATTAACAACACAACCTTGGACCGTATTACCGACTTGCATTGAAGCAAAGTAAAAGTTTGAAAGCACACCCGCTGATGTGAATGGCGTAGTACCAGAAACTCCACTCAAGGAGGAGGCAGTAATCGTTGCTGTTCCTGGTGTTATCAAAGCCTTTGCTAGTCCACCCTGCTGCACCTCCACGACGTTAGTATTATCAGAACTCCAGAAAACTTGATCAGTAACATCGTGGGAAGAACCATTATCGAATGAGCCAATAGCAGTCAATTGTACAGAGGTACCAGCGAGAAAAGTACCACTACCAGTGATACTAATGGAAACGAGATTAGGATTACTTACCGTTAGTGTTGCAACACCTGTAATACCGCTTTGAGTCGCGGAAATAGTTACAGTACCCGTCGAAACCCCTGTAGCCAGACCTGGTGATTGAGGATCATTAGAAATCGTAGCAACATTATTATTTGACGAAGTCCAGGTCACGCTTGAGGTTAAGTTTTTGACAGATGAATCTGAAAAAGTACCTTCTGCATAGAAGTGTTTCGTTAAACCTACTACAGTTGTCGTTGAGTTCGGTATTACTGTTATAGAAGATAAAACCGCATTGGTCGCAGTTATATTCGTACTTCCAATAACTGAATCTAACGTTGCATTGACTGTCGTTGTTCCTGAGCTACCAACAGCTGTTAATAGTCCTTTAGAGCCATCCGCATTTGAAATTACAGCAACGCTTTGATTCACCGTACTCCATACAACTTGAGTCGTTATATCTTGTATTGAATTATCACTGTAATGCCCTGTAGCAGTGTACTGAAGTGTTAACCCACTGGCTAAAGTAGTATTATTAGGCGATAGAGATATACTTGTTAATGTTGCCGGCGTCACAGTTAAGCTAGCATTTCCCGTTACACCATTCAATGAAGCACTAATAGTGGTAGGACCTCCTACAGCAAGGGCAGTTGCCAAGCCTTTAGAGCCAGTTGCATTATCAATAGTGGCTATGCTGGGATTTGAGGAACTCCATGTAACAGAATTGGTTAGGTCTTGCGTTGTTCTATTTGAATAAACACCTGTAGCAGTGTATTGAAGCGTTGTACCATTGGCAATAGATTGACTGACAGGCTTCACTTCGATTGTACTCAAAGTTGCTGCGGTTACTGTTAATGTCGTATTGCCTGACACTGAATTTAAACTGGCTGTAATAACGGTTGAGCCAACTTGAATACCAGCAGCCAATCCTTTACTACCTGTCGCATTTGAAATCGGCGCAACGCTAGGTGTTGATGAAGCCCAGGTGACTTGGTCAGTTAATAACCGGTGCGTGCCATCAGAATACAAGCCGATGGCGATAAATTGCTGAGTCGTACCACTTGCAATAGAACGATTTAGCGGTAAAACCTCAATAGTTGTCAATACAGCGGCGGTAACTGTAAGGTTTGTTGTCCCAGATGTACTACCCAACGTTGCGGTGATTGTTGTTGCACCAGGACTTACTGACTTAGCCAATCCTTCTGAACCTGCTGCATTGGAAATTGTCGCAACATTGAGAAGTGATGAGTTCCAGGTAACCATGGTAGTTATATCTTGAGCAGAACCATCCGAATAATTACCTATCGCGGTAAATTGCAGATTGGTCCCATTCGCAATACTTGGATTAACAGGAGTAACGGTAATAGAGTTAAGGGTTGCTGCAGTCACCGTTAATGTTGTTGAACCAGATACAGAACCGAAAGTGGCAGTGATAGCAGTAGTACCTGGATTTGTTCCGACCGCCAGCCCTTTAGAACCCGCCGCATTAGAAATTGCAGCAGCGTTGGTCGATGAAGTCCATGCCACAACCCCCGTCAGATCATAAGCAGCTCCATCCGAGAAATTACCTGTTGCCGTAAATTGCAAGTTAGTGCCGTTTGCGATACTTGGATTAACGGGTGTTACGGTAATAGAGTTAAGGATTGCTGCAGTCACTGTTAACGTTGTTGAACCAGAGGTAGAACCCAAAGTAGCAGTGATGGTGGTATTACCTGGATTGGTGCCGGTTGCCAATCCTTTAGAGCCTGCTGCATTTGAAATTGAAGCAGCATTGCTCGACGAAGTCCATGCCACAATCTCCGTTAAATTGTGAGCAGATCCATCCGAGAAATTACCCATTGCTGTAAACTGTAAATTTGTCCCATTCGGTATGCTCGAATTAACAGGAGTAACAGTAATTGAAGTTAGGGTTGCTGGTGTTACTGTTAAGTTGGTATTTCCAGTCGTAGCACCAAATGTTGCACTAATCACTGTCGTGCCAGCAGCAGTCCCTGTCGCTAGCCCTTTTGATCCTGCAGCATTAGAAATACTCGCCGCACCCGTCGATGAAGCCCAGGTTACAAAGGCTGTAAGATTCTGATGACTACCATTAGAGAAAATACCTGTCGCTGTATACTGTAACGTCGTACCATTAGGAATAGAACTGTTGGTAGGAGTTACTTGAATACTCTGAAGTGTGGCATTCGTTACCGTCAAAGTCGTATTACCGCTTACACCTCTTAAGGTTGCCGTGATCGCAGTCTGTCCGGCATGGTTAGCGGTAGCTAATCCTTTATTACCAGCAACATCGGAAATACTCGCCACACTTGTATTAGCGGAGGTCCAGGTCACTAGATTGGTTACATCTTGCGTTATTCCATTAGAAAAAATGGCAGTTGCTGTAAATTGTAGCAATGTACCATTGGCAATGCTGGGGTTGACTGGAGTGATTGCAATTGAATTTAAAGTAATTGATGGATGAATAACGACAATATTTAAACTATTTGCCGCTGAGGGCTGACTACATAAAAAACGATCGGGTGTATTATCACCTGGCCCTCTGGTTTTACAGATCTCGGGCCCACTGGTCACCCGTTCAGGAAGCGTGCTGCCATCAAGACTTAACGTTAACAAACAGGATTCATTCATAGCCAGTGTAAACGGGTTGCTACACCCCCCTGCTGTGATTTGCGAAACACCAGGAATAGGCTTCATGGTGAGGGTGCGTGTTATTTTGGTATTATTGGTTACCCTATATTGCACCGTGTCATGAGAAAAATTGGGGATCTGCTTTGTTGTTGCTGTTGTTGGAACAATATTGAATTTAACCTGAGTACCCGCATGCAATCCATTTACCGTGAATAAGAGCAGTAGGCTCCAAAGAATATAATAAATCGCATTTTTAATTGTCACTCTTATCATTCCATGTCCTTAGTTATTCCAAACAAAAAATATCAGCTGTATTTTTATGTTCCCATAAAACCACTATGTATTCCTAATGTCAATACAATTAAGAAAAACAAATTTAATCAGCTTGTTACGTGATCATCAATAGTGTTTGGATGCACCGAGAACCGCAACAAAGAATTTCACCCGTGACTGAATCAATCACATCAAGTATGGAACCACATAATCAATTTTCTGCTTGGGCTTGGCGTTCACGATCGAATGGAATATGCAGTTATAGGCTCTTAGCTCCACCAAAGACTGCATATTGCCAATATCGTCTTGTGCATATGGGGGAACAAAAATACATTATCTGTACTTCTTTAACCATCGAGTAACTTCATCAAATGTTTGCTGATTTACTTCTATTACCTGATGATAAAGTTTATCCCGCATCACTTGATTTCCCGCTTTAGAGTATTGTTCTAGATATTGACAGGCTAAAAACATACGCTTAGTTCCTATACAGGCAACTCCTCCCTTTATTTTATGCGTCAAGTGACTAATTTGATTCCAATCCTGTTCCAGATAAGCTTTCTTCATGTTTTGGATGTCTTGTTGTATGGTTGGTGAAGTAAATTCTTTTAATAACTGAAACAATAATGAGACGTCATTAATGTATCTCATTCCTTCTTGCGTATCAAAAAGAGAAACTGAATCAAGGGAGAGTAATTCTTCAGTTACAAGATGTTCGAAACCAATACTAGAAATAGATGGTTGTGAACTTTGGTTTACAGTAATCTCCTCGCTAGATACCTGTTTATTCAAATGACACTGCTTAACAATATCTCTTAGGATCTCAATGTTGATGGGTTTTCTAAATACCTCATTCATTCCTGCATGAATACATTCAACTCGTGCTGTTTCTAGTGCATGACCGGTTAATCCCACAATGGGAACCAAAGAAAAATTATTTATTTTTTCCCAATGCCGAATTTGTTTTACTAATTCGATTCCGGATATTTCCGAAAGACCAATATCCGTAATAATGAGATCGAAATGCGTTGATTTAATGCATTCTAAAGCCTTATTAGCATCCGTAACTGAGGTGAATCGATATCCTTCACGAGTAACAAACGATTCTAAGACTTTTAAAGCAATAGGATTGTCTTCGACTAATAACAAGTGAAGAGGATTCCCATAAAAATGAGATGGAAGTAATACAGTACCTTGAGATTCATTGTTTTGATTCACATACGACTCATTGCTTTTGTCGTTGGATATTAAATTTTCTTTAAATCCAATACGGCAACTTAAATCAAAAGAAATAGTAGTTCCCTCTTCTTCCTTACTTTCTAAAGTAAGATGACCGCCTAATAAAGTAACGTAAGATTGAACGATATGAAGACCTAGACCGTATCCCATTTGATTTCCTTCGTAAGAAGGATTAACACGAAAAAATTGCTCGAACACCTTATCTTTTTGCATTTCAGGAATGCCAATACCCGTATCTGAAACACTAAAATGCAACAGAGTATGAAAGGCCGTAAAAGATAATGGCTTGACAGTAAGAGTAATACCTCCAACTTGAGTAAATTTTACTGCGTTTCCCAAAAGATTTAATAAAATATGATGGATTTTTTTTCTATCACTGACAATAAATTGAGGTACATTGGGATCAATAGTGCATGTGAAGGTTAAATTTTTTGTTGCAATTGTTGGAGCTTCCAGTTTTATTAAATCATCAATGCATTGACGTAATTCAAAAGTTTCCTCATGGATGTCCATTTCATTGGCACTACCTGCTCGCACATCCTCTAATATCTCATTAAGCATCGTTAAAAGTTGATTGCCACTTTCATACAATAAGTGCGCCTCTTCCTTGTGCAAAGGATTGGTTAAATTCTTTTCCAATATCTCGGAAAGACCAATTACTCCTGTGAGTGGCGTACGAATATCATGGCTCATATTGGCAATAAATTCAGTTTTAGCAATTTCTGCTTGCTTTTCTTTGGTAATATCAATTGTGATACCTAATACACCAACCGTTGAACCATTTTCGCTAGTAATAGGTACTTTACTCACTAGAGTATGAAAGATTTCTCCATTATGGCGCACCAAAATTTGCGGCAGTTTCAAAACAGGTTTTCCATGTTGTAATATTTCCTTATCGACTTCACGATAACTTTCAGCAATTACCTTATCTGAAAACAAATCGAAATCGGTCTTTCCAATGATATCATCGGAGGATTTTAGGCTAAAAAACTCCGCAGCCATTTCATTACAACCAACGTATTCTAGATCTTTATTTTTCCAATACACATAACAGGGGATTCGATTGATCATGCTTGACAGAAAATGGCGAATTTCATCCACATACTGATTCACGGGAAGATGCTTTTCAAAAACATGTCCAGTCATTTTTTCTATTTCATGTTCTAAAGTGATGTAGGTATCATCGACTTCTGAAATATCCTTATCGAGTAAAAACCAATGTGTTTTATTATCTATAATGACTCTTACTTTACTCCATACTCGATAATATTTATTAATAATCATGATCTTATGACAAATGAGATTCATATTTTTATCAAAAATAGGCGGAAGCCTCGCTTCTTCCCAAACCGATAGCAAAGGCTTTCCTATCCAAGAAGATGCCTTAATATTTAATATTTTTTTAGCACAACGATTAACCAAAACCACATTCATGAACCGATCGATGACGATTAAGGAACATGAGGCAATGTCATAGGCTTTAGCCATCACAGGCAGTTCTTCTTGGGTTATTCTCATAAATTAGTTATTTTCATGATTAAAAATTTTTATCCTTTCATTGATAAAAATCGTTTTTTTGCAGAAATTCAGCAATCATTTTGCTATTTTCTTCATTCATAATCGTGTCATGATTCGCATTAATAGTCTGACACATAATATTTCCTTTATTAAATTTAGCCCACCCATTATAAGGATCATCAATCTCTTGATAGCCTTCGTTCAATTCCTTAGCTTTAAACAGTATCATATCCTGGCTTGTCATTGTTGGTTCATGCTCTAATAAGAGCCTCATCCGTTCTGCAGCCAAATCAGCAAGCGCTTTAGTTTTTTTATCGTCCATTGAGAAAAGGTGTTCTATAGAATAACTGTCCTCACGCTGCCTCGGTGAAAATACAGACCAGCTTTCAATTAAAGCTAATAAACCTATTTTATGGTGTTGTTTTCGTAAAAGGTAGGCTATTTCATAAACCATTGTCCCACCAAAAGAGTAACCAACAAGATAATAAGGCCCTTTAGGTTGAATCTGTAAAATCGCATCAACATACTGTTTTGCCATAGAATCAATACTGTCATACAACATTTTTCCAACGGAAATGCTTGGATCTTGTATGCCGTAAATCGATGCAGATTTCCATAAGGATGCTATTTCATTAAAACAATAAACCAAGCCGCTCACTGGATGACAAAAGAATAGTTTAGGTTTTACCTCATCAATTTCATTTAAAGGCACAATAATATCAATAGATTGTTTCTGACTTTCGCTAATCAATTGACGCAATAAAGCAATAGTAGGTGCTTTGTACATATGTTGTATCGATAAAGAACAATCGAACACCGCATTAATTTTCTCAATCAATGTCATCGCCTTTAATGAATGACCACCTAAAGCAAAAAAATTATCTTCTCTACCTATGGAGTCTATGTGTAAACACTCCTGCCAAAGTTTGGCAAGCTGTTTTTCCAATTCGTCCTGAGGCTCTGAATAAGTATTTTTAATGTTCAAATACTCCCGTGAGACTCTGTTTTTTGTCTCTTCATTCTCATTCACAGGATTTGCCAAAAGCTCTTGATATCGAGCAATCTCATAATTGGAAACGATAAGATGTTTATATGAGGTAGACAATGCGTTTAAAAATAAAGATTGGCCTTCTTTCGAACTAATGTCGTTACCAAGATCAAATAAATTTAAAGCATCAGTTTTTGATGCATGCATACTCATACCCACATCACGCCAAGTATTCCAATTAAGACTTAAGGTAAATTTTGAATGAAACAAATTCGATTGTGCTATAGCATCCAAACTCGCATTAGCTGCACTATAGTCTATCTGACCTTTGGTTCCCACTATGGATGCGATGGAGGACATCAACACCACAAAATCAAGTATCGGTAGGTTTTGAGTTTCTTTTGCAAGATAATAAGCTCCATAAATTTTAGAAGAGAATACCTGATGCGCTTCCTCACGAGTTTTTAATTGAACAACTCCTCCTCCTGCTCTCCCTGCCGCATGAATAAGTCCATTCAGTTTTCCATAATTTAGAAAAATCCAATGAAACAATTTAAATACATCTTGTTCATTACTTACATCACAAGGATAGAGATTTATTGAAGCGCCTAAGCTTTGGATGCGTTTTAATTGGCTTATCGTGTTATGGTCTTGATGGATTTTGTCTTCTAGAATATGCGCCCATTGTTCTTGTGGAGGATATGATTTTCTCGAACTTAAAATGAGAATCGGTTGGTGCACCTGGCTTGCTATCGCCTCACTTAGTGCCAGCCCTATTCCTCCAAGGCCCCCAGTAATAAGATAAATACCCTTATCTGAAAGTCGCGACTTTAAAAAATTATTTTCAGTAGCTACATAAGCAGGAAGCCAACGATAATTATTGCGGTATGCAATAAGAATATCCTTGGATTTATCAATAAGCGTGACTAGAATATCCGCAAATATCGCTGTCACATCAACTCCTTTTACATCATGCGCAATATCAACCATAAAACAACGAATTAATGGATGTTCTAAGGGTACTACACGACAAAAACTCGATAGAGTTGCATTAACGGGAGATAAACATTCCGTTCCTAAAATAGATTGCGTTCCATGCGTCATGATACAACAACTCAATTCACGGTGAGCTCCAATGACTTCAACATAGGATTGGATCACATACAAGAGACTATAAAATCCTTTATCGAAACAGGTCTCAATAGTTGTGTCATCTTGCGGTTCTTCAATTTCATCGAGTGACCAACAATGAATAAATTTTGGATGATTTAATGCCTTCTTTAAACACTTAAAACAGTCAATATAATGCTCTTTCACCACAGGATTAATGGTAAAGTGGGTTTGAGAATGAATGATAAATTCATCACCCGCTTCAATAATAATAGGTCGTACGTTATAGAAACTCAAAACATTAATAATTTGTTGGCCTATATCCATTGTGTCTTTAAAAACTACCCATTGATAATCGCTTACCTTTGTATGATTTACCTCACTTAAAGCCCCACGTGTCCAAACAGAACTATATAACCTTGTCTGTCTATGAGGCTTTAAAGAGCTTTCATCGGGATTTATCCAATAGCGTTGTCTTTGAAATGCGTAAGTAGGTAAGGCTATACTCTTTCGAACTGAAGATGCGTACAAAGGCTCTAAAAAAACGGGAACTCCTTTTGTCCACAATCGTCCCAGTGTAATAAGAAATTGAGTCCGGTCGGATACAGACTTATAATGACCTGGAAGTGTGGGCGTTACAAATGCATGTCTCGATGCTATGGCGTTGACAAACCCACATAAAGACTGCCCCAAACCTACCTCAATAAAAAGTGGATGCTCGTCTTTTAATAATAGATGAACACCTTGAGTAAACTGAACTGTATGACGTAAATGGCGATACCAATAATCAGGATTCATCGCATCTTCAGCAGAAAGCCAATCTCCTGTGACATTCGATACGATAGGTATTGTTGGCGGTGAGAGCATGATATTAGAAAAAAGCTCTTTAAATGGTTTTTCCAAACATTCCATCATACTACTGTGAAAAGCATGACTTACCTTTAATTTGTGATACTGTTTCTTGTGTTTTATCAGGTATTTTTCTAAGACCCCAATGCTTTCAGTACTTCCTGCAAGCACGTAGTGGTGTGTCGCATTATGAAGTGCCAGGTTCACACCTGCAACTAATTGATATTCTTGGCACTCCTCATCCGAACACTCTAGTGACAGCATCTGTCCTGCAGGTACATTAGCCATCAAAAGACCTCGTTCACATACAAGTGCAATACCGTCTTCAAAGGAAAAAACACCAGCAAGACAAGCTGCTACATATTCCCCAATACTATGTCCTATAAGTACATCAGGTTGTACGCCGCACTCCATAAGTAATCGTGCCAATGCGTATTCAATAATAAATAATGCCGGTTGAGTAAATTGTGTTGGTGCTAATGAATCCGTGTCTGAATTTTTTATAAGATAAAGTAAATCACAATTTAAATAATGATTTGCTGTTTTAATACCCTGTAATACATAGTCCCTAAAACGAGGAATAGCATCAAACAACTCCATAGCCATTCGAGGATACTGCGTGCCTTGGCCACTAAACATCAATACGATACTGTGCTGTATTTCATCATCACAATATGCGGAATGATTTTCCTGCAACCCCCTTTGTATTTCGATAATGCTCTTACCAACACTAAAACGACGCCAATTGAAATCATCTCGTCCCCTATGCAAAGTGTAGGCGATGTCTCTAAGCATGCCATCATTACATTCATCTGCACTTAAATACTGATCGAGTTTTTGAATTTGTTCTTCAAGAGCACGTTGTGTTTTTCCTGATACAAACACCAATTCTTCGGTTTGCAAAAAGCGTGGTGTAAATTGTTGGTGCACATCATAATCGCTTAAAATCATATGAACATTGGTTCCCCCAACACCAAAAGAACTTATTCCTGCATAACGTGTTTCATGATCGTTTTCCCAATCCATTAACTGGTCATTCACATAAAAAGGACTTTCTTCAAGACCCAAATCGGGATTAGATTTATTAAAATAAATCATAGGAGTAATTTTTTTATGATACAAACACAATGCAGTTTTAATTAATCCTGCCATGCCTGCCGCCACATCTGTATGTCCTATATTGGCTTTCACTGAGCCTAAGGCACAATAATGGCTAAGCTCGGTTTGTTCACGATAGACTGCAGATAATGCATGAAGTTCAATAACATCACCTAGAGCTGTGGCAGTTCCATGTGCTTCAACAAAACTCATTTGATCTGCGGTCAATTTTGCCTGGCTTAAAGCATCTTTAATACAAGACATCTGCCCACTCATGCTCGGGGCAGTAAATCCTAATTTATCGACACCATCATTGTTAACACCCCGTGATTTAATAACTGCATAAATGGTATTGTGATCTTTTATAGCATCTTCCAAACGTTTAAGGACTACCACTCCTACCCCATTGGAAAATACAGTACCATTTGCTTCGGCAGAAAAAGGCCGACAATAGCCATCAGGTGAAACAATACTTCCTGGCTGATAAGTGTATCCATTGATTTGAGGAACCGTAATGCAACTAGCACCAGCTAAAGCAATATCACTATGTCCTAGAATCAAATCCTGACATGCATGATCCACAGCAATTAATCCAGTAGAGCAGGCTGTGTTCACATTCACGCTTCTTCCTTTTAAATTAAGGCGATATGAAGTTTGGGTACTTAGCATACTGAGACTGGTAGCTATACGTTGGTGAAACAAATCATATTCACGACAAAATCGATTATTTTTTAAAAGATTTTCATGTAAATAAGTGCTGTCTGTCATTCCAGCAAAAACACTAATCGTCTTTTCTTTTTGTTTTTTAGGAGCTACAGCAGCATACTCTAATGCCTCCCAGGCACATTCTAGAAAAATTCTTTGTTGAGGATCGGTAATGTTTGCATCTACAGGACTAAAATTAAAAAATGAGGCATCAAATTGATCTATGTCTGAAAGGACTCCTTTAACAGGTACAAAATTTGAAATTTTTTGTAACGACTCCCCAAGCTCTTCAGAATTAAATCGAGTTAAACAATCCTTTCCCTGGCACAGGTTATCCCAAAATTGATCGATATTGTTTGCGCCTGGAAAACGACAGCTCATACCAATAATGGCAATATCCGAGGAGGTAGTGGAGTGTATTTCTCGTACCATAGGAACATCAATATCCCCTTCGATATACTTTGTTAGTTTATGAATTGTTGGGTGCTCTAAAAGATCGACGACTTGCAACTCGGTATGTAATGCATGATTAATAAGCGTGCATGCTTCGGTAATCAGCAGTGAAGTAGCACCTAAATCGAATAAATTTTTATTAACCTCAATATGAGAACGATTTAACAGATGATTCCAAATGTCTTTTAAAGTTTCTTCGGTTTTGTTGGTTAATGATTTATCGATATGAAAGGATAAATCCGTATGGGGTATTTGATCTAGCTTTGTCTTATCAATTTTACCTATGGGTGTTAACGGTAACTCCTCTACCATGACGTATTTGGCTGGCAACATGTAGCTTGGCAATTCTTGACTTAAAAATTCTCGCAGCTCGTCTGCATAAATTTTCGTATGAGATGAAGAGAACACGATATAAGCGGTAAGCATTTTATGCAGACCGCCACCTATTTCGACAACCACGGCGGCAAGACTCACCTCATTATACTTCATGAGTTTCCGCTCTACCTCGCTAAGATGTATACGATAACCTCCAATTTTTACTTGATCATCAACTCTGCCGGTATATAAAAGTTCACCTGTAGGCAGTTTCTTTACCAGGTCGCCGGTTTTGTACATTTTTTCAAAAGGAGGAGTTTGGCAAAATGGATTTTTAATAAATTTTTCAAAAGTTATATCCTCACTACGATGATATCCCAATGCCAAATGAATGCCACTTAGATATAACTCACCCTCATCTACTTCATTCATCTGCTCATCAAGCACATAAGTTTGAGTATTTTTAAAAGGGATTCCAATCGCGGAAAGATGTTCGTCGCTAGAAAGTAATTGTTCATTAATAATATGACGACACGCAAATGTAGTGCCTTCTGATGGTCCATACCCATTAATCAATGTCACTGGTTTGTTTATTTTATTGCGATGTATTATAAATTGTCTTAAAAGAATAGGATTTATTTGCTCTCCACCAAAAAGGATGGTTTTAGGTTGATTCAGGGTTTTGGGTGCCGATTTGATTAATTGATGAAACAATGCGGTTGGTAAGAGTAAATATTCCACTGCATTATCTTCAAGAGTTTTTTTTAACGCCATAGGATTTGCACGAACCTCTTTTGAAATCACACTGAGCCTTCCTCCATTTAATAATGAGCTCCATATTTCGAAAGTACTGGCATCAAAAGCCAAATTGTTACATTGGGCTACGATTTGACCAGGCTGCACTGAGGCATAATTTTCAACAACTGCTAAATTCACCACGGCTTGGTGAGGGATAATTACTCCTTTAGGTTTTCCAGTTGATCCCGATGTATAAATCATATAAAGAGGTTCGTCAGGATGGATCATTTCCTTAATATTTTCTTTAGAGTAACTGATCGATTCGAAGTAAAGTTGCCTCACGAGATACTGAGGTACACTAATTTCTTGCAGCTTTTGCTTTAATTCATCGTTGGTTATAACAAGCCTAGGATTTGTATCCTTAATCATATGATTTAATCGTGGTACTGGAGCTAATGTATCCATAGGAACATATACAGCACCAATTTTGGCGATTGCTAAAATACACAATATAAAATCGGTGCTTGGATCAAGAAGAATCGCTACAAAATCTCCTTTAATTATGCCATTTTTCCTTAAGCATTGAGAAAACTGGTTTACTTTTTCATTTAATTCATAATAGGTATATTGTGATTTTTTATCACTTAAAGCAATGTAATCTGAAGTTGTTTTGACTTGAGATTCAAATAATTCAATGACGCTGTATTCATATGAGCGTTTTTTTTTATTCATTATTTAACCTCATTTTCAGGTTTACTATTCGTGGTTAATCCATAACTTAATTTCTAAAATCAAACATAAGTTCATTAACATATAGTACAAAATACATGCAATTGAATATTTTATCATCAATAAATAATAAAAAATATTAGGAGCTGCTCTCACTATCATTGACTTAAGGAACTTGTAGTGAGCCTGAGAGAAGCACAGGAGGATGCTATTGAAAGGTCTCTTATCAGACTGGAAACACTCAACAGATAAAAGAATGAAGCTTGATTAAAAATTAATCTAGGGCATGTTGGCTCATTGTCAACACGACCTATTCAACAGTCAGAGCTTTTTTAATAAGAATATGTTTTAGGAATAACAATAACTGCCCTCAGTTATTTTCTCTTCAGAAGGAGCAGTTAAAGCAAGTTGTGCCGCTTCTTTTTTACTCTTATGTTGATCATAAGCATGATAAATTTCATAACCTACATACATCACTGTTAACGCTATTGCTGCAGGCCAACATATAGCAAAAGTAGTAATCAAGAGTGCAGGCATTACTGTATTTTTCACCATAGTAAATATAAAATCATTACGTGCAGCTTGATATTCCTTAAGTGTCATATCAAGATCTTTTCCTACAAGTTGTGCTTGCTCTAATCGTAAACTTTTCTCTTGGAATTTTGAATAAGCCCCTGCAGAAAGATACATTGCTGTAGCAAACGTACACACAAAAAAACTCGCAACAATAATGCCAGGAGGAGTAAATAACAAAGCAGCCGTAAATCCAAGCATCAATAAAGCTGCAGCAGCTGCAACGAAATAAAAAGTTCCCTGTTTGGTTCGCCAATCAATTTCCAATTCTTTTAATTGATCCTGTAACATAGCTATATGTGCTGCTGCATTTTTAATTTCAGTAGCATCTTTAAGTTGCATTAAGCGTTTATTGTACTCTTCGATTTCCTGCTCATACTGCGCTTTCTTAATGAGATATTCTTGTTTTGCCAACTGACATTTATATAAAGTCATACATACATCAAATCCTAAAAAGACCGCAGTAATTGCTCCTGCAATAGGACCTGGAATATGAGTAATTTGGTTAAAGTTAGTCAAGAAATTAACAGTTGCCCATACCAAGTCATTTGCAAAATTACAATGACGCTTATAGAGTTCATATTTAAAACGCTCAAGCGCTGTTGTTTTATCCTTTTTCTCACCATCAGTTGGAAAGAAAGTATGCCTTATCAATAGGCCTGCATCGATCATGAAACGCATTAGAAAAAAGCCAACACTAAAATAATTAAGTATGCCATTTGGTGCTTGAATAACTGAGATTATTTTATCAACATCTGTATGTGTGCCTAAAACTGCGTCTAATTTGTCAATAAGTTGCAGATCTTTTGCTAACGCAAGACCTGTTGTTAAAGTAAGTCGACAAAAAACCCAGTACACGCGACATAAATTAGAGAAGGCTACATAATCACGAATTTGTGATATATGAAATGGTGAAGACATTAAATTGCGGAAACCTTTCAGATAACTTTCTTTTAAAGACTCAATAAAAGCCTCTTCAGAAGCTGCACCTTCTTTAATATTTAATAAACGATTTTTAATTTTTAGCCTTAAATTTTTATATTCCGCCTCTTTGCTTTGTTGTGAATAGGCTTTATAAAAATTTTCCAATAAGGTGGCACAGTAATAACAATACAACCAAAATGCTTCATTATTTTTATCTTTTTGTTTTTGCAAAACTGCAAAAGTATGTGCAAATTCGGCTTCAAGTGCGTTTTGGTTTTGTAACAAAAAGGTATAACCAATCTGACTCGCTCGGTTTTCTACCTTTTCAATTTTATTGATTACCATATCTGTTTTAGGAAGTTGTAGAAAAAACTGGTTTTTGTCGCTTTTAAAGGCCATATTTTGCTTTGAATAAACCATCCCAAACTCCACAAAAAATATACAGTAAGTATCGTACGTTATCATTTGATTTTGCTTTTGACAAGATATTTATGTATGTTTTTATTACACAATGTTTCAAAAAAAATAGCTCATTAGCCTATAATGTGTGATCTATTTGAGTGAATGATTTAGGATTAGCGCTTGAGGTATTAAGATGATTATTTATTTACCAATACAAAAGCTTGAAAAAATACGTCCTAATAAATCATCAGAACTGAATTCGCCTGTTATTTCGCATAAAGTTTGATGAGCAAGACGCAAATCTTCTGCAAGTAATTCTCCAGCTCGGTGTTCTGCCAATTGTTGTTGCCCCATAAGGAGTATATTTTTTGCCTCATCTAGTGCTTGAAGATGGCGTCTTCTTGCAAGAAACTGTCCTTCATTAGGCTGATAACCTACCACCTGTTTTATTAATTGTTTTAAGGCATCAATTCCTTCACCAGATTTAGCACAGAGGTATACTGAATGATGCTCCACTTGTGCAGCTCGGCCTAATGTATCAATTTTATTAAATAAAGTAATAATAGGAACTTCTTCCGGTAAAGCAGCTCGAATTTCTTGTGTTAAATCGTAATGATGTTCTAAATCATTAATATCAACAACTAATAAAACACAATCCGCCTTTTTTAATTCTTGCCAAGCTCGTTTGATTCCTTCTTTCTCCACTAAATCATCAGAATCTCTTAATCCTGCTGTATCAATGATGTGTAAAGGAATATCATCTAATAAAATATGCTCTCGCATTACATCACGAGTAGTTCCTGCAACTTCAGTAACGATGGCTACATCTCGCCCCGCTAAACAATTAATTAAAGTTGATTTGCCTGCATTAGGTCTTCCAGCAATAACAACAGAAAGTCCCTCGCGCAAAATTACACCTTGATTCGCTTGAGAACGTATAACATCTAATTTAGTTAATATGTTTTGCAACAATTGCGCAACATTACCATCATTTAGAAAATCAATTTCTTCTTCTGGAAAATCAATTGCAGCTTCAACATACAAGCGTAGATATATAATTTGCTCATTTAACTGATCAATTTTAGCGGAAAACTCTCCCTGCAATGATTTGAATGCCATTCTTGCAGCTGTTTGTGAACTGGCTTGAATTAAATCAGCTATAGCTTCTGCTTGGGTCAAATCAATTTTATCATTTAAAAAGGCACGTTCAGAAAACTCTCCAGGTCGTGCTAAACGAGCCCCTAAATGGATGCATTCCTTAGTTAACATATCAAGAACAATAGGAGAGCCATGTGCTTGAATTTCAACTACATCTTCACCAGTAAATGAATGCGGTTGTTTAAAATAAATCATTATTCCTTGATCGATTACCGACTCAATATACTCTTCTTTCTTAGTGGAGGAACATACATAAAAGGAACAAAATGTAGCTAATCGAGGTTGTAATGTCTTATTACCATTTAAGGAAACTGCAATAGAATATGCTTGAGGCCCTGATAATCTAAGAATACCTACCCCACCTCTTCCAGGTGGGGTAGCTATAGCTACAATCGTTTCTGTGAACATTTATTTAGCAACAGCAAGTTTTTTAGCCGGCTTTTCGTCAGAAAATTTACGTGTGATATACCATTGTTGCAATATGGATAAAGTGTTATTTACAATCCAATATAATACTAAACCAGCAGGAAAACCCCAAAACAAACCGGTGAATAATACAGGTAAAAACATCATTACCTTCGCCTGCATTGGATCAGGTGGCGCAGGATTTAGCTTTTGTTGAATCAACATCGTTGCACCCATAATCAATGGAAGCACATGGTAAGGATCAGCATCTGATAAATCTTTAATCCAGAGAATAAAGGGTGCCTGTCTTAACTCAACACTCTCTAATAAAACCCAATAAAGAGCAATAAAAACAGGAATTTGAATTACAATAGGCAAACAACCACCTAAGGGATTAACTTTTTCCTGCTTATATAACTCCATAGTAGCTTGACTAATTTTTGCTTTATCATCCCCATAGCGCTCACGTAACGCTTGTAATTTGGGTTGTAACTTACGCATCCCAGCCATTGATTTATAACTTGCTGCAGATAAACGATAAAACGCCAACTTAATCAAAACAGTTACTAAGACAATAGACCAACCCCAATTACCTACAACATTATTAATCACTTTCATCAAAGAGAAAAGTAATGAAGATAAGAACCATAAAATTCCATAGTCAACAGTGAGATCTAACGAAGGAGCAATATCTTTTAGAACGCTGGTAATCTCTGGACCTACATAAAGCTTAGAGCCTATTGTCTTATCTTGATTAGGTTGAAGAGTAATTGGCTGACTTACGGCTCCTATCGTGTAATCATTATTAACCGATCGAGTATAAAATTTATTGGTTGAATTAGCATCAGGAATCCAGGCACTTAAAAAATAATGTTGTTGCATGGCAACCCAGCCGCCTTTGCTGTCTACATCTAAATTCGCTTTATTCATATCGTTAAAGCTTACTTTCTGATAACGATGTTTCCCTGGTTCAGAATAAGAAGCACCAGTGTAAGATCCTACATGAAATACACTTGATTTATCTTCTTTTGGAGAACTGCGTATCAATTGGGTATTCATATACCCAGTCCATTCATGATTTCCTTGATTAGCAATTTTATAGTCTATATCAATAAGATAACTACTCTTAGTAAAAATAAATTCCTTTTTTACATCAAGTCCATCTTCATTTTTTCCATTAAGGGTTACAACAAGTTGCTTTTGATTAGGGTCTAATTCGTATTGTTGTTGTGGTGATGTAAAATTAAAATTTAATGCCTGAACATTTTGTCCTGAAGCTACAAAAAGATTACTACTTGCAATATAACGCTCACTGGGTTGATTTTGCAAAAGAAGAAAAGGTTTATTTTTTTCTTCGATACTTTGTGGGTAGGCAAGTAATTGGCTTGAAACAATATCACCTTGCTGTAAGTCAATACCCACATCTAAAACGTCAGTTTTAACATGAATGATGGGGCCGTTATTTGTTTTTACTTCTGTAGTTGGTGTTATTGACGTTGTAACAGCATTAGATGGAGCCATTTTGGGTAATAAAGGCTCACCGTTTTGTTCATTATTGATGGCAATTTCTGTTTGCGCAGGCTTAGTAGGATAGTCTATTTGCCATGCATTCCAAAGTGATAAACTTACTAGCGCGAGCGCCATGTATAAAATAACTCGTCGTATATCCATCAAAAATTCTCATTGTTAGGAAGTACAGGATCATAACCACCCTTAGACCATGGATGGCAACGCAATAATCTTTTAAGAGCCATCCATAAACCTTTGGTTATGCCACATTGCATGATAGCACTTTCAGCATATTGTGAACAACTCGGGTAATAACGGCAGCTTGGTCTCAGCAAAGGACTAATCAAATATTGATATAATTTAACGGGAAAACATACTATTTTTCGTAAAGTGAGGTTATTTTTTTCCATGTTTTGCCCAATCTAGCGTTTATATTTGCATTTGTTTGTTTTGCAACGCCTTGTCTTGCTAAAAAAACTACATCGACTGCAGGTAATTCTTCATATCGGAAGCTTTCTCTTAGCAGTCGTTTGATGCGATTTCGATCATGGGCTTTTGCTATCATTTTTTTTGATAGTGCAAGCCCTAATCTTGCATAGCCTAAATTATTTTTTCTATAAAGAATAATAAATTCAGAAGTTACAATTTTGCTCGCTTGTTCAAACACATGACTATAATCAATTTTTGTTAGTAATCGCTGTGCTTTTTTAAATGCAAACACTTAAGCAGTCAAACGTTTACGACCTTTAGCTCGACGACGCTTGATTACTAATCTACCTGCACGAGTAGCCATACGCTGACGAAAACCATGATCGCGTTTGCGCTTTAAATTACTGGGTTGAAAGGTGCGTTTCATGATGAACCTGTTAATAAAATTCTAAGGCTCGCAATGATAGAGAACTTTTTTTCTACTGTCAATTTAGCAGTTGATTATTTTTTGTATATTTATCGTGTCGTGTTGAAATTTTGTTTGCTTGCTAATAACAAAATCATTTCTTTATTTTAAAATTTTTTATTGTTATTACGGACAATGACTTCTGTTGATAAGTATAAAAATCATATATAAATCAATAGGTTTTTGTAAAATAAACTCTGTTTACAACCTCTTTTTATTGTTGTGATCTTTCTGTATGTATTTTTTCGAACTGATTTATACACAATGTTATTATCATCTTATACTCTCCTTATGATCTTATTTATTCATAGATCTTTCCACATTTATTAACCTATGCGTTAATTCATTTAATGATTAAAATATGTATTTATTGGTTATTTTTGAAATATTTTATGAAAATATAGATATATTGTGGTGAATCGTTTTAGAAGGGTGTGCAACTTCATTATAAATAATATAAGTCGATATAGCATAGGTGAACTTACTATGGATTGTTTGTATGTTCTAATGCAGCAACTAAAACTTTTGATTTTATAAAGTCTATACTTTTTTTGTGGATAACTTTCTTTTATATTAAAGCCTGAGTATAATTCGAATGCAGCTGCACCTTAGTGAACCGAAGAAAATTTTCTCTATGGTCTGTTGACAATTGGTTAACATTACTACGTGTCGTGCTTTATTAAGCCACATCCAACTTTTGCATGAACCTAATATTGGTTTAAAGAGATTCACATCGTTTGGATCTCGCGCATAAAACGCGGGATGTAGAGAATCAGAATGAATTGCCAACAAACCCTAGCTTCATGCAAATAATTTTCATGCTTAATTATCTTGCTGTCCGGGTACTTTCAGTGGCATATTTTAATACTGTGGATAATTAGTTTTTAAATATTCTTTTTACCATTCTTCTTTGATGAGGAGTTACGTTGTGTCAGCATCCGTTTGGCAAAAATGTTTAGGTCTATTGCAAGATGAGTATTCTGCTCAACAATTCAATACTTGGTTACGCCCTTTACAAGCTCATACTGATGAGCAACGTTTGATTTTGTTTGCACCTAATCGATTTGTAGTCGATTGGGTTAAAAAGCATTTCTTTTCTCGAATCGAAGAGTTAATTAATCAGCTTTGTGGTGATGAAATCAAATCAGTTTCTATTGAAATTGGAAGTAAAACTTCGAATACTGATTCTGATTCAAGCTCCTCAGGATCATTTAGATCGCAAGTTAATGTCTCTGTTAATTCTCCTGAAATTAAAGCGCCTCCTAAAAAGGCAGTTGATTACAAGAGTAGTCATTTAAATAAAAAATTTGTCTTTGAAAGTTTTGTTGAGGGGAACTCCAACCAATTGGCTCGTGCTGCGTCAATGCAAGTTGCCGAGCGACCTGGTGATGCATACAATCCTTTATTTATTTATGGTGGGGTAGGCTTAGGAAAAACACATCTGATGCATGCAATTGGTAACTCCATATTAAAAAATAATCCTGATGCCAAGATATTGTATTTACATTCAGAACGTTTCGTTGCCGATATGGTCAAAGCGATTCAGACAAATTCAATCAACGAGTTTAAACGTTTTTATCGTTCATTAAATGCTTTGCTTATTGATGATATCCAGTTTTTCGCGGGTAAAGATCGATCCCAAGAGGAGTTTTTCCATACTTTTAATGCATTGTTAGAGGGACAGCAACAGATTATTTTAACAAGTGATCGATACCCTAAAGAAATTGAAGGTATGGAGGAGCGTTTGAAGTCTCGATTTGGTTGGGGGCTAACTGTAGCTGTAGAACCTCCTGAACTTGAAACTCGAGTCGCTATTTTAATCAGTAAAGCGGAACAATCAAATATTGAGTTACCCTATGAAGTGGCTTTTTTTATAGCGAAGCGTATCCGCTCCAATGTTAGGGAACTTGAGGGTGCATTACGTCGAGTTATTGCCAATGCTCATTTTACTGGAAAGCCAATTACTATCGAATTTGTACATGAAGCTTTGCGTGATCTTCTCGCGTTACAAGATAAATTAGTTACAATAGAGAATATTCAAAAAACTGTTGCTGAATATTATAAAGTCAAAGTAGCTGATTTGTTATCAAAACGTCGTAGCCGTTCTATTGCAAGACCTCGGCAAATGGCCATGGCTTTGAGTAAAGAGTTAACAAACCATAGTTTGCCTGAAATTGGTGATCATTTTGGTGGTAGGGACCATACCACTGTGATCCATGCATGTAGAAAAGTTAAAGAATTAATTCAAGATGATAGTGATTTTGCAGAAGATTATAAGAATTTAATGCGTATTCTATCCTCTTAACACAGCGTGTAACATGTAATAAGCACTCTATATTAGAGATTTTAATCTTTTCCCGAATTAATTAGGAGTTCCATCTTGTTTGAATTCACTATTAAAAAAGAGGATTTGCTTCCTCTATTACTTGCTGTTGCTGGCGCTGTAGATAAGAAGCAATCTTTAGCTATATTGTCTAATTTTTTTCTTAAATTGTCTGATGGTTTATTAAATATCACTGCTACGGATTTAGAGATCGAAATTTCAGCCCAAGTCGTTTGTGAGTCCAAACAAAATTCAGGAAGTATCACGGTTCCAGCAAAGAAATTTATTGATATTATTCGTTCTCTTGATGATGAAACAAGCCCTGATGTGATTGTTAATAATGCTCTTTTAACGATTAAACAAGGACGTAGCTCTTTTAAACTTACAACCTTGTCTGCGGACGGTTATCCTCTTAGTGAAGATGAATGTAATGAGGTCGAGTTAAAC
Organism: Legionella santicrucis; assembly: GCF_001468135.1. Taxonomy (GTDB): domain Bacteria; phylum Pseudomonadota; class Gammaproteobacteria; order Legionellales; family Legionellaceae; genus Legionella; species Legionella santicrucis. The sequence continues at coordinate 485,798 of NZ_LNYU01000091.1, read as the reverse complement.
CTACCTCGTTTGGTTTTATTGAAATTATTACAGTCAACTCATTTTGCAATGGCGCAACAAGATGTCCGTGTTTTTCTCAACGGCTTGTTTCTTGATTTTGAACCTAACCTTATTTCTGCTGTTGCTACAGATGGACATAGAATGGCTATTTGTCGTTATCAATGTTCTAATATTAGTGATAAAAAATTGTTGTTACCTAAAAAGGGAGTTCAAGAGTTATTGCGAATTCTTAACTATATTGATGATGAAGAAGTTTTATTAGCCGCTGGCAAATCTCATTTTAAATTAGTAACGAGGCAGTTTGTGTTTTTATCTAAACTAATCGAAGCGCGTTTTCCTCCCTATACTAAAGCGATACCAAGAAATCAAGATAAGCATATTCTTATAGACTGTTCTGTTCTTAAGCGCTCTTTATCGCGTATCGTTATTTTGGCACATGAAAAATCAAAAGCAGTTATGCTCCATTTGCAACCAGGTATGCTTACTTTAATTGCGAACAATAACGAACAAGAGGAAGCTGTAGAATCACTAATTGCTGAAACACAGGGTGATGAATTAAAAATTGGATTGAACGCAACCTATTTATTAGATGTTCTTTCTCATTTTGGTGAGGGCCAAATTCGCTTGTCTTTATCAAATACGGATAGTAGTATTTTAATCGAGTCATTAAATGATGATCATTATCAATATATTATTATGCCAATGAAAATATGATTCTTACTGAGTTAAAAATCCATCATTTACGGAATATTGTATCAGCTCACCTGAAATTAAATTCTCGATTTAATTTTATTTTCGGACCTAATGGAAGTGGAAAAACGTCTGTTCTTGAGGCATTTTACCTCTTAAGTTGCGGCCATTCTTTTCGAACTCGAGAAATTTCACCGATTATTTCACATAATCAATCCTCTATGACTGTATTTGCCAGAGGGAACAATGAAGAAACAATTAGTATCCAAAAGTCTTATTCGGAAACTACTCAAGTTAAGTTGAATAATCAATTTTGCTCTACTACCAGCCAATTAGCTTATGCGTTGCCTTGCCTAATTTTTTACTCGGATTTATTTCAAATTATTGATGCAGGTCCATCTGTAAGAAGAAATTTATTGGATTGGGGGTTGTTTCACGTGAAACATAATTATTTTGCTCTATGGAAGGAATATAAACGTGTACTAAAGCAACGCAATGCACTTCTCAAATTACGAGTACCTTTTGCACAATATATTCCTTGGGACAAGCAGTTAAATCTATTGGCTTACCAGCTTCATCTATTAAGAGAAGAGTATTTTATTCAATGGGAGCAAGAATTTATTTCTGTACTGAATGAACTTAGTGAAATTAAGTGTACCCTAAAATACTACAAAGGCTGGGATAAAAGAAATTCTGGTAAAAATTTAGAAGAAATATTGGCTGAGAATTTTGAGAGTGACAAGCAGAAATTATATACGCAGCATGGAGCTCATCAAGCAGATTTTAGTATTGAAGTAGATAATAATAAGGCTAAGCATTTCATATCAAGAGGTCAACAAAAAATTATTTTAATCTCACTGAAACTAGCTCAAGGAAATCTTGTTGCGCAGGACTGTTTATATTTAATTGATGATCTTGCTTCGGAACTTGATGAAATCCATCAACGTAAGGTAATTTCACATTTATTAACACGACAGGGACAATATGTTATTACTTCAACTTCCAATTCATATACCTTGTTGGAGAATCTATCCAACAAAACTAGTACACAATATCAAATTAATGCAGGTATTCTTAATCAAGTGAATACTATTTATTAATACGTCCCATTTCAGGATTTCTCTCGCTACATTCGGTATGTTTATGAGACACTTAATTTCTATATCGACTGATGCTCAACGAAATAATGTTTCACGTGAAACAAAAAGGTATATAAAATTTTCGCTTTAGGAATAATAAAAGAGAATTTAATTAATCTTAAAAAAACAGATAAGTTACCATTGTCAAAGTTCCTAAATCACATATAAACACAATACAAACTATGCTATGATAAGGTATTTGAGAAATCATAACAGGGTTAAGAGGACCACTTAATGAGCGTTGATGCCAGCTACGATTCAAATAATATTAAAGTTCTAAAGGGGTTAGATGCAGTAAGAAAAAGGCCAGGGATGTATATTGGAGATACTGATGATGGCACAGGTCTGCATCATATGGTTTTTGAGGTTGTTGATAATTCTATAGATGAAGCACTGGCGGGATATTGCAAAGAGATTTTTGTTACCATTCATTCTGATGAGTCAATCACGGTTAAAGATGATGGTCGTGGTATACCTGTTGATATTCATAAAGAAGAAGGACGTTCCGCTGCAGAAGTGATTATGACAGTCTTGCATGCAGGTGGTAAGTTTGACGATAACTCCTATAAAGTATCTGGTGGTCTACATGGCGTAGGTGTGTCAGTAGTTAATGCTTTATCCGAAGAGTTATATTTGACTGTGCGGCGTCATGGCAAAATCCATGAGCAACGTTATCGAAATGGAGTTCCAGATGCCCCTATGGCTGAAACTGGAGATGCAACAACGACAGGAACACAAATTTGGTTTAAACCAAGTGCTGGAACTTTTTCAAATATAGAGTTTCACTATGATATTCTTGCAAAACGTCTAAGAGAACTATCTTATCTAAATTCAGGTGTTTGCATTCATTTGTTTGATGAACGATCGCAAAGACAGGATACTTTTCACTACGAAGGAGGTATAAAAGCATTTGTCGAACATCTCAATAAGAATAAAAATGTGATTATGCCCATAGTATTCTCTATGACTGCTGAAAAAGATAATATTGTCGTTGAGCTTTCAATGCAGTGGAATGATTCATATCAAGAAACGCTTTATTGTTTTACTAATAATATACCTCAGCGTGATGGCGGAACTCATATGGCAGGATTCAGAGCTGCATTGACCCGAACTTTAAATAACTATATTGAAAGTGAAGGATATGCCAAGAAAGCAAAAGTATCGCCAACTGGAGACGATGCTCGCGAGGGATTGACGGCTATACTTTCTGTAAAAGTACCTGATCCAAAATTTTCTTCTCAAACAAAAGATAAACTCGTTTCTTCAGAAGTAAAGTCAGTAGTTGAATCCAGTGTTTCAGAAAAATTTAATGACTTTCTTTTAGAAAATCCCTCAAGCGCAAAAGCGATTGTAGCTAAAATTATTGATGCAGCTCGAGCTAGAGAGGCGGCCCGGCGCGCCCGAGAAATGACTCGACGAAAAGGTGCATTGGATATTGCAGGATTACCAGGGAAATTAGCTGATTGCCAGGAAAAAGATCCAGCTTTATCTGAGCTTTACTTGGTAGAGGGTGATTCAGCAGGTGGTTCAGCGAAACAGGGTCGAGATAGAAAATTCCAGGCAATTTTGCCACTTAAAGGAAAAATACTTAATGTTGAAAAGGCTCGTTTTGATAAGATGCTTTCCTCTCAAGAGGTGGCGACACTTATTACCGCTTTGGGGTGTGGTATAGGGCCTGATGAATATGACCCCGATAAAGTAAGATATCATCGAATTATTATTATGACTGATGCTGATGTTGACGGTTCACACATCAGAACACTGCTACTTACCTTTTTCTACAGACAGACACCAGAGTTAATAGAACGTGGGTATATTTATATTGCCCAGCCACCATTATATAAAGTTAAACGTGGAAAACAAGAACAATATGTTAAAGACGATGAAGCTTTGTTTGAATATTTAACACAAAGTGCATTAGATGGAGCAGCATTCTTTCCCGTAAAAGATGCTCCTCCTATCGCCGCTAAAGCTCTTGAGGAATTAGTGCATCAGTTCAGACGTACTGAAAAAATTATCAAACGTTACAAGCGAAGATATCCTACTGATATATTGAAGCGTATCGCTTATTTACCCATGCTTCATAATGAAGATCTTAATCAGCAAGAAAAAATAGCAAACTGGTGTAAACATTTACACTTAAGCCTACAGCAATTAGGAAGTAAAACGGAACAATATGATGTTGATGTTCATATGATACCTGATACAAATCAATTTCTACCTAGGATCATTGTGACTCAACATGGAGCAAAAAATCCTATACCTATAAATGCTGAGTTTTTTAATTCTAAAGACTATAAAGAGTTAGTTAGTCTTGGTTCTAAGTTGGCAAGTTTGATAGAAGAAGGAGCATATATCAAACGAGGAGATAAAGAACTGGCTGTAGAAAGCTTCGAACAAGCTTTGGATTGGTTAATGGAAGAGGCGAAACGGGGACAAACGATTCAACGATATAAAGGCCTTGGAGAGATGAACCCCGAACAACTTTGGGAAACAACAATGGATCCAACAGTACGACGTATGCTCCAAGTGAATATTGAGGATGCAGTTGCTGCCGATGCAATATTTACTACACTTATGGGCGATAATGTTGAACCTAGAAGAGAGTTCATCGAGTTCAATGCACTTGAGGCTGAGAATATCGATGTATAATTATTATTTGCGTGATCGATATTTAAACAATCACGTAAAGTATTCTTAAAGTGAGTTATCTTTTGTAATTAATGAATTAATTTTAAATGAATGGGTGTATTTTTAATGGATAATCATTTGCTTAGAGGTTCTCGATACCACGCATGAAGTGTAGTAGGTAGAAGTTTCTAATAAAACATTAAAAACATTTCTGGACAAATGATATCACCTATGCCAGGATATAATTCTTTTTAGAGGTAATGATAGTTTGTTTCGGTTTTTTAAGATGAACTAGCGTGGAACGTTGTAGAAGACTGCTCTAGTTACTCTTGCAAAGTCTAATGCTCTAAAGTATAAGAGGATTAGTTTTTAATGGGTTCAAATACTTTTCTCCACAAAAGTAAAAACTCTTGAGTGTGATTTCTATCGCTCAAGAGTTCATTACTGTGTACCATTCTTATTAAGTTAAAATTCACAAAATAGTTATAAATTTTGAAGATAAACAAACTTGGTTTTCAACGTAATCTGAAGTTTCAATTATAGATTAGTTTGATCTAATATAGTTTAATGTGATCTTATAAAGAATCCTCTGTTTTTATTTGCTACAACTGGTCATAAAATATATAATCCGCATCCCTTATTTTATTTGTTAACTTTTTACGAGGCTAGAAATGTTTTTTGTAATTATTGGTGGTGCATCTGGATCTGGAAAAACAGGTTTATCTCACCGTCTTCTCACTAAGCTGCAAGATGCTGGCATAAGTGCACAAATATTGAATATGGATGATTATTATCATGAGATACCTGAGGGTGTTGATCTCGAATATTTCAGAAAAAACACAAATTTTGATACACCAGACATGCTTCACTTGGATTTGTTGCAAAAACATATTGCTGAATTGAATAAGGGAAAATCAATAACAAAACCACTTTTTGATTTCAAATCAAATCACAGGGTAGGGGAAGAAACAGTTCATCCATCCGATGTAATTATCATGGAGGGTATATTTGCTCAATACTTTTATAAAAAATATGGATTATCCGATTTGCCTGTAGTGACAGTAAATATTACTACTGAAAACTATCTTGATGTTATTGAGCGCCGCATTAAACGTGATATAGAGCAACGTGGCCGAGTTCGACTTGAGGGTGTAAAACAAGAAAAAAAATACGTTGGACCTGGATTCTTAAAATATACAGCGAGCAGTTCTGTTGGGGCAGATGTTTATGTGTGCAATGAACATCGAGAAGGAAGTGAAGAGCAACAATTAATGCTGGATACTAAAGCCGCTGAAATTGTTGCCGAATTAAATAGAAAACGTATAGAAATTGAATCAGGAAAAGCTCAATTGAAAAAGACTAGGCCGAACGTACAAGAAATGGTTGCTAAAAGCCATTTAATGGCTGGGACTTTATTCCATCCTCATAAATTCGAAGGGCATTTCAGTGGTGTGTTTAATGATTTTAAAGGAAATTTTGTGAGAGAATTTAATGAGCAGGAAATAAAAGAAAGTCAGCTAACTCTCTAATCTGAGTTGTCCGACCCACGTTTAAAACGTCCATTATTTTACCTCAGTAATTTAACGATATAAAAGGCATTTCAATGCCTTTTATGTTGCGCTCACATTACTTACATGTGGCATATTAAGTATTTTTCGTGAAAAACTTATATTAAACGGATTAAATAGTAAGTCTAATATTTATGAATGAATATTCAATAGGTCACTAAATAAACTTTTTCACTTGATTAACTCACTCTTGGATAGGAAGTATCTCAAAAATTACACTGCTTTTTAAATTTCAATATAAAGTAACTTCTTTGTGCGGACGAAGCTAAGACACAACTATTTGATTTTTTTTAATATTTATATTAAAAATATTGATGCCATCTAATTTAAATTTTCTTCATTAGCCATTCTCAAGGATTAGAAATGCTAAAAAAACCCAAAATTCTCATTTTATTAATCTCAATGATATTTTTTTCTGCTGTATCGGCAGAAAATTACAGAGTTCCAGCAACAAAAGATACTGTGACCTTGGGTCTTTTTATGCTGGATAAACAACCTGTAGTCAAAGTTCATTCTGGAGATTCTGTATCTTTGGAAACTTGGAACAGTTGTTTGCATGAAATGGTTTTTAATAAGACAACGCCTGCTGAGGTTGCACAGTTCTATACAAAATATGACATCCAAAAAAGACGTGGTATGCATAGTTTAACAGGTCCTGTTTATATTGAAGAGGCTGAGCCAGGGGATGTGCTTGAGATCCGGGTATTAGATATCAAATTGAATGATTTTGGGTATAACTTTTTAAGCCCTACACAAGGAATTTTATCAGAGTTTACCCAACCACAAATTATGTACTTTAAATATGATAAAGAAAAAAATACCACAGAATTCACAAAAGGTGTATGTTTGCATCTAAAGCCGTTTCCAGGGATTATTGCAGTAGCTCCTCCAAAGGATTGGCCAGATGCATGGCCTGTAAATTTAGAAACGCATATGGGTCAACCTGTTCCTGGGCAATTTAATTCTGTTCCTCCAGGTCCTTTTGGCGGTAATTTAGATCAACCGAGCTTACAAGTGGGTTCTGTTCTTTATTTGCCTGTTTTTCAAAAGGGCGCTTTAGTTTGGACTGGTGATTCGCATGCTATGCAAAGTAATGGGGAAATTGATGTCACTGCACTAGAAACTTCTTATGAAGGAATCACTTTGCAATTCGTGGTACGAAAAGATCTAAAAGCTGAAGGAGTATTTGATAAAACAAAACGAAATGGTAATAGCCTATTTACCTGGCCAATTGTCGAAAATTCAAAAGAGTGGATTGTGATAGGATTGAATGAGGATCTGTTTGAAGCCATGCAGCTTGCTTCTAAAAATGCCATTGAATTTTTAGTCCGCACTCAAGGGTTCTCACCACAAGAAAGTTATCAATTTTTAAGTATGGTAGGTAATTTCGACATTCCTGAAGCAGTTAATGTGATTAAAAGCGTAGCCGTACATATTCCTAAAGAAGCATTCAAAAATCTTGATAAGAAAACCACACTTTCTTCTGAAGGTAAATTTCCTCTAACGCCGCCCAAGAGCAATGAAAATGCAACCTGCGTGCCTCAAGAAGGTAAAATTATTCAATAACCATTAGGTGACAATAATGAAAAAGATCTTTGTTTATTTAGGCTTATATTTCATGGCTTCTGGGGTTTTTGGTGGCAACATTGTACTTGAGAATAAAACGGATTACCCAGAAAAAGATAAGTTAGGGAAAATTGCAGTGCAGTGGGCTGTTTCGGCTAAGGCGATACAAAAAGCGAATAAGGACATCCTTAATCACGCCACATTAAATTCAAACTCTTTAATGATGATTTCTCAAAAAGGAAAAATTCAGCTGACCACCCCTAATGATGCCCGATACTTTAGATTAGTAGTGTGGTCAAATGACAACCCTGAACCTGATTTTCTTACGAACTGGGTAGACATTGTTCCCAACAAAACTTATGTTGTGAATCAGAATCAACTGGTACACAGGGTGCTCATGGCTGGAGCAGGATGTTAAATAGTTGGTGCTATTAGTTAACGTAAGTACGACAGAAAAGATATTTCCATGCTTTTTCTGTCGTATTTTACAATGGTTGCTTTTGCCGCGGTTATTGTCTTGGAACACAAAGAAAATGATAAAATGTATCTTTTTTTTTATTCTATTGGTTACAATTCATGGTGTGTGTGCAGAGACAATTAAGGCTGGATCTAAAAAAGCTGCGTCAACAAAAAATCCAAGAACTACGAGTATTAGCTCCAACCCTGCAGCGATTAATGTACCTACGGGAACAGGGATAGTTCAGCGCTATATTGAGAAAAAACTTGGTATTGAAAATAATCATGGAATTATGATCCAAGGAGCCTGGATTGGCGATACTAATGATTTATTTTCTGGCGGTATACCTAATTCAGAACGTGTTACCTCAAACAGTGTACTATTAGTCGATTTAACTGTTGATATGGAACAATTTAATGGATGGAGAGGAGGCTTATTTAGCGCCCAGTTTTTACAACAAAATGCGCAAAATACCAATGCACAAGCTGGCCTTTTTCAAGGGTATAATTCTTTGCCTGATGTTTCCCCCTTCGATCGTTCGGAACTTTACGCGCTTTGGTATCGCCAAGCCTTGTTTGACGATAAACTATTTGTGCGTCTTGGAAAAACAATTACTACACTTGATTTTAATAATGTAATCAAGCCTGTTCCTCTGAGTGCTGGTGAGCCTAACATCCCTGCCGTAACCAGTTTGATTTATACCCCTATTTTTATCAATCCTGCGGTAGATGGGGTTATGCCGGGATATACGAATTCTGCGTATGGAATAACCTTGAATTTTACCCCAATGAAGCAATGGTATCTTGCTTATGGTATTTATGATGGTAATTTAGCCAGTGGCAAACAAACCGGTTTGTCTGGGCCAACGTTTAATGGAAATTACTTCCAAGTTGCTGAAACAGGCGGAGCCTGGGTTCTAGGAAGGAAACATTTGCCCGGAACTTCTGGAATTGGCATATGGCATCAAACTGGTCTTATTCGTCAGCATAATCTTACTGAAACAGGGGCGACAGGTGCTTATTTATTCGGATCACAGCGTTTATGGTACCGTCATCCTGGATACGATATTAGTGGGATTTCAGCGTTTTACCAATTGAGTATTAATAATTCCAGTGCATTATCTATGAACAAATCTATTGGCGCAGGGTTAACTGCATTTGGTTTGATTGCCAATAGAGAAGCTGATTCCATGGGATTTGGTTTTTCTTTAGCATGGTTGAATCAACGCAGTACGAATCGATCTACCGAACTGATGTACCAAGTTTACTATCAGGCAAAAATAATCACCAATATTTATTTAGAACCAGCTCTTTCCTATATTCCCACTCCAGGACAAAACGTGAATTTGCCTTCTGCGTTTGCAGGTACAATAAGAGCTATTATTTTAGCTTGAGGTCAAGATAGTGAATAAGCTATTACGCTACAGAATTTCACATGCGCAAATGGAATAAAAATATAATAATAGTTTAATATTTGAGCGTTATGATTGAAGTAAGTAATGAAAATTTGAATTACTTGATAACAGAACTGATGGAGCTTTAAGGAGAATAAAGTGAAGCGTAATAAATTAAGTTATAAAAATTGGTTTGCCAGTATTGCATGTTTAGGCGTATTGGCTTTGGTCAGTCAAAGTGCGGCTGCAGGCGATATGAGTGTAGGAGGTATGGCATCACAAATTACATCGTCATTTACAAATTTAACCAAACTAATAACCGCTGGTTCTTATTTGGCTGGTTTGGCGTTTTCTATTGGTGCAATTATGAAATTTAAGCAGCATAAAGATAATCCTACCCAAGTTGCTATAGGAACACCAATTGCGTTAGTTTTTATCGCTGCTGCTTTATTGTTCCTGCCTTCGGTGTTAGGCGTCACTGGCACAACAATGTTTGGTTCAAGTGGTGGTATAACTGCTGGTCCTAATGGTATGGTTCCTGGTTCTAGCACCTAATGTGAGCCTATATAAAAAGGTATCTTATTTTTGATGTCAAACTTATGATAATTAGACAAGACCTAATTGATAGCCCTTCACCTAGTCTAAGTGAAGGGCGTAGTGCTTTGTTACGGAGAATAAGATATATTAAGCGGTGCTGCATCCTTGCAGCGAAGCACATCCGATGTGCTGGTCCCTAGTTTGACATCCTGTCAGACAAGTCCGTGTCATCCCTATGAGATACAGTATAGTCTTTTCATGGCTGTTGTCATTGCGTGAATAGAGCAACAGAATGTAAGAAATATCTCAAAGAGTTTAAGGTATTGTCTTAGGTTGTTGTTGGGTTATACAATGAATTCCCCCTCCTCCAGCAAATACATCCAACGCGTTTATTTGAGTAATCTCATAATTAGGAAATAGCTGAGTGAATAACTGGTATGCTGCTTTATCCTGTTTTTCATACCCAAATTCGGGCATGACTATTCCCTTATTTGCTAAATAAAAATTAATATAGGATAGAGTGAGTCGCTCACCGTTAAGATATGTAGCTGGTGGCTGCTCTACAGTATAGACCTCAAGCTTACGTCCTTTTGCATCTGTTGTAGATTTAAGAATTTCTAAGTTCTCATGCAGATTTTCATAATTGGGATCTTCTTTGTCATGTGTAATAAGACATAACACCTTTCCTGGGGCGATGAAGCAGGCGATTTCATCAATATGGCCATCTGTTTCATCTCCTAATAATCCTTTATTGAGCCATATGATTTTTTGTCCTCCTAGAAAATCATACAGATAATTTTCAATTTGTTGTTGGCTCAATTGTGGATTACGATTTTCATTAAGTAAACATTCACGAGAAGTCAGAATAGTTCCTTCTCCATCGACATGAAAAGATCCACCTTCCATAACCAAAGGTGCGCGAAAAGACAAAGCATGCGTTTGCTTTATAACTACAGAAGCAATTTGATTGTCGAGCGTACAATCTTGATAGTTTCCTCCCCAGGCATTATGAATCCAGTCTACTCCTGCTAAGTGCTGTGCTTGATCCAACAAAAAGGTAGGTCCAGTGTCTCGAGTCCAAGAATCATTGATAGGAAGAGACAATAATGTAATATTGTTGTTTCCACATAAATTTTTGGCTGACTCTTCATCTCCAGGATTAACAAGTAGAGTAACAGGCTCATATTGTGCTATGGCTTGGGCAACACGTGCATAAGCTATTTGGGCTCTTTGTAAACCGACCTTAGACCATGTTTCTAAATGACAAGGCCATGCCATCCAGCATCGTTCATGTGGATACCATTCAGCGGGCATAAAAAATCCACTTTGCTTTGGGGTCATTTTATTTTCTCCGAATGTTTGCGTCTAAATAAGTTAATTGAGAAAAAATACTTCTCAATTCATTTAAATAGAGCAACGTTTTCTCTTCAGGTAATTCTGCCTGAATGAGTTGTTTCTCATAGGATTGAGCCAATTTTTTAGTATCAAAATGAGCAAGGTTAAGTACGTTAGTTACAGTGTCCCCACTGACTAAATCATTCAATTCAAATTGGCCATCGTCAAAAAGTTTGACATCTAAAGAATTGGTATCACCAAATAAATTATGAAGATTACCTAATATCTCTTGATAAGCACCTACAAGAAAGAAACCTAGGGAATAAGGATTGTTATTGTCATAAAGAGGAAGCATTAAAGTGGAATTCACACAAGAACTTCCTAGATACTCTTTAATTGTTCCATCCGAATCACAAGTTAAATCTTGTAAGATACTGTGCATAGATGGGGTATTTGTTAACTGCGAAATAGGTGCTATGGGAAAAATTTGGCCTATAGCCCAAGCATCCGGAATAGATTGAAAAAAGGAAATATTACAAAAAACTTTGACTGCCATATCTTCATTGATTTTTGCTAATAAGGTCTCTTCAGTCGGAATATCTGGATTTAGCCGTTCTTTAAGCTCCATACAAATATTGGTATAGAATGCCTCAACTTTGGCTTTCTCTTGTAAGCTAATTACTCCATGCTTAAATAAAGAGTGTGCTTCATTGAGCGAGTGTTCTGCATAATTATAAATTTCTATTGGGGCACTGTTAGTAATTGATTGATAAGTATCATAAATGTCACGAATCACATGCGAGTCCTCACTCGTAATCTCTGGAAGTGTGGGCTGCTTGTGGATCATTTCTATATCACTAATATCGGCAATTAAAATAGCATGATGTGCTGTTAGTGCTCGACCTGACTCGGAAATAATATTAGGCTCGGGAACATTGTATTCCTGACATAAATACTGCATTGCTAAAAGAATGTGGGTGGCATATTCACGTAAACTGTAGTTCATAGAGCAGCCATGATTAGAATGCGTTCCTTCATAATCCACGCTTAACCCACCACCCACATCAATAGTGTCTATCGGTGCATTTAATTGGCGTAATTCAACATAGTAGCGGGAAACTTCTTGCATGCAATGGCGAATATCATGAATATTGGCAATTTGTGAGCCCAGATGGCAATGCATGAGTTGCAGGCAGTCAAGCATATCATGAGCTTTTAATTGAGTGATCAACTCAAGAACTTGCTTTGCATTGAGGCCAAACTTGGATTTGACTCCTCCTGTATGCTCCCATTTTCCTGCGCTTTTACTGATTAAGCGAATACGAACACCAAGAGTTGGTTTAATTTTTAGACGGGCAGATTCTTTTAAAATAATAGCGAGCTCAGAGATCTTTTCGATGACGATAAAAACTTTATGCCCCATTTGTTGCGCAATTAATGCTGTGCGGATGTAGTAGCTGTCCTTATAGCCGTTACAGACTATGGTGCTCTCTTGATGATTACTGAGCATACCAATAACTGCCATAAGCTCGGGTTTTGAGCCAGCTTCCAGGCCTATAGTGTGGCTTGGTGATTTTAATAGTTCTCTAACAACACTTTGTTCTTGGTTTACTTTAATGGGATAAACAAGCTTATAATTCCCTGTATATCCATTTTCTTCTTTGGCTTGGGCAAACGCTTCATAGATACGATGTACACGATCATGTAAAATATCTGGGCTACGAATGAGTAAGGGTAAATGTAACCCTGCTCTGCTTGCAGCATTGACAATGGCTTGCAATTCGACACCAGGTTTACCGGGCGCTTTGCTTATTTCCATGTTCCCTTTGGCGTTAATGCTGAAGTATCCTTCTCCCCAGTTTTTAATGTTATATAAATTTTCTTCAGATGGTGCGCTGATGTTCATAGTTTCAATATTCCAAAGGGCTTAACGTGATTTTACTAATTCGTGATAGGTTTCAGGTTCGCGTTGTTGCGCAAAAGGAAATAGTCTTCCCCATAATGTACGCTGGCTGAAATCTAACTCGGCAACTAATACGGCTGGTTTGTCTCGGGGTGCTTGTGCCAAAATTTCACCCATAGGTGTACTAATAAAGCTACTTCCATAAAACTCTAATTCATCTTCACAACCGATTCGATTTGCAGCAATTACAAATGTATTACTCATAATGCCTTGTGCAACCATTACTTTTTGCCACATAGATTGAGTATCGACGTTTGGAGCAGTAGGTTCGCCACCGATTGCAGTAGGATAAACTAAAATTTCTGCACCTTTTAAACCATAAATTCGTGATAATTCCGGAAACCATTGATCATAACAGGTTGGCAGTCCCCATTGATGGCCGGCGATGTGATGAAGTGGGTAATCAGAATCTCCAGGTTTAAAGTAAAAATTTTCATGGTATTTTTCCCCGCTGGGGATATGCTGCTTTCGAGTTATTCCTATAAGCTCCCCCTGATTGTTATACGCAACAGCAGTATTATAGCCTGCTTTTTCAAAAAGAGAGGCGGTTATGCATACATTGTTTGCCTTCGCCATTGTACTAACGAATTGTGTCGTGGGGCCGTTATGAATATCTTCCATAAATGGAGTAGGGTCGACGTCGGAGCGGGTACAAAAATAGGGGCTTAAAGTGAGCTCTTGTAAACATACAACAGCAGCTCCTTGTTGTGCTGCAGTGTGGATCCCAGAGGCTAGTTTGTCTTGATGCTCTTTGGGGTTTTCATGCCATTTTTCTTGCACTAATGCAACTGTGAGTTTTTCGTGTGTCATTAATTTACCTCTTATCATTAAGGATCAAAGAAAAGAGCCCTTACTTTAGTGTAAGGGCAGTGGAGCTTAACATTAGCAACTGAATGAAGATTTTTCATATCCTTCCTCAGATTTTTTATCATCTGTTTCATTACTCATTTTGGGTGTCTCATTCAGATGTTTTGGACTGATTGACTGTCTTCGTGAATGGCCAAACATACGACTAGGGTTTGTGCCTTGAAATGAAACTTTCTTTTGTTCTATTTTTGGTCCCATCACCTCGGCAATGAGTTTGAAAGGATTCGCTTCATCAAATACTTCAGTATGAAGTAATGACAATTGGCGTCTAATGGCATCTTGACTGTCCAGACCGGATAATTTTTTGCCAATTTGATCTTCTTGTCCCTTTAATAATGTTTGAAACATACTTGGGAACATATTGTAAGCATCTTTATTAAAATCACGACTTTCAAAAAATTGCTCTGGATTTTCTCCTAACAATTTATCGACATTGCGACGTATGGCAAAGGCTGCTTTTGATTTTGTTGCAAAAGAACTGTGAGGAAAAGTAATCTCTACATTCCGAGCTAACTTACTTCGTGACTCTTCTGGTGTGCAAAGCGCTAGTCGTTCTGCAATTGCTTGCTCATTGCCTTTTAATATTTCTTTGGCGAGATCACCAAAGTTATTAAAAAGATCAGGGTTAAATTCTTCTAAAAACAAAGAGTGAGGTGTTTTATTTCTAGGATCGAGCAAGGTGAAAATTCTATGCCTTACTTGATAGGCGCCAGAAATTACTGCATGAAAACCATCCTCTTCAAAACTTCTCAATGCATTAATGTGTCGACCATATTGCTTAAATTTTGATTCTGGGCAGGCTGCAATTATTTTTGTAGCAAGTGTCTTTTGTTCTTCTTCGCTTAACTGATTAAGTACTTTTGCATTTTCAGCTAATGCATCACCATTGCTAAGTTGCTCATAGGGATTTTCTAGCTCTATGATTTGTTCATAAGTAAATGGCATTTAATCCTCCTTAAATTAAAGATGGGGTACTAAACAACAATACAAAGGAGCTCCCCCTTACACATCATTAGTATCATCTCCTTTGTCCTTTTCCGGTGAAGACAACCGAAATTCTTTTACTGCCATGATTTCTTAAAAAACTGTTCTTCATTTATATTTTTTTAGGCTTTCAGAGTTAAATTGCAAATAGTAACGGATTAAAATTGAACTGTCATGAAATTAATCTAAAGTTTTACGAAAAAATGTCGAATTACTGATCAGATGCATGTTTTGCCTTTAAAAAATACAATAACAATAAGGAGTGGGCAATGTCTAAAAATCATTTATTACAAGACCCTTTTTTAAATGAGCTACGTAAAGAAAAGGTGCCTGTATCCATTTTTTTGGTAAATGGAATTAAGTTGCATGGTATAGTGGATTCTTTTGATCAATATGTAGTGATGTTAAAGAATTCGATTACTCAAATGGTTTATAAGCATGCGATTTCTACAGTAGTTCCTTCACGTGCAATAAAAATTCCTGCTGATGATGAATCTGGTGGAACTGAAGGAACTGTGGCAGACTAGCAAAAAAATGTTCCACCTATAGGTTGGATTTTTGCTTATACTTTTAGTGATCACACTAAAGAAATGCTTAATACAATAGGTTAAGGAGCCCATTTTTAAACATTAGAGTGATGCTTGTCATCAAGTTAAGGAGCAGTAGTTAGTGTTTGAACGTCCTCAAGGCGGTGAGCGCGCCGTGTTGGTGCAATTAGCATTACCAGGAATTGATGCTGGTAAAGCATTGCAAGAGTTTGAAGAGTTAGCTCTTTCAGCTAATGCGGAAGTATTAGAATGTGTTTTAGGTACTCGTGCAACCCCTGATGCTAAGTATTATATTGGTCAAGGTAAAGCCGAGGAAATTGCGCAACTAGTTAAAGCTTGTGATGCAGAATTGGTTCTTGTTAATCATGAATTATCTCCATCACAAGAAAGGAATTTAGAACGTTTGTTTGGATGTCGCGTAGTTGATAGAAGCGGACTAATTCTTGATATTTTTGCACAGCGTGCACGAACTTTTGAAGGAAAGTTGCAAGTTGAACTTGCACAATTGCAGCATTTATCAACTCGCTTGATTCGTGGATGGACACACTTAGAACGACAAAAGGGTGGAATTGGGCTGCGTGGGCCTGGTGAAACACAATTGGAAACAGACCGTCGTTTATTGCGAGAACGTATTAAATATATTAATAAACGTTTAGAAAAAGTACGAAGTAGCCGCGATCAAAACCGCCAAGCACGACGAAAGGCCTCTTTACGAACGGTATCTTTAGTAGGTTATACCAATGCCGGTAAATCCACGTTATTTAATGCATTGACTGGAGAAAGTATCTATGTAGCGGATCAATTATTTGCTACTTTAGATCCAACGATGCGTCAACTCAATTTGCCTGGTTCTTCCTCCGTGATTTTGACGGATACAGTTGGATTTATTCGTGATTTACCGCATCAATTAGTAGAGGCATTTCGCGCTACCTTGGAGGAGACACAACAAGCTGATTTGCTACTCCATGTTATTGATATTTCTGATCCTCATTGGCGAGATACTGTTTTTTCAGTTCAGCAAGTTTTGGATGAGTTAGAGGTCCATGATGTTCCAATAATACAGGTATTCAACAAAATTGATTTAAAAGAAGAATGGGAACCTAAAATTGATTATCAAGAAGAGAAATGTAAAGTCTGGCTCTCTGCGGCATCAAATTTGGGATTGGACTTATTAAAAGAAGCAATTAGCACTCAATTACATGGCGCAATTTCTACTGAAGAAGTAGTACTTAAAGCAACACAGGCAAAATTGCGTGCTCAATTATACCAATTAGGCTCGGTTTTAAGTGAGTCAATTAATGATGAAGGTGATTGGCTACTAAAAATTCGCATTACAAAGGCGCAAAAGCAACGTTTGTTTGCCAATGAATGCTCTTCATGAACCTTTCTATCGAAAGTCATTAAAATGATATATAGCGCCCCGTTGAATTCTATATATTATCATGACTTAAGTACGCTCCTTCATCTCGCTTTACTTGTGCATTCGTTTAGAAATTAGTGGATGAGTTATAGTATAACTCCTTCGCTTATCGCATTGATGCCCTCATTTCATCTTCTAGAGGCTCCGGTTGATTTTTTATTAAGTTCAGTCGCTCTTTAAAATCACGCGCTATCTGAAAAACTTCTGGGTTATCAACGGTGGTGTGAAAAACAGGCTTCTTATGAAATGTATCGCAAATCCTATTAATAAAACCTCTAAATCCAGTACTAAGGGGGATTTTTTGAGCATCCGATACGGTCTTTTCAATATGAGCTTCTACATTCTTTTGGAGTTTCTTCTCGTCAACAGGAATGTTTGCATATAGAGAAATTATGGCGTTGTTTATTTCTTTAGTTACTTTTTCGCAAAGATTATCTACAAATGCTTGTTCTATATTGGAAAATTCTTCATTGCTGGAAGCGTTTTTAATGGAATTTATTGTGTCGATATAATGTTCTATTTCGGGTGATTTATATGCATTGAGCAAGTTATTCGCATATTCTAGTTCCCTATCCAACATAGGTATTGTTTGTGTTTGTAAGGCTCTATTTTCCTTTAAGTGATTTTTGCACGCTTCTGCAGTTTGTAATATGGTGTTTAAAAATAATTGCTCATTTTTATCCTGAGTGGAATCAATTTTAATTTGTGTAAGAACGATGAGCTTATGTAACTCGTCTTTACTCATCCCACTATCAATAACAAAACAAGGAGTTTGATTTCGAGCTTCAGTTTGTAGTTGGTTAAATCTTTCTAATTGTTGCTCCAGCTCTGCTTTAGCCACCAATCTAAAACCTAGTTCATCTTTATTTTGTTTGAGTTCACTTTTATAGCGTGCTTTGTCTATCCCTCCTTCTTTTAATAAATCTTTTAAACCATGCTCAATTTCATGAGTGGTATCATTAATAATCTGAGTATTTACTTCCATCATTGATGTATATTGAGCAATTTTATTCGTAATGACATTTTCTACTTCTGCTTGGGGTATAAAGGCTACGCGAGACATATTTTTTCCTGAATATATTTGAATCATATTTTTTATAATAATTGAAACACATTAAATTAATATGATAACATTATGCACAAATAGAAGGGGGTTCTACATAAATCGTTTTGTTTTATAAACAAGGTTACGTTATGGATGTCTTGAGCCGGTGGTAGCAGCTAATGATTCGCTTTTTTATCTTGTATTCACGTAGGTCTGTTTTTGTTCTGTTTCTGTTTTTATTAATTTCTATTGCTCTTTAAAGTCCAGTAGTTTAATAGCCGAGAGCTTCAATGGTTGAATGGAGTCATCGCATTGAATATAGAGCGATGCCTTGTATGCCAAACTTGATAATAATGTTTTAAATGTCCAATGACCGTTTCAATTGTTGGTTGCATAAGACCCCAGAATCCATAATGAGCCTGAACGTATTAAACATTCGAAAAGTAGAATGGTTAGTTTTTGAAACATTAAAACTTATATTTCACAAATCATAGAGAGGTTAACTATTATAATGATAAATGAGCTAAAGAAATTATTAGAAGAATTCAACTCTGATATCGATAATGAAAATAAAAAGCATCCATTTACTCAAAAAAAAATGCTAATACAAAAACACAGCAAGGAAGTTTATGAAATTTTTTATTCTTTATTGAATACTTGGGAAAACGATAAAGAAATTAGTCATGAAAGCATTAAAAATACATTTGTACTAATTTGGAATAGAGTTCAAGGTACGATGCTCTCGTATACTGCGCTTCCAGAAGCTGCTGTAACAAAGTTTTTGATTAAAGTAGCCTGTAAATTACTTAAGGAAGATGATAAAGACTCTTACTCTTTAGTAGAGATTATTCAATTGTTAATGCCGACTCTTTTATTTGGAGAAAATCCTGAAATCTATAAGCCTGCAGCTTGGGGATTTAATTCAGGCTCTGCAAGTAGAATATCCGCAATTGCCTTTCAGGATGAGAATGACAAAGAAGCGGATGTAATTAAGTTTTTAAAAACTCATATTATCTCAGATTGTGGAACATATATCATCCCTCTTTGGGTATTGAACGTTTTAGAAAAAAAAGATAAGGATGAACCAATTCCTAATTATTATTATGAGCCTGGTGCAACTGATAATGAATGGTTAAGTGAATCTGAATTTGTTCGTTTAGGAAAGCATAATTTACTAACGAAGTCGATCGTGGAATCGTATGGTCGTATGCAGGAATATAAACAAGATAAAACTAATTTGCTTGGGCAGTTAAACATATTATTAAATTCACTTCATTATAATAGTGTTTCTGGTGTCGGAAAAGAGGAAATAGCTGGAGCTACTGCAGAGTTGTCTATAAGAAGATTTTTCGAATATTACAATGTTTTATGTGAAAAAATATCCTTTTCTTTAGATGATAAATTAAAACATGAATTAGGAATGTTACGTAAGTGTATCGGAGAGTATTCCTCTGGAGAGGCGCCAATTGCTCTTATACAGACCTGTATGGCAGCTAGGAAATCTTCGCTTCAAATGGCTATGATGGGAAAAGAAAGTTATCTGGCTGGCATTGGATTAGGGAAAAATGAAATAAGTGAGGTTATTGAAAACACGAAGAAGAAATTGCAAATTTCATTAGATGAACTGAATCAAGCAATAGAAACAGGTTCTGTAAATGGTTGTGATCATTTGCCTTTAACTAGAAAAATATTGGATATCTATGGTTTCAATTTACATAATTGTAGATTTGAGGAGTTAATCGATATTATAAACGATCTATCAGAGGAAGATATACGCATTTTATTAGATGATTTTTCTTATGTTAAATCATGGTCATATACTATAGGTACATTAGATAATATTATCAAGTTATTTCGCGAGTTAACACTGGTTAAAATAGGTGTTTTATGTGGTTACATGGCAGGTAGACTGAATAAAATTTTAAATAAAAAAGAAGATTACTATTTCCTAATCTCGTCCTTTTTAGATCCGAATGTACAGGAGGTAATTGTAAGGAATTTTGTTAACAAAGAAAACGTACTAAACAACGTTGGTTCTGAGAAAGGGTTGATGGAAATGTTAGTGCAATCCACCCAAGCATTTGATGTCGTCTGGAGGCAGTTTACGCAAAGCGAGAAGATACAAATTTTAAATACTAAAAACACTGATTCGGGAAATACATTGTTACATGATAGTATTAATCATGCTAATACTTTAAAACTTATTTTAAAATTTTTAGCTGATAATGACATGATAAATACATTCATTGTCCTGAATTTAAATAAAGATAACTTGCTTCATAGTGCTGCATCTAACGCCGAAAGTTTGAAGATGCTTCTTCAATGCTTACCACAGAAAGATCATCTGAATGCAATAAAAGCACAAAACAGGGATCAAGATACGGTATTGCACCTTGCAATGAGCGATACGGAAAGCTTGAAAATATTGCTGGAATTTATTCCGAGTCCCTCACTTTTAGAGTTAATTAAAATTGAAAACAGACGTAGCGAGACACCAATTTCTATTGCCTGCAAAAAAGCTGAAAACTTTAAAATAATTTTAGCTAAATTATCAGAAAAAGATCGCATGGAATTAATAAATCCATTTATTAGGGAAGACAAAAAAAATATTTTTAAAACCTATCTAAATTATAACCCTGATAAAATACAATTACTTCTAAATTTATTTCCTCCTAACGAGCGCATAAATATAGTTACAACTCAATTTGAAGATGGTCAAACTCCCTTCGACTTATGTGCACAAGCTCCTGATGCTTTAAAGTACCTTTTGCAGCAACTGCCTAAAAATGAGACGCTAAGAGTACTTACCCTTCAAACCAAATACTCACTCTCCACTATTTTTCATAGCGTCATTAGCTCTCCGCCTACATTACAAATACTATTTGATGCACTTACCGAACAAGAGTATTTAAAAGTGTTAGAAATAAAAAATAAATATAGTTTTTCTCTTGTAGAATATGCGTTGACGCATCACTTAGATAGTTTCAAATACATTGTTGAGCGTACCCCAAAAGACCATTTATTAAGGATCATTGAGGATATAAATGCTGAGCATTTTAATTCATTAGATGAGGTTACTTTTAGAGTATTAGGTGACTTATATCTTTCAAGTGATCGCTTTAATTGTAACTTTCTTTCGGCTATTGATATTACAAAATTTCCACAGTTAGCAGAATTAAAAAATAGACTGGTAGTAGAATCAAAAAATAGACAGGAGTTAAAATTCCTGCCTAGAGGTAACGATTGCTTGCTTCGTGTTGCTTCTATCCCTGAAACTTTAACGAAGATTCTTCGATACTTACCAGAGAAAGATCATCTGGAGCGAATGAAAGCAAAAGACAAGAAAGGCAATACGGTACTCCACCTTGCGATGAGCAATACGGAAAGTTTGAAAATAATACTGAAGTTTATTCCAAAGAATTTACTTTTAGAGTTAATTAAAATTCAAAATATGGAGTGCGAGACACCGATTTTTCTTGCCTGCCAAAACTCTGAAAACGTTGACATAATTTTAGCTCACTTATCCGAAAACGAGCGCATGGAATTAATGAGTCCGATTGATAGGAAAAACGAAAAAAATATTTTTAAAATTTATCTAAGTGAAAATCCTGATAAAATACAACCACTTTTAAATTTATTTCCTCCTAATAAGCGCTCAGATATAGTTACAACTCAATTTGACGATGGCCGCACTCCCTTCCACTTATGTGCACAAGCTCCTGATGCTTTAAAGTACCTTTTGCAGCAACTGCCTAAAAATGAGACGCTAAGAGTACTTACCCTTCAAACCCAATATTCATGCTCCACTGTTTTTCATATGGCCCTTGGTTCCAATGATGCATTAAAAATACTATTTGATGCACTTACCGAACAAGAGTATTTAAAAGTGTTAACAATGGGCGATAAATATAGTGGCTCTCTTGTAGAATGTGCTTTGAAGTCTCGCCTCAACTTACGTAGTTTCAAATACATTGTTGAACGTACTCCAAAAGATCATTTGTTATCTCTCATTGAAAGAATAAAATCAGAGAGCTTTAATTCATTAGATGAGGTTACTTTTAGATTATTAGGTGACTTATTTCTTTCAAGTGATCGTTCTGCTCCTAATTTTGTTTCGGCTATTAATGTTCAAAAATTTCCACAATTGGCAGAATTAAAAAATAGACTAGAGTCAAAGGTTAATCCGCAACCCCAGTTCGGAGTTTCCTAGAGCGTCGAATGATTTAAATTTACGCAGCTAAATTCATAGCGATATATAAATTTATCGCCATGGCAGTTCTGTTTAAATCATACTCATTAAGTCTTAAACCAATATATTTTGCTCTTGGTCCTTTTCGATTGCAAATGGAGGCAAGAGCATGCTCTACATGAGCCAGGGTTATTAGTACAGCATCTATTCCAGTTGACCAAAATGAATAATGATCTTAGTTTTGTCGCTAAACATATAATTGATAATCTCACCTCGAGAAATCCTAATCAATATCTAAGACTTAAACGAGAATTGGATAAAGATAATCCCCAGTAGATTTAAGTTTTACTTAAAAAACAGTCTATCTCCAACTTAAATAGTTAATAAATATTCAAACAATAATTAAAGGAAGAGAAATATATACATAAGGTAGACCATAATAGTGTCTTAAAAAGTCTGATTAGGTAGACTTTAAGTAGGAAACGAACTTCGAAATAGGGCGATACTTGAAAAAGAGATTTATTTAGCTTTTAAAAGAAGCAACGTTGGGAAAACTCACCTTAATTTTCCTTATTCTAGCGGTGAGTTATTTATAAGTTATTCATTTTCGCACAGCAAGGGCTTGAATAAATGTATATCCATAGTATAATTATACTATGGATATACATTATTGGAGTTACAATGTCTACTGTTACTTTAACTAAATGGGGAAATTCAATCGGAATTCGTATTCCCTCAGTTATCATTAAAGAAGCTCATTTACATCCTGGCGAAGAATTAGAAATTAGAGTAGATGAAAATGGCGTGCTTACGTTAATTCCAATCAAAAATCAGCAAGAAGGATGGTTAGAGCAATTCAATGCTGTTGTAGATGATAGAAGTGAGGAGGCTCATTTAAATCTAAGCAATGATTTTGATAAGGATGAATGGACATGGTAAAAATAAAAAGGTTTGATGTTTTTTTAGTAAACCTCGATCCTACAGTTGGTTCTGAAATAAAAAAAACACGTCCAGCAGTAATTATTTCACCTGACTCAATGAATTTGAGCAGGTTGAAAACAGTTATTATTGCTCCGATGACCAGCACCATTAAAGACAATTTTCCAACTAGAATATTGACAGAATTTAAAGATAAAAAAGGGCAGATTGTACTTGATCAGCTGAGGTCAATAGATCGCACTCGTATTGTCAAAAAATTAGGTGTTATTGAAAGGGAAGCTCAAAATAAGGTATTAGATCTTTTATCCATAATATTTCAAAAATAGTTTTCCCTTGGAAAGAGAGTCGTGCAATATTTCAGTCTACATGAATTAATTCTTCTTTATTTTGTTTTAGTTCTTCTTCATAGCGCAGCTCTTTTATTCTTCCACTTTTTAAAAGTTTTTTTAAACCAATATTTATCTCATAAGTAGTATCGACAATGATCTGAGTATTCATTGCTGCTATTCTTTGGAGATCGTCAATTTTTGGTTTTACGACTTTAATGACATCTTCCGGAGACATAATGGCTAAATGAGGCATTTTAACTCTTTGGTATGCTGAGTCTTTGCTAGCAAAATGCGAATCAACCCCTATTTATTAAGACTTAAGGTTCATTATCGCGGAATCTAGGGATGATATATCTTGTCCACCATAAAGTGTATTCACAAGTTTGCCCTGTGGATTAATAATAAAAGTGACCGGTACACCCATAATATCTCCTAAGCCTAAAGCAAACGCGGGATTAGATGCGAGAGAAGGATAAAGGATATTGAATTTTTTGATGAGCCTTTTTTGTTTATGTAAAGGTAACTCGTCATAATTGACTGCAAATAATGCGACAGAGTCATTTTCGTGTTTTTGATAAAAGCGATTGAGTTCAGGAATTTCATCAATACACGTTTTACACCAACTTGCCCAGTAATTAATAAGAATCCATTTTCCTTTCAAAGATGAAAAAGAAATAGTGTTTCCTTGAATGTCTTTAAGCTGTACATCTGCTTGGCTTATTGATGATATGGCCATTAAAATTAAAACAGCAAAAAAGGATTTTATTTTTGAATTCATAGCTATCTCATGTGTGCAAAAGATATGTTAACGATAAAAATATATTTTTTGTACTATACCAGAGAAATGCTATGATGGCTGCAATTTAAAAAAAAATTGAGCTTTCTCATGGCAAAACTCTATTTTTATTTTGCGGCAATGAATGCAGGAAAAAGTACAGTACTTTTGCAATCCAGTTACAACTACCGTGAACGAGGGATGCAAACTTTATTATTTACTCCTGCTATAGATAATCGTTACCAACAAGGAGTGGTGCATTCTCGCATTGGATTGTCTGAAGAGGCCTTAATTTTTAATACCAATGATGATCTGTACCAGAAAGTAATGAAACAAGGACAAAAATATGCGTGTATTTTGGTTGATGAAGCACAGTTCTTAACAAGAATCCAAGTGCATCAATTAACAGAAATCACCGATCAACTAGAAATCCCTGTTCTTGCTTATGGTTTACGTACCGATTTTCGCGGTGAATTATTTGAAGGAAGTCAGTATCTCTTAGCATGGGCTGATGAACTTGTCGAACTTAAAACAATCTGTCATTGTGGTCGAAAAGCAACAATGATCTTACGATTAAATGCACAGGGAGTCGTTATTACTGAAGGCGATCAGGTCGTGATCGGCGGTAACGATATGTATTCATCAACATGCCGCAAGCATTTCAAAATACGAGATCCAGGCATTACGATGATGGATACTGAGTTTTGTGAACAATCGATTCTTTAAAAATGAAGACTATTCTTCTGCGCGCTCAAAAAGTATAGCCATTGTGAGTGAACCTATAAAATATGAATAAGCAACTGCCCTTTTGCAAATGGGGGATCAATTGCCTGATTTCCAATGGCTATGTAATAGAACGCACACCGGAAATCGTGTTATCAACGCCTTGGTCGAAGGTGATGCGCTTTTCAACATCAATGGGTGATTTTTATTTAAAACAAACACCATCATCTGCTTTTTTATCGAATGAGCCTAAGATTATTCGGTGGTTATCCGAGCAACTCCATGCTCATGTGCCGAGGGTGATAGCTATTAATGATGATTTACATTGCTTTCTGATGAAAGATGCCGGGAAGCCTTTGCGTGAAACGCTTAAAGCTGGTTTTAAACCCGAACTATTGTGCCAAGCAGTGCAGCAATATGCCGCGATTCAACGTGCAACAGAAGCTTATATTACCACCTTGCTGCAATTGGGCATCCCCGATTGGCGGTTAGATAAATTACCTTTCCTTTATGATCAAATGGTCAGCCAAACCACTTTTTTAAAAACAGAGGGTTTAACGAATGAAGAATTGCAAAGATTACAAGCATTAAGCCCACCATTTTTAGCCCAATGCAACTTATTATCCAGCTATGGGATTCCTGAAACTATAGGTTATCACGATTTTCATGATAAGAATGTTCTTATTGATCAAGAGACTAAAAAGATGACCTTCGTAGATTGGGGCGAGACGGCTCTTATTCATCCATTTTTTTCGCTACATACCTGTCTTGAACAATCAATGATTCACCACGGCATAAAAGAAGGGGATGCTATCTATCAGAAGCTTCAAGAGGCCTGTTTGGAAAATTGGTTGAAATTAGCGCCAAAAAAACGGTTGTTAGAGGCATTTCTTTTAGCCAAACAAATACGGCTGATTTGGAGCACATTGGCTTGTTATCAGTTTATGTTAAGCGTAGATCTACATGCTTATAGGACTTATTATCTCAATAGGCTTAGTCCACTCGCAGGTTGTCTTAGAAAATATCTCAAGAATATGGAGGCTTAATAATTGATCTTTGTGATGTCTGATTGGGGGGTATTGTAGGCGGTATCAAATCCTGTTACTTTAATTTGCGTACGTCAAAATTATTTAAGGAGAAATTAGGATGATGTATTTAGTTACAGCGTCGCAAGGACCTGGTTTTGCCTCAAACGAAGAGACCATTGCTGTATTGGAGAATGGAATCCTTGCTACTTTTGATATGCTTATTCAACTTGAGCGTATGAAAAAAATTATTGCTGGAGGGGTTTTAGTCGGTGATAGAGCTTTTTCATTTATTTTAGACGCATCATCAAATGATGAAGTTGATCAGCTCCTTCGAGAAATACCTGGATGGGGTGTTCTAAAGTGGAAAGTGGTGCCCTTGCAAAGCTTTCAAAGCAGAGCTAATCAAGAGCGTAACCTATTAACAGAACTTAAAAAATAAGATTGTAGTCATTTTAATGTCACCGCCACATCTCTATTTAGTTTTTTCTTATTGTTAGTAAGGCGTATAAGAAAATGGAGTGGGATTAAATTTTGTCTCCTCTTGTGCTTTACTATCATTTCTTATCGTCTCAACTTTTTGAATAGGCTGATTTGAATTTGTTTCTTGTTTTTGAGATTGATTTGTTTTTAGTGTTGGTTTTGGGCTAGGTGGCATTAACTGCAACATTTTTTGGATACTATCAATAGGCTTAATAACCTCCTTCTCGGATTGGGGCAGTTTCGGTGATTGTTCTTGGTAATGTATCCCGCGATTACATCGTATTTGCTGCAAAGCCTCCCAATTTTCCTCCCAGCCAGTAGCAAAACCATATTTTTCTTTAAACCATTTCATCCCATGATCTAATTGAAAATTAGGTTTTATTAATGCTTCAGCGAGAATATGTCCGTTCCCATCAGGATCTGGGCCTTTTGCAAAATAAACGGTTGCCCTTCTTTCTTTTAAATCATCACTTAAATCGATTGCAACCCATCCTCTCCATGGACCCATATCACCTGTTTTAAACGCAGTAAGAGGTTTAGCATATTCATCAACTTCAAGTTGAAACCCTAAACATTCAGCCACATATTTTAGATCGCTTTGATTCGAAACCATCTTTTTTGCCCAGGGATCTTGAGTCATATGAATTTGGGGGTTAAACGCATATTGTAGTTTTTTATCATTCATCCATGCTTGCACAAAACGCACATAATCTTCGGCAGTAGTTATTAAACTATTAGCGGCACATGGTTTTTCGCCAAAACTGCTGTGGTCCATATGTAATGGATCGAACACATATTGATGAGCAAGTACTTCAAGGTTTGCGATATGCCCTCGTTTTGCTACTTCTTCAAGAATTTTGGCGCGGTACGGATTAAGCTCCTGTATATCAGTGAGTTTTTGTAAATTACAACTCATCTCTTCTAAGTTGATAGTACCGGTTTTCCCTTCACCCATAAGGTCAACAATTTTATACTTTAGATTCGGTGGATTAATAGAGACATACAGTTTATTTTTTTCAAAAACATCATTATCTGGCATGAGAGCAAGTTTTGGTTCGTGAAGTTTTTCAATAACTTTTTGCAAATAAAACAAGGGGAATCCTGAATATCGATAATATTCTTGGCTAGGTTCAAATTGATGATTCACTTGATTTTTTCGATTTAAATCAAAGCCAGTTTTATGAGAGAGAATCATGGCTGGTGTAAATGCATTAATTCGCGAAATATCCTCTTCATTAATTTCTTCATCATTTTTCCATACAAAACCATGTTTTTCGCAGAAAGACTTAAAGGGCAAAATATTATTAAAACCATTCATATCTAAAGAGAGTTTTCCAGCTTCTACAAGCTTTAATACTAGGTAAGTAAATACAGGTTTACTCAGAGACGCAGCTCCAAATACCGTGTCTTTATCTACGGTTTCATCTCCATAGCCATGAGTTACAGGAGCGCTGTCGCCTATCACCGTGGCGACACTTACTTGCGATATCATGGTTTTTTTCCTAATTCTTTCTATATCAGACTCTGCTGTGGGAGATTTAGATGTCAATGAACTCAAATCTTCAATAAGTGAGGTTGCGAATTTAACTGCCTTTTCTTTCATATTTTTCCCCTGGGTATTACTCAATTCATTATACTGAAACAGAGCTCGGTGATTGTATAAACTTTGTATTGATTGCTTTTTTTTGATGTGCCTAGAAAGGCAGATGGGGTATTTTGCGTGGGTAGTGGTACATAAGAGGTAATAACTTTGAAATTTGTGCTGAATTGATTGGAGAATTATAGGCCAGTATTACTACAATAATATTAATTCTCATAGAAATGTAAATAATGAAAGCAAACATACTGTTGATTGAAGATAACCTTAAATTAGTTAAGTACTTAAAAAAAATGCTTACGGATGAAGGATATCATGTGACTACAGAATCTCGAGGTGATAGCGCTGTTTATCGTATCATTAGAGAGCAGCCTGATTTAGTGATTCTTGATATCATGTTGCCAGGGATGAATGGTGAGCAGATTTGTGAAACAGTACGTGATGAATATCAGGGTAAGATACTGATGTTAACTGCCTTGAACACCGAGCAAAACGAGGTAGCAAGCCTTAAGCTTGGGGCTGATGACTATGTAACTAAGCCTGTTAAAGAGGAGGTATTAAAAGCGCGAATTATTGCACTTTTAAGAAGACCGAACGTCATTGAGGCGACTAAAAAAATCCAATTTGATAATTTAGTTATTGATTTGACAAAAAAAAGTGTAATTTATTCTGGAAAATATGTTGATTTAAGCCCAAGTGAATATGAATTACTGACTTTATTAGCAAAGAATGCGGATATTGTTTTGAGCCGAGATAATATTGCCTACGCACTACGTGGTAGAGAATATGATGGGATAGACAGAAGTATTGATCTTAAGATATCACGATTAAGAAAGATTTTGGGCGACAACATCGATCATCCTTATCGAATTAAAACGATTTATGGCAAAGGATATCTATTGCTATCGGACTCATGGGCGATAAATGATTAAATTATACTTAAAAACAATTTTTGCCTCTTTGTTCATCCTCTTTTTTATCCTTTTAGGCTTTTATCTATCCTTTACACATTCAATACGAATAATGTCTCAAAAAACTCAGGAGATTTTAGGCGTAGGTAATTTTTCCGCACTAGAACAAATAGTACTGAATTCAAACGCATCAAATAAATCTGTTGCGACATTCTCCACAGTAGCGTTTCGAAAGAGGTCTAATGAGGAGTTAAAAAAGTTATTTCCATCTAACCCTAATATTGCTCAAGTTATTGATATTAATTCCTTACCTTTTACAGATACGGAAACAGAACAATTGCTAGCAGATAAAATTGTTTATAAAGATGCAAAGAATCTTATGTTTTTGACATATAGTATTCATGATGTCTATGCCTACAAGCGAATTAATAAGAGTTCTTCTGTTTTAAAAGTACGGATGGGGGCATCGATCAATGATATGGTTAAAGGTGCAACCTATTTGATGCGAACTCTTATTTTGAACACGTTAAAGACTCTCCCAATGAGCGAATGGGAGAAGGCAATAATTCAGCTCCAGTTCCAGTATCAAATTCCTTTAAAACTCACATCAGTTCATAATAAAAATATTTCCCATAGAGCAAGAAACAGGTTAATAGATAATGATGTAGTTTATGAGATTCCATTTGATGAGAGTCCTATAACAACTGTTTATTTTAAAATTCCTGACAGTGATAAAATAATAACCGTGGGACCATTAAACTATCCCTATTTTTCACTGCGATTATCTGAGATTCAAGTATATTTTGTTATAACAATAACCTTTTTGACTATTTTTGCCGTGGTGGTTCTCACTTGGTTATTCAATAGAAATAGCGCAAAAATACATAAATTAACCCAGGAATATAGCCAAGGCCACTTTAACTATGATGTAAACCTAAATCGCTTTTCAACTTTAAGAGGCGTTTATGAAAATGTTGTTGCTATGGGCAACAAAATAAATTTACTGATACAGTCACAACAAAATATGGCTCGATTTGTTGCTCATGAAATTCGTACTCCTTTATACACCATACAATTAGCGATTGACTCCTTAAAAAAACTTAAAAGTCAGTTTAGCGAAGAAAACGAACACTTTGAAAGTATTGAAGAAGACATACAAGAATTGAATCGATTGATTCATACTTTTTTATTGTACTCACAAAGCGTTACAAGGGAACTTAAAATAAACAAGGAACGACTTAATTTACGTCAATGGCTTGATAACTTATTGAAAAATCATCAATACTATGAAGTAAAGGTATTATTTAATTACCAAAAAAGTGATAATGAATTTGTATCATTTGATCCCACGCTGTTATACCACGCTGTAAATAATCTCATTAGTAATGCGCTTAAATATGCCCATAAAGAAATAGTAATAAATTTGGAATATCAAAATAAATCAGTGATTATTCGTGTAGATGATGATGGTCCAGGAGTTCCAAAACAAGAGCGAGAAAAAATCTTTGAACCCTTTACAACATTAAATTCAACTGACACAACAGGCAAACATATTGGACTTGGTTTATCGATTACGAAGTCCATAGTGAGTTTGCATGGTGGATTACTTTTAATCACTAACTCGAAAATATTAAATGGAGCGAGTTTTAGTCTTATTTTGCCAAGAGAAACTTGACGCTTGCATGATGTTTCCTAAACTTATTGAAGCAAAATAGGGGGCATTCATACCTACAAGTTAATTTTTATTTTTTTCAAAAAACATAATAGTAAGCCAATCAGGGAGTTAAAGAGGTAAAGTAATTGTGAGCGTGCAATAAATCAATTGTAATTTTGGTAGGTAAATTCAAATTTTTGGTTATTTTGGGCTATGCTATAGGAGAGATTTGGAATTTAGAGTTCGTTGCAACATGGAGTGTATTCATGCGCGAAATTAAAGTAGAGCGATTAATTAAAGGCATTTTGGTGCGAGAAGGCGCTGGAGTGAAATTACAGCGATATATTGGTATAGAGCGAACCAATGATTTTGAGCCCCTGCTCTTGCTTGATTATTTCAATAGTGCTGATCCATTGGACTACATGGCAGGATTTCCTGAGCATCCTCATCGTGGTTTTGAAACGATTACTTATTTGCTTGATGGCAGTATTACTCATGAAGACAATAAAGGTCATAAAGGAGTTATTGGTGCAGGAGACGTTCAATGGATGACCGCTGGAAAAGGAATTATTCATTCAGAAATGCCTTCAGTTAACGGTCGATTACACGGCTTGCAACTATGGTTAAATTTACCCGCAGCAGAAAAAATGAAACCAGCGCGTTACCAAGAAATGTTAAGCACTCAATTACCCGTAGAAACAAATAATTCTGGGGCTCAAATTAAGGTTATTGCCGGTCAAACGGATATAGGTACAAGTTCACCAATTAACGGTATTGCAACTAATCCGTTATTTTTTGATATTATTTTGCCCCCCGGTGCGAGTGTACAACAACATATTCCCAATGACTATCAGGCTATTCTTCTTGTTATTTCGGGAACAGTTCATATCGATGAGCAGTTGGTTCAACACGACACTTTGGCAAAGCTAGGTTCAGGTGATGTTTTATTTTTAAGAGGTGAGACTGCCTGTCAATGCATTATGATTGCAGCTGCTCGAATTCATGAGCCTATCATGAGGCATGGGCCTTTCGTGATGAATAACCAGGAGGAAATAATACAAGCCATGGATGATTTTCGCAGCGGTAGATTCTGAGACCTAATGCAACATGAATGATTTTCTTGAAGTAGGTTTTTCATAAATTTGGTCTAAAATTGGATTATTAAGGATTATTTAGATAGATGCAAGTGAATAGGAGTAACGCCTATGCACCCAAGAAAAGAGCAATCAGCCAAAGAGATTTATAATATTGTCGATCAATATTGCGAAGCAAATATACGTGCTAAATATCATACAAATTCTGCCATATCTTTTGTCCTAGGTATTTCGGATGTTGATGCGCAGAAATTAATTAATAAAATTGTGATCGCATTACCGGATTGTTTTTTTTATTTGGCAAAACCTGAACGGATTAATGAAATGGTCAATTTTATTGCCCAACAGTATTTACTTTTTCAAGCCCAAGAAAACATCAATGATGAGCTATTCCCTAGCATGCTTATTAATTTCGTTAATAATTTAGTAGAAGAAATTATGCTTCGTTATTACTCAATTGTTGAATCAGGTGATTTATGAAAAGAGAAGAAATAATTCAAGCAATAGGATTTAGCGGTGATGATTTAGATAACCTATGCTTATTGGATAGAGTAATCAACATGACCTCTGACCAACATGATGAGTTAGGCTCCGAGGAAAAAAATCGCATGATTGCTTTTTTAGAAAAATCGATAGGGAATATGGAATTAAACAAAAAATTACTGGAGTTGGAGAAGTTAAAACAGCAAGATACAGGAATCAGCTTTAACGTGAACCGCTTGTTAACACATTTAACGTTTAAATCGAGGCACTGGCATGAAATTCGTTTTAGCCAATATGAAAATACAACTTTAGCCAGACGTGGGACTTTATTTGATCTTGCATCTCTTGTATCTGACTTGTCAATATTTGAGCGTATAGGTTTATTAATTGACTCTTCTTTTTTGTCCCAAATTTATAAGGATGCTAAAAAAGCATCAGAAGAAGGTTTTTCCAAAGAGCTTACTGCTTATCCTGATATGGCTTTTGAAATTAAAGCAATGAAAGGTGCACCTATGGTACCCCATATGGATTATCGAAAAGATGAATTTGTTTTAACAGAGTTTCTGTATAGCGAGGAATATAGAATTAAGTTGGATAAACTAATTGCAAGTGAAACAAAAGAGTACTTAAAAAAATATTTTGGGGATAATTGGTTACAACAACTAGAAAGTAAATTTGATATGCTTCAACGTGAAATCCATGATACTGAATTAATTGGGCCTCTTCATCATAAAGGCATTCACCCAGGAACCTCCGCACGGAAACATTTTCACGCTGAAGAGAGAAGCCCCGCTACGCTCATTTGTTCTCCATCTGTAGGTATTTGTACGGTTACTGCGATTAAGGCGCTAAATGACTATATTGTGCAAGAGCTAAAAAATAAAGGGGTACAAGAGATACCCCTCCACATAATTCAATTACCTATTAGCGAAAAAATCAAAGCATTGTCTCCTGCCGATTTTCTTGATGCATTAGATAAATACCAGGCTTTAGAACGATTGCCTGATGCTATTTAAGCCACTCAGTTAACAGTAATTCCATTTTTTTTCGTGCATCCTTGAGCGAATCAGAGTCAACTGATGAGGGGCTGTGTAAATCATCGCAATGAGCTGCACCTTGAATTAATTGATAAGTTAATCTTGGATTAATTGCATTACCATTTTTTTCGGCTAGAGATAAAGTAGACCAAGGATCATTTTCTCCATTTGTAAAATAAATATTGGAAGCCAGTATATTCATTAAGGGAAGATAAAATGTATGATTAAGCTCCATTGTATGGGCAGGTTCGGTTAATCCGAACAGCCGTTGACATACATTGTAGTGATAATCCAGGTTAATCAATGATGAGCGAGTAGAAAGAGCTGGGTTGGGATTAGCATTTTGCCAATATCCATACTCTTTACATGATTGATAGTACCATTGACGCATTCCTAAACCATTTTGATAATCATGTGGGTTTTCACTCATAGCGCCTTGAGCGGTCATTTCTACAGCTGTAGTCCTCATATCTTTATAAAGTTTTTTAGCAAAGTATGCGTAACCTTCAAGTGGTGTTGGATGTTCAGAAAGACTCGAGCAAAACGCATCGCGCATTCCATATTGCACTGCAGCAGCACCGGTATCTGCAATTAAATATAAAAAGTCGACAGGATCTTCAACAGCTGTGGCATCAAAAAGCGACTTAATTTGGGCAAATTTAACAGTATCCTCCATACTTGCCTCTACTTGATTGACTACTTCGCGCATTTGACTTGCGCATTGTGGGCCAGCAACTTGAGTAACATGAGCATCATATTCGATGAAATTTTCCTTAGCCATGACAGGGGCTGATGAAGCTAATGCCCCCACCACTAAATAAGGAAATTTCAAACGATAATAGGCTGATAAAGAGCCGGGATAAGAACCTCCAAAGGCAACCCATTGTCCATGCCAATTTTTTTCATTTTTTAAATGGCGTTGGAAATAAGCCAAATCATCTAGGGCTGCTTCCGTAGTTAAATAGTATAAGTCATTGGTTGATAGAGAGTTAAAGGGTAGGCTTTCCCCATAATAGCGATGTTCTAGTGCAACCAATTTGGCATGAAATTTTTGAGCATAATTTCTGATTGCTCCATTCAGCGCACGTTTGCTGCACGCTGATTCACCACAAATATAAAAAAAGACTGGTGAATCATCTTTAGGCCCGTATGTTTCATCAATATAGTAACGTTGGGAAAACGTTCCTGTAGCAGGATTATTATGATCGATTAATTGCTTAAAATAAGAAAGTTGAATGGTTTTTTCCGCGACTAACGGCGTTTTTTCTTCTAGCATTTGTTGCAAGTAACGTTCCACTGTTCCTGCATGCGTCAGGGAAAAAGTAGCGCAAAGACCGAGGAATAGTAGAGTATTTTTTTTAGTCAACATCATGTGCATCATCCTTAATGGTTTATAAAACTTTTACACTCAAAAATGAATCAAAGATTCGACCATCTATCAGAGTTTAAAAGGTCTAACTGGTATTTATTCTCAATTTTTGGAACGGTCGATTCGTCAAAAAATTGGAAAAATAGAGGTCGAATAAGATCGCACTGTATCATAAATTATTTTTAGGATTCATTATATAACTACTCAGTTTTTTAAAGCTTGTTGCCAATGATTTGTTGTGTTTTACTCATATCACGAATATATTAACTGCCTTTGTATTTTGAAATGTCTATGGATGGATTATGACTAAAAATATTTTTTTAACCACTTCAATTATAGCAGTACTTAATTTTGGAAGTGGTTTAACTTATGCTGGAACAAATATATGGGGTTTAAGTAAGGCTCATAAGGTAAGTAGCAAATCTTCAGCACCCTATACAGTTTATATTGGCTCTTATGCAAGCCAAAAGAATGCACGGCAAATGCAGTCCAAGTTTCAAGCAAAAGGATATAATGCTAAGATAAAAAGGGAAAAAAACTTATATGTAGTATATGTTGGGCCATTGAATACACTTCAAGCAGTGCATCAGTTGGCTTCAAATACACCATCTAGCCACTCACAAGCTACACATGTTAAACATCCAAAATTTAGTCCCATAGATGCTGTTCCGCTTAAATCGACGCACTATAATAAGAAACTGGCGGAGCAAATACCACAGTCAACTCAATATAGCGTTAAAGACGAAGCTGCAAATAAGATTAAATGCAAAGATTGCTCGCTGGAATATAATCATTGGTTTGTTCAATTACAAGGAGGGGTAGTTTTTCCTTTGAGTCAAAGTAATATCTTAGTCGATAATGGGTCTAATTTCCCACCTCCAGCAAATGTCGATTCCTATTCTGTTAAGCAGTCTAACCAAGGCACGATTGCGCTAACAGTTGGTGATCGAATTGCTACCCAGTCTTCGTTGATCAATCATTATACTTTAAGTGGGCGTTTGCAGTATGTGTTTTCGGCTAATGTAGGTGATACCATTATGCAATATAGCTTGCCAGAATTTCTTAATTACAGTTATGACTGGAAGCTTTCCACGCTCGCGTTAACTGCAGATACTAAATTAAATTTATTTAATTTTTCAAAATTTTCACCTTATGTTAATGGTGGATTGGGGGTCTCTTTTAATGAGGCTCGGTCATTTGATGAGACTGCTTTGCCAGGCATAACACCCCGAGTTAGCCCCTCATATGCGAATCATACTTTAACTCAATTTACTTACCATGTTGGCGCTGGCCTCGATTTCTCATTCGTACCAAATTGGTTATTTTCAGCAGGATATGAGTTTGAATCATTCGGTGATTTCTCATCAGGAAAAGGTCAGTCTACGTGGGCCGGAGAATCCTTACGATTGGATTCATACCAAGCAAATACCCTTTTGTTTGGTGTAACTTATCTCATGAATTAATAAAGGATTTTAATTGAATAACCACGGAACAAGATCGGGTGAATAGCGAAATAAGTATAACAAGTAGTTTGAAGTAAGCTCATGGGCTTATTAATAGTTTAACGATTGTGAAGGATGAGTATGGATATTATACGCACTAATACTGCACTATTATTGTCAATGTTTTTAATGAAAGGGTATGCGGCAGTCGATCCAGTTGCCTGGTCTCTTCTTCCAGAAAAGGGTTTCCCTCAAGTAAACTCTGGTGAAACAACCTCTGTCGTTTACACTTTGGCTGTGAATCCAAGATTCCCAGGACCAGTGGTTCTTCATACCCAGTTTGATAAAATCGGCGATACATTTTCTATTACAGATAAGTGTAATAATGTGGCGGTAAAACCCGGTGGTAAATGTCAGGTTATCATTCAGTTTACTGCCACTAATTCGACTCCATCTTCTATTCAGATGAGTTATCAATACAATAATAACGTGATCAAATTATCCAGATTAAATACATCAGTCACTGAAGTTCACGCAGATGTGGTGGGCTCCATCACGAATTTACCCACCCAATTCACCCTCAGTAATCCAGAGCAGCAGCCTGTGTTTAGCGTGACCTATACGAATACAGGAACTGCTAGTGTTATGGGTTATGCAGGTAATTCAGCAGGAACTAATCTTCTGTCAGCCTCTCCTGAAAGTGTGGCAACTGTGTCTGTTGTCGCCGGTGGAAACGGTTGTGGAACGATTAACAATCCGATTACTCTTGCTCCAGGTAACAGCTGTTCTATTAGTGGAAGGTTAACGCCGCATGCCGTCGGAAATCTCACGGTGGGAGGATTATTTACTTATAATAACGGTGCAAATACTGTAAATCCTACAGGTGAGACACAAGTAGTGAATGGCTCAGGACAATGTCAGTTGTCTGCTGCTACAAACTTGTTGTTCCATAATCCAACGTATCAATATTCAGATAACGTGCTTCAGTTTAAATTTACGAATCCATGCGCTACTGCCGTAACTTTAGGCGCAGTTAGCTATACATCTACAGGAGCCTCTTCCACAATTACACCTGGGGAACAATACGATCAGTGTTCTAACACGACGCTTGCTGCAAACGACAGCTGTACTGTTCTTGTTTCTGTTATTCCTCAGGGACTTGGTTTATTGAGCGTCAGCGCACAAGTTACTGCAGATTCGTTGACCGCCTCGGCGACAGCCGCTACAACGGTTCAAGCTCCGGGGTATACACATACGGTTACTTTTATAAATCAGTGCTCATTTCCAGTATGGTACGGTGTGTCACAACCGGCAGGTAGTGTTGATCCAACACAAAATCCTTCGCCTAATGCTTATTTATTGGCACCACAGGTTGATGGGCAGTTGTCTGCTGCCAAATCCATTACCATAACCGGTACTTATAATGGTCAATTTTTTCCAAGAACAGGATGTTCACAACAAAGCTCCAGTTCTAACTTCGTATGTGCCACTGGTGATTGTGGCTCTGGAGCTAATGCTCAATGCCCCAATGGAAATGTCTATGAGCCTTATACTCGGGTAGAAGAGACCTTTAGCTTAACAATACCCACACAAGGGGGATATGATGTTTCTTTAATCAATGGCGCAAGTATTCCTGCTGAGCTAAAAGGATTAGGGCCTCAGTCTTCACAGAGCAATTCACCGGCAGCTCCTTTTGTATGTTCTGGGGCGGGAGCACCGATTCAACCTCCTTATACTCCCTTTACCCCTCAATATCCTGCCCCACCTCCACCTGCTGGCCCTAATAATCCACCTACAACCCCGTTAGGAAATTGTCCATGGCAGTATACTGCGCCTTCTTCGTCACCCTTGTTTAACTTTGTTTCGAATACAACAACGGTAACGGATTGCAGCAGCTGTTCATCTCCCAATGTATGTGGATTGGCGTTTCAAACTACACCTTCTGCGGGTAATGTTGTATTAGCATGCGGTAATTTGCTTGGTTATTGGACCATTAATCAACTTTGCTCGAGTAACGTGACTTATGTAGGTGCGAATTCAGCAATGAATCCCAGTACGGTTTTTAATTGTAATAGCCCTATAACTAACTATTCCATTCAAAGTTATCCCATTGGGACAACCGCTTATGATATTTATTCTTGCACCCCACAAGGTTCGTCTCTTGAGAGTTGCTATAATAACAATAACTCCACTTGTTGCGGGGCAGTTGATTGGAACACAACGATGCCTTATTTGACTTGGGAGACTCAACAAGCGTATACCGCAAATACGGATTGGATTAATGGCGGCAGTGGTTCGAGCACCTCCAGGCTTTCGCCAACACCGCAGCAATCTATTCAGTGGTTAAAGGATGCCTGTCCTACCGCGTATTCCTATCCTTTTGATGATCACTCAAGCACATTTAATTGTAATACGTCTGATGCAGCACAACAAAATCAGGTCAATATGGATTTCGAAATAGTATTTTGTCCAGGAGGGATTATTGGTGATTTAAGTGAAAACCCCTAGGGATAATTTCTCCTACGACTAATGTGCATCGGCTTGTCCCTTTGCCTCTGAGCACTACACCCCGCGGTCTGTTTTCCTCGGGGTCCAGTGTTTTAATGCGGTACTTCTGGATTCTACGGACAAGTCGCAGAGCAGAGCTAGACTGGGTTTTTAGCAATGTGTATAAGATTCAGGGTTGCGCGGTTTTTTAGCAAAAAATTTAATCTATGATGTTCAAATCAATTTTTTTGGTGCTCTCAATATTCATATAATGATAACTGCTCTTAAAAAGTACCATAGCCAATGTATTTCGACTTGTTAGTTGTTTGTTTTTGTGCCATTATGGCGGCATTGTAAGTTTATTGGGCTATTCTTATGTTGAAAAAAATCCTCGGGTTCACCTTTGTTTTGATGTCATATGATGCCTTTGCAGTTAAAGAATTGGATTTGTACAAGGCCCCTTTAAGTAGTTTAAATCAATTTTTTCTCAAACAGCCTAGTAAAAAAACAGCTTATAGGGCTGGAACCTTAAGCACAGAAAAAAATACATTACAGCAAGTAAGTCGAACTCAAGATCATGCGGAGATTATTACGCGTTATCAACAAATGTACCAAGGAATTCCAGTGATTGGTGCGCAAATTATGATTGAGAATGAGCAGGTAAATGGACATTTGCTCGATGAAATTCATTTGAATACCCAACCAACGCTTAATCCTCTGCAAGCAATTGATATTGCGAAAAAATCTTGGTTTAGTTTTAATCTACAGATGCCTACTTACGAAGAGCTAAGCGAGTTACAAATTAGGGCGGGACAAAATGATGAACTTAAATTAGTTTATCAAGTTTCATTTAAAACTACCCAAAATGATAACAAACCTGCTTGGCCATTTTTTATCATAGATGCTCAAAGCGGTGAAATCACGAAGCAATGGAATAATATAAAAAACTATATGGATTCAGGACCTGGGGGTAACGAAAAAGTACATGAATATTGGTATGGAAAAGAAGGACTCCCTTTTTTGGAGGTGATGCAAGAGGGTAGCCAATGTATTATGGATACACCTAAAGTAAAGTTAGTGAATCTTGCCTCCGCTTGGGATTGGGGTGATTTGTTATCGACTCCTTTTCAATATACGTGCAACAATAATATAGAAGAAAATATAAACGGTGCTTATTCACCATCTAATGATGCTTATTATTTTGGACATATCATTGTGGATATGTATAGAGATTGGTATGGTGTTAATGCATTGCAACATGGTGATGGAACGCCAATGCAACTCGTCATGCGTGTTCATTTTGGCCTGAACTATGATAATGCTTTTTGGGATGGCCAATTTATGTCTTTTGGTGATGGGCGGGATTTTTATCCTTTGGTTTCTCTTGATGTTGCTGGTCATGAAGTAACACATGGTTTTACTGAGCAGCATTCAGGTTTAGAATATCATGATCAATCTGGAGCTCTTAATGAGTCTTTATCCGATATGGCTGGTCAAGCTGCGCGTGCCTATTTACTGGAAAAATTCCCTCAGCTTTATAATAAACTTTATTTGCAAGCAGATACGGTAACTTGGGGTATAGGAGAGACCATCGTTAGAGACTCATTTGGTAAAGCGTTGCGGTTTATGGATTATCCCTCTTCAGATGGTAGTTCCGCTGACTGCTTGGATAAAAAAATAGCACAAAGTCATGGTGCTTATTGTGCTATCAGTTATTCAGAATTGGTTGCTTATGCGAAGTCACATATTGCCAATCCCCAAGATAGGCAAAGCTTTATTGTTCATACAGCAAGCGGGATATTTAATAAAGCATTTTATTTATTATCCAAGGATATTGGTATTAAAAAAGCTTATGAGATTATGATATTAGCTAATAGCAAATATTGGACTCCTACTTCAGATTTTGTGAATGGTGCTTGCGGTGTGCTTTATGCGGCAAAAGATTTGGGTGTAGATCAGAAAATGTTCCAAACTATTTTTGGTCAGGTAGGTGTAAGCACCGCACGTTGTAAGATCTAAGTAACGTGTGATCTCTATAAAAGGTTCGATATAAAAATAAGCTTAGTTTTTATATCGAGCTTACTTGTGCTATAAAGGGATAGATCGCCACTGTAGGAATTGCACTTCATAAAAAAATAATTGCATCCCCTTTTATTTTTGCCCTTGCCCAATTCATAGAGTTTGTTTTTTGATCTATATGTTGTTTGCTGAACAATATAATTGGTATATAATTGCTGGATTTCATTTGCATTTGATCATCTAAGTTGGGAGTCAAATGGTTATTTTTTTTATTACGCTTAGCATTCTTTTATTAAGCTTGCTTTGCGGAACGGTGATGATTTTAAAGCTTATTCGACAACCTTCAGAGCCTTTATCGATAACTCAATATTTAAAATTAGGCATAAGTGGTATCGTCGCCTTTATTGCAGATACCTTGGGTATTGGTAGTTTTGCTATGAATGTTGCATTAGCCAAAATAATGGGCACCTTCCGTGATGATGAAATGCCAGCAGTAAATAATGGGGCTCAAGTTATTCCAGGAACAATTGAGTCCTTATTCTTTATGAGTTTAATTGATGTAGATTTAACTACTCTTTTAACGTTGATTATTGGTACTTGTGTTGGTGGCTTAGTAGGTGGCTTTATAGTAAGTCACCTAAGTAAACAAGCGATTCGTTTGTCAATGGTTTTCTGTTTTGCATTAATCATCATACTCTTAATTGCCCATAAGTTTCGTTTATTGCCTGTGGGTGGTGAATTAACAGAACTGCATTCATGGAAATTAATCGTGGGTTTTGGGGCAATGGTTGTTTGTGGTGCTCTTACATCGGTCGGAATTGGATTATTTGTTATGGTGCAATGTGTCCTATTTTTAATGAATATTTCACCGGTAGTTGCTTTTCCAAT
Organism: Legionella santicrucis; assembly: GCF_001468135.1. Taxonomy (GTDB): domain Bacteria; phylum Pseudomonadota; class Gammaproteobacteria; order Legionellales; family Legionellaceae; genus Legionella; species Legionella santicrucis. Next base: position 444,211 of record NZ_LNYU01000091.1, on the reverse strand, counting down.
TATGACTACGGCTGGGGCTATGCAACAACCGTTAACGACCTTAGTATTTTTGAAGCATAATAAAATTCCCTTAAAGAAAACGATGATTTTAAGTATTTCAGGCTGCATTGGTGTTCTTATTACTATTCCTATTTTTATGCAATTGACTATTTCCTGGTTGCATGATCTTTTAATATTCATCTTGATTTATAACTTTTTTGCAGTGGGCCATACTTATTTACGGTCTCGATCAAGTAAAAAACTTACACAAGCGGCGGTTCCCGTTTCGCTTGTGGCGGCTGAATAAGGTTTATACTTAAAGCATCCCATTGGTGTCATGCGAAGTATATAGTATCATTATGTAAATTTTAGATAAAAAACAAATCCTATGGATGAACCAGTTAGTAAATCACAGAAAAAACGAGAGGCCGATTTTTTACAAAAAATGGGTGTAAAATTTATTGATTTGAGTATGGCTAAACTGAATTTACTTCCGCTTCCTGAAAATCTCTATAAAGCAATCATTGATGCAAAGTCCATTAAAAGTCATGGAGCTAAAAGAAGACAGGCTCAGTTGATTGGTAAATTGATGCGTGCCGCTGATTACGAAGAAATCTTATCTGCTTATGAACATATGCTTGAGGAAGATAGTGCTGTAACTGCATCATTTCATGAGGTCGAGCATTGGCGTGACCGCCTAATCAACGAAGGTAAAGAAGCACTGACTGAGTTTATAGAAGCTTATCAACCGGAGGATGTTCAGCATTTAAGACAACTTATTAAAAAAGCAGCGGATGAGCAACAGAAAGAAAAGAATTTGGGTGCCAGTAAGGCTCTTTTTCGCTATTTGAGGTCATCTATAGCATGAAATACTCTTTATTCATTAGCTGTCCAAAAGGGCTTGAATATTTATTAGAGGAAGAATTAAAAGCTTTAGGCTTATCGGTGACTCGTGTAAGTCCACAAGGAGTTTATGGTGAAGCCAGTTTACTGACTATATATCAATTATGTCTTTGGTCAAGAATAGCAAATAGAGTGCAGTTGATTCTTTTTAGTGGATACGCAGGAAATGAACAATCCTTGCACCAGCTTTGTACTCAATTTCATTGGCAGACGGTATTTTCACAAGATAAGACTATAGCAATTGAATTTCATGGTACGTCAGAGCATATACGTAATACGATGTTTGGGGCGCAAGTGGTCAAAGATGGGATAGTTGATCATTTTCGACGACTCAATCGCTCACGTCCATCTGTAGATAAAGAAAAACCACAAATTCTTATTCATGCTTACTTAAAAAATGATGTGATTACTGTAAGTTTTGATTTGACTGGATACAGTTTGCATCAAAGAGGTTATCGCAGTAAGGCTGGCACTGCTCCTTTGAAAGAGAATGTCGCTGCAGCCCTGCTTATGCGAGTCAAATGGCCAGAGTTGGCGGCAAAAGGATATGCATTGCATGATCCCTTTTGTGGTTCAGGTACTTTAGTGATTGAAGCGGCAATGATGGCAGCACATATTGCTCCTGGTTTATTGCGCCAGGATCAATCGCTGCAATACTGGGTACAACATCAGACTTCGTTATGGGAAAAATTACGTGTAGAAGCTTTGCAACAAGTTAAAGTTTTGCCCACAACTTTATTAGGTACTGATGTCGATCATAAAATGATTGCTGCAGCACGTGCGAATGCCGAACGTGCTGGGGTCGCTCCCTTAGTGCATTTTAAAGTGCAAACATTGAGTGAGATTAATCCCACAACGAAAACGGGTATTGTCGTATGCAATCCACCTTATGGAGAGCGATTAAGTGATGTGTCGCATCTTGTACCTTTATATCAGCAATTTGGTAAAATTTTACATGAGCGTTATCAAGGATGGCAGGCTGGAGTTTTGACGTCGAATCCTATTTTGGCCAAGGCTCTAGGATTACGTGCTCATAAACAATATACACTATATAACGGTGCATTGGAGTGTAAACTTTATTATTTGAATATAAATGCAGCTAATGAGCTTAAAGGAGCCATGGGCAAAGTAGTCTCTGAACACGCACAAATGCTTTTAAATCGCCTCGAAAAAAATTATCGTCATTTACAAAAATGGGCAAGAAAAAATAATATTTCTTGTTATCGAGTCTACGATGCTGATTTACCAGAGTATGCATATGCTATTGATCTTTATAATGACTATGTGGTGTTACAGGAATATGCGGCACCTGCAAGTGTAGCTGCATCTAAAGCAGAAAAGCGCAGCCTGGAAGTCATGCAAGTTGTTCCCAAGGCTTTAGGATTAACTCCTGAAAAATTGGTAATCAAACAACGTAAACAACAAAAAGGAAGCTCACAATACCAAAAGCTAAACCAGAGTCGAAAAACTATGGTTGTTACTGAGGGACAAGCGAAGCTATTGGTTAATTTGTATGACTACTTAGACACGGGTTTATTTTTAGACCATCGATTGCTTCGCTTAAGTTTTGCCAAATTGCAACCTGGAACTCGTTTTCTTAATTGCTTTTGTTATACAGCGAGCGCTAGTATTCATGCTGCTTTAGCCGGAGCTTTAACAACTAATGTCGATCTATCTCATACTTATTTAAGTTGGGCGGAAGAAAACTTCAAATTAAATCATCTTGATTTATCCAAACATCAGTTTGTGCAATTTGATTGCCGTGAGTGGATGAGAATGACTCGAGATCGTTTCGATGTAATCTTTTTAGATCCACCTAGCTTTTCCAATTCAAAGCGAATGAATGATGTCTTGGACATTCAAAGAGATCATGTCTCGCTGGTGAATGCAGCGATGCGTTTATTAAATCCTGATGGCGTTTTGTATTTTTCAACCAATTTGCGTCAATTTAAATTAGATCATACACTTGAAGAAAAATATTCCATACAGGATATTAGTGCTCAAACTATTGACCAGGATTTTAAACGAAATCAAAAGATTCATTATTGTTTTAAAATCAGGATGGCTCAATTTGCGTAAGCAAGTACATCTTTTATTTCCCAATATTTTTTGGTATTTCTGAACCCCAAGTTCGGAATAATTTCGACGATCGTCTTTCTTGGTTTTCTGCCACTGCGACGCAATGCTTCATTATAATCTGACCAATTGGTAATTTATATTTCTGTCTTAGGGAGGCTCCAGCCTTTCTTTAGGGATATTTATTTGGTATTGAATTAAATTAAGTACATGAATTTTAAAGCTTGGCAACATAAACGTCTTGTAAGGATCTATTTTTGAGCCACGCAAACAAAGTCATTGGCATTTACTGGCAACGAGTTGCATAATAAAAAATACCATTTTTTTCATGTAATACATTCTGTAATTGATAAAGGAGAGCAGAATTAAGTATCATGCAGACAATACAACCACTAATAATGGAGAAGTGATATGTATATAAAATTGATGTTTACTTATATGAACTGGCGCGTACCGCAAGCCGGCGGTGGGTGCAGAGCCTATTTAAATGCAAAACCAAGCATTGTTGCAACATTACCTATAAATGTTCAAGCAGATACTCATTGTGAACGTCAACAGAAATCAAACCATTTGGGTGAAAACTTTTCTTTTTCAACTTATTACCATGATTGTACCGGACTTATAGAGGCAGATGTTGAGAAGGCATTAGAGGCATTTAATTGCTTTTATGCCAATCATAAGCAACCTTTTGCTGAAGTCCTGAGTTATAAAGACGAGCATATCAACCAAAATGAAATAGTTACCAATCTTAAAATTGCTGTTACTAACATTCGAAATGGCTCTGAGGAACCTTTTTTGAATGAACGGAGTAATAAATATTATACTGTTTAGAGCACGTTGAGAGGGGCATTTCCTTGAAGTCCCCTCTCATCAGTACTTATTTAAACTCTTTTAGCTCATATCAATTGCTCTACTAAAACGTAACAAAATCATTTATCATTCTAGGACAGGCCATAATGTGCCGTAAAATGGATCATGACATTATTTTTAAAATCTAAGGTGAAAAAGGCTTCCCTTATCTGCCTAAAACCTTTTATTTATAGCGATGAAATAGCGCTTTTTGTTACCTTTGCGCCGCATGGTATAATAAAACCCCATGTTCAATATTATCTCCGTTCTTTAAGAAAACAAAAAATAGCCATCATTTTAATTGTTGCTGCGAATCAACCAAATATTGATATTCATGCGGATATTATTCGAGAAACTAATGGGGTATTTGTTCGACAAAATTCGGGATTTGATTTTGCAGCTTGGGCTCATATTTTTTATGAGTATCCACAACTTTATAATGTAAAAATGCTCTATTTGTTAAATGATAGCATCATTGGTCCAACTAATAATGATTTGTTTCAGAAATTGATTGAGCGAATTCGTCAGTCCTCAGCGGGCTTTATTGGATTGACTGACAATTTTAATGAGTATCGTTCACCGCGGCATTTTCAAAGCTATTTTTTAGTACTGAAAGCCCCAGCGCTATCCTCTCAAATTTTTCAAAAATTTGTCCGTAGCATCGTGCCTTATAAAAACAAGAACAACGCAATTGTAAATTACGAAACTCAGCTTACACATCGTTTAGAACATGGGGGCGTGCATTGTGAAGTAATTTTTCCTTCAAAAACAATGTACGATCCGACCTTATTTCACTGGCGAACATTATTAGACGAGGGTTTCCCCTTTTTAAAGGTTTCGGTAATTCAGGATCGACTTCCATTAGTTGTAGATAACAGGGGGTGGCAGTTTCACGTAGCGAAGCATGGTTATGAGCTATCTCTTGTTTCAAATCTTCCTGCTTTCAAAAATCCTAAATTGAACGATGATGGAAACAATTTTAATGGCGAATCCTCTGTTGCTATATATCAAATTTTTTATAAAAAAAAACAACGCTATTGCTTAGAAGATTCATTTATTCCTTATGATAATTCAGATTCATTTGCACCAATGCTTTGTGAATATGGAGTATTTAAAAAAATTTTTGATGCTTCTGTTCATAAGCAATATGGATGTGTAGGAGCAGTATCCTGGAAATTTAAACGAAAAACGACACTTAGCGGAAATCAATTTTTTGATTTTATTAAAAGCAATCCTGGATATGATGTTTATTTTGTTAATCCTTTTCCACGAGAAACAATTCATCATAGTGTATGGACACAAGGAGATCTTCATCATTCCGAGATAACTGCACTAACACAAAATATTTTAATGCAACTTAAATACGATATTGATTTATTCTCTATTAAAAATGATGTAAGTAACACCGCTTATTGTAATTATTGGGTAGGAAATGAATTATTTTGGGAAAAATATATGGCATTTACTTTGCCGATTTACTATTACATTTTATATGAAAGTCCACTTTATTTAAGAAACACACTCTTAAAGAAACGAGCTGATAAGAAGATAAACGCGCCGTATTTTCCGTTTATCTTCGAACGCCTATTTTCAACACTATTAGTCGTTGATCCGTCCATCAAGTATATAAAGATATAACTCTAAAGAACTTTTTCTTCAGAACCATGTATTTGTTCTTTTAACGACTGCATATAGCCTGCCATAAAAAAAAGTTCTGCAACGAGACATAAAGGTGCGATTAATGCTTGGCTAAAATTATCCATAAAAGCGGGTCTTTTACCCTCCAAATAATGGCCATATAATTGTAACCCTAACCCTATGATAAAAAAGATAATAAAAAACCAAACGCCAAAGGGTGTTGGCCCATCTTGGCTATACCAATTTGCAATCAATAACAGAATAAGCAGAATGGGTGTAAGTGCTAAAGCCAGTTGCCAATTTAAACGAAAATAATAAACTAGGGCGCCTAATGTAGCGAGAAATGCAAGATTTGTTGCAAAAACACCAGGCATAATTATTTTGATAAATCCCAAGAAAATCATTATCGATAAAATGAGAATTGGTACACCTGCCAAATGAGTATAACGTGTTTTTATATTATGGTGATAGGCAGCATAAAATTGCGCTTGTTCAATAAATGGTTTCATTTTAAAAATAGAACGAGTAAGTATAATTAAAACATAGCACAATCTGTTAAAAAAATCAGGGAGATAATTAAAAACGCCATCTTTGCGTAAAGAAGCCGATTTAATTATTTATCAAAAGAATATGTTCCCACTAGATACAAAACATTCCCATTGGTTGAGGAACCTGGAATATAAGCGGCTTTAAGTGAAAGTTTTTTATAAAATATTCCAGCCCAAGGTACTGCCCCTGGAAAAGGTATATTATGGAAGATATCAGGGCGTGCTGTCACCAGGACAGAAAATCCTAAACCCGCTTTAAATTCTTTAGTGACATTTACTACTTTCAAATATGCATATCCCGCAGTGGGCTCAACATTACGATGAGAATCTAGAAATGCAAAGGCATAAAGCCCATGCCAATTCCCTTTTTCATCAAAAAAACCTTTACCTAGTCCGCCACCCCAGGCGAGTTCGTTATATTTTTTTTCTCGTATTCGTTCAGGAGAATAAGTGAACCTGTTGTGCCACGCATAGCCTGAAAGGTAAAGATCTGTATGCCCCTCCCTCCATACCTGATGCAGCCGATGACAAAGAGGCTTGAATAAGGGAAGCCAATACTTACATCCTTTTGGTTCTTCAGTGACTAACTCTGTTTTTTTTGAGGTCTGGTCATTCGAAGGTATTTTGATTGTATTAATATTTAAGTTCTTGTCTATACTATTATTAGACGAAGAATTAGAAATTGTTGACGGCTTACTAAAAGCATTTAAAGAAAATACGATTAATAGCCCTATAATGAAATTACGTACAGTCAATTTATTCATTCACTTATAACCTAGAGGAGATAATACCACAGTTTAAGTGTGATCGAATTTGTCTCATATTGAATTTGCAGAGTTCTTGCTTATTAAGTTTAACTATAAAAATAAGAGCATACTAACATGGACTTGTTTCGTAAAAAAGAGATGGGTGAATCATTTGAAGAAGGATCTTCTCTTGTTAAATGTCTTACTGCATTCGATCTTACCCTTTTAGGTATTGGCGCTATAATTGGTGCGGGGATATTTGTTTTAACCGGAATAGTTGCCGCAACAGACGCCGGTCCTGCAGTGATTTTTTCATATGTCTTAGCCGGACTTGCGTGTATTTTTTCCGCATTATCCTATGCTGAATTAGCCGCATCTCTGGGTGGTTGTGGTAGTGCGTATGGATATGCTTACGCAGGTTTTGGAGAGATTGTTGCCTGGATTGTTGGTTGGGACTTATTGTTTGAATATACCATTTCAGTTTCTGCAGTGTCTGTTGGATGGAGTAGTTATGCTAATGATTTCTTTTTAGCTCTAAAAATACACATTCCCGCTGCATTCTTACATGGACCAGAAAACGGAGGTTTTTTCAACCTACTTGCATGTGCCATAATTGTTATCTTGATGGTTTTATTAACTTGGGGTGTTAAATCCAGTATTCGGGTTAATAACATTATGGTAATTACCAAGCTTTTAGTCATTTTGATTTTTATTGTGATTGCCCTTGGAGAGGTTGATCCTTCAAACTGGTCGCCTTTTTTTCCTTATGGTTGGGAAGGAGTTGTTAAGGGAGCATCCTTGATCTTTTTTGCTTATATTGGATTTGATGCGGTATCAACTGCAGCCGAAGAGGCGATTAACCCTCAACGTGATTTGCCTATTGGAATAATTGGATCGTTATTTATTTGCACCGTTTTATATATAATTGTTTCAGGTTTGTTGACGGGTATTGCACATTACAGCACGCTAAATGTTGCATCTCCAATCAGCCATGTTTTATTAGTTTTGGGTTATAAATCAATTGCTAGTCTTATTAGTGTGGGAGCGATAGCCGGCTTAACTACCGTAATGCTGGTTTTGTTTTATGGTTTAACGCGAATTATGTTAGCTATGTCTCGGGATGGATTATTGCCTAAGATTTTCTCTCAAACAAATTCATACACGCATACTCCTATCCGCGTAATTTTATTAAGCGGTATTTTAATGAGTTTATTTGCTGCATTTGTTTCGATGCATGATCTCACAGAGTTGGTAAATATCGGCACCTTATTTGCATTTTTTATGGTATGTGCTGGTGTTTTATATTTACACTACAAACGACCCGAACTGTATCGACCGTTCAAGGTACCAGGTATGCCCTATGTACCTATTTTAGGAATGATTAGTTGCTTTTATCTGATGATAAATTTACCTTTTATTACTTTAATGCGTTTTGTTATTTGGATGGTAATTGGTTTGGTGGTTTACTTTTCTTTCGCCTACAAAAACAGTCAACTATCAAAAATTAAAATTAAGAAATAGCCACTAGAGGCTCCCTAGATGGCTTGAAAAATTTTTGACATCCCTCCTTTTTTCTTTGTCTATCATTTAATCACGAACATCAATATTAATTCTAGCCGATTTATTATCTTGATCTACAAAGATGTAAGGGGGTATGTTTTTCACATCCAATTACTTTAAGTAGCGATTTTTGCTCTAAATGATGGTTTAAATGTTGCTTAATATCAATGCAGCAGAAATGATTGCTGCGGCAGGAATTGTAATGAGCCAAGAAAAGAAAATTCTTCTGATGACGCGCCAATGGGGACCAGAAAGTCCATTAGATAATCCGACCCCAGCAATTGCTCCAGTTACAGTATGGGTAGTGGAAACAGGAATACCTGATTGTGTTGCAATAAAAAGAGAAATTGCTGCTCCAGTTTCGGCTGCACAACCCTTTATGGTGTCGAGTTTTGTTATTTGGGTTCCCATTGTATGCACAATGCGCCAGCCTCCCGCAAGGGTTCCAAGACTTATTGCAGCTTGACATGAAATGACCACCCAACATGGGACATAAAAAGGCCCTTCGATCCAAGCTGCTGAAAAAAGTAATATAGAGATAATCCCCATAGTCTTTTGGCCATCATTACTTCCATGGGTTAGGCTAAGTAACGCAGAGGAGCATAATTGGAAGCCTTTAAAGAACTTGAAATGGGTTTGTTTTGAATTTTTCGAAAACTTATAAAAAAAATAAGTAATAAATAATGCAACAACTAATCCAAGAGCAGGTGACACAAAAATTCCGCCGATTACTTTGGCAAAACCAGTCATTTTTAGCGATGAAAAACCTCCCTTGGCTATTGCGGCACCCGCTAGCCCACCAATAAGGGCATGCGAAGAACTTGATGGAAGTCCGTAATACCAAGTCACAAGATTCCAGAATATAGCGCCGATTAATGCGGCTAAAATAAAATGTGCATCAACAATATGGGCGTCGATTAAGCCGCTCCCAATAGTTTTTGCCACCGTGAGATTAAAAACTAAAAAAGCAATAAAATTGAAAAATGCAGCCCATATTACGGCTTGCTTGGGAGTCAAAACCTTGGTAGTGACGATCGTAGCTATAGAATTTGCTGCATCATGGAAACCATTAATGAAATCAAAAGCATAGGCAACCATGATTACAAAAAATGTAAATAAAAAGGTTGAGTCCATACTAAAACTATTCCTTAGAATACTATATATAATAACTACTTTTGGTCATTAATTTAGACACAATATGCATTAAGAGCTTGATGACATAAGGTAACTCTATAGCACCAGACTCCATGGCAAGAGTTGCGTGCTGCTCTTCATCTTCTTTCATTTTAGTTAACAAGGAATGTGATTTTTTATCTTTTGCTGGCAGTTTTTGTAAATGTTGATGCAAATGGGCAGAGACTTGTCGCTCTGTCTCCATCACAAATCCCAAGCTAATTCTATCTCCAGCTAATCCAGCAAGAGCTCCTAACATAAGAGAACCACTATACCATAAAGGATTAAGTAGGCTCGTTTTGGAGCCCAATTCAGCCAGTCGTTCTTCACACCAGGCTAAATGATCAATTTCTTCAGCCGCTGCATCACTCATCTGCTTTTTAATATGGGTTAATTGTGCTGTTAAGGCTTGACCTTGGTAAAGTGCTTGCGCACAAACTTCTCCAGCGTGATTGACGCGCATTAATCCCGAAATATGTTTTTTTTCTTGGAGGGAAAGCGGGGTTTCAGGAAGATCTTTGGCGGGCGAATGACGAGACCCTATACGCTGAGCGGGAGGAAATAGAGTACGCAAAGCATTATCTACGTTGTCTATTAATGTATCCATAGTGTTCATTTTGCGCATAGTGATTCTGTATGAGCTCTTTTATAATTGAGTAAATTGATTAATCGTTAAGGTTAATCGATTGACTAATTCATTAATTTCATCTTCATTAATGATCAATGGTGGTAATAGTCGTACAACAGTATCTGCAGTGATATTAAAGAGTATTCCATTAGCAAGTCCTTGCAAACGCATATCATTGGCGGGTCGATCCAGTTCAATACCAATCATATATCCTTTACCGCGAATTGCTTTAACATTCGGATGTTCACCAAGATTTTTGATTAACTGTTCCATTAATAGCGCGCTGTTTTTTGTGACTTTTTCGCAAATTTTATCGCGCTCTATGATTTCTAGTACAGTTAAAGCTGTCGCACAGGCTAAAGGATTGCCACCAAAGGTTGAACCATGATTCCCGGGTTTAAATAAATCCTTTGCTCTTTTACTGATGAGACAAGCTCCGATTGGAACACCATTTCCTAAACCTTTGGCTGTAGTAAGAACATCAGGCTGAATATCATAATGCATACAGGCAAATAATTTTCCAGTGCGGCCATTTCCAGTTTGGATTTCATCTAAAATAAGCATCCAATCATGTTGCTCACAAAGTTTGGCAACAGAACGAAGATAACTTTCCTCTGCTGCATGGATGCCGCCTTCGCCTTGTATCGGTTCAAGCATCACAGCGACGACATCTTCCCTGTTCGCTGCAATAGTATGAATGGCGTCTAAGTCATTAAAAGGAGCACGAATGAAGCCAGGGACCAAGGGTTCAAATCCCGCTTGTACTTTACGACTTCCCGATGCAGTTAATGTCGCCATGGTGCGACCATGAAAGGCTTTTTCCATAACAATGATTGATGGTGTTTCAATTCCTTTTTTGTGACCAAAAAGGCGGGTTAATTTAATTGCTGCTTCATTCACTTCTGCACCTGAATTGGCGAAAAAAACCTGCTCCATGCCTGTCATGGTTGTGAGTTTTTCTGCAAGTAATTCTTGTTGTTTAATGTGAAAGGTATTCGAGGTGTGAATCAGCCTAGCTGCTTGTTGTTGTATTGTTTTTGTGACATCAGGATGAGCATGTCCTAACCCACAAACGGCTATCCCGCTTAGGCCATCAAGATAGGCCTTTCCTTGTTCATCATACAACCAAACTCCTTCTCCATGTGTGAACGTTATTGGCATGGGATTGTAACTTGTGATTAAAGCCATAATGTTTTCCTTTAAAACTTAAGGATTTCCATTTTAAATATATTATTTCTTATTTTTATGGAAGAGATAATGATAGCTCACATTATAGCCACAACTTTCTTTCCTGCGCTATATGGGAATAAAAATTCTATAGGCGATATGTTTCTATGAAAAGAGATTATATTATGAGTTTCGTATCAGAGAACGTGATTTTACTACGAACCGTTTGGGCTGAGGAACACTGCTATTGACTTAAGAATAGATTTCTTAAGTCAATAGCAGGAAAGTGGAGGGACTATGGCAACAAATTTTGCTCTAATTTCTAGATAATCTATTCGTTGACACCATCAACTGTTCTTTTTTTATAACAGTGAAAAAAGGATACTATTTCATATTGTCAGCTACAAAATCCCAGTTCACTAAATTCCAAAATGCAGTCACATAATCTGGTCGAGCATTACGGTAATCAATATAGTAAGCGTGTTCCCACACATCGCAGGTCAATAGTGCAGTTAACCCTTCGGTCATTGGTGTGCCTGCATTACTGGTACTGGTTATTTTTAATTCGCCAGTGCTGTCTTGAACAAGCCATGCCCAACCTGAGCCAAAAGTTGTAATGGCGGTTTGTGTAAATTTTTCTTTAAATGAATCAAAAGATCCAAAATATTTATTAATTGCTTCAGCAAGTTTTCCTTGGGGTTCACCACCACCATTTGGGCTTAGGCAGTGCCAATAAAAAGTATGATTCCATACTTGTGCTGCATTATTAAATATCCCTCCTTTTGATTTTTTAATGATGTCTTCTAATTTCATGGATTCAAATTCAGTACCTGGAATTAGTTTATTTAAGTTCGTCACGTAGGCTTGATGATGTTTACCATAATGGTACTCAAGAGTTTCACTAGAAATATGTGGTTCTAACGCATTTTTTGCGTAAGGTAATTCAGGTAGTGTAAAGGTCATCCTAATCTCCTAATTTATTATTCTGCGCTAAGTGTAGCAGGTAGATGGTGATATTCAATGAAGATTATCCCTAATTAAGAAAAAAGCGTTTGCAATCGCCTACAAAGAGTTACTGTAATTGAACTATACTTGGATAATTTATTTGCTATTTGATCAAATGGGGTGTTGGTTGGCTTTTGATCAAAAATCTGTTAAGCTAACGTGCCAAAATATTATTGCTTGCGAGCTTGACAGGTTTTCGCAATAATGACCGTCATTAAATTTATTACTTATAAGGTGTGTGAGTGGATACTTTAGAAAAAATTAAAAAGCAAATAACAGAAAACGCTATTTTGCTTTATATGAAAGGTACACCGAAGATGCCACAATGTGGATTTTCTGCACGCGCAGTCCAATGTATTGAGGCGTGCGGCGTCGATTTTGCGTATGTAGATGTGCTTGCAAATCCTGATATTCGCCAAACGTTACCTCAGTTCTCTGATTGGCCTACCTTTCCACAGCTTTATATAAAAGGAGAATTGATAGGTGGTTCTGACATTATTGCCGAGTTATTTCAACAAGGTGAATTAGAAACCATGCTGCGTGATGCAATTGCTGCGTAACATAGATTAATTGACAATTCATTAGATTGAGCCAAAATGATGTGGCTTAGAGTCTCAACGCATTGCTTATATATAAAGCATGCGAATGTCGGCGTCTCATTTTGCTAAGATATTAGAATGGTCAACAAGCTCTAAGAGGCATACATAATTATAATTAATGGAGATCATAGAATGAGTGTATTAGTGGGAAGAAAAGCCCCTGATTTTACTGTAGCTGCTATTTTGGCAAATGGTGAAATCGTGGATAAATTTAATTTACACGAGCATTTGAAAGGTAAATATGGTCTTGTGTTTTTTTATCCTTTGGATTTTACCTTTGTATGTCCTTCTGAGTTGATTGCTTTAGATCATCGCATCGATGAATTTAAAAGCCGTAATGTCGAGGTGGTTACTGTTTCTATTGATTCACACTTTACTCATAATGCATATAGAAATACTCCAGTGAACAAAGGGGGTATTGGTTCTGTTCGCTATACTATGGCTGCAGACATAACTCATAGTATTTGTCAGTCTTATGGCGTGGAACATCCTGCTGCAGGTGTTTCTTTCCGTGGAGCATTTATTATTGATACCAATGGTATAGTTCGCTCACAAATCGTCAATGACTTACCTATTGGCCGCAACATAGATGAAATTCTAAGAATCATTGATGCAGTACAGCACTTTGAAGAAAACGGTGAAGTTTGTCCTGCTGGCTGGCAAAAAGGAAAAGCAGGCATGACCGCTTCTACAGAGGGTGTTGCCGCATATTTATCCGAGCATTCTGAGTCATTATAAAATTTGTAGCCTGAGTTGCCTTTTGGTTTACTCGGGCTGTCTATTTTTTGTCCTTGTCTGCCACATGTTTGTCATATGACAAAATAGATCTGCTGTTTTCTCTGCATCATAAATTGCTGAATGAGCTTCTTCTGCATCAAAAGAAATTCCGGCTGCCTGGGCTGCTTTAGCTAATACGGTTTGCCCATAAATAAAACCTCCTAAAGTTGCTGTATCAAAGCAAGTAAACGCATGAAATGGAGATTTAACCCCTGTCCTCTTTATGGCTTCCTTTATAAACAATAAATCGAACCATGCATTGTGACCTACTAAAACAGCACGTTGGCACTGAAATTTTTTGATTGCGGCAAAAATCGGATGGAATAAATTTTCTAGAGCAGCTTTTTCATCTATTGCAAAGCGTAATGGTTGAAAGGGATCAATTTGATTAAATTCAAGTGATTTTTGATCGAGCTCTGAACCAGGAAAAGGCAAAATATGCTCAAAATGGCTTTTTCCTCGATAAAGTTTACCTTGATCATCCATTAGAATGAGTACGATACATATTTCCAATAATGCATTTTTTTGTGGATCAACACCGGCAGTTTCAATATCAACAACTACAGGTAAAAAGCCGCGGAATCGTTCTTTTATATGCATGCTAAATAAAGGATTATGATTCATGGATACTCCATTGAATCGTTTCTCCAGCTGCTATAGGAACAACTTGACATAAGCCTAAAGGTAAATAGTCGGGTACTATTTGTGGTGATTTAACTAATTCAATTTGTTGCTGATTAATAGGTAATTGGTAAAATTCAGCGCCAAAATGACTTAAAAAGTGATTCAATTGCTTTAATTGATTTAATTCATCAAACACTTGCGCATATAAAGCTAAGGCATATGGAGCAGAGTAAATTCCAGCACATCCGCAAGCATTCTCTTTCGTGTTTACACTATGGGGTGCGCTATCTGTGCCAGCAAAAAATTTAGGGTTTCCACTACAAGCAGCAATCTGTAAAGCCTTTTGATCCTTTTCATGCTTTAAAATGGGCAAGCAATAATAATGTGGCCTAAGTCCACCTACAAGTAATTTATTACGATTATATAATAAATGATGTGGCGTAATGGTAGCCGATACTGTTTTTGGTGCTTGCAGCACATATTCTACAGCAGTTTGAGTAGAGATATGTTCAAATACTATTCTTAGTTTAGGGAAATTGCTGACTATAGGTTTTAAATATTCATCTATAAATAAAGATTCTCGCGCAAATATATCGCCATGAGTTACTTCTCCATGAATTTGCAGCACTAAGTTATTACTTTGTAATACTTCAAAAAGAGGGTAAAGTTCAGTAAGTGATTTTGCTCCGGCTTCAGAATTTGTTGTAGCTCCAGCGGGGTAAAGCTTGGCTCCTAAAATATAAGGTATATGCGCTGCTTTATTTAAATCTTCGGCGCTTACAGAATCGTTCAAATAAAAAGTCATATAAGGCTCAAATGTGCTGTCTTTAGGTAAGGCGGCAAGAATTCTGGCTCTATAATCATTAATTGACGACAAGGAGGTAAGCGCTGGTTTAAGATTTGGCATAATTAATGCGCGTGCGAAATGCTCAGCACTGCCTGTTACAGTATGTTGTAATAGTTCATTATCTCTGAGATGGACATGCCAATCGTCAGGACGGTTAATACATAACGTCTGTACCATAAAAATCTCGTAATTTTGCAGATAACTAAGGATAACACGAAATACCATTCAAGATGCAGAATGATAGTATTTATTCCTATTTGTACTGATGACCAACTAATTTGTCTGTAAAATATTAATTTTTTTCATTTTGAGCAAAAAAAATATTCGATGCTCAAAAAAAACATATCTACTTGAAAATTATTATTTTTTTTAATAATTTTTCTTGACATATTTCACTCCACTGCTAATACTCAACACTGTTGCATGCATCGACCTGAAGCGACGAAGGCATGCTAATGACAACTCCTAGTAGAGAGTTATCAATGAATATAGAAATACAATAATAATTTATGCGGAGACATAAGCATGTTAAGTTTAAAAAAAACAACTTTGGCAATTTTAGCTTTAGGCAGCAGTACCCTTTTCGCAGGTACTATGGGACCAGTTTGCTCCCCAGGTAATGTAACTGTTCCTTGTCCAAGCACTGGATGGAATGTAGGTGGACAAGCTTTGGTCTTACAAACAATGACCGATACAGATGTTTCACTGGGTATAGAAACGAACCCTGTTATAGCTGGTGCTTCTATTAATACTGATTTAGATGCTCAATGGAACTGGGGTTTTCAAATCGAAGGTTCTTATCACTTCAACACTGGAAATGATATTACCCTAACTTGGTATCATCTAGATACAAGTTGGAATAACACCACATTTACTCCAGGTTTTGATCCTGACTTACTAATTGGTTTTGGTCACAAAAACAGATGGGACGCAGTTAACGGTGAGTTTGGTCAATTTGTTGATGTCAGCGCTAACAAGAAAATCCGTTTCCATGGTGGTTTCCAATTCGCAAGCATTAAGAGAAGCGTTCATGCATTTGCTGCTGACGTAGATGCTGATGCTGATGATTTCCTTGCTCGATTCAATGGAAATACTCAATACAATGGCTTCGGTCCACGTACTGGTATCGACATGAACTATGTATTCGGTAACGGTTTCGGAATTTATGCTAAAGCAGCTGCTGCTGTATTGGTTGGTAGTGCTAAGCATGGATACGACCTTGATGTCTTTACAAGTGCTGGTGGTGAAGTATTTGACTTAAACATCGGTGGAAGCAGAACAACAGTTGTTCCTGAATTAGAAGCTAAGTTAGGCGCTAGCTATGACTATCCATTGGCACAAGGTGATTTAATACTGGATGCTGGTTACATGTGGTTTGACTACATTCATGCATTAAACACAACTGTATTACAAACTACAGCTACTGACTTTGCTGCTGCAGGTCCTTACTTTGGCTTGAAGTATATAGGTAACATTTAATTCGCTATCATTTTAAGAAATTTAATTAATACTGTTGACTTTATAAAGGTCCGGTAAGATAATTGAGCAAGGTACGCTCTCGGTATAGAGCGAATATGCGTACCGTTGCTAACAATTTAAATTGGTAACGAACGGAAATAATAATAAAAAGTGGAGATAAGCATGTTAAATTTGAAAAAAACAGCGTTAGCTGTTCTTGCTTTAGGTAGCAGTGCAGTATTCGCTGGCACCATGGGACCAGTTTGCACCCCAGGTAATGTAACTGTTCCTTGCCCAAGCAGTGCATGGAATGTTGGTGGACAAGCTCTGGTCTTACAAACAATGACCGATAATAACGTTTCACTGGGTATAGAAGCAAACCCTGTTATAGCTGGTGCTTCTATTAATACTGATTTAGATGCTCAATGGAACTGGGGTTTTCAAATCGAAGGTTCTTATCACTTCAACACTGGAAATGATATTACCTTAACTTGGTATCACCTAGATACAAGCTGGAATAACACCACATTTACTCCAGGATTTGATCCTGACGTAACAATCGGTTTTGGTCACAAAAACAGATGGGACGCAGTTAACGGTGAGTTTGGTCAATTTGTTGAC
>NZ_LNYU01000091.1:401558-427003 GCF_001468135.1 Legionella santicrucis | reverse complement strand
TTAAGAGAAGCGTTCATGCATTTGCTGCTGACGTAGATGCTGATGCTGATGATTTCCTTGCTCGATTCAATGGAAATACTCAATACAACGGCTTCGGTCCACGTACTGGTATCGACATGAACTATGTATTCGGTAACGGTTTCGGAATTTATGCTAAAGCAGCTGCTGCTGTATTAGTTGGTACTGCTAAGCATGGTTACGACCTTGATGTGTTTACACCTGCTGGTGAAGTATTTGACTTAAACATCGCTGGAAGCAGAACAACAGTTGTTCCTGAATTAGAAGCTAAGTTAGGTGCTAGCTATACTTATGCAATGGCACAAGGTGACTTAACTCTAGATGCTGGTTACATGTGGTTCGACTACATCCATGCATTAAACACAACTGTATTACAAACTACAGCTACTGACTTTGCTGCTGCAGGTCCTTACTTCGGTCTGAAGTATGTAGGAAACGTTTAATTTCTTAATTGATTAAGATTTTGTAAAGCCCGTCTAAAAGATGGGCTTTTTTTTTGATGGAGTATTCATGTTTAAAAAAGTAACTATCGCTGTGTTAGGATTGGCAGCAAATGTAACTATTGCCGGAACTATGGGCCCAGCTTGTACCCCAGGTAATGTTACCGTTCCTTGCGAAGCAAAACTTTGGGATTTTAGTGCACAAGCTCTCTATTTGAGATCAGTTTATGGTAGTGAAAAAGCATTTGAACCAGGTACTGGCCCTCTAAATAAAGAAGTAAAGAATGAGTGGAATTGGGGATATCGCTTAGAAGGCTCTTATCACTTCAATACCGGAAATGATATCAGCATTAATTGGATGCATTTCAGCAGCTCTATAGATCCAACAAATTTTTTTGGAATCCTTACCATCCCTGCAATAGGATTACCACCTCTCCCTACTCCCTTTGAGTTAACAAGCTTTAATAGAATTGATCAAGTAAATATAGTCATGGGACAATATACTAATCTGAGTGTTAGAGACAAGATCCGTTTCTATGGAGGCTTACAATATGCCAACATACAATCAACAGCAACGAACTATTATATAACGCAACAACTTCCAATTCCTATGTTAGCAAACAATCCATTGAGTAAATTTAATAATACCAATTATAAAGGATTTGGACCTGCTGTTGGATTGGATTACGCATACTACATCACAGATTCACTAAGCATCACAGCTAATGGGGCAGGATCAATACTTTATGGAACTAACCGTTATCAAGCTGGTTTTGTCCTGGCGCCTTTCGATGCTATTGTTGAACAAGTTTTCTATCGTAAAAAAGGAATAGTCCCTAGTTTAGAGGCAAAGCTTGGAGTGAATTATGCCCATGCTACTCCTATCGGTGTTGCAAATGTTCAGGTAGGCTATCAAGCAGTTAATTACTTCCATGTACTTGAGGCTCAATCCTTCGCAAATTTAGTAGGTCCTGTTCACGCAGTAGATTACGGAGTTTTTGGCCCATATTTTGGACTCAAACTCATTGGTGATGCATAACTTATCGATTCTTTTTTACACAAGAATGAAAATCAAAATAAAAACCCATCTGGCATGGGTTTTTTTTGATTTATAGTTACAAAAATTATGCAAATTTATAATAAAATGTCTAGTCAGTTTTTATTTGCCAAGATATAATTTCACCCCTCCCGCTGTGGAAGTAAAAATAATAAACAGGAGTACCACATGAAGTTCAAAATGGTTTTATTGGTTTTGGTCTGTTTATCATCATCACTCTATGCAGAAAATGATCAACAACTACAACGCCAGATAGCACAGTTACAAAAACAGGCTCAACTGTTACAAAGCCAATTAGAGGCTTTACAAAAAGAGGTAGTGGCTCATAAGGTGAAGAAGCAAAGCAGTAAAACAGCAAAACCAGTTGTCACAAAAACTGTGTCAAAGTCTACTAAAAAGAAAGCTAATGTACGTAATAAGAAAGACGAAATGATCAAATATCATTCATCAAGTATTTCAGTTCATACGCCTGAAGAGCACCCCGAATCTATAGGGTTTTATCCCACTGCCTTAGTAGCAGATAATCGAGTAGTGACGTACATTGCTGGCACTCCCGTAGTCGCTTCACCATACTTAGGAGATCGCCCTGCATTCGATGGTTCTGATTATATCGTCAATATTTCAAGTATTAACCGCGATATTCGCTTAATGCAGCAACGTCGTAAGTTATATAG
The DNA here is from genome assembly GCF_001468135.1 of Legionella santicrucis. Classification (GTDB taxonomy): domain Bacteria; phylum Pseudomonadota; class Gammaproteobacteria; order Legionellales; family Legionellaceae; genus Legionella; species Legionella santicrucis. Next base: position 424,814 of record NZ_LNYU01000091.1, on the reverse strand, counting down.
AGCTTATCAGACCATAGGTTATCCCATTCCCGAGCGGCCCATAATAGCAATTAGTGGTAAAGCAGAACCAGTAGGCATGATGAATAGTGACTATGTTGGAGGAACGAATGTTGATTTGACTTTGGGTTCGAGTGAGGTGGATGTAGCCGCAGCACTTAACCAAAATGTTGAAGCTTATATTGCAATTGCTTATGATTCAAACCCTCCAGATGTAGGCCCTAGAATTAACAATTCTGCATTTAACCTAAATATGGGTTTTGTTAATATTGGAAACTTAGATAAAACTCCTTTTTATTTTACTGCAGGGCAGTTGTATGTACCTTTTGGACGTTATTCCAGCTCTATGATCAGCGCCCCATTAACGTTAAATCTAGCACGAACCAAGACAAGGCCTTTCATTTTAGGCTATAAGTCTCAAGAAGATTCGGGTCCATTTGTAGCAACCTATATTTATAGAAGCGATACGACCTTGGGACGAGCTGGAGTAGGTGGTGCAAATGTAGGGTATAGTTTTGCATTTAACGACATTAGAGGTGAAGTAGGAGCAAGTTATATTAGCTCCATGGACGATGCTGCAGGAATGCAAAATACGGCAGCTAACCCAGGTACTTTCGGTGGTTTTGGCTCTTTGCTTAATGGAAATGAAGCAGTGCGAAAAACCCAAGCTGTAGATGTATATGGCAATATGGGGTATGATCGCTTCAATTTTGCTGCGGAATGGGTTAGTGCAACGCAAGCATTTAGAGCACAGGACTTAAGTTTTAACGGACGTGGTGCAAAACCCCAGGCATTGCAAACAGAAATTGATATGACCTTTAGAGCATTCAACAGACCTTCATCTGTAGGTGTGGGCTATCAATGGACTAAAGATGCACTGGCACTCAATTTACCCCAACATCGTTTTATTGGTGTATTTAACATTTCAATTTGGAAGGATACTGTTGAAAGTATTGAATACCGACATGAAATAGATTACAGCTCAAATGACTTTGCGAATGGAGCAGCTCCTCCGGGCCTTGTAAATGCACCTACACTAGGTACAGGAGGTACTGCAGATACCGTATCTGCACAAATTGGAGTTTACTTCTAATAATTAAGTAACCTGGGTGCTTGCAAGCACTCAGGTTCGATAAATCAAACGTATTAACGTCCTAAAACTATAGCGGTGATCGTTTCACGTTCAAATCAATCAAGTCAAAATCCATGATCGAACAACAAGACCAATAATAGATCAATATATGCTATCTTTTAATATATGGGGTCTTTGAAAGGGATTAGCGTGTGTGCAAAATTCACATGATGACAAGATCGATATCTATGCCAACTACTATCAGGGTATCTGCATTTAGTATCTTCATCTTTATTTTATTTATTAATAGTGCTCATGCTTATACGGCAAGAATAGTTAAATTAAATATAAAGGGAGCAATAGGACCAGCTACAGCGGACTACATCGTTCGTAATATTGATAATGCACAACATGCGGATTTGATTTTAATTACTCTTGATACCCCTGGTGGGCTTGATGAAGCAACGCGAACTATAATCCAAAAATTTTTATCATCTAAAGTACCTATTGTGACCTATGTCAGTCCAAAAGGTGCGCGAGCTGCAAGCGCTGGAACTTATATACTTTATGCCAGCACATTAGCAGCAATGGCCCCTGGAACACAATTAGGTGCAGCAAGTCCTGTGAGTATCAATGAAATAGGATTTGTAGACGAAAGTGATACAAAAAAACAATCAACAAGCAAGGAAAAGATGACTAATGATGCGCTGGCAACAATGCGTACTTTAGCACAGCTAAGGGGACGAGATCTGGTGTTTGCTCAAAAGGCAGTCCTAAATGCGTCAACACTAACTTCTACAGAAGCTTTAAAAGAAGGAGTAATCAATTATATTGCAGCAGATGAAAAAGATTTATTATCCCAATTAAATGGTATAGCAGTGATTCAAAATGATCAAAAAATAATATTAAATACAAATAACTCTATAATCGAAGTTATTAATCCCGATTGGCGTACACGTTTTTTATCATTGATTACTGTCCCAACATTAGCATATCTCCTACTTTTGCTTGGGATATATGGCATTTTTTTTGAATTAGTTAATCCAGGACATGTATTACCGGGAGTCATTGGAGCAATATCTTTGTGTCTTGCTTTCTACGCGCTGCAATTATTACCAATTAATTATGCAGGTTTTTTCCTCATTATCTTAGGTATAGGCTTCATTATTGCGGAAGCATTTATACCTGCATATGGTTCATTAGGGGGTGGCGGCACCATAGCTTTTGTCATAGGTTCTATTATGCTATTTGATACTCACTCACAAATGTATCACATAGCTTGGTCTGTAATATGGATAATGGCTGTAGTCAATATACTTCTTTTTATAATCCTATTAGGTGTTGCTTTAAAGGCGAGGGGTCAATCTGTTAAACATGGATTAGCTGTTTTGGAGGGGGCCAAAGGGAGAGCACTTGGGGATATTGATCGAGAAGGACAAGCAATTATTCGTGGTGAAATCTGGAGTGTACGCTCCCAAGAATTTATTGCAGCGACTAAGCCGATAAAAGTAATCAAAGCATCCGGCCTCATCCTAGAGGTTAAAGAGGATTTAGAGAATCAAGGAGAGTAAAAATGGGCCCCTTTTTAATAATTATTTTAGTATTAGCCATTATGTTTCTTACATCGGCAATTAAAGTTTTTAGAGAATATGAGCGAGGTGTTATATTTATGCTAGGGCGCTTTTGGCGCGTAAAAGGTCCAGGGCTAATCCTTGTGATTCCTATAATTCAACAAGTAGTACGTGTTGATCTGCGGACTATAGTCATGGATGTGCCAAGTCAAGACGTAATATCCAAAGATAATGTTTCAGTAAGGGTAAATGCTGTTTTATATTTCCGCGTGGTCACCCCAGAAAATGCAATTATCCAGGTAGCCAACTATTATGAAGCAACCAGCCAGTTAGCACAAACTACATTACGTTCCGTACTGGGGCAGCACGAATTGGATGAAATGCTCTCCGAACGAGAACGATTAAATAGTGATGTTCAAAAAATATTAGATTCTCAAACGGATAACTGGGGAATTAAAGTGTCAAACGTTGAGATTAAACGTGTTGATTTGGATGAAAGTATGATAAGAGCAATTGCGCGACAAGCTGAAGCGGAGCGCGAAAGAAGGGCTAAAATAATCCATGCAGAAGGTGAGCTACAAGCTTCAGCAAAGTTATTGCAAGCATCGCAGGTTTTGGCCCAACAACCTCAGGCCATGCAATTACGTTATTTACAAACCTTATCTCAAATAGCAACTAATAATAACTCAACTATAATTTTCCCCATGCCAATGGAGTTAGGGGATATTTTAGCAAATATGGCAGCAAAGAAGTAAAGGATGGTTTCTGTTAGTGATACAAAAACTGGTGATACGCTTGCGCTCTGATAAGAAAAAGAATGGATATAAAGGGGAATGTTGTTTCTTTGACTATAATATATATTAGGGGAAATTACTAGGAGTACAAAATGCCATTTGGAACCCAACCTTTAGCTAAAGAAGAAATTCCAGCAATGATCAAGTCCTCTTTGGATAATCTAAAATCCCTAGCGGAAGTGAATAACTCGATTATAACTGAGACCCAAGCAGATTTAGATTGGAGGCTAAAGGATGATCTTTTAAAGGGGAAAATTACAAAAGTTCAGTACAATGAGCAAATGCCGCAATTGGCTACAGAGTTGGGACTTCGGTTGAATGCAAAAGAATCACTTGATAGTAAGTTTGCTCGTTTCGAGAAATTGCAGCAAACCGAAGCATCCAGCTTTATAATTTCAGAGGATACGAGCAGAGATGAATTAAAAAAACTAATTATATTATTGCAGATTGAAACTATTAATGCTGATAAAGATAAGAAGTTATTTTTGGAGACAATTTTAGCCAACGCACATGCCTGCAAAACTGCATTAGATGAAGGAAGGCCACTTACAAAGGTTAGTGTTCCTATTTTAGAAAGTGAATTAAACTATGCCGAGGAAATAATAAATCTCTCCAAAAAGGAGATTACATTAGACAAAGCAACAACAGAGGTAGTTGATACCTATTCAAAGAAACTTGCGGACTTAGAAGCCACTCAAGCCCAAGTAGATAAGTCTTCTATTTCCGCAGCTGAAAAAATGGTTATTAATGATCTTTGTCGGAATGTCAGTAATGAAGTAAAGTATTATTTAAAAACTGTAGTTACAGAGCCTGATAAAATAGCAGTAAGTGAACCCTTGCAAAATATTGAGCGGAACATTTCGAGGCACTTTGATAATGCACAGAAGCAAGCAGATAAAATTCCTATAACGAATGGATTTAAAGGTTTTATGAATAAGGTTTATTCATTATTTAATAAAGCGCCCCCTTACACTATTGAAAGTACTATGGTTCAAGATGCTAAGAGTAAATTTGGAGCTATTCCTCCCTTAGTTCTTCCAAAAAATACTCCTAGCAATACTAATGGTGTATTAACTTCATCGGCAGGAAGGGATACAATGGCATCGGCTAGAGATAATGAAAAAAGACAAGGGCAAGAACAAGATATTGGCCAAGAAATTGATGCGCCCAAACTAAATTAGATAATGCCAGCTGTCTCGTAAAAAACACGCATTGGCGTCATAGACAGCGGTTTTCATTTTTTAGGCATCCAATATTTGGAAATTCCAATTGTTCCGCATGCGAGAATATTAAGAAATATGCACACGCCCCAGGTAATATTACAAATGAAAAACAGCCCAGAATCTACCTCATAAGAACCAGGAGTGAACCATACATCATCATTGCCATTATCCCAGTTATAAAACTTGAGTTACCGTTTTAGATTATTCGGATTATCAACTGATGCATTATTTAAAAGGTGAGTCAGTTATTTCAATAGATAGGTCAAATAGTTAACATGAAACGGTCCTTTTTGTCAGGATCCCGGTCGAACCTCTAATTTCTAATAGTCCGAAATCATTTTCAGGCACAAGAGTGCAAGTGAGATTAACACTATTATAACCGGTGTCACCGTACCCCCAAGCACTTGATAATTGCTTTCGGCCGTTCTCCTCCTGCGTCCAAGCAACACCGCCAGTGCCGGCAAAATACCAAATAACAACACATCAATAAAACCGCCCGCAAAACTTAACGCACTCAAAAATATTTTTGGATAAACCAACGCGCATGCCGTTGGTGCCAGAAAGATCATTATGAAAATGGGCAAATCATTTTTGACTTTCTTATGAAAAATATTTTTAAAACCGTCTTTCAGAAAATCAAAAAAGCTGACGGTACTCGGTAAAAATGAAGTTAGCATCGCAAACAGTGAAAATGATTTCACAAAAAAGATGACTGAGACTGAAGGGATCGCAGCAGCAGTTAACAGTTCGACTACCATTTGAGTCTCATTTCCCGTGCTGGCATGATGCGTGGGCAATAAACTTAAAATCAGATAATTCCAGAGAAAATACACAAAGAATGGAATCAGATTTCCGACAATAATTGCAAAACGGATGGCACCCACATCTTTATGTAGATAACGGACGAGGCTTGGTACGAGGTTTTGATACCCAAAACACAACAGCAAAATTGGTACTACGCTGAAAATGGCTGACCAGTCAGTATAAAGTAAATTTTTCTGATGCATATGCGGTATACCGACGGCAACGAGGCTCACATACGAAATGACTAAACCGGCGAGCAGCAGACGGTTAACGTGATCGGCTGCGTATGTGCCGGCGTAGGCAATTGCCGCGACAAAGAACATGCAACTCACTACACCAATGTGATGACTGATGTTGGTATGAAATAGATATCCCAGCATTTCGGAAAATAAACTGCCACCGCCGTCAAGAAAGGCGACGAAGAGACAGTAAAACAAAAATAAAAACAGGACGACAGTGATGATTTTTCCGATTTTACCCAGTGCAAATTCGACGATGGAGGGCAGGTTGGCATTGTCGTCAAACCATAATGATGCTTCAGCAAGCAATAATCCGGTTACGGTAGTAAAGAGATAGCAAAACACCATCGCGACGATGGAGGGCATGAAACCAGTCAACGCACTCAAGACAGGTAAACCGATCATGCTGGCACCGATGCAGCAGCCAGTTACCAGCATGGTGGAGCCAAAAATTCTTTTATTGCTATTGGCCGCGACGCCTATAAAAGTTGCACTCATTAGCTGTTGACCTGCATTATTCTGTTTAGCTTGTAATGCTGCAACAATACACCATTACATCATTACAGGTCAAGGCAGGTGGATCAAGAGTGTAGAAGATTTTTCTTAACATACTGGATAATTGAGGCTTTCATGCGTTTTAACTCATTGGAGCCACGGGTAATCTTGGCAATGCTGACATTAAGATTTTTAGCGATGTCACGCTGGCTTTCTTCTTGAGCCAGTAATTCCTTAATAATAAGGCAGCGCGTGGCAATATCACTCTTTTCTTCGTGCGTTAAGACCAAATCAAACAAGGCATCCAACTGCTTTTCATTTTCTGCCTGATAACACCAATGCAGGAATTGCTTCCAACCTTTTTTAACTACTTCCATCATGTACTCCATTGATTAAACGCTGCTGTCATTCTGCTTAAATTGCAAGGTAACAAGACTGCTGCAGTCTTGTTACTTTAAGAACTGGGCTTGATAGTTTCACATGGCGTAGTTGAACAAAGCAAATCAGCTTCATTTCTTAAGCCCTATGCATGCACTTATTTTTCAAGGTTTAGGCAGATCGATAGCTTTGAGGTATATCTAATGATGCCATTTTATTGAGAGCCTCGCTAGCAAACATAGGCTCTTGTTCTTGCTAATGGCCCTATTTTATTGGCTTTTGAGATGAAAAATTGAGAATGGTGTTAAATAATATTGCCAAAACTATATCTAACAGGCACAGTCAGGCGTATCTTTTCAATAGGTTAAAGCAATATTTTCTGCGGAACTCTCAGGGACAAGCCGCAGGATGTAAGAGAATGCAATTTGCCCCCTACTTATTAAAAAGTGACGGGAACCCATTGTCAACACATGATAATTTTCTGAATTTAATAAAAAAATCGGCGTGGTTTTATTAGTAATGAAATCTTGAGGACAAGACTTATTGCAGGGAGTAAAAATGCATAAGAAATACTCTCGATTATTTTAAATAGATGCTTTTTCCTCCCTTCTGCTAAAGCATAATCCTCACTAAATTTTTTAAAAAATGGCCAATCAGCAATTTTAAAACCGCTTGGCTCTTTATAGCCCATAAAGAAATAGCCTGTAAAATATCCATAAAATTGAAAAAGCTTATTTGGATAGAAAACATAAGTAGCGGCAGCTGAAGCTTCAAGATAGGTTGTATAGTGCCAGCAATTCTTCGGCAAAAACAGCATATCCCCTGGTCCAAGAGTGACGTTATATCCTTCTGCTTGATTTAATCTCGGAAATTGTTGACATAAAGAATCCCAGGAATAACCAAAGTCAATTAGGCTATCACCAACAAAGGGTAATTTATAAATATATTCGCTTTGATCTTCAGTAAATAATAAGAATTGCTTTTTTCCACAGATACAAAAATGCAGGTTACTGCAATGCTCTCTGTCGAAATGCATCTCTGTATGAGCACCTTTGCCGCCGAAGAAATAAGAAACCTTTAATTTTTTATTAAAATATCTTGGTCGAAATGGCAGTTTTTGCCAAAGAGGTACATGTTTTTCAATCTCCGCCGAAAGTTGCTTAGGCAGAGTTAAACCAAAAATTCGATGCGGCATGTTATTATCCATTTGTTGCATGATGGTTTTAAAGTCGCCAGGTTGACACGATTTCCAGAGATCGCTCTCATAGGTATCATAAGTTATTTCTCCATACACAAGGTTTGCAAAATAATCTAAATTATATTTTTCAGTAAATGATTTGATCTTTATTAAAATAGGTTCTTTGGAGTGGTAAAGAATTCGCTTGAGGTTTTCTTCTTCCCCATATTGATATTCAATTTCTTGAATTTTTTTTATTTTCATTGTTTAACCTTATGAATAAAAAAATAAAAATAATATTTCTAATACCATTTTCCACTTATTCCTATAGGAATTCTGGAGTTCCTACTAATAAGTATAAGCAAACATTCTTTCGTTTGTTCAATATTTATGATAGAACTCATTCTTTTGATGAGTCATGAGGTTTATATTGTGTCAATTAAATCAGATAAATGGATAGAAAAAATGGCGTTGGAACATGGAATGATATCTCCATTTCAGCCAGGACAAGTACGTGAAAATGATAGTGGACGAATTATTTCTTATGGTGTATCGAGCTATGGCTATGATGTTCGTTGCGCCAATGAATTTAAGATTTTTACTAATATTAATTCAGCGATTGTTGATCCCAAAGCCTTTGATGAAAACAGTTTCGTTGATGTACATTCTGATGTATGTATTATCCCACCCAACTCATTTGCTTTAGCAAGAACAGTAGAGTATTTTCGTATCCCACGTAATGTTCTTACAATTTGTCTTGGTAAGTCTACTTATGCGCGTTGTGGCATTATTGTCAATGTGACACCTTTAGAGCCTGAATGGGAAGGACATGTGACATTGGAGTTTTCAAATACTACAACGTTGCCCGCCAAAATTTATGCCAATGAAGGCGTGGCACAAATGCTGTTTTTAGAAGCCACTGAAGTTTGCGCTGTCTCATATCGTGATCGCAATGGGAAATACCAGGGACAAACGGGAGTGACTTTACCTAAAGCATAATTTAGATATTAGCCAAAGATGGAACTCTGGCTATAAAAAATAGATGTGCTGATAATTCTAATGGTTATGTCAAAATAGCACTTTTCATGCCCCCATGCATTTTTAATTAAGATCTGCCCAATATGGCCGTCCTCGGCCTATTACTCCTCGGGCAGTTCGTACTTATCGCGTGACGCATCAACGCGTTCGCGTAATTCTTTCCCTGGTTTGAAATGGGGACTATATTTGGCTGTGGTCACCACTTTTTCCCCCGTTTTGGGATTATGGGCATTGCGTGGTGGACGATAATGAAGAGAAAAACTACCAAAGCCTCGAATTTCTATCCTCTGATTTTTAATGAGTGCATCGCTCATTAATTCAAGAATTCTATTTACACTATCAGCTACTTGTTTCTCAGTAAGATGCGTCATTCGAGAAGCGATGTGTTCAATGAGTTCCGATTTAATCATATCCACCCCTTGTTGTCGCATGTGTCAAAGTCTGCTACCAGTAAAGATTCGGCGCTAACAATTATTCCTTATTTATAAGTATAGACGGGTAAAAAAATTATTCAATATTTTCAAGACAGTTAGTCCAATATGTTTTTTCGCGTATGAATATAAGCAGAAACAACCCCCCAACTCATTTTAACTTTCGTATGCTTCAACAGTTTGAAATGGATACAAGATAGGGGTTTACTGGTTGTAATTATTGTGTTGAGGTGTGGCAATCCATCTATTTTAAAACATAGCTTCTCCCAGGTTGGGCCGAAAAAAGCAGTAGAATTAATGAAAATAAGTGTTGCATCATTTAGGTTTGCCTCGAGAAAATCACCTAAACGAAACTTAATTTTTTCTGCCTGTCTCTCATATTGTTTCATCGCTGATAATTGTTCTACTTGTTGGCAGGAGTGTAAATACAATTCAGGAAACAATTCGATACCAATGCTTTTGTGTACAGGGAATACCATACCGCAAGCAATTACTGCTTTTCCTGATCCAGATCCTAAATCATAAAATACAGTGTTTTCATTTGGATTTATTAGCGATAAAAGCGCGATAAAAGAGAAAAACTCAATTTCACCATATGCGTATTCCATTGCGTCGTGTTTTCGTCGTGCGTTCTGCGATAATATAAATCCATTGCTTGTTTGATATAGGTGATGAAAAATTTGTGCATGTTCTTGCAAATGTAACGATTTTTGCCAACGCTTAATTTGAAAATATTTTTTTTTGTGGTGTAAATGAAGTAGAGCAACTAGAAATACAAAAAACAAGCAGACAAAATACGGTATTAATTGGTCCAAGGTAAGTCCCTTATAAATTCGAACTTCTTCTTATTGCTTCTCTTCCAATAAAGTCATCAGTTCGCTATTTAGAGATTACTATAGCTAATTATTTTATTTTTATCCTCTTGATGGTATTTATATGAGCAAATCTCGATAAATTCTTTTTATTTTCAAAATATAAAGAATTAAATCAGCTTAACTCTTGAAAAGATGAACAAGTAAAATTATTGTACGCAGTATAAAATTATAATGTTAAGTGTTATTTTATTATGATGTTTTGTTTTAGAATAAAAATAAGTGTAAATTTATATTTCATGATGTGTAATTAGTTAATATTTCCTTAATTTTGATTCTTTAGAATAGAAATTATATTGGGGTTTGGAGAGAGCATTATGGTTGCACTTTCGAGTGGTTTTTTTAGTAATAAAACACAAGGATATAAGCCGCGCGAAGAGTATAGCTTCATTAATGTTGGTAATGAGCAGTTTCATGCTGCGGCAGTGGCTTTGATTGATTCTTTATATGGTACGCAACGTGGTAATGATGCAATTTTGAAAAAAATATTAGAGCGTTTTTATCATTATTTTCCTAGATATGTCAGTAGCCAACCATTTTTAACGTTGCCAGAACGTATGGGTGTCTTGCTTAATAATACTCGTAAGACCGAACTTGTTGAATGCATGGCTTATGTGTTGCGCCAGCTGACCGTAGATGAGTTATATATTCATCCTCTAAAATACCGTGAGGTATTTAATGGGTTGAGTGCTGAAACTCCAAAAAGTTATTTACGTGATCCTAAAGTCAAGTTGCCTCCTAGCGCTTTAAATGCTCTGGCACATGCTTTGGGAGTTACTGTTACCTTATCTTTTAAAGAACCAGGAAAGGAACTTAGAAAAAGAGATATATATGAGGGAGAGGCATAATGTCTAAACTTAATTTAATGATTCAAATTCAGGGAGATCAGTATTTCCCCGCTGTAAAACATAAAACAGAATTTGCTTATGTGGGTCAATTAGCCATTAATGCGCCTAAACCTGTCGAAGATATACATGAGCAAGGCGGAACTCTGGCAGAGATTATGCATCTGATAGCCCAAGATAATAAAGAGTTATTGCAATCCTACGATCAATGGCGAAAGACAATTTTATCTATGGTACTTGCTGGCGAATTAACTTACGAACAACTAATGAATCTTTATATTACTTTTTTGCCTGCACAATCAAACGGTGCTTTATCATTATCTGTCTTAGATCAGTCAGTGAGAGCACCCGTTATTGCTAGTGTTCCAGCTGAGAAAGAGCAACATACGAAAGAGTTGTTGGCGAGTGCTTTAGCAAGTTGGATTAGTACAAAGCAAGTTGAACCAGATAGCTTATTTGATCAAATAGAAAATCAATCTACAGCAGTATTGAGGTAATATTCATTAGTTCAAGTGACGCGGAGTTTTGTGAACTCCGCGCAGCAAACCCAATTAGGATTAGAGAAATCCTTGTGCCTTCATCCACTCATCATTGGGAAATTTAGACATATAATTACGAATTGAGTCAGGCAAAATAACGAGGCATTTTTGTCCTTTATTTAGAGACTTTGCAGCTTGTAGAGCAGCCCACATAGCAGCACCAGAAGAGCCTCCTACTAATAAACCTTCTTCTCGAATTAAATCTCTTGCTGTTTTAAATGAATTGGTATCATTGATTTTAATATACTTATCGATTAAATGATTATCCAATACTTCTGGGAAGAAATCATAACCTATGCCCTCTACATGATAGGATTTGATTTCAGTTCCGCCACCAAGAATGGATCCTTCTGGATCAACGCCAATGATTTTAATTGATGGGTTATATTCTTTAAGACGTTTTGCTATCCCAGTAATAGTACCGCCGGTGCCTACGCCTGCGACAATCATGTGCAAGTCCTTGCCAAAATCATCGATAATTTCTTGGGCTGTGCCTCGATAATGGGCATTAGGGTTATTGGGATTGGCGTATTGGTCAAGAATATATGAGTTAGGGATTTCTGCATGCAGTTTTTTTGCTAAAGAGATGTGGCTTTCTGGATCATTATATGCAGCTTCCGTGGGGGTGCGATAGATTTTTGCTCCTAGGCGTTCGAGTACTGATTGCTTTTCTTGGCTCATTTTTTCGGGCATGGTAATAATGACTTTATAGCCCAGTACGGCTCCTGCTAAAGCAATACCTATCCCTGTATTCCCAGAAGTGGGTTCTATGAGTGTATAACCTGGTTTTATAAGACCATCTTGTTCTGCATGAACAACCATCTCATATCCAATACGATCTTTGACGGAGCCTCCTGGGTTAAAAAATTCACATTTGGCATAGAGATCACACTCGAGATCACGGCCGAGGCGATTAATTTTTACGACGGGAGTACGTCCAATGGTCGCAAGTATGTTCGAATAAATCATATTGGGTCCTTGATTGAAAAATAGGGATTTTAATTATAGGGCTTTTAATCACAAAAAAAAAATTCTTATAACTTAAGTTTTCAAGCAATTTAAAATGGATTGATTAATATTTTAACACTGATATAATGTTTTTTGGTTTTTCATTTTGACAAGGATTTAGTATGTTTGCTCGACTTTTCCCAGTTGTAAATCGCGCAGCCCCTCAAGTCTATAAAAACGCAAGTAACAACTTCAATCGATTATTTTCTTCATCTACCAGCCACATACCCCAGCCGCATAGTAAAGAGTACCTACAGCTACAACAAAAATTATTTAAACTGAATAAAATACCTACAGATCTGACTACATTAACCAAAGGAACAGAGCTTGTTGGGTTAAATATTACTGCAGCAGAGCCTCATTTTTTAAGTACAGGCCCAGTATATAATCCGCAAATATTAAAGGCTATTTCTAATAGTGAAAAAAGTGAATGGCTAGAAATGGCCAAGTCCTATTACGCCCAACTAGGTAAATATGAACTTTTGTGTGATGTGAATTGTGTTACAACTAAGTCAGAAGCTGGAGTTCCTATTCATTATATTGATCATAGCTTACTTCACGTAAAATCTTATACCCCTCTGGAAAAAGTGTTTCATTTTGAGGTAAATACTCCAAAACTATAATGCGATTGGACCTGTAACTATTGACGCAGTGACGTGCTATAGGTTGAAAACGCTGATAATATGATTGGATCTACTTAAAATACCTGGGTTACAGCGTTGCTTCACCCAGGTATTTAGAGTGAGTGTCCTCTGATTAGTCCTTGTCGCTTCCACCAAGACCAGGAGAAGATAATGATTGCTCTTTGTCTTTTTCACTAGTCAGGAGATTTTCCTTATAGAGCTCATAGTGTAATGCAAAATGCTCAGTAACCAAATCCAGTGTATCACCAACTTTAGGAGCCATTGGGCTTTGTGGATCGACGCACTCTTTTAAGGATTCTGGAACCGCCTGAAGAAGCTCCGTAGGTGTCATCTCTACAAAAGGCTGTTTCCAAACATTATGGTTAACCCAATGTAAGGCTGGAAGAACTTCATAATAATTATGATATCCTTGTTTGTAAAAATTACAGCCAACCAGAGTCATACCTAAATTAATAGTCCCATTTGGACCATCCACAAGTTCTAACTTCCCTGCTTTATCTAAAAGCCCCAATGACGCTTGCATTACTGCTCCAGTAGTCCCTGAAACATCAAAAAAATGTGGCAAATTCATATGGTCATGGAGATGGATAGTTCTACCTTTGGGATCTTTAACGATGACACTACGTAGTTGCGGTATTTCTGGAAGCGGACTGCCTTTACGTGAACAACATTCTAGATAATGATTAATTGTAACACGCTCTTCCTCTGTTATTGGAGCTCCTTGGGCATATTGCTGCATTTGTAAATGTGAATAGGGTGAACCTGGCGCTTTGATATATGGAACATGATAACGGCTTAATGAAGGCATCATGACATTTTCCATAAATTGTTCTAAATCACCTATGTCCCTTTGTTCCTTTTTAGCATTAGCAACTTTGCAGCGAGGACCTCCAAAGGTATTTGCAATCATACCCAAAGGAGATAAAACAAATTCAAGAACTCTTGAAAGTTGTTGCGGTGAAACTTTTTTCTCACCAGTAAGGATACGAATTAACTCAGACTGATCTTCAATCATATCTTTGGATCGGCTTTCTTTAACATTAGAGCCTAACTCAAAAAGACTTCCCAATGTTTTTGGATCTAATTTTGATAATTCTTTCCCAAGCTCAGCAGCTATAATATAGCTAATTTGTTCAATGTTGGGGTTTGGATTTCTTAATATTCCTATTGCGGTGCGCATTAATAATAAATGTTCCGGACAAACAGCAAAAATTTTATCTACTGCACAAGGCTGCCCATAAGTGCTTCCGTGGGCATATACAACAGATGAATGAACTATTTTTCCAGGAGCTAATGGTGGTTGGGTTTCAGCTAATTCTCGTAAAGTGTGCGTTGTTGACACTATGGTTGCTAATGTTATCGTTTTAGCAATATCTTGTTTTTCAGGATTCGTCCACTCTTGATCAAATCGCTGGGAAGCATAGGTAGATATCCCGCGGCTAGGAGCTCCATTGACAAAATAAGCAGTAATTCTTTGTGCATTGTAGCGCAGTGCCGCACTACTACCACTAGTTAGTATTCTTGAAAACATAATAGCATATACCTCACATATTCAGACATAATAGTATTTGTAAAATACAAATTGGTTATTTGTGATTAAAAAAACGTTTCAATTCAGTTTATCAATTAAAATAAGGTGTGTTATTTTTGTTTGCTTTAGTATATTTTACATCATTTTGATTAAAGAATTATTAAGCAAATCCGGTGTTATATTGTTCCATGAAAAAATAGATTCTTAATGTCGAATATGTTTTATGGGGATATGTAATGCGCGTAAAGACTGAGTCCGGTTTGTAGTCTTGTTCAATTTTCTGGATGCAAATTTATTAAGGTATTTCGAGTGACATTTTCATCTGTGATGATATTTTATGTAGTTTGGGTGGTGATTTTATTTTTTTTAATCTATATTAAATGTTGATTCATTAAAAATAATAAAAAGCAGGGAGCATACTATGCCAAATTTTAAATCATTAAAATGGTGTTTTGGAATAGCTTTATCTCTGGGGCTAGGTGCATGTAGTATGGATATGCAACGCTCAGAGCACTCGAATTATCCTCAATCTTATGAGCCAACGAGTAAAGCGCAAGCACAAACGCAAAAAGGTGCTGTTAATAAATCAAAAGCGAAGCAAAAGACCTATGCTTCTAAAGATCCTACACAACAAGCTACCCCAGGACCTGCTCGTAAAGCGGCACCTCAAATTCCTGTGATTCAATAATATTAAATGAGGTCAGCCTTTCTGCTGATAAGGCAGAAAGGCAAGCATAAGTACAAAATCTTCACTTATGCTCCTTTGCGTCTAAAATCAGACCACAGCACTTTCTTTCGCCCCGAAAAGTTAAATTGACGATGCCTACAGCCCCCTGTCATTTTATGCTGGCTGTATTTTTTTACTTTGATTAATAATGCCTGAATTTTTAGACTTTATAAAATATGCTTAAGCCTTCCATGGCTGGCAAGGGGTTGCAAGCCGAAGCCTCAGGAAAATTAATCTATTTGATTTTTTTGTGCTCTTACTGTATAATTTGCGCTCTTTAATCGTTACGAGGTAATAAAATGAAATTTAAATTTGAGAACGTCTTCTTTGGTCAAAAAAAAGTGCAAACCGTTGATAATGGCAGTATTTCCATCACTGATAAAATAAAGATCAACAAAGGTAGCATTTCTACGCAAGATGGTGGATGTTTTGGTGAATCTCATGTTAAGGTCACACTTCCACACATTACTTTTGATAAGAAAGATTCTGACAGTTCTGAAGATTATAGTTACACTTTTAAATTTTAAGATCCCTTTTTAATTTAATGAGTTAGGGAGCAACGTAAAGAGAGCTTCGAAAGCTCTTCTCCTACAGGAACATCTTCAATAAATAATTACTATTAGGGGGCATTTTAATAATACCCCAGATTGTTAAGAATTATTCATGTCGTGGCCTTTCTGCGGATAAGGCAGAAAGGCCAGCATAAGTAAAAAACCTTCACTTACTGAATTTTTCTCAATTAATGGGGGGATGTCATTTCTTCTGGTTTTACAAATTCAGCAAATTGTTCTGCAGTTAAAAACCCAAGCTTAACTGCCGCTTCTTGCAAAGAAGAATTATCATGATGTGCTGTTTTAGCAATTTTAGCTGCTTTATCATAACCTATATGTTGATTTAATGCGGTAACTAACATTAATGAATGATGTAAATAATAATCAATTACCTTGTGATTGGCCTCGATTCCTTCGGCGCAAAACTCTTGAAAAGAACGACAAGTATCAGTCAATAAGTTAAGAGAATGAAGCACATTAAGGATGATCACTGGTTTAAATACATTTAATTCAAAATTTCCTTGGCTATCGGCGATACCTACAGTAGCATCATTACCTAAAACCTGAGCACAAACCATAGTCATTGCTTCGCATTGAGTGGGGTTTACTTTCCCAGGCATAATAGATGAACCAGGTTCGTTTTCTGGTATTATCAGCTCGCCTATACCACATCGAGGCCCTGACGCCAACCAGCGGATATCATTGGCAATTTTCATGAGTGCACAAGCCAAGGCTTTCATTGCACTATGGGCAAAAACCAAAGGCTCATGAGATGCCAGAGCGGCAAATTTATTAGGGGCAGTGATGAATGGCAGTTTGGTGATTTGAGCAATATGTTCTGCTACTTTTGTGGCAAACTGGGGATGGGTATTTAAGCCTGTTCCTACCGCAGTTCCCCCTGCTGCCAATTCATACAACTCAGGTAAGACATCCTCGAGTCTTTGAATACACGCATCAAGTTGAGCAACATAACCGGAAAATTCTTGACCTAAAGTAATAGGTACTGCATCTTGCAAATGAGTGCGGCCAATTTTAACTATGTCTTTAAATGCAGCCACTTTTACTGCAAAGGCATCACGTAAACTCTTTACTGCGGGAATGAGTTGTTTATTGAACGCAATGGCGGCGGCTATATGCATGGCTGTAGGGAAAGTATCATTTGAAGATTGGGACATATTCACATGGTCATTGGGATGAATGGGAGATTTACTGCCCATAGTTCCGCCTGCTAATTCGATTGCGCGATTGGAAATGACTTCATTCGCATTCATGTTTGATTGGGTACCACTTCCTGTTTGCCAGACATGTAAAGGGAAATGTTCATCTAACATTCCTTTACTGACTTCCTCAGCCGCTTGAATAATAAGATCTGCTTTTTCTTTAGGTAATTTACTTAAATCAAGATTAGTGAGTGCTGCAGCTTTTTTTAAAATCCCAAAAGCATGCGTCACTTCACGCGGCATAATGTCTTTGCCTATGTTAAAGTGATGTAGTGAGCGCTCAGTTTGTGCTCCCCAATATTTATCAGCAGGAACAGTAATTTCGCCCATACTGTCGGATTCGATACGTGTTTTACTCATAGTTTTTAATTTCCTTGCCCCGTTGATGAAATAAAAAATTCTATCATATGGGACAAAAATAAGTAATTTTTGTTATAGTGCTGTTAAAATTTTAACTCAGTTAGGCAACGAAAAGAGAACAAAAAAACTCATGAGAGCAGTACGTATTTATCAGCCAGGCAACTATGACACAGGCCAGTTACTCGAATTGTCTCCAGAAGCGAGCCAACATGTTGGGGTTGTTTTGCGCATGCAAGCGGGAGAGCAACTTACTTTATTTTGTGGTGATAATCGGGAATTTGATGCAATCATAGAAACGGTGAAAAAAAAGCAGGTTATTGTTGCCGTCGGTTCAGTAAAAGAAGCAAGCAAAGAATCACCTTTAACGATTCATTTAGCGCAAGCCATTTCCAAAGGGGAGCGTATGGAATGGGTGATGCAAAAAGCAGTCGAATTAGGTGTAACCAGCATCACTCCTATTATTACAGAACGTTGCGTGGTCAAATTAGATCAAGAGCGAATGGCCAAAAAAATTCACCAATGGCAGGCTATAGTAATTGCTGCTTGTGAACAATCAGGACGTAATAGTGTACCTACAGTTCATCTACCTATTACCCTAAACCGTTATATGGAAGAAGTCCGAGCGAAATTAAAATTTATTTTACACCCAGGAGGAAATAAAACTTGGCGTGATTACACCTTTAAAGTCGCAGATATTGTTTTACTTATTGGCCCAGAAGGTGGGTTAAGTGAGCAGGAGGTGCACTATACAAGTAAGTATGGATTCCAGCCACTCTCTTTAGGCCCAAGAATTTTACGTACAGAAACAGCGGCAATTACTGCATTAAGTGTGTTGCAAGCGCTAGGTGGTGATCTATAATAGGTAAATTAATCAATTTTAAACAACAGAGGTTTACACATGAGCGATCTTATTAAAACCGTAACTGACGCAAGCTTTGAACAAGAAGTCATGCAATCCAATAAGCCTGTATTAGTTGATTTTTGGGCAGAATGGTGCGGCCCATGTCGTGCATTAACGCCTATATTGGAAGAAGTAGCTACTACTCATAGTGAACAAGTGACATTTGCAAAAATCAATATAGATGAGAATCCACAAACTCCGGCACAATATGGCGTGATGAGTATTCCTACCTTGATTTTATTTAAAAATGGTCAAGTTGAAGCAGTAAAAATGGGTCTGCTTTCAAAATCTCAATTAAGTGCTTTTGTAGAGAGCCACGTATAATTTTTTATTTTTCTAGATAAAAAATGTTGTATCTTTTAGTAAAGCTGTGATAGCCTGTTTGCAATATGTGATATACTAATAAATATATCACATAGGCAGCATTGAATCCTTGCTGCTATTCTTAAATAAACATTATAAACATTTTCCCGGATATTCAATTCGTTAAATAACCAATCAAGTGAGAAGTATGAATCTTAGTGAACTTAAGCAATTGCCTATTGCCGATCTCTTTAATATCGCACAAGAGATTGGTGTCGAAAATCCTTCCCGTATGCGCAAACAAGAAATTATATTTGCCATTCTTAAAGCCCACGCTTTAAAGGGTGAAGATATACACGGCGATGGTGTTTTAGAAGTCCTGACTGATGGTTTTGGTTTCTTGCGTTCTGCCGATGGTTCTTATTTGGCAGGCCCTGATGACATTTATGTATCCCCCAGTCAAATCAGACGTTTTGGTCTACGTTCTGGCGATACTATTTCAGGTAAAATTCGTCCTCCCAAAGACAATGAACGCTATTTTGCTTTATTAAAGGTTGATGAAATCAACTACGACTCCCCGGATAGTGCCAAACGGAAAATTTTATTTGAAAACCTTACCCCATTATTCGCTACAGAACGTTTGGTGATGGAGCAAGGAAATGGCAGTACTGAAGATTTAACTGCACGAGTTGTGGATCTCTGTGCTCCTTTTGGTCGAGGCCAGCGTGGCTTGATTGTCTCTCCACCCAAAGCGGGTAAAACATTGATGTTGCAAAACATTGCTCGCTCTATAGAGAAAAATTATCCTGAATGTTATCTCATCGTTTTACTGATTGATGAGCGTCCAGAAGAAGTGACTGAAATGCAACGCTCCGTAAAAGGTGAAGTGGTTGCCAGTACTTTCGATGAACCCGCTAACCGCCATGTCCAAGTTGCGGAAATGGTTATTGAAAAAGCGAAGCGTTTGGTTGAGCACAAGCGCGACGTAGTGATTTTACTTGATTCGATTACACGCTTAGCACGCGCTTACAATACTGTGATCCCCTCTTCAGGTAAAGTTCTTACCGGGGGTGTTGATGCAAATGCGCTGCAAAGACCTAAGCGTTTGTATGGTGCCGCACGTAATATAGAAGAAGGTGGTAGCTTGACCATTATTGCTACGGCGTTGGTGGATACAGGTTCAAAAATGGATGAAGTGATTTATGAAGAATTCAAGGGAACCGGTAATATGGAAATCCACTTGAGTCGTAATATTGCTGAACGTCGAGTTTTCCCTGCGATTAACATTAATCGTTCAGGTACTCGTCGTGAAGATCTATTGCTAAGTCCAGAAGATCTACAACGTACCTGGATATTACGTAAAATCCTACAATCTATGGATGAGTGTGATGCAATTGAATTCTTGCTTGAGCGTATGAAGAATCATAAAACCAATGCAGAATTCTTTGATGCAATGAAACGTCAAGAGTAAGTAATATTCAACTACAAAAAATAGTCTGGATGAAGACTATAACTTACTGCTATTTGAGTAGGGAGTTTATCTTTATCTCTACGTCCTGCGATTTGAGCCTGAGTGATCCTCTAAAATTAAGATATTGAGGATCCAGTCGCTGCTAGGCGTGTTCAGCTTGAGGAACACTACCATAGGACTAAGGAATATGTTGTTGCCTTCGCGAAAGCGCATAGGCGTCAACTTAAAGAAAAATTGATTATTACTTTAAGGTGATGTTTAGCAGGGTGTCATCCTCTGCACGCAGGGGGTCTATTGAAAGCTATGCTGCAAGATGAAGTTTCTAGCAAGGTGTTTGTGGCTTTTTTAGACCTTCCGTTTTCGCGAAAAAGACAGAGCCCTGAAGTATGGCAGTGATGCGCCAATTTCACCCAAGTTACTCTAGGGGATTTATTCATGAAATACTCTGATCTAAGAGATTTTATTGCTCAACTTGAATCTCGAGGACTGTTAAAACGGATCACCTATCCAGTATCACCCTATCTTGAAATGACGGCTATTAGCGATCGGGTACTTCGTGCTGCTGGTCCTGCATTGCTTTTTACGAATACGCCCAACTCGAAAATGCCTGTATTAACTAATTTATTTGGTACGGTTGAACGAGTGGCAATGGGTATGGGTGAAGACAATATAGAGGCATTAAGAGAAGTAGGTAAATTATTAGCTGCTTTAAAAGAGCCTGAACCTCCTAAAGGATTTAAGGATGCTTTTAATAAACTGCCTTTGTTAAAGCAAGCACTCAATATGGCACCAAAATATGTCAGTGGGGCGGAATGTCAAACTCATGTTTGGGAAAAAGATAAAGTCGATCTGACCTCCTTGCCTATTCAAACCTGTTGGCCAAAAGATGCCGCGCCATTAATAACCTGGGGGCTTGTGACTACGAAAGGACCTCATCAAACACGTGAAAATATGGGGATTTACCGCCAGCAATTGTTAAATAAAAATCAATTGATTATGCGTTGGCTGTCGCATCGAGGGGGGGCGTTAGACTATCAAGCCTGGCTGCAAGCCTATCCTGGAGAGCGCTTCCCTGTGGCGGTGACTTTAGGGGCAGATCCCGCAACGATACTTGCGGCAGTAACACCCGTCCCCGACACTTTATCTGAATATGCCTTTGCGGGATTACTACGAGGCCAACGTACTCGCTTAACACGTTGTATTGGTAATGAATTGCATGTGCCGGCAAGTGCAGAAATTATTCTTGAGGGTTTTCTGGAGCCTGGAGTTGAGGCACCCGAAGGGCCTTACGGGGATCACACCGGCTATTATAATGAAGTACAAACTTTTCCAGTGTTTACCGTAGAACGTATTACCCATAGGGATAATCCTATTTACCACAGCACTTATACAGGACGTCCTCCCGATGAGCCTGCTATTTTAGGGGTTGCTTTAAATGAAGTTTTTATTCCTTTATTGCAAAAACAATTTCCTGAAATTGTTGATTTTTATTTGCCTCCGGAAGGATGCTCTTATCGTTTGGCGGTAGTCACCATTAAGAAACAATATCCAGGCCATGCAAAACGAATTATGATGGCGGTATGGTCCTTTTTGCGACAATTTATGTATACCAAATTTGTTATTGTGTGTGATGATGATATTGATGCTCGCAATTGGCAAGATGTGATTTGGGCAATGACTACGCGCATGGATCCGAGCCGGGATACAGTGATGGTCGAAAATACACCCATTGATTATCTGGATTTTGCCTCACCTGTGTCGGGTTTAGGCTCAAAAATGGGTATGGATGCTACCAGTAAATGGCCTGGTGAAACACAAAGAGAATGGGGGATGCCTATTGTTATGGACGAAGAAATCCTTAAAAAAGTCAATGACTATTGGCCTGCATTGGGGCTAGGTAAATGACGGGAAAAATCATTAAAGCACTGGTAGAAGATATTTCACCATTAACCGATAGCATCATGCGTTTGATTTTAGCCCCTGAACGATACGTGGATTATCAAGCAGGACAATACTTGCAAATTGTTTTTGACCAAGATGCTTTTAGCTATTCTATTGCTAATGCACCTTTAGGGTCGCATAAATATGAGCTGCATATTCGACATAGTCTAGAAAACCCATACACACAGCGATTATTTGCTTACATTAAAGAGCATGGATTCGTCAACATACGTTTGCCCTTTGGTGTATGTTCCATTGAGCATTTAGACGCGCAACGCCCCATCTTGTTTATTGCGGGGGGAACTGGATTTGCACCAGTAAAAGCGATGATCGAGCAGTTATTAGCGACTTCAGATACGCGACCTTTTGAGTTATTTTGGGGGGCACGCTTGCAAAGTGATTTGTATTTGGATGAAAAGGTGAATAGTTGGAATACCCATGTCAGTCGCTTTAGTTATTTTTCTTCAGTCTCTGACGATAACAGTAAACCTTTGGCTTCTTTGGTGTTGGACAGACACCCCCATGATCTGAATCAATGGCAAATCGTGATTAGTGGCCCTTTTGATATGGTTTACAGCACAAGGGATGCATTAGTGAATAAGGGTGTTGCGCCCGAGCATTTATTTTCAGATGCATTTAGTTTTGAAATTAAAAAGGCGTAAAAGAGTAAACTTTTTTAGCGTATAAATAAGGAACGATTCATGGAAACTTTATATCAAATTTTAGCTTTAATTGGTGCTGGAATGATTATTTTCATTTTGTACCGTACTATCAAAGGCAATCCTGGCCAATTTAGTAAAGAAAATTTGAATAAGAGCTTTTCTACCATGGGGATTTTAGCGCTTGTTTTGATTGCTTTTATTGCGATACTGATTTTGATTCTAAGAAACACATAGACTGTATTTTTTGTTACATCGCTAGGATAAGTCTCAAAGAGCATCTCAACAGCAAACGTTTATGTAATAGCGTCCACTTAAGGAAAACTGATTCCTATTTTTCTGTAGCCTGGATTAGACGCAGCCACATGTATTTAAGTTGACGTCATTAAACGTCTGTGCCTCATGCAGCGTTCACCAAGAAGCAAGTATACTCCTGAGCAGATATTCTAAATATGTTCAATTAAA
>NZ_LNYU01000091.1:400259-401548 GCF_001468135.1 Legionella santicrucis | reverse complement strand
TATTCATCAAGCAGTTTTAATCGGTCTGGCAGAAATTTGCTAGTTATGTATAAGAAACAAAACAGTACATTAATTCGAGGTCATACCCGGTGGGTGAGAACAGCAGCACACTGGTTATACCAGGACTTGCTTTTATGGTTTTTGGACACATGCTGGGATGAGCATGTGGCGGCATACGCCGCCAAGCTTCTTCATCGACATGCGGTCAACTCGGTCACATCGGAGCAACTTGGTGGTGATACTCCAAGCTCGCTTGTTCTTCAAGTTGTGATTTGAGATTAATAAAATCCTGGGTTCTTACTTCACATAAGGCCGTCATGGCATCCAAATCGAGCGACGCATGCGGGCCCCGCGCACACCCCAGGGACCGAAACCATAACAGCGGCCCCTTATATATTGCAAAATCAACCGACAACTTAGAATCAACACTAAACCAATTTTCATCCTTTTCAGTAGTCCAATTATAGAATTGTTTCGATGATTTTGGCTGTGAGGTAAACTTAGGCACAGGAATAAATGGTTCATCAGAGCAGTACTCATCAACAACATGCATAGGTAGTTGTTTTTGTGCACCACCAACACCTTCTCGCCACTGCTTATCAATGGCATCCCAATTCTTTTCCCCTGGCGCGTTTATCGAATCTACTTGTGTTTGCAGCTCTTTGATAATGGTATTTTCGAAATCAAAATGCTTTTCAGTGATTGTTTTCCCATTAAGCCTATAAGTGACTCCGTCCGTGTTCACTTTGTTGTATTGTGCATTCAATCGTGCAAATACTTTTTTGCCTTCTTCATTACTTGGGATGCACTCAATCATTGCTGCCCACATGTGTTTATCCATAGCCCACAGTGCATATTCAAAGCCACTTATGTTCTCAAATTCTCGCCCAGAACAATCCGTCACTTTGCCCCTTTTAGAAATTAAACTTATGTCCTTCTTTAACATCGCTTTAACCACATCATGTTCCCCGCGTGTCACAGAATGCAATAATTTACGAACATCAATCACAGGTTTAAATAAAGCCAAATGATATCTTGATGTCTGAGCTAAGTTTACTAAATCACGGTTTGATAAATTTTGAGCGGTTTCAATTTTAAGTTCTGCTGGTAATTCATTAAACTTCTCGAATTTTGATTGCATACTTTCACCTTAATTCTATTCACTTGGGATAATTTAAAAAATGAATTATATGTGAATTAATTGAACATAAAAAGAGTCGTGTGATTTTAAATTGGCCATACAAAGATAGCGCTCAGAAATATTCTTACATTAATACGAGGTCACACCC
>NZ_LNYU01000091.1:400047-400249 GCF_001468135.1 Legionella santicrucis | reverse complement strand
CCTTTGATGTTTGCTCGCAGATTTTGATGGATCATTTCTCCGGGAAAAAATCTTTGGTTTTTGCTAATCACCAGTGACCTATTACGAAATTTGTTCCTTGCTAAAATACACATCACACTTATCAGAAAAGCATCCTATCATTGTGCAAAACAACAACTATGGTTAAGAATGATAAAGCCTTAACTCTTAGATTCGTAATAAC
>NZ_LNYU01000091.1:398803-400037 GCF_001468135.1 Legionella santicrucis | reverse complement strand
GTTTCTAATGACATGCTAAGTAGCGCCGAGCGTCTTTATGAAGTGTACCAGAAACGGTGGCGGATTGAAGAATACCACAAGTCAATTACTCATGTTACGCACGGGACTTGCTGGCTGACTAAAAAGCATTAGAATTCCGCTCTTAATTTTAGGGAGGGAATCCAATGGATATGCTTGATCTTTATAGTGATTATTTGATATTCCAAAACAAATATGCGACAGCAACAGGGTTGTCTGATTTAGTTGATGGAGCATTTACTCATGACAAGGTAACACGTTTTCTTCGTTTAGAAGATTTTGGTTCGAAATCGTTATGGAGTTATGTAAAAAAGCCAGTGAGGACGCAAGAATCTGTTGGTGGAGTATTAATAGTTGATGACTCCATCGAAGAGAAGCCCTACACCGATGAAAATGAGATTAACTGTTGGCATTACTCTCATGCCAAAGGGACTGTGCTTAAAGGGATAAATATCCTGACGTGCATGATCCGTTATGATGATTTCAGTGTACCCATAGGCTATGAGGTGATTAAGAAAGACATCTCCTATTCTGATATTAAAAGCAAACAAACGAGGAAAAAGTCCTCGGTCACTAAAAATCAATTATTTCAAAGCCTGATTGCCCAAGCCATTACCAATAAAGTAATGTTTGATTATGTACTGGCAGACAACTGGTTTGGCTCGAAGGTCAATATGGTTCGCATCCATAAAGACCTTCAAAAATCGTTTATCATTGGAATTAAGTCTAATCGCACATTAGCTTTATCTGAAAACGATGCCAACAACAGACGGTTCCAACAAGTAAGAACACTAGAGATTGAAGAGAATGTGGCCTACACAGTCTGGCTTAGAGGCCTAGACTTCCCCGTGAGGCTCCTGAAAAAGGTATTCAAAAACGAAAACGGTTCAACAGGAATTCTCTATCTTGTTTCTAATGACATGCTAAGTAGCGCCGAGCGTCTTTATGAAGTGTACCAGAAACGGTGGCGGATTGAAGAATACCACAAGTCAATTAAGCAAAATGCAAGCTTAACCAAGTCCCCAACTCGAACCGTCAAAACACAGTGCAATCATATTTATGCGTCTATTATTGCTTACTGCAAGCTCGAAATGCTGAAGATAAAAACTCATTTAAATCACTTTGCCATTAAGTACAAACTCATTGTTAGAGCAAACCAAATTGCTTGGCAGGAGCTCAAAAATATGACCGCTTAAAACTGAGTGTGCGTAACATG
>NZ_LNYU01000091.1:396217-398793 GCF_001468135.1 Legionella santicrucis | reverse complement strand
AAACTCATTGTTAGAGCAAACCAAATTGCTTGGCAGGAGCTCAAAAATATGACCGCTTAAAACTGAGTGTGCGTAACATGAGTTAATTGATTTAACGCTGTTCTTTCTTCTTCGCAGAGGTATATCCTTATCATTTTTCTAAAACTAATCTATAAAAAATGCAGAGTACAATAACTTCTTTCTTTTTTATAGATATTTAATGAGGTCTGCTTATTATGGAATTAACGCCATTCTCAACTTTTTATGGATTACCCAACTCAAATTGAATTAGCGAGTTAGGATTTGTGAAGATGCATAATGAGCGGATTTGAATATTATGCCTATGATAATATTAGAGACTTTCGGAAAAGAATGATATATTTGGAGCACATTAATCAAATAAAACTCAATTGCCATGAAGCTTCCCCTAAAAGAACCAGTATTTGCCAGATACCTGTATGTAAGCCCCGAAAACATAGTTCATATCTTCATGCCAATCGTCAGTGGTACGAACATTGGGTTAGACAACACCTGCAAAGCGGTTTATGCTCTGCAAGAATTTTTTGACAAAGGCAGCAATTCAAACAAAAAGGCTAGCCTTAAGACCGAATTATTAGCCTACAAAGAGGCCCTGGAAAGTGACATCAACCTACTTGGAGCAGAGTCGCCACTCACCCAACAAAAACAAGAAAGGCTGGCTCAAATTGATGCGTATATGAAAGTACTTGTTTCTGTGGAAAATCACCCAGAATTAAACTGCCTCAATGCAGACTTTCCAAGTTACCCAAGACCATTAGAAGAGTTAATGCAAGACAGGAAAACCTCCAATCTCTACAGCATGGTCTTACGCCCTACAGCAGAAGATGGTTTTTTGCGTTCGGAAGCGACCAACCCCATATTTAGTGTGGCACACAAGAGTAACGCTAGAAACATAGGCAAGATGGTATCCCCTTTACAACACGCCCTCATCCAAGCCTATACCCCACTCACCTTTGAAGCCAACGATTTGAAGTTCCAAGTGATTAAGCAGGTAGCGCAATGGATGCGCCCTAATGAGCCTGTTGATTTTGAGTACTTAAGGAAAATCCTAAAAAAGACGATAAAAACGTTACTGAATGTAGACGTTGATTTTAGCAAAACCCAGCAAGGCAGGCTGATTCATCAACAAGAGATTAATAAGGCCATGGGCTTTAATTCTCTAACAACAAGTCCAAAAGAGTATATGGAAGCCTTATTCGGATACTGTGCTGGCAGCTTATTTGACTCCCTTATTGAATCCCCTTTCAACCGTTTAACCCAGGCAGAACACTGGTCTATAGCAACCCAATTTTTACTAGGCATCACCAATTTCTACTGTATCGCTCAAGGAATCATCAGCTCAGGCACGAATTTTGGGCAAATTCTGGATGCTCAGCCTAAATTAAGCGCGAACCTTGCCCAAACTCTAGCCCAAGCCCACCAAAGTAAGCGCAGCATCGAAGAAGCCTGCCTCTTGTGGATAAATGAGCATCTCAAAGAATTAGAATTAACCCGCCTACTCACCCAAGCAGACATCAAAAACATCCAAGAAACTTTTGCAACGCGTTATTCAGAAATCAAAGATTCCCATCATTTTGATGAGTTTTTCGTGTTAGACACGCAAAAGAAAGGCGATTTTGTGATACACCAAGGGTGTATCTGTACGAGTTTTGCTAAGTTTGTGCACTCTCCTTTATTGGATGTACCCCAAGGAGTAACCCAAGCTTTAGAGAAAGCGCGAAGTGGTGCAGGGAGCTTAGGTGGCAACATTCCCCATAAAAATTCTTTGGCTCAAGACGATGTGGTGATTGATACCGCCTCTATTAATCATGCAGCATTACAAGCCTTATACGAACGAATCAACACCTACAAAGACCCAACGCTCAAAGAAGCGCTCTTGGTGCAACTCAAACAAGAACGACCCGATTTCAAGCCCAAAATCGACGCCAAACAGTTTCTACAGCATGTAGCGTACGGTCAACAAATTGAGGCGGAACGTTTACTCAAAAAAAATGCTGATAGTGCTCAAGAGCTCCTCACCGCAAGAAAAATACCTTTTACGGACTATTCAGGAAGAACCTTTAACTGTACTGCCTATGAATATGCCTATTGGGCCAAAGACACGCATATGTGTCGGATGTTGGAACGGTATATGGATGACCCAACCAAGCACTTTATCCTGAAACGTGTTCAAAAAATCGAAGAACTCATAGGAGACAACCTATTCAAACACCCAAGAGGCCTTGCCTATACCCAAAAGGGAATAGAATACCGGAGCGCACATTTTGATTTAACGCCCTTAAAGCATGCATTAAGCACTTATATTGAGGCGTACAAGCAAAGACCTAAAACAACTAAAGCGGATTGGGAAGCGCTCGACACACTCTGGATAAAGATTGGTCTTCCCCAAAGAGAGGTACCTGCTCATATTGCTCAGGAATATTGTCATCCCAAGCGTTCATTTGAAGAGGTAGTCAAAAACCCTGCCTTATTGGATGCATCTAATCCAGCCAATCTAGAGCGACGACTTAAGTTTTATAACTGGGTGACTAATGCTAATGATGCATGGTTTACTCCCA
>NZ_LNYU01000091.1:394087-396101 GCF_001468135.1 Legionella santicrucis | reverse complement strand
TTGGGCTTTTCATTTGCAATATTACGGGCTATGCTCGGGCAGGCGGAGCTAGCGCGGTGGGAGGGTGGGCCTGGTGGGTTTGCCGGCGGCGTGGATTTAGCGGCTATAGAAGCCATTGATGGGGTGAGAACAAAGGACCTTACACAGTCTCTTGAAAATCTTACTGAGCCATCAAGCCTAAAGGTACCCAAGATTCGCGGTAATTAGCCAAGAGCAGCTCAATAGCAATACCCACTATTTTGGCATCATAACAACTATGAATGAATTGGGATAATAAGGATTGATGGTTCCAGCTTTGACTCGTTCTCACCCACCACCGCAACCACGCGCGCAAGTAGCTTCTGATTCGGGAGGTAGAAAACCCATCAATAACCATAAGCCGAACTTGTTCGCGTGCATTTCTAATTGTTCTTGTATGAGGAACAATGTCGATTTGCTCAGAATAGTTTTGGTTTGGCGAGGTTAAACTGCTCTTACCCCCCCAGCTTGGTTATCAAATAAACATTCATTATCAGCAAATGATTCATTTGCCGCCAAACCACGAATATCCTGTGTGACGTTGGTGCCATCTGAAGCTTGCGTTTCCAGATCTCCAGTTAAGTACATTATCGCCTTAACTGGGGTGTTAAACTTGGTTTTCGGTTGCGCCCAAGATTAAATTACTGCCAGTTAAAGATGCACGAGCCCCGTTACCTTTATCTTGGACTGAGCAATCCAGATTACTGGAAGCGTTGCCACCTCACTTAAACCAAATGGCACGATTTAAAGTGAATACAGGTTGTAGAGAGCAAGAAATTTGCCAGCTTCGATGGGAATGGGAAAAATATGTTTCCGGTTTAAAAACTAGTGTCTTTATCATTCCTAGTTATATCAACCGTGATGGGGAGTTAAGACAGTTAGTAAAAAATGGAGAAGATCGACTCGTTATTCTTAATGATGAAGCAAAAGCGGTCATTGATGAGGTCAGAGGCGTTCATCCTGAGTTTGTGTTTTCTTACAAGGGGCGATCGGTTACACGGATGAATAATACCGCATGGCGAAATGCGCGTAGCAAGGTGCATCTTAATGATTTAAGGGTTCATGATTTGAAGCATACCTTTGGGAGAGGACTTAGAGCTGCAGGGGTTAGTTATGAGGATAGACAGGATCTGTTAGGGCATCGCTCTGGACGAATCACCACTCATTACTCTCAAGCAGAATTAAGTAATTTATTGGATGCGGCGAATTTAATAATTCAAAGCAGACGCGAAAGTAAAGAGCTGACTATTTTGAGAGTAAAGCAGGGTGGGAAGCATGCCATCCCCACAAAATCCCCACAGTGGATTTTTTATAGACAACTCGTTGGCATTTACTAGCAACGAGTTGAAAGAAAATAATGGTAGATTTTTTAAATAATTCCAATTCATAAAACGATGGGTTTGCGAACGCCTAATTTTTGCTATTCAAAAATTTGTAATTCACCACGAAAACCAGTTCAAAAACCCTATACATTAATCAAAGTTCATTTTAATCTATTCATTTAGGCTTTTCGAACAGCAGGAATAATAATGAGAGTAGGGTATGCTAGAGTTTCAACACATGAACAAAATTTAGACTTGCAACTTGATGAATTAAAAAAGGCAGGATGTGAGCAAATTTTTACGGATAAAATTAGTGGCTCAGTATCCGAACGCCCTGGATTAGAAAAAGTCGAAAATTTTCTTAGAGAAGGAGATGTTTTAGTTGTTTGGCGATTGGATAGGTTAGGGCGATCTCTCAAACACCTTATTTCTTATGTAAGTAAGCTGGAAGAAAAGGGAATTGGTTTTCATAGCGTAACAGAAGCTATTAATACTGAAACTCCTTCTGGAAAATTTATGTTTCATGTATTTGGAGCGCTTTCTGAATTTGAACGTAATTTAATTAAAGAGCGAACTATGGCTGGACTTGAGGCTGCGAGAGCAAGAGGTCGTCAAGGAGGTAGACCAGAAAAACTTAGCGATGAACAAAAGGAGTTAGTCAAAACTTTATATGC
>NZ_LNYU01000091.1:225849-394077 GCF_001468135.1 Legionella santicrucis | reverse complement strand
ACAAACTCATTGTTAGAGCAAACCAAATTGCTTGGCAGGAGCTCAAAAATATGACCGCTTAAAACTGAGTGTGCGTAACATGAGTAAAGAGGCAAGCTTCTTTTCTGTCTCTTGTAGCCTTGCTGCCACGTCACGAATATTGTCATTAAACTGGCTGGCAATGGCTTCATTAAGATTATTAGGATCAACTTTCTTTTCAGTAATGTTTTCAGTGTGATGCCCATTTAGCAAAACCAATGTCGTTACTGCAATAACCGATCCTGTCAGAAGTTTTAAACCAAGGTGTTTTTTCATCGTACATACCCTCGACTGGCGTTAAAAGCTTCATGGAAAGGTCTATCAGAGACTAAAAATACCGTCGTCGTATCCTCTTTACCTCGTGGTCCTAGCGTATTGGTGGGATAGAAACTTGCTGTTTGCCAATGACCCACCATGCGTCTTGGGTCGACAATCACTTCTTTATTAAGTAGATTTTTTAATTCAATTGCAGTGACGTAAAAGGTACTTGCATGCCAAGAAATAAGTGGTCTTGCTTCAATGCTGACACCATAAAACAAAGGGATCTGCCGCCGAGTTTGCATGGGCGTTCGGTTAACGCCTTCGGGGATAACTAGTAGCCTCTCAGGTGAATATAATGATTGAATAGCAAAACGTGTTAACGAGATGGCATTAATGTCATAATCACTATTATTATCAGATGCAGGCTCGGTTTTTTCTTCTAACATTATCTCGATAGGAAGATTTGTGCTTTCTGACTCATCAGCTGTAAGGGAGAGGATGATGACATCACCCTCTGGCATTAATTGGACTAATAAACGTTGCTCAGCAAAAGCGTTTTTTGCTCTGAGATAAAGGGTATCTTGAACTTTTAAAACAGCAAGTTTGTCTGATGCTTCACTGTCAACAATACTGATTGCTTGAGGAAAATGAACCATGCGCTCTTTATTAAGTGTGAGGTTAACAGTAATAGGTTCTTTTTCCCAAAGCACATGCTCTGATTCAAGACAATACGCATGACAGCTACAAAGGAAAGTAAGGAGATAAGCGAGTTTTTTCATGGTGTTTTTTCTCCAGAAGAGGACGCTAATAAATCACGCACTAAATTTTCTGGTTGGCTGTAGCCATCCAGTGCTAGTTGAAAGGGATTTTGTAAGCGCGATAAAGTGACTTTGACGACACGAACATGGTAGTCGACGATTTTGTCTGCTATGACCATAGGATTATCGTCATTAATACGCTGCGTGATACGCAAAACCACATGGACTTCCCACGTGTTTTGACCTAATACTTTGACATCACTGTCTTCCATAAATCGATAAAGACTGGCGGTTTGCGAACGGTTAAACAATTGTGCTTCTTTGTATTTTGTAAGCGTTTGTTCCATCAAATCTTGATGTCTAGGAGTAAAGAAATAATGATATCCAGCAAGATTGGTTGCAAATTCATTCACACCTGATTTAGACCAAGTATTCAGCGTGGGAAATAAAGAGGCGACAAAACCCTGCACATATTCTTTGGAAATTTGACCTTCTTTTAATAATCCACCGTCTTGAGCCATGCTGGGGGTTAGCCAAAATTCATAACGATTGGGAAGGCTTGCAATGGTGAGCAACAATCCAAAAACAATCAGTGTAAGAATTGCGATAAATGTCAGCAATAATCGATTTATATGATGGAGACTATCGATACGTTTCCAATACTTAAACATGCTTTTCACCTATGATTGCTGCCATTTGCCAAAGACCTCGATGATGCAAATAAGGGGAGCGCTTCAAACCATAATGAGACAAGAGGAGTATCCATTTTTTCATTAAATATCCATGAGGTTTACCCGCTTTGATTCGAGCTGCTTGTCTAGGGCAAATGGTGATAGACACAATAAATCCTACGACAAATCCTATACATGCTAAGGCAAGTGGATAGCCCACAATAAACCCTAACAAAGCAAAGGAAATGCTAATTATAGGAGTTGTGATAACAGCGATGTAAAACAACTCCCTAAGGCTTAATCCTTTATAAGCCTCATAATCATGGGATAAATAACGAGAAGAAGGTTGCTGCATGATGCTCTCCTATATCTTAAATTTGGTGATCATGGTGTATCCGACATATCCCGCAACAATACTGATTGCAAGATAGGTGATCCCCATTACTGCAAAAGTACCAAACGCAACCATAGAGCCTTCGTTTTTCTTTGATTCTTCAATCCCATGCTGAACGGTAGTGATGAACTTAATAAAGCTGATGACTGCAGTAATAAACAGCAACAATCCCAAGCCTTGTTTCACATAATTGCCAGTAACGGTCATTAAGCTTTTATTCCCATCGCTGATATCATCCGCATTGGAAATTTTAGGAAACCAACTATCAGCCCATAATGCTGGCGCATAGTTGAGAGCCATAAACCCTGAGGCAAGTCGTGTAGTCCATTGGGTAACAGTTGTTTTAAGTGTTGACATGGTTAATTCCCCTTTACGATTAAAATCAAAATAAATAAGCAAAGTCCTATGACAATGCGGATAAGTCGAGAGCCGAGATGAATGAGAAAAGCGTTATCACTACGCTCTTCTTTTCCCATAAAATGATTTACTGCCCACATGGTCGCGAGAATGACTAGAGCAATGGCTGCAAATCGAATAAAGCTAGAGTAAGTTGCCGCACTGATATTGCCTGAAGCATAGCGAAAACTATCTGCAAATTGTTTGGCTATATCTGCTTTGCTCATGTTTATTGGCCTATAAAATCAAGTGCTAAGGGCTTGATGGTTTTGGGCGCTATGGCTGGTTTATTGATGTAATCAATCAAAGCATTTCTAATAGTGAATAAATCACTACGAAGACCAGAATGTTTTTTTCCATCAGTACCTTCAAAGCTTTCGATGTGTAATTGGATGCGCATATTAGGTTCAATTTCAGTCTGTGCTTCATCCAGCAGAGGCATGATGGCATTGATTTGATTGATGATACGTACCAAGGTTTGATTTAATGCGGTTTCAGATGCAAAACTTGATTGAAAACTCAGAATCAGCAAGCAAGTAAAAATAAATCGTTTCATATGTTCTCCTTACAAATATTTTTTAAAGCGACAGGCAGTGATAGAAACCATCACACTCAGCACAATGCTAAGTGGAACAAACAAAATGGCTGGGTTAATGCTTATGGGAAGGGCAAGCCAAACAGCTAAAATCCAAATAAATCCACGTTTGAAAAAACGATTTACTTGATGAAAAACGTAGGAAGATTCTCGTCCTAATGAGTAAGTGCGTATGGCGCGCTGATTAAGGCCATCTACAAGTCCAGCGGTCATGGTTAATGTGAATAAGGGTATAGCTGCGATTAAGATACTGAGCTTGATGATCATTAATTGAGTGGTTAAACGTATCAATGTCCAAAGTTGCAAGCTGAATAAATAAGCGTCTGTTAACGCTGGCGGCAATGAGGTTTTTATCTGAGTGAAATCGATGCTGGATAAATATTCAGTTGGTAAAACAGGGTGATACACTACTATCAGTTGGGTTTGCTCGCGTAATAATTGATTGATGACATGACAAGTTTTTTCAAATCCGAATAAAGTCCAGCGAGTCATTGTCCATGCCAATAACAATAACCAACCTAAAAAGAGTATGACAAACCAACTCATGATAAATCGTTTAGATTGCTTACGATTAGGCACTGTCATTGCCACACCTCACCCTGATAAACAATCAATGGGTAGTGACTAGAACCAATCAGATTTAATAGGTCATCAATATTTGCTGGCAGCAATGGCAGACCAGCTAAGGCTTGTAGCGCTTCAAATTGTTGGTGATCTTTGATATTGGTGATAAATCCAATGGCCTGATATTTTTTCAGTACATCAAGATGTTTCACTAACCAATTTTTTGAGTCGGCATCTCCGCCAATAATAAAAATGGTATTGGAAAATGCTAAACTATCTGTTTTATGTCGAGTCACAGTGCCTGGGGTTGCTTGACTTTTAGCGGGTAGACGTACATCAGTGGCTTCTTTTAGTGATAATGACTCTTGAGTAAGGGATTCTATTTCATAGATTTTATAGGCATAACAAGAGAACACCATCAACATACTTAAAGTTATGCTAATAACTTTAAGTATGTTAAACCCGTTCGCGGTGAGGAGGCGCAAATCGCCGTCTCGAACCGCCTTCACTAACATACCTTGCATATTAAAACCTCCCTATATCAACAATATGAGCATCGCTCTGATTAGCCAAAATCAATAACGGCGTTGCTTTTTCTGCGATACTAAGCGCTTGAAAATTCATCTCCCCATGATTTAAGGAGACATGCCCTTGGCTTACTAATTGTCTTGGAATTTGTTGAAGATTAGCCCACTGTTGAATGGCTAATTCATCAGCATCAATCAACATGATATGCAGTTGGGTATTAGGTGTTTTTTCAATGGCATCAATCAGCTGAAGAAGAATAGATTTAACTGAATCGTATGGTTTGATAAATAAATAAAGACGATCACCTACTGTTAATGTGACTGGTTGATGGGCATACGGAGAATAAGGGCTAGGGTCAAAATCACCTACAACTGGAACATTAGCAAAAAAATTATTATAGGCTTTGTGAAAAGCATTGTTCCAAGCAATGTTTTTTGTGACCTTTTGAGCCTCTTGTTCAGCAGCTATCATTGCAAAATGATTACGCTCAGCCTCATCACGTGCA
Source organism: Legionella santicrucis (assembly GCF_001468135.1). Lineage (GTDB taxonomy): Bacteria > Pseudomonadota > Gammaproteobacteria > Legionellales > Legionellaceae > Legionella > Legionella santicrucis. Next base: position 389,387 of record NZ_LNYU01000091.1, on the reverse strand, counting down.
TTAATTCCTAAGATATCTAATGGGGTTAGCCGTAATCCTTTGTAATACACGCCACTTCGATTTTGCATCAGTATCACATAACGTTTTTCTTCGTCTAAGGTAAGCCCCCAGATTTTAGCTTCATGCAACTGTTGTTCATTTAACCTGATAGTCTGAATATCCTCATAGATGTCATCATCATTGTTGCTAAGGCCAGTACGAGCAAGTGTCTCATCAGCAAGTATTGAAGATTGCAGATGTTTTTCTTGAAGCATGGGTATTGCGAACTCAGCATGTCCTATGGATGTTATTAATAAGGCAATCAAGCTTATGGTGGGCTTATGCATCTTGTTCACCTTGGGCTTGAGCAAGAGCAACTTGTACATGCTCTTCTTTGTCATTGATAAATTCGGCTTGTTGTTTACTGAAATCCAAATGGGTAACGGTCCATCCTGCCAGTGTGTCGCCTTTTTCTAATGGAATGTATTTGTAATCATAGGTAACTGTTACCACACTGATTTGCTGAATGCTATCGATACTTACCAGAGTAAATGGTAGTGCCGTTAGTGGTAGGTATTTCACTGGATGCTGTTTATCATCCAAAGACTTGATGACCTTTTGTATGGAATCTAATTTATCATCCAGAGAAGTACGGTTTTCAAGCAGCAGTTGATTAATGGCATTCTCATCTTGTGGTTTTAATCCTTTGACCAGAGCTGCTAGGGTACGAATATCTTGGTTAATTGCTGTTAAATCTACTTTTTCCGTAGGTTTAGTAGCTTCATGATGAATTTTATCTAAATAAGTACGAACCTCTTGAAGTTGTGCTGTGATACTGCGTTCTTGAATAAATAATTTTCCTAGTAATACCGTGAGGCTTATTATAAGGACTGAATAACAGATGAAGAGAAATTTAGTTTTCATGCTTTTCTCCTAAAATTAACTTCGCGCAATAGTTGGTCTTGTCCTAAGGTAAATACAGATTTACCCACCAATACCTCCAGACCGTCCTTAACGGTCAGTGGCCCAAGGTTGCGATTCACTTGCGGGATGGGTTGTTTTAAAACAAGTTTTAAGCTGTCAGATTGTTTGTTTGTGGGAGCTAAGTGAAAACCTGAGTATTGCAGCCAATAGAGCAGCGCTTGTTCTATCGTTTGAATATCTTGAGAAAAATGAATTTGTTGAACTGACAACAAAGGATTGATTTGTGCCATTGAGGGTTTATTCTCTACAGTGGCATAACGGTTCACTTGCGTAACATTGGCGGCATTTGCAATCATCGTGAGGCCCATTAAGCCAATGAGTGATAATTTATACATCGATACTCCTTAAAGGGCTTGCGCATTGAAGCCCTGATGCTGATTACTTGTTGTTTGAATCTGGATTTGTTTGTTTGCGTATAAAAATCTCTTTTCTATCAACATCCACATGTTCTGGTGCCGAAAATCCTAATGCCACATTCCCTCTACGGGCATAAATCACCCTCACTTTAATTCGGCCATTGTCTAACCAAACTTCTTCATTTTTACGACGAGTTAATACCAACATCTTTGTTCTCCAGTTAACGAGGGTTCATGTTTAAAATGTGTTTTATTTTTTGCAGATTGAACTCAACCACTTTAGGGTTAGCCTTTTGATACACTTCTTTTTTCACAACAAACTGTCTGTTGCTAATCGCTTTACAGCAATCTACAAATTCAGGAATCGTGGGAGGGTGCTTACGGCTTATCGAACAAGTTCGCACGGCTTCCATGATGATAGGTTCTTGAAATGGATGTAGCGCTTGTAGCCATTCCTTTTTGGCAAATTCCAAGTATTCAGATGACTTAAAAAGCGTTCGCCAAAGATGACCATAAACAACAGAAAACTTTGCAAACATGCTATCAATAAGTGCAACGTGCTGTTTATTCATAATGGGTTTCTCCCGCGGATAATCCTGCTTTGCATGATTCCCAGAGGAAGTCGACAGGTTGTTGTTTTGGATGATGTCCTTGATTGATTTCATGATTATTCTCCTCTAGTACACTCACATCGATTTCATCTTCCCAGCAATGCTGAGCAAGCCAATTGGCTGGAAATTTCCATTTTGGGATCCATAGCCCTCGACTTTTTAAAGCGGTCGTAGCTTTGGTTTGTTCTTGAACAGCTTTGATGATGCGTTGAAAAAGTTCTTCTGATGGTTGGAGCTTTAAGAACTCTTCCCATGCTTTTTGTTTAGCATTCTTTTTGGGGTAAGCTTTCCAAAACGCCTCAAATTGCGCGCTCACACAAACAAGATCTTTTTCAGACTTCTGAGGTATGGCGGCTTGTGATGAGAAGGTGCTGGTGCCTTTTTGATTGTCTAGCTTATTCTCTCTTGAAAATACTGGTGTTTCAGCATGTTGATTTGAGGCTTGATAGACTGGTGGATTAGTGGCTGCTTTATTTTGGGCAGAATTATCCCCTAATACTAATAGACAGCGAATGATCAATTTCCAGTCTTGAGATTCAATATGAATAATTCCGATTCTCTCTAAACTTCTCAGAGCACGACGAATTTGATCTTTACTTGGACTACCACTTTGTATCCCTGGGTGTGGTTCAATATAGAGCTCTTCTGCAATCGATTGATAACTTATCCCTCTTTTAACGCCGACTTTAGCCGTTTGATAGTCGACATAAGGTCTAAGTCCTCTTAGGTAAACCAGTTGTTGTAGGTAGGGCAATCCGCTTAATGCCGACAGTTCCCTGTGATTTATTATCATGTTTGTCATGTCTGGTTGTTATCCTTAATATCAATTGGTTTCCGATTTGTTTTTGTTTGTGTTATGATGAAACACAACGATAGATATAGGAGAATTTTTAAAACGGTAAATTCTTTTTAATCATCAAAATAAAACAATTCGTTTTAATTTGTCTTAGAATATAAAACATATTGTTTTATGTCAATGGATTTTTTAACTATTATTAAAAAAGAGTTAGCATGGATCTAAAAACAGAAATCGGTAATCGTATTACCCAATCCCGAAAAGCATTGGGCATCACCATTAAAGAGCTCGCAGCAAGAACAGGCACGCTTTCAGCCGCTAGAATTAGCAACTGGGAGCAATGCACCCGAAGCCCTGGCCCATTAGAAGCTAAGCTTCTTGCAGATCAGTTAAACGTGTCTGCCTCCTACTTGTTGTGCTTAACCGATAATCCTCATGGTGAACTCCACACCAATAGAAAAGGTGCGAGACAGATCCCTGTCCTCTCAATTAAAGAAGCGATTCATGCTCAAGAAATCATAACAGGCGGTGCAAATCCAGATGCAGAGCAGCGCATAACCGTTGACGAATTTAATAAGTCGCTTGCTAGCACCGATCTTTTTGCTGTGATGATTGAAGACAACAGCATGCAACCTGATTTCCTGGAAGGTAATATAGTCGTGGTAAACTCCGATTTATCTCCTAAACCGGGGGATGTTGTCCTAGTCTATTTAGTTGAGAAAAAACAAACTGTGTTGCGGAAATATCGCGAGACACAAGACTGCCTATATCAATTACTTGCAAGCAATGAACTGTGGGCTATGTATGAAGTGAAAGATGTTAAAGATGCAAAGATATTGGGGATAGTGGTTGAGCATAGGCGCTATTTTTGATCGACATACGTTGCTTGAAATATATGAGGTAGCATGATGGACACAGTTTATGAAGAGTTAAAAAAAACTAGAAGAATCTTTGTGGCTAGAAGAAACACGATTTGATAACGAATATATGGATAAAGTTCTTGATGCTTCTTTCTTTGAATATGGTAGATCTGGAAAAATCTACACCAGAGATGAAATGATGTCTCATCTTCATCAAACAATAGGTGCGAAAATTCCCCTAGAAGACTTTAACGTGCATGATATTTCAGAACATGTAAAACTGGTGACTTATATAAGTGAAGTAGGTTCGGAAAAACTGCGTGCTAACCGAAGCTCTTTATGGGTACATGAGAAAAGGAGTTGGAAGCTAAGATTTCACCAGGGGACCCCTATTGAGTGAAATGAAACCCACGTAAAGAACAAGAGGAATAGATGTTAACAATCGACTACCTAAAAAATCACTCAGACAGCATTGGGGCGCTTGCCAAGATATGGCATGAAGTACTTGGTCAAATTTGGGCACCTGATGTACCCATTTCACGCGTGGAAGAGAATTTGAAAAACCATTTAAACATGGAGCAATTACCGCTTACGTTTGTTGCTTTCCATCAAAATCAACCTGTTGGTATGTGCTCTTTACGTATTAATGATGGTATTCGTCCCGATTTAACTCCCTGGCTGGGTTCCTTGGTAGTATCGCCACACTATCAAAAACAAGGCATTGCACAAATGCTGATTGATAGAACCAAAGAAAAAGCCTTACTGATGGGATATAAAACCCTTTATTTATTTGCTTTTGATTCAACCATTCCTGATTATTACCATCGCTTAGGGTGGAACAAGATTGGAATGGACGAATGTCGAGGCCATCCTGTCACTGTGATGGAGCACTCACTATGAAAAAACTCGGTACCTATCAAAGTCTATGTACAGAAGTATACGATCTCAGCAAACCGACGGCCCCTCAAGATGACTATTCTTTTTATCGTAGTTATGCAATGGAGGCGAACGGTCGCATTTTAGAACCTATGTGCGGCACAGGTCGATTTCTGTTACCCCTTCAAGAAGAGGGCTTTGATGTTTACGGTTTTGATGCAAGTGAAGCAATGTTAACGAGATTAGATGCTAAAGCTAAGGATATGCAGATTAAGCCTAATGTTGGACATGGTTTTCTAGAGGATCTCAGTCAATCGCAAACATATAAACTGATTTTTATCCCCACTGGCTCTTTCGGTCTTATCACAGGCTTAGAAGATATCCAGAAATCAATAAAAGCCGTTTATGATCATTTGGATAATCAAGGATGTTTTGTCTTTGAAGTTGAAACGCAATATGCAGTTCCAAAGGAACTCAACGTATGGCGTGGTTCAAGGTGGCGTTTACCAGATGGAAGAAAGATTTTGCTGAGCCAATTAGCGATACTCGATGGTGAGATTTGCTATTCTTTAGGCAAATATGAGTTAGTAGAGCAGGTATCTGTCATTCAAACAGAAATTGAGGAATATCAAATCCGCATTTACTACGATACTGCTTTTTTGACTAATCTATTGTTTTCAGCAGGTTTTAGTGAGGTGCGACAAGTAAAGGCATTTGACAGGACTAAGTCACCAGATGAAACAGATGAGAGCATTGTTTTTGAATGTAGAAAATAATATTTGTATTCTGAATAACTTAAAGCAAGCTTAAAAATAGAGTGATGATGAAAATATCTACAAAAAATGCGCCTCATTTCAGATGGGGGCAAGATTGTGATGGGTGGTGGCTGAAAAACGAAGGTCATTTTACGGTAGTGTATGAAATCATGCCTGCAGGTAGCGCTGAGTTAAAGCATTATCATCTAGAGACTGAACAGTTCTTTTACTGTTTGCAAGGGCAACTAACCATTGAGTTGGACAGTTTTAGCGAAACACTACAAGCACATCAAGGTCTAACGATTAAAGCGAATATACCGCACCAAGCCAAAAATAAGTCTGGTAAACCTTGTGTTTTCTTGGTGATATCGTCGCCCAATTTATCAGAAGGTAGGATAAATCTTGCGGAGAAATAAGCAAGCGCTTATTAACATTTTGACTGTCATTGTTCTATCCATGCTCTCAATTTTGCAGCAAATCGCCCTTGTCGACTCAATTGTAGAGAAGCAAAAGATTCAACACTTTTTATCAACCGGTATTCACCCAAAACAGCATGTATTGCCCAGCATCGATTGATGAGGTCAATGATATCCACTATATGTTGAGAGGATTCTAGACCGAGCCATTTTTTAAAACAGGATGCCTGCAACTGATTATATTGTTCCTTGGTCAGTTTTAAATATTCTGTAGTGCGAAACAGACAATTGTGAAAAGAGAAGAAGGGATGAGTAATGACAACCTCACCTAGATCAATCAAGGTAGTTTGGCTCGTTTTTGGATTGATCAATATATTTTTATCATGAAAATCAGCATGGCCGAAGGTATCTGGAATATTGTATTGTGCTAATTGCTCACAAATGGCTACCAGTTTTTTATCTAAAGTTTGCAGTTGAGTGATTTCCTCTGAAGTTAACCCGTCGTTTAGCAAGAGTTCTTTTTCATTCAATAACTGGCGATAGAGGGTTGGTAATTGGCATAAGCGCCAATCAGGAACCCCTAATGTTAAAAAGAGCTCGATGTTATCAGCCGATTGCATTTGCAGATCGGTATAATGTTGCAGTGTCTGGATTAAAATATCTGCATTAAAGCCTTGTTTGAATACATCATGAAGAGGAATGCCAGCATCTTGCATTAAAAAGCAATGATGCTCGGTGTTCTCTGCCAAAACCTGTGGAACATGTGCCTTAAATTGTGTTGCCAAGAGCTTGATAACCTGAGGCTCTAAAGCCAAAGCTTGTGGCACTTTTTTAAGATATACCCAACCAAGATCGGTATGAAAACGATATACTTTAGACCACGCCGTTTCCAAAACGATTTCTGGGATGGGGGTTTTAAGAGGGTATCCTAAATCATGTAAAGCTTCAGTCGCCCATTGGATATGATTCATGTGTTTTGCCTATATATGAAATAGGTTATTAATACTCGAAAGATAAAGCCCTAAATCAAAGAAGCACTCAATTTAGCAACTTCTATTGCCAAATCAGGAGAGCTACCATCCTCCAAATGCCAGGCAGCTGATAATCCTGCATAGGCTAATATCCAGTGCAGAAATAGATGATAATCTAAATCTGCCTCCGTGGCGATAATTTTAGCCTGCCTTTCCAATCTTCCAGGCACTAATGCACAAGTATAATCAGGATTACATAAGATATTGGCATAATCATAATATCTATTGCCTAGTAAGCCTTTAGGATCGATCGCTAGCCAACCGCTATCCCCAAAGTCTAATATATTTTGATGATGAATATCCCCATGTAATACCCTTGTTTCGCTTTGTTCTTCTAATAGTTTTTGAGAGGTTATAAGCGCTTGATGGAATATGCCCCCATGTTGTTTTGCAGCTAGCTTTAAGCTTCTAAACCATAAAGATAGAGGAACTATGTTATCAGGTAATGGTCGGTGAGTGACAGCATGTAATTTCTTAACAACTGAACAAATAATAACACTCGCTTCATCATCCTGATTATGTTTAACCATGTTAAACAAAGAGAGAGTTCCAGTAGCACGCGCCATCAGGATAGCAGTATCATCACTAAGCAGCACTTTTGCGGCCCCATGACCATTCCACCAGCGCATCACTTGACAGCCTATTTTCTCTTCTTCTATTAATGGAATTTTTAACATACAGGGTTGATTATCAAAAATAACCGGTAAAAGATGACTACTAGTCGTTAAAATGGGATCCCCATCTTCTATCAAACGCCATTTGGCTAAGTAAGGTAGAAATCTATTCATTCTAGTCTTCATGCTCCGGTTTCAAGGTAGAGGTATGGTAACTGTTTTCAAACTGTTTCCATTTATTTAGAAGCAATATCAATGTAAACACTACTAAACTTATCACAGCGATAATGATGATCCCAATGTTTTGAAACGACCCTCGATAATAAAATCCAGCTATTTGTAGCGTAATGGCACATAAAATGAGCCTGCCCCCTTGAATCATGGCAGAAACCTGGCCCTTGGCTTCAGGTTTATAATGTAAGCAAAGTGGATAAAGAATCGTTGAGGGAATTATCTGACCCACAATAAATGGGAACAATGATAACGTGATGAGCAATGGGTTCGTTGAGTTGACAAGGGTAGTTAATCCTAGACTAACCAGGCTCACGATAAAGGTATAGACAGACAGTATCAACCAGATTTTTTGTTGCAACTGATTCAAAAACCAACTAAACACAAAACATCCTAAAGCAAATACTAGGGCTAATGAGCCTTGATAATAGCCAAAGTGAGTCAAACTAACCCCTAATGCTTTGATATATAATAACGGTGACATCCCTACAAAAATCCAATAAGGAACAATCATTAAAATGATATGACCAATCAATAACATTAAAGGTTTTGACGATAACAATTCAACATAGCCTGATATCAGAGACTGTTTTTTGGATTTGGGTAAAGGATAATGAGGAATAAAAATGCAGGTCATCATCAATACCAATAGGCCTAGCAGAAGTAACGCGATAAAATTTCCCTGCCAGTGAAAATATAAAGCAATATAACTTCCCGCCACAGGAGCAAGCCCCACTGCAATATTCATGACGCCGTTTAACAATGCCATAAATCGTTGTTGTTCAGATAAAGGATAACTATCCGCAATGATCAAAAAGCTTAAAATAGAAGGAGCGGCGACACCAATTCCCTGTAAAAATCGACCGATAAGTAAACAGCCAAAGGTGGGTGCAAAAACACATAATAAGCTTCCCGCAACAAAAAGACTGAGTCCAATCAGCAAGATAGGTTTACGTCCATAGCGATCAGAAAATGCGCCAACAAAAAACAAACTCAGGCAATATCCTATAAAATTGACAGACAATAAGGCCTCTACCCAAAACGAGGATATATCAAACAGTGATTGTAATTCTGGGAAGCTGGGTACAAAGAGATCAAACTCCATTCCCGTGAGCAAATCCATCATGATGACAGAGAGTAATAAAAACAATTTAGACATGGTGATGGTCTCCTGTGGCTAAAACAAGGGTTCCTTGTTCAATGCTATAAGTGGTTTCAATAGAAATCGCTTTTAAAAAATCATTGTCATGTGAAATGATGAGTATGGCGCCTGGGTAAGCCCTTAAAATGTGAATGACATGTGTTCGTGTTTCCAGATCCAGGTTATTGGTCATTTCATCTAAAATGAGTAAAGCGGGAGGGTTTGCTGCGATAGCGCATAAAGAAAGACGTGCTTTTTCTCCCCCTGATAAGTTGGAGATGGAGGCGTCAACTTCTTCATTTTTACGAAATAGAAAGGTATTTAAATGCTTTCGGATGTCGGTATATGTTGTATTTGGCATGCAGGCGGTTACTAGTTGCAACACAGTTTGATCGTAAGGTAGATTTTGATAGTGCTGATCTAAATAACCAATGTTTGAGCGCCTAGGCGTAGTCCAATCGCCAGTTTTGATGACATCTTTATCTTCTAACAGGGCTTTGATGAAGGTTGATTTGCCAGAGCCATTATCGCCACAGATGGCCACACGCGCTTTAGGAGACAGATGGAAATGAATGTCTTTTATAATCACAGCACCATGCGCGTAGCGAATAGTTCCATGGTTGATACTGACGCTTGCTTTTATTTGTGTGCAGGCATTTAATTGAAATTGGGGTTGTATCACTTCATGGCGATAGAGCATTGATAAATCATCTAGCAAGTTTTGTTTTTGGTTCTCAATATGCTGTATGCGCTTATCACCGGTTTTGACGGCATTTGCCAATTTAGTATGAGAACGTACTGTTGGCCACTTGCGCTTATGTATATTTTTTTCACCATTGATTTTCATGCGCTTACCGCGTTCCTGTTCTTTCATTAAAGCCTCATGAGCCTCTCTTTTCTGTTGTTTAAGGTTTGCCAGTTCGTGCTCAATTTTGAGGGTTTTTGCTGCTATTTCTCGTTGATAATCGTCATAGTTTCCATGAAAAACATGGACCATCCCATGTTGAATATGCCAAATGGTATCAGCGATCGTTTTCAATACTTCCACATCATGCGTGACCATAATCAAGGTACCCGTGTAATACTGAAGATGTTTGATTAATGCCCGTCGGTTTTTATTGTCTAAATGATTGGTGGGTTCATCTAACAGCAATAGGTTGGGATCTAAGCTGAGGGACTTCGTAAGTGCTCTATTGAGTCTCTCCCCACCACTGAATGAGCTGTCATTTTCTATGAGTTGTGGAAGATAACCAATACGTAAATCATTGGGTAGAATCAGGGTGCCATCATAGTGAGTATAAGTACCTTGAAGTATTTTGAGTAAAGTTGATTTTCCTTCCCCATTGCGACCAATAATAGCAATTCTGCTGCCATATAAAATGTGGCTGTTAAAGTCAGAAAAACAGGTTTTATGAGGAAAAAATAAACTGAAATCTATCAGTTGAATAGGCTTATGCATACGATGATACTCTTAAATATGAATGAGGGTGAGTCCAAAAACGGTTACCCAAACTTGGGTATATTTAAGCGTTGATTTTCATCGGATTTCAAAAGCCTCGTATGAGATGTGTACAATCAAAGAACAATGATATAATAAATGGCGATAAAATTCAAATAATATTGCAGGCCATATTCTACAAATGAATAGCTATAATTAAAAATACCTTATGCAAAGTGATGTTATAGATATGACGATTGCACAGGATTTTATTAAAAAATTACAAAATGCCACAGGGGAGGATCTCTTACCCAAAAAATTTTGGGAAGATTTTTCTAGTGATATTGATATACCTACATTTCAAGATGCTTTGGATAAATATGCTGAATACTACAGAAGTTTGTCCCAATCCCAAAAAAAAGAAATGTCTAAGATATTTTGGGAGCAAATTAAAGCTCTTGGTACCCCTATCGTTGAAGCAAATTCCGATGGTCAATCACAGGTCTATTTTCTATTTCCTAGAGATAGGTTGTCAGATAGTGAAGAGGGTATAGGTACAAAAAAAGAGCTTTATCTTCAAGGTGATTTTCATGGATATGGTTCGACGCTAAAAGAAACTCAGGAGTTACTACAACTGCCTGGTACTGATGTCATGTCGCGTAGTAACACAATGCCGAAAGATTCGTTGGTAACTTATTATTATGTACAACTAGAGCCTGAGCATGGTAATAAAGAAGCAACGCATTTTTATGGAGATGTAGCCTATCAACCGCCTTCATTTTTTCCTGTAAAACTTAGTGATCTGCCTGCAGATAAGCCTCCAACAAAAACAAAAGAAGAATTAGAAGCAGCAGATGCATTATTTAACGGCCCTCAAAGTGTACTTATTGATGAGTTTAGTAAATATCACAAAATGTATGCCCTCAGAGACAGTTTTTTTTGTGCTGATCCCAATAACGAAATGTCACATTTAGGTTTACCTGCTAAGGATAACAGTATCTGGGGTTTTTTGTCTGATTTAGAAAAAAAAGCCAGGGTTTGTCTGGTAAGTAAAGATGATGAGGTTATGGAATATCCATCTAATTCAACAGATCTTTCCAAATTTTCTCGCTCAATCCATGTTTTCGCACCGCCGGGTAGTGATGACATCGATCAAGTTATCATCATTAGTGATGGTAAGTTTTACCAATTAGGCAATGCGGTAGATCGTCTCGACAAACTACTCAGTCAAAAAACCGCTGTAATATTTATTTCAGCAGAAGAAGGTATTTTAGAAGAAGCAACAAAGAAAGGTGTTGAGTTTGAAGCAACAGATGCATTGGCTGGCATGGGGTTAAGGACCGTTGACTTTAAATATAGAACAGATGAATATGCCGAGTTTATTCATCAAAAATTGCTGCCAGCATTAGTGGATCGTGGAATCAAAATACCAGATGATCCTAATAAAAGAGTATTGGTGGGTGCCAGTTTAAGTGGAACTGCTAGTCTTTATATGGGAATAACCCATCCTGAATGGTTTGGTAAGGTCGTAGCACAGTCGCCCTCAATCGACAATAGAGGACAACTTGAAGAAATAATTACTAGTGGAAAAAAACTGCCACCACCTGACATTTTTCTAAGTTGTGGCGAGTTTGAAAGCCCCAAATACGCCAAAAATTTAAATATTCCTTTTGCTGAAGAATTAGCAGGACACTTAGGTATCAAGTTACACAGATACTATCACGGCCATCAAATGGAAGGATGGAGCCCTCAACTAGAGGAGGCATTGCCTGCGCTTGGTCTTAGCATTGAAGCAGATCAAAACCTCGGATCAACATTATCTCCTGAGGTTGCTCGAGAAATTAGTCAACAATATAGGGGAGCTTTAAAAGACGCCAAAACTGCGTCAGTGGATGAGAATAAAGCACTTTCTCCTTTTCAAATTACACTAAAACCCTCAGACGACTCATGAAATATAATTGGTTTGATAAACTAATTTCATAACAGAGCTTCCCTTTGCCAAGCCCTCTCCATTGCACCTTTTGGTAAAAAAATGGATTGCAGATATTCAAATGATTGCATTCGATCTTCACCGCCTTCGTCAGACAGAAAGATATATTCGCAATATTCGGCTATGTCTTGGATGATGCGTTCAAACCGATAGTAGCAAATGGCCTCATGATTTATCTTGGTTTTGCCATAGCCTTGATAAAAAAGATTTTCCTCGTCAAATGGTAAACGACCGCTATCACTAATACCAGCGCCGATAAACATGAGATCACGTTCTTTGGGGGCAAAGATGAGTGTATCCCAATCAACAATATAAAGGGCGTCTTCTTTATCAACAAGCAAATTCCAGCCATGGATATCTGCGTGGCATAAAATATATTCAAGCGGTTGTTTGTGGAGTGTGATGGCGAGATTGCCAGCACGTTCAATAAGCTTGAGTATTTGGCTACTTTCAGATTTAAGGAACAATGCCATTTTCGCCGCAACAGACTCCTCAAAAACTTCATTTTCAATGAGTTCAAGAAATGCTTTGACGGTTTCCCTCCATGTAGAAGAGAATGTTTCTCGAAGTACACCTTTTGTTATGATGCTTGGAATATCTATGCTGTGAAACTTTTTCATTGTTTGACCAAACTCAACCCATTGCTTATCTGATAGTTTGACCTCCACTCCATTACACCCCTCCACATAGGGGTAGAGAATGACTTTGAAGGATCCCAGGCTTGTCAAAAGTTGGTTTGTTTTGCTTACAAGAGGGGAGATCACTTGTTTGATACCCAATGAAGCCAAGTATTGTGGAACTAATACCGAAGCATCAATAAACTCACCGCGTCGTAATTTTAAAAAGTAATCTTTTTCGCTGTTTGTTGTGACCTTGTAAACAGCTGTATTAAAATCGGCACCAATTGGAAGGAATGAGATTTTTTCTACACTCAGTCCGTAGGCATTTTGTACACAACTGGCAATGTCTTCATCTTTGAGATTGGGTTTTATCAGCATGTTTATTGTGAATATGTTGTTGTGTTTGTCATGTTGATATCGATATCTGAAGGAGCGGGTGCAAAAATGCTTTGCTCTGCTAAATCGGATATTTTTTCAAGCGGATTAATTGTACCATTTCCTAGAAGCCCTGGAATATTATCTAGCTCATTAATGACAACTACTTTCTGTCTTGACATGGTAGTAAATGACTTAAACGATTTGATATTATCAGATACAAAGGCATAATATTTAACTGGCAATGCTGTGTCTGCATTTGTATTAACAGTGACTGATGAAGAGCGAGGCGTTATAGCTTCTCCGCCGCAACCTGTTGAGCTAATCTTTGAAATTACTATCAGCTGTTCATTTACTTGATAGACGTCTTTTATTTGAAGCTTAAATGATGTATCTCTAAATGTGATTGTACAGTTAATGGCTTGGCGCATAAAATTCTCCTGTTGGTAACAGCCTGTATACCTTCTATTCCAGAAACCATCATATAATAAAATTGACTTCAAAGAGATACAGTATAACTACAGTATTGAATGACTCGCGATTATTGTTTACTTTTAATATTGAGCACCATTTGATGATAATATTGACGAATGGTAAACCTAGGATGATAGATGCAACATTGCACGAGCTCCAGGAAGTATCCGTTGAAAGTGCAACTATAAAGTTAAGCTAATCATATTGAGTCAAGCAAATGAGCACCCATGCAAGTCGAGGGATGTTATTAATGTTTTCGCGTTTTTTTAAAGTAAAACAACAACCTGATTATTATGAATTAGGTGGACCACGTAGTTACCATAAATTTAGGTATCAAAATACTTCAGTAATATTAATTGGTGAAGTTCATAACCCAATATCTCTTGATTTGGATCATGAATATATAAGTATTTTTAACAACTATGTGGCAAATAATAGGGTGATTTTATTCCTAGAAAGTGATGGTACTCCCCGGCCAAAAGGCACTCATGGCATTGACTTTATGAAATCGTTAGAACAATTAACACCCTCACCTAATTTGGAAATGGTATTTGCAGAAAAAAGAAGTGAATTTTGCGATGAAAAATATGTGTATTTGTGGCTTTTTCTAGAGAAGATAGAGGATATTGAAAAATCAATTAATCATAAAAAAACAAAATCCCATCAAACCTTTTCAAATACCACTGAATTTATGCATTCGGAAGCCTTGGATGATATAAGCCTACTTTATTCTCAATGCTGTTCTTTCAGAGAATTGAGAGATTTCCTTGTATCTGAAATTACTGCATTGGATAGCATGGCAGATAAATACATTAATAGTAATCCACAAATATATGCTTTTATTGGAGCGAGTATTCTAAATGTAAATGAGGCATTGGGATTATTGATAGAACTTGAGGAAGAGTATCGCTCACTACAGCTTGAGGAAACAAACCTTGAACAAAACAATTTAGTGAGTGTCTGTGTTGAAATGATGAAAAAAATTTCTTCATTTAAGCCAGCCTCGAAGTTACGTGATATTTACTTAAACTATTTATCAAGCTTTCATGATGCTACATTGCTCTGTGATATATGGGATAGGTTAGAAAAGAATCAAGAGCAGAGCACACTCATGGTGGTGATGGGAGATGGTCATATTGAAAGATTATCATTGCTATTGAAAACAATAGCTATAGAAGAAGCTTCAATATTTGCTGATCGTAAAGGGAGAGTAATTGCGCCGGGCACACTTGATAGGTTTCTAAAGAATAATTTTGAAGAAGCTTTGCATCAAGAGAAGGTTTGTTTGGTGATGTAATTATGCTTTTAAAATTTACACAATTGATTGTTCTGACACTTACACTGTTTTTATCAAGTGCTTATGCGATGCAAATAGCGATTACCTTAGATGATCTACCAGAGAATGGATTATTAACTACTGGAATCACTAGAGTGCAAGTTGCCGATAAGATAATGAACACTCTGCAAAAGCATCATATTCAAGGTGTGTATGGATTTGTAAATGGTAAACCATTAATATCCGATCCAGAAAAGTTTACTATTTTAAAAAATTGGATAGCATCGGGACAATTACTCGCAAATCATGGTTATAGCCATCTAGATCTTGCCAAAACCAGTGTTGATGAATACCTTCTCGACCTTGAAAAAAATGAACCTATTCTTTCGACATTCATGGGAGAACAAAATTTTCATTTTTATAGATATCCTTATTTATCTGAAGGAGATATTAAATAAAAAAGAGATGCTGTCAGGGATTATTTAGAACATCATGGTTACAAGATTGCTCAAGTTACAGTAGATTTTTTTGAATATGAGTGGAATGCACCTTATACACGTTGTATTAATCAACAAAATGAGATGGTATTACGTTGGCTTAAAAATAACTACTTACTACAAGCAGAAAATGCTTTAATCATCGCACAAACCTTATCCAACTATCTTTATCAGCGAGAGATTACCCACGTGCTCCTGCTGCATATGAATGCGTTTACTGCAGAGATGCTGGATGAGTTGTTAACCCGTTATGAGCAAAATGGGGTTCAATTTATTGGCCTAGAAGAGGCGCTGAGCGATGAGGTTTATGATTTTAATCCAGATATTGCTAAAGAGCGTGCTTATACGTTTCTGAATCAAGTAAGATTGAAAAGAGGATTAGACAACCCTAATACAGTTCAGAAGCTTTATGACAGTTTTCCTGAAGAAGTATTGGCTAAGTTATGCCAAGAAAATGAGAGTAATCACGGCTAGCAGTGTTTTTAACTTGCAAATCATCATGGTGGGATAAATGAAGAGTAGTCTTCAGCATTATATTTTTCTAGCCATATATTTTTTTGTATTTATTACAGATATATGGGCAGGTGAAAGTTTAAATAATAACAAAAATAATGAAGTCATTGAACGTGTTAAAAAAGCAAAAACCTTTATTAAAGAGGTAGGAAAAGAAAAAGAAATTTTGACGTTTAGAATGACCTCCAGTCGCATTTTTGCTATTAACTTTGATGGTAAGGTTTTAGCATCTCCATTACATCCTGAGACAATTGGAACTAATCAATTTGATTTTAAAGATGCCTCAGGATTATTAGCAGTACAGGAAGAAATAGCAAAGGCAAAAGTCGGAGGTGGATGGCTTCAAGGTCGTTTGCGACAAAATCATGCAACAGGGAAATTCGCATGCAGAAAAATCTATATTCTGCCGATGCAAGGCAACTATTTAATTGGTTCTTGGTATTATTATCCTGCTGATAAAAAAAAGAGATGTTTAATTTAGGGTGTGTTAACAATAGTAAAAGGTATCTGGCTAATGCATTTCAAACAAATTTTGGTTGTAAAAGAAACACACGAGAATGAAAAGCGGATTGCATTAACACCGCAAAAAGTATCTCTGTTAGTGAGCAAAGGGCGTCGAGTTTTGGTGGAAGCAGGAGCTGGTTTAAGTGCGGGTTTTACCGATTCAGATTATATCCAATCTGGTGCCGAAATTTATTCATTAAATATCTCAGGATTTCCTCCTAATACACTGATTGTTAGAGTTCTTCGTCCTAGTAAAGAGCGCGAGCTGATGGAGTACAAGCTCTTTCATGAAAATACAGCTATGCTGGGATTTTTATTTCCATTTGTACCAGATAATCATATTGCCGCATGGCAAGCATTAGGATTGACTACGTTATCATTTGATTTGTTTAAAAGTTTGTCAATCTATGATCCCAAGAATGCTCAGGCTGCAATGAGTCGTATTGCTGGTAGGTTAGCTTTTTACGGTGCTCTCAATCATTATCGAGGCAAGTTACCCATAAAGTTGACTGTACTGGGTACAGGTGCGGCTGCAACAAGAGCTGCTTTTGAAGCGTTAAAAAATCATATTCCTGTTCAGGTTTTTGGTAGAAGAGAATATTATCGAGCCGAGCTAGAAGCGGCTGGAATGACATATTTTGTGTTACCCGAAGAAGGTAATCAAGCCGATGCCATTAAACCCTATTTGTTTGAACAAAGCATAATTATTGCTGCGGCACGTACACCTGGAAAAAAAGCACCTTTGTTAATTGATGAAGAGAGCTTAATGTTGTTGCCCGCCAATGCAGTAGTAGTTGATTTGGCAATAAGTAACGGTGGAAATGTGGTTGGCAGTAAATATGATCAGTGTATTACTGTAGAAAATGGGGTAACCATCATGAATGTGTCTGGATATCCAAAAGCAGAACCAAAAACCTCCAGTGAAGTCTATGCGGATTGTGTATGGAGTTTGCTTGAAGAGATTATGTCTGAAGAGGGTGAGGTATTGTTTGAGAATAAATTAGTCCAAGAAATTTGGGTAACACATCATAAGAAACGACATGATTCACTTTACGCAGACTTTAAATGTAATGAAAAGGAGTAAGCATGTTCCACGACATATCACCAGCAATCTTACGCAGAATGAGTTACTTAGAAAACAGGGATAAACTTGAAATGTTAGGGCAAGTTGAAATAAAGCACTTCAATAAACTGCGCCAAATTCCTCCTGAAACTGGGCGATTTATTAGTCTCTTGGCAGCCAGTGTTCCTGATGGAAAATGGCTAGAAATAGGCACCAGCGCTGGATATTCAACTTTATGGCTATCATTAGCATGCAAATATTTAAAAACGAACATAACGACATTTGAGTTAGACCCACAAAAGATTGCTCTTGCAAAAGAGACATTTGCATTAGCAGAAGTGGAAGACTATGCAGAGCTCATTGCTGGTGATGTCTTTGAACATTTAGAAACATACAAAGACGTATCTTTCTGTTTTCTTGATACCGAAAAAGAATTGTACACGGATTGTTATGAAATCGTGATCCCTAACATGGTCCCTGGGGGAATTTTATTAGCAGATAACGTTGTTTCTCATCAGTCGGATCTTCAACCGATGATTGATCGTGCACTGGGAGATAATAGGGTAGACGCTTTGATTGTTCCTATAGGACAAGGTGTACTGCTATGTAAGAAATTGTAATTATTTTAATAAAAAAGAAACTGATAATGAAAATATCCTATGCTAATCAAATCAATGAACGTAAAAACAGCGAAGTATGCGTTGTCACTGAATATCCCCAACTGGACGATGAGCTTGATTTTGCCATCGTGAACATTTCTGGTCGTTACCCAGACAGTAACCATGCAATGAACACGAAATGTAAAGAAATGGTTTATATACAAGAAGGGACAGGGAGTGTCACAGTGAATCATATCAAACATATTTTAAATCCAGGTGACATTGTTCTTATAGAGGCGGGCGAAACATTTTTTTGGGAAGGCAACATGACGCTTTTTATTTCATGTAGACCCTCTTTTAGTGTTGAACAGCATGTGCTGATATAAAAACATTGCAAAAAAATATTAGGAGTTATTGTTGTAATGAGTCGATGGAGGTGTATACGTGAGTCATTTTAATCAATCGCATGAGGAGATGATTAATGCAATTATTGCTTATCATTTTAATGAAGTTCCCCAGTCAATTACCCGTATAACCATAGGCATTTGTAACGAAGTTTACTGTGTTGTTCTTAGTAATACGGAACTTATCGTTCGTTTAAGCCCAACCAGTAAATACTTATATGGTTCGCATGTGCATATTCCTGAGTTTAAATCCCTAGGGATAAAGGTGCCCGACATATTGAAAGAAGATTACAGTCAAACCCTTATTCCTTTTTGTTATCAAATACAAAGTAAAATAGCAGGGCAAGATTTAGGGGTGGTTATAGAGGCATTAAGTGCCTCCCAATTGATTGCCTTGGCAGGAGAGATTGCTACTATTTTTAAGAAAGTGGCTTCAGTACCAGTAACTTCACAGTTTGGAGTAATTTGGGGTGGCGATAATGATGTTAGTGATAGTTGGTCAGAGCGGATGAAAATATGGGTACAAGAGTCCATTGACAGAGGCAGAATCACAGGTGTGATGGACGATGAAATTGAATCGATAGCCACGCATTTTTATTCTGATTTCGAATCCTATTTTCATTCTATTAAACCCACCATGTACTATGGCGATATTTGCTCAAAAAATGTAATGATTTGTGAGGGAGCTTTCAACGGACTGGTGGATTTGGACGGTTTAACACAAGGGGATCCTCTTGAAGCCCTTGGACGTATTAAACTCAGTTGGTATGGTACTTCTTATGGGGAGCTCTATAGCAATGCGATCATGAGCAAACTGAATCTAGATAAACAACAACGACGATTAATAGCGATGTATGCGCTGTTAAATCAAATATCATGGATGTGTGAAAATGGTATACAATTTAATCAAAATACCAAGCCTATTGTGGATTGGGAAAAAGCCAAAAATGATAAGGTAACATTGATCGAGTTAGTCAAGGAACTTGAACAATAAGTGGGAAATAAATCATGTCGGACAAACTAGAACAACGACTCATTCAAGTGGTTGCTTATGATGTCAATTGGCCTATGCAATTTAAGCAGGAAGCTCAAGTGGTCAAAGAGGCTTTAGGCAATAATTGTATTGAGATTCACCATATAGGTTCAACCTCAGTACCGGGTTTGGCAGCAAAACCGGTGATTGATATGATTCCAGTTGTCTCTGATCTCCATCACGTGGATAGTGCCAATGATTCATTACTCAAATTAGGGTATGAAGCAAAAGGCGAATTTGGCATCCCCTTTCGTCGTTATTTCCAAAAAGGGGGTAACGAAAGAACTCATCAACTGCATGTTTTTGAGCATGATAATCCTGAAATTGAACGACATTTAAAGTTTCGAGATTGGATGCGAAGCCATGTTGAAGACAGAGAAGCTTATGCGCGATTAAAACAGTCATTAGCAGAGCAATTCCCTTATGACATAAATAGTTATTGTCTAGGAAAAGAAGAATTTATTGCAACCATTGACAGACAAGCAGGTTTCACGGGGTTAAGGATGGTCAAGGCGCTGACTACGCGAGAGTGGAATGCTGCACGCCATTTTAGGCAATTTTATTTTTTTGACAAAGCCGGGCTATCTGATCCTTATACCTGGACGTTTGAGCATGAGGCGCATGTGCATTTTGTGTTATACCAGGGTGCTGAGATCATAGGTTATACACATTTACAATTATGGCCTCATCATCGCGCTGCTTTGCGTATTGTTGTCATTGATGAAACCAAACGCAATTGTCAGTATGGCCGCTATTTTTTAGGGTTGTGTGAGAAATGGCTTAAGTGTGCAGGGTTTAGAAGTCTGCATATTGAATCCTCGCCTTCAGCATTAGCATTTTATCGGAAGCACGGATACATCGACATGCCGTTTGAGGATCCTGATGGTTATGAAGGTGACCCTCAGGATACTGCAATTGGGAAAATACTTTAGGAAAATATTTTGAATTTAAAAGCAATGCAATCAGCTCTTCATATTGAACAGGCTACATTAGATGATTATCCTATCATTCAAAATATGGCAAGATTTTATGTATATGATTTATCACGTGAGTGTGGTTTTATTTCTGAGGATTGGGCGTGTCCTGTTGATGGCCTTTATGAAAGTTTCGACTTTCAGAATTATTTTGTAGAGCCAACAAGAAAGGCGTATTTGGTAAAGATGGGGAAGGAGCTTGCCGGCTTTGTGCTGCTTAATCAGCAAGGCCACTTCTCTGAAACCAATTGGAATATGGGTGAGTTTTTTATTCTTGCTAAGTTTCAACATAAAGGGTTAGGTTATCTTGTAGCCCAGCAAATTTGGCATCAGCATGAGGGGCAATGGGAAGTCTCAGTCATTCCAGAAAATAAAGCAGCGCTAGCTTTTTGGCGTAAAGTGATAACCTATTTTACGCAAGGACAATTTACAGAAACACTTGAAACCGTCGATTACGATAAAGCACAGCCTAAACGCTATATTTTTTCCTTTAATACCTCTATTCAGATAGACCAACATCTAGATGAACCTTATCACATAGCATTTGTAGATGAAATTGATGAAGAGACTGAAAAACGCATGACAGCTGATTTAATTGCTTATGAAGCCAGTCATGGTATAGACGTAAATTATCGGCGATTTTCTATCACTCTCACTAATCATCAAAATACAATTATTGGTGTTTTGAATGCTTACACGGCGTTTGCTGAAATTTATGTCGATGATATATGGGTTCATAGAGATTATCGCCATAAGGGATATGGCAAGCAATTATTATCAGCATTAGAAGAACAGTTTAAGGGTAAGGGGTTTAACAATATAAATCTTTGCACCAGCGCCTTCCAAGCGCCGGTGTTTTATAAAAAATGCGGGTTTATTAAAGAATTCACTCGCATTAATCAGGTGAATCCACAATTAACCAAAACTTTTTTTGTGAAATTTTTCGATGATCAAAATCAATATCAAGGGCTTTTGTAATGAGCAATGATTTTCAAATTAGGTATACACCGAACCCATCCGCTGAAGAAATACAAGTGCTATACGATGGTATAGCAGGATTTGCGCAAGAAAAGAAAAATCAACCTCCCATTGAATGTTATGGTTTTTTTATCCATGATGACAATGACAACATTATCGCTGGATGCAATGGGTCAATGTATTATGGCTGTCTTTATATTGATTCGTTATGGGTGCATGAGTTATTGCGAGATAAAAACCTAGGTACGCACTTAATCCAGTCAGCAGAAACGCTTGGCAAAGAAAAAGGATGTTTATTTTCTACTGTGAATACCATGGATTGGGAAGCACTTGGTTTTTACCAAAAATTAGGATACTCGATTGAATATCAACGAACAGGTTATTTTCATCAATCAACGTTATATTTTTTAAGAAAATCTTTATTGGAAACTGACATTATCATCCGTCAACTAAGTGAAATTGACATAGATTTGTTATTTACAACATTTCAAGCACATCATTGGCTGAAACCAAGAGCTACTTTCGAACACTATTGGCAAGAGCAAATGGATGAAGAGCGATGTATGTGGCTTGCTTTTGATAAACAGGCGCTTGCAGGGTATATTACTTTGAAATGGCAGTCTTGTTATCAATCCTTCCTAGAGCAATCTATTCCTGAAATCATGGACTTAAATGTTTTACCCCCTTTTCGGAGCCAGGGAATAGGAGGTTTGCTATTAAAAACCGCCGAAGATGAGGCACGTAAAAAACATGAGGTAGTGGGGTTGGGCGTAGGGTTATACCGAGATTATGGCCATGCCCAACAACTCTACATTAAGAGAGGCTATCTCCCTGATGGCCAAGGTATCACCTATGACTACCAACTGATTGAGCCAGGAAATAGCGTTTGTCTTGATGATGATTTAATACTTTGGTTTACAAAGAAGCTTAAGTGAGCTTACGCATATCTTGATAGCTTTATAAAAAAAGCTTATCTAAATTAAGCTCGCTAGCCCAGCAATCGGCAACATCCACTTTTTTAGGTGGAAACAAATCGTTTAAAAGACGCGAAGCATGTTTAATGTTCTGAGAATTGGCTAACGAGGTTTCAAGTTTACTGGGTTTATGACCGCCATTAGCCGTTATTAATTCGTTAATTTGCTCAAAAGTTAGAAAATTATAATCATATTCTTCATCGCCACAGATTTTTTTGAATGTCTGTAAAAATAGGGTGTTATCATGAATAGATACCGCCTCTAAATATCCATTGCTTGAGTAATAAAGTTGTTTATCTTTCTCATGAAAAATATAAGCATCTTCTCCTTTACTCATCTTTAGCATCATTTCAAAGAGTTCTTTTTGATTTAAGTAAGGATTTTCTGGATGTATAAAGTAAATTTTATGACCCAATTCAGCAAGTGGTTGGCTACCTTCATAAGGGACTGCAAAGTAGCAATCATTGCGCTCGTCATATCCATAAGCAGAATATTCCTGCTTTTCGACAGCTTCAATGAATTCTTTACTGGGAGCCAGTGATTCAGGATAATTAGGTTTGTCTGTCTTTCCATTTTTCATGTGTGTCCTCCTGACGCATTTTATTTTTATGGAACAAATTCTAATAGTTGTAAAGTTATGGTGTTACAACTTAAATAAAACATCCGCAAGCTCATCTAACGTAGCAATATCGTCTAATGATAAAAGATCTGGTAATTTATAAAACACATCAAATGAATTATGTTGTGTAAGCCCCACGGCTTGCCTGTATAGCGCAAGTCCTAGGCATTGCTTAGAAAAATTCTTTTTAACAGGCCAATTGGATGCATCTATCACCGTTCTAAGTAATCTTTTATCCCAGTCGAATGTATCAAGTAATTTGCCTAATTCATAATGTCTATCTGTTATGGTGGCATCTCCCCAGTCAATGATACCCGTTAAGTGGCCATTTTCTACGAAAACATGCATATCAACCATATCGCCGTTTACAAAGCATCTGTCAAAGTCATCAAGTTTTGCAATAAAACTATCTACTTGAGGTATAAGATGCTTAGGAAGTATACTTTTTTCGACGGCACTGTTGAAATTCAATGTTGACCATTCATGATCGTGTTTAAGTCGACTATCGGTTGGTAGCGCATGGATTTTGCGTAGTTGTTGCCCTATCTCCATAGCAATATTATTTTTTTCCTCATGGGTTAAAGGTGTGTTTAACCAAGATTGGCCCGAGATTTTCGTGGAAATAATATAAGGCCAAGGATTATCTGTATTGGCAAATAGCTGGCCTTTTG
Source organism: Legionella santicrucis (assembly GCF_001468135.1). GTDB lineage: Bacteria > Pseudomonadota > Gammaproteobacteria > Legionellales > Legionellaceae > Legionella > Legionella santicrucis. The sequence continues at coordinate 365,735 of NZ_LNYU01000091.1, read as the reverse complement.
CCAATATGTGTGGAGCTTGAATGGTTTGATCTTGCAGCAAATATTCGTGTGCTGCACATTCGGTATTAAAAGCGTTACGCCAATAGGGACGATGTCCAAAGAACTTAACTACAATATCCTGAATAAGAAAAACGGGGTAGGTTGAGTTAAAACCACAGACTGCAATTGAACGTTTGGCAGTATCAGCAAGGTGATGTTGCTCCAATACGTTAGCAATATAAGGCCACCAAAAATCAAGATCCGCCCGATACAAACAGTATTCGTCCTCTGCGGCAAAGACGAATGGGTTATTGGTGATAATATTTTTTTTGGACATTTTAGTATTTACCCTTGAAGCGCTTTCATTATTTTATCAACATCTTCCTCAACAGAAATAGAGTCGAGTGTTAGTGACGCTACTTTTTCAAATAAGCTATCACGCTCAAGATGTTGCTTATCTAGAAATGCTTTGAGATCGTCGATGGGAAGTAATGGAACGCGTCCGTCCTTCATCCGTTCAATTTGAACGGGTGTTGAAACTTTTAAATAAACAACACACTGTGAAGATAATAATTTTCTATTCTCTTCTGTGGCAATGACAGCTTCCTCCAATACTACAACGACATGTTCTTTGCCAATATAATGAGAAATTATTTCAGCTTCACATCGATGAAATGCCTCTTCACCTTCTTTACCTATAATGTCATATAAGTTTCTTCCGATATAGCGTTCCAAACTGGGATTAGCATCGATATATTGCCATCCAAGTTTTTTTGCTAAAGATTCAGCCAGTAAGGCTTTGCCTGCACCCATGTGACCAATGATGAAAATACGGCTAGGTTTAGTCATTCAATTTTCCAGGTTAAAGTTATATAAAACAAACATTAGCTCATGCATAGTATAGTATGAAATTTAATCATGGGCGATACAGTATAAATACGGTATCACAAGAGACTCAAACTACTCCATATCAAGCAGTTGTTTCAACTTAAACAATAAATCAGTTTTGTTTTGGCATCCAAGTTTGTTTTTTAAATGGGATAAATAGAATTCGACAGTACGGTAGGATAAACCAAGTTGTTGACCAATTTCTTTTGCAGTTAATCCGTTGATTACTAATTTTGCTACTGCCAACTGTTGCTTTGAAAGTGAATTGACACCAGAATGAACCATATTGGAAGACAAAAGACCTAGTTCAGAAATACATTGAAGAGCTTTATCCAATGGGTGCTTTCCTAGTACAATAGAACAGCCAAATATCCCGACAATTTTCTGCTCCTGGTATAAGGGGGATTTAATTGTTAGATATTGATAATGAATACCATTGGAGTGTTCAAGTTGATGTTCTAAAATGTTAATAGTCCTATCCTGCATAGCTATTTTATCTGCTTCTACTGCGAAATGCGCACTTTCCTTACTTAAAAAATCAGAGGCAATTTTACCAACTGCAGAGGACTCTGAGTCGAATTGACAATTAGCAGCACAGGTAGAGTTTATTTTACTAAGACCATAATGTTCGTTAACAAAATAAATGCTAAAGGGCTGTTTAAAAATAGTTTCAACGCTTAGCTGAGTTTTTTCTGGGCACGAGTCAGGTGGTAATAATTGGATACCATTTTTATAGCGAGAAAGGATGAGCTCGTTGCTGATCATATCTGATTTGTCAAAAATTAATGTATTCTAGTAAGCGTATTATAACAAAATGTATTCTATTTGACCATGTGCCAACAGAGTATTGTCATGATTTTCTCAAGCAAATTATGGTGAGAGGAGTTGTTCTTGCCATTTATTTTCTATAGAGCAATATTCTATTACATCAGATAATTCATCGGTTCTATAAGTATAAAAAACCATGCGTGATGGGATGAGTCTAAAGCCACAGTAATAGTCACTCACAGGTAGAGGCTGATCTTGTTGCGCTAACTTGTTGCGTTTGTCCTCAAGCAGTTGCTTGTTGGTTATTGGTTGTGCTGAAGTTGGGGCATAACTATGAAACCTAATTTGTGCCACAGGCGAATAAGTATTCCAATAATTTTCATTTTCAATGGCTGACAATGCAATGATGCTGCCATCAATCATGACTTCTCTTTCAAACAGCTCAAACCAAAAAGTGATGGAGGCGAGAGGGTTGCTGGTGAGCTCTACATATTTTCGTGTGTCTTTTTGAGTAAAAAACAAGAATCCGTTATCATTAATTTCACGAATAGCGACTACACGCCCATGAGGAACTGAATCAAGATTGGTTGTAGATAATACTGCTTGTTTGGGATCGGGAGCCCCTTTTGTTCGCTCTTCATCTATCCAGGATAATAAAATATTAATGGGATTGTTCATAATTATAATCGATTTGTATCAAAGCGCGCGTAGATGAGCTCATCGACTGGCTTTTGAGTTAAGCAATCTAATCTAAAGTGATGGAGTGTAGCCTCTAATATAAAACCACATTTTTCGGCAACACGTATGCTTTTGGTGTTTTCTTTCTGCATGCAGATTTGCACCCGAATAGCATTTAGTTTTTCAAACGCATGGCGTGTCAATGCTTGCACCAATTCCGTAGCTAATCCCAGCCCTACATAGGTTGTATCAAGCCAATAGCCGATTTCAAACATGGGGACTTCAAAATTACTTTTTTCATTATAACCGCTACCACCGATGATAAGGTTATTTTCCCTCAATACAACGACCATCGGAAATTGAGTGGGATGAGGGGCCTGCCATTGTGTAACAGCATCTTTGACAAAAATAGCAGTTGTCTCAAGACTGGGATCTGTTGCCCATGGCATCCATCGTTGTAGTGCCTCTAGTGATCGGTTAACCGCTTGATTCAGAGGTAATGCATCCCCTATTTGAGGTGGTCGTAGTATCAAGCGGCTAGTTTCAATCATCATCTATTTCGGCAGTCGTTATAATGCTAATTTAATCACCAAATGCGATTAAAAACAATTTAGCAAGTTCATCTGCTTTATCATCTGGCAAATAACTGACACCTTGGTGCACCTTGGCTAAGCGTTCTTGAGGGATATCTAGTAGATAGGCTAACTGTGCGATATCTTTGTTAAAGCAATGTTTCAATGCTTCAACCCAGACTTTCTGTAAATACTTGTTTTGAGCAAAATTAAATCTTATACCTTCTTCAAATTCAACGATACAAACCATGTTACAACTCCATGTACAAAATGTTTAACTTACATAGAGAAGTATATTGGACATGCAGAAGAAGCATATCCCCAAATTTGGGTATTTTATAAAAGTCCAGCTCTCAATGCTTTGGATACAGCTTCTGTAATATTGTAACAATCAAGCTTGCTTCTAATCGATTTAGCGTGGGTATTCACTGTTTCGTTGGAGAGATGCAGATGGTCGGCAATTTGTTTTACGCTCATTCCTTGAGAAATTAAACTGAGGCAATGGTGTTCTCTTTGCGATAGTTGAACCGTATATGCGGAGGTTGCTTTACGGGTGAGCACTTTTTTTCTATAGGTATTATCGGTAAGTATTTTAAGCCATTTCTGTTTAGGTAGTGCTGTTGTAATTTCGAGTATCATTGAATCGATGAACTGGCTAATAAATTGCTCAAATTGATCTCGTACTTGAAAATAAAATTTATAAGGATCAGCTATTTTTTCAGTGTTATAGACTTCGATAATAAAATCGCATTCATCACATTGGCGCACCATAGCAAAAGTAGTGCTCAGCTTATACCTTTCCTCTAAAATCTGTATGATGGGGATTTGCATTTCATCATACTTTATTTCACGCTGAATGAAGAATTCTTTACCGTCATATAAATCATAATCATGGTCAATATCACCTCGGTATAACCCTTCAGTACGATAAGGAATAGCCCATAGGTACATGTTAGAGAGATAATAACGTTGATTATTTTTGAAAAACATTGCGATGGAAAAATTTGAAATGTCTTTTGGGCAATCTAGCTTTTTGACTAAGTGATCAATTTTATCTCTAAATCTAATCGATTCTGACAGCTCGTTATAGTCATTGAGATTAACACAAATATTTCCATTTTCATCGAGGCTATGCATTTACACTTTTCCTGAACTACGATACAACTTACAACCAAGCATTCAATATTTGATTCATCTTTTCTGGTTGTTCAAGCATAGCCATGTGGCCACAGCTTTCTATAGTGATTAACTCAGCGTTTTTGATATGAGATGCCAGATGCTCCGATTGCGCTTTAGGCATTACCACATCCTGTTCTCCCGCGATGAGTAAAGTGGGGCAAGATATGCTAGCGAGCAATAAGGAATGATCAGGCTTATTCAGCATAGCAATCAGCTGCTTTTTATAGTTTTCTGTACCAACCTCATAGGCCATAGATTGAAAGATGGGCATCAAAAAATCCTGTTTTTCTTTGTCACAAATAGAGTTTTTAAAAATGAGCTTGATAAGAAACTCAAATTTTCCTTTATTAATCAAATCTAAAGAACGTTCTCGCTCGAGAACACCTTTTTTAGACATGACGTTTGCAGCAGAGTTGATTAGGATAAGTTTTTCGATGTTTTCAGGTAGTTGTCTATAGAGTTCTAGAGCGACATACCCTCCCATTGAAAACCCAACTAAGGTAAATTTTTTAGGTGCAATTTGAGCATAACGCGAAGCCATTTCTACAATACTGTCGCTATTTAAAACATCAACAAAATGAACCTTTTTTTGTTGAAACAAAGACATTTGTTGAGTCCATAGCTTTGATGTGTTCAAAGCGCCTGGAATAAGCACTATATCCATGATAATGACCATATTATTTACATCACCCTTAAGGATACTTTATAGTGGCAATAATTCAAGCAAAACCTCGCTTAAGGCCGTTTCGGAGCATTTTTAATGAACAAATATTTTTCAAATAAAGCACTGTTCGCTGGCGTTGCCGGTACTGCATTACAGTGGTATGAGTTTGCGATTTTCGGATATTTTGCACCTATTCTTGCGACTACCTTTTTTCCTGAAAACAATACATTCGTCGCATTGCTCAGTGCATTTGGTATTTTTGCGGTGGGCCATTTGTTAGCACCACTAGGCTCAATTTATTTTGGTTATATCGGCGATAGGCTTGGACGAAAACGTGCTTTGAGCTTAAGTATTATAGCCATGGCTATTCCTACTGCATTGATGAGCTTTATCCCTGGGTATGCAATGATCGGTATTGCTGCTCCCATACTGATGACATTGTTGAGATTAATTCAGGGATTTGTGGCGGGTAGCGAATTTACGGGATCTGCTATTTTTCTGGTAGAGCATGCGCCTCACCATAAAAAAGCGTTTTATGGATGCTTAACGAGTTCTGCCTATAGTGGGGGAATGATGTTAGCAGGAATTGCTGCTTCTTTCTTCACAGCCAGCTTTATGCCGCAATGGGGTTGGAGATTAAATGGCATCGTTGCACTTGTGGGTGCTCTGGTCATTTATTATTTACGTACCCAAGTAACAGAAACACCTGATTTTCAAAAGATCCAACAAAAACAGCAAATGAGCCTGCCGTTTATGATGGCTTTAAAAGAAGCCCCTTACACTGTGTTGGGAGTTATTGGCATAGCCTGGCTGGTCGGTATCATGACGTTTGGTACGTATTTATATACCGTTACCTATTTGAACCATTATGTCCACGTTGCCTTAAGCGATGCGAGTTTCATTATCACTATTGCACTGGTAGTAGACGCGTTACTTGAACCTTTCATAGCCATACTTGCAGATAAAGTGGGATTGCTGTGGATCATTATTGTGGGGATGGTGACAATGTTGCTGCTCAGTATTCCTATCTTTTATCTGCTTTCTACAGGCCAATTTTCACTGATGATGATTGGACTAACACTGATGTCAATATTAATCGCAATCACATATGCGCCAATGAATGCCTATATGGTTTCCTTATTTCCAAAAGAGTATCGATATACAGGGTTTGGCTTTGCTTTTAACTTAGGGGCTGCCTTGTTTGGTGGTACCACTCCAATGATTATGCTTTGGTTGATACATCAAACGGATAATCTATTATCGCCAGCTTGGTATTATATGTTTGGCACGATAATTGGCTTAGCTTCTTTAGCATTATGTGAGTATGGAAGGCAAAGGATCCAAACTGCAAACTCTGTTTTAGTATATTAATCGTTGAGGTTTTCATCATGTTATTTTTTAGTACGGCAAGACACCCATTAGTTTTTAGAAAGTTATCCGAATGTCCAGAGCTCCTCCCTATTGCAGCACGATGGGCTGAAGAAGAATGGGGATATATACGTAATAAAGGCTTGGACTATCGTATGGAAGTGTTAACCGCCTTAAAGGAAGAAACCTATATTGGAACATTTAATGGTCAACCAGTAGCGATGTTTGCTCTATTCAATGATCCTGCAGAGGTATCAGAAAAAAAATTCAAACCTTTTCATTCTTATGAATTGATGTATGTTTATGTTGACAAGGATTATAGAAGCCTTGGGTTTGGAAAACAGATTGTACAAAAGGCAAAAGAGATAGCAAGGACTTCTAACGTGGAGTCAATTGTCCTCGATACCCTTAAACCCAGTTTAAATGGTTTTTATAAAAACCATGGTGCTGAAGTAGTTTGTGAGGGGGGGTTATTTTCCCATCCTACAGATGTTCTTCTCTTAAGGGCTTAAAAAAATTAGTGCTTGATCCAATAAAACACTTTGTGTTTTAATAAATAAAACGAAACGTGTTATTTTGTTTTGAGAATCAATTCCATTCGTTTTATAAAAAGGAACAAGCATGAGTAGTATCACAATCCTACCTAGACTGATTCGTCTAAGAGACGCTCCCGCTTATTTAGGCATGGAGCGCCATCGTTTTAATGATGAGGTTAGGCCTCAAATCATAGAAATCCCCATTGGTTCACAAGGAATTGCTTTCGATAGACTTGATTTAGATGCTTGGGTAGACGATTATAAGCAATGTAGTGGTCGTCCCGCGGCAAAGAAGAAAAGAGGTATGGAAATATGGGACGAAAACGAACGCCAGGGATCTATAAAAAAGGTAGTCACTGGCAAATTGATAAACAGCTCTTTGGATACCGACTTTGCGAAAGCACTGGCACTGGCGACCTCGAAGAAGCCGAAAAATATTTAGCAAGACGTATAGAAGAAATTCGGCTTGCTAATGTTTATGGTGTCAGACCGAAGCGAAGTTTTACAGAGGCGGCAACAAAGTTTCTAATGGAAAACCAGCATAAACGTAGTATTGAAGATGATGCTGGGCGTTTACGTGAATTGGTTAAATACATTGGGAAATTGTCGCTGGAATCCATTCATATTGGCTCGTTACAGCAGTTTATTGAAGGTAGGAAAAAAGATGGCGTATCTACCAGGACCATTAATCATGGTTTAAAAGTGGTACGACGGATTTTAAATCTGGCTGCAAGTGAATGGATGGACGAGTTTGGATTAACTTGGTTGGCTAATGCACCAAAGATAAAGCTTTTGCCGGAATATGATTTACGCAAGCCTTATCCGCTTAACTGGGAAGAGCAGCACTGTCTCTTTGATGAATTACCTTCTCATCTGGAAAAAATGGCATTATTTGCTGTAAATACTGGGTGTAGGGATCAAGAGATTTGTGAATTGCGTTGGGAGTGGGAAATCAGTATTCCCGAGCTGCCGCATATTATGGTGTTTATCATTCCTGCTGAGTTGGTTAAAAATGGTGATGAACGACTGGTAGTTTGTAATGAAACGGCCAGATCGATTGTGAACAGTGAACGAGGAAAGCATTCTACACATGTGTTTAGCTTTAGAGGAAGGCCGTTAGCCAGGATGTTGTCAACGGGTTGGCAACAAGCCAGAGTGAAAGCTGGCTTACCTCAGGTAAGAGTACATGATTTGAAGCATACCTACGGTCGGCGGTTACGAGCGGCTGGAGTAAGTTTTGAGGATAGACAAGACTTGCTTGGCCATCGTTCAGGGCGGATCACAACGCATTATTCATCAGCTGAGTTACAGAATCTTTATGAAGCATCCAATCGAGTTTGTGAAAAGCAAAAGAGTGGGGTAGTGTTAACACTTTTACGTAATACAAACTCTAGAGCTAAGCAGGTTGAAGTAAAGCGTGCAAATGTAGTTTCGTTGTGACTTCTGCACGTAGGTCCCGAAAAAGTCCCGAAGGGGATTTTTCAGGGTTTAGGATATCAAGGGTAACTTATTGATTTTAAAGGGTTAAATTGGTGGGCCCACTAGGACTTGAACCTAGGACCAACGGATTATGAGTCCGCTGCTCTGACCAACTGAGCTATGGGCCCGGAGAGGGGGTCATTTTAAACTTAATTTACTTAATGTGCTAGTTTTTTTTTATTTTTTTTGGATATTCTTATCCTTATTTTTTAAAATGAGGATAAGCAATTTAAGTTGTCTTTATCCTCATTTTGAATTTATGAGTTTATCCTTCATCCCCTTCGAGGAAACTTCTTAGTTTTTCTGAGCGTGAAGGATGACGTAGTTTACGTAATGCCTTGGCTTCAATTTGGCGAATACGCTCACGAGTTACGTCAAATTGTTTTCCTACTTCTTCCAGAGTATGGTCGGTATTCATTTCGATACCAAAACGCATACGAAGTACTTTAGCTTCACGTGGTGTCAGCGTTTCCAAAATTTCCAGAGTCGCTTCGCGTAGTCCTTCGGCAGTAGCCATATCAATAGGTGATTCAATGTTGTTGTCTTCAATAAAATCACCTAAGTGTGAGTCATCATCATCGCCAACTGGGGTTTCCATGGAAATCGGTTCTTTAGCAATTTTTAAGACTTTACGAATCTTGTCTTCGCTCAATTCCATTTTTTCGGCAAGTTCTTCTGGAGTTGCTTCACGTCCTGTCTCTTGAAGAATTTGTCGAGAAATTCGATTGAGTTTGTTAATGGTCTCAATCATATGAACCGGTATACGAATAGTCCGTGCTTGATCAGCAATGGAGCGAGTAATTGCTTGCCTAATCCACCAAGTAGCATATGTAGAGAACTTATAGCCGCGGCGGTACTCAAATTTATCTACAGCTTTCATTAAGCCTATATTTCCTTCTTGAATTAAATCAAGGAATTGTAAGCCACGGTTAGTGTATTTTTTTGCTATGGAAATTACTAAGCGTAAATTTGCCTCAACCATTTCTTTTTTGGCACGGCGTGCTTTTGCTTCACCAATAGACATTTTACGATTAATTTCTTTAATTTCAGAAATTGATAAGCCGTATTCTATTTCGAATGCAACTAATCGAGATTGAATGCGTAAAATTTCTTCAGTATTGTCCTGAATACGATTCATATCAAGTTTTTTGCTGTATTTCGCTATAATTGTACTCAACCACTCAAGATCGGTTTCTTGGCCAGGGAAGGTATCTATAAATAACTTCCTTGGAATACGTGCTTTTTCAATGCAAAGACGCATAATACCACGTTCATGTTCTCTGATGTGATTGCGTAATTGACGGAAATGACGGGTTAAGCGATCTACTTGTCTTGATGTGAGCTTAAGCTTTAAGAATGACTCCGACATTATCTCTAATGCTTTAATGGTCTTAGCATGAGTTCTGCCATGTTCTTTTAATGCGACTAGTGCTACCTCGTAAGTTTCACGTAAATCATCAAAATAAATTTTCGCTTGTTCGGGGTTAGGGCCATCGTCAACTTCAGCCATGCCTCCTTCACCATCTTCATCCTCTTCATCATCAGATAAAAGAATTTCCTCTTCTTGTTGCTGATCTTCATCAAGCATAGAGCCAATACTTGAAGCAGGAGCTATTTCATCTTCAACATCAGCAAAGCCGCTAATGATTTCATTAAGACGAATTTCTTGGGCATTGAAACGCTCATAATCATCAAGAACAAGTTGTACTGTTTCTGGATAATGAGCCAAAGACTTCAGTACTTGATAAATGCCTTCTTCAATGCGTTTAGCAATACGGATCTCACCCTCGCGGGTCAATAATTCTACGGTTCCCATTTCGCGCATATACATACGTACAGGGTCTGTAGTTCGACCGGTTTCCTTGTCCACAGAGGCGAGTACCATCGCCGCTTCTTCAATATCAGGTACTTCTTCAGTATTCAGCAGAAGCGCTAATTCATCATCGCTTGGTGGTAGCTCAAACACTTTGATATTCATGCCTTCTAGCATGCTAATAATGACATCAAAATGTTCCGTGTCGACTATATTCGGCAGTAAGTCATTGATTTGACTGTAAGTCAAATAACCCTGCTCTTTTCCTAGGCTAATGACTTTGGTTATCTGTGAGCTTTGCTGTTCTTGATCATTTATGGTCATAGACACTTCTCTAGGGACAATTGGAAAAAATCCTAAAAAAACAATTCAATCCTTAGCATTAAGGCTATTGATTGAGGTTTGATTGTTTTTTTAGGATTACAAAATCTTATAATTATAAACTGGGTAGCAGCAACATACCAGTAATTTTTCATTGCTTTTTTTGGGTTTTCCTAATTTTTTGTAATTAATTAAGTATATAATTGATTCAATCAATTATGTCTTTCTTTTAACATTTCTTGTAATTTCATTTTTTCTGCTTCGTTTAAACCATGCTGGCGTGATTTATTAATGAGCTGGCGTATGAGCAATTCTCGATTTTGTTTTTGCAAAAAGAACATGATATCAATAAATTCTTTGACAAGCTCTAGTTCAGGCACTTGATGATCCCATGCTGCTAATTTATTGATAAAATCAAAATAGGGATGATTTCGCCATGCTTCAATCAACGTTGCTGTATTTGCCTTGGGGTTTGAGGCTAATTGATTTAAGACTTGGAGCAGTATCCCATGTTCTTGGGCATCGAAAAGTTCAAGATTCATTTGTGACATACTTTGTGTATAAATTTCTGGATGCTGTAGTAAAAGAGCTATGGCAATACGCATGGGGGTGCGTGCAATAGTCATCGTCATCATGGGTTCTTGAGAAGGATTTTTAGAATGATCTGTAATAAGTTGATTGAGTCTGTGGGGTTCAATATGCGTCAAGCGTGCAAGATCCTCAATGAGTATTTGCTTGTATGATCCTTCACTCATCTTTTGTAAAAAAGGTTTAGCTAAATTAATGAGTTGCGTTTTTCCGGCTGGTCTGAACAAATTCAGATCTTTTGCCAAACTGTCAAAGAAGAAGCGATTTAGGGGAGTCGCTTGTTTTATTCGATTTAAGAAATTTTCTTTCCCCTCTTTTCTAACAAGACTATCCGGATCGTGGTCATCAGGTAAAAACATAAAACTGACGTCCAAACCTAGATTTAAATGAGGTAAGCTACTTTCCAGTCCACGCCATGCAGCTTGTTTTCCTGCATTATCTCCATCGAAGCAAAAAATTAGAGATTGAGTATGTTTGCTCAGCAACTGAATATGATAGGTGCTCGTTGCTGTACCTAATGTGGCTACTACATTTATAATTTCATGCTGAGCTAGGGCTATGACATCCATATAACCTTCAACAATAATTATATAATCTATTGATTTTTGTTGGCTTAAAATTTGATGTAATCCGTATAATTCTCTACTTTTTTGAAAAATTACAGTTTCTGGGGAGTTGAGGTATTTGGGTTTTTGTTCTGAGTCTAAGACACGTCCGCCAAAACCAATAATACGCCCATGCCGATCATGGATAGGGAACATAATCCGATTACGGTAGCGATCATAAATTTTGCCCTCTTCATTTTTAATAAGCATGCCTGTTGCAATCAGTTCACGTTGATTGCGAGGAAATGCTTTTTCCAAGTGATGCCATCCTTCGGTTGCAAAGCCTAATTGATAAAGTTTAGCGATTTCTCCACTTAAACCTCGATCGCGTAAATAATTAATGGCATATTGTCCTTCATGTTTTAATTTTTTTCGATAATAAAGACTCACTGCTGCCAAGAGTTTATAAAGATCACGAGATGTATTATCTCTTTCAGTTTGTTTTTCTCGAGGGATAGTTAAGCCAATACGTGTAGCAAGGGTTTCAATGGCATCAACAAATCCCTGATTGCAGTAATTCATTACAAAACTAATTGCATTTCCCGATGCGCCACAACCAAAACAATGATAAAACTGTTTTTTGGCAACGACATTAAAAGAGGGGGATTTTTCATTATGAAAAGGACAACATGCAACATGGCTGTTCCCTCTTTTTTTTAAGGGAACATAACTGTCAATAAGTTCAACCAAATCCGTGCGTTGTAGGAGATCATCAATGAATGGCTGAGGGATTAAGCCAGACATGATGCTCCTTAACTTAATTTAGCCTTAATTAATACGCTAACTTGTGCCATATCAGCACGCCCTTGTAAATTTGGTTTTAACAAAGCCATGACTTTACCCATATCCGCCATTTTTGTGGCACCAGTTTCTGCAACGGCATCATTAATCATTTTTTCGATTTCTGCAGCAGATAATGGTTCAGGTAAATAGTTCTTTAAAATATCCAGCTCAAATTGTTCTTGTGCTACTAAATCATCACGATTTGCTTTTTCATATTGTGCTATGGATTCTTTTCGTTGTTTACTCATTTTATCCAAAATCACCAACATGCGCTCATCATCTACTTCAATGCGTTCATCGACTTCAACTTGTTTCACCGCAGCAGTAATTAAACGTAACGTAGCGAGTAATTCTTTCTCTTTGGCTCGCATAGCTTCTTTGATGTCATTATTGAGACGTTCTTTAATAGTCATTTTTAATTCCTTAAAAAAGAAAAAGGTCACATTCAATACAACACTTTAGTCAATCTAGTTGTGACCATGCGCAGTATATGTGACCTTAGTAAAAATACAGGACAGAGAAAAATCCTATTTACGTCGGCGTTTTGAACCTTGTTGTCTTGCAGAAGCGTCACGAGAAATTTTCTTTAAATGACGTTTTACTGCAGCAGCTTGCTTGCGTTTGCGCTCAGCGGTTGGTTTTTCATAAAATTCACGACGGCGTAATTCGGTTAAAATACCGGCCTTTTCACAAGAGCGCTTAAATCGGCGCAATGCATATTCTGGGTTTTCGCCTTCTTTGACGCGAACGGTAGGCATTAAACTGGTCCTCTGGTTATTTGACTTATTAGGTGGGCAATTCTAGTGCTAGTTGAAGCACTCGTCAAGTTTTAAATAGATAAATTTATTAATGCTTAGTCTATCTAAGATATCTATATAATCACGAAGGCCATTTTTTAATCCTCAAAGAGAGATAGAAGTCTTCTTACCGAATTAATGTGTTATAATGGTAAGTTTGATTTAATCTTCATCTTTGGATTAGGTTTTTTATGTTCGTTTTAGGCATTGAGTCTTCTTGTGATGAAACTGGTGTAGCTCTATATGATTCAAATACTGGTTTGTTAGCCCATGCTTTGCATTCACAAATTGAAACACATCGAGTGTATGGAGGAGTGGTACCTGAACTTGCTTCACGTGATCATATCAACTATTTGATTCCCTTAGTCGATGAAGTTCTTCAACGAGCTGGACTTGATAAAAACTCTTTAGATGGGATTGCTTATACAGCGGGCCCTGGTTTAATTGGTGCTTTACTGGTGGGCTCTTGCTTTGCAAAAAGTTTAGCCTATGCTTTACAGATTCCTGCATTAGGCATTCATCATTTGGAAGCACACGTATTGGCTGCAAAAATGGAAACACCCTCTCTTGGATTTCCTTTTATTGCTCTTTTAGTATCAGGTGGTCATTGTCAATTAATTGAAGTCAACGATTTAGGCGTATATCGGTTACTTGGGGATACAATGGATGACGCTGTAGGCGAAGCGTTTGATAAAACTGCCAAACTTATGGGCATTCCTTATCCAGGAGGACCAGTATTGGCGGCACTTGCAGATCAGTGTGAGTCAACTCCTTATCGTTTTCCACGACCTATGACAGACAGACCAGGACTTGATTTTAGTTTTAGTGGTTTAAAAACATATGCATTAAATACATGGAATCAAAGTACAAAAGATGAGCGTGCGCGATCGGAAATTGCTAAAGCATTTCAACACGCTGTTATCGATACTTTAATGATTAAATGTAAAAGAGCACTTCAAGAGTCTTCGTACAAGCAATTAGTGGTTGCAGGTGGTGTAGGAGCGAATAAGTCATTACGCACGGGCTTACAGCAATGGATGCAAAGTATTGGTGGAACAATTTATTTTCCTGCTTTGGAATATTGTACCGATAATGGAGCAATGATTGCTTATGCAGGATGCTTACGGATGTTAAGAGGAGAAAGGGACTTAAACTCTGGAATAGAAGTTAGGGCAAGATGGCCATTGGCATGATCAAAATTTCTTACCCTATCACTATAACTATTCTTCTTTTTCTTTCTTTATCTTAGGTTTTGATGGAGCAGATTTTTTTGTTGTTCTTGTTTTCTTTTCGGATGTATCTGCTGGTTTATTCTTTGCTTTAAGCGCTGTTTCTGCTTTAGTTGTTTTAGGTTTTTCGATTATTGTTTCTGTAATTGTTACAGTTTCTATTTCAATTTCTATTTCTGGGGGTGAGGGAGGAGTAGCTTGTTGTTTCCTATGATGATGTACTGGCTTATGTTCTTCCTCCATGATTTCTTCAATAACATTTTGTTTTAGCCTGATTTTAGATTCTGTTCCATCAATTAAACGAGTAATATTATCTTTGTGTTTATAAAGGATGAGTAAAGCGATAGCAAAGATGGGTAGAAAAACGTTCAGGTGTTGGATAAGTAATAGCGAATAAAAAGGCGCTAAACCAATAGATGTTATCGATGCTAATGAAGAGTAACGAGAAAATTTAGCTACTAATAGCCAGGTTGCAGCAACAAAAACACCAACAAGAAAATGCAAACCTAATAATGCACCTATAGCGGTAGCAACTCCCTTGCCTCCTTTAAATTCAAAAAAAACGGGGTACATATGTCCAACCACTGCTGCTAAAGCAGTAAAACTTACTGTTACTGGATCGGCATCTAACATTTTAGCGATTAGAACTGGAATAGTCCCTTTGAGAAGATCTGCTGCCATCACTAATGCGGCATATTGTTTACCCGCCAGTCGTAATACATTAGTCGCGCCAGGATTTTTTGAGCCTTCCGTGCGTGGATCGGGAAGAGAACACGCTTTGCAGATAATGACTGCAGAGCAAATAGACCCCATTAAATAGCCAAGAACTACCAAAAATATAGGTAATATCACTGCTTGCTCCTTTTTCGGAAAGTATTTTAATTATTGATTAATCTTTATTTACACGCAAGTGGCTTTACTTTATAACTTTAAAACATGCTCATTATTTATCAAAGCTATAAGTATAATGCTTGCAGATCATTGGTATAACGTCGTCCTAAAGGAGTGACTTGCCAGTGTGTTTCTGTCAAAGTAATTAATTTTTTCTTCTCAGCCATTTCAAGTTTGGGGAGTAGCTCTGTGAGTGCTAGTCCTGTGGTTTGTGAAAATAGAGCTAAGGGGATGGTTTGTTCAAGACGTGTTGTATTGAGCATAAATTCAAAAAGAAGCTCCTTTGTATTTACGGTTTCTATGTGTGCTAAAAACTGTTTTTGAGGGTCTAAATATTCTTTGGGTTGGCGGTGTTTCCTTGTTCTTAAAACTCCATTTTTAGTAGTGATCTTTCCATGAGCTCCTGCACCTATACCTAAGTAATCACCAAATAACCAATAATTTAAATTATGGCGAGACCGATGATTCGTTTGAGCAAAAGCAGAAATCTCATAACGTTCAAAACCCGCTGTTTTGAGTAATGCTAATCCTTCTTCTTCCAGGAGAAAAGTTTCATCTTCCGAAGGTAATGTAGGTTTTGTTTTATAAAATAGGGTGTTTGGTTCTAAAGTTAATTGATACCAAGACAAATGCTCTGGTTGGTGGGTTAATGCAGAACGTAAATCCTCTATGCCTTGGATAACGCTTTGTTGTGGTAAGCCGTGCATAATATCTAAATTTAGGTTAGTAAATCCGGCATTTCGTGCTGATTCAATGGCTCGGTGTGCTTGCTGACCGTCATGAATGCGGCCTAATGCACGCAAATGTGCATGATTAAAGCTTTGAATGCCTAAGGAAAGACGATTAATGCCTAATTGTCGGTACTCTCTAAAACGTTGTTGCTCCACAGTGCCGGGATTAGCTTCCATAGTGATCTCTATGTCTTGGGCAAAGGACAAAAGGCACTTGAGTTCGGTAAATAAAGTTTCATAGGCTTGCGCGGAGAGTAAGCTAGGAGTACCGCCTCCAATAAAAATAGAGCAAATGTCCCGGATTTCAAAACGCTGTAAATCAGCCTTTAGGTCTGCAATAAGTGCTTGAATATAACTTTGTTCCGGCAGAGTATCGGGGCTTTTATGTGAATTAAAATCACAGTAAGGGCATTTACGAATGCACCATGGAATATGAATGTACAGCGATAAAGGGATCATTATTCTTTTGGGCTGGCTTGTTTGATCATGCAATAGTATACTTCGCTCCGCTACAATTTGAAGTTTTTATCTAAAATGCTATTTGCGAAAAACTTCAAATTGTAGCGGAGCGAAGTATATCATATCGTACGCTTTATCACAAAAATTATAATTATTCATTTTACTTTTTCTATAAATAGAATAAGAATTTGAGATGTTATACCTAATAAAAAAAGGAAATCACATGGCGAATAAACGAGTAAGAGTAGCTGTTACTGGAGCAGCAGGGCAAATTGGTTATGCTTTATTATTTCGAATTGCTTCTGGGCAAATGTTTGGTACAAATACAGAAGTCGAATTGAATTTACTTGAGCTTGAAGCTGCTCTTCCCGCTTTGGAAGGGGTTGCTATGGAACTTGATGATTGTGCTTTCCCCTTATTAAAGCGAGTGGTTTGTACTGCAGATATGAATAAAGCGATGGATGGGGTAAATTGGGCTTTATTAGTAGGTTCTGTTCCCCGTAAACAAGGAATGGAACGTTCTGATTTATTGCAAATTAATGGTGGGATATTTACCAAACAAGGTCAGGCAATTAATGAGCATGCAAGTGATGATGTACGTGTGTTTGTAGTAGGTAATCCCTGCAATACAAACTGCTTGATTGCTATGCACCATGCTAAAGATGTACCCAATGATCGTTTTTATGCAATGACTACTTTGGATGAATTAAGATCGCGTACTCAATTAGCTAAAAAAGCCGGTGTTGATATTACTGCTGTGACTCAAATGACCATTTGGGGTAACCACTCTTCTACTCAATACCCTGATTTTTATAATGCAAAAATCAATGGTGTTTCTGCGGCACAAGTTATTGATGACACTTGGTTGAAGGATACTTTTGTTTCTACAGTACAGCAGCGAGGTGCTGCGGTAATTAAAGCGCGTGGTTCTTCTTCTGCTGCTTCTGCGGCAAATGCTATTATTACTGGTGTGAATCATTTAGTTAATGATACTCCAGCAGGAGAATCATTTTCTATGTGCCGTAGGTCGCAAGGTGAGTATGGTGTTGATGAAGGATTGATTTTTTCATTCCCTTGTCGTCGTGAGCAAAGCCAATTAACAGTTGTTGAAGGCTTAAGCTTTAATGATTATGGCCGTGACATGTTTAACAAAACCTTAGATGAGTTAAGACAAGAACGTGATACCGTTAAATCTTTAGGTTTATTGGATTAGAAATTATTTCTAATTCGGGTATTGTATGAAAGTGAAGCTTAAATTAAATGAGGTTCTCTGACTCTTATTTTCTATATCCTGTGATTTGTTCACGGGATATAGAGTTTTCTCAAGATTATCAGCCTCTGTGGATGTGTGGGCATAGAGTTGGATTTATAATTTAGGCTTTAAATGATCCTCTTCGGCTGTGAGTATTGGTGGTTGCTGGCGATTTTTGTATTCATCTGTTTGATAGATACGAAAAAATTCCGAACCTTCCAAAATTGATTTGGCTTCCGCATTACGCAAAAGAGTCGAAATAGAGCGCCCGTTAGATAATATTTCATTGATTTTATCCACTAATTGCTCTACTTGCATGAATGTGTTTGGGCATTCTTGTAGCAAATTAGGTAAGTACTTGATTATTGCGCTAGCTATCTGTTCATCAGTTAAGTAAAGGATGAGACGCGTATTAGCAATTTTAATGAAATCACTTTCTGATTTCATAATCAAACGGGATAAAAACCCTGGATCTTTTTCTAAATGTGCTCTTAATTTTTGACTAAAGCCAAGATGCTCTCTATGTGCAATTAAGATAAGAGTTTGTTCACTTGATGCAAATTGGGTGAATACTTTTCCTGATTGGATATTTAGCCAAGGGATAAGTTCAGCATCTTGCTGCTTAACAGCTAGGGCATTAAAGGGAAATCTTGATGAAGTCTTAGAGTGAGGCAAAAATTTATCCCAATTAACTCGGGGCATTTGATGTGCTGCCGCCATTAAATCAAGCGAAGTTTTTACAGCTTCGAAATTAACTCTTAGTTTCTCAAAGTGAGGCAATGCTGCTCCTATTGCTTTTACCAAATGAATAAACGTTACTTTTTGCCCCATGTTGTAATTGACGCAGGCTTCTTTTAAATGCTGGATTTCAGGATAAGTATATTTACCGTTTCTCGTTGGTACGGAATGAAATGCGGACTCTAATGCTGTTTTAAGCGCAGAAAAAGGGTCATCCATCAAATTATCCTCTGTAGGCCCTTATTTAAAAGTAGTTTATAAAAACGCAAATGCCAAGATTTTTTGCAAATTGACTGCGATTAGTCTTCATGTTTCAAAAAAAATCCTTTTTAAAGCGATTCTAACGCGCAAGAGGAATGCTCTTTTTTCTTGTTGAATATGATCCTGTCAATGTGTTATGAATAAACGCCCTGAGAATTTTGCTGATAACGGTATGATGATGCTTGCCCTAACAAAGTAGGATGCGTTGATTGATATGGAAGGAGCAGGGGCAGTTCGATATAAACATGATGTATTTTTATTGTCGAGTTCACATTAATGAAGTAAGGACAAAAGTATCTATAAGGACATTGGTTATGAATAAGCTGTTTGTCGATCCAGATATCGAAAAAGCATCTACTTTACCCGCACATTTTTATACTTCTTTAGATTGGTATGAGCAAGTAAAAGAAAAAATATTTGCAAAAACATGGCAGTTTTGTTTCAGTACTGAAAGCTTACGTTTGAATAAACAACTTGTTCCTTTTACTTTATTACCAGGACTACTCGATGAGCCTTTATTATTCGTTCGTGATGAACAGAATAAACTGCATTGCCTAAGTAATGTTTGTACCCATAGAGGTAATCTTCTTATTGATGCTCCTTGCTCAGCAGAAAAAATAAAATGTTCTTATCATGGTCGAAGATTTAATCTTTGTGGTGAATTTTTGCACATGCCTGGATTTGAGAAAACGTGTAATTTTCCATCAACAAAAGATAGTTTAGCGCAGATTTCATTTGATTGTTTTGAGCCATTTCTTTTTGCTTCTTTAGCCCCGAAAGTGTCTTTTAGTGAAGTTTTTAGTGATATTAAAGAGCGTCTTTTCTGGTTACCTATGGAAAAAATGCGTCTTGATAGTAATTGCTCGCGCGATTATCTCGTCAAAGCTCATTGGGCATTA
Organism: Legionella santicrucis; assembly: GCF_001468135.1. Classification (GTDB taxonomy): domain Bacteria; phylum Pseudomonadota; class Gammaproteobacteria; order Legionellales; family Legionellaceae; genus Legionella; species Legionella santicrucis. Next base: position 346,257 of record NZ_LNYU01000091.1, on the reverse strand, counting down.
TACTGTGAAAATTATCTTGAGGCACTGCATATCCCATTTGTGCATCATTCATTGAGACAAGTGATTGATTGCTCCACTTATACAACAGAACTTTATCGTTATTGTAATTTACAATTGGCTTTAGCGAGCCACGGTGAGGAACATTTTATTTTGCCAAAAGACTCACCAGACTATGGAAAACAAGTAGCTGCTTATTACTACTGGATTTTTCCTAATACAATGCTTAATTTTTATCCTTGGGGATGTTCAGTAAATGTAGTAAAACCATTAGGACCTGAATTGACTAAAGTATCGTTTTTAACTTATGTCCTGGATGAGACTAAATTAGGTAAAGGTGCAGGTGGTGATTTGGATAAGGTTGAGCGTGAGGATGAGGCTGTGGTTGAATCAGTTCAAAAAGGAATTCGTTCACGCTTTTATGATTCAGGGCGATTTTCAGCCACAAAAGAACAGGGAACTCATCATTTCCAACGATTACTCTGTGAGTTTCTGAATGATTGATAAGTATTAACTTTTTTATTATTCCCTTTTTCTTTTCAAAGATTGAATAATGGATGATTTTACCCAAGAGCCTTTACTGCAACAAAAACTCAATGTTTGTATATTAAGTATGTTGGTGAAATGGCTCATTTATACCAACGTTATTCTAAATTCTGCTAAAATAAGTACATTTATTTTGTACGGATGTAAATGATGCAGTCTTTCAAAGTGGTTTTTGTTGTTATTATTGCAATTATCTTGTGGGCTTCAGCATTTATTGGAATACGAATAGGATTAGCAGATTATTCGCCAGGAGCACTTGCACTATTGCGATTTATGATCGCATCACTTTGTCTTTTAATTATTTACTATAGCTTAGGCATAAAAAAACGAGTTGCATGGAAAGATCGTATCCAGTTGCTTATTGCAGGAATGGCTGGAATAGGCATTTATAATATTTGTTTAAATTATGGTGAACTTAGTGTTTCTGCGGGGATAGCCAGCTTTGTGATTGGTTTTATGCCTGTGATGACCGTGGTTTTATCGCTTATCTTTTTGCAAGAAAAACTAAACCGTAGTGTTTGGTATGGTATCTTAATTAGTATATTAGGTCTGGTGCTATTAATGGTTGGCGAACAGTCAGTTCCAGGAATGCAACAAGGCGTTTTAGCGATTTTAATTTCTGCTTTAATGGGCGCTATTTTAACAATTGTGCAAAAGCAATTTGTACGTGTTTATCATCCAGTTGCGATTATTGCTTGGGTAATGTGGGGTGGGACTTTATTGTTGGTTATTTTTCTACCTGATTTACTGCTGCAAATCAAGATTGCCAATATTCAGACTACCATAGCAGTTGTTTATATGGGAATTTTCCCCGCAGCCATTGCTTATCTGGCTTGGGGATATGCATTGAAATATTTATCCGCTTCCAAAGCTTCTATTACTTTATATGCACTTCCTATTGTATCTACTTTAATGGGATTTTTATTATTACATGAACAACCTTCACTTCTTTCTTTGATTGGATGCAGTATTACTTTATTTGGTGCTTTTATTGCTAGCCGTTCTCAAGCAGGGCCTTCTATAACTTACAAGACACCTCTCAAAATAGAATAGTTTTCTTTATAACTTTAAAGTTGTTAATTAATTCTCTGTAAAAAGCTTCAAACAGGGTTTATACTTTTTATTTTGAAGTTTTTGGCGAAATGCTCATGGAATTGAGAATTGATAACACTCCGTTTAAAGCCTTATTTCAGTCTTTGGATTTAGGTTTTACTCAATTAAAAAATCGTTTATTAATGGGATCGATGCATACTGGTCTTGAAGAAGATAAGGACAGTTTAAATCGGTTAGCCCAATTTTACAGAGAAAGAGCTCTTGGCGGTGTAGGATTAATTACCACTGGTGGTTTTGCACCAGATCGAGCAGGGCGTTTGGCTCCTTTTTCTGCTAAATTGACAAACAGCAAAGAACAACAACGGCATGAATTAATCACTCATACAGTGCATGAGGCAGGAGGCAAAATTATTCTGCAGGCCTTACATGCTGGACGTTATGGTTTTCATCCTTTTATTGTTGCTCCTAGCGGAATCAAATCACCGATTAGCCCATTTAAACCCTGGGTAATGAGTAAATATCGAATTAAAAAAACCATCAAACATTTTGCCCGTTGTGCCCGACTTGCTCAATTGGCTGGTTATGATGGGATTGAAATTATGGGTAGTGAAGGCTATTTAATCAATCAGTTCATTGTTACTCATACCAACCAACGTCAAGATGAATGGGGTGGTAGTTATAGTAATCGTATTCGTTTTCCTATTGAAATAGTACGGGGAGTACGCGAAGCAGTGGGTGAGAAATTTATTATAATTTTTCGTTTGTCCATGCTTGATTTAATTGCTAACGGTAGTAATTGGGAAGAAATTGTGATTCTTGCTAAAGCCATAGAAGAGGCTGGTGCAACTTTAATTAATACGGGTATTGGCTGGCATGAGGCACGGATTCCGACTATTGCAACTATGGTTCCTGAAGCTGCATTTACTCATTTAACCCAGCATTTAAAACCAGAAGTGAAAATACCTGTGATTACTTCTAATCGTATTAATACCCCGGAATTAGCCAATCAATTAATTGAGTCAGGCGTTGCTGATATGATCTCTATGGCCAGACCTTTTTTGGCAGATCCTTTATTTGCGGAAAAAGCCAAAAAAGGTGAAAGTGAAGCAATCAATGTATGCATCGCATGCAATCAGGCTTGCCTTGATCGCGTTTTCGTGAACAAAACTGCCTCTTGCTTGGTGAATCCTCGAGCATGTAATGAAACTGAATTGGTTTATGAGGTTACTGCAGAACCCAAATCAGTTGCTGTAGTAGGTTCTGGTCCTGCAGGGTTGGCTTTTGCCGCGGTTGCTGCTGAACGTGGGCATAAGGTAACTTTATTTGAAAAGAATGCGCAACTAGGTGGACAATTTAATTTAGCAAAAAAAATCCCAGGCAAAGAAATTTTTCAACACACACTGGATTATTTTACTTATCAATTACAGAAATTTGAGGTAACAATTCACTTAAATACAGAAGCAACAGTGGAGCATTTGCTGGATTTTGATGAAGTAGTTTTGGCGAGTGGCATTAAGCCGCGAATTCCAGAAATTCCAGGCATCGATCATCCCAGCGTCGCCAGTTATATTGATGTAATTACTGGAAAAAAGGAAGCAGGTAAGCGAGTTGCAATCATTGGCGCGGGCGGGATTGGTTTTGATGTAGCTGAATTTTTAACTCATGAACATCAGGCTTCTAAAGAACAGTTTTATAATGAATGGGGTATTGATGTATATGGCAAATATCGAGGTGGGATTAAGCCTCCTGAAAGTACGCCCAGCCCACGTGAAGTTTATTTATTACAGCGCAAAAATGAAAAAATGGGTAAACGCTTGGGAAAAACAACCGGTTGGATTCATCGCGCAAGTCTAAAACACAAGCATGTTAAAATGATTTCTGGGGTGAGTTATGATGCTATTGATGATCAAGGGTTACACATACGCATTGATGAAACCTCCCAAGTTATAGCGGTTGATACAGTGGTGATCTGTGCCGGACAAGTCGAGTTAATGGAACTGTTTACCCCGTTAAAAGAGGCAAAAAAAATTGTCCATTTAGTAGGCGGAGCGTATAAAGCATTGGAGTTGGATGCACGCCATGCTATTGATCAAGCGTGTCGTTTAGCTGCTCTGATTTGAGGTAATTGGTTAATCCTAATCAAAGAACAGGTTTGTTATGGATTCATAACTGTCTGTAAAAAAAGAGGAGTGGCTAAGATTTTTATAGCGGAAAATCTTAGCCACTCTTTTGCTTTATAAAGATTCTATTTTATTTACTAAACTCATCAAATGCTTCTAAAGCTTCTGCTGCGTACATTAGAGATGGTCCACCTCCCATGTAAACAGCCATTCCCAAGGTTTCTAAAAGTTCTTCGCGAGTAGCTTGTAGTTTTATTAAAGTTTGAGAGTGGAAGCCAATGCAACCGGGACATTGTTTTGCAACAGCTAAAGCCATAGCAATTAATTCTTTAGTTTTTTTATCTAAAGCACCATCTTTAGTTGCAGCTTGAGCTAGGGCTGAAAATCCAGACATTACTTCTGGCATTTCTTTGCGCATTTTAGCTAATTGAGTGCTGATATCTTTAGTAATATGAGTAAATTTATCTGACATTTGAAAGAGCTCCTTTTTTAATTACTCATTCTTATGGGGTAACATAACAACATAGTAAGGTTAAGTAATTATTTTAATGTAAGGCCAAATAGGCGCTCCTAATTTAACTCATTACTTAATTTAGAAAAAGATCTCAGATAACCGTTCTATAAAAAACAATGAGTTTTTTTCTAGAAGGAGACAGCTCGATTTAATGTTTCTTTTGCTACCGTTAAACGTCGTTCGACTTCTCCTAATTCAGCTTTTAAATTCAAAAGTGAATTAGAGTCTTGTCGATGCTGTAATTGTGCTAAACTTTTTATCATTGCTTGCTGTTGGGTCGATAAAGCTTTGATTTCTATTTCAAGATCATTTATCCATTGTTGCCGGGTACCTAACATTTTGATGCCAAAATAATTTTTTCCCTCGGGCTCCTTTTTTCGATGATGTATTTGGCATAAGACCACTAACACATTGATCTTTTGACGAATACATTCCGCTAAGTAAAAGGCACTACGTTTGTTCGTTTGTTTGGATAATGCATGTATGTCTGCTTTAATTTCAGCAATAAACATTGCAGCAGTTGACTCTGAAGTAGTACGAAATAATCCTCTAGGTAAGCGATGACTTAAAAAAGGCATGCCTAAACTATTTATTTTCCATTCTAACTCAGGGAGTCGATCAATTAATTGATTGAGCAACTCATCGGGTTCAAGTAACATAGCAATAAAGACCCTGCTTAATCCAAAATGGGCTCCATTTCTGTTGTTTTCCCTTGTATCCATGAACTTATAAAGGGTGGCGAACACATTAAAATTAACCCCCCAATTAGAGTCAATTCATAACGGACTAAACTACCTACATTAATACCCTCTGGTGGAATAAAACTTACTCCTAAAGTAGCGCATACACCAATAATACCTATGCCTGCTACAAATAGCATTCCGGCTAATCCACCAGGAATTTTAAAGGGTCGATGATGCTCAGGTTCTGACAGACGTAATTTAATTGCAGCTATAAACATAATAAAATACATTAGCATGTACAATTGAGCCGCCAATGCTGTTAATAGCCAATAAGATCCATTCACACTAGGCATAAACAAAAATAATCCTGAGAGCACAGTAACAATGGTGGCTTGAGTATATAACATAACTGCGGGAGCTCCCTTTGCATTAGTACGTTGGAAATAATCAGGTAAGTTTCCATCCTCGGCAGCAACTAATAATCCTTTCGTAGGTGCAATAATCCAGTTGCTTACTCCCCCAAGTCCTCCTAAAACTAACATGACTGCCACTACGGGCATCATCCAAGACATATGATAACTTGAAAAAAATGCTTCAAATGCCTGCATAATTCCTGCTACTAAGTTAATGTCTTTTCCAGGTAAAACAATTGCAATAGCTAAAGAGCCAAGAATTAAGGTACTCAAAATAATTCCTACTGAATAAATTAAAACTTTGGGAAAAGCATGTTGCGGATTTTTTACATCATTCGCATGAACCGTAGCGATTTCTATACCGCAGAAGGACATAATAATTGCGGTAAGAGATACCCACATGGATTTATCTTCTAAGTGTGGCACAATACTTGGAATATCAAATTGAATCTGTAACGGATTGCCTTGAGTCATCCAAACTAAGCCTAGACCAATAATTAATGACATAGGCAATAATAAACCAGCAAGAGAACATAAATTACTAAACATGGCAGAAGATTTCATACCTCGTAGATTTAGTATCGTAGTACCCCAAAATGAACTGACAATGACAGCCCATAGAAAATAAGGATTACTCGTCAATGCTGGATTAATTAAATAGCCAATAGTTCCTGCAACAAAAGATAGGATTGTTGGATACCAAATGACATTTTCTATCCATTGTAACCAAATGGCTAAAAAGCCCATTTTTTTTCCAAATGCTTGTTTGACCCAAATATAAATTCCTCCCTGTTTTGCCCATCCTGAGGCTAATTCAGCTGAAACTAAGGCAGTAGGAATTAGAAAAAATAATGCGCCTAGAAAAAAATAAAAGATTAATTGACTACCAAATAAGGCTGTTGCAGGTAAATTACGTATGCTATCTACAGATCCAACTGTAATCATAGTCAAACTGAAAATTGTTAGTGAATGTTTTTTCTCAATCATCGCAGTCCTTCAGTGCAGTTTTTTGGGGCTTGCAGAAGCTTTATTATATAAAAAATAAGCTTAAGGAACCCTTAATAATAGGGCAACAAATAAACAAAATGTTCCTAAATTTTAATTATTATGAAACCTACATATCGAGTGTCTTGTAAAATAGCATGATTTAGTCAGAAAATCTCTGCATTTTTTCTTAACGTTATGCTAATCAATAGGGCTGCATAAAAACAGTATTTGCTAGTTTCATACCATCGCCTCTCTATGCTATAGTGAATGTTTTTTTGGGCCGTACATTATGTTTGAAACCTTAACTGAACGTTTAACCCGTACCTTTAAAAATTTACGAGGGTTAGGTCGATTAACTGAAGAGAATGTACAACACGCTTTGCGTGAAGTCAGACTTTCACTGCTTGAAGCAGATGTTGCCTTACCCGTTATTAAAGAATTTATAGAGCAAGTAAAACAAAATGCTTTAGGGCAAGAAGTTTTAACTCATTTAAATCCTGATCAAGCTTTTGTTAAAATTGTACATGACGAATTAGTGCATGTCATGGGTGATGAGCGTGCCGAGCTCAACTTTAAGACCCAACCTCCAGCTATATTTTTAATGGCAGGATTACAAGGCTCAGGTAAAACGACAAGCACTGCAAAACTAGCGCGCTATTTAAAAGAATCAGAAAATAAAAAGGTAATGGTTGTTAGTGTCGACGTTTATCGACCTGCCGCAATTCAGCAGCTTAAGGTATTGGCAGAACAAATAGGCGTTACCTTCTTCCCCGCAGAAGTTAATGAACAGCCATTAACGATTGCTCGTAAAGCTTTGGAGGCTGCCAAAAAACAATATATGGATGTATTGCTCATTGATACTGCAGGCCGTTTGCATATTGATACTGATATGATGGCCGAAATCAAAGAATTACATCAAGCAGTAAACCCAATTGAAACTCTATTTGTTGTAGACAGCATGACTGGACAAGATGCTGCGAATACTGCAAAAGCATTTCATGAGGCACTTCCATTAACAGGGGTTATCTTAACTAAAACAGATGGGGATGCTCGAGGTGGTGCCGCTCTTTCTGTAAAACAAATTACTGGGCGCCCCATTAAATTTATTGGTAGTGGTGAAAAAGTAGATGCACTAGAGCCATTTCATCCCGAGCGCGTTGCTTCAAGAATTCTTGGTATGGGTGATATTCTTACCTTAATTGAAGAAGTTGAGCGTAAAGCAGACAAGCAAGCCAGTGAAAAACTTGCTAAAAAATTAAAAAAAGGGAAGAGCTTTGATTTGGAAGATTTTAAGCAACAACTACTGCAAATGAATAATATGGGTGGTATTGCTGGAATGATGAGTAAGTTACCTGGTGTGAGTCAAATGATGCCTCAGCAAGCAATGAAGCAAGTTAGTGAAAAAGCTATGGCACAAACTATTGCTATTATTAATTCGATGACTCCAAAAGAACGGCGTATTCCTAAAATTATTGTCGGTTCTCGTAAAAAGAGAATTGCACAAGGCTCAGGAACACAGATACAGGATGTAAATAAGTTATTAAAGCAATTTGAGCAAATGCAAAAAATGATGAAAAAGTTTACTAAACCTGGTGGAATGCAAAAAATGATGCGTGGAATTGGTGGTATACCTGGATTAAAAGGAATATTACCAGACGATTTTAAATAATTCGCAAGAATTACTTCACATGACGAATTAATTTTCGTACAATACACGGCATTTTTATGCTTAGTGCGATTACTAAGTATGTGTAACCACTCTAAAATAGAGGAAAACAATGGTCGTTATACGTTTATCTAGAGGTGGCGCTAAAAAGCGTCCTTTTTATCACATGGTCGTTACTGACAGTCGCAAACGTCGCGATGGCAGTTATATTGAGCGTATTGGTTATTTTAACCCTATCGCACGTGGACAGGAGATTCGCTTGCATATTGATGCAGAAAAATTAAGCCACTGGCAAAAAGTAGGGGCAAAATTATCTGATCGAGTCAGCGCTTTGGTCAAAGAATTTAATAAAAAAGGCGAAGCTGCTTAACTAACGTGGATAATCAGAATAACTGGATAATAATTGCCAGATTTGGGCGGCCTCATGGTGTTAAAGGTTTTGTTACGGTGCACTCTTTTACGGAGCCCCGTGATAATGTTCTGAAGTATACGAATTGGCATGCCTTTATTAATAATAAATGGCAACCTATTAAATTATTATGTGCTGAAGTACAAAATAAATCTATTATTGTCCAAATAGAAGGTTATCATGAGCGTGAATTAGTAGCTCATCTTACTAATATAGAAATTGCAGTACACCAAGATCAGCTGGCAAAATTGAAGCCTGGTGAATATTACTGGCATCAACTTATAGGTATGAATGTGATTAACCAACAAGGCGAGTCTTTTGGAACGGTCACTGAAATAATCCCTACAGGTGCTAATGATGTGCTGGTTGTAGAAGGTAATAAAAGACATTTAATCCCTTACTTACCTGGCCAATTTGTATTAGATATTGATCCCAACCAGCAATTAATTACTGTTAATTGGGATATGGATTTTTAAGTGGTGCTTCATCTTGGAGTTATTAGCCTAATACCCGAGATACTTAATGCTTTGAATTATGGCATATCGGGTAGAGCAATAGAGCAAGGGTTAGTAAAAATTGATTTCTGGAATCCAAGAGATTGGTCTTCCAGACCTTATAGGCAAGTAGATGATAAACCTTATGGCGGTGGCCCTGGGATGGTTATGATGTATGAACCCTTGAGGGGTGCCATTTTGCAGGCGCGAAGCCAAATGCCAAGTCATTGTAAGACGATTTATCTAAGTCCTCAAGGCAAGGTAATTCGCCAAAATGACTTAAATCAAGTGGCAAGTGAGAAGCAACCCCTGCTTTTTATTGCGGGACGATATGAAGGAATTGATGAGCGTATTCTTCAACAGTATGTAGATGAAGAATGGTCTTTAGGAGATTTTGTTTTAAGTGGTGGAGAGTTAGCAGCCACGGTATTTGTCGATGCAATTATTCGCTTAATACCAGGCAGTCTTGGGCATCTTGGTTCAGCAGAACAAGATTCATTTATGAATGGTTTACTGGATTGCCCCCATTACACTCGACCGGCAAAGGTTGATGGATTAGATGTTCCGCCTGTTTTATTAGGTGGTAACCACAGGGATATTGAACTGTGGCGAAGAAAACAATCTCTAGGTAAAACTTGGCTTAAGCGGCCGGATTTACTTGAAAAAATACAGTTAAGTGAAGCAGACAAGCAATTGCTTGTTGAGTTTAAGTTTGAGCACGGTGAATCCTAGGAGATGAACCAATTTGAGGAGTAGTCCATGACTAATATTATTGACCAATTGAATGCTGAGCAAATGCAAGGTAAGAAAATCCCTGAGTTTAATCCAGGTGATACTGTTTTGGTTCAAGTGAAAGTAATTGAAGGTAACCGTGAACGCTTACAAGCTTTTGAAGGTGTTGTCATTGCTAAGCGTAACCGTGGTTTGAATTCTGCTTTTACTGTTCGTAAAATTTCTCATGGTGTGGGTGTTGAGCGTGTGTTTCAAACCTATAGCCCAATTGTTGATAGCATTACTGTAAAAAGACGTGGTGATGTACGTCGTGCTAAGCTTTATTACCTACGTAACTTGGCTGGACGTGCTGCGCGTATTAAAGAAAAATTAACTGGCAAAAAAGAAGGCTAGGGACTTTATTTCTTTAACTTAAAATCTTGTCAAAACTTAATGATGCTCCCCACATTGTGGGGAGCATCATTTATGTTACAGATAAAAAATTTCATGATTTTCTAAGTTCTTTCATCAATGGCAACAACATCACCATCTGTTGTTTTTGTACTGCTTGGATCCAGCGTGTAAAGCAATCGGTGAACTTTAGTATTCAGCTTTCTCATGATATATCGTATCATCAATGGGAATGCCATTCTCATAAGTTAGAAACTGCCTCAACTACTCGAGCTTAAGTAAACCATGTCTCTGATTGAGCCCCAGCCTTTACATCCAGAAATTGTTGCACTAATAGTCAAAAAATAATTTCAATCAACGGATAGCGCTTAGTTCTGGGCCACCACATGCAGTCATCAGGTTGGATAAAATATAAGCCATATGCTATCTTTTTAATTAAGATGTGCTTTTAAATGTTGGTTTGTATTTTAAGTGGGGTGCGCTATGGCTCAAGAAAAGCAAGAAGGTTATAAATTTGAGAATCCTAAATTATTTTTCACCCTTCCGTTCTCAATTGTTACGTCAGCGTTTTTGGGGACGAAAACACCGGAGGACTTTCACTGTCCACATAGGAAAGCATTACATGAGGAATGTTCAAAGGTGCAGGGGTTCGATAGTTATACGGTTCCACCAGTAAATATCACGTTGCATCATGAAAAAACACCTTTGACCAAAGAGTCATTTCAGGCTTTAAAAGATGATATGCACCATACGAAATCGTGGAAGCCAACATTTTCAGATGAGGAACGCGTTCAATTTTATAGGGAACAATCGCAACATCAGACAAAAATTAGTAAAAGCTTTTTTGATGCTGGGGAACATGAAGGAGCATTCATGCATTCTGGGTTGTCAAAGTTCTTTTCATTTAAAGCGGAGGCATATGATTTTGGGCGCCGAATGGGTCAGCAAATTGATCGTGAGATGTCAGGTAAAGAACCGCCGATAATATCTTTAAGCGGTTTATCATAGGTAATTATATAAATATAGGGGGGATGTATGATGCCTAAGGACACAATAATGGGACGTCAAGGTTCTAGTTCAGGTGTGTACACAAAGGATTGTGCGCTTCTTTCTTTAACGCCTAATGAAAAATTATTTCCGTACTTAGTCGACATTACTGAAGATATGCTTGATTTACCGAAGGAGGAAACGAAAAGACTACTTGATCGTTCTCTTCTTGAAAGCCATACTGTGCCAGTTTGTATTCCTCTTCTTACTAACCCTGATGATTTATTTTTGTTTATTAAAAATAATAGCAAGATGTTGTTTGATTTAATGTTAACTGCTTGGCCATTTAAAAACGCGCAATGGGGTTTTACTGATAAAAATAGTGAATTAATTGAAAAGCTTGTTGATATTAAATATTTCCCAATAGTGTATAAAGCGATTACGAAACCGGTTAAAAATACGTTGGATTTGTCAGTAACGTTCGCTGGCCCGACTAAGGCTTTGGTTGATTATATTATAGAAAGCTTGGCCTCAAAAAAAATGACTCGAAGTGAAGAGGAATTAAGAACTTTGCAGTTTACCCTAGCGACTGGAATCGCTATTGTCACAAATAAATTGGAAAAATCAGCCAATCAGAGTACTGAGGAATATCTTTTGGCAATAAATGATTCAAAAAACTACCTAGCTGCTCTTAAAGACAAGAAAGTAGAAACTCTTTTTAATTTTTATTTTAAGAGCAAAGATGAATATCCTCCAAACAGTAGTGATGAGTTTTTGCATGTTTGGTTTGATACAAAGACCTATTCAGGGATGTACGTGTTTCCTGAACCAGCAATCGCAAAAAAATATGCTTAAAGTTACAGTGTTTATGGGAGCGATTGGAAGAGTATATACAGATTCACCTTAATGTGAACATTAATAACAGTACAATACTTTATTTATTAAAAGTACTGGATTCATGAACAAGAAACTGACGGTTAAAATTAGCATTTTGTATAAGCGATTGTTAGATTATGTGAAACCCGTCAGGCTAATATCTTGATAAAAATACAAGTTTGTGTTGCCGCAACAAGTTATCCAAATAACGCGTAAGGAGCTACACCCGCGAGTCCTTTTATGGTATTTGTTGCGTCAATCTATCCTACTTAAAACTACCTTAACAAATGTCTGGCTTCAAAGGATAAAACTGCTATGGCAGTATACAAAAATAGTTTAAAAATCCACCTCCCTAAGTTTTAATAAACAACTAAGGGGATGAACCTTTAATGCCGTTAACTTAAGAAAAAGATAAGGTTTCGAGGAACTCTCAGCTTCGAAAGAGCGTCACCCTCCGCGAAAGCGGAGGGTCTAAAACTTGCCAAACAGTAAGCACTTTGTTTCTAGAACAATTGTGCTTTTATACCAAGACTTTTGATTGAACCCCCCTGCTTTCGCGGAGGGTGACGATGTGCCTAGAGGTAAAGATTGGCCCTTAAGTTGACGCCATCAAGTGAATCTTTACAATTTTTTGCTAGAAGTATAAGACAGCATTTTATCGATCTCAACCTATTCCAAGTTTAAATGATGTGTCTTCATCAAGAGAGTAGTGTTTTCTGAGGTATTCCATCGCTTCTGGAATAAGTTCCTCACATGGTTTTACTCGTTCCCCGCCATTAAGGTTTGCATCAAAGAAGCGACATTTTGATGCACTTTGCTTTCCAAGATATACTTGATGATATTTATCTTTTTGATTTAATTCAAATGTCATTAACATATGGTCTTTATCTTCTAAAGTTTTACTGACTTTTTCTGGGGTTAAACTTTTAAGAGAATGGTGTTCGTCTCGATGCTCGACCTTATTTTTATGAAAAGCATGATGCTCATCTTCACCTTGATTTTGGCCTCTAAAATCAATCTCTTGATTTTCTTCAATTATGGATTTCTTTAAAAATTGCTTACCATCTTGTAATTCTTGAGTTGGATCTTGTTTATTTAGTAGTAAATCTAAATAGTGATTTGTCATTGGTTGACACATCCCAACAGCTTCCCCTTTATCGTTAATGGCCTCCCCACTTTCCATTAACATATCAAATTGATTCGTAAATGGCTTGATACCTTGCAGTCTTTTAAATAATTTTTCTAGCATGTAAAACTCCATATTAAAGCGAGTGAACAAAATAATGTTGCACATAATTAATACTTAAACAGACAACACTCATTATACAGAGCTGTACAATAATAAGTCAAATTTATTTCCATTAGCACTAAAATTGCCCTTTAATGATTTTATATTAGCCTCCTTCTGAAACTATCTATAGATGCTCAATGACACAGCAGTCAAAAAAATATGCATGAGAGTGTGTTAACGTTCCCATGCATGTTATTTGATACCTTAGAAAATAGTACAGTTCATGCTATTTTGATTTTGGATTTCTTGTAAATCAATTGTTGGTAATTTTTCTTCTAGTTCTTCAGGCTGTATTAAAGAAACCAGTTTTAAATACTTGGTAGAAATTTTACCGTTATTATCTATAAGATCACTTTTTACGTTCAATTCAACTTCAGCTTTAATAATTAAAGGAGTATGCCAAACGGGATCTCTACCTTCAATACCATCCATAGAAGAACCATAGGTAAAGCTTAAATCTGAATGTCGTTTGGAAATTGTTAATGCATACTGTTGCGCCTCTTTTTCAGAGCCAAATATCTTAACCTTTTCACTTCCTTTAGGCAGTGCATTGATAACATCGTTTGTTGGATCCTCATTATAAAGATATTCAACGCTGCGTATGATGCCTCCTTTAATATTCTGCATTTCTACAATTCTGTTACTCACAACGTAAACGGGAGTTTTACCTAATCCAGCTTCCTCTAATATCTTTATTTTGATAAATTTAGGGGGTTGAGCGTGTTTGCTAATAACCCTTTTAATCGCCATTAATGCAGTTAAAGTTGCATTGTTTCTTGCAAAAATATCTTCTTTAGCTCTCATGTTAATCTCCTGTGGTTTTGCTAAAAAAAGTTTTTAAACCAAAGAAGAACGGGGATCGTCTATTTCCTTGGTTTATATAAAACCAAAAAATCACGATATACCCGTTTAATGAAAGCGATTAAACTAAACACCCGCAAGTGATGTCAGTCCTCTGACTTACTCAGAGAAGATATCATCATTATTCATCATAAAATGAGGTTTTATAATATCATAATGATAAAATAAAGTACACATTGGTTTTAATTTATCATTTATGTTGGGAGTTTACGACAAAAGTTCTCAAATGAATTTATTATTTCTTTAGGGTTTTCAAACCACGGATAGTGTCCTGCGTTAGCAATTTCCTTTATGAGTATATTATTTCTCTGATAGAGATTATTATTTTTAAAGAGTGATATAGGTGTAATATGATCATGAGATCCTGTGACAATTAGGGTTGGAATTTTCTGAGGTACCCAGGTGGCTTTGTACTTTGTAGAATCAAAAAGTTCCGACGATTGAACGTGGGCTGTATTGTTAATAGGTAGTTTTTCGAATAGAGTTTTTCCTTCATATAATGATTTTTCATTTATAAAGCAATACTTAGCACAAGCCACTAAGAGTTGCCTTAAACTTTCATCATCTGGATTTGCGGCATATTTCTCTTCCGCTTTACTAATGATTTCATCTGTATGATTTTTGCAATATTCAACAAATCTTTCTTGCCATGATGAGTCGGGCGCAGAACCTATCAATACAAGGCCATCTAAAATATGTTCAAGATCGGGTAGCGTCTGAACATACATTGCAGGAGTAGAGTGTGCTACTAGTATTACTTTTTTAAATGCTGTGGTAGCTTGAATAATTGAATGATGTAATTTTGAAATGGATTTATCTTTTAAAATATTTGAACCGTCATTGGGCAAATCTAAATGCCAAATAGTACCAGGGATCTTATCTTTCAGTAATTCAGTTAAACCTGCAATTGCCTCTGATCCAAGACCTGGGCCACCAGGAAGGAATAACCAATTTATGGTCTCTCCTCCGCTTTGATAAGATAATCTACCACCGTCCAATGTCCATAAGTACTGTTTCATAAAACTAGTTACCTTCATATAAATAATATTTCGAACTTAGGTTAGAAATTGTTGACTATTCCGCTCCTCTACGTCGTACATCATGCAAATGACTCAACATCTTGCAAAGCTGGATGTTGTGTATTAATCGTGACACATAAGCAGTGGAAACTAATTGTCAGCAGACACTAAACCGAATAGTTTTATCTTACTAAAAATAAGGAATTAATCACAATAAATAGTACGCTATGTAAGAAAAAACAGGTGAAATTAAACTTGGGGAGTTTCTGATTGTCCCGAAATCAACTCACCGATGGATTTCTTATGCAAAACCAAATTAAAAAACCCAATTCCTATTCCTGTTACCCAACGCCAAGTATTGTCTAATGTCGATGGTGGAGAAAGAACATCTAAACGCTCTTCTTCCCATTTACCAGGGTGAAGTTCACGGAGTGCATTCACATATTTGGTAGTTTCATCGGCAACTGAGGGAGTAAATTCAAGTTGCTCGTAGATATAGGTAAGAAAACGTTTTGCCAAACTTAATCGAGCAGTATAAAGCTCATCCTTTTCTCTTTTGAACCGCTCTAAGTGTAAAATATAATCTTCAAGAAGATATCTAAGTCGAGTAATTGCATGAATTTTATGAAAAACACTATTTACTTCATGTTTATCGCTATTCTCTACCCACTGAAAAAACTCGATCTGTACTCCAACTAAACTGCTTCTGTAAAGCGACGGAGCCAGTTGTTTACCAATTTGTTCTATTTGTTGATTGATTTCTCCACAAGTTACCTTGGGAGAGTGAGGTTGCAGACTCAACTTATGTTTATGAAAAACCATGCATAAAAATACAGCGACCATAATCGTTTTGAATGCATAATCTAATTTTCCTTGTAACGGCTTTAATTCTAAATCATATACCGCCTGTAAGAGTGCTAATTTCCTAGCATCTTCTTCTGAATAACCATTACTTAACCATTCAAAAATCAAAGCATTTGTTGTATCGTCCGCATCTAAAATACATTCATCATGGGTATACTTTTTTGTAATAAAATCAACCCACTCTAAAAAAAGAAGATACTTTCCCTCGCGAAGCGCTTTAAGATATTCGGAACTGGATGAGAGCATGAGTGTCCTTGACTACTTTTTTTCAATCATATCCTATAATTAAAAAACATAAACATGGAAATGGTGCACACTATGAAAAGGAAATGGTATGTGATTGTTGTTTTATCTCTTTTGCCCCTTCACTTGGCCTTAGCAGCAAATTGCGATTTGACACATTTTCGTTGGGAGTGTGATTTGCCTATTCATGTTAAACCTAAACCTGAAGCCTCCTCACTTGTATATTGTGGCAACTCTTACGGATATATAACAAAACAAGAATATGACATACTTGCACGTTATCAGCGTGCTAATGTGAATATGGTTTTAGATATTAATGGTGAATATATAGACAGCCCTTGTATCGGTGCACAAAGGTAGTAAAATAGAACAAAAAATTAATGAGAGTTTCGCATAAGAGCATGTGGTTTTACTCCTGGTCGTTCGAGATGGAGACTGGATCTAAATAGATTCTTTAGCCTAAACTCATGCTAAATTAAGAACTATTTTTTATTTGAGGGCCTAGGCATCTTAATCATATAGCCAAGCTCCCTTGATTTTTTCGCAGGGCATAAATTTTAAAGTACGACGAATATATGATCATTGAACTGGATGGTATCTCCATTGAAGTAACACGAAAAAAAATTAAAAACATGCACTTACGTATTTATCCCCCCGATGGTTTGGTTAAAGTAAGCGTACCTTTTAAATTTAGTGATCAATTAATCCGACAAACGCTGCAAACGAAAGGAACATGGATTCATACACAACGTGAACGGATTCGTAGCCGTTCAATCATTGAAAGTGATGAGTTAGAAACAGGGGTTACTGTACCTTTTCAAGGAAAACAATATTTATTCGTTATTCAGGAGCACCACGGTCCGGTACAAATTAAAATAAATGATGAACTGATGTACTGCTATATTCAACCCAATAGTTCTCATGAACAAAAACAAAAGCTTCTTGATAATTGGTATCGATATCGAATGCAACTCTTATTGCCCGACTTAATTCAGCAGTGGGAGAGTATCGTTGGTGTAAAAGTGTCTCAGTGGGGAATAAAAAAAATGAAAACGCGCTGGGGTTCATGCAATACTAAAGCAGCGCGCATATGGTTAAATCTTAATCTTATAAAAAAACCTCAAATTTGTATGGAATATGTGCTTGTACATGAGTTAGTACATCTGCTTGAGCCCAGTCATAATAAACGTTTTTATCAATTGATGAGCAAATTTATGCCAGAATGGCGCCAATATGAGTTTCTACTTGAAGGACGTGCACTTTGAGCAATTCTGAATTACTTATCCATAATCTTTGTACCCAAGGATTCCATATTATCGAAGATTTTCTTGAGCCTAATCAATGCCAATTAATTCAAGCAAAAGCTCAAGAAATGTATGGACAAGGATTATTTCGCGGAGCAAAAATTGGTCTTAATTTGGAATCTCATAAAAATAAGACTATTCGTGCTGATGAAATTTTTTGGCTGGATGAGCATGAAGAAAATTCAGCAATACAAAATTATTTAAAACGAATCCAGCAATTAGCACAACTTCTGAATCAAGAGCTCTTTTTAGGATTATACGAATTTGAAACCCATCTTGCTGCATATCAGCCTGGTTCTTATTATAAAAAACATGTTGACCAGTTTGCCACAAAAAAAAATCGAAAAATTTCCTGTGTGTATTATTTAAATAAAGACTGGTATGCTGAATTAGGTGGTGAATTAAAGCTTTACAATCAAGAGCAACAACTCATTCAAGTCATTTTACCTCAAGAAAATCGTTTCATATGTTTTAATAGTGAGTTACCCCATGAAGTATGTCTCACTCATCAACCTCGATATAGTATTGCTGGATGGTTGAAAACTCGTTCTGAGCTCATTTGTTAAGAATTCTCTTTGATCTTTTTAAGATAAAAATAAATCAATTTTGAATTTAATCAATGGGATTAAATACGAGATGCTGATACCTGGAAACAAAGTGATATATTTTATCAAGTCTGTGCTAAAATGATGCTTTTTTTAAATTTAATTATCTTAGTGTAGCTAGGATTAGGAGAACAGTTGTGAAAGCTCGTCAAGGAAAACATGATTTTTTTAATACAGTTATTAAAAATCCAGCAGAGTCTGGAATTGAGAAAAAAATCCAATTAATAAGTGATTCTATAAATGACACTCAGAGTGAAATTAATATAATCCAAGAGAATATAAATCAATCAGAACTTGGACTAAAATTGTTACAGTTGTTTGAGCAAATACAAGTTGATGAACAAGCTTTAAAATTAGCAATAGAAGAAAAGAAAGAGGGATTGCAAGCATTAGCACAAGAATCACTTAATACACATAAGAAAGAATACAAAATTCTTGAGGAGAAATGGGGTAAGATTGACAAAAAATTTAATGAATCCAAAGAGTTATTAGAAGAGTTAAATCAACAATTAAAAGAGTTGTTGCAATCCTCTGTGAGCATAAAACCATTCTAACAAGCAATAAATAAATCAGGTATCTTCTTCTTAAACAAATTGGAAAACGTGTGACTGTTGGGGTAAAGAGTAATGGATAGTTTAAATCCTTATGACTTTAGAGTTGCAATTGAAATTATAGAATAATTTCTAAAAATTAAGCTGTTCACGTAATATATTTTTTGTAATTTACAGAGAAATTTGATACAAATTTATTGAATTTTAATCGCAATCGATATTAAATGGACTTGTATGCCTCCAAGGAGAGGGAGAATTAGAATGGCAATTAGTAACGAATTTTTTAGAATATTTGGTCATTTTGTTACAAATTACAAACAAAATGGTACTCCAGCATTTTACAATTGGGCTAAAGAACATAATCACAGCATAATTAGCCATTTCTTGGAAGAAATTCTTTCTATAGTAACTTTAAATCAAGATACGCTTCATGATGCAAGTATTATTGAGAACTTGAGTATCACCATCCTTCTTTCTGCTAAAAGCAATCCCTATTTACTGAATTGTTGGATAAATTTTCTTGATGAATATAATATTGCTGCAAAACAATATGCTCCAATAGGTACTATAGAAATGAATATTGGTCCTTCTGGAGCTCCCTCTGAAAATTTGATCCGCAATCTCAAAGATGCTTTACTTGCTCAGCAAACAGCCTTTGTTTCAACTCAAAAAATACATCAAGCTGAAATAGAACAACTAAAAAAACAAATTTCAGATCTACAGCAATCAAATAATCAATTGATGTTACAAAACGATCAATTAAAGATTCTAATTGGTGATCGTAAGACAGTAGAAGAAATGCATGCACAAATAATAACCGCCCAAAAGCAATTATTATCTGTCTCTCAGTTACTGAGTACACTCTATGAGACCACAAAACAAAAGCCAGGAATTGAAATCATTACTCCCTTAACAACTCCTTCGATTACGTTGAACGCCCAAACTCCAGAAATAGAACGATTACCTCAAGCCCCTTCGCCTAAACCTATCGAAAAAGATCGGGTCATAAAAAATGAAATTAGCGTCATCATACCTGATAAAATAGAAGTGTCCGCTCAAAAAAATCAATCTCAACCAAGAATTCCCCCAGCGCCCCAAACTCCTCTTCCTCCTGAAAAACCATCAACACCTACAAAAGAGACCAAAACAGAGACAAAACAAAATTTGGCCAATCAATCATTTTTTACACCGGTAAGCAATAATGAACTCCTCAATGGGATAAATGGAGCACTGGAAAAAATGAAAAAGAGGAAAGAAGCACAAGCATCACAAATGAATGAAGAAGAAAAAAAAAAATTATCCATCCAGTGATAGTGGGCCGCCTGAATTAGTAGCTCTCTTTAAAAAATTACGAGAAATTAGAAGCGCAGTAGAAAATGATGATTCATCACCAGAGAATTCAGCCATAGAGCCAGATTGGTGACAACTCGCTTTCGAATAAATACGATTATTGTGTATAATGATATTTTTATTTTCACTTAGCCCTTATGCACGCTATAGAGATTCAACAGTTATCCAAAACTTATGCTAATGGTGTTCAAGCGTTGAAAGGCATTGATTTAACCATTAATACAGGTGATTTTTTTGCTTTGTTGGGAGCCAATGGTGCGGGAAAATCAACAACTATAGGTTTGATAACTACCTTACTCAAAAAAACATCTGGTAGTATCTTTATTTATGGTTATGACCTAGAGAAAGAGCCTGAAAAAGCCAAATCCTGTTTAGGACTTGTACCCCAGGAAATCAATCTTAATATTTTTGAAACCTGTGAACAAATTTTATTAAACCAGGCAGGTTATTATGGAATTTCCCGAAAAAATGCGCGCCCTCAAGTTGAATCATTATTGCAACAACTTGGTCTTTGGGATAAACGGTTTTCTATAGCACGCCATTTGTCTGGTGGCATGAAACGTCGACTTATGATCGCCAGGGCTTTAGTGCATCAACCTAAGGTATTGATCCTCGATGAGCCTACAGCTGGCGTAGATATAGAAATTAGGCACAGTATGTGGGAGTTTTTAACTCGCACTAATGAGGAAGGAACAACAATTATTCTTACGACCCATTACCTTGAAGAAGCAGAACAATTGTGTAAGAACATTGCCATTATCGATAAAGGAGAAATCATAAAAAATACCTCGATGAAGGCTTTATTACAAACATTGCGGCATCAAACTTTTATTTTTAATACAGAAGATCGCATTACTACTTTGCCTGATTTACATCCTTTCAAACCATCACTCATTGATAGTACTACTATAGAATTAAGAGTTGATAATCACTTAAGTTTAAATGATGCATTTGCTCTTTTCACCAAGCAAGGAATAAAGATTCATAGTATGCGCAATAAAACTAATCGCTTGGAAGAGCTTTTTTTGGATCTCATAAAAAATGGCCATTGAAAAACAACTTATTGCACTTTACACTTTGGTTAGACGCGAACTTGTTCGTATGTTTCGTATTGCATCACAAGTTTTTTTACCTCCGGTAATTACAACCACACTTTATTTTCTTATTTTCGGCAGTTTAATAGGGCCTCGTATTGGTAATATTGATGGAGTGAGCTATCCAATGTTTATTGCTCCAGGACTAATTATGATGTCAGTAATTGTTAATTCCTATGGTAATGTATCCTCTTCATTATATAGTGTTCGTTTTCAAAGAAGTATTGATGAAATGCTTGTCAGTCCTATGCATCATGGTCTTTTACTTCTAGGATATGTCTTAGGAGGAGTATTTAGAGGATTAATTGTTGCCTTTTTAGTCTTTCTTGTTGCTAGTTTTTTCTTAACCATTGAATTAAGCCATTTACCTATGACTCTGTTAGTGGTTTTATTGGTTTCTGCAATATTTGCACTGGCAGGTTTCACTAATGCTATGGTTGCCCGTAATTTTGATGACATTATGCTGATTCCAACGTTTGTTTTGACGCCACTTACCTACTTGGGGGGAGTATTTTATAGCATTACTATGTTGCCAGAACCTTGGCAAAAAATATCCTGGTTTAATCCTATCTTATACATGGTTAATGCACTGAGAAATGCAATGATAGGCCAAAGTGAAGTAAGTATTTCTTTGGCTATAGGTATTATTTTTCTTATGTTAGTTTCACTCACAATTCTCAACATGATTTTGTTAAAGAAAGGAATAGGATTACGCGAATAATCTCATTGTACTATGACTTGAGTAAATGCTCATACTTAGGTTGGAAATCTAATAAAGGATATTGATAAGTATACATAAAAATTGGGGGTGTCGGTTGAAACTCTGGAAGTTTCATCATCCACCCATGAATCAAGGTAAAAAGAAGTTGTCGGCTGTATTTGTAATCTTGTTCTGTCTCAGGTATTTCTATTGCCAAATACTTCTTCTTATTATTCCCGAACGTTTTTTGCCGTATTGCTAGTTCTTGCTTCACTAAGCCGTGATCAAATTGCCCTATAATGTCAAAAATGGGCATATTTATTTTAGGTTTTTTATTTATAGGTTGCTGTATAGGGTAGGCTGAAAGTAGAATCAATCCTTCGATTTTTAGAGCTTGCGGTTTGTCGAAATAATCTAAAGTTTGCTGTAATTGTTCTCCATAATGCAACACTATAATTTTCATGAACTTTTGCTGCCTCAACGTCATAATGACCTCAGGGAGTTGTTTCATCCAAGGTATGGAATTGCTTTTATCATCCTGAAGTAAAGTTGCCATCCATCCATTTTCTGCTAATCGGTGAGCTAAATAATCCAATAAAGCAGGGGATTGAGTGTGGCTTCCGCCATTAATAAGAAGCACGGCGCCAATCTGTTTTTTTTGAGAAAACCAACAAGGCACCTGAAAAGGCTTACCATCAATATTAATCTCAAGCATATTTGTAAAAGCAGCCGAGACCATACAACACCATAGCAACATTATCCTTATTAAGTAATTCATATCATCCTAACAGATTGCTATTGGAATAAATGTATGTGTAGCCCAGATTAGATGCAGTCGAAATCCGGGAATTTTATGCCACACCTCACGGATTATGGTTATGCCTAATCCGGTAGCTTAAATTTAATTTGAAAATATTATACCCTGTTGATCCAACATCAATCTTGCCTTTTCCGCTAGAATTTGATGTGCCAATCCAGTGGGATGTACCAAATCAAAAAATAAATAACCGGTACAAGCATCTTCTTTCATTTGCGGTTTAGCGGCGGCAGCCATTTTTAAGACTGACGTTTTAGTGATATTTTCATCAAATTGAACACAAGTATTCGTGATATTAGTAAAGCCATAGTCTTGTGGGTGGTTTATGACTTCTTCAAAAGCTTGATGCAGATCATAATAGAGCCATTCTACCTCTGGATACTCCCGCTTAAAACTATCAATTGACTGGCTTAATAAATTATTGTGCTGTTTCGCAAAGTAGGTCATCTCGTTTATAGTGTCAAATTCAATCGCAGCAGGAGTGCGACCCAAATCTGGCAAATTCACTACCAAGATATGCTTTGCACCTTTTTTCACTAAACGATGTAAACTATTTACAATGCCGAGATTAACGTCCACTAGTGTTTTTTCAACTTCAGAAGGCAACCCAAGATAATTATTGGCGCCTATCCATACCACAAAAAGGCTGTCTTCACTGGCTTTATCATTATGCGCCAATAAATAATTATTAATTTCTCTTCTTAAAGTAAATAATACATCTTCTGATCCTTCCTCCTCAGAAACACCAGCACCTCCGAAAGCATAATCTAATAAATGAGCGCCAGGATTTTCAGGAAAATAAGAAGCAATCACATGTTCAATCCAGACAGGACCATTAGTAAAGCGACCCTCATAATAGGGGGGGGATTGCGGAATTTGCCTTTTCATAAATTCATACAAATTACCATTATCAGATAAACTATCTCCAAATATAACGATATTATGAAGAGGTGTTGCCGAAATAATCCCAGAAAATAAAAAAGCACTTATAGTTGCTAACAGTCTCATGAATACCCTTAATCTTAATCCTAAAAAAGCAGTAGTCTTTAATAACTATGACTGACTCCTGCACTGATTTTGAAGAGTTTATTTGATTGTTTTAAAAACAAAAACACGGGCATTATAGTATGAAAAATCATTGATAAGCAATTTTTTTACTTCAACACTTAATATAATATTTTTAATTATTTATCATTAAGTTACATTAAATTGCTTCTTATGTGGATCGCTAAAGAAGATAAAATTATGCTTATTTGATGGACAAACTCAATAAAAATGAAGTTATTTTGATGTTAGATGATGTATCGAGCGACAATTAGAAAAACATTACTTCTAGTGAATGCAGTTGAACCTTCACACCTCTCTAAAAACACCGTTTAATTCTACGTCCCTGACGTTCTGCAGCTTGTACACAGAATTCGGGAGCACTGCATAAAACACTAGAGATACTTCATCTTGCAACATCGCTTTTGGTAAAACCGCCACTTTCATAGGAAGTGGCGTGAGTCTACTAAATCAAGCATTGCTAATTAAAGTTAATTTTAACTGACGTCCACAAACCCATGCTTTGGTTAAACCACTCATGATTTCTTTAGGCATACCTTTGGGTAAGCGTACAATAGAATGATCATCAAGGATTTTAAGACCAGTAATATGTTTACTTTGTAAACCTGCTTCATTAGCAATAGCACCAACAATATTCCCTGGTTTTACTCCGTGAACTTTACCCACATCAAGACGGAACAAATCTTGTCCTATGTCGCCAGATTTTTTACGGTTTTCTTTGGAATTTTTCTTATCCGAAGCAAAACTTTTTCTTTCGTCGAAACGAGAAAATGGACGTTCGAATTTACCATTGCGTTCGGAACGGCTTTCTTTTATTACACGTGACTCTTTAGGTAAGGCTTGTTCTTTTTGCCATGGCATATCTTTATGCAATAATAAGGCAAGTGCAGCAGCAACATCGACTGCGGAAGCATTATTTTCTTTGATGTATTCTTCAATAATTCGTTTATATGAAATTAAGTGTTCATGTTCTAAGCGCGCAGTAATATTCGCCATGAAACGTTGTTGACGTGTCACATGGATCATATGGTCTGTGGGTACAGCTACTTTAGTAATACGCTGACGGGTATGTCGCTCGATACTTGTAATGAGTCGACCTTCCTTAGGTGTTACAAAGAGTACAGCAACCCCAGAGCGCCCAGCTCTTCCTGTCCTTCCAATACGATGAACATAAGTTTCATTATCATGGGGTAAGTCATAATTAATCACGTGAGTGACGCGGTCTACATCTAAACCACGTGCAGCAACATCTGTAGCAACTAAGATATCAATTGCTCCTTGTTTAAATTGAGCAATAATTCGTTCACGTAACGCTTGCGTAATGTCACCATGTATGGCCATAGCGCGCAGTCCTTGTTGCTGCAATATTTCGGCTACTTCTTCGGTACTACTTTTAGTTCGTACAAATACAATAACGCCTTGATACTCCTCTACAGCCAATATCCGTAATAATGTATCAGGCTTTTGATGTCCTGATGCAAATAAGAAGCGTTGTTCAATACTTTTGACAGTGGCAGTTTCTGCTCGTATTTCAATCGATACTGGATTATGTAAATAAGTATTAGCAATTTGTCGTATACGATAAGGCATAGTTGCAGAAAATAAACCTATTTGTTTTTTTTCGGGTAATTTAGACATGATGGTTTCAATATCTTCAATAAATCCCATACGCAACATTTCATCTGCTTCATCAAGAATAAAAGTACGTAAATTATCTAAAAGCAAAGTTCCTTTATCGAGATGATCTAAAATACGTCCTGGAGTCCCAACTACTATTTGAGCTCCGGCTCGTAATTGCTTCAATTGACGACCATATTCTTGGCCACCACATAAAACTGCAACTGTGATGCTGCGTTGATTAGCACTTAATAATTCGAACTGCTCTGCAACTTGAATCGCTAATTCACGTGTAGGTGCTAAAATTAAAGCTTGAGTGCCATGCACAGACGAGGATAAATTTTGCAAAATTGGTAATGCAAATGCAGCAGTTTTACCTGTTCCTGTTTGCGCTAGAGCAATCGCATCCCGCCCTTCTAACAGTAAAGGAATGGTTTGTGCTTGAATTGGTGAAGGAGTAGTAAACTTCATATCCTCTAATGCGCTATTTAAGGCATCAGAAAAATTAAAGGCAGCGAAGCTGGTGATTTCTTGAGACATAAAAATCCTGATTGAGTAAAACGTAGCCTAAAAAGGCAAGGTGATATAAAATTTGAACATTATAATAACAAAATAAACAGGAAAAAGCACTATATTTTTAGCTAATGACGTTATCTGGGCAACAATGTAGCGACATTTAGAGAAAGATTTTTTATGAAATTCTCAGATTTTTGTTATCCAGAGTTAAAACATTCACTTCAAACAAGAGGTGTTTACAATTCGTCCGGACAGTGCCAGCAGAAGAATTGTAAACACCTAGATTTTCATAATAATGTTGTTTTATAGTTACTAAGATTGCCCTAATGCTGCAGAGACATGGGCCATTTCATTTTTAGCTGCAGTGTTTTTCTGACATGGATAGTTTTTGCTTGCCCCTAGCCATGCTACCTGTGATACGGTCATCGAGTCTTTATCACTTTGTTGACTTGACATTTCTTTATAAGTTTGCTGCAGTAGTTGACACAGTGTGGTTGCATTAAGCTGCACGTTTGTAGGGAGACAAAAAATAGGATTACCTTGGTTTTTAGCAATTTCATTTGCTTGAAGCATTGTTTCTGCAATGCTTTCACAGGTTATGGTCAGAACATGTCGTGCTGAACGAGCCCAAGCTTGAGCTTTTGGATCCGCTTTAATTTCCATCTGTGGAATATTATCGGCTACATTCATGTAATTTTTTATGGTATCTGCATGGAGGCAGTGACAAAGAAATATAAGACTGATGAGTAATATACGCATAATAAATCCTTAAATTTAAATGCCATGGGGTTTAATTAATCCTAGTTTAAAAGCAATTAATAAAAATATAAATAAACTAATAGAAATACTTATTCTAATGGTCAATGCTCTGACTGTGCGTTTAGAGTTTCCAGAATCACGAATGAGGAAAATAAGTCCACTTGCTAATGAACCAGCGATAATAATCATGGCCAAGATGATGATAATTTTAGTGATCATTTGTTATACTCCTGAAAATTGCCGTCAGATTATGGCCAACATTTAAACAATTGATGAACCATGCCTAGTTTAACCTGTTTTAAATTTCGTTTCACCCCAAGCTGGCTGATGCTTATTCTCGCCATTTTATTTTTTTCGTTGTTTGTTCGTCTTGGCTTTTGGCAAATTCAACGTGCAGATGAAAAAAGAAAAATGATTGTGGCACAAAAAAC
Organism: Legionella santicrucis; assembly: GCF_001468135.1. Taxonomy (GTDB): domain Bacteria; phylum Pseudomonadota; class Gammaproteobacteria; order Legionellales; family Legionellaceae; genus Legionella; species Legionella santicrucis. The sequence continues at coordinate 319,303 of NZ_LNYU01000091.1, read as the reverse complement.
ACAAGAACTGCAAAAACCTCTTTTTTGGACTAAAAGTCAAAAACAACCCTTACAATACGAGCGTATTATACTTAAAGGGAATTATTTGCCGCAGATATTTTTATTAGATAATCAACATTATCAACACCAATTTGGTTATAATGTATTGTCGCCTTTAGAACTTCCAGATGGTTCAATCATTATGATTGATAGAGGCTGGGTTCCTGGGGAATTAAGCCGCCAAGTTTTTCCTAACATTATAATTCCTAATGAATTTGTGACATTACAGGGCTCTGTATATTTTCCAAGTAAAAATCAATGGATTTTAGGACCTTCTTTAGAAAAGAAGGGAAATAAAGTGGTTATCCTTGAACGTTTGGATACACAATTGATAAGCCAAGTTTTGCAAAAAGCGGTCTCTCCGTTTATTATTCGCCTCGACAAACAAGATGCAAATGGATTTGTGCGTGAATGGGCGACTGTATCTATGCCTCCACAGCGGCATTTAGCCTATGCTTTGCAGTGGTTTGTTATGGCGTTGGTTGTCCTGATTATATTTGTAGCATTAAATCTGAAGAAAAAAAATGAAAAAACAAATTTCTAAGTATTATGTTTTATTATTGCTCGTTCTCATATTTGCAACTCCCGGAATAGCCGCTTTGATGTTTTATAAACATCCTTCCTGGCTAGGCACTGCAAAAATTAATAAAGGAACTTTACTGAGTCCGCCTGTAGCATTGAATTCTTTCAAAGACACAGCAAAGTGGAGTATCATTTTTTGGAATCCAAGTGTTTGTGATAAAACATGCATGCAACAACTAGAGGTTTTAGCTAAGATACGTTTGGCTTTGGGGCGTAAATTATATCAGGTTGATCAGTGGTTGATTCTTAGTAATAAATCCCCTGTCTTGTCTCAGGAACAACAATCTTTGTTAAGAGAAATAGATTTTAAGGTGACGAAATTACCCGCAGCCGAAATTCATGCCAAAGGAGCATTATTTTCCAAGGCAAAGATTTTTTTAGCAGATCCCAATAATTATTTGATTCTCAGTTATTCACCACAGGCTAATCCTGATGATGTATATAAGGATTTAAAGTTGTTGCTCAATACAACGGAAAATAAAGGTGATAAATCTAATGCAAAATAAACTATTACGCTACGTAGTAACCTGCGCCGTACTTTTATCTTTATGTGTAGTAATGTTAGGTGCTTATACCCGACTCACGGATGCAGGTTTAGGTTGCCCAGATTGGCCAGGTTGCTACGGACAGATGGTTCTTTCCAGTGCTAAGGAAAAATTGCAGGCTGCGCAAACCCAATACCCACAAATTCCTATTGAGACTAGAAAAGCATGGACTGAAATGGCTCATCGTTATGTTGCGGGTACATTAGCGTTATTGATTTTTTTTATTGGTTTTTATGTTTTACGTAAACGTTCTAAAGGTAGTCATTTACCTTGGCACTTGCCTGTTGCTTTATTAATTTTAGTTATTTTTCAAGCTGTTTTGGGCATGTGGACTGTAACTTTAAAACTCTTACCCGTTGTAGTTATGGGGCATCTTTTGGGGGGGATGTTAATCGTTGCTTGCTTATGTAGATTTCGCCTTCAAATCAGCACATTAAGTGGTCAAGATTTACCGCAATGGCGTCCTTGGATACGTTTAGGAGTCATCATCGTTTTGATACAAATTGCTTTAGGTGGTTGGGTTAGTGCTAATTATGCAGGAATTTCATGTATTGGTTTTCCAACATGTAATGGGGCTTGGTGGCCTGATTTGCATTTTGCACAGGGATTTAATTTATTTTCTCCAGTAGGGGCGAATTATCAAGGTGGATTACTTGAACATGATGTGCGAGCGACCATCCAATTTATTCACCGCTTAGGTGCAATGATAACTGCTGTTTATGTGATGATACTTTCCTTTTTTATTCTATTGAAAAGTCGCTTTGATTATCTTAAAACAGCAGCTGTAGTCATGTTTTTATTGGTATTAATCCAGTTTACTTTAGGAATTCTCAATGTGATTTATTTACTTCCAATTACGGTAGCCGTAGCTCATAATGGAATTGCGGCTTTATTGTTAGCAGTGGTATTTAGCACATTGCACTTTACACGTAAGGGGCAAAATGATGCGTGTTGATCATACAGTGCAACCTACATCGGTAGTTTGGCGTAATTATATTGAGCTATGTAAGCCTAGAGTTGTATTATTGATGCTCTTGACCGTAGTGGTTGGTATGTATCTTGCCACACCAGGATGGGTAAATTTATTTCTGTTGAGCGCTTCTTTGCTAGGCATCGGGCTATGTGCGGGCAGTGCTGCGGCAATTAATCATCTTGTTGATAAACGAATCGATGCCATTATGGCCAGAACAAAAAAAAGGCCTGTAGCAAGTGGCCAGGTTTCAGTGCGTCAGGCTGTATGGTTTGCTTTAATTATGGGGACAATTGGGTTAACTGTTTTAGTGGTTTTTGTAAATGGATTAACTGCATTACTCACTTTTATTACTTTGATTGGATATGCTGGTATTTATACGGGCTATTTAAAGCGGGCAACGCCACAAAACATAGTGATAGGTGGATTAGCTGGTGCCGCTCCGCCATTATTAGGTTGGACTTCCGTGACAAATCAATTGGATCCACAAGCGTTGTTATTGGTGTTAATTATCTTTATTTGGACACCGCCTCATTTCTGGGCTTTAGCAATTTATCGTTATGAAGAGTATCAACATGCGCAAATTCCTATGCTGCCTGTAACTCATGGTATCCAATTTACTAAATTGAATATTTATTTATATACCATTTTATTAGTGGTAGTGAGCGTGTTACCTTTTGTTATTGGGATGAGTGGCTTATTTTATCTGATAGGTGCTTTAGTCCTTGGTGCGCGTTTTTTATTCTGGGCGTACCAATTATATCATACGGATAAGCCAGTTATTGCGATGCAAACATTTAGATTTTCAATAGTTTATTTGATGTTGCTGTTTGTCTTTTTATTGATTGATCATTACTTATAAGAAATGTGTATGAAATAAGTTTTATTATAGGATGTTGAATTTTTATTAGCGACTTATTTCATTTTATGTTCCTTTAAGGGGGAAAAATGAGTTTAAAAATTAAGGGTGTTACTTTTACTGTAGTTATTTTGTTGGCTCTTGCAGGGTTATTTTCGGGTATATTTGTAGGACAACATATTCATTTTAAAAAGAAAATTGATATTAGTAAATTCAATGGTACTTATCTTGAGCACCCCAGACCAGTCAATAAATTCAGTCTGACAGGAATTGATAACAATACTTTTGACAATAATAGCTTACAAGGTAAATGGACTTTAATATTTTTTGGTTTCACTAATTGTGGCTATGTTTGCCCAACAACTATGGCTGAGTTAGCTAAGATGTATCGTATCCTTGATGAAAAAGGCGTCAAGAATTTACCAAGGGTAGTTATGATATCGATTGATCCAGAACGTGATAATCAACAGAAATTAGGCAATTACGTGACCTCTTTTCATCCTAATTTTTATGGTGCACGAGGTGATGAAGAATCGATTAAATCGATGACTCGAGAAATGGGTATTGCTTATACAAAAGTGATTGAAGCGAACAATGATTCTAAAAATTATGATATGCAGCATAGCGGGGCATTGATGCTATTTAACCCTCAAGGCGAACTTAATGCATTTTTTACCACACCACATCATGCTGATCTTTTAGCAAGAGATTATCAATTATTGGTATCTTAATTAAGAATTTTTAAATGTAAATTTTTAATTAAATTCCGATGTGATTTTAGATTTTTTAGACTAGGCTTTATTTATATGAATCTTTTATAAAACAAGGTTTTTGACTTATTAAGAACTTTTAAAATAAAAAGAATAAGAAATAGTTAAGGAATGCGTGTTTCATGAAAATTGCGATATTGGCTACGAACCCACATTTGTATTCTCACAAGCGTCTTAAAGCTGAGGGTGAAGCTGCTGGCCATGAGATAAAATTTATAAACCCGTTATATTGTTATATGAACGTTGCTGCTTCCTGTCCGAAAGTTCATTACAGAGGTGGGGAACCTTTACCTCATTTTGATGCTGTAATTCCAAGAATTGGTGCCTCCAATACTTATTATGGTACGGCAGTGTTGCGCCATATGGAAACCATGGGCATGTATACTTTAAATGAGTCAATTGCCATTTCACGTTCTCGAGATAAACTTCGTTCACTCCAATTATTGGCTCGTAAGGGAATTCCTATGCCACTAACTAGCTTTGCGCAGTCTCCTGATGATACCGAAGATTTAGTTCGAATGGTTGGCGGAGCACCTTTAGTAATCAAATTGTTAGAGGGAACTCAAGGGAAAGGAGTAATTTTAGCGGACAGCCATCAATCCGCAGTGAGTATTATTAATGCTTTTAAAGAAATGCGTGCCAATATTTTAGTGCAAGAATTTATTGAAGAGTCGCGTGGAGTTGATATTCGTTGTTTTGTTGTTGGCGAGAAGGTTGTTGCGGCTGTAAAGCGACAAGCAAAGGAGGGTGAGTTTCGAGCAAATGTGCATCAAGGAGGTACTGCGGTTAAAGTAAAATTATCCCCACAAGAAAGAACTATTGCTATTAGCGCTGCAAAAACTATGGGATTAAAGGTGGCGGGTGTTGATTTAATTCGTTCTAATCATGGTCCTTTAGTTTTAGAAATTAATTCATCACCAGGTCTTGAAGGTGTCGAAAAGGCTACGGGAATTAATATTGCTGGGAAAATTATTGAGTATGTCAAAAAACACGCAAAACCAATCAGTGCAAACGATCGATTCCATGGTTAAGTAAAATCACAAGCGTAATCTTATCTAACTTGAGCTAGTTCATCATGAAATGTATTGATTAAACTGGCTCAATCACCATTATTCCTATGATTTGCATTAATAATAAAATTCTGTTCAATTTGTATTATCAAATTATTTGATATCCAATATAAATACAATCAATTTGATTTTAGATCTCATTGTATGTAAATTCTACATACTGATTCTTAAAGAATCCAATAAATCATTCAAACAATAAGCAAGCTTATTGCTGATACGCTGGGGTCTAATATGAAAGATGAGACAATAATAAAGGATGAAGCAAGAAATTATTTAGTGGAACTATATGCAATATTCAAAAATTCACCTCTAAGAACAGAGAACTTTCAGCAACAGTTTAAAGCAGTTACTGCTCTGAGGGATGAATACAAACTCACACAAGATCCTAAGTTTATTGAAGCAGGATACCCTATAGCTAAAGAATTTCAATTAGCGCTAATTGACTTAATGATCGACGACTGTAGCATGATGGTGGAAGGTGAAGAGAAAGACAAGCAAGCTGTAAAGAATATGAAAGTTAAGGAAAACTCGTTTTTAAAAAATATCTTTGATAAAGTTGAAGAATCAGTAGCTATTTTTTCCAAAAGTATTAATAACTCCTCTTCAGAATCAAGTTTTAAAGAAAATGTTATGACATTTAATGCAGAACTTGCAAAAGAAAGAAAAATACTTGAAGAAAAGGAACCTAACCAAGCAATTGAATTAGCTAAATTTAAGAATTATATTGATAGGTATAAAGAAATATTAGAAAAAAAACTGGGTAATTTTCCTATTCCAAAAGCACCAATTTCTGTTCCAGATCCTTCTCAACTTGTAAAAGTTCCAACATCTACTCCAAGTAAACACAAAAGAAAAATAGTACCAAAAATAGAAGTGATAGATGGGGAATCAATATACTCTGAGCTAAAAACACAAGCCGAGAATTTAGCTCTTGAAATCGATACCTATCATAGCAAAATTAAGGACAAATTAGTTGCGTATAATGCAAGCATCACTGATTTAGAGAAGCAATTCAAAGAAGATCCTCTGATGATAAAAGAGCAAATTATTTTGCCTATAGGTATGGAGCAAGCTGAACTACTCAATTTAGTAAATTTAAGGAAAGAAACGATTGAAGAAACAGCATTTCTACTAAATGCCAGATCTCAGCCAAAAAATGCGCCTCATGATAAGGAGGCTAAGAGGAAATATGATGAACGTTGTAGTGAACTTGAAGAAAAATACGTCAGAGAATATAAATCGCTGACTAACGCTAAGTTGTATGAACTATTAATAGTACAACGAACAAAATATCTCTCCCAGCTAAAAAATCTGGATCATAAAATTGAAATAGTTCCACTTAAATTGAAGTTAGCTGATTTGTCGGAGCAATGTGTTGTTCAGGTAGAGGCAATTAACATTCTGAGTGACCTGTTTAAAGATAAAATGAATGCTCTGGTAAATGATGAACCTCAGATAAAGGAATTGTTGAGCCAATATGATTCGTTATTAAAACAAAAAGATGTGATTTTTGGTGAAATGGAGCAAATGAAAGCAAAATTAAATCATCAAGATGCTCTTTTTGAGTCCAAAGATACTTCAGAAATACTTCGAATTAGTCAGTGGATTGAACGTACTCAAGAAGTAAATGCTTTAGATCAAATAATCAAGACATTAACTTCATTGTTTACTAATGAATTTGCGCCTGCTATGGAAAAAGCAAAAAAAGATAGAGAGGCGTATTCTTCTTTAGCAGTGCTTTCGATCAAAGAAAAGATTAATCTACTTAAGACTTTGGAAGAGAAATGCCAAGAGCCAGTATTGAATAAATATGTGGTCATTGATAAGGACAGGATAACCACATCATTAATCAATGCTGATAAGGTAATCGAGAAATTACCAAAATTAACTCGGGAAGAGATGGAAACAAATGTATTAAATATTTTGCAAGAACTTGACGAACTTATAACACCATTAACTAAGCAAATAGACAAGATAGACTTTCTTCGGGCAGAGGTAAGTAATTTGCGATCCCAACTAGCCACATTAGCGGAACAACGTCAAGTTCCAAATGATCCTCTTGTCGAAATATACAATAATAACTGCGATGATCTTGATAAGATTAATAATTTAGTAATTGATCAAGAGCGGAACTATAATATTGATAATTTAAAATCGATTTCTCAATGTATTTTCAAAGTTAAAAATGAGCAAGAACGTTTACGGCAGAATTATATTCGAAGAAGTAGGACAGCTGAGATCCAATATCTTAATTATTTAATAGAGGCAGTGCGAAGTATTCAATCGAATGATAAGCAACCCGAATGGCCCACATTGTTGGTTAATGAATTAAATGACACTAAATCGCGTTATTTAACATCTAAAATTGATCTAAATGAGTTTAAAGATGAATCTGCAAAGGCATTATCAACTCATATTACTGAAAAAAATATAACAGCGTTGACAAGCAATAATGAAAATAAAACCTCAGTTGGGAATTTCTTTCGCGCCGCGGTAGAATTCATTATTGCAATTTGGCACTCGATAACACAACAAGAAAAACCTCTTTATAGACCGAAGTTTTTTGCTTCAAATGGAGAGAAAGAATTCGCATGCAAGATACAAGGTACTTATCAACTTTTAATGAATCTGCAACAGGAGCAAGAAGAACAGTTCTCAATTCAACCGCAACACTTAATTAGCGCTCAAGCATAGTGTTCATTCTATATAGGGAGATGAGTTAGTGGCATAACACGCCAGTGGCCTCCTCCCTCATTTGTAGATTAATGAGAAGATTCATCACTTCTGCCTACTAACCAATCAGCACTTACCTCAAATTCTTGGGCTAGTGCATTGAGTAAGTCCTCATCAGGATTGGTTGCTCCATTAAGTAAAGCTTCTGCTTTAAATTTAGGAATTTTCACTAATTTTGACAATACCTCAATTCGCTCTGTACTTGATTCTGGTACACCAATATTATCTAGCTCTTTATTCAGTCTTTCTGAAAATCTCTTATTAAGCATCAGATTCTCCTAATAATAATTTAGGGTTTAGGTAAATTTAATTGTTTACATCTCTGCATCATTTACGCCTAACCATGAGATAGCAATCGGAAGTAAGTAATTACCTTAATATTTCATATAGCATAAAAATCAATTTTTGCAATAGAGTCTGTTGACAATTAGTTTTCATATGTCTGTGCATGGAGATGTACGCATCCATTGTTGCAAGAATTTAATTACATTCACTACTTTTGTATCTCGCCTACAAAGAAAAAACGTAAAAGAGCAGGCTAACTTGTCAACAAAACCTAGTGCTTTAACGATTCAGTTCTTAAAAATTAACAATATAACTATAAGCTTTTTTAGGGATAATCAGGATTTAAGTTGATCTGTACTATCTTTCAATTTAGTATTTAACCCTCAAAATATGATCGAGGGTAGGATAAAACATGATCGAAGAAGTCGCTGCGAAGTATCCTTGTGATTTAATTCTTTTGGGTGCCTTAGGAGACTTGTCTTGCCGGAAATTGATCCCTGCATTATATCAACTTGAAAGTGCCAACTTACTCCATCCTAATACTCGCATCATTAGCTGTGCTCGTGAAACATTAACACTCACAGAATATCTTGGGTTCGTAAAGACAAAGACTCAAACTTTTATGGGTAAAAATCTAGATGAAAAGGTTTGGTCGCGTTTTGTTGAAAAAATGGTTTACTGCCAACTTGATTTAACACGTCTTGAAGATTATGCAAGATTAGTTGATCTTGTTCTTCCTGAAGAGCGAATAACAATTTCCTATTTGGCGATTCCCCCCTCTTTGTATGCCCAAGCATGCCAAGGACTTTCAAGTATTGGTTTAACCAGACAACCGTCGCGTATTGTCTTGGAAAAACCAATTGGCCATAATTTACCGTCATCCATTGCAATTAATAATGAAGTTGCTCATTTCTTTGCTGAAAACCAAATTTATCGAATTGATCATTATTTGGGTAAAGAAACAGTATTAAATCTTTTGGTACTTCGCTTTGCTAATGCTATTTTTTCTTCAAATTGGGATAACCAGTCTATTGATAAAGTAGAAATTACTGTTGCAGAAGAAGTAGGAGTGGAGGGGCGTTGGGGGTACTATGATAAATCAGGCCAAGTAAGAGATATGCTGCAAAATCATTTATTACAAATACTTTCTCTTTTGGCAATGGAACCTCCAATGAGCTTATCAGCAGAATGTATTCGTAGTGAAAAACTCAAAGTATTAAAATCATTACGTTCTATTAGTGATCTTCAAGTACATGAACATACGATACGTGCCCAATATGTAGGAAATGTGATTAATGGTCAGAATATATTGGGTTATTTGGATGAAGAAGGAGCATATCGAGGCTCCACTACAGAAACATTTGTCGCAATTAAAGCCTATATCGATAATTGGCGCTGGTCTGGGGTTCCTTTTTATTTGCTGACAGGTAAACGATTATCCAAAAAACAAAGTGAGGTAGTTATTTACTTTAAGCCACAACCCTACAATGTTTTTAAACAATTAAAACAAAATTTATCTCCTAATCAGCTTATTATACGGTTGCAACCCGATGAAGGTGTAGAGTTGCGCATGATGAATAAAATTCCAGGTTTGAGTGATTGCATGCAATTGCGCGACAGTAAGTTGAATTTAAATTTTAACCATTTGTCTAACTCTCAAAGAATTGCAGATGCTTATGAGCGATTATTACTTGAGGTTATGTTGGGTAATCAATACTTATTTGTTAGCCGCGAAGAAGTAGAGCAAGCTTGGAAATGGATCGACGATATTAAACTAGCTTGGGAAAAACAAGATACGCCACTTTATACTTATCCTTCTGGAACGTGGGGCCCCTTGGAAGTAATTCGTTTATACAACGGCAAAGCACATGTGTGGGGTGAGCAAAATGCAGTTACATAGTTTTAGTGAGGCACATTTATTAACCGAAGATTTGGCGGAACAATTAAAGTATATTCTTTGTAATGCGATTGCCAAACGCGGTCATGCCTATATGGTGGTTTCGGGAGGAAAAACACCTATTGATTTATTCAAAACTCTAGCAAAAATTGATCTTCCTTGGAGTAAAGTAACTCTAACTTTAGCTGATGAGCGTTGTGTTCCACCAGATAACGCGGATCGAAATGAACGCTTGGTTCGACATTATTTGTTGCAACATGAAGCAGCGACAGCCCATTTTTTAAGCTTGTATCATGAAGGATATTCTGTAGAAGAAACAGCAAATATGATTGCCTCTTTACCTACTTTTGATGCAGTAGTTTTAGGTATGGGTGAAGATGGACATACAGCGTCCTTGTTTCCTTGTGCTCACGAGCTTTCTTTGGGACTAGATGATAATGCTGCTGCAGTATTGCAAATTACTCCTAAAAATGCGTCACATCAACGAGTGAGTTTATCGAAACGAAGATTATTAAATAGTCGCGTGATTTTTTTTCATTTAGTTGGCCATAAAAAACTGGCAGTATTGCATCAAGCAATGGCGCAACATGATCCTACAGTTATGCCTGTTAGTGCTTTTTTAAATAATCTTGATGCGAATGTTCAGGTGATGTATGCACCTTAAGGAAAGAGAATGCATCCTGTTGTAGCTGAAGTTACAGAGCGTATTCGCAAACGAAGTTTGCGCAGTAGGGCTTCTTATTTAAACAGTATGGAGCAAGCACGAAGTAAAGGACCTCAACGTGGTTTACTTCATTGTGGAAATTTAGCACATGGTTTTGCGGCTTGTCCGAAACAGGAGAAGACAAACCTAAGTGGCATGACTAAAGCGAATATCGCCATTGTTTCTGCATATAACGATATGCTTTCTGCTCATCAGCCTTATCTCATTTACCCCTCTTTAATTAAAGAGGCTGTTTCTGCTGCGGGGGGTGTAGCTCAATTTGCAGCAGGTGTGCCAGCAATGTGCGATGGAATTACTCAAGGTCAGCCAGGAATGGAGTTGAGTTTATTAAGTCGTGACGTGATTGCTATGTCTGCATCAATTGGTTTATCCCATAATATGTTTGATGGCGGTTTAATGTTAGGGATCTGCGATAAAATTGTCCCTGGTTTATTAATGGCCGCTTTAAGTTTTGGACATTTACCTTTTATTTTTATTCCAGCGGGCCCTATGTCTTCAGGAATATCAAATCAGAAAAAAGCACATATTCGACAGTTATATGCTGAAGGAAAAGTTGATAAAAGTGCTTTACTTGAAGTTGAGGCTGCTTCCTATCATTCTCCAGGTACTTGTACTTTTTATGGCACGGCTAATTCCAACCAATTAATTATAGAGGTTATGGGATTGCAACTTCCAGGATCATCATTTATCCACCCAGGCACATTGTTACGTGACGCATTAACTAAATTTGCAGCACAACAGGTTTTGTCTTTAACTGATTTAAGCAAACATTATATGCCTATAGGCCAGATGATGGATGTAAAAAATATTGTTAATGGCATTGTAGCTTTGCTGGCTTCCGGTGGTTCCACAAATCACACCATGCATCTCATAGCCATTGCTTCTATGGCGGGTTATTTAGTGAATTGGGATGATTTTGCTGAGTTATCCGCGGTGATTCCTTTGATTGCCAAGATTTATCCCAATGGTTATGCTGATATCAATCATTTTCAGCAGGCTGGTGGTATGGCGTATTTTATCCATACTCTTTTAGAGGCCCAGCTATTACATGAAGATGTTCATACGGTTATAGGCTACGGTCTACAACAATATACCAAACAACCTTTATTGGATAATGAACAATTGGTATGGGTGCCAGGTCCTTCAATTTCAAAGGATGAACAAATACTCACTTCCGCAAAAATTCCTTTTAAGACCCACGGGGGATTGCAAGTATTAAGTGGAAATATAGGTCGTGCAATTATTAAAACTTCAGGCCTTGCTGTTGAGCGAACTAGGATTAAAGCCCCAGCAGTAGTTTGTTCGAGCCAGGAAGAATTTAATCAACTTTTCGAAAAAGGAGCATTAGAACAAGATTGTATTGTTGTGGTACGTTACCAAGGGCCGAAGGCATGTGGTATGCCGGAGTTACATCAGTTAACACCCAAACTTGGGGTACTAATGGATAAAGGATATCAAGTTGCATTGGTGACTGATGGACGTATGTCAGGCGCATCCGGTAAAGTTCCTGCAGCAATTCATGTTACTCCTGAGGCTATAGACAATGAAGTTCTTTCCCGGATTGAAACTGGGGATATCATTGTGATTGATGCAGAAGAAGGTATATTGCAATTATTGATTACTGAAGAAGAGCTGAGGCGAAGAAATAAAGTGCTACACAATGATTATGGACTTTATCAGGGTAGTGGTCGTGAACTATTTGCTAGTTTAAGATCCCAATTTTCAGGAGCTGAGCAAGGAGCTTGTAGTTTGTTTCGAGGGAAAGAGTCTTGTTATGAGTTTTGAGTCTTTACAGTCATATGCTATTGTTGCGGATATAGGTGGAACTTTTGCACGTTTTGCTTGTGTCCATTTAGAAAACTTAACTATAGAAAACGTTGAAATTTATACATGCGCTACGTTTAACAGCCTAGAATCCGTATTATTAACTTATCAAGAGCAATATAAGTTACAAGAGATAAAGCAGGTAGTTATTGCTATTGCTTGTCCGGTATTTGACGATATGATCTGTATGACTAATACCCCATGGCGGTTCTCTATTAATGCATTAAAACAAAAATTGAACCTAAATGAGCTTAGAGTTTTAAATGATTTTAATGCTATAGCAATGAGTTTACCTGTTTTATCTGATCAGCAAGTTTTTCAAATAGGAAGAGGGGATGCGGACAAAGACGGAGTAAAAGTAGTTGTAGGGGCAGGGACAGGATTAGGGGTGGCTTATTTAATATCTAACGAGCAAGGTTACTCTGCCCATGCTGGTGAAGGGGGGCATGTCAGTTGGGGGGCAAAAACGGATCAAGAATGGTTTATTTATCGTTATCTAAAGAAACGATATGCTCATATATCTTATGAGCGCTTATTATCTGGCCATGGCTTGGAAAATTTATATCAAGCATTAGCTGCTTTAAATCAAAAAAAGGATGCCCCCATCCCCGCAGCGCAAATTATTACTATGGCTTTAGCAAATCAATGTGCTATTGCCCAGGCTGCAGTAACACAATTTTTGGCAATTTTAGGTTCTTATGCAGGAGATTTAGCTCTAACATTTGCGGCGTTTGGCGGCATTTATATAGCGGGTGGTATCGTGCCACGTTTTATTTCACTGCTTCATCATAGTGACTTTAGAGCTCGTTTTGAAGAAAAAGGTCGCTTTAGCGAATTTAATACACAAATTCCGACCTTTATTATTACTGCTGAACAACCAGGAATATTGGGAGCTGCGGTTTATTTAAAACAATCGTTGACTAGAAGTAGAGAAGCAGAATACGGAATGACATAAATCTGGGTTTCGCTTCATTTTGACTACAGTGGACTACAAGGAGAAGTTCATGACATTTCCTAATTGGATGGTACAACCGGAAGCCGTATTTTGTACCTCACCTGTAATTCCAGTTCTTGTTATTAAAGAACTAGACCATGCAGTACCTTTGGCGACAGCATTATTTGCAGGGGGTATTCACATACTTGAAATAACATTAAGAACATCAGTAGCTTTAGATGCTGTAAAATTACTTACAAAAACCTTTCCGGAGGCTTTAATTGGTGTAGGTACCATAATGACGCCAGAACAATTAAATCAGGCAACGGATATAGGAGCGAAATTTGCATTAAGTCCGGGAAAAACCCAAGCTTTATTAGAGGCTGGTTGTGATTCCCATATACCTTTAATTCCAGGTATATCTAGTGTTTCTGAATTAATGGAAGGATTAACTTTAGGATACACGCATTTTAAATTTTTCCCTGCAGTTCCTGCCGGAGGAATCAATATGCTGCGGGCAATTCATGGACCTTTTCCTCAAGCAAAGTTTTGCCCAACAGGAGGTATTAACGAAACAAATTTTGCTGATTATTTGATGCTTCCTAACGTTTCTTGTGTAGGAGGCTCTTGGATTGTCCCTGAAGAAGCAATTAAAAAGGAAAATTGGTCACTTATTACTGACTTATGTTTTTCTGTACGTCAGAGTATAAGAGGATGGGATTAAGGATTAGGGTTCAAGGAGTTAAGTATGACATGGGTTGTTGCAGTTATTGGTTCAGTTGCTGGTTTTTTATTTGGATATGATGAGGGAATTATTGCTGGCTCTTTAGAGTTAGTCAAAAATCATTTTGACCTGTCTGCAGGACATATAGGTGTGATGGCATCTGCACTACCTTTTGGCGCTTTATTAGGATCTATGTTGATTGGTGCAATTACGGCATCAAAAGGAGTCAAATATTTTGGGCGTCGGACTTTATTGTCTCTTTCGGGAGTTTTATTCTTTTTGGGTGCATTAGGAGCAGGATTTGCTGATTCTATCACAGTACTTATTTTTTCTCGTTTAATTCTTGGTTTGGCAATAGGGGTCGCATCAGTGATGGCCCCTTTGTATCTCGCAGAAACAGCGACTTATGAAACAAGAGGAGCTGTAGTTGCTATTTATCAATTAGCGATGACTGTAGGAATTGTATGCTCCTATTCAGTGAATTATTTGTTCCTTGAAAATCATGATTGGCGTGCGATGTTTGCTTCAAGCGCATTCCCAGCTTTGGTTTTGAGTCTAGGCATTTTACTGATGCCAGAATCACCGAGATGGCTGTGTAGCGTAGGTCGACGTGATGCTGCGTCCAAAGCTTTAAAGAAGTTACGTAAAAGCCACTCTATTGAACATGAGTTAATTGATATTGAAGCAACTTTAGCGAATGAACCCAAAAAGGGAAGCTGGTTGTTATTATTTAGAAATCCATTATTGCCCGTATTATTGCTGGGAACGACTTTGTTTTGTTTACAACAATTGAGTGGGATTAATGTAATTATTTATTTTGCTCCCGAAATTTTTAAAAATTTGGGTTTAAATAGTACTACAGGTCAAATACTAGCGACTATCGGGATTGGTATGGTCAACTTGTTGGTGACAGTTATTGCGATACTTAGTGTGGATAAAATAGGTCGTCGTAAACTGTTGTTATTTGGTTTTTCCGGAATGTTCATTAGTCTATTGGCCTTGTGTGTGTTCTCATTAAATCAAGTTGTATGGCTTCCATATCTGGCCGTTGCGTGTTTAATTCTTTATATTTTTTCTTTTGCAGTAAGTGTAGGACCAATACCCCATATTGCTATGGCTGAAATTTTTCCTTTACATGTGCGTGGCGCTGGAATGGGTTTGTCTGCTATGAGTAACTGGGCTTTTAATACAGTGGTTATTTTTAGTTTCCCACTTTTAGAAAAGATGATGGGCATTGAGTATACTTTTGCCCTATATGCGGTGATTTGTCTTTTAGGATTAATCTATTCTTATTTTTACATGCCAGAGACAAAAAATATCAGTTTAGAGCAGATTGAAAATTATATAGTATCAGGTAAGCCATTACGTCAATTGGGACGAGAAGTAGCTGTTGATGAAATTGGCAAAACAAGATCGACTTATATTCCTTCGACCTAGACGAAGAAAAGCTGATTTTTATTCTTTTGTAGCCTGGATTACGGCTTTGTCTAATCCGGGTTTGCTAAAAAATCAAATCAGTGTAGCAACTGTCTTGAAATAAAATTCAAAACGGTTGCTACGCTTGCTGTGATGTGCAAATTAGCTCATATCCTCGTTGTTTTAAAAATGAACTGCCTTTTAATGAAAATTTATCTTGCATTTAAGGACAGTATCTATGAGTACTATTCTTTTGTAGCCCGGATTAGGTAAAGTTGTAATTTGGGGTGTGGCTAAAATACAGACTACAAGTTTATCCATACAACACCAACCCTTACGAGAGATGATGAATTTGCTCCATATAGACTGTGTTTCCAGCTAGAACATTTGGAGAACGATGAATACATAGGGAATGCATCCACAGATGCTTTAACTTAAATCTCCACCTTGCTGTACGTGGTGGAGAGATAGGTTGAGGAGTTTATTGAATTAAACTCCAAGTTTATTGATTAATTTATCTCTATAATCGAGAGCGTGTAAAACAGCTACATAACTCCAGGTAAGTGATGATGCTCCTTGTTGAACCCCGGTATTTAAGTTAATTTGTTCACTTAACTCCATATCTGGTGCATATTTTTTTATGAGTTTTAAGTAATTATCACCTGCTTGAATGTATTCTATTATTTGAGATTGATTTTCTTCTATCATCGATAAGTTATTAGCGAGGGTATAATAATATTCAGCCATTGTTGCCGTTAAAATAAACCAGGGATTCCCTACACTGTTTGTTTGATATCCGTCATAAGTATCTCCAGGATAACGGCCAAATAAAATAGCACTGGGATGATTATTGTTAATGGGAAACATTAAATTGAATTGTTCATGTAAGGCTTGAACTGTATTTTGAACATAGAGGCTGTTAGGTGAGAAGGCCCCATTTTTTTGTGGGTTAAATAAAACGCCAAGAATTACCGCAGAGTCAAGTTCTAATGTTTTTTGAGGGCCTGGATGAGGTAAAAGCGTTGCTTGAATGATTTGATGATTCTTATTTAAGTGTTGACTAAGACGAGAATTTATTTGTTGTGCTTGGTATTCATAATAGACTGCAGCACCATTATCATTGAGGTGTCGAGCAAGAGTTGCTCCTTCAAGAAGCGCTTTTTGTTGTGCCATCGCCGTAAAAAAATGATTTCCATAGACTTCTTCCCAAAGATCATAATTGGGATCTGACCAATGATGTGCTATGTATTCTAAATCCATTTTAATCGCACCCATGGTATGGGGATCCATAGTGTTATTATATAAACGGGTTTTAACATATTCTGCTTCATGATTGTCTAGTAACTGTTGCGCAAAATGAATCAATACTGAGGCTCTTAAAGCGGGACCATCATTTTGAGGTCTTCCCCATTGTTCATTAAAAGGGTAACCATTAATATAAAATTTAGGCTCTCCTAATATATCGTATCCAGGATTTGGATTATTTTGATGTTGAAGTATTTGCGTCCAATCTACATAATGAAATAAACGCTCTTTATACCCGTATGCATGAGTTGACTCGTACCATGTTTCAATTAAATTCATGGCAATTGCAGAATCTCTTACCCAATCGTAATAATAATTAGGATTTTGTTTTGAAGGTGAGGCAACTATTGCACCGTTAGACTGAATGTTAGAGAAAAAATGTTGCTTTAACTTTTGTACTTCTTCTAGACTAAATACAGAGCTCATTGCTTGAGAAACAAAAAAAAATAACATTAAAAAACAGATCCTTTTCAACATAATCTCCTATATATAAGAAAAACTTTTTCATAGTACATTAAATTATTAAAGGAAAGTAGGCAATTTTTAAAAGAGACTTATATGCGCTTGAATAGTACAAAAAATAGCTTTCTTTGCTTGATTAGGAGTACAAGTTTTTATCAAGCTAACCTATTTAATTTCTTCATTTCTCGCAGTGAGCTTGGCAATGCTTTGCGAAATCATAAAATAAACGGTAGGAAGCACAAATAGAGTAAATAATGTACCAATGCATAAGCCGCCTATGAGTACAATACCTATGGCATGTCTTGCTTCTGATCCCGCGTCATGTGAAAGTACTAAGGGAATGGCGCCAAATACCATAGCGCCAGTGGTCATAAGAATAGGGCGCAACCTTAACGCACATGATTTTTTAATTGCATCTGCTAGGGCGAAACCTTCTTTTTGTAATTGATTGGCAAATTCTACAATCAAAATACCATGTTTACTGATTAAACCGACTAAAGTAACTAAACCAACCTGCGTGTAAATATTTAGCGATTGGCCTAGAAGGTATGCAAATAATAAAGCTCCAAAACAAGCTAGAGGTACGGTGAACAGAATAATGACTGGATAAATAAAATTCTCAAATTGCGCGGCTAAAATGGCATAAATAAAAAGTAATGATAAAGCGAATAACATGACCATCGTCTGTGATGATTCATTGTACGCTTTAGCAGCACCTGACCAACTCAGTTTATATTGGCTGGAAAGATTCTCCTTTGCTAATTTTAAAAGCTTATCCATTCCTTTTTTAAAGGACTGTTTTTCAGGTAATTGAGCATATAAAGTTGTGGAACGCATTTGATTCACATGCTCTAATGCGGTGGGTTGGGCGCGTCTTTTCATTTGAGCTACTGAACCTAATGAAATACGCTTTCCTGAAGGAGTAGTCAGATATAACTCATCTAAAGTCCAAGGTTTAGATGAACCTTCTAATAAGAGATTATAAGAGATACCATCTTTTTGAAATGATAAGGATTTATCACCACTGAAAAATACTTCTATGGTTTTAGCAACTTGGGTAGGAGTTAAATCTAATTGAGCTAAGGCATTTTTATCTATATTTATAGAATATCCCATAGAGTCTAGCCTTAAATCATAACGAGTAGAGGCAAACTCTTTATTTTGGTCCAGAGCTTTTTTAAAATGTTCTGTTGCTTCAAATAATTTCCGAAAATTTTCAGTAGTAGAGATGACTAACTCGAGTTCAGAATTATTACGAGTATCATCGACTCCAGGCAATCCTGAATCCCAGCTCCAGACTGAGGCATCTATGGAGGGTAATTGTTCTACCTTAGGTTTTAATGTATGAATAATTTGCTCAGCGGAGCGGTTTCTTTGCTGATGTGATTTTAAAGGCATTACAATACTACTGCCCCAATCACCTAAAAAAGTTAATGTATTTTGGGCTTCGGGAATTTTACCTATGGATTGCTGTACCCGTTTGGTGTTTCGCTCCATAGTATCTAAGTTATCTCCAGATATAGGAGGGGCATAGACGCCTATTAATCCCCGATCTTCTTTAGGGGCTGTTTCACCAGGCATTATTTTATAAAATAATAAGCTGGAGCTAAGTGAAAGCATCAGTATAAAAAGAATAGTTTTTTTTCGATAAATGATTATGTTGAGTAATTTGTAGTAATGCTGGGATAAATGGCTAAGAGCGCTATCGATTATTGGCCATAACTGTTTCGTATTTTTATGGAGGAATGTTGCACACATTAAGGGGGATAATGTCAATGCCACTACGCCTGAGATAAAAACACTTCCTGCTAAGGCAACTGCAAATTCAATAAACAATTGACCAAGCATGCCCTCAATAAAGCCTATAGGTGCATAAACACTAGTTAATGTGAGTGTCATTGCAATAATGGCGAAACCTATTTGTTTTGCCCCTTGCGATGCAGCATCCATTGGTGAGAAACCCTCCTCAATATGACGCCAAATATTTTCAAGAACAATAATTGCATCATCAACAACCAGTCCTACAGCTAACACCATGGCAAGGAGGGTCATTTGATTAATACTAAAACCAGCAATTTTCAGAAATAACAAAGAACCGCATAATGAAATTGGGATAGCAATCAATGGAATTATGGTAGCACGTACATTTCGTAAAAAAATGAAAATAATTGCTAAAACTAAAAAAATAGACTCCAGAATGGTAGATTGAATGTTTTTAAGGGAAGCCTGGATGAATTCGGATTGATCAATAATAATATTGACTTTTAGGTCATCAGGTAAGTTTTTTTCCAAAGCCCTCAATTCTTTACGTACACTTTGCGATACATCAATAGGATTTGCATCATTAGAGCGATTAATAGCAAGCACTAAGCCAGAATGGCCATTAACTTTAACACGAAATTGATTCTTATCCGTTGTTAATTGAACTTGAGCGAGTGATTTAAGAAAAATAGGGTGATGGTTTTGTGTCTTAATCACTAAATTTTCGTAATCTTCCGGAGTTTTCAACTCAAAATCGAGCGTAGTAGGAATTTTATTTTGATAATTCCCCGCAGGTAAAGACAAGCGATTATTAGCAATTGCCTGAGCCACTTCATCAACATTAATACCAAATGCATGCAATTTTCTTTGATCAAGCTTAACCGTATAAGTAAAAGGTTGTCCCCATACCTCCACCGATGAGACGCCTTTAAGGCTGCGAAAAACATTTTTTAAATTGAGGTTTGCATAATGAGTCAGTTCGCCAAAATTTAAAGAAGAGGATTCTAAAGCTATTCCTATAAACGGTAAGCCATCTGATTGTTTTTGACGTTCGATTACTGGTGTTTTTACAGTCGCAGGAAGTTGAGCCTGGGCTAGCCGTGCTGCCTCATGAGTGGCATTAAGTGCTTTTTCCATAGGCATTCCTGGACGAAATTTTAGCGTAATGTAAGAGTTTCCTGTGTTAGAACGAGAGGTTATTGATTCCAACCCTTCAACCCCGGCAAGTTGCTCCTCTAATGGATTGGTTACTATAGATTCAACTAATTCAGGGCTGGCATTAGGATAGTTAGTACTGATGGTAATTACTGGAAAGCTGATATTAGGATATTCTCTAAGGGGTAAAGAATGAAAGCAAAGCATTCCTAGCAGAAGAATCATGCAATTAAGAATGATTGCAATAACTGGATGTTTGAGGAAATAACTTGTAAATTTCATAGTAGGGTGTTTAGCCTTTGTAAATTGAGACATCCATTCCTGGATACAATCGTCCCGGACTTTTACTTATTATTTGGTCTCCAGATTTTAAACCTGAAATAATTTCTACTTTTTCTTTTTCCTGTAATCCCGTTTTGACAGCAACAAGCTCTATTTTATTATTAATTACTTTATATACGTGTGTTTTACCTTTCTTTAAAAATAAGGCTTGTGTAGGAATAACTAATACATCTATTTTTTTACTCACCACGAGCTGCGCGGTCACATTAGTTCCTACTAAACAATGAGGGCATTGTATTTCTGCATCTGCAGGGCACATGTGAGTTTCATCATCTATCATTTTCTGTACATGGCTTAAATGATAAAGTTGATTCAATATATAAATGGGTTGGTTTTCTTCAATTGAATTATTATGAGTACATGGGATATCTATTTCAACGATTAAAGAATTTGGATCGTAAATGGTTACTACTGGCGCACCTTCAGTTACTTGAGCACCTTCTTTGATTTTAAATGCACCAATTACTCCGTTAAATGGAGCATAAAAACGCATATTTTTTAGCTCAATTTTAGTTTTGGCTTTTTCCTTTTGTGAATCAATCCAAACCCTTTTTTTCTCCTCTACTTCTCGGGCACTAACAAATCCCGTTTTCTGTAAGCTTTTGAGTCGTTGATACTGAATGTTTTCTAATTGTTCGGTTTCTTTGGAAAGTTGATAACTTTTTTCAATATCTGGATTAGTAATTTTTGCAATTAAGTCACCTTTTTGAACAGTTTGACCGGAGGTTATGAGTGTATCAAGCATTCCAGAGCCTTTGGCAATCAGGATGGTAGCGTGTTTGGGACGAATAGTTCCTATAAGTTTTATTGTTTTTTCAATAGTAGCTGGAGACACAGTGGTGATTTCAACTATTTTAAGAGATGGAGGATGTGGTTTTGGTTTAGGATAGTAGAATAGAAAGTAAACACCTAAGAGGAGTACGACACTTAATAACCCAATAATTTTAAGTTTTGAAGACATGCTGTTAAGAATTAATCGTGGATTCACAAGATGCTCCTATGCTGGAATTAGGCTGCATGTGCGTTATTTCAACAATAGCGTTTACCCACAGTGGATCAGTATTCATGGATGGAATGACAATGAACTCTTCACCGCCCAGTGCTAGCCATTGTTGTTTGGCTCTGATTCCTATTTCTTCTAAAGTTTCCAAACAATCGGCCACAAAAGATGGGCAAACGACAATGAGTTTTTTAATACCTTTAGCACTTAGTTTAACAAGAGTTTCATCAGTATAAGGTTTTATCCAAGGGGTTTTTCCTAGCCTTGATTGAAATGCAGTGCTGTAATTTTCGATAGATAGTGCTAATTCTTTGGCTAATAATTGACTGCTATGATAACAATGTGCTCTATAACATTCTTGAATTTGTTTCTTAGAAGTAGAGCATGGTTTGATACAAATCGACTTACAACTGTTTTTAGTGATTTGTCGTTCAGGAATTCCATGGTAGCTAAAGAGAATATGGGCCTGCTCATCAAAATACGGTTTAATAATTTTTGCTTGCGCTTTGATGTATGCTGGATGCTGGAAAAAATCGCGAATAATTGTAATTGAGGGAATTAGATCCCAGGAAGTGATGATCTGAAGGACTTCTGTAATTGCTGAACCACTAGCTGCCGAGGAGTATTGCGGGTATAAAGGCAAAATTGTAATGGATTCACAGTCTTTTAATTGATTTAATGCGCCCCTAATAGAGGGCTCTCCGTAGCGCATTCCTAGGGCAACTTTACTGTCTGGCCCAACAAAATTTTGTACTTGTACCATTAAATTTTGACTATGAAATAATAAGGGCGAGCCTTGCTCGGTCCAAATCGATTGATAAGCAAGGGCGGAGCGTTTTGAGCGAAACGGTAAGATAAAACCGTAAACTAACACATAACGGAGCAAAGTAGGTATATCGATAACACGTTTATCCGTGAGGAACTCACATAAATAATTCCTGACAGATGATATATCTGTATTTTTGGGAGTCCCAAGATTGATAAGTAATAAACCACGCTTCACAATTTATCTGGCTTTAAAATGAATTAAAGTGATCATACATGAAGACGATTTCTAATGCATTAATGTGTAGGCTTTAAATAAATTGTAATGGACGCAGCACCATAGGATACTGCGTTAACTTAATTAAGCCATTTCAACTTCAGCGTTTTCATTAAGCACAGTCACATTAGCCGCATGCAGACCTTTATCACCTTGTTCTACATCATAGTTGACTGTTTGTCCGGGAGCTAATGTTTTATAGCCTGTACCATGAATTGATGAAAAATGAACAAAAATATCATCACCCCCATTTTCTGGGATAATAAAGCCCCAACCCTTGGCATTATTAAACCACTTCACCTCACCTCTAGCCATGTTTTCTCCTTAACTAAAGCTCTATTACTATAGAGACTCTGTAGTTTCTCAATTGCCCTGGTTCTTATTAGAGCTCTTGCATAAACTGTATCATTTGCTTGATTACGTCTATACGTAAACATTAACTCGGTATAAATTCTCTTTATCCTTGCAACAGCAATGTCTTGTTCTAAAGCAATATCTACAGGTTAGGCAAGAGCCCCATTATTAGCTGAGCAATTGCATTCGTCCATAAATGACAATTGAACCTATTTTTTATAGGTTGTTTTAACATAACGAAAATAAACTGACTACTCAATAGTATTTTTTATAAAAATATTTAATTATCTTAATAATTTCTTAAGTTGTTTATGTTAATTTATAGTTATAGATGTGATAAGAGGAGTTCAGATGAGTAAAAACAGCACTTCTACAATGTTAGGAAAACTAGCTGTTGGACAAAACGAATCTTGTTCTGAGACGGTTTTGGGACAAAAGTCAGAAGAAGTGGGAGAGACTTTTGCTGTACCTCAATTAAAACCATCTAAGAAGCCTAAAATGGAAGAGGTTCTTACTAATATTTTAGGAGCCGCTTTTTCTAAAGGCTATTCTCCGATGGATAAAAACTAATTTTTAATTCTATTACGCAGTCATCCGTATAAAATTATAAAGCCCTTTCTAATGTACTGGAAAGGGCAATAATCTTAATATCAAAATAGCCATCAATAGCTCAAGCTGTTGCAAAATTAAATTTTTTTCAGATTGCATGTACTGCAGTAGATCTAATATATTACTGAAATAGAGGTGCGAATCCCTTTTTTTAGGTATATACTTTTTTTAAAGGATAACAATTTTTTTGAGGCATTAAGTATGGCAGGGGGCTTTGCTGAAACAGCACATTGGAGAGATTCTGCACGGAGTGCTCGTTTTTTTATAGTTGATGCGCGTGCGGCGTTTCCTCTATTTTTATTTCTAATGCATATCAGAATATGGACAGGTATATTTGTTTTGGTTTCTGCGGTATTGTTTGGTATTATTGAACATTATGGTTTCACTGTGCCCGTTTTTTTACGATGGATAAGAAGCTTCTTAGCAGGTTCTCTCAAATCTTCACAACCTTGGTGGCGATAGTTAGGTATGGAAAGGGATATTAGTAAATGTATGGCAGTAATTGCCGCAAGTTTAAATGCTAAATTTTATCTTAATGATCGATTTGTAAGTTTTGAAGAGGTTTTTGCAGATACAGGGTTATTACCTGCCATTGCGAAGCGAGCCGATCAACTATGTTCTTTATGCCTGGGTTATGGTTTAGGAGCTACATTTGATGAAGCAGAAGGAGCCTTATTGGGTTTGAGGGTTGTTTTTGATGAAGTGACACCAAATGTTTTACGTTTGTTGTGTATGACTGATGTAGTGAATGAGTTAATTCAAGGTGGGCCGAGTCGTGATTATACGCCGTTGGATGAATTAATGTACGATTAGGCATTTTTTGATATGTATATTTTTTACGTTTATTGTAAAGAAATCGAAAGAAATCGTAGTTTTAAATTTATTTGTAATTTATTTTGTTATTCTTGTGGCAAATAAGATTTATGTGTTGGGGGGTAGTAGGATGGCATATGCGAAAGGTTTTTTTAGCGCGTCTACAGCGAATACAACTAATAATGAGAAGGCTACTACCGAAGATGCCGCATATTTAGCGAGTACTCTTGAAGCGTTAGAAAAACGAGTCACTCAAATAATGAAAGTGAAAATGCAAACTCAAAATACTGCAGAAGCAGCTGATTGTGAGAGTGCAATTCAACAATTAGAAAGGTGTCGCCAAGACGTAGTATCTAATGCTGAGATAAGTCATTCGCCACGTCCATGATAGGCTAGAGCGGTTTTTATCATTTCATTTCATTTTTCGTAGCAAAAATTAATTTCTTACGATTTTCTCTTTTTAAAACAATAAATAATAATTTGCTGTTATAATTTTACAATGGTTCATAAGTTATAGGTTATGTTTGATGTATGAAAGATATACTCAATGATGAGCAAAATAAAGCCATTCTTGAAGCATTAGATGAGGCAATTAAAAATGGACCTTGGGATAAATCTAATTTTCTACGGGCCATTGGTAAGAATTTAAATGAAATTCGTGATGATTTTGCAAAGAAAGCTAATGCGCGTAGTAGAGAACAAGTTAAAACAGATATTTATTTAGCAAGTCGGCTTGCTTTAAGAAGCAATCAGCAAGAGATTTTTATTTCTTTATATTCTGCGGATGGTTCCAATCTTCAATCTTGGGAAAGGATTATCGTTAATTTACCGCGTCAAATGGTTTCTAGGCCAATATATGCAGAAGAAGAACAAGTGAAAGCACTGTTAAAAACTAAAGAAAATAAGCAAAATGAAGCTTATGTAGCCATTTATATTAATTCTACGGATATTATTCCCCTTCATCCTGATAAAGCGCTTGTTGATAAGCTAGGTAATACTCTATTAACCCTCAAAGACAAAACGTTACATCTTGAAAATGTGAGTCGCTTTGTTCATGTAAGTGGTGTTTACCAACTGACACGTGGTCGTTTGATTAAAGAGCAATAATATTGCTCTAATGTTTCATTTTTTAGTCCATTAAGTAGATAATCCTTTGTCAATCTCTCGCAAAATTAGCCTAGAGAGGTATATACTTAAAATAAGTGAACTTTTCAAAGTAACAATTAATGGCACAACAAGGTGGTCAACAACAAGGTTCTGATAATTCCATGGCTCCAATTTGGATCATGGTGCTCGTGTTTATAACTGGGTATATAATTTGGAAAACAGGGCATAAATATATTGTAATTTTTGTTTTCCAAGTAAATATCTTACAAGCAAAGTTGGTCAATCTATTTGTTCATAATGAGCAGTTATCCAATCTAATTTATCTGATGCAAACAGTAGACCCTAATGCTGTGGATTGGGGACAATTAATGGCCACGACGCAGGAAGTTGGCGATTTCATGCGTTACCCGGTGGTTGTTGTGCTTCTTACTTTAGCTGTTGTTCTTTACCGTTCTAATATTACTTTAAAATTTCGAAAAGTTTATAATATGAAAAAACTATGTGAGCAAGAACAGTTCAATTGGCCTGCAATTATGCCTATTGTTAAAGAGGATTTAGTAAGCCAAGATGTTAATAAAGGTCCTTGGGCTATGGCTATGACTCCAATGGAATTTGCTCGTAAATACAATTTACTAAAAAAAGAAGATGCTTTATTAGATAACCCCGTACCTGGGCAAGAAATGACAGCAGGTATTCGTAGAGGGGATGCAAAACGTGTCTTTACGCTGCAGTTGGGTCCGTATTGGGATGGTTTTGAGCATTGCTCGCCACAGGCGTATGCATTAGCGGCTGTTTTTATTGCCAGAATAAATCGAGATAGAGATGCTGCTAATAATATTTTAGCAACTATAGACAGAACTTATGTTACTGGTAAGCCTGATTTTTTTGTTGCAAGACCAGTAATCGAGAAATATAAAAATACAGAATTAGTGCAGGAAGTTACTACAAAACATGCCTATACTTTAAGTGTAATAGCTTCATTACTTGAGAAAGCTCGACTAGATGGAGTAGTGCCGGCTTCAGAGTTTTTGTGGTTAAAGCCTATAGATAGACGTTTATGGTATATGCTTAATTGTGTCGGTAGACAAACTCCTTACGCAGAAGTTGCGGGGGCCTTTGCTCATTGGAAAGCAGAAAAAGAAATGGGGCGACGTTCTTTGGTGCCGATGATAGATGAAGCAATAAAAGCATTGGAAGTCGCTATAAAAGAAGTTAAGTTAACACCTCGTCAAATGGAGGAACTAGAGCCATGATGCGCGGTATTGAATCACGTCATGAATTAGACCCTACCCAGTTACTCAGGGACACACGTACTTTGGTACAACGATTAGCAGATTTTTTTGGTGATCCTACAAATATTTCAATTGTACTTTTTACCCTATCGGCGATGTCGTATTACTTTTCGGAAGCAGCAACCTTTTTGATGCTTGTTGGGGGGGCTTGTTTTCTTTTCAGTTATACGCGCAAGCAAGGATTACCATTTCGTCTTCCCCAGGTTTCTCGCGTAAAAGATTACAACGATATGAAGCCTGGTATTAACCAACCGAATATAGCACGTGGGATAACTTTTTTTGGTAATGACCGTAAAACAGGCCATGAATTATGGTTTGCTAACGATGATATGCGTACACATGCATTAATTTTTGGCTCTACAGGTAGTGGTAAAACAGAATGTTTGGTTTCTATTGCTTTTAATGCTTTGGTGCAAGCCAGTGGTTTTATTTATGTAGATGGTAAAGGTGATAACTCCCTTTATGCTAAAGTTTTTTCTATGGTCAGAAGTATGGGGCGTGAAGATGACTTACTTTTGATTAATTTCATGACCGGTGCGCGAGATATTATCGGTCCACAAGAAAAAAGACTTTCTAATACGTTCAATCCTTTTTCACAAGGCTCTTCCAGTATGCTGACCCAACTTGTAGTAAGTTTGATGGGAGATTCCAAAGGAGGCGGGGATGGGGATATGTGGAAGGGTCGTGCGATTGCCTTCGTTGAAGCTTTGATGCGTCTTCTAGTTTATATGCGTGATGAGGGGGCAATACTTCTTGATGCAGATACTATTCGTAACTATTTTGATTTAGTTCGATTAGAAACCATAGTCGTTGATAAAATTTTCCCGCGCGATAATCAGGAAAGTGTGAACATTGAGTCTATTCCAAAATTAGTTACAGACCCTTTACGTAACTATCTAGGTACTTTGCCAGGTTATAATAAGGAGAAAAAAGGAAAGCAAGTGTCACAAGTTCTGGAGCAACATGGTTTCATCACAATGCAGCTGGTAAGAGCGTTTTCATCCTTGGCAGATACCTATGGTCATATTGTCCGTACTAACCTAGCAGAAGTGGATTTTAAAGATGTAGTATTGAATCGAAGAATTTTAGTTGTGCTATTGCCTGCATTGGAAAAATCTCCTGATGAGTTATCCAACTTAGGTAAAATTATTGTTTCCTCATTAAAGGCAATGATGGCAGCAGGTTTGGGAGAGGATGTTGAGGGGGATTATCGAGATGTAATTTTAAGAAAGCCAACAAATGCTCCAACCCCTTATATGTGTATTCTAGACGAGTATGGGTATTATGCGGTTCAAGGTTTTGCGGTTGTGCCTGCACAAGCGCGCTCACTTGGATTTTCAGCGATTTTCGCAGGACAAGATTTGCCCGCTTTTCAAAAAGCATCTAAAGAAGAGGCTGCGTCAATTGGTGCAAACACAAACATTAAAATATGTATGAAATTGGAAGACCCTACAGAAACATGGGATTTCTTTACAAAGACGGCTGGTGAGGCTTATGTAACTAAAGTAGATTCATTCCAAGCGAAAGATTCGAGCATGGCGAATACTTATATGGATAGCAAAAGTTCCTCATTTGAAAAGAGAGCTCGTGTTGACCTATTAGATCTTAAAGAACAAACAG
This sequence comes from Legionella santicrucis, assembly GCF_001468135.1. Lineage (GTDB taxonomy): Bacteria > Pseudomonadota > Gammaproteobacteria > Legionellales > Legionellaceae > Legionella > Legionella santicrucis. The sequence continues at coordinate 291,069 of NZ_LNYU01000091.1, read as the reverse complement.
AGGGTGAGTCACATATATTCTTCAAGTCAAAAATTGTGCGGGCTCGAATGTTTTATGCGAATCCCAAACCAGTTAAGCAATTAAAAATAAATCAATTTTTAAAAGTAGAGGCTCCACCCGATGACTACTTAATGAAATTACAAAAACAATTGGTTTCTTTCCAAGAAATTTTGGATAGTGGCGATTTGTCAATCGATAAGTCTGTGGAAAATGAGGAAATAACGCTTATTAGTAAGTTATTACGAGAGTCCGTTATAGAAGAGCCAATAGAACGTGGTGTAGCGGCTTTAATTGCATTCCATAGCTATAATGAGCCAGAGCCTGTTGAAGACTTGGTTGAAGAAGAAATTGAGGGGATATTAACTATCTTTAGTCCTTTGCGAGTAAATCCAAATGACCCACCAATTTTGGTAAGTGATAAGACGGTATTTTCTGAAGCCTTATTACCTATTAACGAAACACGTAATCAGATGATGAATATTGAGCGTTTAGCAGGAGCTAAAGATAAATATGCTGGTACAGTTTCTAATGAGCTGATTAAGGATTTTCAATTAGCAACCAGTTACCCACCTGAAGAAAGAGACTTTATTGCCCCAGATGAATTAACTGATATAGTTAAAGCATTAACTGAAAAAATTGTGAGCGATCGTCAAAAAGCAAATCAAAATGCTGAAGAATCGACTTAAGGCTCCATATTGTGTGCGAATTCAATTTTAGCCATGTCTTCCATGGCTAAGCTTTTTTTACCTTTACTGCAAAAGATAATTCTTTGTGGTGTTTTAAATCACGCATACGTTGGGTTTGGTACCCAACACTCATTTCTACCTTAGATTTTGAAAATTTCTGTTTTTTTGCATCTCTTTTATCTTATGGATATGAATGAAAAAGTTTTGAAATGAAGGGAGAGTTGTTTTTTTTTGAAAAAAAACGAACCTGAGTGCTTTGTTTTTTTTCAAAAAAAGGTAAAGCAATAAATAAATTTTTAAAAAAATAGATATTTTCTTGAATTCATTGTAACGTAATGATTTATAGACTTTTCTAAAAGATGTAAAAAGCAATAGAACTACAGTTAGAATCTATGGTTATTATTTTGAATATAAGGATAACGAGTGAGAGTGGTACGTATTAATCTAATTCGGGCTGTTGGATTGGCTGCCTTATTAATGGGAACTTCCTGTAGTCGTGATTATTGGGCTCTTGATAAAGAAGACCCTAAGTACCCGTGTAAAGTTTTAGGGGCTTGTGATGCTACCATTATGAAGCTCGCAAAAAATTTAAATAGGAAAGGGGTAAAAGTAATCACTATAGGCCAAGATTACATGATTAGTATTCCCGCAAGTTATTTATTTGAACCAGAAACTCCACACTTAAAATGGAAGTCATACGCTTTGTTAAATGAAATAGCTGTATTCCTGAAGCAGTTTCGCAAAATAGCAATTAATGTAGCGAGTTATAGCAGTAAATATATATCACCACAAAGAGAGCACGCATTAACCTTAGCTCGTTCACGGGTGGTTAGCGAATATCTTTGGTCACAAGGCGTAGATAGCCGTTTTATATTTACACAAGGGCTCGGGAGTGATAAACCTATAATTGCATATACACAAGGTGGTGATAGCTCGGTAAATGCGCGAGTAGAAATTACCTTTAGACGTGCTGTAGCATAGGGGATGCGATGAGTCGTGAAACCTGGAGTTTGATAAAGAAAAGTAAAAGGTTTGATGTTAATGTATATAGGCGAGGTATAGTTGCATTGATTTTTTCTTTAATATTGAGTTGCATTTTTTGTTTATCGTTGTTTTATATGTATTTAACGGAGCCCGAACGGGATTTTTATGCAACAAGTGGAGTGGTACCACCTATTAAATTAAATCCAATGCTATCTCCTAATTATTCAGCACAAGCATTACTTCCTCCTGATCCTACATCGGATGGTGAGGATAAGTTAATACCAGAATAAGCTATACACGAGGATATTATGGCCCAAGATGCCTTGACAACTGTTGCATTAAGAAACACCTTTTATAAGGATAGTCAACGTAAGGTAGTCCTTGCGTTGTTAATTGCTCTTCTAGTAAATGTAATACTGGCCTTTATGCTGGTATATATGATTACTCATCCACCGGCCCCTAAATATTTTGCTACAAGCATTAATGGTCGGATTACACCACTTTTTCCTTTAAATGAACCTAACCAATCAGACTCTGCAGTTTTGCAATGGGCGAATCAGGCTGCAATCGCAGCATTTACATATAATTTCGTTAATTATAGGGATGAGTTACAAGCCTCTTCTGGTTTTTTTACTCCTGAAGGTTGGGATCAATTTCTTAATGCATTGCAACAATCAAATAACCTAGATGCAGTGAAAGCGAAAAAACTGATTGTGTCTGCCGTAGCAACGCGAGCACCTATTATTTTGCAAAAAGGGGTATTAAATGGAAATTATTCTTGGCGTGTCCAAATGCCTATATTAGTAACCTATCAAAGTGCTAGTGAATTTACGCAACAAAATAATGTGGTGACTATGTTAATTACACGTGTTTCTACTTTAAATTCGCCTAGAGGAATTGGTATATCACAATTTGTAGTTGGGCCTGCCGCTGGTGGGGTATCTTAATGAGCAAGTTGAATTGGTTTGTAAAATTTTGTTTTCTTTGTGGAACTTACTCCATGATTGGTTCATCTTTTGCGCAGGATGACAGTGCGCAACAAGCATTACAGCAGTTACGTTTGTTGCAGCAACGTTTGTCACAAAATCAACCAGCAGGACAAAATCAGGCGGCACAAGCAGGACAAAATTCTGCGGTAACAGCAAATGCGCCTGCTCAAAATCCAAATGATAATATTCCTATTCCATTAGCGAATGATATTTATAAGCCTCCCAAGCCACAACCAAGTAAGGGACCTCAACCTCAGACTGCTGCGGATCAACAGATAGTGACCCAAAATGATGAAGAGGTAATCAATAATAAAGCTTTTAGAGATATGACAAAAAATTTGTATCCACTGAACACGGAACAAGTCGTACAATTAAAGCAAATGAATGATACTATGGAATATGCTAAGGCCTCACCCGCAGGAACACCGCCAAAGCCTACAGCAACTTCCCAATTTGTTAACTTATCTCCAGGTTCTACTCCACCCGTGATTCGCTTGGCACAAGGATTTGTTTCTTCGTTAGTATTTCTTGATTCATCAGGAGCTCCTTGGCCAATTGGCGCATATGATTTAGGCGATCCTAATGCTTTTAATATTGTATGGGATAAAACCAGCAATACGCTTATGATTCAAGCAATGAAAGCATATAATTATGGCAATTTAGCGGTTCGATTACGAGGCTTAAATACCCCTGTGATGCTTACCTTGATACCCGGGCAAAAAGCGGTAGATTATCGAGTTGATTTACGTGTACAAGGCTATGGGCCCAATGCTAAAACAATGCCTTTAGAGACGGGAATTCCTCCTTCAGCGAGCGAATTGCTTCTTCATGTTTTAGACGGCGTGCCACCTCCCGCAAGCAAACGTTTGGTTATTACAGGAGGAGATGCACGTGCTTGGTTAGCCAATGACAGAATGTATGTTAGAACCAATCTTACTATATTGTCACCGGGCTGGTTAGCAAGTATGACTAGCGCAGATGGGACGCATGCATATGAAATGCAAAAATCTCCGGTATTGTTAGTTTCCTGGCATGGGAAGGTCATGCAGCTCAAGGTAGAAGGGTTATAAATGGCTGGAAAAAAAGAAAATTTAAAGTCGCTTTTTTCGAATACGCGTACTCGGGTTATTATTATTTTTACATTATCCTTATTAATTTTAGCTGTAGTGATAGGATACATAAAATTAAGAGGAGCTGGTTCTGGGCCATCAGCTACAGCAACTCTTAGCCATGCTCCAGGAGCTATTCAATCAATTCCTGGTGTTCTTAATCCTACAGCACAATATGCTCGCTTGCAGGAAGAGCAAAATGTCAACCAGGCACAAAAAGCAGAGAAAACTGGTGGGAGTGCTATTCCAACAATCATTAGAACACAAGCCTTGGGTGAAGGTGTCGGAGTTATTGGTTCACAAGGCGGACAAGCAGGTGTTGGTTTTGTTACTTTAGCCAGAGAAAATGAGGAAGGATCTCAAAAAAGTCTTTGGTTGCAAGCACTACAAAATGGAGGGTGCTCTAAAGCCGCTGTGTCGCAGGTTGTAAGTCAAGGGGCTCAATTAAGTGATTTAAAGGCAGCATGCAGTTGCGCACAGCTAAAAGATAATGGTTACGGTTTAAAAGATCTAGGTCAAGTTTGTCCCTGTAAAGAATTGAAAGCGGCAGGATACAATGCAAGACAACTTAAAGATGCTGGCTATAGTGCTAGTCGATTAAAGGATTGTGGTTTTAATGCTTGTGAATTACGCAATGCAGGATTTACAGCCCAAGAACTTAAAGATGCGGGTTTTTCTGATGATGAACTTAAAGGAGCAGGGTATTCTCCAGAAGAAATCGCTAAAGCCAGCGGTTTACCTAACGGAGTGAGTGCTGCTGATGTTCTAAAAGCAGGATGTAGCGTTGATGCTTTAACTAAATTGCGTAAGTCAGGTGTTACTGCTTCCGCTATTCGACGTATTAGCGGATGTAGTGCGGCACAATTAAAAGCAGCCGGTTTTACTGCTAAAGAATTACGTGATGCGGGATTTAGTGCAGCAGATTTAAGAAGAGCAGGTTATTCACCTGAAGAACTAAAGGCTGCAGGGTACTCTGCTAGAGATTTATTAAATGCAGGATTTACCCCTGAGGATCTTGCAAACTTAGGTTATTCTCCAGCAGACATTAAAGCAGCAGAAACAGAACTGCCTCCTGGAATTACCCCTGACGATATTAAAAAAGCTGGATGTGATGTCGATTCATTAAAAAAAGAAAGGGCAGCAGGAGTTAGTGCCGCGCTTATTAAGCAATATGCAGGTTGTAGTGCTGCAGCCCTAAAGGCAGCAGGTTTTACTGCCAATGATTTAAAGAATGCTGGTTTTAGTCCCAAAAATTTAAAAGATGCTGGATTTAGTGCGGCAGACTTGAAAGCGGCGGGACTTAGCGCTGCAGATTTAAAAGAGGCAGGATTTAGTGCCCAAGATCTAAAAAATGCAGGGTTTAATCCAGCAGACTTAAGAGCAGCAGGATTTAGTGCAAGAGATCTAAAAAACGCAGGTTTTACTCCTGATGCACTACAGGCTGCAGGTTATTCTCCTGCAGATATTAATGCAGCACAGGGTCTGTTACCCCCAGGAATTACGCCTGATGATATAAAGAAAGCGGGATGTAACGTTGATGCATTAAAAAAAGAAAGGGCAGCAGGAGTTAGTGCGGCGCTTATTAGACAATATGCGGGATGCAGCGCAGCACAATTAAAAGCAGCGGGATTTAGCGCAGCTGATTTAAAAGATGCAGGATTTAGTGCAGCTGATTTAAAAGCAGCAGGATTTAGTGCGGCTGATTTAAAAGCAGCAGGATTTAGTGCGGCTGATTTAAAAGCAGCAGGGTTTAGTGCGGCTGATTTAAAAGCAGCAGGGTTTACTGCTGCAGATTTAAAAAATGCAGGATTTAGCATTGGTGATCTAAAAGCTTTAGGTTTTACTCCATCTGATTTAAAAAATGCAGGATTTAGTGCCAGAGATCTTAAAAATGCGGGCTTTACTCCTGCAGAATTAAAGGCAGCAGGATACACTGCCAGAGATCTATTAAATTCTGGTTTTACACCCCAAGAGCTTACTAATGCCGGTTATTCTCCAGCAGATATTAATGCCGCACAAGGACAATTACCAGCAGGAATTACACCTGATGATATAAAGAAAGCGGGGTGTGATGTAGATGCTTTAAGAAGAGAAAAAGCAGCTGGGTTTAGTGCCGAACTCATTACACGATACGCGGGATGTAGCGCAGCACAGTTAAAAGCAGCCGGATTTACTGCCGCAGATTTAAAAAATGCCGGATTTAGTGCGACGGATTTAAAAAATGCCGGATTTAGTGCTGCAGACCTAAAAAATGCGGGGTTTAGTGCCGCAGATTTAAAAAATGCAGGATTTAGTGTTAAGGATCTGAAAAATGCTGGCTTTACTCCCTCAGTGCTGAAGGCGGCAGGGTATACTGCCAGGGATTTATTAAATGCTGGTTTTACACCGCAAAATCTTGCTAGTGCAGGCTACTCTCCAGCAGATATCAATGCAGCACAGGGACCATTAGCAGCAGGATTTACTCCTGATGCGATAAAGAATGCTGGCTGTGATGTTGCTGCACTAAAAAGAGAGCGGGCAGCCGGAGTGAGTGCCGCACTTATTAGACAAAATGCCGGATGCAGCGCAGAACAATTAAAAGCAGCAGGGTTTAGTGCTGCAGATTTAAAAAATGCAGGGTTTAGTGCTGAGGATCTAAGAGGTGCGGGATTTACCGCCGCTGAATTAAAAAATGCAGGATTTAGTGCTGCTGATTTAAAGAATGCTGGATTTACTGCATCAGATTTAAAAAATGCAGGATTTAGTGCCAAGGATCTAAAGGATGTAGGATTTACTGCGTCAGATTTAAAAAATGCCGGTTTTGGCGCTCAATCCTTGCTTGATGCAGGATTTACGCCCTCGCAACTACTTACAGGTGGATACACTAATAAGGATTTAGCAAATGCAGGACTCACCCCAGCAGATACAATTGCAGCTGGACGGGTCGCAGATTGCAGTGTTGAATCTTTGAAAAGAGCAAGAGCAGCTGGTGTTAGTGCTTTGGCAATTAAGAAGACTTTAGGATGTTCGGCAAAAGCATTAAAGGATGCTGGTTATACAGCTAAAGAGCTTAAAGATGCAGGTTTTACTGCAGCTGAATTAAGGAATGCTGGATTTAGTGCAAAAGATTTAAAAGATGCAGGTTTTAGTGCTAAAGAACTAAAGGATGCAGGTTTTAGCGCTGCGGACTTAAAAAATGCAGGTTTTAGTGCTAAAGAATTAAAAGATGCGGGTTTTAGCGCTGCGGACTTAAAAAATGCAGGATTTAGTGCTAAAGAATTAAAAGATGCAGGTTTTAGTGCTAAAGAATTGAAGGATGCAGGTTTTAGCGCTGCTCAATTGAAAGCTGCGGGTTTTAGCGCTAAAGAGCTAAAAGACGCAGGTTATAGTGCTAAAGAGTTAAAGGATGCAGGTTATAGTGCTACTGAATTAAAAGATGCAGGTTTTAGTGCTAAGGATTTAAAAGATGCAGGATTTAGTGCAACACAGCTAAGAGCTGCGGGTTTTGGAGCAAAAGATTTGGTTGATGCTGGATATAGTGCTGACGATTTAAAAAATGCGGGATTAAGTGCTTCTCAAATACAAAGCGCTGGATTTAATGCTTCATCAGAAGTGGCTGGTTTGGGTAATCCAAATATGCAACAAGGAGCATTTAATCTTAATGGCATACCCGCTGTAGGGCAAGCTGCAGCCACCACAACGCCAGGTGGTGCTAGTAATAACAGTAATCAGCAGCTACAAGCAATATTAAATAAACAGAATCAGCAGGCTGCGGAACAAAAATACCAACAAAAAATTGCACAAAAAAGTAATGACATGTTAAACGCGGCAAATGCATTGTTAAACGATTGGAAAGGTGTGCCTGCGCAAGCTTATAGTGAAGGAAATACAGGAGAAAAAGCTGTAGCGGTTGCAGCAGCAGGTTCTGTTGCGACAGGAGGCACTACCACTCAATCTACAACAACTGTAATATCAAATAATGATGTCAATATGATTAAGACTGGTGATGTACTTTTTGCTGTGATTGATACTTCAGTCAATAGTGATGAGCCAGGACCTATTCTTGCTACCATTATTTCGGGAAGACTTAAAGGTACTAAGTTAATTGGTAGCTTTAATTTGCCTTCAAACGCTAACAAAATGATTATTACATTTAATACAATGTCAATTCCAGGCGCCCCAAAAACAATTTCAATTTCTGCCTATGCAATTGATCCCAATACGGCAAGGACTGCTCTTTCAAGTAAAACCAATAATCATTATCTATTACGTTATGGTTCCTTATTTGCTTCCTCATTTTTAGAGGGATTTGGAAATGCATTCCAGTCCGCGAATACAACAGTAACTATTGGTGGTACAGGTGCCGGTAATAATGTGACCATTGCGAATGGTGTTGGTCGCTCTACCTTGGAAAATGCGGTAATTGCGTTGGCTGATGTTGGTAAGACATGGGGACAACAAGCCCAGGTATTATTTAATACACCTCCAACCGTCGAGGTTTATTCAGGAACTCCTGTAGGTGTTTTATTTACTCAAGATGTAAAATCTATTTAATGGCGGGTAAAAATGGCAGATAATGATCAAAATGATGAGTATAAATTCGCTGAATTAGATTCTTTAGAAAATGAATCTATTGAGAATCCTGAATACAGTCCCAAAAGCACTGCTCCTATGGGGCAAGGCGGAGGGGAGCCAAGAAAAAACATTAAGCGCAATGCCTTAATAGCGATAGGTGTTGTTGTATTTATTATGTTAATGTATAAGTTTATTGGTGGGATCTTTTTTGGAAAATCGACTAAAGTTCCTACTGATGAAAATATAACTCCTACTCCTGTAGCTGAAGTCACTCCATCTCCTCAGCCACAGCCGCTTCCTCAAACGGAAATTCCGCAAGAACCAATACAACAGCCTCAAGTACAACCAGTCCTCCAACAACCAGTTGTTGAGGTGGGCAAAGAGTTAAAACAAAAAGTAGCCTCCATTGAAGTGACACAACAAACAGTTCAATCAGAGGTTAGTTCAGTGAATCAACAAGTGGGTAATGTTAACAATAATGTTAATGCTCTAAGCGCGCAAATCACTAAACTTAATCAAGTAATCAGTGATTTAAGCAATCAAGTAGCAAAACAATCTGAAGAAATTAACGTGTTGATGGAACGTACAAAACCTAAATTAATCAAGAGGATAATTCATGTTCAACCATCAGCACCTCAAATAATTTATTATATTAATGCAGTAATTCCTGGTCGAGCTTGGCTAATTGGCGCAAATGGTTCTACACTTACAGTAAGAGAAGGATCAAAAATCGAAGGATATGGGGTAGTGAAACTAATCGATTCTTTACAGGGTCGCGTGTTAACGAGCTCAGGTCGAGTAATTAGGTTTAGTCAAGACGATAGTTGAGGTTTAGTATGGCTGATACATGTACAGGCGGAACAGCAGCGTGTTGGTTATCAAGTGAAATAAACATTCTGGTGAATGTTGCAAATAATTTAATACCTGTAGAGCGTTTAATTACAGGTGGCGCTTATCTAATTGGTTGTGCTTTTTTATTCAAGGCAATATATAGTTTAAAGGTATATGGTGAAGCACGAACAATGATGTCGAATAATACGAGTATCAAAGAACCTGTAATTTATTTGTTCGTGGGCGCATTATTTATTTATTTTCCATCTGCATTTGAAACAATGATGCAAACGACGTTCGGTTATACAAATGTTCTTCAGTATGCACCAACAGGTGGTAGTAATCCAACGCTGGATACGCTTTTTGGTACTTCAAGTCCTGTTGGAAGATCACTTACGATTGTTATTCAAGTCATTGGCTTAGTTGCCTTTGTAAGGGGGTGGGTGTTGATTGCACGTTCTGCTTCACAGGGACAACCACCAGGAGGGACTGGAAAGGGTTTAATCCATGTTTTTGGAGGAATACTGGCAATTAATATAGTAGGTACTATTCAAATGATTAATAATACATTGTATGGTTCTTAATTGTACAAATTGTTTTTTAGTTTAATTTTAAAATTGGGGAGAAATATGGTGAAAAGTAAAGTCATGAGTAAATCAAGTTATAAATATTGGTTATCCAGTATGGTTTGTTTGGGCATATTGGCCTTAGTCAGCCAAGATGCAGCTGCAGGTGGTATGAGTGTAGGTGCCATGGCATCACAAATTACCTCATCATTTACAAACTTAACCAAATTAATCACTGCTGGTTCTTATTTAGCGGGTTTGGGATTCTCTATTGGTGCGATTATGAAATTTAAACAGCACAAAGATAACCCAACTCAAATTCCAATAGGAACACCAATCGCTCTAGTTTTTATCGCAGCTGCGTTATTGTTCCTACCTTCTATTTTAGGTGTTACCGGAACAACAATGTTTGGCTCAAGCGGTGGTACAACTGCTGGTCCTACTGGTACTGTTTATACTAGTGGCTAGAAATGACCTACTTGTATCATAATGGGATTAGTTCAAACATCCTTTCTCAAGCGAGAGAGGATGTTTAATATATAGACAGTGACTAATTGCCAGTAAAATAGTGCATTCATGTGAGCCAAGAATATGGCGGTTAATCAAGAAAAATTTAAATTAAATTTAATGGCTACGCCAGGTTCATGGCGTTTATATTCAGCCAGAAAGGTCGATGAACGATTTAGGGCTTTTGAGCAAAAAATATTTCAAAGAGATAGATATACCTGTAAATTTTGTGGATTTCAGGCGCGATTATTTCAAGAAATAGTAAATCTTGATAATAATTATACAAATAATAAATTAGACAATTTAGTTACGGCATGCTGCTTTTGTGCACAATGTTTTTTTATTGAATCAGTAGGCGTTGGTGGTTATGGTGGAGGGACTTTAGTTTACCTTCCAGAGCTTACCCAAGCTGAGTTAAACAGTTTATGCCATGTATTATTTTGTGCCATTACCAATGACACAGGGTATAAATCTAGCGCACAAAATATTTATCGAGGATTCAAATTTAGATCACAAATGGTTGAAGAAAAATTTGGTGAGGGAACAAGTGATCCTGCTATATTCGGCCAACTACTAATTGATGCCGGTATACAAGATGAAGAACGAAGATCTAAGTTATTTAAAAATATACTTCTATTGCCTTCCAGAGCGAAATTTCGCAAACAAATTGAAAAATGGGCTGCTAGTGCTTTAGAAGAAATTTCAAGTTAAATGTGAGGAACACAATGGCGCATTGGTCAGAATCTTTTTTCGAGGGAGTAGACACTTTCTTTGCCTGGCTAAGTACTTCACTTAAGCAAACAATAGAATCATATATTGATTTAGAAACAGCCGATAGCCCGACTGTATTAGTAAATCATGATGGTTCTTTATTGTCTGTTTTAAAAATTGAAGGTATATCGGCACTTGCAGGAAGTGTAGAATTTGAACATTTGATTTCGGGGTTGACTAATTCATTTCAAGCTGCTATGGGACGCCCTGGGCATGCTTTGCAGGTGTATTTTAGTCATGATAAACAGAATATAAAAAAATTAATTAATGATACTTATGAGCCAGCAGTTGCTACAGCCAAACGACTCGAACTGAATTTAACAGATTTGTTCGAAGAGCGAGTCAACTATATGTCTATGTATTGTGCCGAAGAGCGTACCTATTTTGTGCTCATTACACGACCATTTAATTTAACTTCAGAGCAATTAAAGGCGGCAAATAAAGCTAAAACGCAAATGATTAAGGATCGGAAGGCTCCTCCTTTCAAGAATACACAAACTATCTACGCAGCGATACCCGAATTACGCGATACTCACGATGCCTACGTTCGTGCCATTATGAATGATCTAGGATCTTTGAATGTTTTTGCGAAATTAATGGAAGTTCATGACGCGATACATGCGATTCGAATGACTGCTGATCCTGATTATACTGCTGATGATTGGCGAGCTAGTTTACCTGGAGACAAAGTTACAATTAGAGAAATTAATGAATTTGACGGTGATGCTTCTGACTTATTATGGCCTTCGTTAGCAAAACAAGTTTTTCCTCGCGATGCAGAAGCATTAGATCTACGCACAATTAGGGTCGGGGATAAGATTTATTCATCAACATTTATTGATTTATTTCCAAAGGATATAAGACCATTTATTCATTTATTTGCACGTATATTACCTTCACATGTTCCATGGAGAATTTCATTTCTAATTGAGAGCGAAGGACTTTCAACTATTAAACTAAAAGGGCTCCTGGCTGCAATTTTAAGTTTTAGCTCAGCACAGAATCGTTTAATTAGTGATTCAGTGAATTTATTAAAATACATACATCTTAATACTGATGAATCGATAGTTCGCTTACGAGTTGTTGCAACTACATGGGCTCCTGAAGACAGATTGGCTTTATTACGTCAAAGAAGTTCAGAGTTAGTGAAAGCGATTGAAGGATGGGGCTCCACGGATGTTTCTGAAATTTGTGGAGATCCTTTTGGAGGATTTGTTTCCAGTATGTTAGGAGCTACTCTCAACAGTACAGCAGTTCCAACAGTCGCTCCTCTGAGCTCAGTAATTTCCATGTTACCTATAACACGACCTGCTTCACCCTGGATAAAAGGAGCATTACTTTTTAGAACACCTGATGGAAAGCCTTGGCCTTTCCAGCCTGGATCAACGGAACAAACTACATGGATTGATTTGGTTTATGCACGTCCAGGTTCTGGTAAATCTGTATTATCAAATGCGATCAATCTTGCTTTATGCTTATCCGGTGGTTTATTGCGTCTGCCGCGTATCGCAATTATTGATATTGGCCCATCAAGTAGTGGACTTATTTCATTATTGAAAGAAGCATTGCCCGCTTCGAAACGACACTTGGTTGCTTATCATCGTTTAAGAATGACACCAGAATATTCTATTAATCCTTTTGATACACAGTTAGGGTGCCGGTATCCTACGGCGTTAGAACGCGCATTTTTAGTTAACTTTATTACTTTGCTAACAACACCTTTAGGTGCCGAAAAGCCTTATGATGGTATGCCTGATCTTGCAGGTATGGTGGTGGATGAATTATACAAAAGTTTAGCTGATGAATATAATCCTTCACCCTACTCTCCTGGAGTAGAGGAGTTTATTGATAGTATTTTAGAGGAAATTGGTTTTGTCCGTGATTCAAAATCAACATGGTGGGAAGTAACAGATTCACTTTATTCAGCTGGTTTTACGCATGAGGCTATGCTGGCACAAAGATATGCAATGCCTTTATTGGCTGATGCGGCATCAATTTGTAGAACTCCATCTATTGAAGATTTATATGAAAGAATTACTGCACCTACTGGTGAATCATTAATCAATGCATTTTCGAGAATGATCTCTGCGGCGGTTCGCGAATATCCTATATTGTCACGCGTCAGTAGTTTTGATATTGGAGATGCGCGAGTTGTATCATTAGACCTTGATGAAGTGGCTAAAAGTGGTGGTGATGCTGCGGACAGACAAACTGCTGTTATGTATATGTTAGCGCGTTATGTTTTAGCAAGGCATTATTACTTAACTGAGGAAAGTTTAAATAATATACCAGAACAATATAAGGAATATCATAAACAAAGAGTTCAGGAAATTCGTGAAGATCATAAACGCATTGTTTATGATGAGTTCCATCGTACTTCAAAATCTTCTGCGGTTCGTGAGCAGGTAATTATTGATATGCGCGAAGGACGGAAATGGAAAGTACAAATTGCGTTACTTTCACAGTCAGTAGATGATTTTGATCCAGTAATGATAGATTTCGCTACTTCTATTTACATTATGGATGCAGGTCCATCACAAGCGATAGAGAAAACAACGTCAATATTTGGACTTTCTGAAACAGCGAAAACAGCTTTGCGTACACGAGTACATGGCCCCAGAGAAGGAGGTGCAACCTTCTTAGCGCAATATGCGACTAAAACAGGGGTAAATGTGCAGTTACTTACTTTGACTTTAGGACCAGTAGAGTTATGGGCTTTTAGTACTACCGCTGAAGATGCTACTGTGCGGAATCATCTGTATCGTCACCTTGGTCCTGGGGAAGCTAGGCGTCTTTTGGCAGTATTATTTCCTAATGGTTCGGTTGCTCGAGAGGTGGAAAACAGATTGAATGCGATGAAAGAAAAAATTGGTTTAATTGAAGATGAAATAAAAGAAAGTGTTATCGAACAATTAATTAACGATATTCTTGATGCATATTCGAAAAATCCTGATCTTAGGAGCTTGCCATCTAAAGTCACTTAAGATTTCTTAAAGGGGCTTTATTGGTAAGCTAATAATTACCTTTAAGCCACCTTGAATATTATTAGTGAGAGTAATATCACCTTGATGCATTTGAATAATTTCTCGAGCTATGGTTAATCCAAGACCAGTACCGCCAGTACTACGTGAACGAGAGCTTTCGCCACGATAAAAAGGCAAAAAAACCTGCTCTAGATCAGATTCTGCTAATCCTGGTCCTTGGTCTGTAATTGTAATTTCTATTTTATTTTCTAAACAAGAAAGATGAATCATGGCTTTATAACCATAATGCACTGCGTTATTAATTAAATTATTAAAAGCTCGTTTAAGTAAATTAACAGTACCGTAATAAACTAATTTGGGATTTTCACTAATGAAGCTCACATCATAATTGAGTTCAATAGCGTCCTCTTTTAATGATGAAATTAAGGCTACTAGATCAAACAGCTGAGGCTTCTCTTCAACATTTATATCTCTAAAATAATCGAGTGTTTCTCGAATCATGAGTTCCATTTCATTGATATCAGCCATTATTTTGTTGTAATTAGGATCATTTGCTAAATATTCTGCTCGTAATTTTAAACGGGTAAGCGGGGTGCGTAAATCATGCGAGATTGCAGTAACTACGCGGGTACGATTCGCCAAAAGCTTATTTACCTTTTCTTGTAGATCATTAATTTTTTTAAAAATAACCCTTTGATCCTGATTGCCTGTTATGGGGATAGGTAACCAATTCTCTTGATGTTCACTATAATGAAGACTTTGAATTAAAGTATGTATTGGTTGATTTAATGTTTTAACGGCCCAGTAGTTAATGAAAAATAAGACGCCAATTAAGATAAGAAACAAGCTAATTACTGAATTTGTTTCTCTTGGGAAAGGAGAAATAACGCGAATGTTAAGCCAATTATTTTCTTTTATAAATGCAGAGAACTCTAATTTATTATTTTGTTTAATTAAATTAAAAAGTATGGAGGTTTTTAAAGTCAATAGAGCGTGTTTATTGAATAATGGTTTAGTAGATAATGTTATTTCAGCCCAAGAAGTGCTTCGGTTACGTAAAATTACAGGCCATAAAGATTGGGGGTTTTTTTGTAACAACGTTACTAACTGGACTAACGATCGAACAGCTTTGGGAGGAAGAGGAGAACGAATATTTTCATAATAATATTTTCCCAACTGCATAAAAGAAAAAATAACTAAAAGGTTACCTAGTATTAATCCGATTAACGTTTTTTTTGCTGTTCTAGTAAGTTGACTCATGCCCAATCAACCTTAGTTTTGAATTGATAACCTCCTCCACGTATTGTTAATAATAATCGTGGATTGCGTGGATCAATTTCTATTTTTTTACGTAAACGTCCAATTAGGACATCAATTGTTCTATCTTGTGAATCAAAGTTTTTGTCATAGAGTAAGTCCATTAATTGATCACGGCTTAAAATACGTCCTGGATGCTCTAAAAAAATGATTAACAACTCATATTCACGATGACTTAAAGGGATTGCAACAGAATCTTTATCAACCAAGGAATGTGTGTTGCGATCAAGAATCCAATTATCAAAATGTATTTGTTGTAATGGCGTAAGCTTTTTATGATCAATCTCAAGTTCGCCTTGAGTTCGCCTTAATTGAGCTTTGACTCGGGCTAATAACTCACGAGAACTAAAAGGTTTGGATATATAGTCATCTGCACCTAATTCTAATCCGGCAACTTTATCTGCTATGCTGTTTGCCGCGCTAAGCATAATAATAGGCATACTGTGTGTTTGACGAATCGTTTGGCATAAATGTAACCCATCGATCCCTGGTAGCATAATATCTAATATAATCAAATCAAAATTATTTTCTCTTAATAACTGTTTGATATTCAAACCATTCAAAGTCCATGTAGTACGAAAACCATTTTTAATTAAGTAGTCATTAATCAAGTGCGTAATTTCTTGATCATCATCAATAATCAGTATATGACTTTTTCTTGTGCTCATGAATCACCTGATGAGAATAGATATAGAACTTCGGTGTTACTTATAACTTTGAAGAGAATGTATTATAAACTGTATTTTCTTCACTTCATTATATACCAATAAATTCTTTGGTATTTAGCATTGTAACATTGTTGTTACAATAAACAGTTTATTTGTCATACTCCTATTACATTGTTTCATTACACTCAATATTGAAACAGACAGGAGAAAAAAATGAATATTAAGCGGTTTTTATTAATTAATAGTATGGCTTTGAGTTTATTGGGGGCTTCAATTGCATCGGCCCAACCATTGGTAAGTGGTGCTGGTACCTCCACGAATCAATCGTCGCACTATCGCCAATCCATGAACAAAATATTGACCCCACAACAACGCGCAGAGCTGGTTAAAATTAAGAAAAATTTGCGAGTTCAAATGAGTCCCTTAATTAAAGAAAAACGTGCGCTTAGTTTGCAAATAAGAGGTAAAATAGCTACTCCAAATGCAAAATGGAGCGATATATCTGGCTTGCTGGAAAAAAGAAACGCCGTGGAAATGAAAATAAGTACGTTATTGGCTAAAACTCAATTACAAACCTACCAAAAATTGGGTATTTTATTACCGATTCATCATCGTCATCATCATTGCCAGGTCCAAAATAAAAATGTGGCAAAAAAATAATAAATTACTTTATGATGGTTTCGTATTTCAAATACGAAACCAATTACTTTTGCAAATGAACCTAATTCACCATCTAATTTAAAATAGACCTACAGAGGAATGGAGGATAGATAAGTCTATTTTCTAAACAACTAATCTATCTGAACTAACGTTCTGCTTGCAAAGCTGGATCTTGTATATAAACGCAACACATATCCAGAGGAATGCAATTGTCAACAACCCATAAATAAGAAACTACCCTCACTAAAAATAAGACCATTATTAGGTAATTTAACTTGACAAAACGAATTAATTTTGGCCAGATTGGAGTATAGGAAAAAGGAGAATGGAATGAAATTAAAAATTGATAGAACCTCGTTTTTCAACTCCTCTAAATCTCATACAGCGACTATAGAGACTGAAAAGGAACTTCGTTTAATCCGGGCTGCTTGTGTTATCCAGCGATGGTGGAAGCAGTTGCATCTTAAACAAACCGCTTTAGATTCATTTCACTATGTTCATGAGCTGATGTCACTCGAACAAGCTCATCAGAATTCTTTTCCCCAATTAGAAAAATTCATTCTGGCACCTAAGACATTAAAAACAACACATCAATTATTAATGCATCTGGAACAAGCTAAGGATGTAATTTTACCTTCTCGTATGAGCCTCTCAAATGTATACCAGGCCGAACGTCAATTTCTAGCGGCTTATATGATTGTCAGTAAATCTAAGTTTCTCTTTGAAACTCCTACAGATATTGACGAACTTTTACTCTCTCGCGCCGAGGAAATGCTTAAGTCTTTTGAAGATTTATGCGCATTTATGAGTCATGTTTATTTAAAAGAAGATGCTCCCTCCATACTATCCTTGGCAGATAAAGTACTTTCTGGTTTTAATACCGGAAAAATAAAAAGTGATTATCTTTTTATGACTGGAGGGCGAGATTATTTAGAGTCTTTTCATAACAAGCAAATGGCTTATTATGAAGTATTCACTGAATGGGAGTCTAAAAATCGCTATAAACTTGCAACAATTTTAATCGCTAAATATTTAGAAATAGAATCACAAAGGTTTAGAGCACTACACAGTCTTGATCCAAGAATGCTAGAACTCTATGAAGGCTATGGTAATCAACAAGAAACCCTAAGAAAAAGGCTTCGATTGTTGCTTGGTGAAGAAGGTATTCACATGCTTTCAGAAGAGTTAAATAAGCTTCAAGATTCACTTGAGTCAAATAAATGGATAACCTCTCCTAACGATGCATTAATCCATGAGCTCGCATTAAACCCAAAATTACTACTTTCGTCTGAGGCCTGCATAATACGTCCACAAAAAGATATTAATGCAGCAATAACAGCTTTAACCCAAGAGAGCACAAATGTAGATTTGATGCTTGATGTATTAAGTGAAATACGCAATACATTATCAATGTTTACTCCT
This sequence comes from Legionella santicrucis, assembly GCF_001468135.1. Taxonomy (GTDB): domain Bacteria; phylum Pseudomonadota; class Gammaproteobacteria; order Legionellales; family Legionellaceae; genus Legionella; species Legionella santicrucis. The sequence continues at coordinate 273,021 of NZ_LNYU01000091.1, read as the reverse complement.
AATAACAGGCAACAATTCATTAAATTACAGCAAGCTTTTAGTAAGGAGGCGATGAAAACCCAAATTGAAGCATTGGGTTTGCAAGAGGGACTGCATGTAGTCATTACTACATTATTTGAACAAATTCAATTTCTAGAGTCGCCAGTACACTTACAAGAAACGAAGCTCTTTCTTAAAAATATGAATCAACGGATGAATGAAGCAGAGGATACCGGCATCTTGCTAAAAGAAGCTCTAGATTATCTTTATTATAAAATGTCGCAAATTAATTTGGAGCTCAATAATTTTCATATTAATCAATCACGTGGGTTAATTTCGAAAAATATTGTTGCTTTTGAGCAAAGAAAATTTCAGGAACGATTATCCAGAAAGCAATTTAATCTTCAATTTGTTTTGGGATGGATTGATAAGTTTGTTAGTGCACCACAAGATTATCGATTTGATCTATCCATTTTATGTTCACAACATCTTGGATCATATGTATCGACTGCATTATTAGTTGCAGTTTTGCAGCAACCTGAAAACATGGTGTTACACACGATTCCGGAGACTTTTTATCTGGATCGTATAAAAGTAATACATTGGCATGCCCAATATCAAAATTTAATTTATACAGCTACTGTCCTAGGCTATTTAGAAACATTCTGTCACGACTATGGTGTGATGCTTTCTTCTGAGGAATTATTGCAACAAAAAAGTAGATTAGTTCATGCCTTAGAGGCGGGAGCACTTAATTCTCCTCAAGAAAAAGCAGATGATCTTATAGCAATCATCAATCGATTGTTAATAAAAAATAAAAAGGAGTTAACAATTATTGATCAAGACACTCTCAGGGTATTAGTAGAAAAATGTTGCTTAGGTACAAATCAAGTTACCCAAATTATTAATAAACGTTTAGGAGATCAGTTGTCATTTTATTTATTGAAGGGGCATTTCCCAGAGCAAGCCGTTTCTCTAGCTAGAAGGTATGGTTTAGAAGCTGAACTCAATAAGTTAGGTAAGGAAATATTGCCGGTACTACGCCTGCATACTAAAGTTCATGGTACATTTTATCAACAACAAATGGAACAATGTTTATGGAAGCCGCTATTTACTGTACTGCGACAATCTGCAATTCCGACCACACTTCCTAGTTTATTTGCGCCTGAACTTGAGAATATTTGTAGTACCCATACCTTCATCCATAAATTTACTTTTGTGCTTAGTGGATTGGCATTAATTCAACAAGCTGTCGTTTATTCCGATATGTGGAATTTAAATCTAACGATAAAAAATACCACTTTAAAAGAGCTCGCTGTCTCATTTGGCTTAATCGACATGATAAAAAATCCAAATATTACTAAAAATGCCATTGAAAGTAGGCTAATGGAATTGATGCAACATGTTGCCAATGAATATGAACTTCCTTATGAAGCATCGGATAAGCACAAAATGGCACGTATGATGCACTTAGCAAAAGATGAAAAATCCTTGGGTTGTAAAGCGTTTCTGGATGAATTGATCAATCAGACAAAACAGTTTGTAATGGAAAATAAAGTTCCAATTAATTCGAGTAATCTGGTGGGAGAATTTAAAGAAGAAATAAGTCAAATTGGTATAAAAACAAAAGAGCTGATTCAACAAATCAAAAATGCGCAACACCCATATGAGATATCTCCAGAAGCAGCAGCTATTCCGTTGCTTCGTTCAGGAAGAGCAATTGGAGAAGAAGTGTAATACAATGAAGAAAATATCGATTACGGTGTTATTATGTTCCTTATAGTGCATCAGCACACTTTTCAATCACAATTTGTGCTACTAATTCTGCAAATAGGTTATAGCTTTGTATTCTGTGAGAAGTAGCTCGCCAAGCGAGACCGATTTGTCTATAAGGATGATCATTTTTTAGGGGAACAGCAACCAAATCGGTGTTTGCAAGGATCCGACTGTTAATCGCCAAGTTAGGCAAAAAAGTAATGCCTGGTTGGTGATTTACCATTTGGATTAAGGTATGTAAACTGGTGGCAAAAAATGAATTGATTTTTTCACTTTCTTTAAGTTGACAAGCTTGTAATGTATGTTCAGTCAGGCAATGTTCTTTTTCCAAGAGAAAGATACTGTTTTCCGGTAGCTTTGTTATTTCCGTATCAAATCCTTGATGCAACCAACTTTTGGGTAAAACAAGTTTAAAATAATCATTACATAATATTTTTGTTTGGAAGTTTGCTGTTGGATAGGGAAGAGCCAATATAACAAGATCAAGTTTTCCTTCACCCAAATAGTTTAAAACATTATCCGTTGTATCTTCTCTGATGAATAGAGATAAATCGGGATAAAGCTGCTGACATAAAACTTGCAGATCGCTTAAAATAAATGGGGCAATGGTGGGAATAACACCAAGATAAAATTTTCCCTGCATTGCTTTTCCCTGATTTTTCGCATAATCGAGTAATTCATTGTTTTGTTGAAGCATGAATCGAGCACGACGTACGATTTCTTCCCCTAAAGAAGTAAATAGAAATGTTTTATGATCTCTTTCCAATAACTGAGCGTTTAGTGTCTCTTCAAGATTTGTAATAGCAGCGCTCAAAGTGGATTGGCTAATAAAACATGCTGTAGCTGCACGACCAAAATGTTGGTGATCATATAAGGTAATCAAGTAATGGAGTTGTTTTAAACTAATTAATTTATTCATCGTTTTTTTCGATTAATTAAATCGATTTTATTCACTTTATATAATTATATACCCTATCTATAATTTAATTAACTAATAAATGAGGAGAAGTTCATGTTAACTATTGGTCAAAAAATACCGGAATTTTCTATAGTAGCTGTGAAACCTGGGTTTAATAATCATGAAGAGAATGGTGTAAGTGCTTTTGAAACTATTACTGAAAAAAGCTTTCCAGGAAAATGGAAAATAGTGTTTTTCTACCCTAAAGACTTTACTTTTGTATGTCCAACAGAAATTGTTGAGTTTGCAAAATTAAATGGTGAGTTTAATGATAGAGATGCAGTGGTATTAGGAGGAAGCACAGACAATGAGTTTGTGAAATTGGCTTGGCGTAGAGAACACAAAGATTTAAATCAACTTAATCAATATAGTTTTGCAGATGTTCAAGGAAAATTAACGGATGGTTTAGGTGTTCGTGATGAAGAAAGTGGCTGTGCATTAAGAGCAACATTTATCATTGATCCAAACAATATGATTCAGCATGTTAGCGTTAACTCACTCAATGTAGGTCGTAACCCTCAAGAAGTTTTACGTATTTTAGATGCTTTACAGACAGATGAGTTATGTCCTTGCAATCGCCCAATTGGTGGTGAAACATTATAAAACAAGATACTCCTGCCAATGAGGCAGGAGTATTTTAAAGGAGCGGATTATGTCTATTGAACAATTAAAACAGGCGATTCCTGATTTTGCTAAAGACATTCGTCTTAATTTGAGTACTTTATTTAGTAATATTGCTCAGTCTGGTTTAACTGATGCTCAATTTTATGGTGTCGCATTAGCTGTAGCCTATACCTTAAACAATAAAAGTCTGATAAACGCGATTAAAACAAATGGAGCAATCCATATTTCATCTGAATTAGAACAGGCCGTAAAAACAGCAACGGCTTTAATGGCTATGAATAATGTGTATTATCGTGCAATTCATTTGGCAGAAAATAATGAACTTTCCACTTTACCAGCTCATTTACGTATGAATGGGATGTTAAATCCAGGTGTGCCCAAAGCTGATTTTGAGTTGTTCGCTTTGGCAGTATCGGTGATTAATGGGTGCGGAATGTGCATTAGTTCTCATGTAAGACAATTATTAGAGCATGGGTTGGATAAAATTGCTGTGCAATCGGTGCTTCGTATTGCTGCTGTTTTAAATGCTTCATCATTTGTTTTAGCACAAGAAGAGTGATAATGTATTAAAGCTTAGTCAGGATGAAATATTGATATTTTGTCTTGATTACGCTTTACATTGTCTTAGCCAGAAAGTTAATTGCCTTTGCTCGGATAAGCTAAATAATAAATAATTTTCCAATGACCTTGTTGATCTCGTTGAAAAACATCCAACCCCTCATCTACAGTTCTTGAAATAACTTTTCCCTGTTTATAAATTTGTAAATACCACGTGACTCGAACACTTGCCAAGTCGTTAGAATGATAGACCTGATGAAGTTTAAAGTGGTATTTATAGTCACGGTTTTCTTGAAAAATTTTCTTAAATCCATTGCAGATCGACTCGTAGTTTTTTCTAGGAGCTCCTTGGTAATTAGCTTCTACATGAACAGAAAATAAATCACAAGAGCCTGCTAAGTCTTTACGATTAAAGGCATCAGTCCACACAGAAAAAATATGTTGAAATAGCGGCATGGCGTTGTTTTTTTCTGCAGCAAATGCATTGGGTATTATGAAACATAAATTGATAAAAAATACGATTAATCCTCGAATCATTTTTTTCTTCTTGATTAGGCATCTTGCCAGCCTTCGGGCTCTAAGGGAATGATTATCCATAAGATAATATAGGCAATAAATGCAGCGCCTCCAAGTAAGAAAAAGATAACAAAAATTATTCTCATCCATACTGGATCTACACCAAAATAAATGCCTAATCCGCCGCATATTCCAGCAATTTTTCTATCTTTACGTGAACGCCATAGTTTTTTATAAGGTGGATGATTACGCATAACTTACCTTGATGTTGGGTGTGTAAACCACTTTTTACCCTCTACAAAACGGGCAATCATCATGCAGCTTACACTGTTACATGTTACATTAAGCATTGTAGCAATCGGATCAATGATAATACTTATTGCAGCAATAATCATTAAAACTGAGGGAGGAAATCCATAAACACTTAAAATGAGTAGTTCCCCAAGCATTCCTCCACTAGGAATTGCCCCCATTACGGTGCCAACCAATAAAGAAACTCCTAATGCGGTGAGTAAAACACTAGGCTCAGAAAAATTTAAATGAAAAATGCCAAACAGAAAAGCAATTTTGAAAACACCGCCGATCACTGAACCATCTTTGTGAATAATAGTACCCAAGGGAATTACTGTTTCATAAATTTCAGGAGCAACTTTCATTTTTTTGACACCAATTAAATTGGCAGGAATGCTTGCAGCACTACTGCATGTTGCAATTGAGGTAACTGCAGGTAGAAAGATATTACGCCAAAATAATTTTATTCCTTGTGTTTTACCTGCCAAATAGGCAAAGAAGGTATTGATAAGGATAAAATATAGGAGTCCAAAAGAGTAATAAAGAATACCAACCCGAAGATAGTTCGTCATTAATTGCGGGCCTAAATCGTGAACTAAGACGGCAAAATAAGCAAAAAAACCAAGCGGAGCATAGTACATGATTAATGTAAAAACACGCATGAAAATCTCTTCTCCTGCTTGTAAAAAACCAATAAATGGTTTGTCTTTTTCATGAGTATTGGATGCGGCAAGTCCAACAAAGATTGAAAAGACGATTAAAGCAAGAATATGCTTATGAGAAAGTAAATGGCTGAATTCCGAAACCGTAAAAATTTCTGGAATCTGCTCTAAAAAACTCAGCGTGGATGTTTTTGCAGGAACAGCCAAGGGTAGAACAACATTGTGGGCAGGTGGAAAGAGATGAACGACAAAAAGAGCATAAATTGCTGCTATGATACCCGTAAATAAAAAAGTAACCGTCATATAAAAAGCAATTTTGCTTAGTTTCCCCATAGAACCAATACGTGCAATGGCAGAACTGACACTAAAGAAAATTAATGGAACAATTGCCGTAAAAATGAGATTAAGAAAAATTTCACCAAAAGGTTTTAAATAATGAGTTATTTGGCTAAAAAAACAACCGGTGAAACCCCCAAGAAGAATCGCTGAAATTAAAATCAGCGAAAAAAGGTAAGATTCAGAAACTTTTTTTGCCCCAGTCATTGGTCCAACATCCTCAAATGTGTTTTTATTTTTGATTAGGAAGTCCCTATTGTATCTCTTTGCTTATAGAACGCGCCATAGCAGGGGTTTTCCAGTTATGTAGTGATATTTGATCATAAAATGCAATCATTGAATTAATAATTTGCAGCAGGTATAATGCGGGGCGCTTATAATGTAACCCACTTGGAGGATCGTTATGCCCGCAGTTAGCCCTGTAGTTTACAATCAAGCTAATCTTTTCTCTTGGCAACAAGAGCTACCTCAAGTACAGTCACAAATATCGGAAAAATCACGCATAATCGAAGAGCAAAGACAATTTCTTAATCCACTTCAGCGACAATTGGATACCACAAACCGACTGATTTCAATCACTCAAAGCCAACTTACTAATGCAAATATCAGTAGTACCCAAGATATGTTCCACCATATGCATGACCACCACCATGATCATCACCATCATCATGGAGATGGGGTGCTGCATTATGTAGGTGATTTCGCAAGAGAATGGAATAGAAGTCAATTACAAACTGAATTAGGACGTTTACAGGTAGAACGTATCTCACTCCAAAATCAAATGCGACCTTATGAACGGGTAATCGGGGAAGTTAATGCTGAGTTGACTCAGCTTCAATCTCGGAAATCATTTTTAATCAATCACATACGTGATGCCGAATTATTTTTACGGACTTTGCATGAAAACCCTTTAGAGTTAGTGCAAACATTAGCCAATAAGCTGCAAAAAGCATTTAATGACTATGAAGATACTCATCTTACAGGCCTTTTTCCCCAAGTACGGATTAGCTTGATTGCTGCACGTTACGGGTTAGATGAATTAACTCGTTATGAAAGTGGATATAATCCTGAGGCATTGCAATTTCAGCCCACACATAGAGCTAACTATTTGCGCTTATGTGGCTTTATATGGGATATGTATTCTCGAGTAAAACAAGAAAGCCAAGATGCTGAATTTGAAAAAACGCTAGCGGAGCTTGTGGAAAGTACCCATGTGCTTCAACATGGAGACTTACCTGATCAGTGGCAAACAAATTATAGTGCAAATGCATGGTTTGATACATCTAAAAACGCCAACTTAGGGGTTTTTGCAATTCAACCTGCACAATTAGAAAATATAGAAGAACAAATTTTTAATGATGGGTTGGTTCATTTAAAACGAAACAATGTTTTATCCAATGTGCAAAGACATATTATGAATGCGGCTGAGTTAATTGAGGCTGAAGTCGCAATGAAAAAGCAAAAACAGGAACCCATAGATTACCATTTTTACGGTAGAACAGTTTGTGTTTTAACAGATGTATTCAATAATCCTAATGATATACAGGCTGCAAAACGTTTAGGCGATATTGCTGAATTTGCTTCTGGGAGTCCTTCAGTAGGCAAACAAGTTTTAGGTGGTTTACTGATTGCCTTAGGCGTATTACTTATTGGTGCAAGCGTTGCAGGTCTCGTGACGACGTTGGGTTCCAGTTCTGCATTAAGTGCTGTAGGAATAGCTTTGGGGCTGAGTTTACTGCAAACCCAAGTTGTTTTAGGGGTTACGTCTACCGTGGTTGCTGCTACAGGAATTGGATTAACCTTTTTTACAGGTCCAAATACAGTTAAATCTGGACAACGCCAAGGTTTATCTCAGGGACTTATTGATGTTAAAGAAGACATTGAGCATTCTGTTACCTACCATTAATTCATTTCTTACATGAGAACTTTTTGCCATGCCCTATACTTGAAAGGATGGCAAAAAAAATTTAGGACTTTAGTAAAAGCCTAATCTCTTTTATTTCTAGGATAATCAAGATGATGCATCAATATTTCTTTAGGCAACGAACTTCTTCTGATGTGCATGAAGCAAAAACTCAAGACTGCTGTATTCAAATCCCTTCATTGAATGATATCGAACAAATGCATGGAATGCCTGCTGGCTCTGAAGAAGATCAGTTCAATCGCTTAAAGCATATGAGCCAATTAATCTCAGAAATTCGTGACAATGATTCCGATTTATCAGTCATGGATACGGATCAAGTTAAGTTGCCTCGCTATTGGAGTCAATTATTTGCTGCAATGAATAAAGGAGATGAGCAAGCCGCATTAAGATGTTTTGCGAAAATTCCTGAAGAAGATACGATACTTAATGCGGTATTAAAAGTTCATACTCCAAAATATTTACAACACATTATTATTGATTGTATCCAAGCACGGCATACAGGACAGAAACAATTAAACTCCGATATTGTGATTACGCCTAAAACTTTAGAAGTCTTAATTAAAGATATCGCAATGACTTTAGAGCACTCGGGAAAGATTCATTTTTCTTTTGGACTACCTACGCATCATGCTTATAGTGATGAAGGCAGTGGTTTTTGTGTTTTAAATAAAACGGCTATCTTACTTAAATATGTACAAAGCCTTCATCAAGAACCACTCAAACACATTATTGTAGGCACCGATGTGAATCGAGATAATGGCTTATGTGATATTTTGATGCAATCTGCTTCAGACATGGATATATGCCATATCGATGTTTTTGATTCTCGTGTTTATCCTCAACAGGATAATTCTTTTATCAATAAATTATTCAAGAAAAAGGGCAAGGATGAGGGACAAGAAATTCATTCATGGGCGAAGGGAAGTTTTCAGTATTTTGCGGTAGATTTAAGCGCAACACTTCGTAAACCTGGAACCGTTCATCCTGCATTGGTTTTTGCTCTAGAGGAAATCGAGTCTCAAATAGAAAGCGCAAAAGAAAAGGGCCAGAAAATAGTGCTTTTTCTACCAACGGGTTGGGATTCTCATGAGGCTGAAACAGCTTATTGTGGGAAATTTGTTGATGGTAAGTTAATGAGTAAAGCAGAAGCAAAAAAAACACGTTTTAATGAAGCAGATTTAACTTATTTTTATGAGAATCTCTTTCAAATAGTTCAAGAAAATAAGGAACATATTAAACGAGTATATTGGGGTTTGGAAGGGGGGTATGATCGTTCTATGTATGAGCAACAAATCCGTTTATTGATGTCCCTTATTTTAAACAAGTTGGTACATCAGGATAATTATCAAATTGAATCTGATGATAGCTCTATGAAAATCGACTAAGGTAAATAGTAATAGGGGTTGGGTAATTTAAATACTTTTTGAGCATACCCGCCTTTTAGATCGCTGTATTGATCACCTATAGAGGCGACAATCGTATAACCTTTTTCCGTGATTGTTTTTCGTGTATGCGATTTAAATGGAATAATGGATTTAGATGAATAATCCATAGGGCGTAAATAGAGACCGGCCCATTGACTATAGCCTTCTTTAATTAAATTTTGCTCTGTAGCTTTGCGCTCTGATTCATTTCTTCCGGTGACAAAAAATACTTTGACATTATGAGCAAGGGCATCTTGATATAAAGCAAGCATAGGCTTAATGGCTGGGGCTTTTGCCGTCATTATATCTTGATGATATTGTTTACGATTCCCACCGAAATCACGTTGAATCATTGAGTTATAATTGGATAAACTAGTCTCATCAATGTCTAAAACAATAGCAAGTTTCTTGGGCAGTTTTTCTTTTTTATTTAGATTGGCTTGCTGATCGATGTATTTTTGTGCCTTATGAATAACTTGGGTTAGCTCTTTTTGATAAACCCCAGAATCATGATAATTTTTGAGCTCATTCTTTACTACAGTTAAATTAGGAGGTTCTGCAAAAGTTGGACCTGAAAATAGAATCACTGTACCTAATGTTATTGCGCTAAGTGATTGACTAACTAAATACCTCATTATCTATCCAATTTGCATTAAATTGGATGTAATTATATAAATATTTTAATTCTTGTCAAATTAAGTGGCAAGCTGATTCGAAACTTATGGTGAGCCCAAGGTTAATGCTTATATAGATAGCCTGCTCATCCTCAGTTATAATGATTCTTTATTTTGTTTAAATTGCTATTCCTATGCATCTGAAACAATTGAAATTAGCGGGTTTTAAATCTTTTGTTGATCCCACGGTAGTACATTTTCCAAGTCAATTAGTAGCGGTTGTTGGTCCGAATGGTTGTGGGAAATCAAACATCATTGATGCCGTACGTTGGGTTATGGGGGAGAGTTCTGCACGAAATTTGCGTGGTGAATCGATGATCGATGTCATTTTTAATGGTTCTTCTCATCGTAAATCTGTAGGTCAAGCCTCAGTTGAATTGGTATTTGATAACAGCCTTGGACGTTTAACCGGTCCTTTTGCCAGCTATGGTGAAATTGCAGTTAAGCGTGTAGTTACCCGTGATGGTGATTCTTCTTATTACCTAAATGGGAGTCGCTGTCGTCGTAAAGATATTACTGATATTTTTCTTGGTACTGGAGCAGGCGCTCGTGGTTATTCAATTATTGGACAGGGTACGATTTCTCAACTTATTGAAGCGAAACCTGAGGAGTTAAGGGTATTTTTTGAAGAGGCTGCTGGAGTTTCTAAGTATAAAGAACGTCGACGTGAAACTTTGCAACGTATTGCTCATACGCGTGAAAATTTGACTCGCGTAGCAGACATTCGAGATGAATTAGAGAAACAATTACAACGTTTGGAACGGCAAGCTAAAGCCGCGGAGCGTTATCTCATTCTTAAAGATGAAGAACAATTATGTCGTGCAGAAATTTTGGCACTTAAATGGCAAGATTTGGTAAGCCAACAAGAAGCAAAACAACATCAATTGCAGGACTTGGCAGTGCATTATGAGCAGCAACAAAGTGCACTCACCAACGTGAATAAAGAACGTATTATTTTAAACGAAAAAATTTATGATGTAGATGAGCAAACCCAACAAATTCAAGCTGGTTTTTACCAATTAGGCACTGAAATAGCACGTTTGGAGGAAACCATCCAGCAACAAATGCGCGAGAAGAAACGCCTGGAACAAGACCAACAGCAAATGCAAGCGGATTGGCAGGCTATTGCGGAACAATGGCAAGAGGATAAAGAAGATTTGCTTCGTTGCCAACAGAATGCTCAAAGTTTAGCAGAGAAGCTCGAACAATTAAGTGTTCAATTTAAAGAGCAAGATGCAAGTTATCAAGAAACCCAAAAACAGCAGGTACAATGGGAGCTACATTGGCAAGAAGTTCAAACGCATGCCAACAATCTGCAAAGAGAATTTCAAGTGGCACAAGTGCAAGCACAGCATTTAGAAGAAAAGTATCAGCAAACGCTTTTAAGACTAGAAAAACTTAAATTAGAACAAGAATCTATCTCAATAAACGAATTACAACAGACACAAAAAAAATTACAAGAACAACATATTAAGCTCATTGCAGATCAGGAATTTGATGAGCGTCAATTAAATCAAAGTCAAGAAAGTACAGAGCAACTACGAACTAAGTTACAAGAAATCGAACAGCAATTACATGGAGTGCAAGATGATTTTCATCGAGCCAATACGGAGCATGCTGCGTTAATAGCTGCCCAGCGTGCGGCACGACAAGGCGTGAAAAAAAATAAAAAAGGCATTCAAGAGTGGTCCGAAAAACCAAGATTAATGGATGTTTTGCAGGTTGAGAGTAAATGGCAAACTGCATGTGAGCGAGTACTCAATGAAACATTGCATGCCTATGTTTTAGAAACTTTTGATGAGCTGTGGCCGCAACGAGTAAATTGTGAACATCAGGGTGAATGCATTGTTACTTTAATAAATAGAAATACTCAGTCTGATTCTCGTCCACGCCTTATGGATAAAATACATGGAGTAATACCTGCAAATGTATCTCCATTAGAACATATTTATGCTGCTGAACATTTTGACGAAGCATTAAGCTGGTTGCCTGAATTAGAGGGATATCAATCGATTATTACTCCAGAGGGTTTTTGGTTAGGACAAGGATGGGTAAAATTTGTTAATTCTGAAGAGCAAGATGATGTAGGTTTCTTGGTACGTCAACAAAAAATTGGAGATTTGTCATTGCTGGTTCAAGAGTTACAACAGAGGATAGATGTGCTAAGAGCAGAGCGTGATCATACCCATCTACAATTACAAAAAGGTTTAAAGGATATTGAACTGCAACAGCTTAATGTCAACACCAGTAATGAAGCATTAAGGACAAATGGTTCAGCACTAAGTAATAATGAACAAGCGATTTCTCATGCAGAAAAACAAGCAATTGTTTTAACTGTTGAATGTGAAGAATTGCAATTTCTTCTGGAAGAAATTGCAGCTGAACAATGTAATATCAAAGAAAAATTGCATTCTTTAGAAGGGCAATATCGTGAATATGAGCAACGACAAGAAGAGTGTTTACACGAAAAACAAGAATGGTTAGATGGTTTAACATTAAAAAAGAAACAAGTAGAAGAGTCTCGATTGCAACTACATCAAGCAGAGTTGGAATATGATCGAGAAAAAAACAAAATACAACAGCTTGAAGATCGTATTCAGAGAGAAAAAGAACGTTTAGATATTTTGCAAGAACGTCTTGAACATATAGCGTTGCTTTGTTTACAAACTGAAGAGCCAGGGATAGAACTTAAAGACCAACTGGCGCAACAATTACAAAAGCATAGCGAGGTAGAGTCACAATTAACTTTAAGCAGAGAGCAATTGTTGCAGTTGAGAATGGAGCTTGAAGATTGTGAGAAAAATATTTTAAACTGTGATGTAGAGGTCAAACGTATTCAAGAGCTCATTGCGCAAGTTCGTATGGAGGAGCAAGCTTTAGCAGTGCGAGCAAGCTCAGTACAAGAATCATTAGATGAATCTGAGTTACAAGCGCAAGTTGTGTTAGAACAAATACCTAAGGGTATAACACAAAGTATACGCGAAGATGAGCTAATTGCTCTTGCAGAGAAAATTAAACGTTTAGGGGCAATTAATCTAGCGGCAATTGAGGAATTTGCTACTGAGCAGCAACGTAAAGTATATTTAGACGAACAATATAATGACTTAAGCGAAGCTTTGGCAACGCTGGAATCTGCCATTGATAAGATGGATAAAGAAACTCGATTGCGATTGGAAAATACTTTTGAGGAAGTAAATACTTCATTTAAGGCACTTTTCCCACGTTTGTTTGGTGGAGGAAGAGCGCAGCTTGAATTAACTTGTGATAATCTGTTGGAAGCTGGTATTGTAGTAATGGCACAACCCCCAGGAAAACGTAATAGTACGATTCATTTGTTATCTGGAGGGGAGAAGGCAATGACGGCTGTAGCATTGGTATTTGCTATTTTTCAGTTAAATCCTTCACCATTTTGTATGTTAGATGAAGTAGATGCACCTTTAGATGATGTAAATGTGGGGCGTTTTTGCACTTTGGTGAAAGAAATGTCACAATTTGTGCAATTTCTCTTTATAACACACAATAAAGTGACAATGGAGTTGGCAGATCATTTGATTGGGGTAACTATGCGTGAACCAGGGGTATCGCGCTTGGTTGCGGTTGATGTAACACAAGCTTTGGCGATGGAGTAGATGATGCAGGCAAATTGGAGCTTAATTCTTAATGTCCTGTTGTTGATTGGTGTCATTGTAGCAATTTGGCGCTTAATGAAGGCTCGAAAACAGAGCTTAAGTCCAGAACGTTACCAACCCAGTCTGGGAGTATCAGAGAAGAATACAGCTGGTGCGCAGAATTATAGTGATGACATTATTGCTGTACGTAAAGTCAATGTCACTTCTAGTTTAGGTAATGAAGTAGAAAAAGATGATGATTTGCCATTATTTAAAAAGCCTACTGAAAATGTTTCGTCTCCTCGTTTGTTGCCGGAAGATAATGAAAATGAAATCAAATTAAAAATTGACCCTAAACCAGAACCAAGAATAGAAATACAAACGACACCAAAGAATGATGTTCCTTCTACTTTAATGATACTTCTGCTTGCAAAAGAAAACAGGCAATTCGCTGGGTATGAGTTATTACAGACAGTTTTAGCAGTTGGTTTACGCTTCGGTGAAGGACATTTATTCCATCGCCATCAGTTCCCAAATGGTCAGGGACCGGTTTTGTTTAGTCTAGCCGCAGCAACAGCAACAGGGGTTTTTGACTTACAGAATATAGGTGCTTTTAGTGTACGTGGTTTATGTTTATATATGCACTCTTCAAAAAATTCAGGTATTGATAAAGAACGTTTGGCAGTTATGTTAGAAACTGCGCGACAGTTAAGTGAAGAGTTAGATGCGCATTTGCTTGACGATCGACGTAAGCCTTTAACAGAAGAGCGAATTTCTCGCTATTATCAATCATTACAAATAAATCCATCTTTTGAATCGGTGGCCGCATCATCTTGACTTATTGAAATACAAGGTTGGGCTACGTTATTTTATATAAAGCCCAACTTACAGCAACTATCTTAATATCAATGCTGGGTGTTTTTGTGCAACAATTTATACTCTTATTCCCCTTGAACTCTAAGCTCAAGTGTTAGTACACTAGAGTTTTAGCCATGCCTTATTATTATGAATCTAAATACAGTTGCTGCATTACTTGCCCAATCATGCCAGATTAATACTGAACTTACTGGTATTTGTATTGATAGTCGCGAACTCAAATCAGGTAGTTTATTTATTGCTATTCACGGGGAGCGTTTTGATGGTCATGATTTTATTAAAGAAGCTGAATCTCGCGGTGCGGTAGCTGCAATAGTGAGTCGTATAGTAGATGGAGTACATATCCCACAGTTTGTTGTTCCTGATCCAATTCAGGCGTTGGCTAAGATAGCAGCTGCACACCGACAAAATGTGCATTGTCCAGTTATTGCGCTTACTGGTTCTAATGGGAAAACTACCACAAAAGAAATGATTGCCGCTATTCTACCTTCCCCCTCGCATTCTACCAAAGGAAATCTCAATAATCATATTGGTGCCCCATTAAGTGTTTTTCAACTAAATAGTCAACATCGTTATGCTGTTTTTGAATTAGGGGCAAATCATCCAGGTGAAATTGCGCATACGGTTGCAATTGTTCATCCTGATGTTACTTTAATTAATAATATTGCTCCAGCACATGTGGAAGGTTTTGGTTCTATAGATGGTGTGGCCCGTGCTAAAGGAGAAATACATCAAGGTTTATCTTCCGCAGGAACCGCGGTAGTCAATGATGATGATGCTTATGCACATTTCTGGGATGAATTGTTGCTGGATAAAAAAGTACTTCGTTTCTCTATAGAACATCCTGCGGATATTTATGCTCAAGATGTTCAGTTGGATACTCAAGGTTGTGGACAGTTTTCTTTAATAGTTCCTAATGGGCGAGCCGATATTCATTTAAAAGTCCCTGGTTTACATAATGTTCGTAATGCATTAGCAGCAGCTGCTTGCTGTCATGCTATAGGTATCTCCGCTAAAGAGATTCAACAAGGGTTAAATCTCTTTGGTGGAATAAAAGGCCGTTTGACTGTTCTTGCTGGAAAAAATCAATCTACAGTAATTGATGATACTTATAATGCAAATTTACGCTCAGTTTTGGTTGCTTTAGAAGTATTAGCAGAGCGCCCCGGGAAAAAAATTTTTGTGTTTGGCGACATGGGCGAATTGGGAGCTTGGGCAACTCAACATCATCAAGAGGTTGGGATTGCAGCGCGTCGTTTAGGCATTGATCAGCTCCTTTGTTGTGGTTCTAATAGCAGATTGGCTGCAGAGGCATTTGGGGTTGGTGGTGAGTATTTTTCCAGCCAAGAACAGCTTGTACAAAATCTAGTTGGAAAATTATCCGCTGACACGGTGGTTTTGGTTAAAGGATCTCGTTCTAGTGCCATGGAAAAAATTGTGCATCAGCTTATATAAATTAAATGGTGATTGGATTCGTTCATCATGGGATTTCTTGTACTACTAGTCAATTTTTTGTGCGTGCAAAGGACAAGTGTTTCGAGTTATTGAGGTTGTATTAAGAGTAAATGTGCACCGTAGAAATACTTGTAACGCCAAATGAGGCAAAAGATGTTGTTATGCGAGTGGTCTATTGAATGAATTGAATTACGGGTTCAAGAATTTTTTTACAGAATGCTGAATGGATTGTATGTTTATGGTATGCTTGGCCACTTTTTGGCCCATTAACCTGTTGGGCATTATTTAATAAGAACCTATCATTGGGCGCTAACGAGAGGAACAATTTATGCTTTACTGGCTAACGCAGTTATTTCAAGGACAATATCATGCGTTACGAGTTTTTCAATACCTGACTTTTAGATCTATTTTGGCTTCTTTAACTGCTCTTATAGTAGGATTAGTATGTGGTCCTATTATGATTCGTTGGTTACGTGGCTTGCAGATAGGTCAGATGGTACGAGATGATGGACCTCAATCACATTTATCTAAAGCAGGCACTCCAACTATGGGTGGGGTGTTGATTTTATTAGCAGTTACTGTGAGTTGCTTGCTCTGGGGCGATTTGCAACAGCCCAGTTTATGGCTTGTTCTTTTAGTGACTTTAGGAAATGGGGTTGTTGGCTGGGTTGATGATTATCGCAAACTAGTATTAAAAAACAGTAAGGGCCTGCCTGCACGTTGGAAATATTTTTGGCAATCGGTAGTAGCACTAATCGCAGTAATTTATTTGTACATGCATGCAGCTTTGCCAGTACATACACAGTTAACTGTGCCTTTTTTTAAATCATTGACTATAGGTTTAGGTATATTTTTTCCTGTTCTAGGTTATTTTGTTATTGTGGGAAGTTCTAATGCGGTGAATTTGACTGATGGATTAGATGGATTAGCAATTATGCCTATAGTCATGGTTGCTGGGGCTTTAGGTATATTTGCGTACGCGTCTAGCAATGCAGTCTATGCACCTTATTTGGGCATACCCTATGTTCCCAACACTGGAGAGTTAACCATTTTTTGTTCTTCAATTGTTGGTGCAGGTCTTGGTTTTCTTTGGTATAACAGCTACCCTGCTCAAGTATTTATGGGTGATGTAGGTTCTTTAGCCTTGGGGGCTGCGCTAGGTATTGTTGCTGTAGTGATTCGGGAAGAGTTGGTTTTATTAATGATGGGTGGTTTGTTTGTTATTGAAACAATCTCTGTCATTTTACAAGTAGGATATTTCAAGTACACTCATGGTAAACGATTATTTCGAATGGCACCTTTACATCACCATTTTGAGTTAAAAGGATGGTCGGAGCCAAAAATAATTGTTAGATTTTGGATTATTACTGTAGTGTTTGTTTTATGCGGATTAGCGACTTTAAAACTTCGATAAAAAGGTGCACTCATGAATCCTCCGTTGTATTTAATTGCAGGTTTGGGTAAAACTGGTTTATCAGTAGCACGGTATTTACGTAGAAATAATAAACCATTTATTGCTTTTGATACGCGCGCCCAAGCGCCGAGTATTGCTGAGTTTACTCGAGAATTTCCAAATGTCTCTCTTTATATCCAAGATATTCCTGATGAAATAATCCACCAACTCTCAGATATTATTGCCAGTCCAGGGTTGTCTTTAGACACCCCTTTTTTAAAGAAGGCTATGCAGGTAGGCGTAGCTATTTATGGTGATATAGAGTGTCTGGCTCGTGAGATTCATGCCCCAGTCATAGCAATTACTGGAACTAATGGAAAATCAACGGTTACTACTTTAGTGGGAGAAATGGCTAAGGCAGCAGGATATAAAGTTGCCGTCGCTGGGAATATTGGAACACCAGTTCTTGATATGCTTGATGATGAACATCAATATGATCTTTGGGTTTTAGAGTTATCAAGTTTTCAATTGGATTTAACTTATTCATTGGAGCCGATTGCTGCTACTATTTTAAACGTGACTCCTGATCATTTAGATAGGCATCATACTATGGAGGCCTATATCCAAGCGAAGCAGCGAATCTACCATAAAGCACAAGTCGCGTTATTTAACCGTGATGATCTTGATACTGTTCCTATGGCTTCTAGCCATGATGAGGTAAGCATCAGCCCCAAATCCTGCACTAGCACCCCTTCATCTACTCTTCAAGCTCCTTCTCTCTGGGACGAGGGAGAAAATGAAAAACGCCATTTGAGAGAAGATATTAATCGGATTTCTTTTGGTAAAAATGCTCCTGAAAAAAACAATTGGGGTTTAATTCGGCAAGAGAATAAAATATACTTGGCAAAGGGCCATACTTGCTTTTTGCCCGTTGACTCTGTATTAATCAAGGGAGTGCATAATTGGTTTAATGCACTTGCCGCATGTGCTTTAGCCGATACGGCAGGTATTACACAGCAACACATTATTGAGGTATTAACTACATTTACGGGATTGCCTCATCGTTGTCAATGGGTGCGAACCCTAGATGGCGTAGATTGGATAAATGATTCAAAAGGGACAAATATTGGTGCAACAATCTCTGCAATTAATGGAATAGGAGGTTCTATGCAAGGAAAGATTGTACTTATTGCCGGTGGGCAAGGAAAAGGAGCTGATTTTAGGGAACTGGCTCAACCGATTGCTGATTTTGTAAGATCCATTATTTTAATTGGTGAAGATGCAGATAAAATAGAGGCTGCATTGGCGGATGTAGTACCAATATCACGCGCTTCCTCATTAGATAACGCTGTCGAAGTTGCTAAGTTACAGGCAAAACCAGGTGATGTAGTTTTATTATCTCCTGCATGTGCTAGTTTGGATATGTTTCGCGATTTTAATCATAGAGGCGAGGCTTTTGCTTCTTTAGTAAACGGGTTATAAGTCGATGCGACCAAGACATGTGAATCAACGGGGTAAACCTGTCAGCAAACCTATTTCGCTTTATGATAAATGGCTGATTAGTGTCGTTATTGGTTTATTGATTATTGGGCTTATGATGGTTGCCTCAAGTTCAGTCATGATTTCTACCAAATATTTTCATCAACCGTTTCATTTTTTGATTCGTCAAGTGTGTTATTTAGCTGCAGGTTTAATTGTTGCTTTAGTGATTGTTAGAACCGATAGTAGTGTTTGGGAGCGTATTAGCATGCCAATGCTGATGGTATGTTTGTTCATGTTGTTGATTGTATTGGTTCCCGGAATTGGTCGTTCAGTCAATGGTAGTAGACGATGGTTAGCATTAGGACCTATAGGAGTTCAAGTTTCTGAATTAGCCAAGCTTACTATGATTTTTTATTTGGCAGGTTATTTAGTTCGTCAGCAAAAGGCAGTGAGTAGTAGCATTTTGGGCTTTATTAAGCCTATGGTCATTTTAGGAGTGGTATCACTATTGTTACTGCTGGAGCCTGATTTTGGCGCTACTGTTGTGATTTCAGGTACCGTTATGGCTATGCTGTTTTTAGCAGGGGTAAAATTACGTTATTATATAGGTTTGATGTTAGTAGTCATGGGGGCATTAGCCTTTTTGGCAGTTTCGTCTCCTTATCGAGTTGCTCGTCTGACCGCATTTTTAGATCCTTGGGCAGACCAATATAATAGTGGCTATCAGTTGACCCAATCTTTAATTGCATTCGGACGAGGTGGCTGGTTTGGGGCTGGTTTAGGAGAAAGTATCCAAAAATTATTATATCTTCCTGAAGCACATACTGATTTCTTATTTGCTGTTTTGGCAGAAGAATTAGGTTTGGTAGGTATTTTAATGGTTATGGCTTTATATAGTATTTTAGTAATTAGAGGTTTGACCATTGCATATAATGCTTATATACAGGAGCGATTATTTGCTTCATATACAGCGTACGGATTAACCTTTTGGCTGGGTTTACAAGCGGCTATTAATATGGGGGTTAACTCGGGTTTGTTACCCACAAAAGGATTAACTTTGCCACTGATGAGTTATGGTGGTGCTAGTATGGTTATCAATTGTGTTGTAATTGCGTTATTATTGCGCATTGATCATGAGAATCGTTGGCAGGCTCTTGGGTTGAGGCCGCTATCAACCTAAATATTCCATCAGAAATAATACTCATTTGATGGTAAGTTTAGGTCAACATAAGGGGGAATTGTGAGCAATTCGGGACAATTTATATCTTCACGGATGGGTTGCGTAGAGCAAATACATTTTGTTGGGATTGGTGGTGTTGGTATGTGTGGAATTGCTGAGGTTTTACACAATCAAGGATATCGCATTACAGGCTCAGATTTAGGCGAAGGAAGCACGGTACAAAGATTAAAATCTTTGGGGGTTCCTGTTTATTTAGGGCATAAAGCAGAGCACATAAAAGGTGCTGATGTTGTAGTTCGTTCTTCAGCTGTGGAGTTTAATAATCCTGAAATAGTAGCGGCACGCGAACAAATGATTCCAGTTATTCCACGAGCAGCAATGCTTGCGGAGCTTATGCGCTTTCGACATGGTATCGCTGTAGCCGGAACTCATGGTAAAACAACAACTACAAGCTTAGTAAGTAGTGTTCTCGCTGAAGGAGGATTGGATCCAAGCTTCGTGATTGGTGGAAAACTAAACAGCTTAGGGGTTAATGCTCAACTTGGTAAGTCTCCTTATTTTGTTGTTGAGGCAGATGAAAGTGATGCATCATTTTTATTCTTGAAACCTATGATGGCAATAGTGACTAACATCGATGCAGATCATATGGACACTTATGAAAACAATTTTGAAAAATTAAGAACTACCTTTCTTGAGTTTTTGCATCATTTACCTTTTTATGGTTTGGCTGTGGTATGCATTGATGATCCTGAAGTACGCAAAATCTTACCGGCTATTGAGAGACCTACACTAACTTATGGGTTTGTAGAAGAAGCTCATTATCGTGCGGTAAATTGGACGCAAAACGAACTTATTAGTGAGTTCACGGTCATTCGCCCAAAATCTCATTCTCCATTAAAAATTCAATTTCAGTATCCTGGCCGCCATAATGTATTAAACGCTTTAGCTTCAATTGCAATTGCTACACAACTAGGTGTCGATGATACTTCTATTATTCGAGCTTTGGAAAAATTTCAGGGTGTGGGTCGTCGGTTCCAAATGTTAGGCGAGAAAAAATTTGAGAAGGGATCCGCTATTGTTGTTGATGATTACGGACATCACCCTCAAGAAATTCTATCAACCATAGATGCATTTCGTCATGTATGGCCCAACAAACGTTTAGTACATGTATTTCAACCACACCGTTATACACGAACCCAATCGTTACATGATCAATTTGTGGATGTGTTAAGTCTTGCTGACGAGTTGTTTTTATTTGACATTTACTCTGCAGGGGAGTCCGAAATTCCTGGTGTAAATAGTGAACGCCTGGCACAAAAAATAAGAAACAAGGATAAAAAGGTTACTTTGGTAGATGAACAATCTCTTAAAAAGAGTTTAGATCAATCGGTAAAAGAGGGTGATGTGATACTGATGCAAGGTGCTGGGAGTATTGGACAAATTGCGGTGAACTTGATGCAAGAATTATGAGAACAAAATGAGTGCAATAGAGAATAATTGTGATCTTACATATAAATTGCAAGGTACTTTGCTTTATAATGAATCTTTGGCGGAATATACTACCTGGCGTGTTGGTGGGCCTGCCGCCAAGCTTTATAAGCCTGCAAATATTGCTGATTTGTCGTTATTTCTTCGCCAGCTTCCTGAAACAGAACCTTTGTTGTGGTTAGGACTGGGTTCTAATTCTTTAATTCGAGATAGTGGCTTCTCAGGAACGGTTATTCTTACCCAAGGATGTTTAAAAGAAATGTCGCTTATGGGGGCTCAGACAGTTAAAGTAGATGCAGGAGTATCTTGCGCGAGCATGGCACGTTTCTGTGCCCGCAATGGCATGTCTGGTGGTGAGTTTTGGGCAGGAATTCCTGGGACTATGGGAGGGGCTTTACGGATGAATGCCGGTTGTCATGGCAGTGAAACTTGGCAATTTGTAGTAGAATTGCAAACCATGACTCGAAAAGGTGAAATAAGAGTTCGTAAACCCGAAGAGTATGAAGTTGCTTATCGCCACGTTTTAGCGCCTTCAGATGAGTGGTTTGTTTCTGCGACATTTAAGCTTAATCTCGGTAATAAAGAAACTTCTTTGCAAGTGATAAAGGATTTGTTAGCTCATCGAGCAAATACACAGCCTACAAATGAATATAACTGTGGGTCGGTGTTTAGAAATCCTCCTGGCAACTATGCAGCTCAGTTGATTGAATCTTGTGGATTGAAAGGATTCACAATAGGTGGGGCAGTAGTTTCTCAAAAGCATGCCAATTTTATTATCAATCATCAAGGTTCCGCAATCGCAGCTGATATTGAAGCATTAATTCATTTAGTACAAACTAAAGTTCGTGAGCAGACAACAATTGAGTTGATGCGCGAAGTACATATTATTGGAGATTATTAATGTCTAAGCTTCTCAACCTGGTTCTGCTTTATGGTGGAAAATCTGGAGAGCATGAAATTTCATTGATTTCAGCGGCATCTGTTTTAGCGCATTTGGATGCTAAAAAATACAATATTATTCCTGTTGCTATGGATAAAGATGGATTATTGCATCAACATCAGTATCAGGATTTACTAGCATACAAAGAAAAACTTCCTGTAGTGACTGAAAACTCAAAGCCTTTAGCAGGCTTACTTATTAATGGACGTTTATCTGTTGACGCAGATATTGTTTTTCCTATAGTACATGGACCTTTATATGAAGATGGCTGTTTACAAGGAATGCTTGAGTTATCAGGGGTTGCCTATGTTGGTTGCGATGTGCTTTCTTCTGCCATTGGAATGGACAAGGATATGGCAAGACGTATCGTTTGTATTAATGGCCTAAAATCAGCAAATTATAAGCTTCTGTCATGGCATACCTCAGCATCTGAAAGACAACGTTTTTGTCAAGAAGTTGCTACAGAATTTGGTTGGCCTTTATTTGTTAAACCTTGTGCCATGGGCTCGAGCGTAGGGATACATAAAGCAAAAAATATGGCTGAGCTAATCAATGCTGTAGAGGATGCTCTACGCTATGACGAAGAAATCTTAGTCGAAGCATTTGTGTCAGGGAGAGAGATTGAATTATCCGTTCTTGAGAGTATTGTTCCAGCAGGAAAGCCAAGAGTCAGTGTTGCGGGTGAAATTCGAGTGAATCATCCTGACGGTTTTTATTCTTACTCAGCAAAATACTTGGAGAGTGGGAAAACTGATTTAATAATACCTGCTCTTTTAAGTCAGACTTTGTATGAACAATTAAAGCAAGCAGCAGCAGATATCTTTCTTCGATTAAAATGTAAAGGAATGGCGCGTGTCGATTTTTTTGTTAATGAAAAAACGGAGACAATTTATTTTAATGAAGTAAACACATTACCAGGATTTACTTCGATTAGTATGTATCCAAAATTATGGCAGGCAAGTGGTTTATCATATCCTGATTTGCTTGATGAACTGATTCGCATTGCGATAGTACACCAGAACTGTCGTCGACATTTAGTAACCAATTACCTATGAATGTCATGGATAAAAATAGGAGTGTTGTTTTTGGGAATTTGCGTTATATTTGTTGGTTATTAGTATTAAGTTTAAGTGCAATATTTTTGACCTATCGTTTGGGTTATTATTATATGTCTGATGCAGAGCGTTTTCCAATTACTACGGTTAAAGTTTCTGCGAATTATGAACATGTAACCCATCAGGAGCTGGAAAATATATTATCAAAGTATTTGGTTAATGGTTTTTTTACTTTTCCAGTAAGAGTATTACAAGATGAATTAAATGCGATAGGTTGGGTGGATACTGCGAGTGTTGAGCGCATTTGGCCTGATACTTTAAAAATAAAACTTGTTGAAAAAAAACCAGTTGCGATTTGGAATAATGCTTTAATGACGGAGGATGGCAGATTATTTAATGAAGATGCTGTTCCTGCAGATCTAAATATTCCTCGTTTAAAGGGTCCTATATCTCAACAAGTAGACGTCTTACAAGTTTACAAAAAATTGAGTAAGATATTATCAATGTATGATGTGAAAGCCGCTGGACTAAATTTAAGAGAAAACCAATCATGGGTATTGCTTTTAGGCAATGGAATCAAGATATATTTAGGAAAGAAAGAGCTTGAAGCACGATTGCTTCGTTTTTGTAAGGCATATCCTGCGGTATTTGCTGAAAAAATAGAGCAATTGGCAAGCGTGGACCTGCGTTATCCACGTGGTATGGCGGTGCAGTGGAAACAACAAACGGAACGATAATGGCAAAAAAAATAGAAAAAAATATTATCACTGGATTGGACATCGGGACTTCAAAAGTAATTGCATTAATTGGTGAAGTAACCTCTGATGGTACAATAGAAATTATCGGAATAGGTCGTCATCCCTCTCGTGGTTTAAAACGCGGTGTTGTTGTGGATATAGAGGCTACCGTAAACTCCATACAACGTGCAGTTCAAGAGGCGGAACTCATGGCTGGATGTGAGGTGCGAACGGTTTACGCGGGTATCGCAGGAAGTCACATTCGTAGTTTGAATTCACATGGGATAGTGGCTATTCGTGATAAAGAAGTATCGCAGGCTGATGTAGAGCGAGTAATTGATGCTGCAAAAGCAGTAGCAATTCCTGCAGATCAAAAAATTCTCCATGTCTTGCCTCAAGAATTTATTATTGATCACCAAAATAGTATCCGAGAACCTATAGGAATGTCTGGAGTGCGGCTTGAGTCGCGTGTGCATATCGTTACTGGTCTAGTAAGTGCTGCGCAAAATATAGTCAAATGTGTGCGCCGATGCGGATTGGAAGTGAATGATATTATCCTTGAGCAATTGGCTTCAAGTCATGCCGTTCTTACTGAGGATGAGAAAGATCTAGGAGTGTGCCTCATTGATATTGGAGGAGGAACGACAGATATCGCTATATTTTCTGAAGGCGCAATTCAACATACCGCAGTAATTCCTATTGCAGGAGATCAAGTCACTAATGATATTGCTATGGCTTTACGTACACCGACTAAAGCAGCTGAAACCATTAAGTTGAATCATGCTTGCGCATTGTCTGAATTAGCTAATGCAAATCAAATGTTAGAAGTGACAAGTGTAAATGATAGGCCTGGGCGAAAAATTTCAGCTACGGCTCTATCTGATGTGGTTGCTGCACGATATGAAGAGCTGTTTACTTTAGTTCGCAATGAATTACGTCGCAGCGGTTTTGAGGATAGGATGGCAGCAGGTATTGTTCTTACTGGGGGTGCCGCAAATGTGCGGGGGGGTATTGAGCTCGCTGAGCTCTGTTTTGAAATGCCTGTAAGAAAAGGTTTCGCACATTCTGTATCAGGTTTGGCTGAGGCAACTGAAAACCCTTCTTTTGCTACAGGGGTAGGATTATTGTTACATGGTTATCAACAGCAGTACGAATCAAACTACAACGTACCTACAATGAATGATAGTACTCGCAGTTTCTGGGCACGTATGAAAGAATGGTTCCAAGGCAATTTTTAGATGACAAAATAGTTTTAAATTAAATCAGCAGATGTTTTCATTATGGTTATTACTGCTGTTAGATAAAGAATAAACATATGGGGGGAGCGGGGTTATGTTTGAATTAATGGAAGGCCAACATTATACCAATAATGCTGTAATTAAGGTCGTTGGTGTAGGTGGTGGCGGTGGTAATGCCGTTGAACATATGGTCGCAGAGAATATTGATGGCGTTGAATTTATTTGTGCTAACACTGATGCACAGGCACTAAAAGGTTCTAATGCAAAAATACATATTCAACTTGGTGATGAACTTACTAAAGGTTTAGGTGCCGGTGCAAATCCACAAATTGGACGAGAAGCGGCAGAAGAAGATAGAGATCTTATCCGAGAAATTTTAAGTGGTGCGGATATGGTTTTCATCACTGCAGGAATGGGAGGCGGCACTGGAACAGGTGCGGCCCCTGTTTTCGCAGAAATTGCTAAAGAATTGGGAATATTAACTGTTGCTGTAGTGACTAAACCCTTCTCCTTTGAAGGTAAACAACGTGCATTGGCTGCTGAAGAAGGAATACGTCGTCTGGCAGAACATGTTGATTCACTGATCACGATACCCAACAACAAATTACTTAGCGTTCTTGGAAAAAATATCAGTCTTCTTAATGCCTTTAAAGCAGCAAATAATGTTCTACTTGGCGCAGTAAAAGGAATATCTGATTTAATCACTCGTCCAGGTTTAATCAATGTGGACTTTGCAGACGTTCGTACTGTAATGTCGGAAATGGGTATGGCAATGATGGGTACAGGTAGTGCTGTAGGTGAGCAACGAGCACGCCAAGCTGCAGAAGCTGCTATTGCTTCTCCACTACTGGAGGATGTGAATTTCTCTGGAGCTCGTGGCATCCTTGTCAATATCACGGCAGGACTTGACATGTCAATTGGTGAATTCGAAGAGGTAGGCGATGTAGTTAAGGAGTTTATTTCCGATGATGCAACTGTTGTAGTAGGAACTGTAATTGATCCTGAAATGACTGATGAAATGCGTGTTACTGTTATTGTGACAGGTTTGGGAGATGGAAGACAACGTCATCAACAAGCACAACCACAACAATCCCATCGTGCTCGTTTACTTGAAACCACACGAAGCGATGGTTCATTAGATTACCAACAATTTGATAGACCCGCCGTGGTTCGTAAACAAGCTCAGGCAAGCATCTCTTCCACTGCAAAACAAAATAGTGATAATGTTCCTGATGTAGATTATTTAGATATCCCTGCATTTTTGCGTCGTCAAGAAGAGGTATAAATTTGAATTCCTTCTTCTGTTATATAGCGCCACCCACTAAGTTTTAGACAAGGCGCAAGTAAATGAGGCGAGGGAGTGTACATAAAGTACATGACCGAAGCCGAGAGAGCTTGCAACGATGTATAAAACTTAGTGGGTGTGGTATAGGAGAAGGAAATTTAAGTCTTTGATACAAAAATATTAGACTAAATAGTAAAATATTGATAGGATCGCGAAGTTTTGCGCGCAAAGTAAAAAAACAAAAAACTGATATCATGAGGAACAAGGTGAGCACTGAATGACAAAACAAAGAACTCCTAAAAAAGTGATCCAAGCGACAGGGGTAGGATTGCATTCTGGCGAAAAAGTGCTTTTAACCTTGAGGCCAGCACCAGTGAATACAGGTATCGTTTTTAGACGAGTGGATCTTGAACCTGTTGTTGAAATTCCAGCATCTTATGAGAATGTTGGAGATACAATGTTATGTACTACCTTACATCAGGGACCAATTAAGATTGCAACTGTGGAACATTTGCTTTCAGCCTTAGCAGGTTTAGGAATCGACAATGCTTACATTGATGTAAATGGACCTGAGCTTCCTATTATGGATGGTAGTGCTGCTCCTTTTGTTTTTTTGATTCAATCAGCGGGTATTCGTGAGCAAAATGCTCCTAAAAAGTATATTCGTATTCTTAAGCCCATTCGTGTGGAAGATAATGAAAAATTTGTTCAATTCTATCCGTACAATGGATATAAAATTACTTTTACTATAGATTTTGATCATCCGGCTTTTAATGATAAGCCACAAACAGTAAGTTTTGATTTCTCTGCAACGTCGTATGTGAAAGAAGTATGCCGTGCACGGACTTTTGGTTTTCTCTCTGATTATGAGAAATTAAGAGAATGCGATTTGGCTAAGGGTGGTAGTTTAGATAATGCCATAGTAGTTGATGATTATCGTGTTCTTAATGATGATGGGCTTCGTTTTGAATCAGAATTTGTTTCTCATAAAGTTTTAGATGCAATTGGTGATCTTTATTTGTTAGGCTCCAGTCTAATTGGTGCCTTCGAAGGTTACAAATCGGGTCATGAACTGAATAATAGATTATTGCGTGAATTAATGGTCAGAAAAGATGCTTGGGAATATACTTATTTTGATACAGAGGAGTATCTTCCTTCAATGCAAGCAGAATTTTATCCTATCGAGGCGTAATAGGGGGCCGTTACAAAGGAGAGTTCTGTCATGAGACTTAATGTCAGTCTTATTTTTGCTTTGGTATGTAGTTCATCGATTTTTGCTGCAAGTACTGAACCTCAGAAAAGCGCTGCTGAAGAAGCGCTTCATATGAATTGGTTAAACACCAATATCTCACCTGGACAAGATTTTTATTCTTATGCTAATGGTAATTGGCAAAAAAATAATCCTATTCCCCCTGATTATTCAAGTTGGGGAAGTTTTAATATTATCAGCGAGAAAGTCCAGAATATTATCCATCAAATGCTCATTAATGCAGCTAAAGATACTAAGGCGAAGTCAGGTAGTATTGAACAAAAAGTTGGAGATTTTTATTACAGTGGCATGGATGAAGAAAGTATCAATCAATTAGGTATTAAGCCTTTACAGCCCGAATTTGATCGTATCAATAATTTGAAAAACCTAACTGATTTACAAAATGAAATAGCTCATTTACATCAAATAGGTGTTGATGTCTTTTTTGATTTTGGAAGTATGCAAGATTTTAAAAATAGTAGTGAAATGATAGGGGCTTTAGTACAAGGAGGCTTAGGTTTACCCGATCGTGATTATTATTTAAAAGATAATGTTAAATTCAAACAAATTCGTGATGCATATGTGAATCACATTGCTAAGATGTTTGAATTATTAGGAGATGCCCCAGATAAAGCAGCAATTGAGGCCAACACGGTAATGAAACTAGAAACGCAAATGGCTACGGTTTCTATGTCTCAAGTAGAACAACGTGACCCTCATGCAATTTATCATATTATGGATCTAGCTCAATTAGCACAATTGACTCCAAACTTTTCTTGGCCTGCATATTTTACAGCTATGGGGCAAGATAACCTCAAGAGTGTCAATATGGCAATGCCAGTTTTTTTCAAGGATATGAGTAAACAATTAAATACTATTTCTCTGGAAGACTGGAAAACGTATTTGCGTTGGCATTTGATTGATTCTTTTGCTTCTTATTTATCAAAGCCTTTTGTGGATCAAAATTTTAAAATGGTTTCAGTTCTTACTGGAACGGAGAAAATATTACCGAGATGGAAGCGGGTTGTAGGTACAGAAAATGCTGCTTTAGGTTTTGCTATTGGTAAAATGTACGTAGATCAATATTTTTCTCCAGAAGATAAAAAGCAAGCTTTAGATATCCTTAAGAATATTCGTGCTGTTTTGAGTGAAGACATTAGTACTTTATCATGGATGACCCCAGCTACTCGCAAAGCTGCTTTGAAAAAATTGGATTTAATGGAGGAGCGAGTAGGATATCCTTCTAAATGGTGGGATTATTCTAAGTTGGAGGTTAATCGGGGACCATATGTATTAAATGTTATTAGAGCCAATGAATTTTTAACAAATCGTGATCTTAATAAAATAGGAAAGCCTATAGACAGAACTGAGTGGGCAATGACCCCCCAAACTATTAATGCATATTATGATCCCTCAATGAATAATCTGAATATTCCAGCAGGAATTCTGCAATCTCCATTTTTTTCTCCTAATGCTCCTGCAGCAGTGAATTATGGTGCGATAGGTTTTGTCATGGGGCATGAGATGACTCACGGATTTGATGATCAAGGAGCACAATTTGATGGTTATGGCAATTTAAAAAATTGGTGGACACCTAGTGACTTAGCGAAGTTCCAAGCTGCGACACAGTGTATTGTAAATCAATATTCGAATTATGTTGTCGATGATTTACATGTACAAGGGAAATTAGTTGTAGGAGAGGCTACTGCAGATTTAGGAGGTATTATCTTAGCTTATAGGGCATTCCAACATTCTAAGGAATATAAAAATGCACCTACAATTGCTGGCATGACTCCTGATCAGCAATTTTTTCTAGCAACAGCGCATGTTTGGGCAATGAATATTAGACCGCAACAATTAAGAAATCAAATCACTACCGATCCTCATCCTCCTGCCCAATATAGGGTGAATGGAAGTTTAGCTAATATCCCACAATTTCAAGAAGCCTTTCATCTATCTAATGATAGTCCTATGGCTAATAAAAATCGTTGTGTGATCTGGTAAATTATAAAGGAATGTTCTAATGTTTAAATTCAATAAATGAATTACAATCTGGTTGAATATTAACTATTTAGGTGATAATAATGACTAAAGAAGAAATGATTTGCCGTATTGTACGATATGTTACTCAAAAACCAAGTACTAAGAAAACATGTTGTGGATAATAAGATAGATTTATCAGACCTATTACTTTATCAAAATAAGACGGTTATAACGTATTTTTGTTATCACCGTCCTGAGTTTACTGTGCAAGAGGTAAATGAATTATTTACTGATTTACTCTCTTGGATGTGGTTAAACGATCAAAGAGCAAAACTTGGCAAAAAAACGTATCTTTTTGGTCCTTTACTGCTTCTTGATGAGCTGTGGCATGCTTTTATTTTACATACTCGCGATTATGTAAATTTTTCAATGTATTATTTTGGGGCCTATTTTCATCATGACATAGAGTCTGTAGGTTTTGAACATATTATAGAAGAAGATGAGTTAACTGATTATTTGCAAGATTGCTTCACTTATCTTGGTGCTGAATGGGTATCGCGTCGATTTGAAATGGCTCTTGCAGAAACAAGTGAATATGACTCTTCAGACAATGCGTCATTAGTTAACTAGTTCTTTTCCTTCATTTTTTTCAGCATAGAGCTGCATATTTTTTCGAAAATAATAGAGTTATCCCCATAATCACACAATTAAGAGAATATAATTATCAAATGTAAGCAGTATAATTAATTACTGAGAGATCTATGATAAAAAATACATGGTTTGATGTCTTTTATTCAGTTAGGCATTTAATTGGTATTTTTTGCGCTATACTCAGTTTTTTTATAATTAAATATATTGCGCTACTGCTATATATAGATCCTTATCAGCCATTAGATACTTTAACCTTCTATCAAACATTATGGCATTCAGGTAGTTTGTTTTTACAAATTGTTTTGATATTTAACATTTTTATTAAACCATTATTTGTTTATTTTTTGGTGGTTTTTTTATTTTATTACCTTAAACTGAATCGCTGAATGCAGGGTATATTCTCGAATCTATCTATTATTTTGTCTTAGAAAGAGTCATTGGCATTATTTATTGATATGATCATCGTCATGATCTGCTAAGCGTAATAATGCTTTTTGTAATGGTTCATAAGAACACTGTTGACTTTCATGAACAATAGTAGCTTTAGCTTTCTCTGATAATTCATTTTTTTGAGGTTGAGTACATTTTTCATGTTGAAAAGTTGGTGGACTGACTGTTACTTTAATGGAAGACAATTGATATAAGCGAGCCTCTTTACGCAGACGGTCACGGAGTTCTGGGAGAAGATAACGCAATTGTGTTGCCCATACAGCATTGGTAGTGGCGAGTACTAAGCACCCTTTATTAAAGCTCCCAACAGAACACTCTTCAACTAAATTTTCTGGAAGTAATTGTTTTACTTTATGAGAAAGTTCTTCGAGTTGAAAAGAGCGCTGGCAAATCTCGGCAAGTTGTTTGTTGAGGCAATGGCTGATAGAACGCATTTTAATTTGGAAATTTTTAATAAGATAAGTATAGAATAGCAAATTCATGTTAAATGGAATATCATAATTTTAGCAAAACACTCAGGACCATAGGTGGAAACTAATGTTTGAAAAGCAGAATAATAACAATCCTAATGATATTATCTTTTTTACCCGTATGCACTGGATTATATTTTTTTGGCCTGTACTTAGCTTATGTATTGCTTTGGCAATTGTTCATAATACTGATCTCGCTTTATTAGAAAAAATAGGATATGGAGCAGCTGCTTTGGCTTTACTATGGACTGGTATGACGTGGATGACTTATTATTTTTCATCCCTTACGATTAAAAAAAACCATGTCATTATTCGTACAGGAGTGATAGTTAGACAAACTATTGATATCCCATTAAGTAAGATAGAAGCAATTGATATACGGCAATCAATTTTAGGGAGTATTTTAAGTTACGGTTTGGTTTGTATCACTGGTACAGGTGGTACTCGTCGTGTTATTAACTTTTTACATCACCCACTTACTTGCAGGCGTTATATTGAACAGCTTATGGGGGAGTTGCATCGGGATTAACTCAATCTAAATAAAAGCAGTTCGATATAAAAATATTACTATTTTTATATCGAACTTGCATTGCTTTAAACCCTTGCAAGTAACTCTGCTTTTGTTTTGGAATCAACAAAAGCAGCTTCTATCGCCATCCGTGTAATTGAATTCATTGTTTCGTCATTATAATTATAGGAATTTTGTACGCGGTGATATTCTTGGTCTAGTGTCGTACTCATGAATGGCGGATCATCAGAACTAATGCTGATCTTCATTCCTGCCTCATAAAATTTAGGCAAGGGATGTTCACTCATATTTTTAAATAGACCCAGAAAGATATTGCTACTGGGACAGATTTCTAAAGTAATTCCTTTATCTTTTACCCGTGCCATCGTGTTTGGTGCATAGATTGCATTAACTCCATGCCCTATACGTTGAATAGGGAGATATTCCATTGCTTCATCCATGCCACTAGCAGAAGCAAATTCACCAGCATGTACGGTGCATAGTAATCCAGCATCAGCTGCAATTTGATACGCTTTAGTAAACAATTTGGGTGGAAACTGTGCTTCATCACCACCTAAACCAAAACCAGTAACACAGGGAAATTTATCTTTATGGGTTTGTTGTGCAACACGCTCTACAGCCTCTACACCAAAATGACGAACTGCAGTAACGATGATACGCCCTACAATATTGAATTGTTCTTTGGCATCATCAATTGCTTGTTGAATTGCTGTTAAGTGCTCCGCAGAAGGTATTTTGCTGGAAAGTTCGGCATGATCAGGGGAATACATCATTTCGACATAGATAGCATCTTCTTGAGCGCGGGCTCTTAAGTAATCGAAGGTAATATCATAGTAGTCTTGAGGATGTTTTATTACGGCAGCTAAAGTATCATAAACTTTTAAAAAATCTAGAAAATCTTTTGATAAATAACTTTTTCCGTCAGGAGCCACAAGCCCTTCAGGTAATGTTAATTGATTTCGTTTTGCTAGTTTTACCGCTAGCTCAGGAGTAATAGTGCCTTCTAAATGAACATGTAACTCTGCTTTCTTCAAACTCATGTTTTTGCCTCTTATCTTTTGTTTAAGTGTCTTTGGCTTGCATGCAAAACTTAAATTGCTTTTTCTAGGGTAATGGTAACTTAGATAAAAAAGCTATAAAATAGCTTAATAAAATTAAAGTTAATCTGGATTTGTTATGAACTCAAATGATATAGATAAAGCTTATGTTAGTCCTTATGATAAATTTTTATTTGAATTTGATGCAACTCATTCTAAATCAGCATCACAATTAAAAGAAATTAATAAACATCAACGTATTTTTTTAATGCGTGATAATAAAGATTATAAAGATGAAAAAGGTGAAATTTGGGAAGAGTTTTAACGAAGGAATTCGTTACGCTTATGATCTTCCGGATTACGTAGTGCTTCATTCAGGCTACACCTTTCTCTTCAGTTAACGTAAGCTTCGGATAAAAATCCGCGTCCCGCTTGAACCGTTCAGGCTGAGGAGGCATTTATGCCATCTCGAAGCCTTAGCACAGAACATGAAAATTCGTGCGAAGGATTCGAACCAGCGCTATGTGCTTCTTCAGTTAAAAAGAACATTGTATTGATTTTTAGTTTTTCTTTTGCTTCTGCAGTAGAAATTAAGTGGATCTTATTTAAATTGAATAACAGTGGGCAAATGTTTTTATATTCTTTTTCTGATTTTTTAAAAGTAATCATCCTTTGATCATGGTCAACGTAATGATCCTTCTACTTTTCCATTTGATAAAAATTTAATTTATCTGCAGACCAAAAGAAGAGATAAAATTCGTGAGCAGTAGAGATGGTATAAATATTTGCCAAGAAAGGACATTCTTTTTTAACCCCTTCTTTTAGTTCGAATGAAATCCGGGAATCCAAGCCCGAATAGAGTTAGTTTCCGGGCTACATCTTATTATTTACCCCAAAAATGCATGCAATAATTTATAAGATAGAATAGTTAAAATGGATGCTGCGGGTAAGGTCAATATCCAAGACATAAAAATATTACGAATCACAATTAGATTTAATGCACCAATACCTCGAGCTAATCCTACTCCAAGCACCGCGCCAACTAAGGTTTGCGTTGCGGAAACAGGAATACCAGTACTTGTCGCTACTACAACGGTTGTTGCTGCAGAAAGAGTGGCTGCAAACGCGCGGCTGGGAGTGAGGGCAGTGATTGCACTGCCTACTGTCTCAATTACTTTTCTTCCATACATGAGAAGTCCGGTTACAACACCCACGCATCCTAATAATATAATCCAAGCGGGATAATTATTGGCATTAAAAACCTGCGGTGAACTCATCACTAAGCTATGAATTATTGATAGGGGACCCACAGCCAATGCAACATCATTTGAACCATGAGCAAAAGCCATAGCGCAGGCCGTCATCGCCATAAGCACCGCAAAATATTTTTCGACTTGTATAAAACGTTCTCTACGTCTTATGCGAGGATGCTCGGGAATTCGCTTGATAATAATCATGCCAATAGCGGTAATGATGATACTGGTTGCCAAGGTAACCGCTAGATTTTGTTTAAAATTAAGGTGAATGTGAAAATGATTTAATCCCTTAAATACGGTAATAAATGACAAAATAGAACCAATAAGAAAAAGATAAATGGGAATATATAATTTAGCTTTAGTGAGAGGATTACTTTTGACAAAGATAGTTTGTTGAATACTCGTAAATAATATAAACGCAGTAATACCTGAAATCATTGGTGAAGTAATCCAGCTTATAGCAATACGGCTGACTTGGTTCCAATGAATTGCTTGAGGTCCCAAGACCATGGTACCAAAACCAACCATCGAGCCTACTAAGGCATTAGTGATAGAAACAGGAACTCCAAGATAGCTTGCGAGATTCATCCAGATAGTACAGGCTAATAAAACGCCAAGCATGCCTTCAATAAGAATTAATGGTTCTCCAGATAATTGGCTGGAGTTTATAATTCCATCGCGCATCGTTTCTGTAACCCCTGTTCCACCTAAAAAAGCACCGGCAAATTCAAAAATTATAGCGATCAGCATGGCTTGTCTGACGGTGACTGCTTTAGAGCCCATAGTAGTACTCATGACGTTCGCTAGGTCATTAGCACCCACCCCCCAAGTCATTAGAAAACATAAAATAACTGCAGCAAGAAGATATATGATTGAATAATCCATAGAGTTTGACTACCGGGCTATTAAAATTTGGAGACGACTGCCTACATGTTGAGCATCGTCCGCTAAGTCATCAATCCACTGGACCAATTTGTATAGGAATATTGTATCAATGGCCGATAAATCTTTTTCAATTTCAAAAATACGATGCCTTACTTCTGCGAGCCGTGCATCGCTATCATGTTCAATTTCATAGAGTTTTAAAATCATTTCTTCAACGATTTTAACCTCGGAACCTCTGAAACCTGTTTCTAATAATTCATCGAGTTCATTGATTGCTTTACACGCTTGTTTGGATGCATCAAGACAGCGGCTTAAAAAAGGCATGAAAACAGGGACTAAAGGTTCCGGGATAGTCATTTTTCTGCTGGTGATTAAAATCGCGATATCTTCTGTCTTATTGGCGATGAGATCTTGGGCACTGAGAAGCTCGAGTAGATCGGTTCGTGAAACAGGTAGGAAAAGTCCAGTAGGTAAATGAAGACGTAAATCACGCTTAATTAAATCAGCTTCTTTTTCAAAATCAAGAATTTTTTCTTTAATTTTATTCGCTGTTGTCCAATCCTTTTTTAAAACGGCTTCAAAAAAAGGGTAGAGTTGTTTTGCGCATTGGTGTACTTTACGCATGTGTTGTTCTATAGGTCTTATTGGTGAAGGACCAAACATATTAAATATGCTGCTCATAGTATCGAGTCTCTTAAGCAAATTTTTGTGAAGTATACCCAAACTTTCCCAGGAACAAAACTGTTGAACTTAAGTTCAAAGGCTTTTTTTCTAAACATGCGCTCTCTGATGTTAAGCTCACTTTTTAAAAATCATGAATTAAAAGTAATCAAATCTGTTTATAGTATATACTTAAAGTAAGAGACATATAAGTAAAAATTACTTTTTCGGGAGGGTCCATGGCAATTATAAGCTCCTTGGCTAATCACTTGCTGATTGCTATGCCGTCTCTCAATGATCCTAATTTTGAAAGAACAGTGATCTATATTTGTGAGCATCATGAACAGGGTTCAGTGGGTCTCATTATTAATCGCCCTATGCAGTTTCCTTTGGCTATAGTTTTTGAACAATTACATATTGAACCTATACATTCAGAACAAAGCCATCTACCGTTAATGTTTGGTGGTCCGGTGCAGCCAGAAAGAGGTTTTGTCATTCATAAACAATTAGGTACTTGGCGATCCAGTTTATTTCTGCAAGAAGAAGTGACGGTAACGACATCAAATGATATTATTCGAGCCATTGCTGAAGACAAGGGTCCCAAAGAAGTTTTAATTACCTTAGGTTATGCTGGATGGGTAGAACATCAATTAGAAAAAGAAATCCTAGAGAATACTTGGTTGGTTTGTCCTTATCGCTCAGAGATTCTGTATGAAATACCCTTTGAAGATCGTTGGGAATATGCAGGCTCAACTTTAGGAGTCAAAATGAATCAACTTAGTTCGAATATTGGCCATGCCTAGTTCTGTTTATTTAGGTTTTGATTTTGGTTATAAACGTATTGGAGTTGCTGTAGGTCAACAACTTACATGCAGTGCTTCACCTTTAGCAACACTTAGTGCACGTGCAGGCGTTCCTGATTGGAATGCTGTTGCCAAGGTTATTGCTCAGTGGACACCTCATGCGTTAGTTGTTGGTATTCCAACATGTATTGATGGCAGTGAACTATACACAACTGCCCCAGCACGTCGATTTGCTCAAGAATTACATAAGCGTTTTGTTCTCCCTGTTCATTTGGTTGATGAGCGACTCTCAACGATTGCGGCTAGAGAGCAATTGTTTGCGCAAGGTGGATATCGTAAAATCAAGCAATCAGAGGTGGATAGCGTAGCTGCTTGTGTTATACTTGAGCAATGGTTGCAACATCCGGAATAACTTTCTAGAGTGTATCCTAATAAGATTAGATATAGGTAACGTTGAAAATTATTTGTGTTCGTTTAATCTTATGATGATGCATTCTAAAGAATAGATTAGGGTTTTATGAATCATTTTCTAGAAATTAGTCAATTATCACGACAACAAATTGAATCCATTCTGCAACGTTCAATTTATTTTAAACATAATAGTAATTATCCTTGTTATGATACAAATACGGTTGCTCATTTATTTTATGAAAACAGCACGCGAACTCGGGTGAGTTTTGAGTTGGCTGCGAATCGTTTATCAATGCCTGTCGTTAACTTGGATCTTCAAAGTTCTTCTGAAACTAAAGGAGAAGTCATTGAGGATACTGTACGTACTCTTGCCGCGATGGGGATTCAATTTTTTGTGATTCGTCATGAGCAAGAAGGATTACAACAAAATTTAGCAGATAAAATCGGTAATTCAATTCAT
Organism: Legionella santicrucis; assembly: GCF_001468135.1. Taxonomy (GTDB): domain Bacteria; phylum Pseudomonadota; class Gammaproteobacteria; order Legionellales; family Legionellaceae; genus Legionella; species Legionella santicrucis. Next base: position 235,718 of record NZ_LNYU01000091.1, on the reverse strand, counting down.
ATCATTAATGCGGGTGATGGTACGCATGCGCATCCAAGCCAAGCTTTGCTTGATATGATGACAATCATTGAACAAAAACCGCGTTTAGATCGATTAAAAATAGCTATTTTAGGGAATATTAAACATTCACGAGTAGCAAATTCATTCCAATGTATTTGCGCACAATTGGGTGTTGGCGAGCTTGTTTTAGTTGCCCCTGAGCTTTGGCAACCAAGAACATTGCATTATGGTCGAGTGACGCATAGTTTGCGTGATGGCTTGACTGATGCAGATGTAGTGATTTGTTTACGTGTACAGCGTGAACGTTTATTGGAGTCAGATCATTTGGATTTGGAGTCTTTTAGGCGAGATTTCGCGTTAACAAAAGAGCGGTTGGATTATGCAAAACCTGATGTAATGGTGATGCATCCTGGCCCAATAAATCGAGGTATAGAAATAGACAGTGAGGTAGCTGATGGTGCAAGTTCTTTTATTTTGCGACAGGTTACTAATGGAGTGTTCGTTCGGATGGCGATTTTTGATGCTCTGACTGCATAGTTCAATCATATGCATTCACAGGATGTAATTTTTTAATTAGGAAGATATGGATGATGAGCTATCGTTATCAACAAGTATGTTTTAGCATAGCCTTACTAAGTATTTACAGCATATTGCTGTATTTTATTTTAACCCATCATCAAAAATTAGATTTTTCTTCTTTTTATTCAACAGCCCATGCATTATTACAAGGAGGAAACCCCTATACAGCTTTAACTGCCTCTTATATACCGATAAATAATCAATTATCCGCTAATTTAAATCCACCTATAGTTTTGTGGCTTTTTAAACCATTAACTTACCTTAGTTATTCTACTGCTTTATTAGTTTGGTCTGTTATTTCTTTAATTTTGGGATTTGTCGGTGCAGTCATTGTTTTTCGTTATGCTTTTTCTAAGGTATTTTTGCAGAACAATTATTTAAATATATTCCTGCTTTATTTTGCATTTTTTGCCACCCTGTTGAATGTTACTACTTTGCAATTAGGGACTGTATTATTTTTTTTCATTATGGTTGGGTATTATTTTTATTTGCATCATCGTGATTATCTTGCGGGAATTTTCTGGGGCATGATTATTGCGATGAAACTTTTTCCTGCATTGCTATTTTTTTATGTTTTAAAACAAGAACGATTTAAGGTGTTTGGTGTGATGATTATTACTCTAGTAATCGCATGGTTAATTCCCATGTTGGTTCATGGTGTAACAATTTATAAACAATATTACGCGATGATGTCTTGGGTTTTTTGGTATGGTTCTGGTTGGAATGCTTCGATTTATGGTTTTATTTGTCGTTTATTGTACTATTCTGGAAGTGAAAATCATTTATTGTTCATCAAGATGCTTTATTTGTTTTGTTTTTGCATCATAATGATTTGGTACTTAAAAACACTTGGTCCAAACGAACATGATCCAGTAAATCATCAGCCTTTTTGCCTTACTTTGGCAATGATGTTGTTTTTGAGCCCATTTGGCTGGGTTTATTATTTTTCTCTATTAATTTTACCACTAATTTTAACTTGGTTTGTTGCCTTAAATGAAAAAGATACCAAAATGATGTTTTTTTGGTTTTTATGCCTTTTTCTAGTTAATTTCCCTATGGATTATGTAAAATTTCAAGATATGCCTAATTTTTGGGGGCGGATAGGTTTTTTTTCGAGCTATTTTTACGGATTATTATTATTAATTTATCTTTTAGGAAAAAGAGAAAAAATCTATGGCAATAATGAAATCCAGGTGAATGTAGCAAAGAATCATTTTATGCCAGTAATTATTATAATCTTGGCGTTTGGATTGTCTATCCCTACGATTTGTTTTGTCATGCGTCTCTTAAAGCTGGATTTATATTTAGTGACAGGATAAAGACACAACAGCGTCGATGAGCTCTGATAAGAAATCACGTCTAAGCTGTGTGCTTATCAGTTCATTTAATATGTAAATTATGCTTAAACGATATGGCTTGTTGTAAATGATGGAGATATACCTGGGAGCTGCCATCTATATCTGCTATCGTTCGCGCTACTTTAAGTAAACGATGATACCCTCGTGCAGACAGTTTAAGCCGCATCATAGATTGACTTAAGAAATGTTGTTCTTCAACTCCTACGCTACAAACTTCTTCGCACTCTCTTGCATTTAAAAAGGCATTAAGGCAATTTTGTCGCTGCAGTTGAATTGCTCTTGTTTTGATTACTTTATTTCTAATTAATTCACTTTGTTTATACGGATTAGTATTGGAGGCAACTAATTCTTCCTGGGATAGTGCTTGTACAGAAATATGTATGTCAATTCTATCCAACAGAGGTGCTGAGATCTTGGCATGGTAACGTTTAATGCGATCTGGAGTACATAAGCAGTTCGCATGAGGATTACCCCATTGACCACATGGGCAAGGATTCATTGCTGCGATGAGCTGAAATTGAGCCGGAAATTCCATTTGAACTGCAGCTCGGGAAATACATATTGAACCTGACTCTAGTGGTTGTCTCAAGGTTTCTAAAACTTGTCGATTGAATTCAGGTAATTCATCTAGAAATAAGACTCCTTGATGTGCTAAAGAAATTTCTCCTGGTTTAGGTGGATTTCCGCCACCAACTAAAGATACGGTTGACGCTGTATGATGAGGAGCACGAAAAGGAGGAGAACGCCATTCACGAAAATCAGGCAACTTACCCCGTAGAGAATTTATAGCTACACATTCAAGCGCCTCTGTTTCAGATAATTGTGGTAATAAAGTAATAAATCGTTTTGCTAACATCGTCTTACCACTTCCAGGAGCACCACTAAGTAGAATATTGTGTCCACCACAAGCAGCGATTTCCATCGCTTTTTTTGCATGCAACTGTCCTTTAATATCAGACCAATCGAATCCGTACTGTATCGTGCAAGATTCTGGCTTTGGAGGGAGGGACGACAAAGGAGTTTTTTGACAAAGGTAGCTGCATATTTCGCGCAAGTTATTAGCGCTATAGATATTTTGATATCCGGTTAAAGAAGCCTCATGGGCATTGGCGCTGGCAATAATGAGTAAATTTTTGTCTTTATGCACCGCAAGGATCGCTGGAATAATAGAAGAAATACCTCTAAGTTCTCCATTTAATGCGAGTTCAGCGATGAACTCATGATTACTTAATTGATCTTGGGGGATTTGATGGGAAGCGGCAAGAATACCAAGAGCTATAGGTAAATCGAAACCGCTTCCTGTTTTAGGTAAATCAGCAGGCCCAAGATTCACAGTAATTTTACGACAAGGGAATTCGAATTGGCTATTAACGATTGCAGAGCGGACTCTATCCTTACTTTCTTTTACGGCAGTTTCGGCGAGGCCCACTATGGTAAAGCCAGGCAACCCGTTTGATAAATGGACTTCTACCGATACGGGATGTGCTAACATACCTATGGTGCTACGGGCTTTAGTAAATGCAAGATTCATCTTATTTCCTATAGATGTTGGACAAGTCAAACGACAATTTCCTGTTGTCGTTGTAATTTAACGTGAGCTTTGGATAAAGAATCTATTTAGATCCAGTTCCAGCCCGAATAGTTCGTAGTAAAACCATGTGCGTTAATTTAAGTGGCACTTATTTTTTTTCTTTATTGAGTTGAGTCATTAAAATATCAACTTGTTTTTGAAGCTGCTCTAATTTATCTCGTGTTCGCGCTAGGACTTTAGTTTGTACATCAAATTCTTCGCGGGTAATAAGATCCATATGAGCAAATGCAGATTGCAAAACTTCTTTAAATTTTTGTTGAATGTCTTTTTCAATATTTTGTAGACTGGAAGGAAGTGCAGCAAAGAGTTTTTTTGCTAAATCATCAAATTGTTTGGGGTCGAACATGATTACTCCTTGGTTTTTGCAATGAGTCTAACAAAAGTATAATACCTTGTCTCTCCTAAAATAGATGTTTTTTGATGAGACATGATATATCACGGCGGAATATATTATGAAAATGATTATGGCAATAATTAAGCCTTTTAAACTCGATGATGTCCATGAAGCGTTAATGGAAATTGGGGTACCAGGAATAACTATTTCTGAAACTCGCGGATTTGGAAGACAAAAGGGACATACAGAATTATATCGTGGAGCAGAATATGTTGTTGATTTTCTTCCCAAAATTAAAATTGAATTAGCTTTACCTGATAATATGGTAGAGGCTGCAATTGAAGCCATTTGCAAATCTGCTTATACCGGCAAGATTGGTGATGGAAAAATTTTTGTATATGAATTACAACAAGTGGTACGTGTACGCACTGGAGAAATAAATGCAGATGCTTTAACTTAAAAAACTCAGTTTGCTCTAAAGATTAACTTTATCCCCCATGCCAATAAATAGCACGCTGGGTAATTACTGCATTGAGTGGAATGTCCCAAGGTTCAGGCACAATATAATCGACCCGTTGAAATTGGTATGCCACACCAAATAAGGGACAATGCTCATCGTTTTTAAAAGTACGGTCATAGTAGCCTGCGCCCATTCCTATACGGATGCAGCGGACATCAAACGCAACTATAGGAACTAAGGCCAAATTTAATTCTTCTAGAGGAATGGCTAAAGCGTGATTGACATCGGGTTCATTAATTCCATAGCGATTTTTTTTGAAAGGAGTATCGGGTGTTGCAGGTAAAAAAGACAGGGTTAAATTATCTTCATTAATGACAGGAAAATAACAGAGCTTACCTTGTAAAGAAGCGCTTTTCCATAACTCATCTAAATCAATTTCTCCGTGAGCTGCAAAATAAAATGCAATTCGTTGGGCATCCTGATACTGTTCCAAAGAGCGAATTCGAGTGCAGATTTGATTTGAAGCGGTAAGACGATACGAAGCTGTGAGCTTAGAACGTATTTGTTTCATCGTATCTCTTAAAGCTTTTTTAACTGAATTTGTCATACAGGTATTAGAGTATTGTTTTTCTTAAGTTTTATTTAATATAAGTTCGATAGAAAAGTTAGGCTATTTTTATATCAAATTTACTTTAAATTATCGTTTTTTTGTGGCAAAACTTCAAGGTCTTGAAATATTCTTAGAAATTTGTCACTCTCAAATATCGAATGGTTGTTAAAGTTTTTTAAAAAGGCTAGGCAAAAATATAAAAATAAGGTATATAGCCGTCCTAGTTTTTATAATCCGACATTTGGATATAATGTAGCTTGCGGTAGAGTTCATTGAGAGAAGGGTATGAGCGATTTGTTTGAAGAAGATGAAGATAATGTTGTAGAGGTTGGTGAGGATTTCGATTTAGATAATGATTTAGATATAGATGCAGAGGTTATGGAAACGGTTCCTCATGGTTTGGATGCGCGTAGGCGTTTGGAAAATATGTTAGATGAAAAACGTTTACGTGATGAATTGGATGATTTTGGAGACTATTAATTCAATTGAAGATAAATAGTCAATATAACAAGCAAATTCTTTTTTAAGTACGTCAATGATACGCACACGGGTACTCTCAGACGGAGGGGAAAACAACCTTGCCTTTCCAACAGATGATCGCATCTTTTTGGGTGAGGGCTTATTCGAAACTCTTAAAGTAGAGAGTGGTAAGCCGTGTTTTGCTTATTTACACTGGCAACGATTAAGTGAATCTGCTCAAAAGCTGGGTATGCCATTTGATCTCACTTTTGAACATTGGTTAGAGCATCTGCTTCATAAAATTAAAAGTGATAATTTATACCATGGAGGTATAAAAGCAATTTTAAGTGGTGGATCAGCGCCCCGAGGATTGGCTGTACGTGGACAAATTAGTCAGTTGGTGCTACAAACTTTCAATTATACTGTGGAAACTCATCCCCTGAGACTAGTTAGTGTTCCTTGGTTACGAGATGCTGCTAATCCTGTATTTCAAGTGAAATCAGTCAATTATCTAGAGGCGATACTTGCTCGTCGTCACGCAATTGCTTTAGGTGCAGATGATGCTTTGTTTTTTAATTTGCAGCACCATGTTACTGAGACTACATGCGCTAATTTATTTATAATTCAGAAACAATGTTTGCTGACGCCTCCCGTAACAGATGGGGTACTTCCTGGTATTACTCGTGCAAGAATTTTCAAACTATCCAAACAACTCAATATTGATTGTATTGAGGTCTCTTTGACAAAATCAATGTTAATAGAGGCTGATGTGGTTTTTCTGGTTAATTCTTTACAGGGGATTCGTTCAGCTTGTTCTTTGGATGATATGACTTTTGCAACTGATCATCCTTTTCTTAATCAATTAACCTCTTCTTTGAGTGTTGGAAGCACAATCTAGAATTTAAAAATTTGATGATATAACATCAATTTTCATTATATGCGTCGCAATTTTGAAAAAATAATGGGTTAGGGATAACCAGAAACGAATTTTTACATGAGAAATAAAAACATGGAACATGTTACGTGGAAGGAAAGGCAACAACAACGAGTCCGTCATTGGATAAGAGCAATTTTAGCCTATTGGTTTAAAGTGGAATTGCGAGGAAATTATCAACCTGAATCTAACTCAGTTATTATTGCCAATAGAACTTCAAAAATTGATTTGCTTTTACTCGCTGTTTTTTTACCGGAACGTTTAACTGTTGCTTTATCGCCATGTACTTCAAGTAAATTTTGGTGGAACCTGATGCATCTTTTTGCAGACATCATTGCAATTGATGCAACAAATGCTTTTGCCGCTAGAGCTTTAATAAAAGCAATACGGGAAGGAAAGCGTTGTGTTATTTTCCCACAGGGAGTTGAATCGGACGAAGAGAGCTTAAAGGTTTTTGATAGTCCTGGCCTGGTATTGCAAAAAGCAGGTGCATCAGTTATTCCGATTCGCATTGATGGAGCCCAATATAGTATTTTTTCTCTGAGTAAGGACAAACATCTTATACGTTTGTTCCCTAAAATTATTTTGCATGTGTTGCCTTCCTTATCCTATGTAGAAGAGAAGCATAATTCTATTGATAGAAATACAATGAGTATTCGTTTATTTCGTTTGATTAGTGAGCTCACATTTGCAAATAGTTTCCAGCCAATGCCTTTATTCAAAGCACTAATTCATGGGGTAGCATTAGGCGCTAAGAATGGAGCAAAAATTGAGGATGCTAATCGTGCACCCATAACATTTAAGCAATTTCTGTCTCGTTGCTTTATTTTGGGGAGGCAGATTAAAAATCAGACACAAGTAGGAGAGCATGTAGGGATAATGTTGCCTACGACAATAGCAGGTATGGTCACTTTTTTTGCGCTACACGCATATCGACGTATTCCTGCCATGCTTAACTTTAGTTTAGGTTTTTATAATTTATTGTCTACGTGTAAGGTCGCACAAATAAGAACGATCTATACGGCAAGACAATTCATTGCTACAGCAAAGCTAGAGGATTTAGTAGAAAACTTACAGAAAGAAGGAATAATTATTTATTTTCTAGAGGATTTTAAATCCTCTATTAAACTAAGTCACAAACTTTCAGGGTTACTTAAGGGTAAATTTCCTTCCTGGGCTTATCAATTAATTGGTAAAACAGTTTCACCAGCGGAACCTGGTGTGATTTTATTTACCTCGGGTTCGGAGGGGGTTTCTAAGGGAGTAGTTTTATCTCATGCTAATTTATTGGCTAATTGCTGTCAGCTAACATCAAGAGTTGATTTTTCTTATAGAGATAAATTCTTTGACGGTTTGCCTATTTTTCATTGTTTTGGTCTGACTGCAGGCGCTATTCTTCCATTAATACAAGGAATTAGCTGCTTTTTTTACCCGTCACCTTTGCATTATAAAATAATTCCAGGATTAGTTTATCAAACTGGGGCTACCATTATGTTAAGTACGGATACTTTTTTAACAGGTTATTCTCGAGCAGCAGAAAGACATGATTTTAATAGTGTGCGTTATATTTTTGCGGGGGCTGAGAAAGTTAAACCAGAGACAATGCATCATTGGATAGATACTTTTGGGGTAAAAATTTATGAAGGATATGGTGCAACAGAAGCCGCGCCAGTGATTTCTATGAATTGTCCTTTAGCTTCTAAGCCTGACAGCGTAGGGATGTTACTCCCATCTATGGAAAGTAAAATTCAGTCGGTAGATGGAATTGCTCAAGGAGGGCGATTAATAGTACGTGGCCCCAATATTATGATGGGTTACCTTTCTTCAGAGACGCCAGGAGTAATTCTTATTTCAGAAAGTGGTTGGCATGACACTGGTGATATTGTAACTATGGATGAAGAACGGTTTATTACAATAGCTGGTAGAGCGAAACGTTTTGCTAAAATTGCTGGTGAAATGATTTCCCTTACTGCAGTCGAAAGTGTTGCTGCATCAATTTGGCCCGAATTATTGCATGCAGCGGTAAGTAAAAAGTCTCAAAGAAAAGGGGAACAGATTTTATTATTTAGCGAAGCAGAGAAAGCAGATAAAACTGCTTTTATCAGAAAAATTAAAGAATTAAGCTATTCTGAGTTGTTAATTCCGCAACAGATTTTTCCAGGAAGCAAGATCCCTGTTTTGCCTTCAGGAAAAATAGATTACATAACAATTGAAAAAAAGTTGGAAGAAGAAATCATTTAAAAAGCAATAAACTTGCTAATACTTCAGCTCATAGCATATCTGCAATAGCCCCTGCTTTCGCACTGTCTTTGATCACCTCCCTGAATACCTATGGCTTGTCCGAGAGGCCTAGTGTTTTAGCGCAGTGCTCCTAGATTCTGTGGAATATAGGCTCAGGGACGTTGCTTAAATGAGATCAGTAAAAGACTTACCAAAAGTTCTGTTATTAATTAAGTAATATCGTATGCTTTGTCCTCTCCCCATAAAAAGCCTGGGGCGAGAGAGGTAATAATTTACTAAATATTTTTTCTTATCAAAGTGGGTCGTTGATAGCGATCCAATGCCTTGCTAATAATGTTACCTACTTGTTCTTCCGATAATGACATCAACATCTTTCCCACATCAATATCAGCTATCTGATTTGCTATCGATAGCGCTAGCGGTCTAGGAGGCGTGGTAATGCGATTTTCTTTCTTCTTCTGATTCCAGATGAGCATCCATGTCAGCACTTCCTTTTTCTTATTATCGGGCACGCATTCAAAGTTAAAATTTTCTTTAATTTCATTGATGATGAAATGGAGCACATGTTCTTTTTCTTCGTTTGTTTTCATCGCTTGCATTTCTAGCAGTAATAATCGTAGGTTGGTTTGTGCAAGTGAAGTACTCATCAAATTAATCCCCATAATATCTGCACCTTTCAATATAAGAAAAAGTCCCAGTTTCATGTTGCTTTCTTGAAATGTTACTAAAGCATACTCCAGTGCACTCCGCCCCAGGTTATCTTGGGTGTTTAGATTAAATCCGTTTTTCAACATAAAATCTATTAAGCCCAGTGGTGTTTTGCCTGTTCTGCAAAGGTCAATTAAGCAAGTATATCCATATCTGGATTGATTATTGACTATTGCTCCTTTCTCTATCATGAGTTTGAGTAAATCTATCGTCCGCTCGTTGGGATAGCATCCCTCCATTGCCCAACCTTCTTTGATGCATAATAAATCCAAGCAAGATTCTTGCTGCGAATTTTTTATATTTGGGTCAATTCCTTGCTTTAATAGGGACATTGCCATTTCATACTGCTTTGGCTGATGCTTAAAATTTTCAAATATATAGCTTAAAATATTCTTTTTTGCATTTTCACTAAGAAACAATTTCTGTTTCGAGTTATCTATCGTTTGATAGAACGATCTGATTTTGAGATCCTTTCATTTCCATTCAGGAGCATATTATCAAAAATATCTTTTGCTTTTTGTTTATCTTCCAAGATGCAAAAAATCCAAATATTTTGTATTTATAATGAACATGATAGCTGGTTGACCTTGCTACA
>NZ_LNYU01000091.1:105750-225767 GCF_001468135.1 Legionella santicrucis | reverse complement strand
TTAATGGGCTCAGGGTTGTTAAAATGACACGTCACCTGCCGCAAAAGCGGAAGGGTCTAAAAAGTAACAAACTTATTTCTCAGATGGTCACGGTTTTGTTCACAGTGAAATTTAATTTAATCTGTTACCTTATTTTTTCAAAACATAGCTTCCTGGCGCATCCATTAATGGTGTTAATGGTAATTGTGCAAATTCTGGAGCGGGTATGAGTTTTCCTGAATGTGATTTTAGCCATTTTAACCATTCAGGCCACCAAGAGCCAGAGTGTTCTGTTGCTTGCTCCAACCATTTTTCCGCATTGGAAGGAGCGTGATTATTCACTTTATAGCTGTATTTTTTTGCTTCAGGTGCATTAACAATTCCTGCTATATGTCCTGATCCCCCTAGAACAAAACGCTTGGGCCCCTTCATTAGTTGAAAACCTATATAGGTAGTTTTCCAGGGCGCGATATGATCTTTTTCTGTTGAGAGAAAAAAAGTAGGTATCTCAATAAGAGTGACATCAATTGGTGTATGGTTAAGATGTATTTTACCAGGTTTTGACAAATTATTATGCAAGTACATCCATCTCAAGTATTGTGAATGCATCGTTGCGGGCATATTCGTAGAATCTGAATTCCAATACAATATATCGAAAGGAACTGGATTTTTGCCACGTAAATAATTTTTAATAAAAAATGACCAAATTAAATCATTAGCACGAAGTGAATTAAAGCTTGATGCCATAAATTTTCCAGCAAGATAGCCTTTGGATTTCATCTCGTCTTCCAGTTTTGCAATTTGTTGCTCATCAATAAATACTGAAATGTCACCAGGATCACTGAAATCAATCATCGATGCTAAAAAAGTTGCGCTGTGAATCGAGTTATCTTGGCATGCTTTATTGTAAGCAAGAAGCATGGAAAGAAGTGTTCCGCCAATACAAAACCCCATAGCATTGACTTGATTAACATGCATCTGTTGTTGGATGATCTTAATTGCTGTTATTGGACCCTCATTTAAATAATCGTATAAGCTTTTATGAGAAAAGCTTGCGTCTGGATTAACCCAGGAAATCATAAATACGGTAATTCCTTGTTTTACTAACCAACGCACTAGAGAATTGTGGGGGCTTAAATCAAGAATGTAATACTTGTTAATCCAGGGAGGGATGATGAGCAGGGGTATTGATTTGACTTTAGTGGATTGGGGTGTGTATTGAATCAGTTCTATCATGTTATTGCGAAAAATAACTTTTCCTGGGGTTATCGCTAGATTTTCACCTAGCTTAAAAGCCTCCATATCGGTCATTTTAATCATTAAGCGAGAGGAGCCTACCTCCAGATCTGAAAGTAAGTTATGTAATCCACGTAATAAATTTTTACCACGGCTTTTGAGTGTTTCATCCATAATCTGTGGATTAGTGTGGATAAAGTTTGCCGGAGATAAAGCATCTAAATATTGTTTGGTAAAAAATTGCAGGCGCTTTGCTGTATTTTTATCGGGGTATTCCGCTGTTTCAAATAAATTATTCATGTGCTGACTGGCTAAAAGATAATGCTGGATCATTATGTTGAAAAATGGATTGTTCAACCAGTCTTCTTCTCTAAAGCGGGGATCCTCAATAGGCACAGGTTTTCCTTCTAACCAATGCTCTAATTGGATTTGTGCTAAATTGAAAGCATCTTGCCAATATGCAAGCTGCATTGCCCAGATTTTTTCTGGATTTTTTAAAAGAATAGTCATCACACTTTGAAAGTGTTCTGTTAGTTCAATGTATTGATTGATGATAATAGAGAGCTGCAAGGGAGTTTTTTGTATATCTGAAATAATTTGCAAACTTTTTTCAGCTATTGCTTTAAGTAACTCACTAAGTTCCGTGTCGTGGATCATCCTAACTCCTAAGGACAAATGTTTTTGTGTCTATTTTGGTTTGTTTCTTCTTACTGATCAAGAGTATAACATTTGAGATCTAAAAATCTTCTCTAAAGAAAGGGATTGAATTTCTAATGTTTATATCATTTGTACTCTATAAGCTATAAATTACCAATCTCTAATTGCTCCTTCGTGCCAAAAATAGCCGCTTTTCTTTTTCTTATTGACTAAATTATAAATTTCTTGCGCTGCTTCTGATGGTAATTTTGGTGCATTGCTTTTTCCCATATCAGTTCTGACCCAGCCTGGATCAAAACTAGAAATAGTGTTTTTGGGCAATCTTTTTGTCAAAAGTAGTGTGTACATATTTAAGCATGATTTTGACATTTTGTAGTGTGGTTGATAAGCAGAATCATTTGAGCTAAATGTCCCCCATCCCGATGATATATTAATGATTTGCGCATCGGTATTTAACTTACAAAGGCATTTTTCGGTTAATTCAATAGTCCCAAATACATTCACAGCAAATGTGTCTTTTAATTGCTCCATATTGATTTTTTCTTGATTCCAATTCTCCAGAAGTACGGCTGCATTATTAATTAACACATCAATTTTCGGTAATTTTTCTGCAAAAAGATTAATTTGTTGCGAGCTCTTTAAATCAAGACTGTAACTTTTTAAGTTTTTATTTTTTAAAGGGATTGTGCCATGTGTCGAAGTTCCGATGACATGCCAGTCATGTGCTAAAAAAATTCGAGCTGTTTCTAATCCTATTCCTCGACTGATGCCAGTAATTACAAGGGTTTTAACCATTTATAACTCCATTACACGCACTTTTGATTGTGCGCATGCTCCAAAAAAGTTCATGCGTCTTTTGAGCCATAGGTAAAATGTTTTAACAACCTATAGAGTAGTTCATAACAATCTTATTTGATGCATCAATGTTTAAAATGACGAACTCCAGTAAATACCATAATGACCCCATGTTCTTCAGCACAAGCAATCACCTGTGTATCTCTGATTGAACCTCCTGGTTGAATAATAGCAGAGATACCAGCTTTTGCAGCGATTTCAACCGTATCGGGAAAAGGAATGAATGCATCGGAGGCCATTACTGCGCCATGAGTATCAAATCCCATTTGGGTTGCTTGCCAAAGACCAATACGAGCACTCATTACTCGACTCGTTTGACCGCCTCCTAAGCCTATAGTTGCAGCATCTTTGGCATAAACAATCGCATTAGATTTCACATGTTTTGCTGCAAGCCACGCAAACATTAAATCATTCATTTGTTGGTCGGATGGTTTTTTTTGCGTTACGGTTTTTAATTCATAACTTCCTAAAGCAAGAGAGTCATGTTCTTGCACCAGTAAGCCACCATCTACTTTCTTCATATTTAAACTAAAAGCGTTATCTGGTTGCCATACTCCTGTTACTAAGACACGAATATTTTCTTTGTTGGCAAGCATTTTTTTTGCTTCATCACTTATCTCTGGAGCAATAATGACTTCTACAAATTGTTTTTCTAGGATTGTTTTTGCTGTGCCGCCATCTATTGTTTGGTTAAACGCAATAATGCCGCCATAAGCTGATGCTGGATCACATTGGTACGCTTTAAGATATGCATTAAGAAGAGTATCACTTAACGCAACCCCACAAGGATTGGCATGTTTTATAATGGCACAAACTGGTTTATCATGAGCAAATGATTTAACACAATCCAAAGCAGCATCGGCATCCAAAATATTATTGTAGGATAGTTGCTTGCCTTGAATTAATTGAGCTCCTCCTAGAGAGCCAGATGTAGCATTTTTATCCCCATAAAAAACAGCTTGTTGATGTGGATTTTCTCCATAACGTAGATCAGTAATTTTATTGAATTGGCAGGTAAGTACTTCCGGGAATCCAGAGGGAGTATATTGTTCATCTAAAGTAGTTAGATAATTAGCGATTGCTGCATCATAAGCTGCTGTATGTGCAAAAGCTTTTTTAGCTAAGGTAAATCCCCAGTCCATAGGTACTTTCTTAGAATGTATATAATCAATAAGCTCCGCATAGTCTTCTGGCTTTACTACGACAAAAGTGTGCGCATGATTTTTTGCTGCAGAGCGAATCATTGCTGGGCCACCAATATCAATATTTTCAATTGCAGCATTAAAATTACAATCAGGGCGACTAATGGTTTGCTCAAATGGATATAAATTAATAATGAGTAAATCAATAGGTTTAATGGAGTGTTCTTGTAATGTTTTCTCATCCTTATTTTTGCGAGCAAGCAATCCTGCATGTATTGCAGGGTGTAATGTTTTAACTCGACCGTCAAGCATTTCTGGAAAACCTGTGCATTCACTGACATCAGTAACTGGCAATTGGTGTTCTTTAAGTAAGGCAGAAGTATTACCTGTTGCAATAAGTTCTACTCCATGTTGATGGAGGACTTTGCCAAGTTCAACTATTCCTCTTTTATCAGAAACACTAAGCAAAGCTCTTTTAGGTTTAAAAGTAGAAAATTTTTGTTCTGCGATCATTGGTAGCCACCTTTTACTTGGAGGGGCTGTTTCCATTTCTACTATCCCAGCCTAAATGGGCTAGCAAAATGGAAACAGAACCTAGTACTGCGTTAAAATATTACTTTCGTACAAAAGCCAATAATGACCATCCATTAAGCTTTTCTTGATGTAAAAGAGTAAACATTGAATCATAGGTCTTTATGATTTCAGATACTTGTTCTTCAAGTATTCCTGATACAATAAGCATCCCTTCGCTCTTTAAAAGATGATGAAAACGTTCTTTCAAGGTGAGTAGCGGTGCTAGCAAAATATTGGCTATGATCAAATCTACTGGATATTGTAATGCATCAGGCAAACTTACTAGTAATTGATTCTCTTCTAATTGGTTCGTTAAGGCATTATTCGTGGTAGCTTGCAAAGCTTGCGGATCAATATCCACCGCATATACTTCTTTTGCTCCTAATTTTAATGCAGCCAAAGAAAGAATTCCTGAGCCACAACCATAATCAATAATAGATTTATTGCTTAAATTTGCTTGCTCAAGCCAGGTTAAACATAATGCTGTAGTAGGATGGGTTCCTGTACCAAAAGCTAAGCCTGGGTCGAGCATTAAATTCACTGCATTGGGTTCTGGTGGAGTTGACCAAGTAGGGCAAATCCATAAACGTTGTCCATAACGCTGTGGTTTAAAATCATCCATCCACGCTCTTTCCCAATCTCTATCCTCCAAAATTTCTAAAGTACATGCTAATGCAGGATAAGCTTGGGTCAACTGATCGCGAGTATATTGAGCTTGAAATATTTCTGCAAATAGGGCATGAATAATAACTTCGGGCCATAAAGGGGTAGTTCCTGGTTCTGGCTCCAGAACAGGGTTGTCATTTTTATCAGTAAGCATAATGGATAGTGCGCCAAAATCTTCTAACTGATCACTCAGTTGTTCAATTTCTTGGCTAGAACAATGTTCTATTTTTAATTGAAACCACATAGTAGTTAGCCCTTAAGCATTTTTTCCAGATAGTGAATATTTGTGCCACCTGCAATAAAAGATTGATCATGAAAGATGCGTTGATGCAATTCGATATTCGTTTTTATACCATCAATGATAATTTCATCCAGCGCATTACGCATTCTTGCAAGTGCCTCAGCACGAGTGTTTCCATAACTAATGAGTTTACCAATCATAGAGTCATAATTAGGGGGCACCGTATAACTACTGTAAATATGAGAGTCAAAACGAATACCTGGACCACCTGGTTGATGTAATAATTTTATTGTTCCTGGCGAAGGCATAAATGTTTTAGCATCTTCTGCATTAATTCTACATTCAATTGCATGGCCGCGTAATTGAATATTTTCTTGCGTCAATGTAAAAGGTTGATCACTTGCAATTTTGATTTGTTCTTTAATCAAATCAATTCCTGTAATCATTTCAGTTACTGGATGCTCAACCTGAATTCGAGTATTCATTTCGATAAAATAAAAACAGCCATCCTGATATAAGAACTCAAAAGTACCTGCACCACGATATTTTAAATCTTGGCACGCTTTGACTACAGAAGCACCAATTTTATCTCTAAGCTCAAGGCTAATCCCTGGCGCAGGTGCTTCTTCTACTACTTTTTGATGGCGTCTTTGCATGGAACAGTCACGTTCACCAAGATGAATTGCGTTACCCTTACCGTCTCCTAACACTTGGAATTCAACATGGCGAGGATTTTCCAGAAATTTTTCCATATAAACGACAGGATTATTAAATGCGGCTTTAGCTTCACTACGTGTTAGTGCAATCGCGTTGAGAAGATGTGATTCACTATGTACAACGCGCATACCACGCCCCCCGCCACCTCCTGCTGCTTTAATAATAACAGGATAGCCAATTTTTTGACCTATTTCTAAATTTTTATGATCGTCATCAGTTAAAGGACCATCTGATCCAGGAACACAAGGAACTCCTGCGGCTTTCATGGCCTTAATCGCAGAGACTTTATCTCCCATGAGGCGAATTGTTTCACCTCTTGGGCCAATGAATCGAAATCCACTTTTTTCTACTATGTCCGCGAAATCAGCGTTTTCTGAAAGGAAACCATAACCAGGGTGAATGGCTACAGCGTCAGTAATTTCAGCAGCAGAAATAATAGCTGGAATATTCAGATAGCTTTTTTGTGCTGGAGCAGGTCCTATGCAAACCGTTTCATCAGCGAGACGAACATGTAATAAATCTTTATCTACGTTTGAATGTACGGCTACAGTCTGAATACCAAGCTCTTTACATGCACGTAAGATGCGAAGGGCGATTTCACCTCTGTTGGCAATAACAATTTTACTGAGCATGGATGCACCCTCATTCTATAATAAATAGAACCTGATCGTATTCTACAGGCTCTCCATTACCGACTAATATTTCTACGACTTTACCGGCGCGGTCTGCTTCAATTTCATTAAACATTTTCATTGCTTCAACGATACATAAAACATCACCTGCCTTGACTGTTTGGCCAAGGCTGACAAAAGGAGGACTTTCTGGCGAGGGTGATGTATACATTGTCCCTACCATGGGTGAATGAATTTGATGACCAGAAGTAGTGGGTGCTGCCGGCTTGCTTTCTTGGTGTGTGCTTCCTACGGTAGAATTAGACGTAGATCCAGCAGAAAGTGACGCTGCTTGTGGTACAGGAGGTGATACGTAATGAACTTGAGGATGCTCTACAACAGGAACACTGCTGTGACGACTTAATCTAAGTGATTCCTCACCTTCTTTAATTTCAATTTCTGAAATGCCAGTTTCTTCCAGCAATTCGATTAATTTTCTGATTTTACGAATGTCCATTATTTGTTTCTCTTTCAATAATTGAGGTTAATGCTAACGAATACCCTTGTACACCTAAGCCGCTAATAATGCCTATGGCTATATCAGAAAAATAAGAGTGGTGACGAAAAGTTTCGCGGGAATAAATATTACTGATATGTACTTCAATAAACGGAATTGCAACAGCACTCAACGCATCTCTTAAGGCTATACTGGTATGAGTAAATCCTGCAGGATTAAAAATTATATAATCGATTTCATTAGTACTTGCTTGGTGGATCGATTGAATTAAATCTGCCTCAGAATTACTTTGGTAACATTGCAGAGCAAATCCTGCTTCTGTTGCTTCTTTAGCTAAACGAGTATTGATATATTCTAGCGTCGTACCTCCATAAATCGAGGGCTCTCGTGTTCCCAAGAGATTTAAATTTGGTCCATGTAACACCAGAATTTTTTTCATGTTTTAGTCTGTATCGATAATTTTGGCAGATTTTGCCTGATCTCTGTAATGTTGTCTATATATCTCCGAGGATATCTACATGTTCTCTGCTATTTTTATATTTTAGATCATAAATTATATGGAAAAAGTTGATTGCTTTAAGGCATTAACCTAGACTCTATTGAAATAAAGCTGTGTTTTTTTAATGCCTTTAACCCTGAAAAAGAGTCGAGCTTATCCTGGTAAGGGCATGACGACAGCGGATTGTTTTAGGTTTTTTATATACTGTAGTGAGGCTACTGATTTCAAAAAAATTCAGCCTGTTGGGTGCTTCTTGCCGAGCTCACTGTGGACTTAACTGTCTAGGTTTAAAAAAGGAAGAAATTCAAAGGACTTTTAAATGCAGGAAATATTCAAGCAGCGGTTAGACGCGCCTAAAGTACAGCCAGAAATTTATTTTGTCATTTTTATGATGATGATCTTGGTGCAAATCTCCATAGATCAATATGTTCCATCATTACCTGCAATTACTAAAGATTTTCATAGCTCCGAATCATCAATTCAATACACGCTTTTTCTTTTTCTGTTTGGGCTGGGAAGTTCTCATCTATTTTTTGGACCCTTATCTGATAAAATTGGTCGTAGGCTTCCTCTTATTTATGGAATAGGTATAAGTATTTTAGGTAGTTTGTGTTGTTTTTTTGCACCATCAGTTATGATTTTAATTTTTGGGCGCTTTTTACAAGGATTTGGTATTGGTTCTTGTAGTTCAGTAGGGCGCTCTTTAATGAGAGATCTTTTTACAGATCGATATTTGTCAAAAATCAGTTCCTATGTTGGTGTATTAAGCACATTATTATTGGTTGCTTCTCCAATATGGGGTGGATTTATTCAGCAACATTTTGGATGGAGAGCTAATTTTTTATTTATCTTTATCGTAGGATTGTTATTTTGGATTTTTATTTTATTCGCTTTACCAGAAACAAATAAAAACCTTAACCCTAATGCAACAAAAATAAATGTTATATATGAGACTTATCATAGCTTATTAAAGTCTAAAGTTTTCTTAGGATATACGCTTTGTGCTTGTTTTGCTTGTTCAGGTTTAGTTGCCTATATTACTATCGCTCCGTTTTTATTCCAAAATGTATTGGGATTAACCCCTTTAGAATACGGACAATTGTCAATTTTTATAGCTGGGGCGATTTGCCTTAGTGGCATTATAAACAGCCAATTAATTATGATTAAGGATGTATCTTTCATGTTGTTTCTTGGTGTGTTGCTGATGATTGGTGGGGGTTTGTTGATGTTTGTCTTTGCATTATTAGGCATAATGCATGTGTTAACGATTATGATCCCTATCGCTTTATTTAGTATGGGTTCAGGCTTTACTTTCATTAACGCTTTTGCAGGAGTTTTCCATCCTTTTCCTCAAATAGCAGGAACAGTTGCTGCATTATACGTTAGTATGCAAGATTTTACCGCTGCATTAACGAGCGGCATGATTGCAATTACTAAGGTGCAAGGGCAGCTGTCATTATCCATTATATTATTTGTTTTAGGCTTAAGTGCTCTAGCCGCTTGGTATTATCAGCAAGTATGAAATAATAATTTCAAAAATTCTAAAATTATGCTAGTTTGGATGGGCTTTATATTTTCAGTTGTATTTGTAGGTGTGACTCCCTGTTGAATTCATTCAAGCTTTATAACTTGTTTTTAAGGATATATTGGATTCACCAGATACGAGTTGCTTCAATATTTTCAATTAAGTTGCAAAAAGGAGTTGATTTCAATGCATCATAATTACTATTTATCTCCATTAGCTGTTGCTCTGGCCCTAGGAATGATATCTCCTGCGAAAGCGGCAGACCCCATACTTTTACAAAACGCATCTTTTTCGGAAGTAAAGCAAAAATTTGCTTTATCAACTCAAGGTGTTGTTGTCGCTAAAGATAGCTTGAGCTTCGTTAGTGAGCATACTGATCGAAATAAAGTAACTCATGTCCGTATGCAACAAAAATATGTAGGATTTCCAGTTTATGGTGGTTACGCAATCATGCATAGCATGAATACAGCAAAGTCATTGGCCGCTACTACCCAGTCTACAGTTGAGATGAATGGTGTTGTTTATCAGGGGTTACAAACGGAATTAGGTCAACCAAATGCTTCTTTTGTGCAAAATGCAGATCAAGCATTACAACAATTTAAAGCTAAATATGCTGATCAAAATGTAGTCGATGAAAAAGTCATTCCTATGGTATATATCGATAAGAATAATCAAGCACACTGGGCTTATAAGGTAAGCATCCATGTGAATCATCTGGATAAAGTCCCAGAGCGTCCAACAGCAATTATTGATGCTCAAACTAAGCAGCCTTTTGTACAATGGAATGATATTAAAACCGAGAGGGTATCTGTAAAAGGATCTGGTTTCGGAGGAAATAAGAAAATGGGGTATTACGAGTTTGGTAAGGACTTCCCATATTTGGACCTAACTCGTGATGTCAAGAATGCAACGTGTTATATGGAAAATGAATCTGTAAAAGTGATTGATATGAAACACAAATACAGTTCTGTCAAAGCGGCGATGTCGTTTGCCTGTTCAACAACCGACTCTGATATCTACCCCACTGGGTATCGTGCAGATAATGGCGCACTTTCACCATCAAATGATGCATTATATGCGGGTTATGTGATCAAACATATGTATACCGACTGGTATGGCGTAGATGTTCTTTCTAATTCTAATGGATCTCCAATGCAATTAGTCATGCGCGTTCACTATGGTGATGGTTATGAAAATGCTTATTGGGATGGTGAGCAAATGACTTTTGGTTGTGGCGACAGGATGATGTATCCTCTGGTTTCTCTCGGCGTTGGCGCTCATGAAATTAGTCATGGATTTACAGAGCAGCATTCTGGTCTTGAATATTACGGCCAATCTGGCGGAATGAATGAGTCTTTTTCTGATATGGCAGCCCAAGCAGCTGAGCATTATTCAGTAGGTAAGAGTAGCTGGCAAATTGGCGGTGAAATTATGAAAGAAAGTAGTGGCTATGATGCTTTGCGTTATATGGATAAACCAAGTCGTGACGGTGAGTCTATAGATACCGCAGATGAGTATTATAGTGGCCTAGACGTTCATTATTCAAGTGGCGTATACAACCATTTATTTTACATATTAGCAAATCAGCCTAATTGGGATACTCGTATGGCTTTTGATGTTATGGTGAAAGCGAATATGGATTATTGGACACCTTATTCAAGTTTTGATGAAGGTGGTTGTGGTGTACTAAGCGCAGCTAAAGATTTAGGCTTTTCTTTAAATGATGTGAAAAGCTCATTACAAGCTGTCGCCATCAATGTTAGCAAGTGTGGTTAATTTGTATTCATCATAAAATCAGCCAGAAGTTGGCTTACAACTTCTGGCTGTTCCATATGAATATGATGTCCCCCATCCATTTTTTTAAGAATTAAGTTTCTTACAGTCTTGATGCGATTTTTAGTAATTTCAGCGTCAAAAGAAAATCCTTGATTTGCTATAAGCAAATAAGTTTTTGCAGTAATTTCTTTTAAGCAGGAAAGAATTTGCGTTTCTGTCATGCGTAAAGGAGAGCGCGCCAGTAAACGCTGATCATGTCGCCAGTAATATTTGCCTCGTTTTTCTACTAAACTCCGCTCACACAGAGTTTTTGCGATATCTATGGAAACGTATCCTTTAAAGGCACGAGCCAGCGCAGCACTCTCTAAATGAGCATAGCCTTTAGATTTTTTGCTTTTTTGTGTGAGAAAATGGGCATATTCTCTTAATTGTTGGCACGCTGTCTCTCCAGGATGCGAAAACGGTCCTAAACCTTCAATGAGTATTAGAGAAAGAAAGCGTTCGGGAATAACCCCTCCAACCAAACTGGCCAGACAAGCCCCCATGGAGTGGCCTAATAAATGGACTTTATCGATTTTTAGGGCATTGAGTATTTCAATGACAATAAAAATCCCGTCAAAAAAATGATAATGACATCCTTTAGGTAGATGGGATGAATGACCGTGTCCAGGCAAATCAACTGCAATAAGATAAAAATCATTCTCAAGGTATGAGGCTAGTGGAAGGAAACTGTTTGCATTATCTAACCAGCCGTGCAGTGCTAAGATAGTTGGTTTTTGAGGATGCCCCCAAGTTTTGCAAGCTATAGAAAAGCCTGGAATCTTAAGATTTAGTTTGTTCATATCATTTAATATTTATATATTTTATTAAGTAGTTATTATATCTCTACTAGGAGTAGTAGAGCTATAATTCATTCATGGCCTGAATAGAGATTTGCAGTATATTGGCTACAGTTTTTCCATATGAATTGAAGATTTCATTTTAAAACAGTTAAGATAAGGCAAGAAGATGATTTTATATTGATTAGTAATTATGCTAAGTAAAGAAACCTGAATAGGGTAAGGCATGCAACAAGATAAACGTAGTATTTCATTAATAACTTATAATATTCACAAAGGATTTGGGGTGGGTGCCATTCGCTTTTTGCTTCCTAAAATGCGTGATGCGATAACGAGTTTAAATCCTGATTTTGTTTTTTTGCAAGAAGTTCAGGGGGAGCACATAAAACGACAAAAACGAATTAATGCATGGCCTGCTTCCCCACAATCTGAGTACATAGCTGAAAACATATGGCCGCATTATGTTTATGCGAAAAATGCAGTATATCAATCAGGGCATCATGGGAATGCTATTTTAAGTAAGTACGCCTTTGAGCGATTTGAGAATATTAATCTTACACATATTCGTAGGGCCTCAAGAGGAATATTACATGCGCAATTGAAGCTGGATAATGTAACGATTCATTTATTATGCGTGCATTTAGGTCTTTTTAAAGCAGAGCGTACCGTTCAATGTAATACTTTAATGCAACGAATTAAAGATGTTGTTCCTCAAGATGAGCCTTTATTGATGGCTGGTGATTTCAACGATTGGCGCACTATTATTTCCAAACCTTTGGCCGACTATTTAAATATAGAGGAAGCGTTTGTTTCTGTTGAAGGGCAACATGCACGCTCTTTTCCTGCAATTAGGCCTGCCTTGTGTATTGATCGAGTGTACTTTCGAGGTATGAAAGTACAAGAAGTAGCATGTTTACAGGGTAAACCTTGGAGAATGCTTTCTGATCATTTGCCACTTTATGCACGTTTTGAATTGGTATAGTTTTTTAACTTAGCGTGAGTTCGGGATAAGCGGACGTGAATGGATCGTGCTCAAGAAGGATTTTCATAATTCCGCACTCACGTTAACTTAATGTAAGCTCGACATAAAAAATACCCTCCACGAAGCGGAGAGTATTGGATATATTGATGTGGGGCTGATTGTCATACCTGAACAGGTACCCCATTAGAAGACTATTCCATCCCGTTATTATATTCACCCATACAAGCTAAGCTGTTCAAGCGGGCGCGATTGAGTAAGGCTTCTTGTGCTGCAGTAATATTGGCATCTTTGCCAGCCCAGGCAGATAGGCAATTCTCTTGCAAAGCCCTGCCAAAGGAAAAACTAAGCAACCAAGGTTGATGGTCAATGCTGTTGATTGCATTTAAATTTGCTGTAGCTTGTTGGGGTGTTTGACCACCAGATAGGAAATTAATTGTGGGTACCGCAGCAGGAACATTATTACGGAATACACCAATCGTGTAATCAGCAACTTCATCGGGTTCACTAAACGGTTGATTTTCTTTGCCACAGGTTACCATACTTGGTTTTAAGATAATATGTTCTAGTTCAACTTGATGGATAAATAAGGCATGAAATAACTCATGGAGCACAATTTCGCATACTTCAGCGCAGTGCTCTATGCTGTGATTTCCATCCATAAGTACTTCAGGCTCAACAATAGGAACTATACCTGCTTCTTGGCAGGCTGCAGCATAACGCGCCAGATTTTCTGCGCCTGTTTTTACGGCAGTTAAACTGGGTGTATATTCAGAAATAGAATAAACATTACGCCATTTAGCAAATTTTGCTCCTAATTTTTTAAAATGCTGTAAACGCTCTGCTAAGCCATCTAGGCCTTGTGTTACTTTTTCCTGTTCCGTATTGGCTAAATCAACTAAACCTTTGTCTACTTTAATTCCAGGAACGATACCTTTATCTGCAAACAATTTAACAATGGGGGTTCCATGTTTATCAGTTTGGCTAAAGGTTTCTTCAAATAAAATAACACCATTGATATAGTTTTCTAAATCAGGTGTTGTGGCGAGTAATAACCTATAATCTCTGCGGTTTTCTTCAGTATTTTCAATTCCTATTGAGGAAAAGCGCTTACCTATAGTTGCATTACTTTCATCGGCAGCTAAAATGCCTTTACCTGCCTGAAGTATTTGTTCCATAGTGCTGGATAATTCTTCATAACTCATAATGTGCTCCTGATCATTATCTAGATATATATTTTTCACGAATAATTTGTTGCATTGCAAAACCCTGATCTTTTAAAGAATTAAAAGCCTCGTCAATCATACCTGGATTTCCGCATAAATAAATAATATCTTTTGTGGGATTAAGGTTTAGTGACGGAAAAGCATGTTGTACATAGCCACTGAATTCATTTTCAATTAATTCATGTTGGGGTTGGCGACTTAAGTAAGGTCTGAATGTGGCTTGAGGATGTTTTTGAACAAAATCTCGAAATTCATTAGCATAGAGAATCTCTTCGCGCCGTTGTACTCCCTGGAGAATAACCACTTGTAGTTCAGGATATTGGTTCATGAGATTTCCAAGATCTTGGAGCATTGATCGGTATGGAGTAATCCCTGTACTAGTGGCTACCAAGACAAAACGCCCAAAGTGGCCTTCTTTAAGTGTTAACCGGCCGTAAGGACCGCTGACTTGTATAGTATCACCAGGTTTTAAATGATACAGCAATTCAGTACCTGGCCCATTTGCAAAATATCCTGCAGCGATCTCAATTTTATTATCCTGTTTTGGGATATTGGCTATACTATAACTACGCTTTAATGTTTTACCTTCATGTTCAAAGTGAATGGTAATAAATTGACCAGGAGAATAGTTAAAATATGGAAAAATCTGACAATTAAAAACAAAGTGTTTTACTTTAGGTGAGATCATAAATGATTCTACTAAAGTGATGGGAAATGTATTTATTTGCATAATGAGTATAAACTTTATTATAAAACTTGAGATTATAACCTTGAAATGAAGTTAATATAAGCAAAAATTATGCATTATAAGTTTTAACGGCATATAATTATATTATGAACACTCCAGACCTTGTTACAATGATAGGCAATTTAAGCCGTTCTTTATATCCGGTACAGCATCTAATTACTGGTGGGGCTTATATTCTAGGTATTTTATTTTTTATGACCGCTATTGCCAAACTCCGAAAAATAGCTGATTACAGGGCTCAGTCGTCTTCTCATGAAAAGATGTACGGTCCAATGATGTACTTAATATTTGGAGCCCTCCTTCTTTATTTGCCGTCTGCTTTGGACTTAATGGCCAATACGGCCTTTGGAGTAGGGAATATATTAACTTATAGCTCATATAATCCTTCAAATATATTTAGTTCAATGGGGCTTCTCATTCAAACTATAGGCATATTATGGTTTGTCCGCGGCTCTGTTTTAGTAGCACATTCAAGCCATCCGGGGACGGGACATGGGCCAAAAGGTTTAGCATTTATCTGTGCAGGGATTTTAGCGATGAATTTTGATAATACGATAGCTGCTCTGAATTATGTTGTGAATAATTTTGTGAGTTGGACACTTTAAAAATACGTCATGGTTGTTACTTTATATCTTAATTAGTCTTCTCCACATATCCTGAGATTATTTGCTTTAGCAAAATCTAGAATTGATTGGTATAATAAGGGACTTGATTCTTTGAGTTTAGGGTCAAGCAAAACGCATTGATAGCCTTCACTATTTACACTTGGGCGCAATAAAGGAGAATAGCGAATACGGCTATTTTTGAAACTTGCTAATGAGCCACTCATTCGTTCAGCCCAGTCACTGGGTCTGAATGTTTTTCCCTGATCAGTTATTCCTTCGATGATAATTGTTTTATTTTCTGCGGCAGCCATGACACTATGCAATTTAAATACAGTGTGCTAAGTATAACATCATATGGGAAGTGCTGTATTGAAATTTATTCATTTTGTTGAAATAAATTTGTGTTAAATATAATTTGCAAAAGTAATTTTTATCCCTATTATGTCAAGATACTTTATTTAGGGGTTTTTTAAAGGTTATTAAGAATGGAAAAAGATAGTCATTCTGGTATTTATTTGTTGCCCAATCTGTTTACAACGGCAAGTTTGTTTGCCGCATTTTATTCTCTTGTTGCATCAATGAAAGGACAATTTGAAGCATCAATCATTGCAATATTTATCGGTATGATTGCAGATGGATTAGATGGAAGAATTGCACGTTTAACTCATACGCAGACCGCATTTGGTGCCCAATATGATAGTTTATCCGATATGGTCACATTTGGGGTGGCTCCTTCACTTTTAGCATATAATTTGATTTTAAGTCACTTAGGAAAAGTGGGGTGGCTAGTTGCATTTGTTTATACAGCAGCAGTTGCTTTACGTTTGGCTCGTTTTAATACCCAGCTCGAAACAGCAGATAAAAAATATTTTCAAGGACTGCCTTGTCCGCCTTCTGCAGCAGTAATCGCTTCTTTTGCATGGTTATGCTATCAACATGAGTGGCAAAACATTTTTGTTGCGTTATTAACTGCGATTTTATCGTTAATTACGTCTACATTAATGGTTTCTAATATTCGTTATTATAGTTTTAAGGAAGTAGATTTTAAGGGGAAAGTTCCATTTCTGTATGTATTAGTAATGATCATTTTATTTGTTGCTATTGCTGCTGATCCTTCATTAGTTTTATTTGTCGGATTTACTATTTATGCTATTTCTGGATTAATTATGACTTTAATTGTTTTACAGAAAGTGAGAAAGCAAAGAAGGAATATGGAAAAATAGCTCTACTGCGGAGGTATTTATTCAAAAGATATGCTTGAATCTTGGTAAAAAGTTAGGTTGAAAATAAAATCGCTCAAAAATAGTTGAACAATCATAAAAGTTAAATCAGTGTAAAAGGTCTGCTCTTATAAATATCAACGAAAATTTATAAGAGCAGACCTTTACTATTTTTAGCCTAAATAAGGTTCTTTCGAGGAATATAGTGAGTGGTCTTGGCGATTAAATAATGATTACTACTCGCCTTCACCAAAAAAATTATTGATTAAGTGAGTTAAAGCTTCATTCATTTGAATTTCATCAGGACCATTTATTTCTATAATAATTTCAGTTCCTTGATTTGCGGCGAGCATCATTACACCCATAATGCTTTTTCCATTAACGGTTTGCGAATTACAGGTTACATCAATCTGGCTTTGAAATCTTGCAGCAGTTGAGACAAATTTTGCTGAAGCCCTTGCATGTAAGCCCAATTTATTAATTATTTTAATCTTAGTTTTTATCATAGCGCATACAATGTATCATGAAGTGTAAAATAAGTGTAGTCTGATGGGGATGAAAACACAGCTTCAATGAAGGATTTGCGAGTACCGGGATAGGACGTTCCTTACCCGGTTACTCATTACTCTTGTCTAACCCATCGTTTACTTGATGGCTGCTTGCAAACTCCATCTTGCGCCTTGCACTCAAGCAAAATATGCTGGTTAATGCAAGAGGTTATAACTTACTCATGATGATTACGGATTTTTTCTTTATGTTTGAGTAGTTGCCGATCTAATTTATCAATCAATGTATCAATTGCGGTGTATAAATCATCAGATTCTGAACTTGCATGTAGCTCCCCTTTGGCTATATAAACAGTTGCTTCAGCAATTTGTCTTAATTTCTCTATACCAAAAACTACATTAATGGAAGTGATTTGATCAAAGTGACGCTCTAGCTTATCGAATTTCTCTTCAGTAAATGCTCTGATGGCAGGAGTAACATCCATATGATGTCCTGTGATGTTAATTTGCATAAAAATCTCCTAGTTGCTTTAGAAATCATGAAAAGCCATGATTTCTAATAATTAATATGAGTTCGATATAAAAACAATATAATTTTTTATATCGAATTGCTTTTATTTAAAACTGGCTCTCGTGCTACGCACCCCACTTTCGCGTAGGGGTAAGCTTTACGAGACAACGCTTGTTTAGCGACATAATAGGAATTTCCATTCCTTTTATGTCAAACTCACGTTAGTTATCAATTATTTTTCTTTCATTAGATGGAGCAATTCCCATTGCTTCACGATATTTTGCTACAGTTCGTCTTGCTACTTGAATCCCTTGTTTTTCCAGTAATAGGGTAATTTTACTGTCACTTAATGGTTTTTTTCTATTCTCGGCGGCAATTAATTTTTTAATCACGGCACGTATTGCCGTAGAAGAACATTCATCGCCAACATTTGTACTAATATGACTAGAGAAAAAATATTTAAGTTCAAATACACCCCTAGGAGTATGAATGAATTTTTGCGTAGTAACACGCGATACAGTTGATTCATGCATTTCTAGAGTTAAAGCAACATCATTAAGAATTAATGGTTTCATTGCCTCTTCTCCATATTCTAGGAATCCTTGCTGATATTCCATAATACAGGTAGCTACTTTGAGTAGTGTTTCTTGTCGACTTTGAATGCTTTTTAAAAACCATCGTGCTTCTTGCAGGTTATTTTTTAGAAATTGATTGTCTGCACTATTGTCTGCTCGTTGAATAAGTGATGCATATTGATTGTTAATGCTTAAGTGAGGAAGCACATTTTGATTTAATTGAACTTTCCATTGGTTATTGATTTTTTTAACCGTTAAATCGGGAATAATATATTCAGTAATGTCTTCATGAATTAAATTCCCTGGTTTAGGGTTTAATTTTTGGATAATTTTTAATACCGAGTCAATTGCTTTTTCAGTAATCTGATGATTTTTCATCAATTGTCTGTAATTATGTTGGCCAAGTAACTCAATGTCTTTAGTAATTATCTTTTTAGCCAAGGCTAAATGTTCTGTATCTTGAGGAAATTGATCCAGTTGTATGAGCAATGTTTCAGCTAAATTAATGCAAGCACATCCTACAGGATCAAATAATTGAAGACGATGACGTACGGCTTCTATTTCATCTAAATCAAGGGGGTGCTCTTCGCTTGTAAGACTTGCGTGTAACTCAGCAATGTCCACACTTAGGAATCCATCGCTGTTAATTGCATCGATAATGGCAGTAGCTATAGCCCTATCTATATCACTCATAGGAGAAAGGTTAAGCTGCCATTTTAAATGATCTTTTAAGTTAGTCGTTGTACAATGCAAGTTGTCAAAATTATAATCATTTTCATCAAATGATGTTCGTTTATCGGTGCTTTGA
The DNA here is from genome assembly GCF_001468135.1 of Legionella santicrucis. Taxonomy (GTDB): domain Bacteria; phylum Pseudomonadota; class Gammaproteobacteria; order Legionellales; family Legionellaceae; genus Legionella; species Legionella santicrucis. Next base: position 206,756 of record NZ_LNYU01000091.1, on the reverse strand, counting down.
TATAATTCAGACCATTGAAAATCATTTTGCTCATTATCTTGTTGTCTTGTTTCATCGATTTCAAGTCCTTCTTTGTCTTCATTTGGCGTTGCTTCAAGCAAAGGATTTGATTCAAGAACGAGCTGAATTTCTTGTTGTAAATCAATAGTTGATAATTGCAAAATTCTTATCGCTTGTTGTAGCTGTGGAGTTAGAGTTAAATGCTGGCCAATACTTAGTTGCAATGATGGTTTCATGCAAATCCTCTTTGTTTTCTTTCATTGCTATTTACTATCAGTTTAAACGATTCGTAAGGATTATCCAGTATTTCACCGGGTTATTTAGAATAAAACTCGAGTAATAAAAAAGCCCCTTATCGGGGCTTGGATATTTATTTTACTTTTTTCTCTTTGAAGAGTACATGCTTACGTACTTTTGGATCATACATCATGAGTTCCATTTTTTCAGGATGGTTTCGCGGATTCTTCGTTGTAGTTTTGTAGTATCCAGTTCCTGCTGTGGACTCCATTTTCACTTTAATAGTGACAGCTGCCATGGCTTATCCCCCTAAATTATATTTTTTCGCCTTTAGCTCTGAGTTTATCCAGAACTGCTTTTATACCTAATTTGTCTATAATACGCATACCTTTGGTACTAAGTTTTAATGTGACAAATCGTTTTTCTTCTTCAACCCAAAAACTATGGTTTTGAATATTAGGCAGAAAGCGTCTTTTAGTTTTATTGTTAGCGTGCGACACTTTGTGGCCAGTCATGGGTCGCTTGCCAGTTACCTGACATACTCTAGACATTATGTTACTCCAAAATAGGTTTTAATGTGCTTGTCTTTGTAAAATTCTGGGCAAATAGCCGGATGTGAAATACAAGAGCGGTTTTATATCAAAAAAACGCATTAGTTGCAAGATTTTTGTAAGAACATATAATTCCTGACTTTAGATAAATTGGATGTGAAGATGCTGCGTCAGATAAAAAGTTATGTGTTACGAGCTGGGCGAGTAAGTAATAGACAACGCCAAGGTTTGGAGCTTTGGTTAAAGGATTATGAGCTCACGGTAAGTGGAGGTCCTTGGGATTTGAATAAAGAATTTACACGATCAGCTGATACTATAGTTGAAATAGGATTTGGAATGGGGGCTTCGTTGTTAACTATGGCAAAGACTAATCCTGAACTTAACTATATTGGAATAGAAGTACATCTTGCGGGTGTAGGGAGTCTGGCCGCTGATTTACATGAGCATCAATTATCCAATGTGCGTATTGTAGCTAATGATGCTGTAGAAGTATTTCATACCCAATTACTCGATAATTCACTTGCGGGAGTGCAGATTTTTTTTCCAGACCCATGGCATAAAAAGCGTCACCATAAAAGACGTTTAATCCAGACAGCATTTATTCAATTACTCGTACAAAAAATTAGACCCGGAGGATTTATTCACTGTGCTACTGACTGGCAAGAATATGCAGAGCATATGCTCCATGTTTTATCCACTGAGCAAGCTTTAAGAAACACCCAGATCGATGGTGGATATTCTCCAAGACCTTTATCGCGGCCATTGACAAAGTTTGAAAATCGGGGTGAGCGTTTAGGGCATGGCGTTTGGGACCTAATTTTTACAAAATTAACGTGATCTTGATATAAAAGGTATAGAGTTTGATCTTCTATTGTTCAATGTGTAATATAAATCTGGAAGTAACTTACAGAGGATGTAATCATGGAATTTATAACGGAAATCAATGCGGCTTTAAAATCGGGATTGCAAGGATTTAAACTGTTTATTGAACAAAAGATTAGCGGAGATGTGAATTACTTAGAGCGTCCATTTTGGATTGAAAATGGTGAGCAAGTAACTGTTTTGAATTATTTAATTCAGCAGCATCAAGAAAAGGAAAAAAAGTGTATTAATGAGGGACTTTCTTCTGATTTAATACAGTTTATTGATTTTGTTCTAAGTAGAGTAAAGAATAAAAATATTGGTGAACCACTGCATCAGGCGCTTGCTCTTGGAAAAATACAGTTAGCGCATCATCTTTTTGATACTGTTGTTTTTGATGTTCATCGGCGTGATCAAGAGGGGCGTACTTTATTATCTTTGGCTGTAGAAACAAAAGATCGCCATTTATTGAGGAAAATATTAAAGAGTCATCCCGATGTGAATGCAACAACACGGATTACAGATGCTCGTGTTTCGTTTCAGCCATTACATCAAGCTATAGCATTGGATTTCGCATTTGGGGTAAGGAATTTAGCAAACGCTGGAGCGGATTTAACTAATCCTTTAGGGATGATGAAGGATACGCCAGTATTATTGGCGGCGCGGCAAGGTAAAATAAAAGCGCTTGAAGCTTTATTAGAGTTTCCTATAGAAAAACTCGATCTTGAAGCAGAAAATAATAGATTATCCACAGATAAAATGACAGCAGATAATGCAATTGAGTCTCTTTGCAAACTGTTAGCACACGATAAAAATAACAAAGACTTGATTCGAGGTGTCGCTATGTTGCTTTGTCGGGGTGCCGAACCGCCCAGAAAAGAGTCGATGTGTCAATTATTAGCAGATAAGCGTACTGATTTGCTTAAAGAAATTGACCGTTATATGAATACACGACCTGAGCTGGTTGACCCTTTTGTGAATCGGTGCCATTTGGCAGATAGCGCATTACATAAAATAATTTATGTGGATCATTCCTGGGGTAGTACTTTACGCCAGTTATTTGGTAGACCCAGCGAGGCTGCTTTTGTTATCGAGCGATTGGTTACACGTAAATACAGTCGTCGTCAAGAAGGAAGCTCTGAATCCCCCGCATTATCAACTGTTGCTGCAGTACCATTAAAAGGAGATGAGCCTCCTCTTAAACTCTATGCAGAATTTGTCCGACGCTATAATGAGGCTTATCAGAACCAACGAATTACAAATCCTTGGAGTACTATGCGATGGATGATTGCTGAAGGAAAATGTAATTGGGAAATGGTGAAGCAATATGCTCGTAGTCATCCAGGAACTAGAACACAGATTATCTATGATGATATGTTTAAAACTTTACCTAAAATGGAGATGCATGAACAAATTGAAAATACAACCGGAACGCTTCATTGTAATGTCAGGCTTTAAATGAGTCACAGTTTGAGTATGGGGATAGCAGTGCCAAAATTAAGATTATGATATATTATTAAGCTCGTTGTTTGGGGTATACGTTATGAACGTTAGTTTAGTGCTATTAATCTTAATTTGTTTTATTGGAATGATTAGTCCGGGACCTGATTTTTTGTTGGTTACAAAAAATGCACTCTTATACCCCAAACGCCAAGCGTTGGCTACCGCTTTTGGTATCGTTTCAGGATGTCTTTTTCATGCTACTTATTGCATTTTGGGTTTGGCATTAATTATTACCCAAAGTATTTTAATTTATACAATTATAAAATATGCAGGAGCCTGTTATTTAATTTATCTTGGATTTAAAAGTTTAAGTTCAAAGAAAATGAAGAAAGTACATTCAGATATTTCTTCTATAAAAAATATTACTGTTTTAAGAGCTTATACAGAAGGTGCTTTATGTAACGTATTGAATCCTAAGTTAGCTTTTTTTCTATTAAGTTTATTTACTCAGTTTGTTTCAATTGATGCAGCATTTAGTGATAAAGCTTTAGTTGCGGGAGTGTTTGTAGCTGAATCAGCTCTTTATTGGCCTCTTTTGGTTTTATTCTTACAATCACACCATATCCGAAAGTTATTTACTCATTTTCAAACCTCCTTAAATCGTGTATTTGGTGGTTTGTTGGTGTATCTAGGTTTTCGAGTGATGTTGAGTACGGATGCTTAAATTTCTAACGCAACGTCACTTTATTACGTATCACTAAAACGATATTGCGAGGAACAGAATGTCAGAATTAATTCTAGGAATGAAAAAAAAAGAGCTTGATACACCTTGCTTAGTGATTGATAAAAATATCCTGAAGTCCAATTTAGAGGCAATGAAAAAACACTCGATTGAAAATAAGATAAATATTAGACCCCATTGTAAAACGCATAAGTGCTCAAAATTAGCTAAGTTACAGATTGAGTATGGGGCAATAGGTGTAAGTGTTGCAAAAATTTCGGAGGCTGAAGTTCTCATTGAGGAAAAAATACCCAATATTCTTATCACTTCACCAATTATTACAAAAAATAAAATTTCTAGATTCCTTGCTTGTTTGGAAAAAGCCCCCTCTACCATGATTGTCGTAGATAATAAAGAAAACATTCTTGCTTTAAATGAAGTAGCTGCGTGTCATAATAAAATGATTCATGTGCTCATCGATGTAGATCCGGGTATTGGGCGTACTGGAATAAAACCAGAGCATGTCTTAAATTTTGCAAGAGAAATTCAACGATTACCGTGGTTAAATTTGATGGGAATTCAATGTTATGCAGGTAATTTACAGCATGTTCTTTCTTTTAATGAACGCAGAGAAAGATCCTTAAAAACCATGCAGATGGCAAGCGAAATTGTAAAAAACCTCAAAGAAAGTGGTTTTAATTGCCCAATATTAACAGGAACCGGAACAGGAACTTATGACATAGATATTGAGGCAACCGAGGTCACTGAAATTCAGCCAGGCTCTTATACTGTAATGGATGTCCAATATACTAATATTGGTTCTAAAAATAACGACAAGCAATTTGATCTCTTTAAACCAGCAATGACCCTTCTTACTACCGTTATCAGTAATAATAGAACTGAACATGTTACCGTAGATGCGGGAACTAAATCGATTTATGTAGATCACCAAAAACCAAAGATAATCAGCCATCAGGGATTAGCTTATGATTGGGGCGGATTTGGTGACGAGCATGGTAAAATTTCTGCAGTAAACACTGTAAAATTGCCTTCTTTGGGGGAGGTTATTGAGCTTGTAGTACCTCATTGCGATCCAACCATTAATCTATTTGATCAATTTTTTATTACTGAAAATGATATTGTGATTGATGTTTGGAAGATTGATCTTAGAGGAAAATCTCAGTAGGAAGCTTGCTTAAACTTCATATACCCCCTAGAATTCTAGTTTTCTTAAAATTGGCCGGGGGAGTAGTACATGGGGTGGAATGAGCCAGATAAAGGCAAAGAGCCTTGGAAGGGTAAAAATCAGCCTCCAGATTTGGATGAAGCGCTTAAGCGCCTTCATGAGAAGCTGAAGAAGATTCTTTTTGGCGGTACTGTAAAAACAAATAATGAGCCCTCTAAAAAATCAAATGGTGGATTAGTAGCCATGATGATTGTTCTAATTGCTTTCCTCCTGTGGGCTCTGTCTGGTATTTTCATCGTTGATCCCGCCGAACAAGCGGTTATTCTTCGTTTTGGTAAATATGTGGAAACAGTAGGATCAGGACCTCATTGGATACCACGAATTATTTCCTCCAAAATTATTATGAATGTGGATAGAGTATTGGATTACTCCTATTCGGCACAAATGCTTACCAGTGATGAAAATTTGGTTGTTGTTTCTTTAGCGGTACAATATCGCATTGGTGATTTAGAGCAGTACTTATTTAACGTGGCTAATCCAGAAGAAAGTTTGCAGCAAGCGACCTCCAGTGCTTTAAGACAGGTTGTTGGCGCTACTACTTTGAATCAAATGATTACCGAAGGACGTGAAGTCTGGGGAAGCCAAGTTCAAGAGACTTTGATAAAAACTCTAAATTTATATAACACAGGTATTGTCATCGTTAATGTGGCACCTCAACCTGCACGAGCTCCTGAAAGTGTACAAGAGGCTTTTGATGATGCTATTAAAGCTCAAGAGGATGAAAAGCGTTTTAAAGCACAAGCGTATGCCTATGTAGCTAAGGTAATACCTATTGCTGAGGGTAAAGCAAGTCGCATTCAGCAAGAAGCGGAAGCCTATTCAAAACAAGTTGTTTTGAATGCTCAAGGTGAGGTTTCTGAGTTTTTGGCCTTACTGTCTCAATACAATGCTGCTCCTGAGGTGATGGCTGAACGTATGTATTTGGAAACCATGCAAAAGGTATTAAATAAAACCAGTAAAATTATTGTTGATAGCAAATCAGGTAATTTATTGTATTTACCTTTAGATAAATTATTTACAAACTCGTCGGGTCCTCTGGAGACCGCAAAAAATAATAAAGCAGGAACTGATGAATCTAATGAAGTAGAGAATTTAGTTGATGGGCGAGAATTCACGCGACCTGTTTATCGACAAGGGAGAGATTAACAATGAAGAATACTGGCAAAGCCCTTGGCATATTGATTTTTTTAATGTTTCTGGTTTTACTTACTACAGTATTTACTGTAACTCAAGGACAACAAGGTATTCTTTTACGTTTAGGACGCTTGGTTAATGACGGTGTAACTAATAAAGTTAAGGTATTAAATCCAGGACTGCATTTTAAAGTGCCGTTTGTTGAAAATGTACGTATTTTTGATACTCGCATACAAACGATGGATATTAAATCAACTCGTATTGTCACTCGAGAAAAAAAGGACGTAATGGTTGATTACTATGTTAAATGGCAAATTGTTGATTTGGCTCAATATTTTAAATCGACTGGGGGGAGCGAATTTAAAGCTGAAACCTTGTTGGAGCAACAATTAAATACTTTATTACGGGCACAATTTGGTAAACGCACTATTCCTGAGGTGGTATCAGGCGGGCGTGATGATCTGATGCAGTTGCTTCGTAAAGCAGCTCAAAAGCAAGCAGGCGAATTAGGTATTAATGTTGTAGATGTACGTATTAAGGGTATAGAGTTGCCAGCAAGTACGAGTAATCAAATCTATCAACGCATGCGTGCCGACATGCAAGAAATTGCAAATAAACACCGTGCTGATGGCCAGGCCGCTGCTGAACAAGTACAGGCCAAAGCAGATGCCGATGTTATGGTTTTATTAGCAAAAACTCGTAGTGATGCGCAAAAAGTCAGAGCAGTTGGACAGGCGAAAGCTGCATCAATCTATGCAGAAGCATACGGTAAAAATAAGGAGTTCTTTGCTTTATATCGTAGTCTTCTGGCTTATGAAGGTAGTTTTAAAAGTAAAAAAGATATTTTGGTTTTGGATCAAAGCAGCGCATTTTTTGATTATTTTAAGCAAGCTACTCCAAAAAATGATGGTGTACCTGTGAAAAAATAACTATAATGACCAATTTTGTTGAAATTGGGTTCATAACTTTTTCAATTAAGAGCAATAAAGAGCATTTTGCAAATTAAGAGTGGATCATGGGTAAAAACGTTGTTGTTTTAGGAACACAGTGGGGCGATGAAGGCAAAGGTAAAATTGTCGATTTATTAACGCAAGATGCACAGGTTGTTGTTCGTTACCAAGGCGGGCATAATGCCGGTCATACTTTAAAAATTAATGGGGTTAAAACTGTTTTACGCCTCATTCCTTCAGGTATGTTAAGACCTCATGTAATTTGTTATATTGCAAATGGGGTAGTGCTTTCACCAGATGCATTACTGAGTGAAATAAAAGAACTGGAAAATACGGGGATTGACGTTCGCTCTCGTTTGCGTATTAGCAAGGCTTGTCCCTTAATTCTCCCTTGCCATGTTGCTATGGATAAAGCACGTGAAGCACATATGGGAAATTCTGCTATTGGTACTACTGGGAGAGGTATAGGCCCGGCTTATGAAGATAAAATAGCCCGTCGTGCATTAAAGGTCAGTGATCTCTTCCATCCAGAACGCTTTGCCACTAAATTGGAAGATCTTCTAGACTATTATAATTTTGTTTTGACCCAGTATTTCAAGCAACCGGCTGTAGCGCTTCAACCTTTATTGGATGCCGCCCTACAATGGGCTGAAGAATTACGCCCTATGATTTATGATGTTTCGACTTGCTTACATGAACATAGAGAGCGAGGAGATAATATCCTATTTGAAGGAGCTCAAGGAGTATATCTGGATATCGATCATGGCACATATCCTTTTGTAACCTCTTCGAATACCTGTGTAGGCTCTGTGATTAACGGCGCAGGCTTTGGTCCGAAATATATTGATTATGTTTTGGGAATTACGAAAGCATACACTACTCGAGTTGGAGGGGGGGCTTTTCCCACCGAACTTTTTAATGATGTAGGAAAGCGTATTGCTGAGCGCGGTCAAGAGTTTGGTGCAGTTACTGGTAGACCACGACGATGCGGATGGTTTGATGCTGTTTTATTAAAGCGATCAATTGAACTGAACAGCATCACAGGCCTGTGTATTACCAAGCTAGATGTTTTAGATAACTTAGATGTACTGCGTATCGCTGTCGCTTATAAAGACAGTAAAGGTAATTTAATCTCTCGACCGCCACAAGCTGCTGTTGATTTTGAAGATTTGGAGCCCGTTTATGAGGAGATGCCAGGGTGGCAGGAATCTACTGCTGACATCAAGAATATGAAGGATCTACCCGATAACGCAATTGCTTATCTAAAGCGAATTGAATCATTGCTGAATATCCCTATTGATATACTATCAACTGGTCCTGAGCGTGATTCGACAATTATTTTACGTGATCCATTCAAAATTTAAGACGTATCGATAATCTATTCCTATTTTAGGTGTCGCTTTTTATGCGCGACACCTACCTTAGTTAAGAATCTAACACTGGTTTAAATAAATTCATATCATGATGTGAGTAAAATGGTTCCTCATTCATTGAATGATGGTTTATGCATCAAAAATGAGACGGTACTTGACCCGATAACGTCTACGCTAAATAAATAGATGTAAGGGGCTGGGCTATTAAAGCTCAGCTTATGTAAAAACATAGGTTAAAACTTATTTTCAAATTCATTCAGTTTTTGTTCTAAACTCCATTGTAATTGAGCTTTTTCACTTGTTTGAATAAATTGCTTACAGTTTTGACTGTTTAAATCCTGGCAAGCTTGAATAAGCTGAGCTTTATTGGCATCTGCCCAGATGCTTTTTCCTGGTAAAAATGCATAAGTTAGCGCATTCCTATTGATTTGTTTTATGGTTTTATAATCTAAACCATGGTGCAATACGGCTTCTACATATTGTTGGCTTAAATTAGTTCTTAATATCCCTTCATCATCCGTGGACAAAACGACAGGAACATGGTGTTTTAGGTAATAATTAAGGGGGTGTTCTCGACCAGAAATGTTTAAAATTTTAAGATTGCTAATTAAATTAATTTCCACTGCTTTATGTTGAGTTGCCATGTAGTCCAATGTATCTTTGACATGACTCTCATTTGCGATATCTACACCATGTCCAATTCTTTGGGCTTGGCCAGTAAATAGAGCATCATGTATGTGATAATCTAAATCTTTAGGGGTAACAATTTCTTGAGTTAATTCGCCAGCATGTAACGCAATATTTACTTGAGGATAAATTTGATGAAAGTACTGATACATTTGCATTTGTTGGGGATAATCACGTAAGGAAATAATTCCATCTTCAGGCTGTACTAAGTTAACCCCAACTAAGACCCCTTTATTTTTCATGGATTGAGCTACAGCCTCAAAAGCATTAAGTGTTTGTGCAAAAAGATTATCTAGAGGTTGTTCTCTAAGTGAATAATATAAAAACTTTACTTGTATTTTGCAGTCTTTCTTTTCTGGATAGGTCGCACATCCCAATTCCTGGCGTGCTTTTTGGATGATATGTTCTGCTTCCATGGCAGTATGATTGATGTTATTTTGAAAGTCTTTATTTGCTAATAAGAGAGCTCTTTTTTCATTAAAGGTAGTGGTATTTTTAAGTAAATCACCAAAACCCAGTGAATGAGCATTATCAGGTAAAAGCATTAATTCCATATATTGCTCATTTTGCTGTGCTGCAACTTCCAGTACAGCCGCCACTAATTCAGGCTGATAATCTTCTACAATAGCATTGAACTTATCAAATGAATTAAAAAAATGATCATGTCCTGACTCTTTTCCAGGAACAAAATCCTTCATGGACCAGCTTTTCACTGTATTTGCATAAATGTCTGGTTGTTTGAGTAAATTTTTAGTATCCATTTCATTACAACCAGTAGCATTTTTACTTACTTTTGATGTCACTGTATCCAAGCAATAATTTTCTTTAGATGCGAGCTCTAACATTATTTCAGGGTATGCGCCTCCTGCTAAATGATAATGAAGCTCTCCGCCTTTGGGCATGCTTTTAAAAAATGCATATAAAGAATTAGGATCGTCTTTTATTTGCTCAAGGTGAGATTGCACACTTGCGTGAGCAATAGATAAGAAAGAGAAACTTAGGAAACATAAAGTTGATTTTAAATAATCCATGATGACCTACTGGTTGTCATTTTTGTGAGTGAATTATTGCATAATTATTATTAATTCCCAACCATTGTATTTCACTCCTATTCATAGCAAAATAATTTTGTCATTGGTTTGTTCGGCATTTGGGAAGTGCAATGAATAAAGAGGAGCTCTTTATCAATCAGTTACTACATAGTCTAATCAATTAGGAAAATTAATATGAAACATTTTTTATCAAAATACATTGTTTTAAGTACTTTTTTTGTCTTTTTGATGACAGGCCTCAATGTAGCCGCATCTAACTCAACAGATAGTGCAAAGAAAATGACGATTAATGTCGGCATTTATGCTCCCTTTACTCATAATTCTGCTGTTATTGGTAGAAACATGTTGGGAGCAATGGAAATCGCGCGTGATCAATTAAAACCTTCTAACATAACTTATGAGTTTTATACTTTGGATAAGATGCCAGATAATAGCAATGCCACAAAAACATTACAAAAGTTTATTGATACACACCATATTAATGTGCTCTTGACAGAAGGAACTGATAGCGGTGCTTTAGTGGCCCCGTTAGCAAAAAAAAATAACATCATTCATTTTTGTTTAACCAATGATGCTATAATTACTGATGGAAAAAATAACTTTTTAGCACAAGGTGCTCATCACCAGAATGCGGTGGCTTTAACTAAAACAACGAAGCCTGAGTTTATTGCGCAGTTCAAAGAAGAATATTTTAGTCATCCTATTACTCAAGCAGGTTATGCTTATGATATATTCCATATCGTTCATAATAGCGCTGTTCTTGCAATGAAGACCAACTCTGATTTCTCCAGTCAAGCAATCGCCACGCATCTTTTGGCTCTTGAACCTGGGGTTGGTGTCATGGGGACATTTAATGTGGACAAAAAAGGAGTTTCCTATAAAAAACCAGTGCTGACTGCATAGACTTTGTATGCGGTTCTTATTTTGATGAGTCCAAGCCAATAAAAGCCGTTAAGAACGGCTTTTATTTTATAAAAATTCCTTTATAGGTGCTACTAAATGAAGTGCAACTCACGCGCTTCGTTTGATATACAGTGTAATTGCTCACCAAAATGCGCGCAAATTAGGAAAGAGCGATAACCTGAAAGTTATGGATGTTTGTAATAACTCCTTTTTCCCAACCACCAATAATTAAATTATCGGCTTTATTTTTTAATTGCGCTGCTACCTGACCCGAAAAATGGGTTGCTTGGCCATTTTTATCTGGAAAAGCATCAAAGATTGCATAAGTATCTGCATCAGCTTTCAATGCGGCCCAAAAATAGGTTTGAGGTTCTGTCGCATCAATAACTTGCGATGCGTTATGTAAAAACAGTTCAATTTCCTGATTTTTTCCTGGTTTTACTTTGAAAACAATCAAATTAGCTACTTTAGAATTTAAAATTTTTTCTTTATTGAAATGATTAGTTGTGATGAGGTCAAAATTATTAATATTTTTCACTACTCCATTTTCCCAGCCATCTTTTACTAATTCTGGCGCATTTTCTTTTAATGCATTGGCTACCTGACCAGAAAAATGCTTCTCTCTTCCAGTTTCATTATAAAAAAGATCAAAAATAGCAAAATGCTCATTTTCTTTTAATCCAAACCAAAGAGGAGTTCCTGGTTCTGTTTGACGTACTACTATGCTTCCATTGTGTAAAAACTCTTCCAGTTGCAATGCTGTTTCTGGTTTGCTTTTTAAAGAGATATAAGTCGCTTTTTCAATGGTTATAGTATCAGTGCTCATAGTTTTTTTGCTCGCATAATTGTTGGTTGAAAGTCCTAAAGTTAAGATACATGTCGTGAATAATAATCTAAGTTTCATTGATACTCCTATAAAAAACTATCTATTAGTAGATAGATTGATTGAATAAAAAATTTTAACCCATTTTTTTTATAAATTGTTTTACAATTTCAATATAAGTAAAATCATGATACAAACGTGACATAAGCAAACCTCCTTCTAATTGAATCAGTAAATATTTTGGTAGATTATTTTTTGAATATAAAACATCAAAAGAGTTATTTTTAAAGTTCTCTATATCGAGCAACTCTTTTATCCATTTTTCGAGTGCATCAAAAAAATGACGAACTTTATTTTTAAGTTTTTCAGGCAAAGAAAGCACATCCGATGCTAGAATGCCGCCCAAACACATTTTCATTTCATCGTGTAATGTCAATGATAAAATTACATCAACGACCTGTAACAACTTTTCTTGTAAAGAAAGAGCGTTATTGAATTTAAGTTCATTTAATACAATGAGCATCCGCTCTAGTTGCCAATCAATTACAGCAACAGCAAGATCTTCTTTGGTAGGATAATAGTAATGAATACTGGATGTTTTAATTCCTACTATCAAGGCAATATCTTTATAGCTAAAAGCATGATAACCCATTTTCTGGATTAAACTTTCTGCTGTATTTAGTATTTTTTCTTGCATCATTGTTAGTTTCATAATATTTATTCTACCTACTAGTAGATAAATGTCAAGTTTTTAATTATTTTTTAGCTAGAAATGGATCTCCTCTTGCGCAAACATAGTAAAATTTTCGCGTCAATGGACTGAAGAACAATGATTTTTAACACATTGCTTTTAATCTAGCTACTCGTTCTGCTGTTAAAGGATGGGTAGAAAATAAGTTGGCCAATTTTTCTCCATTTAATGGATTCACGATAAACATATGGGCCGTTGATGGATGTGTTTCTGCTTCATTAAAAAATCGTTCGTGGCTAGCTTGATCGAGCTTTAATAAAGCATTAGCAAGCCATCTCGGATTACCGCAAATACGTGCTCCGCCAGCATCTGCTTCGAATTCACGAGAGCGTGATATAGCCATTTGAATTAATCCTGCTGCCAGAGGAGCAACAATCATCATAATAATTCCAACAACAGGGTGTACACCCTCTTCATTATTATTTGAATGGTTACCAAACATAGAAAACCACATAAACATATTAGCAATTCCACTAATTGCTCCTGCTATAGTCGCACTTACCACACTAATTAAAGTATCATGGTGAATTACATGGGCTAGCTCATGAGATAAGACTCCCATTATTTCTTCTTTAGTCAATCGTTCCAATAAGCCTGTGGTAACTGCAATACTTGCATTTTCAGGATTTCGTCCAGTTGCAAACGCATTTGGAGTAGCGTTATTAATTAAATAAATCTTGGGCACAGGCGTTCCTGCTCTGTGAGCGAGTTCCGAGATAATATTAGCGACAAAATGACTGGAAGATAACGGCTCAGCGTTATACATTCTTAAAACAATAACATCTGAGTACCAGTATGCTGAAAAATTCATAATTCCCGCAAATATTAAGGCGATCAGCATTCCGGTGGTTCCACCAAGCAATCCACCAATAATAATAAGCAATGCTGTTAGAGAAGCAAGTAAGAGAAAGGTTTTCAGATTATTTATCATCTTTATCACTCATCATTAATCCTTATTATTTCTAATAATGAGGGCAGATATGAAAATTTCAACTCTGATGACCTTATTGGTTTTTTATTGAAGTTACTCCAAATTATGTCGATGCATACAAAACAAAAAGCCTGGGGGGTTTTTACTCCGCCCAGGCTATAAATCCAAAAGTCATTGGGAAATAAATCGATTATCTGTTCGCTAGAGACATACCTTCCAATACGGTTAACGCAGCGTAGAGTTGATAGTCATTGTGCATTAAGTCATCCAATACTGCTTTGGTACTTTTTGCTTTTGTCTTTTCTACACTTTTGTTAAGTATATGTCCATTCAGATCTGCTTCACTAAATCCAGTTGCATCAGCAGGCTTAGCTGCATTTTTTGGAATTTCTACTTCGTTTACTACGATATCAGGAATAATTCCTGTTGCTTGGATGGATGTTCCTGAGGGTGTATAGTACAGTGCTGTAGTTAGCTTAATTCCTGTTTTATTATCTAAAGGCAATACAGTTTGTACTGAACCTTTGCCAAAACTTGTTGTACCTAGAATTACTGCTCGTTTATTGTCTTTAAGTGCTCCAGCTACAATTTCAGCAGCAGAGGCGGAACCATTATTGATAAGGACAACCATTGGCGCATTATGTAAAACGTCCAGTCCTTTTGATAGAGCAGTGAAATCTGAGCCGGGTAATCGTCCTTTAGTAGAAACAATGGTTTCTGGTTTGCCTGACTTATCTTTGCCTAAAAATGCATCAGAAACCTGAATGGCTGAATCAAGCAACCCTCCTGGATTGTTTCTTAAATCCAGTATAAGGCCTTTTAATTTACCGCCAGATTTTTGTTTCAGTTGAGTGATCGCTTGCAACATATCTTTTCCAGTTAAAGCTTGGAATTGAGTTAAACGAATGTAACCATATCCTGGGGCTAATAATTTGCTTTGAACGCTTTTAATTTGAATCACTTCTCGCACTAAATCAAAAGTAAGCGCTTTGTTCACTCCTTTACGTAGTATCGTTAATTCAATGGTGCTTCCAGCTTTGCCACGCATTATGTTGACTGCATCTTTAAGAGAGAGTCCTTGAACGGATTCTTTTCCTAATTTAATGATATAGTCCCCAGATTTAATTCCTGCTTTAAAGGCGGGAGTATCAACAAGTGGAGTGACCACTTTGACAACACCGTCTTCCATGGTTACTTCTAAGCCTAGGCCACCAAATTCACCGCTAGTAGATGTTTGTAACTCTTTAAACTCTTCTTCATCCAGATAGCTGGAGTGAGGATCAAGACCACTGAGCATACCGCGAATGGCATTATCAAAAAGTTCTTTATCATCTATAGGCTTGACATAATATTTTTTAATTTCACCAATTGCATTGGAAAATCTTTGCACATCTTCTAAAGGTACTGCTTTGGAGTCTGAATTAGAGGCACTGCTTGATGTATCTGTATTCAACTCATCATCTGCGAATACCGGCAGAGACAACATAAGAGTCATTGCATACGCTATTGCAAGCGGGTATGAGTGTAGTTTTCTTAGCAACATAACGATCTCCTCAGATACAGGCTAGAATATAAGCCATTTTCTTTTGTTATAATTATTGAAATGCAATTTAGGTGCCAGGGATCAAAAAACCTAAGACAACCAGTTTAATGGCGGAATAGCCTTCCCCTTTAATCTTATTTCAAAGTATAGACCGTTTTGTTTAATTCCGCCGCTATGGCCTACACTCGCAATTTGTTCATTTTGACTGACGTATTGTCCTTTTCTTTTAAATAGAGATTGATTATGGGCATATAAAGTCATAAAACCTTGGCCATGATCAATAATAAGAAGTAAACCATAACCCTTAAGCCAATCACTAAACACGATTTTTCCAGGATAAACGGCAGTAACTACCGCTCCTTCTTCGGCAAAAAATGTCACTCCTTGATGCATTTTGCGAAATGACCGGCCCTGAGTCTGTACTGGAAGCGGCAATTTTTTGCGCATCTGACTAAAAGGCTTACTCGTTTGGGTAATGCTTTGTTGCGATAATGATTTTAATAAGCGAGCTAAATTTTCTTTATTTTTTTTTGCTTCGTGTAATGTATTTTGTTTGTCTTGAATTTCATGATTAAGTGATTGAATTAGAGCGGTATGATAACCTTTATTTTGGTTTAATTTTTCCTGATGTTGCGTTAATTCAGTTTTAAGTTGTTTGT
Organism: Legionella santicrucis; assembly: GCF_001468135.1. GTDB lineage: Bacteria > Pseudomonadota > Gammaproteobacteria > Legionellales > Legionellaceae > Legionella > Legionella santicrucis. The sequence continues at coordinate 190,891 of NZ_LNYU01000091.1, read as the reverse complement.
TGGCTATGAGCTCAGAACGGAGCTTTTCTTTACTCTCATTAAGATTTTTACGCGTTTTATCGATTTGTTCTATAAGTTGTTGTCGTGATTTAACGATATACTGATAATAGGTTAAAATCCGGCTTACTTTATTTGGATCATCTTGATTGAGTAACAGTTTAAGCGGTTGATATTCGCCCATTTGGTAACGTGCGCGTATGTGATTTGTCAGCAATTGTTGTTGTGTAATAAGTTGTTTGTTTAATTGATTGACCTGATCTTGTAGCCCAACAATTTTCTTTTCGGTACTATTTATATCATTTTGTATCGAGCGTAGCTTCTGGACACACTCACCGATTTGTTTTTCGGTTTCTGAGAGCTCTTTATTTAAAACACCACGTTTATCATGCGCAGAATTTAAGGTTTGTTGTAGGCTATTAATTTGAGCATCTAATTGTTTGAGTTTATTTTGTGTTTGCAGTACAGCAGGGGATGATTCTGCATAAAGATTGAAGCAAAACAGCACCCCAAAAAGAGAGCTGTTAAAATAAATAACTGCTTTTTGCCAATGGCTACGTTTTTGCTCTTGATTTATTTTAACCAAGGAGAAAGAATGACTTCGCTTGGTATCAGACTGATTTGAGCTACAACAAATAGTACAATTATGTTTATTCATGAATATTTTTTTCTAATAATGAATGGCCACTCATTTCAGCAGGGGGAGTAATTCCGAGTAAGGTTAACATAGTTGGCGCAATATCAATTAAACTTCCTTCACTGCGGGTAAAATGCCAGAGCCCCCCAACGTATACTAAAGGTACAGGCTCACTTGTATGAGCAGTATGTGCTTGATGGGTGTTTTCGTCAAACATTTCTTCAGCATTACCATGATCTGCTGTAATCAGTAATTGTCCACCATGTTGGGCTAATGCATGCCATACGTGACTCATACATTGATCCAGGCATTCTATGGCGGAAAGAGTTGCTGCAAAATCTCCGCTATGACCAACCATATCTGCATTAGCATAATTACAAATAATTACATCATATGCTTGGCTGTTAATCGCCTCAACTAAATGCTCTGTTAATTGCGGGGCGCTCATTTCAGGTTGTAAATTATAGGTAGCAACTTTAGGAGACGGAATTAGAACTCGTTCTTCATTGGGGAAAACACTCTCATTGCCACCATTAAAGAAAAAAGTGACATGGGCATATTTTTCGGTTTCTGCGATACGTAATTGGCTTAATCCATGGGTGGCAAGAACTTCTCCTAAAGTATTATTTAAGGGAATTGGAGGAAAAGCGGATGTCGTTGGCAAATTTTTATCATATTGAGTCATACTCACAAAAGAAGATAATTGGGGCTGAATTGTTCGGTTAAACTTGTTAAATTCAGGATCAAGAAAAGAAGTAGTGAGTTGGCGGGCTCTATCAGCACGAAAATTAAAAAATAAAACAGCATCGCCATCTTTAATTGGGTGCTGTTTTCCAATTCGAGTAGGGGGTATAAATTCGTCCGACAGATTTTCCAGATAATACGACTTTATTGCTGTTTCTGCATCTGCATAGTGATACTTGCTCTCGCTTTGAGTTAATAAGGTATAAACTTGCTCTATTCTTTCCCAACGATTATCTCTATCCATCGCATAATAACGCCCGCTAATCGAAGCTATAGTCGCTATTGGATGAGTTTTAAGGTATGCGTCGAGACGTTCTAAGCTTAGTAATGCGCTTTGCGGTGGTGTGTCCCGCCCATCTAAGAATAAATGCAGATAAACTGCAGTAAATTTTTGTTGGGTGCATAAGTCAAGTAACGCAAATAAATGTTGCTCGTGGCTATGAACTCCTCCTGCAGAGAATAATCCCATGATATGTAACGCTTTTTCGGTTTTTTTTAATGTGGTGATTGCTTTATAAAAAACAGGATTATTCGCGAACTCACCATTTTTTATGCTTTTATTAATCCGTGTAAAATCTTGTTCTATCACTCGACCTGCGCCAATATGCATATGTCCTACTTCTGAATTACCCATTTGCGCATCGGGTAATCCTACAGCATCACCCGATGCTTGCAAAAGAATATGTGGGCAGTTTTCCCACCATTCATCCCATTGTGGTGTTTTGGCTTGGGCAATGGCATTGTATTGGTTATTTTCGTTATATCCCCAACCATCCAAAATCATAAGCAACAATGGTGCTTTTTTTTGCATTTAATACTCCGCAAAATAGGATCAAATTTTAGAGGAAAGATTATACATGACTTAAGTTGCAATGCATTCCTTAGTATCTAAGAATTCTCACAAAATTAGAACAAATTTGTATATAACAGCGTACTTCTATGCATAAATTTGTGTATGTCCGAAAAGTGTTAATTAATGGGAGCTCGATATAAAAAATAAACGTTATTTTTTATATCGAACTGATTTTATTTGGAACTGTATTCCCTATAAATGTGACGCATGTTATGGAGTTACGTTCATTTAACGGCGTAAAGGCAGCATGAAAGTTCCTTTTTAGAGCTCACATTATTTAGATAATTTTTGAGTAGTGACATTTTTATGTTAAAGCAGTTAGACTATGCACTATTTATTAGTTTGAGAAAAATAGTGTTAGAGCAAAAAATTCCTCAGCATATTGCTATTGTTATGGATGGAAATGGTCGTTGGGCTGAAAGTAGAGGATTGGCTCGCATTGAAGGTCATAAAGCAGGAGTTGAATCTGTGAAAAAAATGATTCGCAGCTGTATGACAAAAGGAGTTCCTTATCTTAGTTTATTTGCTTTTAGTTCTGAAAACTGGTTACGTCCTGTTGAAGAGGTGAGCTTCTTGATGGAGTTATTTCTAGAGTCTCTGCGCAAAGAGATAGCAGAATTAAATCAGCACGGAATAAGGATGCGTTTTACTGGAAATCGTAGTTCTTTATCCCCAGTTTTACAAAAACAAATGCGTGAAGCAGAAGTTTTAACAGCAAAAAATGAGCAATTTACTTTGAATGTAGTTGTTAATTATGGTGGTAAATGGGATGTGGCGAACGCAGCCAAAAAAATAGCACAAGCGGTTGTGAGTGGTGCATTGAAGATTGATGAGATTAATGAAACCAATTTTTCTCATTATTTGGATACAGACGGATTGCCTGATCCTGATTTATTTATTCGTACTAGTGGCGAGCTACGGATTAGTAATTTTTTTCTTTGGCAGCTTGCCTACACGGAGCTTTATTTTAGTGAGGTTCATTGGCCCGATTTCGGAGAGGATGAGTTTGAGTTGGCTTTAGCCTCTTTTAATAAAAGAAAAAGAAGGTTTGGGCAGATTTCTTAATTTACGTGAGTTCGATATAGAAGGCATAGAAATGTCTTTTATGTCGCTAAACGAACGTTATTCCGTAAAATGAGCAACATTTATACGGGATCCCGTTTTAATTGGAGTAGTTCGATATAAAAAATTACATCATTTTTTATATCGAACGCACATTAATTAATTTTTAAAACCATAAGGGCAATATCATGTTCCTACAACGTCTTATAACTGCATTGATTTTAGCTCCCTTGGTTTTGTGGTTGATTTTTTATGGCAATCAATGGATTTTAGCAGGAATTGTTTTAATCATTTATATTGCTGCGGGTCGAGAATCCTTACAATTAATTCCTATAAAAAAAATCAGCACTCAAGTTGGATTTCTTTTGTTGCTGCTTTTTTGTTTGTGGGGTTGTGGTTATTTATTTCCTTATTGGTTAGCCCTAGGCTTGATTATATGGGGCTTGATTATTGTGGCGATCCTCACTTTTCCTAATTCACAGAAATATTGGGGCTATCCTATTATTGTTGCTACCACTTGTTTATTATTGTTGCCTTTATTTTTGCAAAGTCTCGTTCATTTATATGGTTTACCTCAGGGCAAAGAGTTATTGGTCTACCTATTGTTTTTAATTTGGGCATCAGATTCAGGTGCTTATTTTAGTGGTAAGATTATGGGAAAACATAAGCTAATTCCTCAAGTTAGCCCTGGAAAGTCGTGGGAAGGGGTGATTGGCGGCGTGGTTTTATCCTTGATCATTGCATGGGGAGGGGATTATTATTTTAAACCTATTGCCCAGGCTCATTGGTTTGTTTTGGCCTTATGTACTATAATAATTGCAATCTTCGGAGATTTATTTATCAGTATATTGAAGCGCAGGTGTCATTTAAAAGATACAGGTGCCATAATTCCTGGTCATGGGGGTATCTTAGATCGTTTGGATAGTTTGATTGCAGCTTTACCTTTATTTTATTTCGGATTAACTATGTAACCTCTTGAGTTAACCTTTAAAGCTGTTTGGACTTAATAATTAATCAATAAACAGGATGTTTTTGGATGGTTGCACCTTGCTGGTGAGCGCCTTTATATTTTTTTAAGTCTAAACAATTGGAGAGCAATTAGGAGTGTTACTACTATTTTTTAGGATAGCACTATGCTTTCAACGTTGCTGTATTTTTTCTTAGCTTTAATCTTATTAGTTACAATTCATGAGTATGGTCATTTTCAAGTGGCACGTTGGTGTGGTGTTAAAGTGCTGCGTTTTTCTTTTGGTTTTGGGCCTATTTTGGCGCGATGGCAAGGTAAAAAAGGAACGGAGTACGCCTGGTCTTTATTCCCGTTGGGGGGATATGTCAAAATGCTTGATGAATCTGAGGGCGAAGTAGCGGAAAATGAACGTCATTTAGCATTTAATAATCAACCACTCTGGAAAAGGACAGCAATTGTTTTTGCAGGTCCCTTATTTAATTTTCTTTTTGCTTTTGTTGCTTTATGGTTGGTATTAGTTATTGGAATGCCGTCTTTGGCTCCTATGATTGAATCTGTAAAACCCAACAGCATTGCTGCCCATGCGGGTTTAGAGGCAAAAGAAGAAATTATTGCGCTCAATGATAGTAAGATAAATAGCTGGCGTGATTTTCAATATGCCATTATGCCTCTTGTCGGTTCTGAAGAAACTATACAATTAACAGTTAAATCATTGGTTGATGGACGTCAACATCAAGTATTTTTACCTTTAGCTAATTGGCACTTGGATAGCAAAAGACCCGATCCTCTCCAAAGCTTGGGTATAGAGCCTTTTATTCCTTCAATTCCTCCTGTTGTTGGTGAAGTAGTACCCGATTCTCCTGCAGCAAAATCTGGATTACAAAATGGCGATATCATTTTAAGTGTCGATGGTAAGTCTTTCAAAGACTGGTTGTTCCTCGTTGATTTTGTACAAAAACATCCCGATAAAACAGTAACATTAACTATTAAAAGGAATAAAGCGATACAAAAAATTATGGTACATACCGGAAGCCAAGAAAATAAGGGTAAAATTGAGGGCTTTTTAGGTGTGCGCTCACAGAAAGTTAAGTGGCCTGCACATTGGTTACGCTTAGAGAGACAAGATCCGTTTACGGCCATCGGTACGTCATTAAAACAAACAACCCAACTAACAAGCGCAACATTTACATTAATGGGCAGATTAGTAATGGGTAAGTTAGGGCTAAATAGCATTAGTGGTCCAGTTGGAATCGCACAAGGCGCAGGAGATTCCGGAAGAAATGGACTAGCTGCTTATTTGTTTTTTCTTGCACTAGTAAGTATCAGCTTAGGTGCATTAAATTTATTACCTATTCCTATGCTTGATGGTGGTCATTTATTGTATTATTTGGTGGAGGCAATTCAACGTAAGCCTTTATCAAATGGTTTAAAATCAGCAGGAGCTTATTTTGGTTTATTGCTATTAGTTGTGCTTATGTTTATAGCAATAACTAATGATTTATCCAGGCTTACAGGTTAGTTATAGTACCTATATGCTCCAAAGGATTGGAGCAAAACCTTGACAGTAGTTTCTACTTCCTATAAAAAGTGGTTCAATTTTTAGTGTACCGATTTGGTATTAAAAGTGCACGTAGTACTGGGCGTAAAATAATAATGAAAAAAATCAGTAGTAAATTAATATTAGGTATTTGTTGTTCCTCGCTTATTGCTTGGTCTTCACAAACAATCGCAGCGGATACTTTTGTTGTTAAAAGTATTAAAGTTACAGGATTACAGCGCGTATCCGCCGGAACAGTCCTTAATTACATTCCTGTGCAAGTAGGTGAGGAAGTTGGCCCTGAATCTACTGCTGAGATTATTCGAGCTCTTTATGATACTGGTTTTTTCCAAGCGGTTTCTTTGGAACGTCAAGGTAACACTTTAATTGTTAATGTAGTAGAAAGAGCAACTATTGGCTCGATTAGTGTTGTAGGAAATAAGGAAATTCCTAGTGACAAAATGAAAGATTTTCTCAAAGAAATGGGACTGGTTAAAGGTCGTGTATTTCAAACATCTACTTTGGAGCGTTTAGAAAAGGAACTGAAGCAAGCCTATAATGCTAGAGGAAAATATAACGCACGTATAGAAACTCGAGTTACTCCATTAACAGAGAATAGAGTAGGGATAACTGTTACTATTTCTGAAGGACGAGTATCAAGAATTAAACAGATCAAGATAATTGGTAATCATGATTTTACTACTAATGAATTGTTACCAGAGTTTGCTTTATCTAAATCGGGTATTTTTACTTATTTTACTAAAAAAGATCAGTATTCAAAACAAGGTATGGATGCATCTTTAGAGGCATTACGCTCCTTTTACTTGGATCGAGGGTATTTGAAATTTAAAATTGTCTCGTCACAAGTTTTACTCTCTCCGGATAGGAAGGATGTTTATATCAATGTTCATATTGAAGAAGGGCCACAATATCATTTTTCAGGTTATAAAGTAGTAGGTAAGCCTATATTGCCCCCAGAGAAAATTGAATCATTAGTCCAAGTTAAAAAAGGTGCTGTTTTTTCACGTAAAAAGGTAACTGATACTATTTCTTCGATTGGATTAGCTTTAGGAGATATAGGTTATGGATTTCCCGCAATTAATGCAGAACCTCAGTTAGATGAAAATGAGAAAACTGTATTTATTACCTTTATTGTGCAGCCTGGTCGACATGTTTATGTCCGTCGTATTAATTTTCATGGTAATACTAAAACGAGCGATTATGTATTACGCAGTGTTATTCGCCAAGACGAAGGAGGATTGCTATCTTTACATAACATTAAAGAATCAGAAAGGCAGTTGCGCCTATTGGGATATTTGAAAAATGTTGATGTAAAAACTACTCCAGTTCCTGATGCAAATAACCAAGTTGATCTAGATGTCCAAGTAGAAGAAGCCCCTTCTGCTGAGGCAAGTGCTTCTATTGGTTATGGTACCAATGGTTACCAATTGAACGCTTCGGTGAATCAACACAATTTTATGGGAACGGGACGAGCAATTGGCGCAGCATTTACAGCAAGTAAATGGGGACAAGATTATACTTTAAACTACTATAATCCTTTTTATACAGATACAGGAATAGGGCGAGGAGTTAACCTTTATTTTGCTCGAGTTGATCCTAAAAATCTAAATGTGAGTACTTATAGCTCCAACCGTTTTGGCGGGGATGTGAATTATAGCCTACCATTAGGTGAGATCAGCAGATTACAGTTTGGATATGGTTATCAGGACATAGATATTAAAAGTGTAGGTTATGTTGTTCCTATTCAGAATTTTGTAAATTTATATGGAAAACATTTTCACGAAATTCGTTTATCTACTGGATGGAGCCGTAATACTTATGATCAATTTCCTTATCCCACTCGAGGTATTAATCAACAAGCCGCTGCGGTAATTGCTTTACCAGCTACTTCTGGATCTTTATCTTATTATAAAGGTTCCTATCAGGCCCGTTTGTATCAACCCATAACCCATGGATGGATTTTTTCTCTGCAAGGATTTGCAGGTTATGGAAACGCCTTTAATAATAATGGGTTGCCATTTTTCGAGAATTACTATGCGGGGGGTACTGCACAACCAGGCCAAGTACGCGGATATGACAGTTATTCTTTGGGGCCTTTAGATAACTTTCGCAATTCAGTGGGGGGTAACTTATTACTTAGTGGAACTGCGGGAATTATATTGCCTTATCCTTTGAGCAGAGACAATGTGCGTACGACAGCTTTTGTTGATGCGGGTAACGTATTTGCAGTGAATACTCTGCCTACTTTAACTGGAAAGTATGAAGGGCCTTTAAGATATTCAGCAGGGGTTTCTATTGAATGGCGTTCTCCTTTTGGCCCATTAGCATTTAGTTTGGCTAAGGCATTGAACCCTCAACAATTCGATCAACAGCAATTGTTCCAATTTGCATTGTCCTCTGGATTTTAATTTTTTATTTCGCCCTTCCTCTCTCGCAACGTAGGAAAAAATAGGGACTGTAAGCAGTCCCTAAAGCGATTTTAATTTCCACAAATTATTATTGAAAACTCGTGTTGTACATATCGCAACCTATATCGATTTATGCTAGCATCATGCTCTTTAATTTAGGAGAATAGTTATGAAGCGGTTTGGTTTGGTTGTATTGACCTTTGTTTTTAGCGTGTTTGGCGCTAACGTATTTGCTGATACAGCAAAGATAGGAGTGGTTGATTTACAAAAAATCATGCAAACTTCAAGTCAAATCAAAGATATTCAACAAAAGTTAGAAAAAGAATTTAAGCCCCGTCGTGATAAATTATTAGCGGTTGAAGCCAAGATAAAGGCTGATATGGAGAAGTTCAAGCGCGATAGTGCTGTTTTGAGTGCTACTCAAAAGAAAGAAATGGAACGAAAAATTGTCAGCGCACAACAACAATTTGAACGTGATGGTCAGCAATATCAGCAAGAGTTGAGCACTGCAAACAATGAAGCTATGGAAAGTTTATATGCGAAAGTACGTGCAGCAATTTCAAAAGTTGCTAAAGATGACAAATATGATCTTATCGTACAAAAAGATGCGGCTCCTTTTAGCTCAGATTCCCTTGATGTAACTGACAAAGTCGCTAAAGCGATTAATTAATTTGGCGATGTGACGTTGCTAACGTTAGCACAACTGGCTGAAAAATTAGGTGGCGTGTGGCATGGTAATGCAGAACACGCCATTTTTTCATTTGCTTCTTTAGCTCGAGCTACTCCTAAAGATATAGCCTATTACGATAATCTTTTACTACGAGGTGCTTTAGAACGCACCTCTGCCGGTGCAGTATTACTTAAATCAGAACATAAAGCTCTTTACCAAGGAAATTGTATTATTGTATCCAATCCCTTGCAAACAATGATGCAAGCCACGCAATTTTTATCAAAGCCAACTATTTTGTATCATGGCATAGATCCTACTGCTCAAATTCATCCTTCAGCTCAAATAGGTGAAGGAGTATCTATAGGTGCATACAGTGTCATTCATGCTGAAGTGCGATTGGCTGATCACGTTGTGGTAGGAGCAAATACTGTGATCGAATCGTCTGTTGTGATTGGAAAAGAGAGTCAAATTGGCCATGATGTAGTGCTGCATTCGGGTTGTCAATTGGGAGCTCAGGTAGTGATTGACTCTGGATGTATTATCGGAGCTTTTCCATTTAATTATTTGAAACAACAAGGTCATTGGCAACAAGGTTTTAGCGTAGGTACAGTTATTATAGCGGATAAAGTACGACTTGGAGCTAATACCGTAATTGATAGAGGTTCTTTAAGTGATACTTACTTGGGAGAAGGGGTTTGTATCGATAATTTAGTTCAGATTGCACATGATGTGCTGATTGGGAAAAATACAATTATTGCAGGATGTACTGCTATAGGCGCTTATGCTCAAATTGGAGAGGACTGTATTATTGGTGGTGCAAGCTCTATTGCCGCTTATGTATATTTAACAGACGATGTTGTGATTACAGGCATGTCTACTGTAAGTAAATCACTTGCTAAGTCCGGAATTTACTCTTCAGGCACCCTAGTCCATGAGCATCAACGCTGGCGTCGAAATGCGGCACGATTTCGACGATTAGATGACTATATAGAAAAACTTAATGCTTTAGAAAAAAAATTAAATCTAATAGATGCAGTTGAGTCCTCTGAAGATTAGATATTTCTGGTAAGTTTAACTGTGCCTTGAGGTAAATAAGGTAGGATAGGACGGACAAGATTTTAACAATTAATAATTGATTTGCATCTATTAAAACTGGATAATGCATTCTTCATTGTGCCAGCTAAATAGACTGATTAAGCGAGAAACTGCGTATGAGTGAACCTATAGATATAAAACAAATTTTTAGTTTGTTGCCCCATCGTTACCCGATGCTATTGGTAGACAGGGTATTAGATTTTAAAGCATATGAACATTTAACGGCTATAAAAAATGTGACGATTAATGAGAACTTTTTTGCTGGCCATTTCCCAGAAAGCCCCATTATGCCGGGGGTATTGATGCTTGAAGCGTTAGCTCAAGCAGGTGGTCTTTTTGCGGGATTATCTCAGACACCTGAAGAAAATGAAGGAATTTTACATTTTTTTGCGGGTATCGATAATGCAAAATTTAAACATGTAGTGGTTCCTGGTGATCAATTACGTTTGGAAATAAAATTATTAACGAGAAAAGGAGTTTTTTGGCGTGTGCATGGCGAAGCTTATGTAGGCGATAAACTGGCCTGTTCTGCAGATTTATTAAGTGCAGCGAAGGAATTTCAAAAGTGATAGATGAACGAGCTATAATTCACCCCACTGCAAAATTAGCAAATGGGGTATCAGTAGGTCCTGGCGCTATAATTGGTGCAGATGTGGAAATAGGTGAAAATACCTGGATTGGTCCTTACGCGGTTATTGAAGGTCCAACAATTATTGGTAAAAATAATAAAATTTTTCAGTTTGCCTCAGTAGGGGACGAACCCCAAGATATGACCTATAAAGGTGAATCTACCCGTTTAGAAATTGGTGATGATAATATCATACGTGAATATTGTATGATTAGTCGGGGAACTGCTAAAGGTGGTGGCGTTACTCGTATAGGGAATAAGAACTTTTTTATGGCTTATTCACATGTTGGGCATGACTGTATGATTGGCAACCAAATTATTTTGGTGAGTTATGCGGCACTATCAGGGCATGTCACAGTTGGTGATTATGCAAACATTGGGGGATATGCTGCAGTACATCAGTTTTGTCATATAGGTGCATATGCTTTTATTTCGAGGGCTTCTTATGTCAGTAAAGATGTTCTTCCTTATCTCATGATTTCTGGTGATACGACTTCGGCTTGTGGTATTAATACCGTGGGACTGCGTCGACGAGGATTTTCATCAGAGGCAATTGATAATTTGCGGCGTGCTTATAAAATAATTTTTCGCAAAGGATTAACTGTGCAGCAAGCTGTTGCTGAATTAGAGTTGATGCAACACGAATGCCCTGAAGTAGTTCTTATGATTGATGCATTGAATCAAGCTACACGTGGTATTGTTAGATAAATTAAATGCAACTGCTCACTTCATCTTAAGTGTGCCTTTATTTTGTGCGAATTGGATAATATTTTTATATCCTGATGTATGCTTTTTTTAATATTTTTGTCCAACTGCGCACAAATTCGAATGCTCACCAAAAAATTTATGTAGAGGGCTAGCAGTTGCAATTGGACGAATAAATTAAGTTAGAGTGATATCTTTATGCTAGACATTCAATTATTACGTGATGAGCCGCAATTTGTCGCCTCGCAGTTATTAAAAAGAGGCTTTCAGTTTGATGTTTCATCTTTTATTGCCTTAGAAGAAAAGCGTAAATCATTACAAGTTGCAACGCAATCATTACAAAATGAACGTAACACCCGTTCCAAAGCCATTGGGGAGGCAAAGTCTCGTGGTGAAGATATAGATGTCATGCGTGAAGATATGAATCGTCTTGCTAAGGAGTTGGAACAAAAAAAAGGTGAACTTGATGATGTGTTACAACAAATTGAAGCAATTGCTTTACGTTTGCCTAATATTCCACATGAGTCTGTCCCAGTTGGCGAAAATGAACAACATAACCAAGAAATTAGACGTTGGGGCACAATTCCAACTTTTGATTTTCCAGTAAAGTCACATGATGAATTGGGAGATGGGTTGGGTCAAATGGATTTTGCTTTGGCTGCTAAGCTGACGGGTAGTCGCTTTGTGGTTATGAAAAATCAATTAGCTAGATTACATCGTGGTTTGATTCAATTTATGTTAGATCTTCATACACAACAACATGGATATCAAGAAATTTATGTTCCATATATTGTTAATGCAGACAGCTTATTAGGCACGGGTCAATTACCGAAGTTTGAAGAAGATCTATTTAAATTAACTGGGGATCATGGGTATTATTTGATTCCTACAGCAGAAATTCCTGTAACTAATACGGTCCGTGATACTCTTTTAGCTGAAGAGAATTTACCTATTCGTTATGCATGCCATTCGCCTTGTTTTCGAAGTGAGGCGGGTTCTTATGGTAAAGATACTAAAGGTATGATCCGACAACATCAGTTTGAAAAAGTAGAATTAGTATGGATTACTAAGCCAGAAGAGTCATATATTGCTTTGGAACAACTAGTACAACATGCCGAAACGATACTGCAGCGCTTAGAATTACCTTATCGTGTAGTTACTCTTTGTACCGGTGACATGGGACCTAGTGCAGCGAAAACTTATGATATAGAAGTATGGTTACCCAGTCAGAATACTTATAGAGAAATTTCGTCCTGTTCTAATATGGAAGCTTTTCAAGCGCGTCGTATGAAAGCACGCTATAGACATGAGAAAACACGTGAAATCAATTTGGTACATACTCTGAATGGATCAGGCCTTGCCGTAGGTAGAACATTAGTTGCTTTAATGGAAAATTGCCAAGATAAAGAGGGTAATATTCACATTCCTATGGCCTTAAGACCTTATTTAGGTGGTATAGAGTGTATACAGCATGTGAAGTAATAAAAAAGCATATTTTTAGCCTGTGCTTACCATAAGTCAGGCTAAAATAAAACAGAACCTTTTCGAAAAGTATTCAAGGTTGGTCTGAATTGTATTTCTCTTTCTTTTTTGCTGTGCTCTGTTGATGAAAAGAAAGTTAAATGCTGGTTAAATAGAAAACTCTTATATGATGGGCGCGATTTTTCTTTTGAGCGATCATTGTTCTCAAGAACACATATTATTTCATGATTAAAATTATTTCTTTTTTTAGGATTTTCTACGAAAAATTTAAACGCCGTTAATGCATACTCCATAACATCTGTCTCTTGCATATATTCATTTCTTACTAAGTTTTTTTTTGCAAAATGAATGAAATAATTAAGACAATGATTAAATTTATCAATTGGTATATGATGCTTTTTTTCTAAAAGTGATGCGAGCTTATTATTTTGTTGATGAATTAATTGCAGTAAACGTTTCTTTTTTATTTGATTTACTTTGTTTTGTTCGTTTTTTATGCATCTGATTGAATGATGTAATCGTGTAGTAAAGGATGGAGTATTAAATAATTTTTCGATTACATCAAATTGGCGAGTGGCTGTTAAAAAAAACAATAAATTGCGTTTACATAATAACTTGAACTCATTATGTATTTGCTCATTTTGATGCATTTCATCTGTTTTATTGAGATTACCATTAATTTTTCTAATCCATGCTAAGTAAGATACGAGCAATGGGCATGTTGCTTCAGAGATGTGATGTTTTTTTAAAATGGAACTTCTTTTATATTTATTAACCCTTCGTAAGTGCACATCCAGTGCTAATTGAATGGAGTCCATCATTCAATTCCTGTTCGTCCTAGTTTTAAAAGTATAGTAGTTTTTGTAAAAAGTGCATTTATTTTGGGCCGATTGATATTTTTGTGTAATTTCAATAAATTAAGTAATGTTTTGACTGAATCATTCTTTGCTTTTAAGATGTGCTTTTTGCTCTTATTTAAAGAAAAATTATGCGCACCAACACATTAAAACTTATTCAGGTGACTAATAATTATTGGGAGCAGTGGTTATTTCCCACAAAAACAAAGTTTTGTTCCAGTTTTCTTAAAGGCTCAAAAATGAAATACAGACCATAGGACAGTTTTTGAAGAAAAAATTAACTGCCTCTTTTATAACGCATAATCAATAATTGCTGAAGATAAGGAATTTATTGTGAAAAAAGGATTATATTGTTTCATTGTTTTATTTTGTATGCTGACGACTTTTTCTCAAGATATTTTTTCTGCCTGTCCTGTCTTTCATTCTTCTGGAAAACCTGCAGAGCGAACTAATGATGCTTTAGGCTTTATACTTTTTTCAGAGACTCAGTGCCCTAGAGATGTTTTTGCATTGCGGCAATTTTTAAAAAATTCGGGTTTGAAAATAGAAACAACAATGGTTGCAAATCGAGGATTCCATAATCCATCTCAAGGTAGTTTTAGTTTATTTGAGATGGCCTTAGGGGAGTTAAAAATAATGGATTATCATTTATCCATTAATGCCGGCGATTTTTTCTTTGGTCATTTTACTACTGTAAGCCCAACTGGTGATTTAGTTGCTGATCAGAATCCAGAAAAGAATGCATTAATGATCGAGGCATTTGCTTGGGATCCTAAAAAGGAGGTATTTAATTTTTATGAATTACGTGGTGATGGCACACAAGGCCAATGGTTTTACCGTGGGGATTCAGTAGATATTTTTGCAGATAACGCGTTACTTCATCGCCAACCCGATCCAAAACATCCCCAATTTGGTACACGATTACGTTGTTCTGGATGTCATGGGGCTGGTGGACCCATTATGAAAGAATTGGATAAGCCTCATAATGATTGGTGGGAACCAAAGCGAAAATTGGATTTTGGTGGGCGCAAGCCAGATGCGACATTGCAAGATATTTTAGAAACACTAGTGGCGCCGGAGCAATTATCCAAAAATGTTTTACTTGGTGTTAACAAGCTCAATTATAATGAGAAATTCTATCGAAAAAAGGCTTCTCTTTCCCTACAAGAATTGCTTCGTCCCTTGTTTTGTCCGGTTGAACTCAATTTAATGTCTGATATTTACCCAAATGATGAATTTTATTCCGAAGTAAGTATTCCCATTGAGTTTTTTATTGATTCAAGATTGTTATCGGATCAGAAAAATCAAGCGATTATTATTTCTAGGGTTTTTTACGAAGAGGCATTAAATGTTTTAGGGAGTCATTTTCCTGAAACTTATTTACAAGATGCAGATCATGCTTGGCTTACACCCGTGAAGGCTGAATCAGATAAATTAGCAGTAGATAATTTAATTAACAGTGGAGTAATTGATACTAAATTCATGTTGGATGTTTTAGATATAGATAAAGCAAATCCAGTATTTTCACCGGCACGATGTAGTCTTTTACGTTTGCTGCCTGCAACCCCTACTTTGAACTGGCATGATGTATTTATAAAAAACTTAAGCGAGTCAAAAGAGTGGGCTGCAAAAAAATTGCTAAAAAATCGTACATCCCCACAACAAGATATTGAGTTTTATCAACAAAAAGCAAGAAAATTTCTACAGAATTGTCAAGAAAAACTAAAAAATAGCAAAAATGTGGAAAAGATGTATCGCTTGTTAGTTCAAAGACGCATAGAGGTGAGTACATCAGAAATTTCCTTAAATCCACTTGGACAAATTTTAGAACCTGGATTTCGTGTTATTTTTCCTGAGAATGAAAGATCACTTGCTTCAAGGACATTAAAGCTTACGTCCGTCTGTGATGTAATAGAGCAGCAAGACAAAACATCATGAGAAAGAAAACGAAATGTTCCTAGAATAAATTTTTATAGTTTTATTGTTGTATCACGAGCGATTTTTTAGTGATACCAATTAATTGTGTTTTTCGTAACCTGGGTATGAGCATTTTACTCGAAAACCCAGGCTACAAGGGGTTATCTATGCCAAGTGCTGCTACGTTTCACTACACGACAATCACCATGATAGCACTGTTTTTTATAAGATGAATGATGGCATGTGTTGCCTACACAAGTGGTGCCATGAACATCTTTTGTCCATACAGCCCAACTATTAGAAGCGAA
Organism: Legionella santicrucis; assembly: GCF_001468135.1. GTDB lineage: Bacteria > Pseudomonadota > Gammaproteobacteria > Legionellales > Legionellaceae > Legionella > Legionella santicrucis. Next base: position 175,003 of record NZ_LNYU01000091.1, on the reverse strand, counting down.
AAAAACACCTATACTCATGCCTATAATTATTTTTTTAAAATGAGTTGATATCATATAAATCTCCTTGGGTCATATATTTTCTTATATGACTATAATTTTTGCATTATCTCAGATGAGTATAGGTGAAAGCAGAGGATTTTTCTTTTTTTTATTCAAAATGATCATTATTTTTTATGGTAAGATAATTATTGTAGTTTGTTGGTTCAATTTTATTTAGATGATTTTCTTTTTTTCATACTTTCTTTTAACAGAGAAATGAAATCAATTACATCACTTTTGCTCTCTTTTTCAGAGATTGCTTCTTTAGTTTTTGATTGTTTTGCAATTTGTTGATCTAGCCATTTTTTTAATGCTTCTCGATATTCATTGTGATATTTTTCTGGTTGCCATTTTGTAGTCATTTCTTGAATCAAAGCCGTGGCCATTTTTATTTCTGAATCAGAAATTTTATAAGTCTTGAGATTTTCTTGAGGGAGATCAATTTCATGTTCTGCACGGATTTCATCTTTAAAATGGATTAAGTATAAAAGTAATGCATGCTGATGGGGAACAATCAAGCATATGGATTCTTTAGTCCGTATGATAACCCGAGCTACGCCGGCTTTATTTGTTTTTTTTAATGATTCTCTTAATAACACATAAGCTTTTTTGTTTTTGCTTTCAGGTACTAAATAATAAGGTTTAATTAAATAAAGGCTATCGATTTCTTGAAAATTGACGAACTCTTCAATAGTGATTGCTTTAAATAAATCAGGCTCAACCTTTTCAAATTTTTCTTCATCCACAATAATATAGCGATCTTTTTCGTATTCAAATCCTTTAACGATATTATCCCAAGATACTTCATTTCCTGTTTTTTCACTAATACGTTGATAGCGAATTCTTGATTTAGTCTTTTTATCAAGTAAATGAAAATTAATCTCATTTTTTTCTTCAGTTGAATATAAAGAAACAGGAATAGCAACAAGGCCAAAAGAAATTTCTCCTTTCCAAATTGATTTAGGCATTCTATTTAATCCTTAAATAAATTCATTTATAAAATCTTATAATTGAGGTTTATTAAAAAAGATTAGACCATTTATCTCTTTTTTGAGTTCTATTCAAAGTGGAAATTTCTAGTTTTTTTAATAAAATTAAAGAAGAGATAATACATCATGGAGATAGCCATGCGTTTGGAGTCTTATCGAAAGAAAAGGAATTTTAATAAAACTCCTGAACCTCAAGGCAATGTTTCTCATGAAAACAAATTTTTATTTGTTATTCAAAAACATGCAGCCAGCCATCTCCATTATGATTTTCGGTTAGAATTGAATGGAGTATTACTCAGTTGGGCGATTCCCAAAGGCCCTTGTTTTGATCCTTTAGTGAAGCGTTTAGCAATACATGTTGAAGACCATCCAGTTGAGTATGGCTATTTTGAAGGAGTTATACCCAAAGGCCAATATGGTGCTGGTGTTGTGATGCTTTGGGACCAAGGTTTTTGGAAAACTCTGGATAAAAATCCCGAAGAGGCCTATAAAGCGGGACATTTACGATTTGAGTTAAATGCTAAAAAATTAAAAGGACGTTGGGATTTGCTTCGTTTTAAAGAAGAGAACCAATGGTTTTTAATTAAATATAAAGATGAATTTGCTCAAAAATTAGAAGATTATGATGTTACTTTGGAGGCACCAAATAGTGTATTGACTCATCAGTCTATTGAGGAAATAAGTAAAAAATTTCGTTTTTTATGGACAAAAGAAGGACTAATGGAGAAGCCGACTAAAAATTTAGGCTTAAAAAAAAACATGACGATGGACTTTTGAAATTACCAAATAGTTTGCCAATTATTCCTTTTCCTGAATTTATTCAACCTCAATTAGCAACTCTAGCGGATAAGGCTCCGGAAGGTCCAGAGTGGTTGCATGAAATAAAGTTTGATGGATATCGAATCATTGCTTTTATTCATGATAAAAAGATTCATTTAAAAACACGTAACAATAATGATTGGACCAGCTATTTATTGTCGATAGAACAAGCAATTAAAAAATTATCATTGCAGCGAGTCATTTTGGATGGAGAGCTTGTGTTGCTTGATAAGCATGGATATTCTGATTTTCAATTGTTACAAAATACTATTAAAGTTAACGCAAATGCTCCTTATGTTTATTATATTTTCGACATTCTTTATTACGATCAATTTGATTTAAGATCTTTACCCTTATTAAAGCGTAAGCAGATTTTAAAAGAATTATTAGCAGGAGAAAATAAAACGCTTCGTTATAGTGACCATATTATAGGGAATGGCGGTTTTCTTTTTCAGCAATCTTGTGATTTATCTCTCGAAGGAATAATTTCCAAACGAATAGATAGCCCCTATTTATCCAAGCGAAGTACAACATGGTTGAAGGTAAAATGCCAACAAAGGCAAGAATTTATTATTATAGGATATATTCCTTCTAAGGGAAGGCGTCACTATTTTCGATCTTTATTTTTAGGGGTTTATAACGAGCATGGGAAGTTAGAATTTGTAGGGAAAGTGGGGACAGGATTTACAGAGGAGTCACTTCAAGAAATTTTTACTCTTTTACAAAAAGAACCTCAAACTAAGAAGCCTTTTAATAAAAAAACTCCTGATTCTAATGATGTAATATGGGTAAAACCCAAATGGGTGGTGGAGGTGGAGTTTACTGAGTGGACAGCAGAAAGTCATTTACGTCATCCAAGTTTTAAAGGATTACGTTTGGATAAAAAGCCAGAGGAGATATTTAAGGAGGAAAAAAATATTGTGCATAAAAGCGATGCAGTGAAGAAAGTGAAACTGGATACTCAGAAACATTCATTTAAAATAACTCATCCTGATAAAGTACTTTATCTTGAAGAAGAAATTACCAAAAGAGATTTACTTAATTATTATGAAATTGTAGCTGAGCATATAATGCCCTTTATTAAAGATAGGGTTTTATCACTAGTACGATGCACTGAAAATCGGAATGATTGCTTTTTTCAACGTCATTATACTGAGTCTACACCTAAAGCTTTAAAAGCGATTACTGTAGAAGCTAAAGTGGGAAAAAAAGAGCAATTCATTTATTTGAATACTAAAGATGGATTATATAGTTTGATACAAATGGATGTTTTAGAAATTCATCCATGGGGGAGTCTAATTGCAGACATAGAAAAACCAGATTTTATTGTTATTGATTTAGATCCTGATCCATCAGTTGCTTGGGAGACAACAGTTAAATCTGCTTTGGAAGTAAAAAAATATTTGCAAGAATTTAAATTAACTTCTTTTGTCAAAACAACAGGTGGTAAAGGATTACATGTGGTTGTACCTATACAACCAGAATATGGGTGGGATGAAGTGAAAAATTTTGCACATGTTTTTGTGGCGTTTCTCGAAAAAATAAATCCTGAATGTTACGTGAGTAAAATGACTAAATCCAAACGTAAAGGCAAAATTTTTATTGATTATTTACGCAATCAACGTGGTGCAACCGCAATTAGTCCTTATTCAACAAGAGCACGTGCGCATGCACCTGTTGCTGTCCCTATTTCTTGGGATGAGCTTACTAACGATAAGCGTGATTCTGAATTTACTTTAAAAACATTGCCTAACCGTCTCAAGTTGTTAAGAGAAGATCCATGGACGGATTATTGGAAAATAAAACAATCTTTGCGACTCGATGAATTAAAATGAGTAATGTCGGTATTTGCGAATTTGAGCTGGATTAAATATTTCTCTAGCCAGATTCTCCCTCATATGGCTTGAGCATGATAGCTGTCATTACAATTTCTGAGGGAAATTTTGTTTTCGAATCATCCATAACTCACTGGTAACTGCTGCTGAGCTACGGTTTTAATCCCTGCTTTTTTATAAGCTCTAATTGCTGGGCTATTCGTACTTTCTGGATCAGCAAAGATATGGATATAGGAGTCATCTAATATCATAGATTCTTGGTTGGGATAACAATCACTAAGCTATTTTTAATACATCCCTATTTCCCTTAGTTTTTATAAGTAAGATCCATCATTGTATAAAAAAAACTAGAACTAAACTAAGAGATACTTCATCAATAAATCATGGAAATGGAATTTATTCAGAAAATTAATAACACATTTTAATGATTTATATCTGAAAATGAATAGAAATGCATAGAAACTAAATTATTATTTAATAAAGGAATAATAAATATGTCAGAAAAAATAAAAGGGACTGTTAAATGGTTTAACGAACGCAAAGGATTCGGATTTATTCAAAGTAATGGCAAGGATTATTTTGTACATTTTAGTTCCATTCAACTAAGTGGGTTTAAAACACTCGAAGAAGGCGATAAGGTTCTATTTAAATATGGAAATGGGCAAAAAGGGCTATGTGCCGAAGAAGTTCAGGTTGTCGATTAACATGCTCTTATTGTTTTTATTTTGATCAACTAAAATTATAGGCAAAGGAGTTAGGGTAGTTATCTTTCCTACAATTGCGGTAGATTATTACTCAATAATTGTCAGCAAATTCGTCATCTTTTGAAAGTAACTAGTTGAATTGTATCTATTTAAAAGAATTTTTTATGACAAAGAAAGATAAATGGTCTCGAAGTGTGACTCAAAAGAGTCATGCTTTAGATTTAGAAAAAGGTGTTTTTACCTGGAAAGATCCGAAAAAGATTGCTAAATCTTTAATACATTCAGCTGAAAAAAGTACGCGTCGAAAAGGTTCAATTTATCAATCTGCTATGTCTATGCTTAGTTTTTATATTAATCGAGCTGGAAAGAAACTATCTCAGGAGCAAAAAGATATTTTAAATGAGGCAAAGGATGAATTAAGTAAACTAAAAGAGACAAAAAATCTATAAAATATCTTACTCATTAATTGCATGGTAGAAAATATGAGTATTGAATTATTTTAGGACATAGTAATCACCATAACAAATTCTGGTTGCATTTTGTAACATATTATATGAAAGAAAGGAGACTCTGATGCCATATAAAAAAATCACTGACCTACCTGATAGCGTTAAGGATAACTTGCCTAAACATGCACAGGAAATTTATAAGGAAGCATATAATAATGCATGGGATCAATATGATGAACCAGAGAAAAGGCAGGGAGATCGTGACAGAGAAGAGACTGCTCATGCAGTTGCCTGGAATGCAGTAAAAAAAGAATATGAAAAAAACTCTGAAGGAGAGTGGGTAAAAAAATAACTGATGTTGAAGGAGGGGATGAAAAATGATTAAAGCTTTTTTAATTCAGTCAATGGGGCTGCTTAAATGAGTGGCTTTTTAACAACGCCCATTACCAGCAGGTGATCATCGGTATTTGGAAAGATACTTTACAGATGTCTGTGATCTTCCTGTTAGGAAAAATTCAAAGACGGGCTTTGGCAATACATCAAAGTAAACATCATTCCTATTACCTTATCTATCATAAAATGAGACAAAATAAAAAAGGATTTTATGGATTTATTGGATCGCCAAAATACAAAAGATAAAAAGTTGTAATAGATAAGCTTTTTTATTAGCGCCTCTTTTTTTCTGTCTGTAAACGAATACCTTTCTCTTCAATATCAATCAAACCTCGTTTATATAGTTGCCCCAATGCACTTTTAAAATTTTTTTTGCTCTCAGCAAATATTTGCTGAATTTCTGCAGGAGAGCTTTTGTCATGCAATGCTAAAAAACCATCATGATGTTCAAGTTTTGATAAAATTCGTTGCGCTAATTCATTAATACTATTTTGTCCTATTTGTCTTAAAACAACATCAATTTTATTATCTTCACGTACCTTCTTAATGTACCCTTTTATTTTTTCGCCATAAATTAATGTTTGAAAAATATCACCTGCATGGATTAATCCCCAGTGACTGTTGTTGATAATTACTTTTCGTCCTAACGGTGTACTATCCGCAATAAGTAGACTAACCTCTTCACCTGGCTTAAAGTGAGCTGCTGTTCTATCCAAAAAATAATCGATTTTTGAGCTTGCAATAATGCGTCCTTGATTGTCTTGCTTTAAATAGACAAGATAAGATTTTCCCTTTTCCATAGGGCGGTGTTGTTCTGGTTTGGGTACCAATAAATCTTTATCTAATCCCCAATCAAGAAAAGCTCCTACAGAATTCACATCAATCACTTTTAAAAAAGCACAGTTACCTAATTTGGCATGGGGGCGTACTGTTGTCGCTATAATTTTGTCATCTGAATCAAAATAAATAAATACATTCAGCATATCACCAACTAAAGCGTTTTTAGGGACAAATTTATTGGGTAATAAAATTTCCCCCCACTCTCCTCCTTGAAGATACACCCCAAAAGGAGCCTCTCGTACCATTTTTAATTTATTAAATTGTCCAACTTTTATCATGACCAAACCCACTTTTTTTATATTAGTCAACTAAGCCCAATTTCAAGCAATCATTACATTTGCCATCCTCCAAATATTGAAGGACTGGAAGATAACCAATGATAGATCATGGGCTAAAATTTTATTATGCGAAAACGAGCAGCCTCAACACCTAGTGGATGGCTGAATATATCGGAGTTATTAATAGGTGAAATAACTCTAAATTTTAGTGATTATGCCGTAACTTTATCCCTATATATGATACTAAAAAAATGTAACACGCAGCCATAGATAGGAACAAAGGCTATCAGACTGATTATAATTTTAAAACAGACATCAACGATGGCTATTTCCGGCCAATGTTGGCTCAAAAAAGGATGGGTACTATGGTAAAACGCAATAGTAAAAAACAAAAGGGTATCTATTATATTTCCTATTGTAGTTGAAAGAGCAGGAGCCACCCACCAAGATGAGCTATTTCGAAGGCGTTGAAAAATAAAGATATCCATAAACTGGCCAATGACATAGGCAACGAAGCATCCTAATGCAATACGTAAAGGCATATAGTGTATTGCAAAAAAACTATTCCAGCTTAAGGCTCCAAGAATTTCAATAGAGCTTGCTATAAAATAGGAGATGAGTAATCCGGGAATCATACTAAGAAAAATGATGCTTCGAGCTGTCTTGGCATTAGAGAGCCGAGTAGTCAGATCGGTCAAAATAAAAATGAAGGGATAAGTAAAAGCCCCCCAAGTAGTGTGAAAACCAAAGAGTTCAAAAGGGTATTGTACTAATATATTGCTGATAGTTATAAAAAAAACATGTGCAACTGTAAGAAGTCTAAGTGCTGAAATTTTATTCTGAATCAAAAAAGTAATCTCTAGTTTATAAATTCGAAGGTTTGTACTCTATATAGGCTTTGATATTTAGTTCTGATGTTAAGATAAAAGGCATTAGAATTCAATTGTTGGTAACAGAAGTGATGATAATCTACCTTTTGCCAGTTGGTTTTACAGCATTAAAGAACTTTCTGTTTCATTTGTACTTTTGCAATATACATATAATTATCTGTGCAATTAAAAATTTTTGATTGAACAAGTGTGTCATTTTTAAAAAACATCCAACCATCTCAAAAAATTAGTTCAGCTTATAATTATTTCATAGTACTCAATAAATTATACTCACAAATACCGCTCTTATAATGAGAATATGGCGTTAAATTTTTAAATATTGATTATTATCTACCGAGTTTGTGTCACTTAGGTTTTCTTGATTGCAAAGTTGAGCTCGTCTTAGCTTCAGTAGAATTTGTTTGTGACGCTTCTTTAGATGCATTTGGTGAAAAAATTGTTGTTCTCTTGCTTATTGAATAAGAGAAATTTATTGAGGATTCCAAGTGGGGTGGGGAAGTTTGAGTCGCTGTTTGAGATGATTGCTGAGAAGTTTTATCCTTTAAACCTTTGTTTGCTTTTTTTAATGTTTGGATTCTTCGGTCAAGATCGAAATGGTCCTCTGAGTCTTGCTTGCACAGTCTTTTGGCTTTTTCTAATGCATCAATGTCATCTATATATTCTGCTAAAATGTTCACACATTTTTTATTGTTTTTTATCGCATACATTAAGGGTGTTTCTCCCTTAAATGCAGCATCAGACTTGCATATTCCTTTCTCTTGCAGGTAACGAGCAATATCAGAGGCATTTTGCGAAATCGCAAAAAATAAAATAGGTACTTCATTGATGTCTTCTAGATTTACCCCCTCTTCTAAAAGCTCAATAAACTTTTCAACATCATCCCTAATGAGTGCATTTTTCAAGAGCTTTCTTAGCATTTCTTGATCCAATGGGGAAGAATCACTCATTTTTTCAAATTCTTCCAATTCGCAAAAATTTGCAAAAAACACATGGCCAGGTTTTAATCGCTCGATAAGATCTGTTGAGAATAGTGGATTATCACGTTTAATGATTCCTTCCTCAAAAGGTAATGCCCTAAGATTAAAATTCGAGTCTTCAATTTCGGTGAAATTCCACATCCCATTTCCTCGTGAGTCGCCATATATTTGAAATTTATCTCCTATTTTAATTAAGATAGGTGTGCCCTTTTCCCTTGCTCTTTTTAAAGTATTCTTATCTATTTGTGCTTTATCATCTAGAGATATTAAATAGAGATTACATGGATTAAAAAACTCCTGATCTTCTTTACACATCTCTCTTATATTAAAACCAAACACATTTTGGCCTTTATAAATTTCTAAGGTATTCAGCATGGCACGCTTTAAAACTTCCACATGGTAATCATGTGCATCAAAAAGATTTGGCTGAAAAAATGTAGCGGGGGGAAAACCATTTTGTATTAACAATCGATTTAAAAGTAAATTAACAAAAGTTCTGCCATTGGCATCAATAAAGGGATGAATTTGTTCACAGGTTTCAATCGTTTTCCCGATCAACTCTAAAATAGCATCGGGATCAGGATTCGTATTATTATATAATTCAGTAAGCTCTGTATTATATTCTTCTATAGCTTCTTTTAATAAACTTTTAACATAATTCGGCCATGGGGCGTTGTAATTATAACCAATACAATTATCCAGAATAAATTGAGCAAGCTCTTCGTTATTTGCTAGATGGTATTTTGCTTTAATTTTTGCAAAGTTCTCACAAAACAACGGTGTATTTTGACTTTTATTTTTAAAATACAATAAGATAGCTGAATCGTTATCTTTAATATCGCCAAATTTCTTATTTTCTAATTTATCAAGAAAATCTTTTAAACCTTTTACTGTGACGCGTTTTTTTTCAAAATAAATTGTAAATTGGTTCTCTCGTTGTTTAAACTCGCCAGGCTTTAGTTCTTCTATCATTTCTCCATTCACATTGATACTGACAGCTGCATGCAAGTCTTTTATTAATTGTTCACTAATAGTTTTGTCCTCTATATCTTGCATGGCTCTTTTTAAGCCTCTAAAAAATGCCGCAAGACTTCCTGGTTCTCTTAATTCATAAAGTCTCCAACCTCTTTCAGGTCTTTTTTTATCCTTCAATTTAGAATCATATCCTGCATCATGTCGTGCCTGATAGGCGCACTCCCAAGGGGAATAAAGAGCACCATCCACAGCTAATTGCCATAATCTATCTCTTGGATAGTTTTTTTTGAAATGAGAAAGAGCTTCTTCTGGATTAGATAATCTCGGAATTTCAGTAGACCTATGAACGGCGTGTTGAGGTTCAGGTAATAAAAAATCTATATGGGAGAGGTGCATTTTAACTTATTCTCTTAAAACCAATAATATATATTAATTATAGCCAATTAAGATTTACTCACGGTACGGATAATGCGGTTAAATAGGTCGACAAAGTTACAAAAAACTGGGCCTGATGTACGCACCAGATCTTTTTTGGAGTATTTTCTAAAAATTTATTGATTAATTTATTCAAATCAAAAGAATTGGTTTTGAAGATTTTTTAATAACTAATGCGAAAATAGTTTATAAAAATAGACGTTTCATGACCCTTGAGTTACATTCAATCTTTTGTCCCCATAGAGAGTTTCACATGAAAGAACATATTGATATTAAACTTGTCAGTAAGCGGGATATCCAGCAAAGAGAAAAGATATTTAGATTACGGTATTATATCTTTAGTCAGGTATATAAGCATCATAGTCCTCCTGGCATGAATCATGGGCTTCAACTATTCTCCAACCAAATTGACGATATATCTTATCTGTTCCTAGCTAGCATCAATGATAATCCAGTAGGGACCTTGCGTGTAACTCCTTTCAGCTGTCTGGAAAGTACAGACAATTTTATATTAAAAGATCATAAGGTGCCGGCTCATTATCTGACAGACAACTGTGCATTATTCAGTTTTTTTTGTATATTGCCGGAATATCATCATACCTCAGTCTCTTACTGTTTACTGCAAACAGTATTAACTCATGCAAGAGATAAAAATATCCAGCGTATCTTTATCGAAGCACACGAAGAGATGGTGCCGTATTACCAGCATTATCAATTCAGTCCCTGTAGTGACTGGATTAAGCCTGAAGGGTATGAACAACCAGTTATTGCAATGACCATTCAGGTTCAATCCTTGATCAATCTCGAGGGTTAAGCCGAGATAGGTTGATACCGTGCATTTAATAAACCTGCTAACTCTTTAATGCTTTTACCCTCCATAAAATCAGCAGGCGATAGGGTTATTTCCAGAGTCGATCGTAACAGATTAACCAACTCTATAGCTAAAATAGAATCTACGCCGTAATAAGTTATATTTTCGTTAATATCGATTTGTGTCGCTTGCATTTTTAAAATAACAGCTAGTTTATCTCTAATTATTTGGCTTAGTTGATCCATTCTTGCATTGTCAGGTAATAACATTAACTCTTCATGTAATGAAGAGTGTGTCAATTCGTGTTCCTTATTTTGCGTTAGTAGTGAGTTAAATAAAGATTTTGATGCCATTTTTTTATACTGTTTTGACCACTGCTCCCAGTCAATATCGAATATACCTAAAGACTGAGAAGGTGCGCAGAACAAATTATTTAGAATGTGTAATGCCGTATCATTATTAAATCCTTTAATACCTGCAGTATTTAAAAGCGGTTGTAAATATTCACTACGGGCCACAACACCTGTTTGTGTAAATACACCCCAATTAATTGAAGTGCAAGGTAAATCATGCTGTTGGCGATAATCAGCAAGTGCATCTAAAAAGCCATTCGCTACCACGTAGCTTGCTTGACCTATAGTTCCAATAAGCGATGAAATTGATGAGAACACTATAAAAAAATCCAGATCCAGTGTTTCGGTTAACTCATGTAAATTAATAGCTCCTGCTACCTTAGGTTGTAAAACCCTATCAAATTGCTCTCGTTCGAGTTGATGAATTAAAGAGTCATCCAAAACCATGGCGCTATGCACAATACCTTTCAGGGGAAATGGGCTTTGACTAATCTCAACAAATAATGCAGTTAAAGCTTTTTTATCACTGACATCCAATGCCCTGGCTTCAAGATTGGCATAAGGCAAAGAAAGATCCCTTTGTCCGTGACGGCTTAATAAATACACCTTGCCCGCACCTTCTCTAGCAAGTAATGTTCCTGCTTCAAGACCAAACCCTGAAGTACCTCCAGTAACAATATATGACGCCTGGCTATCGACTGTTTTACATGGGATTGCTACGGGACACTGCTGATTTTTATAATCAATAACTATTTTGCCTATATGCTTACTTTGTAACATAAAATGAAAAGCATCTTTAATTGCTGATGCTGGAAAAACTTTAACAGGCTGTGGAGTTAAAATACCTTCTTCGAACAGAGCCAAGATGGTTTTTGACATGGCTGAAATACTATCCATTTTATTTACAAGCATGCGGTCAATATCAATCGCTGAAAAGCTAATATTCTGATTAAATGCCTGCATAGGCAGAAGCGTGTTTTCAGCTATATCTCTCTTGCCAATTTCTATAAACCGACCATATGGCGCTAATAAATTAAAACTATGTATCAACGCGTCGCCTGCGATAGAATTAATCACTACATCAACCCCATAACCATAGGTGTCACGCAATACTTGCTCTTTGAATAATGAGGTTCTTGAATCGTAGATATATTTAATACCTAGCGTTTGAAGATAGGCTCGTTTTTCTGTAGTGCCAGCAGTTGCATAAATTTCTGCTTGTTTCCATTGTGCTATTTGAATTGCTGCTATCCCCACTCCGCCTGTTGCATTATGAATAAGGACTTTTTCACCTGGTTGAATATCGGCAATTTGCACTAATCCACGGTAAGCCGCCAAAAAACCTGTTAATACCGGGGCTTGATAAAAATCAAGCGTACTCGGTTTGCGCAGAACATAACGTTGATCGACATAAGCATATGAAGAGAAATTTTGAGGCAAGGGTGCGATGACTTCGTCACCACATTGAAAACCCGTCACCTGCGATCCTATATCAGTGATCACACCGGCTACCTCCATACCAAGTGAATCACCAAAAAAAGTATTGTCAGTAATTTTATCATCCAGTTTGTTAGATAATTTTAATAAATCTTTGAAATTAAGCGCGCTGGCATACACTTTAATTTGAATTTCATTTGCCGTAGGCTTTCTTATCGGAGCAGAGATAAAAAAGAGACTATCCAATAAGCCAGGTTGAGTTATTTTCAACTCAACATTATGCTCACTCAAAGATATATTTTGAAATTCATTTTTTTTCACTTGTCCCTGCTCAATTTGTTGAATATAGCGAACATTATTCCTATAAACGACAGTGTCGCAGGATAACGATGAAAGCAATTCAGCAAGAATATGCTGGGAAGAAGTTTCTCTATCGATATCTATGGCCTTAATATTAATAAAAGGTACTTCATTTTCTATAACGCGGGTCAAATTAGGCAATGCCGAGCACGCTAGATGATTCTTATCAAAGGGATGTTGTGCTTCCCAGGTGAGAACAAAAAGGTTAAGCGGAATTTTATGCTTGCTTAAGGATTGGGCTAGTACTATCAACGCCCAGGTTTGCTCCGACACAGATTCCAGGGAAAGATCATTTGCCATAGAGCTAATATAAACAATATGTTTAGGCTGGTAACATTGCCATAGCCATAAATAATCTTGCAAACTATGTGCAGAAATTTGCCATTGGGCATCACTGATTTGCAGACGTTCATCTGCCCAACTCACAAAGATTAAATTCGGAATTGTATTTTTTAATTGCTGCACCAACTCTGAATGGGTACTGCCGTCATAAATCACTATCCAGGATTGATTCTGAAGATGTTCTTTAATAACAGGTTGTAGTGTATGCTCATGCCACTGCACCTTATAGTAAATGTGCGAAGAAAGCAGCGAATTTGCTGATGTGACAGCCTTCAAGCGCAGGCCTTGTAATTGCAGACATAACTCCCCATGTTCATCAACGATATCCACATGACCGAATAATGTCTTTTCATTTACAGTAGTTAAAAAAGCATGCGACCAACAAGATTTTGGCAGTGGTTTATAGAATAAAATTTTATTAATACTATGAGGTAAATACGCTTTAGATTTGTCAAGTTGCAAGGCTATTAATGATTGAAATGCACCATCCAGTAAAGGAGGATAAATAGAGGTTTGATCAAATAGTTCTTGATGTTCTCCATTCCAAACTAACTGAGCTAATACTTGATTATCACCTCGATAAATAGTATGAATCGTTCTAAAAGAACTCCCATAAATTAAGCCTAATCTATCAAAGGATTCATATAATTGTTCTATTGGACTAAAAGCCTGTAATTGGTTTTTCAGTTGATTTATATCCGTAGGATATGTTAGTGAAGTTAAATCCATTGGGTATAAGAAAGCAGTACAATGTTCCTGACTTAAAGAATGATTGGAAGTATGTAGGCTAAATTTGTTTATTTCCTTTTGCTGAGTCAAGGTTAAAACAAGTGGATCATTCTCATTATAAACAAGCATGGATTTAAATCGCATGTCTTCAATAATGCAAGACGAGACAGGATCGCTTTTTTTATTTAACGCAATTGCAGCTGAAATATAAGCTGCTCCCGGAAAAACCAGCATATTAAAAATTCGATGATCGCGTAGATAAGGAAAAAATGCTTCATTTAATTCCACTTGCCAGGAAGGGGGAGTGGTGGCTATTTCCTGATAAAACCAGTTCTCATTATTTGAGCCAATCCGTTGTTGTTTTGACGCTTCGCTTTCTCGCCAATATTTTTCTCTTGCCCACAATTGCAGGGGGGTATCAATAAATTGGCCAGAGGGCTGTAATGCGTTAAAATTAATAGGGATACCTCTACAATACAAATCACAAATAGTACCGAGTAAATACTCTCTTTCATTCTTTTTGTGGCGGTTTAAAGTATGAAATAATTGCAGTGGCGTTTGTTGGACAATCTCATTTAAATAATTCTTAAGAACCGGATGGGGTCCAATTTCAATAAAACTATTAAAGCCATCTTCTAGTAACGAGTTAATAGCCAGCTCAAATTCTACAGTTTTTCTGGCATTATCCCACCAATAGGATGCTGTTAGTGTAGAGGATAAGATAGCTTTTCCTGTTACTGTGGAATATAAAGGAATGGTGTTTTTACACAACTGAACAGAATCGATGGCGCTGAGAAAATCATTTTTTATCGGTTCCAGAACTTGACTGTGATACGCCAAATTAACATGGAGTAATCGATTAAAAACTTTGTTTTCAGTTAATTGCTGAGCTATATCCAGAATGTCTTTTTTATCGCCTGATAAAGTAATATTATTGGGACTATTTACTGCCGCTATACCTACAGATTTTCCGCCAAGTAACGGTTGAATCTCGTCACGTGACAGATTTACCGCAAGCATTTCTCCCCTGCCCATTAAACTATTTTGCAGACAACTACGATGGTAAGAAATTAAAATGGCATCATGTAAATCAAGCACACCACTGACATAAAAGGCGGCAATTTCTCCTACGCTATGTCCTACTACTGCTGCTGGTTTTACGCCCCAGGAAGATAACAATGTGGTTAAACTAACTTGCAAAATAAAATTGGCCAATTGTGCAATTCGGGGCTCATGCATACAACTTTCTTGTTCTGGCTTAAATAATTCATCTAATATTGACCAGCCTGCAATGGCTTGCAGGTGCGAGTCACAAGTAAGAACCATTTGTCTGTATATGGGTTCTTTTTCAAATAGCTCTTTTCCCATCTGTGGCCGTTGTGGCCCCATACCTGTGAATACAAAAACGACTTCTTCTGTACTTGTGTTGGCAGTAAATAAATTCGCTACGGACTCTCCTGCATTATAGCTGGCTAGTTTATTAATAAGTTCCTCATTAGATTTAACCAAGGTGATCAAACGATAATTAAAATGTGTTTTTTTATGATTCATCGTGTAAGCGATATCTCGCAAATGTAACCCAGGATTACACGACAGCCAGTGAAGATATTGCTTAATGCCTGCATCCAATCGTGCATTATTCATGGCGCTAAATACAACGGGTATAGACAAATCCACCTCAAATTTTTCCTGATCCTGGGCCGAACAGTGTTCAATGGTGCGCAGCAATGCATGAGCATTAGTCCCGCCATAGCCAAAAGAGTTCACCGAAGCATAAGACTCCTCTGGCCAATCCACAGTATCAACAGGTACGGTAAGTTGATTCAATGAACTATGAGGGTTGGGGGTATGAAAATGTAAATTAGCTGGTATTTTTTTATATTTTAAGCATAAAACGGCTTTAATAAGCCCAGCAACACCTGCAGCTGCTTCCAAATGGCCAATATTGGTTTTAACAGAGCCTATATAAACGGGTTTTTTGCGTTGGTTAAACAAGGCATTAATACTGTTAACCTCTGTTATATCCCCTGCTTGTGTACCTGTTCCATGGGCTTCAATATAACCTATATCATTTACTGTAACTTGTGCCTTATGATAGACCTCTCGCATTAAATCATGTTGCGCTGTTCCGTTGGGCAATGTAATTCCTAAAGTATGTCCATCCTGGTTGACCCCTGTTGCAGATATGATGGCATGAATTCGGTCGTTGTCTAATAAAGCTTGTTTTAATGATTTTAAAATGACAATGCCAACCCCCTCGCCACGAGCATAACCATTTGCTTTGGCATCAAAAGTCATGCATTTCGCATCTGGAGATAAAAATTGTCCCTTACTCATCACTATGGCATTTTCTGGTTTGAACATGGCGTTGGCACCACCAGCAATAGCCATATCTGCTTCCTTGTGAATAATGCTTTGGCAGGCATAATGCAGGGCAACTAAAGAAGACGAGCAAGCAGTATCCAGCGTTAGGCATGGCCCTTTTAAATCAAAAGTATAAGAAAGACGGCTTGCTAATAAAGTCATGCTTGAGCTGGTCGCAGTATGTGAGTCAATTAATGCACGGTTTAATTCGCTAAGTTGAAGCAGTTGATTATCAAGACAAAAGCCACCTATAAACACGGATGTTTTGCTACCATGAAGCTGCTTAAGCAGAATCCCCGCATCTTCAATAGATTCCCAGCATACTTCTAACAATAAGCGTTGCAGCGGATCAATCGCTGCTGCCTCTCGTGGTGAAATACCGAAAAATAGTGGATCAAAGTCTTCAAGATTTTGATCAATAAATCCAGCCGATTGAATAGTAGTCTTTGCCGGATGTTTGCTGTCTGGATGATAAAATTTTCTTGAATCCCATCTTGATTGGGGAACCGGTGAAATGGCATCAAATTTGTTTAAAAGCAGTTGCCAGAATTGCTGGTACGAATTTGCTCCGCCTGGGAAACGACAACCCATCCCAATAATAGCAATATCAGTATCACGGCATTCGGTATCACGAGACAATTTATGAAGTATTTGCATTTTTTAAATCCTTTTCTGAATCGCACTCAAAGAATGAGTTTTCACATTGTGGTGAGAATAGTATCGCAATTAGAACGATAATTGGTTCTATTGAAAAAAAAACAATAGTTTATACTTAATCAGAACTTGCGGATATTGATGGTGAGAATTTTGTACCTATCGATAAGCAAAAAATATCTTCACGGTTGTGATAAACAGGAACTGTTTTACTTTTACATGATTAGTAATTGAAGCCAATTATGGATATAATTGAATAACAAAATTCTGGGGTTTACAGATGTTTCCTGATTTGTCTCAATTAATTTTATTCATTACTTCAACTGTTCTTCTTAATTTAACTCCTGGCGCTGATGTACTTTATATAAGCAATAAAAGCCTGCAAGGGTTAAAGCAGGGGGTTATTGCTACATTAGGTATCAGCATGGGCATCTTTATTTATTCTTTTGCCACCGCTTTTGGATTATCAACTCTTTTGAAAGAGTCTCCTCTAATTTTCAATATGGTTAAAATCATAGGTGCAATTTATTTAATCTACCTGGCTTGGCAGTCATTTACACAACCCTCGTCTTCATTAATCAGTAATCAACTGCACCAGACTAAAGGGTGGAAGACGTTTCAAAATGGCGTATTGACTAACTTACTTAACCCCAAAGTGGGGATTTTCTTTTTAACTTTTTTACCACAGTTTGTTGATATTGAGGCTGGAAGTGTCGAACTGCAATTACTCACCCTTGGGATTTTATTTGTTATTTCTGGAACAATAATTAATTTGGGGTATGCCTTACTTATCTCGCGTTTAAACCAATTTATACTATGCAGTCAAATGACACAAAAGATTATCAATAAATTAACTGGCTTTATATTCTGCGCACTTGCCTATAAGGTCCTTATCGCAGAAAGCAATGAATAAGAGAGTATTATGCACTATTTGTTAGTTCACGGTTCTTGGCATGGCATGTGGTGCTGGGAAAAATTAATCCCTTATTTATGCAAGCAAGGACATTCAGTTACCTGCTTTGATTTGCCGGGTAGTGGTAGTCGGTTCTCAGAAATCGATGAAGTTAATTTAGAGCTATTGATTGACTGCGTGGAAAATGAGATCAATAAACTTAGTGAACCATTTTGTATTGTTGCCCATTCCTTTGCCGGACTCCTTGTGGCTAGGCTAAGTGAAAAGTATGCTTACAAAATACATCATACTTTTTATCTAGCTGCTTGGCTTCCACGTGAAGATAACTCATTAGTGGACATGGCTGTTGCTTTTAATAATTCGAATCTTCCCTCTATATTTATCCCTGCTGAGAATTCACTATGGACAGCTCTTGATCCCGAAGGTGCTAAAGAACTTTTTTATCATGATTGTTCGGAGGAAGACAAACAATTTGCTACTTCGCGCATCAAACCTAAAAATAAATTACCTGATCACACACCACAACAGGCAGTAAATCCTCGATATAGCATAGTAAAAAGCACTTATGTGCTTTGTGAAAAGGATAGGGTTGTCAATCCCAAGTCTCAGCTTGATATGGCAACATGTTTTGGATTTCAAGATTCGCAAATCAAAAACATCGCTACTGGTCACGCCCCATTTCTGGCTAAACCTCTGGAATTGGCTAATATTTTAGGACAGTTTAAAAGTTAGTCTTTTGGCTAAACTTAATACTCTCAAAAAAGCATTTATTTTGAGAGTATCAATAGAGTAGCGGTCGGTTTTAAAAAAAATGCATCCAAAGTATCAAAGACTTATATAAATATCAAAATATTGCCACTCTTATTTGCTTCAAAAGTTTATTTGAATTAAATGCAATTGATAATCATTCTCATTGACTTTCGGCTTTTATAATGTAATGCTGTCCCAAAGTTGCCTATTAAAATTGATAAAGGATTGTTATGTTTGATAAAATTAGCACGAGTTCACAGTCACACGATATATCATTAAGGTTCTGCGCCAAATGTTTAAAAAAATTTTGTCCCGATACAGAGCAAATAAATTCTGATACAGTGAGATTTATTGTGCCTACTCTGGATGCATTATTTAGAAATCATTTCGCTTATATTGAGTTACCTAAAAAAATGGTTGATGTAATTTATCATATTGAAGAGCATACTAGTGTTGACTTATCAGAAATTGCTGAGGTATTGCATGTTGAGTTAGGGGATTTACCATCCTGTGAAAGAGAGGAGGAGATAAAGTCATTTTACTCATATTCAACTGAGAGTAATTTTCATTTTACTAAGCAGCTTAAAATTTAATTAACTCTAGCTTAGCTTATTTTAATCGAACAAGTATTCAAATTTAACTTTTCTCAAATGGCGGCAAAAATTTTTGATCTTTAGTCCGAGCCATGATGGAAGTTGCTCTACCGCTAGTGGCTGATAGCACCATAGGAAAAGCACTATGAGCGCTTTTCCTCTTGACTTAGATTAGAGGCGGTAACGCGCATTAGATTATATGTAGGGCTAATGAAACATACGCATTAATGGTATATTGAGCTGCTCCGGGGTAACGTGCCCCACTAAATCTTCTTTTTCCAAATGCTCAGCTAATGCCTCGGGAGGTACATAATGAGCATGGCGCTTTATCTTCCACTCATCAAATAGGGCAAAGGATTGTGAGGCTGCGATGTTTAACGTATTAGCCACAAATTCGGAGCAAAACATTTTTGTAGGCTTAGGAAGTGTATTTTTGTCGTTAGAACGTTTCGTAGGATGGGCCGTTAATACAGAGCGAATAGCCTCATCTGGACTGGTGTCTCTTGCTACCCAATGTCCGATGAAAGAAAAAACACGATAGAGCATATTTACAAAACCTGAGAATATTTTTCGCCAGGTATTGTTTTCAAGACGAACTTGTTGGGCACTATATTGTTCTTTAGAAAGTGTATACAAATTTTCATGAATGGTTCTATATTCGTTTAATGCATCCTCGCTTTTTTCAGGATTTTGGATGCGTTTGTCTTTAAAGAGCTCTTTTTTAACACGATAAACATCGGAGTATAAAAAATGATGCAACTCTACTCTGTTATGTTGATAGGCATCGACAATATGAGAGTAATGCATCGCATTATTGTCCTCTTTATCAAATATCATCAGAGCACTGTGCGCATGTTTAGTTAGTTTATTTTTAAACCAAAAATAGATTTTGTCCCATACACTTTCATTGTCATGCAAGCTCGGTATTATTTTTTCTTCTTTCTCATTCGAGGGCTGTAAGATATCGCCGCTTTGAAGAGTACCTTTAATTTCGTGTTGGAATTCAAGATCTAGTGCATCAAGAACTTCTTTAGACTTCTGTTCTAATGAAAAGAAAGTTTCAAAATGCTTAAGTTGTATATTGGTTTGATCCATAAATGCTTGCAGTTTTAAACAGGCTTTATGAATTCGATCATCTTGGTCTTCATACATAGAAATATGGTGTCCTGCCAGTTCTAGTATTTTAAAATAGCTACTTACGCTGACTGGTTGGATAGGCGCATTAATTTTTTTCTGTAGTAGCGTTACATTGTCTCTTACCGTGATCAAAGTATCATTATAGATATTGGCTTCGGGGACTACTTTGCGATATTGTGTCATAAAGCTAAGTAAGGTTGTACAGTGAGGATGTGTTTTTTTGTATTTTTGCAGCGTGTCTAGAATCGTATCTAGTTGGTTTTGATCGTTCCCATTCAATATGTTTATTAATTCACATAAGTCTTGATGATTGGATGACAAATTGCCTTCGTTTTCAAATAATATAGCCAATTGTTGCAATTTTTTGGAGGAAAGCATTAGAGCTCCATTGGTTTCAATGAAATCGATAAGTGTAAAAATTATACACTACAATGTATTTATTATACATAGTTAGCGTAAATATTGAGTTTATTGGCTTTGTTGCATAGCTCAAAATCAGATCAATGGGGTTAATTGTAGATCTGAAGCAAAAGTGAACCAGACTTGTCTTTTTTCAATAAACTAAGAACAAAAATTAAAATTTAATCTACCCAAAAACTGCATGTAGATTTCATTAATAATCCGCTTAACTCATGGCAAAAGATAAGTATAATGATGTTATTGGTGATTTTCCGATCTTGAGTTATCGCATTGATTATAGAAGGTATTATCGGTTGGTACTCTATCTCTTATTTGTTTAGGGAAATCAAGTTATAGCTCTTAAACGATAGATTCTTTGGCAAATGTATAAATATCTATTCATTTGCTAGGATAAAGAAATTAAAAGGAAATTTATTAAATGTCTCTATTTAAAAAATTCAAAAAATTTTACAATTCCTCTTCAGAAAACAGAACTCAGATCCATCTTTTTCTTGGCTTTGTGATCATACCAATAGTCGGCATGTCTCTCTTATATATTTTTGTAAGAATATTCTGGTTGTAAGTTATTTGTGCCATAAGTATATACTAATAGATAGAGCAAAGCGTTTCCCCCCAATTTAAATCATCAATTTAAGATACGGCCAATTTCGATAGGAATAGTTTATGATCTAATCCACAAAATGATCAGAATAAGAATTGGTACCAGTTGTACAAACATTTATGTAGTCCTTGGTCCTTAAATAAAAAAGGATATTTTCAGCGACTAACCATGAGATAAGTTCTTTATTAAGGAGTTCATGGTCGGCCAAGATACCTTGAGCAGGCTCTTTGCCAAAAAGAGTAATTAAGTGTGAAATCAATTTAATCTGCTATTTTGCCGTGGTGGTGCCGCTTTATTCAAGAGCGTCCAAAACAAGGGAATAGCTAATAGTATTGGAATTAATATTTCATTTGATTTCGAAATTTGCGTCATAGCATAAGTTTCGGAATGATAGGCCAAATAAAGCCGTATCATTCAGAATACTCATATTATGTTTAAAAAGTAAAATATGTTATCAAACATAAGCTATTGTTTCCCTAGTATCAAGTCCTATAATGTCCGTTAAAAAACTAAGGGACTATACTGTCAATGAACTTGCCTCTTCTGATCCTGGTGGTTAATGGCTTTTTTATTTTTCGATTTTCTTTGGACTTCATTCGACACATTGAGCTGGTTAAGAAAGAAAACGGAAATCCTGTGCTGTTAGCGTTTTCTTCCATGATAATTTTCTTCTTATCTTCCTTTGGTATTTGTGATTTTGCTATATCCACTATTTTCTATCGATTTAAGAAGCTTGTTTCTGATAAGAAATTACCGGGAACGCTAAATACCCAATGCGTTATTCCTGTAGCAGTAATGGCCTGTGCTTTTATTTCATCAATTCAAGTCGGTCTTAAAACATTGATTGTCTGTATTATTGCTCAAGTAGTGGGTGCTTATATTGGACCTCAATTTGTTGTTAAGCTTTCTATCAGTATGATCAGAAAAATAATCAGCCTGGGGCTTTTTCTTGCTGCAGTATTTATTGTATTGGGCCAATTACATTGGTTACCAGCAGGAGGAGTAGCAACAGAATTACATGGTGTGAAATTACTGATTGCCGCGGGCGCACTTTTTATTTTTGGGGCGTTAAATAATGTAGGTATTGGCTCTTATCCACTTACCATGGCAACGATTTATATGCTTGGGATGAGTCCGCTGGCCTCCTTTCCTATTATGATGGGAGCTTGTGCTTTTTCTACATCCATTGCCAGTGTGCAGTTTATCAAGCACGGCCAATACAGCCGAAAAATTACCTTGTTTACATCGACGTTTGGTGTCCTAGGGGTGCTTATTGCTGTTTATGTCATTAAGGAATTAAATGTCGCCTGGTTACAATGGATAATCACCGCTATCATTTTTTACACAAGCTTTAGTATGCTTTATAAAGAATACAAGGCCCCCATAGCGCAATTAACAGTCAACTCTAGTCCATCCAACGGTTAGTTAAAGAGGGATCTATGCAATGATTACAATCAAAAATTGCACTCGTCATGGGGGGACACAATCCATTGCGAACCGCATAGGGCATCCGATGACTTAATCATCTGTATCAGCTATCACTTGCTTATCTAAATGTCATTTATCCGAAGGTCTGGGTTCTCATTTCTTAATCACATTCTTAAAGTGATCGCCAAACTTAAGACACCATTGCCGCCCCGTTTCATAACTTACTTCAATGCCCCGATACAACAAGCGCTCTGAACCATCTCGGTAGTTGTCATTAAAACGATGATAATTCCATAACGTAATGCTGACGGGCTGTGCAGAGTAATGATATCTTTTGAGTTTTTTTGATACCTCATAGGAGTCTGCTCTCCAATTTTAATACTAAGTTGGTAAAATATTTTGCCAACTCAACGGAGGAGGATTCATTATATTAGAACACATATTTAATGTTGGTATTTTTTTATAAACTACGTATTATTAATATCTTATGGAATATATAGCGTACGTAGAGGATGATCGAGATGGAGCGCAAACCAACCATTAAAAATCTATTATGGGCAGAATTGGATTATATTGATTGTGGGGATTTTGAACCCGCTATAGAAGATGATCGAGTTTTTCTTACAACGATTGTTCGTCTAAATGGGCGAAATAATCCTAAAAACTTTCAAATGCGGTTACGATGGATTGATGAAGATGGTTCTGAACAAGAAGTGTTTGTTGATCCCTATGAGTCTTTGGATGAAATAAATCCCGACAATAAAAAAGAATCGTTTTTACATTTTCGTACCCCAGAATTATTGTGCAAAAAAGACTATCAATGCGACATCTTTTACAAAGGAAGCACTTTATCTGTCTTGAAGGCTCCAAAAGGTGACTATATTCCTTTAACCATTGAAACTCCTCCTGCCAGACAAGATCCTCAATCTATTACTATCGCGGTGGGAGGAGATCAGGAGCGACATGAACAGTTGGGTTTTTTGGGGCAATTGTTTGGTATCAATAACTATTCTCACACCAAACAAATTTATAAACATATTGGCAGCAGTCAAGGATATCAACTATTTATTCATTTGGGCGATTTATTTAATGGCGAAGTTTATTTTTCTTTACGTAATCTATTTCGTTCTGGCCGTCGTGTTTTTGAGCGAAAAGTTCAAACGGAAGAGGCTTTTGATTATCATTTAAAGGCAGATTTTCTCCACCCTGCGAAACGGTATTTAGCCAAACTTAGTCATGGTTTTTACAATGTTTGTGATGATCATGATGGTGGAAATAATGATCAGAAAGAAGCGATTACTGAGCAAGAAAAAGCAGCCCGGCAGTACATGGAGAATTCTTTTCACAAGAATGTCGGGTTACCCCGTTTTAGTATTCAGGAACATGATGGTTATGGCAATGTAAAAACATCGGGTCGCGCTGGTCCTTTTTTTAAAAAACGAATAGGACAGAGTGAGTTTTTTATTCTTCATAATCGTCTTACTCAAACAACAGATGCAAAACCTGAATCTTTTTTGTTAGGCGAGAAGCAATGGGAGTGGTTGGAGCAATCGCTTGCAGAATCAAAGGCCAGTAATAAGATTATTATTTCACCTTTGCCTTTCGTGATGGGGAAAAATCCAGGTGAAGATTATCGAGCTCATTGGCAAGAATGGCACCGCTTTATTCAATTATGCCGAAAATACAAAGTTGGTACTATTCTTACTGCTGATTCCCATAACTTCAGTGAAAGTGAAATTCATGTAAGTAATGCCGATGATCCGAATGATAAAAACCGCTGGATTATTCATCAGCACCTCATTGGGACTTTAGGTGGAAGTGCTCAACATATTACAGATGAGGAAAATGAACGAATCAATACTCCTGGAAGGCCACTCTTGCTTCCTCAGGATAACGATTTTCCTAAAGAGCTTTATCAAGGGTCGCGAGTCATTTCTTATTTCTCTCCTGGAAGTAAACAGGCACTTATTTCTTCTCGACATTCTGGAGATGCTACAAATAGAGTAGATGGACAGGAAGAAACATTAATCGATAGTCAATGGACACAAAAAAATGAATGGCGTAAACATACTCATGGCTATGCACGCTTTGTTTTTACACCTCAAAGTCATTATGTTGCGGAAGAAATAGAGATAGGTGCTAATGAAGTCATCTCTAGCAATAGACAGAGTGTACGGTTATCTCCCGAGCAACTTGATGCATGGCAAGTAAAAATGTCTTTTTTTGCATGCAATAGAAAGCAATCAATAACTAATGAGCTTCGCTTGGAGAGTAAATACATAAATTCTATCTGCTAAATGGGGATAAAAACAGGTGGTTCTAAATGAACCACCTCTGGGCATCGTCAACTCCTACGTACACCTAGGCCTGTAAGAAAGAATTATAAGATTTAAAACTCTTTCAGTTTGTTAAACCTTTGAAGCGGGAACTTATTAAATTATACTCATTTGCATCAACTGCAATATGCTTTAATTGCTCAAAACTTCGTAGATCTTTTTTATAACCGCGGGGAAGTCCATCTTTCATTATACTAAGACAAGAGTTGTATGTATCTTTGCTTATTTTGGGAATAATTAATTGCTTAAATGATTTTTTATCGGTAGCGGTTATACCAGTGTTCCCTTCGAAATATTGTTCGCACAGAGATAAAAATAATTTATCATTACTTACTAATGTTATATTAATATGTTTTTTATCAACAAGCTTTACCAGATAACTTATTTCGTGATCTTTTTTGACCAGTTTTGTTTTAATAAATCCATAATCACGAAGAGCATATCGTTCTTTCTCTTTTTGCTCTATTGCTGCTCGTTCTTCTAGCTCATCAAATGTTGGTTTTTCTCCTTCAGCTACTTGACATAGTTTTGAATATGTTTCTTTATTCATATGTGGCAGATAAAGAATATATTTCTTTTTATCAAAAGTAACTATAGTGGCATCATCCATAGCACAGGCTTTAGCATATTGTCTTAGGGTAGCTTCATTATTACCCTCTATTTCAAGCATAAGTCCTTTGTTACCAAAATAAGCATTACATTTCATGATATTTCACAATAAAAAAAGATAAAAACTATACATGGATGTTAAATTATATTCAAGGAGTTGCTCTAACACGCACAGCTCTTTTCTCATCCTAAATTGATTGATTTTTTGCTGAGTAAACGGTTAACTTCTTCTTTTTAAGCCTAGCAATGAATAACGAAAGATATATGGAATGAAATGACATTCGGTGGACTTGTTCGTTCCTTAGAACCATTAATCGAGCTTTTGATTAGAGATCAATTGAGGAGTCAATATCTTAATTATATTGTGGAATTAAAACGTACCTCTTAATTAACTCACATTTGCGGGAAGGATAGTTAAGATCTAAAAATCTCAATTGAAGCGCCTTTAGTTTCTTCCCATTCTGAATGATAATCAATGTATAGCGCTATGAATTGATAAGATATTAGAAATTTAACGAGGTTGCAGTTTTTATGGCAAAAAGTAAAAATGATTTATTTTGTTTCTTTTCAGGTTTTGCTCATCAAGATATTGAGGTTCATGATTATTTGGAAAATCTTGAGCTTAAAACAATTCTTTTGACATGCCGTAACACGGGTAAACACGTATTATCCAAAGATGACTACATACAACTTGATGGAGTTCTTTTTCAGATTATTGAAACGAGTGGTTCTTGTTTTAAAGCGTGCAGCACTTTTGAATTGGCAAACAATACATCAATTAAGAATATCAATACTGGCAGTAAATTGACCTTAGGAATATTGGCAGAAAAGGATATAGCGCATGATCGCTTATGGATGTTACAACCATCAGCTTTAAGTCAAGTAAGGTATCTGAACTGTTCGGTATTAGATGGTCATGAGTATACTTTGAAACTAGATTTTGAAGCTCCCTTGGAGCTTGCATCTGTTATTCATCAAGATTGCCATTTAGGCCTCGCGGGCTCTAGCTTGACTGCGCGTGAAGTATCAAGTGATAGTCATTTAATTAAGTTTTCAATTTATTGTGGCCGAGAAACCAGAGAAAAATCACAATTTAACGAATACCTTAAACCAGGTGTTCGAGTCAATATCACTGAACCTGGTGAGATAGAAGATAGAACTTGTAAGCTATAAGCTTGGAATAACTTTTCGTTTCAATGATTGTTACACCCCTTGGGAGAGGGGTATGTTAATTAATCAAGTTTGGGGCTTGTTACTGGCTCGGATTGAGGTGCAGCATCTCCATATATATAAGAGTTCAATAATATTAGTGTACTTTGTGTTATAGCTAATGCTACTCCTGCCATTTTTATAACGCCCATTAACTGGCTAGGCTCACCAGTATTTGTGTATATTTCCGCTGCTTTAAAAGTGAGAAGCAAAAAACCCGTAATAAATTGTGCTCCTCCCATTAATTGACCCATATAAGAATAAGCAGAATCTTCACCCTTTCCCCTATAATATCGATTGCCAAAAAAACCAATTCCGCCAACAACCAGCCCACCCACCCCGGTGACCACATCACTGTTAATCATTTGATCCGCTTTACTGAGGGCATAGAGAATTGCGGGGCCTTTGGTAGCGATTTGCAGGTTAAATTTAGCAGCACTCTCATATACATCTGCACCTAATTTAGACCCATCGACATTAGAAGTTTTTTCTCGTTTTTCTTCAGCCATAACCACTCCTTGTAATAAAAAAAGCAGCATTGTTGTAGCCTGGGTGAACGCTAGAGGTCAAGTCTTTTGATAATTCTCTTTAAAAAAAACCTGTTATTAGGTATGTAACAGGATCCTATTACTGAAATCCTGTTACATATACCTTACTCCTGAGGGACAACTTGTTCTTTTCTAGATAGCTTAATTCTTCAAAAAGCGTTTGCCTTTCTTTTTCAAGTTATTTCGAAAAACTGTCTGGGGGAGGAAGGAGTACTCGATATCAAATTACATCAAAATTTATGAAGAGAATTATGCGAGATGGATTAATATCCATAGGCAGTCTAGGTTTGTTAGTACATTTAAGTCTGATTATCCCCAAATCAGTCTTTAATTAGAAACTCCCTTGAATTTTGTAATTCAAGAGAGTTTCTGCATTATATGGATTGCGAGAGTAGCTTGACTAATGCTTGCGCGCCAGCGGTTGAAGATGCGGGATTTTGTCCCGTAATTAGATGGCTATCAACGATAACAAAACTTTGCCAATTAGGTGCATTTTCGAATAATCCTCCTAATCGTTTCAACTCATCTTCTACGAGAAATGGAACTACTCCTGTGAGCTGTACTTCCTCCTCTTCACTATTGGTGAAACCCGTCACGCGTTTTCCTTTGACTAGAGGAACCCCTTTATAATTGACATGTCGTAGTACTCCTGGTGCATGACATACTAAAGCAACAGGTTTTTCTGAATTATAAAACGATTCAATTAAACTGATTGACTCAGCGCTTTCAGCAAGATCCCACAAAGGGCCATGGCCACCCGGATAGAATACCGCATTAAAATCTTCTGCTTTCATATCCGCAAGTTTGACAGTTTGAGATAGCTTTTTTTGAGCCGACTCGTCTTGCTTGAATCGCTGCATAGCCGGAGTCTGATTTTCAGGTAAATCACTCTTTGGATCAATAGGGGGGTGCCCGCCTTTAGGTGAGGCTAATGTGGGTTCAATACCTGCATCTTTGAATACAAAATATGGAGCTGCAAACTCCTCCAACCAGAATCCTGTTTTACGACCCGTATTACCGAGCATATCATGTGAGGTCAGCACCATTAATATTTTCATTCACTTCTCCTTGTAAGAATGCTGAAGATGACAAAGTTCTTTCAGTATAATACACATTTAAGCTAGATTAATTTATTTACACTAATAGAGGCGCCTTCTCCTCCCTTTTTTAGGGTAAGATTTACACGATGATCTTTTTGCACCGAATAAAATGATAATCGAAGGCGATAAAAAAGAATTTGATTTTAATGCATTAGTTTTTTTGCCCTCAAAAACTTAATCTCTTTATTGAACTTCTTAATAATACCCTTAATGAAACTTTTCATAGTCCGCCTTGTTGCTTGGACATCTTGCATGTAATATGGAAACATTGTATTTTTTTAAGGATAAGTATGCGTAATAACAGAATAACCTTAGCACTCTCAGTACCATCGTTGCTTGCATGAACGATGGTCTTCAAAATTTGATTGCCGCGTCGGCCAATAATTCATACGATATGGGCTGGGGTTCCACTAAAATAAGAACTTTTGCAACCAGTTCCAG
The DNA here is from genome assembly GCF_001468135.1 of Legionella santicrucis. Classification (GTDB taxonomy): domain Bacteria; phylum Pseudomonadota; class Gammaproteobacteria; order Legionellales; family Legionellaceae; genus Legionella; species Legionella santicrucis. The sequence continues at coordinate 146,245 of NZ_LNYU01000091.1, read as the reverse complement.
AGATGGACAGAGGAACACGAAGAAAATCATTAGTGCATTAGGAAATAATGAGGACACACCCTATGCGGCACAATTGTGTGATGACTATGAGGTGGATTCGGAAGGAAACTCGCCTTGTAAAACAGGCACCTGCTATAGCAATTGGTTCTTGCCAGCTGAAAATCAGCTCTATTGTCTCTACGATAATGCTCCGTGGATAGCTCAATTTCCACAGGGTGACTATTGGAGCTCTACTGAAGTTGCTGATGACAAAATGTCCACTGCTTTCGCTATGCTTATGATATCCCATGCTGCTGGTTCCGCAACTTCTTATTTTAAGGATAATCTCGAATCAATTCGTTGTGTATCTATCTTCAACCCTTAGGTATTATTTAAGCCCATAAGAGTTCAATTCTTATGGGTATAGAATTAGATCATTACCCACAGTTGAGTAAAGTTTTTTCATATTTTATGTACAAGAATTTTTTACAATAGAAATATAATCAATTAAAATTCTCTTGCTTTTAGTTCATGTGAGTTCAATTCATTGATAACTCATTTTCTATATTTCTTACTGTATTTATTTCCAGGGAAGTTCGTTACTAAATTATGTGGCAGGAGAGGGGAGTTTATTATTAACCCAGAAGTCTTTTTGAAAGTAAGATACTCTTTGTTGCCTTTCTTTTGTCATAAAACCCACTTCTTCTATACTTGTCTGGCACAACCAATTCGTTATTGGGTCAGGGGCTTTACTTTGAAATGCCTTTGGAGAGAATAGCCCTACATTCTTTCCTTTATTTTTATCTCTTGCAGATATGTATTGAAAAATCTGTATTTCAGATTTCCGCATATTAGAGCCTAATTGTTGAGTATCGATATAAGAGGACGGTGAGATTAAAATTTCTTCATATTTTGAAAAAGGGGGGTGATCCAAAAATATTCCTCTATCACTTCTCACTTTTACTGAAAAGGATGAATACTGATTTGATATTGGATGTTTGTAAGGAGCTTCTGGGCCAAGCATGTATACAAATCTATAGTAAGCAGTTTCAGTTAATGCAGTATGTAAATTTAAAGATCCATAAAAAATTCCTTGCTCAAAAGTGGTTCCAAATCTTGAGCCATATTTAAGAGGTGGGTACCGAAAAGGAGTTGAAAGTAAATAATGTAAAGAATAGGTATCTGCAGGAAGAGGGCTTTTAGTCGACTCTAATAAATCTTCTAGTATACCTTGCTCATGCACATTATTTACTAAACCTAAAGTTGCTATTTGTTCTTGGGATTCTACTAATCTATAAATTTTCGCCATAAATGGTTTTACATGATTTATTCCTTTGCATTTTAACCAAATATCAACCATCTAAATTTTTCCTCTAATAGCATCTAAATAATTTACCACTCTTGATAAGCCCAAAATTGTTTTCATTGTTTCTAAAGGAACTCCTTGAATATGTCGATTATTAGTTTTTAGCCAATGGTTCATTGCATCTATGTTGCCACCATTAAGTGCAAATAATGAGCGATAGATCCTTATCAATAATAATGCACATTCTCCTTCCTTGCTTTTAGTTTCAATTTTTTTATTATTTAGTGCGTTTCTTAATGTATTACGATGGAGCCCAATAATTTTACTGAGATCATTAATTGAAATACTCAATATCTCTCTTAAATTAATCAGAGCCGTAGCTAATACTTGATCTTCACTAGGTTTTGATTCAATATTCATAATCGCTCCTCTACGCACTATATTGTATATATTAGCATAAAATGCACTAATTTGTGCATTTTGTTTTTTGTTATTTTAGAGAAACGGGACAAAGCGAATCCAACTTAAATTATGCATTCATTAGATTAAATGAGAGTGTTAGTCCAAGGCTAAATTCGGCGGGTTATTGTCTATCTAAACAGGGCATCGCAATATTCAACCTCTCATCGAGTTCGTTAAATGACGTACATTTTGGACAAAGCACTATATTCTATAAAATATTTAAAGAGTTGATTGATCCCCCATCAATTAATAAAAGATTAACTAATCTTTTGCTTTTAAAAAATATTTCGATATTTATTTCTTTTTTTGAACAATAGTAATTTATTCTGTTCAGCATTCCTTAAGAAAGATATCACTTTTTCTTAAGAATAATTTATTAAAATATATACAGTTCAACTACGTAAAATAGAGAAAGTAACATGAGAGAAAGAATAGATAGCGAATTAGAAGTTGATGACCTAGATGGGTTTGCTCTAGACGATCCTGCTCCTCATAGAACAGTTGATAAGACGCAATTTGTCTATCGTCCGGAAACAAATTGGGAAGTGAATACCGGGATGAACTCCTCTCGTTTACACAAATTATATAGCTTATTCTTTGATGAGAAATCGGCTTTTAATTTGGGTGAAGATGTTACTGTGTCTGAAAAAAGTCCTTTAGAAAGTGCTTATAGTTTACAGGCTAAACACAGCGATCAACAAATTTTTTTATTTAGGCCTGATGGCGGCAATGTTGCATGCTATGATGCGGATTCCAAATCGGAAGCAGGTTGGCTCGATGAGCAGCTTCAAAAAAGTTTGGCAGAAATCACCGCATTTTGTGCGACAACAACAAAACCCACCACTTTTGTAATTCCTTGTGTGGAAATGCCCACTAATTTAAGTAAAGGAGTTCAGCATCAAATATTACTTACTCTTAATTATGATCCAATCAAGAAACAACTAACGCCTACAATATATGATTCTATAGGTAGAGATACTTATGCCGAATCATTTTCATTTTATTTTAAATCAAAATCCAGATCGACTTGCGATGATATTGTAAATCAAAGTATTAAGAAAGCAGCTAAGGACGTTGATTCTTCTCTTACTGTTAGTGAGCTTAATCGAGTTGCCTACAATCATCAAAATCGTCTTACTGAAGGTAATTGTGGTTCTTATACGTTCAGAACAATTAAAGAAGTTGTTTCTTCAGCGGCCCACGAAATTCCTGTAAAAATTCCGGGTTCGGGCTATATTACGTCGGACAGTTACTTAACAGCAACCCACGTGCAGCAAATTCAAGATTGTATCAAGTATCGAACTTTAGGTTTTACTGATATTGAGCGTACGATGAGCGAAGGGAGTGTTTCTCCAACAGATCTCTCGGAGTTCATCTCTGCCCTGGAAGTTTATGGCCAATTACGAGCGCAACAGCCTGAAAAAGGGATGCTAAATTTTGGGTACAGTAAACTAGCCAAGTTAGCAGCTGTTGAATTGTTAACCGGGATTTTAAAAGATATTAATGATGGAAAAGAGATTAGTGAGTCACAATATATAAAATTAAAGGAGCAAACCGCTTGTTTAACAGATTCATCTTTAGGGAGTTTGGTGCAGTTTCATCTTAAAAGCTTAGGTGCTGAATCCCTGGAGCAACTGGTGACACCTCATATAAAACTGGATTTCGAGGAGCTATTTGATGTTCCAGAGATTACTGGGACAGAGCTTGCAGCCCATCGGCAAGTTCCTGTTGGTGAGGATGCCCTGCAACGACAGAGACAAATGAGAGAAGGTGTTACTGATCTTCGTCGTGAAAATGAAGCTGACACAGATTTAACAGAGAGTATAGTAGTAACCACGAGAGTATAATCGTTGCTCTAATATACAGACGGCATCGCCAACTTAACTTTTAGGGCTTTAATGTAACAAACAATTTACCAACTCAGCGGGTGGGATGATTCATTACATTAGAGCCTCAATTTCTACTATTTCGGACGATTTTCCTTGGCTTTATTCGCCTTTCATTAACCTTATCCATGATAATAAAAAGTAACTTTCAATGGGAATTTTTCGACAGGCTGTCTTCCTATCATGATGTTCCACCAAAATGGATCACTCCATCTGCTTTAGTGTTTTTCAACTATAGGGGATAAGTTATTCAAATCACAAGCCAAATATGAGTAATACCTTGGTAAAAACCAGCCTAATTTTTGAAGCAGTGCTTGTATTTTGTTTTGTGCAAATTGATTCTTATCAATCGAGAAGACTAACTCATGCTGCTCGGTTTCTGGGAGATAGGCGAGTTTGATTTTGGCGTCGTTGATATCGAAATGCTTCATGATGGCTTCAAGTAATTTTATTGAGGTATCGGGTAGGATCGTCGTTGGAACGTCGCTGATAAGGATATCCGTTCCTTCGCGAATAATATGGACATGCGCTTTATCTGTTTTGAAGGGATGGCTCTCTGGTTCAGCAAACGTACGATAGAGATGGAAACCTAAGACGTCGCCATAGCTGAGATCGATAGCTTGTTTTGGATTACGCGCTTCGATGGCTATGCCAACCCCTTCGTTGATTAAGAACGTATCGATGAGTTCAGGAATGGTATAGCTTGTTAGGGGGCTGCCATCTTCAGGGATGGTTTCAGATAGCTCGAGATTATAGTAGGTGAGACCTGCGGGATTGAAGATGATCTGAGGTTCACCACTAGTGAAGATAGCGTGGGGTAGGCACGTTATTAGACGATCATACCAAGCAGCTTGTCTGTTGGTATTTTCGATTTCAAACAGAGCTCTTAGCTCTTGAGTGGCTGCAATGGAAGCAGCTTTGTTTTTGGATGTATCCATAAAAGTATATCTTCATTAAAAATACATTGTATCAATATAACACAATGAATAATATTAACTGTCCCAAAAGCAAATCTTAATTGATTTCAAGTAAATAGATAGTATAAAAAAACATGGGTAATATGTTATAACCATATTGTTTTAATATAAAATATTAAGATTATACTCTAAATGGAGAAATGGAAAAATGAGATTAAAAGTAGAAATAGAAGCCGAATTAACTAAAGAAAGGAACCGCCTTAAGGGCCTGGAAAAGGAAGTTGCTGATAACGATGATCGTGGTATTGATCGCTACATGTTTCTCTCGTCAATAAAACAGCTGCTTGAGGGAGCAAAGATAAGAGTATCCGATTTGGAAGAGGAATTAGAGCAATATACTAAAAACAGTGCTACACCGAATATGACATTGTAAATTGGACCTACAGGGAAGTAGGGAATAAGAGGTGTCTATCAATCTTATCATTAAATCAATTTATTCTATGCATTATTCATATTCCGAGTTTTGTTTTGCTTTGATATAGTCGCGAATTGTTGGACGAAAAAAGAGAGTTATAAAAAATAGCTTCTACCTTCACTTTTAAAAGCCCAATTCAAAGTCTCTCCAACGGAGCTTGTAACTAAAAAATATGGAAAACGAGTTTAGTGTTAATACACTAAAGATCTGAGACAATTTTACCTTGTAAATTCGTCACGCAGCGCGTGGCTAATCTATTGAAATAGGATTAAGCCGAATTTGAGCTGAATTTATCATCGAGCATTAATCTGAAGAGGCGCGGATTAGAATGTTAAATTAGGTCTGATTAATTTTAAAAGCAGACACTGAACGTTTATTTTCTATTGGGAATACCAATACAAAAACAATCTCCATACCTCTAGTCTATGGCAAGTACTTATCTGAAATCTTATATAAATACATGACCTTCTATGATAAAATTATGACCATTTATAATGGTAATAAATAGGATTCAGTTTGTTTAATTCGTTTCATATAGATGGAGTAAAAGCATTTGATGAAAAGAATTATGGAGTAGCTAAAGATTTTTTTCTTCAATCAATTGATAAAAACCCAGAAGTAGCGGAAAGCTATCTTTATTTAGGAAAATGTTTCTTTTTTTGTGATGAAAAACAACAAGCTATTTCTCCTTTAAAAAAATTCATTGAATTAAGACAAAATAATTTAGATGAAGTTGCTAATGTTTCATATGCATTCGATTTATTAGGCCAATGTTATGAATCGGAAAACAAGGACACTGCGGCATTAAGATGTTACGAGATGGCAACCAAAATTTATCCGTCTGGTGCTTCTGCTTGGAATAACATGGGTTTGCTTTATATAAAATCCGCTCTGGATTATCTTGAAACAGACTTGGCAAATAGCGCTAAGCTGTTTAGAGGAGCGGAAGCTTTTATCAAAAAAGCTTTGGAAATATGTAGTGACAATCCTGTATTTTTACAAAGTGTAGCCAGTTGGTATGAACAATACGTTGAGGTTCTTGAAAGAGTTGTTGAAGACGAAGATGCTGTACAGAAGAATATAGCAAGCAATTTTAGTTATGCAATACATTATTACCGAAAAGCTTTATCAGTATGTAACGAACAAGACTTAGCATTAAGAAACATTGTTTTATCTAACCTTATAGAGTGTTTAGCGCAATACGGCCACCATTTGTATAAAAATAAAGATTATAAAAAAGCGCATGAAACTTATTTGGAAGCATTTTTTCTTGATCCAGAACATCTTATTGTCATTAATCAAATTGGAATGTCTCTTTTTAAACAGGATTGTTTCCTAGAAGCAAGAAAATACTTTTCTTCTATCTTGGATAAAACAGAGGATAAACAAGAAATTGCAGATGCTTGGTTAAATATTGCTTGTACTTATAGATCAGAGAAAAAGTGGGATAAGGCCGAAGAAGCACTTAGTCAAGCCAAGAAATTCGCACCTAAGGACCCTTCTATTACTGAGGAAGAAAAGAAGCTGAATGAATCAAAATTGGCCGCTCTTCTTATATCTACATCTCAAACACTATTTGGCAACTCAAATCCTGATTCTCAAGTTGCTGGAAGTAAAACAGTTCAAGGAACAAGTTTCCAACTTGAATTTAACTAAAATTTTCTGCAGCATGTTTAGTGCATTGCCAGTTAGGCTTAATATGTGGTAAAACTCATGATTTCAAATTATTTTGAAGAGAGGGGCGATTTAATGAAACCTACAGTGAATGTCACACTTAAGGTACCATTAGCGTACCGTTCATAACTCACATCAATACTGCAATACTGATTAGCTCCGCAGGATAATGACATCTTATAGGCTTTTGTTCCTGCATCTCTTTCACCGGCTAAATAAATTTCAGTTTGGCTCAAAGTTAAGTTGACGACGCCAAAAATTTGGAAATCCGCTGTAGCACAGATTCTTTGCGTCTAAAATTCGACAATACCCTCTCTTACTCTCGTTAAGGTACCCAAATATATTCTCTTGAAATAATCTGGCAGTTAAATATCAAAAGCGAAAGCAAAGTTTAAAAGCAGGCTATACTTTACTGGCAATGAGATTCGAGACGCAGGTATTTATGCATGCGATAAAGCATACTAGTATATTGATACTACTCATGTTACTAATTCAGGCTGGCTTACTTCTTATAATGGGGCAACCGCTGATTTGTGTTTGTGGTTACATTAAACTATGGGAAGGTAATATAGCCAGTGCTGGTAATTCTCAGCATTTGACCGACTGGTATACTTTTACCCATATAATTCATGGTTTTATTTTTTATTTCCTGAGCTGGCTTTTCTTTCCTAAAACACCTGTTAGTTTACGCTTGATATTTGCGGTTGGGGTTGAGATTTCGTGGGAAGTAATTGAAAATACGCCTGTAATAATACAGCGATATCGTCAGCAAGCATTAGCCGCAGGGTACAGCGGTGATAGTGTTATCAATTCTCTAAGTGATACTTTATCGATGATAATGGGCTTTGGAATGGCTTGGAAATTTCCTTCGTGGTTCATTGTGCTCATTGGTCTGGGGTTTGAGTTATGGCTGGCTTACGAGATTCATGATAATTTTATCTTGAACCTGATTAATCTCATTCACGAATCTCCTCAAATAAAAGTTTGGCAGAGCACCGTCAACTTAACGTAACATGACGCAATGATCGAGTTAGAGTCTAGTAATGACGAGCGATTTAAACTATGAAAGATTTATGGGATTCTATAGATAATGCTTGAATTAGAATTAGCAACTTAGTTTAAGCGCGATTTAAAAAAGATCTCAAAACAAGGAAAGAATAGCAATTTTTTTGATTTTATTATTGAGCATTTGCAAAATGAAAGACCATGGAGGCAAACATGAGGATCATAATCTGGAGACTGGCATGGATATCGCAAGTGTTAAGATTACATCAAAAAGTATTTAACGAAGAAGCTTTCCTTAATCTAAAATAATACAGAGTTTTTATTTATCTATCTTTAATTTTGCCGGTTTTTTGGTATCATTTTTTTAAGATAATCGATTGATTTATAATATCTATGGAAGAAAAAAGAATAAAAAAATTAAGAGAGATAGAGTCAGGAGAGTTATGCGATACTCTATTTTTTCAAGGTAATGGCTCTTCTCAAACTCAAGCACTTAAGTATGTGGGAAATCAAGAAATTACTGCAACAACTGGCGAAACAATGTGGTGTACTGGGCGTAATAACCTTTCGCCTCTTAATGTAATTTATAAATTGCATATAGGTGTAGAGATTGCCGATGTAAATTTAAAGCCTTTTGATTCGTATTTATCCTATTTTAATCCTATTAAAATAATAGGTTCGGCTATAACCTGGGGATCAAATTGGTATTATGGGTTTCACTTTGCATCGAGTATGCCAAAAACAGAATCAGTGGCATTTCATGCTCCAATTCTTTCGCAGGTGAGTATTGGCCAAGAAACTGATATACAATCTCATCGAAAGAAATATGATTCCTGGCTAGTTAGTAAAGATAAAACAACGGGACTTATTTTATGGGGTGTTTCTCGTGGTACCGCGGCAACATTTTGCGCTTTTGCAAAAGAAAAATATCCAGAAGTAAAATTAGTGGTCTTAGAAGGGGCTATTGATTCTGTACAAAATGTCATACCCAGCAGAGTTACAAATATAATCCCAGTAGATTTTCTTTCAAAAAGAATTACAAGTGCGATAACTTCAGGTTTTTCTTTTTTTAAGAAATATAACTTGATGCAGTACGATCCTCAAGGACCCTCACCACTAAAAAGTGTTGAAGAATTTCCTGAAGGGGTTCCAATTGTTTTTATAACATCAAAAAAAGATACAGTGGTAACCTGCAAAAACACAAGAAATATTGCTCAAACTTTAGCAGATAAAGGTAAGAATGATGTTTATCTTTTAGAACTAGAGCATTCTAGTCATCCTAATTATATGTTTGATGATGTTAATGACCGTGATAATTATGAAGCATTTATTCATGCTATTTATAAAAAATATAATTTAAAGTATAACTATGATTTGGCTATAAAAGGAGAAAGCCTTGTTCAAGATTGTTCCTTGCATGAGCTAAAGAACTCGAATACGATGAACTGTTATTAATTAAAAATTTCTCAAATTATTCTTAGCTAGGGAAGCGATTTGGAGATGCAATTATGTTTGATTATTGTGATGTTTGCCGTTTTATGCATCATGATGAACGTAGGAAACTCAAGGCCCAAGTTTTGCCGCATATTCCTCATCCATGTTTTCCTATTGCACGCGCCTGTTATGTTTTGATAGTTACATTAATTGAACTATTGGAGTAATATTTGTCTCGTTTTGCAGGGTGTCTAATGAATTCCTCGCAGCTTCATTTGTGCTTAAAAACAGCACTTATGTATTTTATTTTTCCATTTTAAATTAAAAAACATCCTTTTATGAAAAAAATCAATTTATTTTTTACTCCTCAATCAAAATTAAATACATCTCTTTCGAAAAAAATTCATCCAGCAATCAAATATTTTCGAGAGCTACAAATGACATCCTCTTCACCTCAGCTAGAAACATTTTTATCAAACTTCGCTGAACCCAAGTCAGTTGATTCTAAAATATTTATGGAAGGCGTGAAAAAATTTATTGAGTTGGCAAACTCTAATCCTCTTGATAAGGAACACAATAGAAAAACATTGTATGGAAATATTTATTCTGGCCTTCATTATAATAATGATTTAGTAAAATTATGGAATGCCCAACATCTTAACCATGAACCTATTAAGGCGTCACAAATAACAACTCTAGCCCCATCAGGATGGGATTCCACATTGCAGGATGGTTTTATCACACTTATTTATAAGGGACAGCAGCCAGCTCAAGCGTTAGACGAATTAGTCAAAGGACCGACAGTCATCGATTGTGGTATGTTTACTCAATTAAGCTTGTGGTTTGGTATTCGTTATATGTTAGGTAATGAGAGATTTAATCAATGTTTTGGACGTGCCCCATTTTTTATAACTCAGAATGTCTACAATAGCATTGAGAATAGCGACAAACCTTACTCTGGAAATCCACTTTATTCATTTTTATCAGACAAGATAACAGATGTTCCCTCTGTAAAGGTGAAACATCTTACAAACACGCCTTTATACCTATTAAAACATCCTGGAGGAAATTATGGCGGTGAAAATTGCATCGTCATTGGCGAGCAATATTATATATTTGACCCTCATTTAGAGAGCACTCAAGGAATTACAGAAGCTTCTGTATTAAATTTACTACGTGATGCATTTAATGAAGACAGGAAACCTTATGATATAGAGCGTTTATCCTTGTATGCGGCAACCCCAGAAGAATTTAATCCCAGGTTTTTACAAACTTATGGCCAATTAATTAATGAGGCTGAAAAATTACGTGATAAAACGTTCACGGAAGGTGAATTTTCTCATGTGAAACAAAATCCTGCGCTTGAGCTTACCTTTGATTTGCATAAATTTGCAACTTGGTTACAGCGCATGGAAAATACCATACCCTCTAATTCCATTGATTATTCACCCCAACCTATTGACTACTCTCTTATGCCAATTGAATTACTTGATGTGATTCCATTCGAAAATAAAACCTCAATGGACTTTTCTCAATTTAAACAAGACACACCCCAACAGAAAGAGCTCATGGCAATGAGCAAGCAATTTTGTCAAAGCGTATTAGCGGGCGAATCTAAATTTGTTATATTAAGTGGAAAAGCAGGTGTTGGTAAAACAGCAGCGGCAGTATGTGCTGCAAAAGATTTAACAGCCAGAGGGAAAAAAGTTGCCTGGATTTCAGAGGTAATGGTTAACGGGTGGGCGGATAAAGCCAAAAGCCTCTCTGATCTTGATGATTGTGGCCTAGAAATCGATAGCTTATTAGCCACTAATCCTGATGCAGTATTTCTGGATGACGATAATTTGGCAGGTTTTAGCGGTAATTTATTGCTTGAAAAAATATATTCCTGGTATGTGAGTCATCCAGGAAAAGGATTATTTATTACGTCTAATGAGTCTATTTGCTTTAAGAATTGTTATGGATATAAATTGGATGGACAATATTATTATCCTCCTTTTAGTCCTTACGATTCGACACAATACTTAAATTGGCATCATAAAGCGGATTTAGCAGGTGAAAGTCTACGTTCAAAACGTGATGGCCAATCCATAGGTGCTGTAGTGAGTGATTCAATCTGGAAAATCAACGAAAATAAGATAGGATGTGTTGAACTAATTCCAGCTTTTGACGAGGACAAGGAATTAGCTCCTATTCGCCGATCATTATGTAATACAAGTTCTATAAATTGTATTGCTTACGATAAATTACGTCCTATTCAAAAGCGCTGGATCCATGTGCATAAAGCCGGTGGCGTGTACTCATTTTCTGGTAAAGGTCACTCCCAATATATAGAACCTTATCTCACGGCAAATCCCTCAAAATTTGAAAAAACTACTTGCAAAACGATAGCTCTTGAAATGAGGGAGTATGATTCTTTTTTTTCTGGAAAGGAAATTGATCTAACCTCCATGGCTCAACTCATGCGTATACTTAATTATGCACATGATCAAGGTGGTAGACGGGTTATTTTAATCAATCAAACCAGCTTTAGTTCAGAGGAGCTATTACTTCAAATTAAAAAACAACTTCCAAAGTCTGAGCGTGAAAGAACCTGGTCTCGTTTGTTGCTATTACTGTGTGAAACAGAAGAATCTATTTTCAAATATGATCAATTTAATGGGTATATTGAAAATGCTATTCCAAAGAGATCTTTGTCTAAAGAGAGCAATGGATTAAATCGGCTATCTGTACTAAAGAAGAGTCGTCCCTATTTTCCAACAAGGTTAATGGAAAACGATTCATTCTTACCTGTCGAAGAGGCTCACGAAAACAACTCTCTTTTGGGAATTACTCAAAAGGATTTTGACCTCCAACCCATTCTTTCCAAAATACTGCTAAGTTTTTTCAAGGATGCAAAAAAGGTATATACAAAATCAAATAATATTAATCCACCGAAGCCTGAAACAGGAGTGAAAAAATATAGTGGTATTCCGAAAGGAATTTATACAGCACAACTCCGTAAACAAGAGGAAGAGCTTTTAATGAAGTCTCGTCACGAAAATGCCGAATTACAGCATGAATACGATAAACGATTTGGATTAATTTTGAAGTAAGATGATCTTTATATGGCATGACGCGAAGGGTTATCCCCAACTTTGTGGATAACCTCTTTTATCAAAGCCCCTTTATTAAGGAAAAAGATTCAATTAAAAAAAGACTGCATTGAACCCAAGACATTCTGAAATGGATATGGTTTTTTATTGTCCTCTGTGTATTTTCATTTTTTTCCAAGATCCCCGGTATAAGTTTCTTCAGAGACTCTTGATTTCATTGGTCGGAGTGACAAGAATCGAACTTGCGACCCCTGCCTCCCGAAGGCAGTGCTCTACCAGACTGAGCTACACTCCGTGTTGAAAGACGAAATTCTTCTGTGCCGGATAAACTCTCTAAGTTAATGATCGAAACTAATAATTTCTGAGTAATGCAAATTGCGCGAGCTCGATAAGCGCATTTTTATATTTTGAGTCAGACAATAGTGTTAAGCTGGAAATTGCGGCATTGACTTCCTTGGCTGCAATTTCTTTAGTGTATTCTATAGCCTTAGTTTCTTCCAATGCATCGAGAATTTCGGGTAAAAAGTCCAGTGTGCCGTGTTTTAGGCTTTCTTCAATTTGTTGCTTTTGTACTTCCGTTCCATGTTGCAATGCATAAATTAAAGGTAAGGTTGCTTTTCCATCTGCAAGATCATCCCCTATATTTTTACCAATTGTTTTTGCATCAGAGCAATAATCCAATGCATCATCTATAAGTTGGAACGCATTCCCTAGATGTAAACCATAAGCATAAAGAGCATCTTGCATTTCCTTAGGGGAGTTGCTAATTATTGGGCCTATGCATGCAGCCGCCGCAAATAATAAGGCTGTTTTGGCACGAATTACATCAAAATATTCCTCAAAAGTTAATGCAGGATTATGACGGTTCGTTAATTGTTTGACTTCACCACAACTGATTTCAAGTGCTGTTCTGGAGAAAAGCTTAAGTACCTCGGAATTATTTATATCAACCATTAATTCAATGGATTGAGTAAAAAGATAATCGCCAACTAAAATACTTGCTTTGCTTCCCCAGATATTATTTGCTGTTTGGCGTCCTCTTCTTAACGTCGATTCATCAATGACATCATCATGCAATAAAGTTGCTGTATGAAAAAATTCTACCATTGCAGCTAGGTCAATATGTTCTTGACCTTGATAACCACAGGCATTGCTTGTTAAAAGAACTAACAATGGGCGTAATCTTTTTCCCCCACTTTCAATCATATGGTGGGACATTTTATCAATTAGGCCAATTTGCGATTCAATTTTATTAATAATTAAATTATTAACGGCATTAAAATCGTCATTAATTAGCGCACGTATACTGTCAATCGCCATTGTTTGTCCTCTACGACTCAATCAACAAATGCTAAGGTTGAGCATAAGAATTGTCAAGTAAAACTGGGCTTGGATTTAATTATACATTAAAACGAAAATGCATGACATCACCATCGCAAACGATATATTCCTTACCTTCTAAACGTAATTTACCCGCTTCTTTAGCACCTTGCTCGCCGCCACACTGGATAAATGCATCATAAGCTATAACTTCGGCACGAATGAAGCCTTTTTCAAAGTCCGAATGGATTACTCCTGCAGCTTGGGGGGCGGTAGCTCCCTTAGAGATGGTCCATGCTCTTACTTCTTTAACTCCAGCGGTAAAATAAGTTTGCAATCCTAATAGTTCATAACCTGCTCGGATAACTCGATGTAAACCTGGTTCACTTAAACCTAAATCCTCCATAAATTCTTGGCGATCAGCTTCATCTAACTCTACGAGTTCTGCTTCAGTTGCTGCGCATAGAGCAACAATACTTGCTTTTTCTTGTAGCGCCAACTCACGAACTTGTTCCAGTAATGGATTATTTTCATACCCATTATCATCAACGTTTGCAATATAAAGCACCGGCTTTGCTGTGAGTAAGAAAAGTCGACGTGAAATGGGTTCTTCTTCAGCAGTGAGTACAAGGGTACGAACGGGATAACCCTCATCAAGATGCACTTTGATTTTTTCTAAGGTTTTCATTTCAAATAGCGCTTCTTTATTGCCACTACGACTGTTTTTTCCGGCTTTTAATAAAGCTTTTTCCAGAGTATCCATGTCTGCTAAAGCCAACTCTGTGTTAATGACTTCAATATCGCTTAGTGGATGGACATGACCTTCTACATGAACTACATCAGTATTTTCAAAGCAACGTACTACATGGGCAATTGCATCTGTTTCACGAATATTTGCTAAAAACTGATTGCCTAATCCTTCTCCTTTTGAGGCTCCTTTAACAATACCTGCAATATCAACAAATTGCATGGTTGCTGGGAGCACTTGTTGAGGGTTGACTATTTTACTTAAGGCATCAAGACGTGGATCAGGAACAGTCACAATTCCCACATTGGGTTCAATAGTACAAAAAGGATAATTTGCTGCTTCAATACCCGCTTTAGTTAGGGCGTTGAACAAAGTTGATTTACCAACATTGGGCAAGCCCACTATTCCACATTTAAATCCCATATGTAGTACCTCTAAAAAAGTTATATTTAGGATGAGTGCAAAAACTGGCACAAATCCTTAAGCGTTTAATTGATTCATTGCTTTGGCTAAATCATCCGAAAAGATGGATGGTATTACAGCAATACCCCTATCAATCGCGTCATAAGTTAATTGTCTTTCTTGTGCTGAGGGTTTACTGAGCACAAATTGATGGACTAAATCTTTATGTCCAGGATGGCCAATCCCAATACGCATACGGTGAAACTCCGCGCTTCCTAATTGAGCAATTATATCTCTTAAGCCATTATGACCTCCATGGCCTCCACCTGTTTTAAGTTTAATGCGTCCTGCAGGTAAATCTAACTCATCATGCACGATTAATATCTCATTGGGTTGAATGCGATAAAATTGACTTATAAGCCGGGTAGGTTGTCCACTATGGTTCATAAAAGTGGAGGGTAATACCAATTTACACAGATGTTGATTTAATTCTAAATCAACCAGCTCAGCCTGCATCTTTTTTTCAAGTTTAAAGAAAACACTATATCGTTGTGCTAATGCGGAAACTAACCATTCTCCTGCATTATGACGAGTATGCTCATAAGCTGAGCCTGGATTACGTAAACCGATAATTAGTTTAATGGCCATGAATTATAAGCTCTTTGCTATGATTGTAATTTTGGACTTATGTTGCTTGGGTGAAGCAGAGTGAGCAAGAAGCTTCTCTAGGTTCACCCAGGTTCTATTTATTGTATTACGTAACAATAAGAATATAAATTTTTTATTCTTCACTTTTCGTAGAGTCAACAGTAGGTACAGCTGATGCTGAAACTTCTGCCGTTTCTTCTTCTGATGCCGCACTTACTTTAGGCATATGAATACTTACCACCGGTGCATCATGACTTCCATCAGTAACATCAACAGTAAGTTGTACTCCTTTAGGTAATTTTAAGTGAGATAAGTGAACTACATCATCAACTTTGACTTCAGACATATCTACATTAATAAATTCAGGTAAGTCTTTTGCTTGGCAGCGGACCTCTACTTGAGTCATGGTGTGGTTGATGATACCACCTGCTTTAATGCCTGGAGCTTTTTCTTCATTAATAAAATGAACAGGTACTAATTTAACGAGGATATCAGTTTTAGAAACACGTTGTAAATCCATATGCATAACAACAGGTTTGTAAGGATGGCGTTGTAATGCTTTTAAAATAACATGTTCTACTTTACCATCAACGGTGATATCGAAAACACTTGAGTAAATACTTTCAGTTTCCAACGCTTTGATTACTTTGTTGTGTTGAAAATGAATAGAAGTGGGTTTTTTATCGCCACCATAGATTACGGCAGGTACTTGATTTTCAAGACGACGTAGGCGGCGGCTCGCACCTTTCCCCATATCCGTTCTTGTTTGAGCTTCTAAAAGGATGTTTGGCATTATATACTCCTAAAATTGATATAAATCCTTTGAAATCTAATCCGCGACCAGATTAAACACCGGATAAAAATCCGGAAAGGGTGGCGAAGTATACAATATTTTAAAATGAACTTGAAGTCATAGTCATAATTTCATAGAATATGCGACTTTATTGAATTTTTGATAGCCAAGCAGGCGAGTTGGAGAAAAATTATGTATGCAGTAATCAAAACTGGCGGTAAGCAATACACCGTGAAGGAAGGTGATGTATTAAAAATTGAATTACTGCCTGAAGATGTTGGCAATGAAATACAATTTAAAGAAGTATTAATGTTAGCTGATGGTGATAAGATTGTTTGTGGATCTCCATTAGTTGATAAGGCTACAGTGAAAGCGGAAGTGCTGGATCATGGTCGCCACAAAAAAGTTAAAATCATTAAGTTCCGTCGTCGCAAGCACCACAAGAAACAAATGGGGCACAGACAATATTATTCGCAAGTTAAAATTATTGCGATAAGTAAGTAAGAGAGGATAGCAATGGCTCATAAGAAAGCAGGTGGTAGTACTCGTAACGGCCGCGATTCGAATCCCAAGTATCTTGGCGTGAAGCGTTTTGGTGGTCAATTTGTTAATGCAGGTGAAATTATTGTAAGACAACGTGGCACACGTTTTCATCCAGGCCCTGGTGTTGGTTGCGGTCGTGATCATACTTTGTTTGCTTTGGTTGAAGGTTTAGTGCAATTCGTTGTTAAAGGAAGCAAAAATCGTAAGTATGTAACTATTGTTGCAGAACAAAAAGAAGAAACTGCAAATTAATCTGAGCATTACGAGTTACGTAGGATAGATGAATTGTAGCTTTGCTGCACTATTCTCAGGTTTAAAAGCAAGAAATTTTCAGTTTTGCTGTGCTAGGTTTTTTGTTATTTCCTAATGCGGTATCGTTTTTAGCCCCGGTAACGGGGTTTTTTATTTTGAGGTAGGCCATGAAATTCGTTGATGAAGCAGTAATAAAAGTAGAAGCAGGCCATGGAGGAAATGGTTGCTTAAGCTTCAGACGCGAAAAATTTATACCTCGTGGTGGTCCCGATGGAGGAGATGGAGGGGATGGTGGTAGTGTTTACTTTGAAGCCCGCACTGATTTAAATACACTCATTGATTTTCGCTATACACGTCACTATAAAGCAGGTAATGGTCAGCAAGGAATGGGCGGAAATTGTACGGGGAAAAAGGGTGATGATTTAATTATTAAAGTTCCAGTTGGAACCCTGATTTATGATATGGATACTGATGAATTGTTGGGTGATATTAAAGATCCTAATGTTCCAGTATTGATTGCTCAAGGCGGTTTTCATGGTCTAGGTAATACGCGCTTTAAGAGTAGTGTTAATCGTTCACCACGCCAAACAACCCAAGGGAGTTCAGGGGAATCAAGAAATTTACGACTAGAATTGCGAGTTTTGGCGGATGTCGGATTATTAGGATTGCCTAATGCAGGAAAATCAACTTTAATTCGTGCTGTTTCAAGTTCAAAAGCTAAAGTTGCTGATTATCCTTTTACTACTTTGCATCCTAGCTTAGGTGTTGTCAGTGTTTCTTCTCATAAGAGTTTCGTTATGGCTGACATCCCAGGCTTAATCGAAGGTGCTTCTACTGGAGCAGGCCTTGGACATCGTTTTTTAAAACATCTTTCTCGCACTTGTGTCCTTTTACATGTGATTGATGTAGCGCCTGTAGATGGCAGTGATCCTGTTGCTTCGGCCCAAACGATCATTAATGAATTGGCGCAATATAATCCCGAGCTACTCAAAAAAAATCGGTGGTTGGTGTTGAACAAAATGGATATGTTACCTGACGCAACAAGTCGAGAGGAAAAAATGCAGTCTATAGTGACAGGACTCAATTGGAAAGATAAAGTATTCGCCATTTCAGCAATCAGCGGTGAAGGAACACAACAATTATGTTATTCGCTCATGCAATTGATTGATGAGATGAAAGAGTCGGAAGTATAACTGTTTTGAGGTTGGTACTATTGATACGGCCAAACTCATAGACAATAAACTTTGCTTTTTTTAAATGGTTGAATCCTATTATCTGGCTTTTCCAAGATTTTTACTTGTAACTCTAGTTCTGGTTGTAATGATTTTTTGGTGCTGTACTCTTGAATCCTAATAAAAAAATTTCTTAATATTTTCGAAGACCTAGAATTAATTTTAGCGTATATACTTTTGATATAGTTTACAGTGTCTTTTTCTGAGCCTATGATATGTGTAACATAAATCAAAAGAGGTTATCATGTCTCCAAGAGGTGGAAAAAGGGAAGGAGCCGGGCGCCCTAGAGGCGAGCCTACCAAAATCATTCGTGTACCGGTATCTCAGCTTTCGGATTTTGCGCGATTAAAAGATCAATCCAATTATCAATTACCCATATTTTCCAGTAAAGTACAAGCTGGATTTCCATCACCTGCCGATGATTACATTGAAGGGTATCTGGATTTAAATACTAAGTTTATCAAGCATCCTTCCTCCACATTTGTGGTGCAAGCGGTGGGGAACTCTATGGTGGAGGCAGGTATTTTTTCAGGTGATTGGCTTTTAGTCGATAGAAGCATAGAACCTTTAGATGGCCGTATTGTGATTGCAGCAATTCATGGTGAATTAACGGTAAAACGTCTGTCTAAAAAGGAAGACAAGGTACAGTTACTTCCTGCTAATCCTCAATTTAAACCCATTAATATTACGGAAGACAGTGACATGGTGATTTGGGGTGTGGTTACTTTAGTTCTTCATGAGTTACCCTAACATGTTTTCCTTAATGAACTGCAATAGTTTTTATGCAAGCAGCGAACGCTTGTTTGGTTCCGAGTCCTTCAACGTCATGCCTCAAGTGAATAAACCCAAAGATATACTATGGAACTTATAAACCCAATAAGAAAAATTATTCATATTGATATGGACTGTTTTTATGCCGCGATTGAAATGCGAGATTTTCCTGAGTTAGCAAATAAGCCTATTGCAGTAGGAGGGGATGCCAATCGTCGCGGGGTTATTGCTACTTGTAACTATATAGCCCGCCAATTCGGCGTACGCTCTGCAATGCCAACAGCACAGGCACTTAAATTATGTCGGCAGCTCATCTTACGACCAGTACGTATGGAGGTTTATCAAAAAGAAAGTCACTATATTCGCGCTTTATTTGCAGAATATACGGATCTTATTGAGCCTTTATCATTGGATGAAGCTTATCTTGACGTCACTCATTCCACACAATGTAAGGGAAGTGCGACTTGGATAGCGCAAGAATTGCGCGAACGAATTTATCGCACACGAGGACTTACTGCAAGTGCCGGCATTGCTCCAAACAAAAGTTTGGCAAAAATCGCCAGTGATTGGTATAAACCTAATGGTCAAATGGTGATTAGACCAGAAGAAGTTGCTGCATTTATGCTTCATTTACCAGTGCGTAAATTATTTGGTGTAGGGCCTAGGATGGAGGAAAAATTAAATGTACTGAATATTAAAACATGTGGTGAGCTACAGCACTATTCAATTGAAGCTTTATGCAAAGAATTCGGCATTATGGGGCAGAGACTCTATGAGTTAGCACGAGGAATAGATTATCGTCTTGTTAATCCTGAGCGGATTAGAAAATCCATCAGTGTGGAGGAAACTTATCTCAAGGACTTGCCTGATGGTGATGCGTGCTTGGCTGCTTTGCCAGAACTTATGGCACGCCTGGAAGTACGAATAAAGCGGGTAGGAAAAATTTCTGGAATTCATAGTTTGTTTGTTAAATTGAAATTTAATGATTTTCAGAAAACTACGGTGGAATGCGTGCACGATAAGATTGACTTAATTATTTTACAACAGCTTACCCAGGAAGGGTTTTCCAGAAAATATATGCCTGTAAGATTATTGGGTATAGGAGTTAAATTAAGACAAGAAAAGACAAATGAGATGATTCAGCTTCCTTTATTTGACCTATAATTCTTATTGAGAAATATTAAGCCTAGGAGGCTACTATTAACAAAAAAATTGATTATTAGTATCAATTTATATCGATAGTTTTATCCTTACAACAATGAGAAAATGCTACTAACGAATACCTCATTACACGTTCTAGGGTTGAAAAAGCAGAAATTGTTTACTCACATAATGTTCGAGTGACCTGAAGCCCAGCTCTTTCGCCTGCATTGTAACTTTTCTATAAACTCTGAACGTGAGCGTTATGGATTTTAAAATAATGCTCACTTAAATCTTCTTAATAATAACTTTTATAAAGTTTTTATTGCCTAGCTCTTGTTCTATTATTTTAGATGAGTGCAGTAATTTCATAGAAAAAGTTGAAAAATTACTAATATCTATTGACATTTATCCGTATATTACCTAATAACAGAAAAAGATGATTTTTTTTATAATAAGCACTACTCTTATTGAACAGTTTTTTAAGATTTATTGTGTAATTGAAGGAGATATTATGGAGTTTTCAAGCCGTTATGTAGCGCATATTCCCGACGCTCAAGGGTTTGTAAATTATTCTGCGGAAGAAAACAAGATTTGGAAAACTTTATTTGAACGGCAAGTGAAACTATTACCTGGAAGAGCTTGTGATGAGTTTATAAGTGGATTAAAAACTTTAGGTATCACTTCTGATGTCATACCACAGATTCCAGACTTAAGTCGATGCCTTAAAGCTGAGACAGGTTGGCAAGTATCTGCTGTCGCAGCCTTAATTTCCGCCCGTGAATTTTTTGAATTATTAGCCACAAAACATTTTCCGGTCGCTACTTTTATACGTAGCGAAGAAGAATTGGATTATGTAAAAGAACCTGACATTTTTCATGAGGTTTTTGGCCATTGCCCTATGTTGACCGATAAAGTTTACGCTGAGTTTGTTTATGATTATGCTCGTAAAGTTTTAACTTTCCCTGAGTCTGATTGGGCCTTATTACAACGTATGTTTTGGTTCACCGTTGAATTTGGTTTAATTAAAACCCAAACAGGATTAAGGGCTTATGGCGGTGGAATACTTTCATCAATTAGTGAAATTGTTTACAGTGTAGAAAGTGATATTCCACTTAGAGTGATTTTTGAACCAATACCGGCATTTCGTATGCCTTACCGTATCGATATGCTACAACCGGTTTATTTTGTGATTAGCGATTATCAAATTTTGTACGATTTTGTTTTGTCTAATATAAGTGAGCTTTTAGCACGAACTCGAGAGCTAGGTGAATTTCCACCTTTGTTTGCAGTAGATCCGGATAATCCTAATATTCATATTAGGGCGTGTTAATGTACCATAGTATAATCGCTCGAAGTATGTATTGTAATGCGCAGCCAGTGTTGTTAACATCGAGCAACCTAGTTTGTTCATTGGCTGTTTCGAGTCAAGGAGCATTATTTGATTAAAGTACTAATTGTTGATGACCATGCATTGGTTCGAATGGGTATTCGACGATTACTCGAAGATATGTCAGATGTAGAAGTTGTTGCTGATGCAGAAAGCGGTGAGCAAGCTTTAGCATTAGTCAAGCAATATTCTCCTGATGTAGTTCTTTTAGATATGAAAATGCCTGGAATTGATGGCTGGGAAGTAACGCGCCGTCTGAAAAAATCAAATCCACATATTAAAGTCATAGCCGTAACTGCAATGTGTTCTGATGTATTACCCACTCGGGTTTTACAATTAGGGGCTATGGGGTATCTCACTAAAGAATCGGGTGCTGAAGAAATGGCTGCTGCGATACGTAAAGTAGCTAAAGGAGAAAAATATCTTAGTGCCGAAATTGCTCAAAAAATGGCAATCAACAGCTTGGAAGAAGCACAAGGATCTCCTTTTAATATATTATCTGAACGAGAAATGCAAGTGATGTTGATGATTACAAGTGGCATGAATGTTCAGGAAATCAGCGATAGGCTTTTCTTGAGTACTAAAACGATTAATGGTTATCGTTATCGTACGTTTGAGAAATTAGGTATAAAAAATGATGTTGAGCTTACCTACCTAGCTTTGAAACATGGAATCATAGAAAATCCTACTGGTTTGACGTCAGAAGAATAGAAAATTGCTACATTAAGAATTCATTGCTTTAATTCTCTAATTTTTAATGTCAAAAACGTGGATTATCTTTTTGTCGTCCAAGTTATAATCCGCTGCTCCATAAAAATACTGCTATTATTATCAATATGAATATTTCTAAAGAATTGGCATTATTCCTCGCTAAGCTTCCTAATGAACCGGGTATCTATCGAATGCTGGATGAAGAGGGTACTGTGCTTTATGTGGGTAAAGCTGCTAATTTGAAAAAACGGGTTACGAGCTATTTTAATAAGCAAAAAACAGGGATTAAAACACGTTCTTTAGTAACTCAAATTGCTTCTATTGAAATTTCAGTTACTCGAAGTGAAACGGAGGCATTGCTTTTAGAAAGCAATCTCATTAAAACATTAAAACCCAAATACAATGTTTTATTACGTGATGATAAATCTTATCCTTATATCCATCTTTCTAATCATTCTGAATTTCCGCGAATAGAGAGTTATCGCTCGAAAAAAAAACCACTTTCTGGAGATTTCTTCGGTCCTTATCCTAGTAGTGGGGCAGTAAAAGAAACTATAGTAACCATTCAAAAAGTATTTAAAATTCGTAATTGCCGTGACAGCTATTTTAATGCACGCTCACGGCCTTGTTTGCAGTATCAAATTAAGCGCTGTACTGCACCTTGCGTTAATTACATTTCTCCAGAGGAGTATAAACGCTCAGTACAAGATGCCATGCGTTTTTTACAAGGTAAGTGCCAATTAATTCTTGATGAATTAGCAAAACGAATGGATAAGGCAGTCAGCGAGTTGAATTTTGAAGAAGCGGCTCTTTTGCGAGATCAGATTAAAAGCTTACGATTAGTTCAAGAGCAACAAGGAATTTTACAATTACAAGGAGATGCGGATGCCATTGCCATTGAAGTAAATCCGGGTTTTGCTTGCGTGCAGTGTGTGACCATTCGAGAGGGGCAAATATTAACAAGCCATAGTTATTTCCCATCTTTGCCACAAAAAGGATTGGATGAAGAGTTCAGTGTGGAAGCTCTATGGCAACAAATTTTTAGCGCATTTATTGGCTTTTATTACTTAGATGCCCCGGAGAAAATTCCAGCACTGATTATTACGAATCACCCTATAGATGATCAAAAAGCACTTCAAGAAGCATTATCGCAGCAACGTGGTAAATTATGTAAACTTCAGGTCAATCCTCGTGGTGTTAAATTACGTTGGATGGATTTTGCATTGAATAATTTACGTGTTTCTGTTGCTGAATATGTCACGAAACATTCTACCATGAGATCTCGTTTTCAAGAGTTAGAACAATTTTTAGGACTGAAAAGGCCAATTGAACGCATGGAATGTTTTGATATAAGCCATACGCTTGGAGAGGCGACGGTGGCATCTTGTGTCGTATTTGAACAGGAAGGCCCTTGTCCTAATCAATACAGGCGTTTTAATATTGAAGGCATCACGCCAGGTGATGATTATGCTGCTATGGAGCAGGCAATTACTCGTCGTTTTAAACGTTTAGTAGAAACTCAATCTTTACCTGATGTACTCATTATTGATGGAGGTAAGGGACAGGTTGCTGTTGCTCAAAAAGCACTTTCATCTTTAAATATATCCTCTGTGATTTTATTGGGCGTCGCAAAAGGACCGTCACGAAAAGCTGGATGGGAAAAGTTAATTTTAGTGCATGAGGCGCTGGAATTGAGCTTACCTGATGATTCTAAGGCATTGCATTTGTTACAACATATTCGCGATGAAGCACATCGCTTTGCGATTACTGCCCATCGCAAGAAAAGACAAAAAAAACAGCTGGATTCTATTCTTGAAGATATAGAAGGAGTAGGTGGAAAACGCAGACAAGCATTATTGCATCGTTTTGGAGGGCTTCGTGAACTTGCGAAAGCGCCGTTAGAAGAAATTGCTAAGGTACCGGGTATTAATGAGCATTTGGCAAGGCGCATTTTTCTATTTTTTCATGGCGAAAATACATTGCCATGAAAAAATGGAGATGAATAATAATCTTGCATGCACACTATTTAATCACAAAGATTTATTTGTGATTATTAATGTCAGTCTTAACGAAATAGAGGATGAGAATATTATTTATAACCCTAGCAAAATTTCTAGTATTCGTACTACACTTAGGATAGATATGCTCGAATAATAATTAGAAAAAAATTGTATTTCAGCACAGATCTTGCAGATAAAAAATAAAAAGTAAGGTGAGGGGGGCATATGTATAAAATACTTTCCATTGCATTAATGATGCTCATGGGTGCTGTAGTAAATGCCGCTAATTTCTATGGCACAGGATTATGTGGTTATCCTCAATATGACTGTATTAAAATAGAGTCAGGACAAAGTTGGGAAACTTTATTTCCTGATCCTACCCAGCGTGACATTGTACAAAGGGTTAATCGTACTTATAACCCCCTATGGGCTGGTAAAATTGTTGCGGTACCAAAAAACTTAGCGTATCTCACTGTTTTTGATGTTTCTCCTTTCCCGCTTAAGATACCCGATGAGCATCAAAAGCAAATTATTGTAGACCAAGATAAATTAGCTTATGCCGCTTATGATGCTGAAGGTAACTTGGTAAAATGGGGACCTATTTCATCAGGAAGAGATAGATGTCCTGATGCGAATCGTTCTTGCCGGACTTTAACAGGTATTTATCGCGTCTTTAGTAAAGAAAATGAGAAATGTACATCCGATGTGTTCCCAATCGGTAAAGGTGGAGCCAAGATGCCTTTTTGCATGTTCTTTCATAAAGGCTTCGCATTACATGGTTCTGAAGACATACCAGGAGTCAGAGCAAGCCACGGTTGTGTGAGGATGTTTACTGCTGATGCTAAATGGTTAAATCAAAATTTTGTTGAGTTATCCAGTGAACGTAATAATTTCATGGGTACAACAATAATTGTCCGTCCAATAAATGATAGTGAGTGAGAAAAATGATGAATACAATAAAAAGATTCACTTCAATTTCATTGATTATTTTCTTGGGGCTGTTATCTACTCATCTTGACGCGGCTACTAAATCTAAAAAAAACAAAGATGGGGATGCACAAGCAAAGTCGGCAAAAGAGGAAACTCGATTTCCCATAGGCTGCAGACCTGTTGGGTATAAGGAAAGTTTAAAAATATTGAGCCTTTATCCAGGAAAAGAGGGCGCCTTGCAATCTTTATATTTCTTTTTCAATAAATTGCCGCAAACCGTGAGTTTATACCAAATGCGTGATGAGGACAGCGAATATTCAACACGTGTGAATCATTCTATTGGTGGTAACCAATGGGCAGTTTTAGCAACCGGGGAACCTTTAGTCAAATTTATTTGTACTTTAGGAGATGGTAAAACTTCCTATGGAAAAATTTTAGATTGTGCTGATACGATTAAAGTATGTGAGTACGTTCATGTTAAATTTGGTTTAAATAATAAAGGTAATTATTGGATCGTAGATGGTGCTACTCGAAATGAGGCAGTTAATGGGGTAGTGCATTATGGCATAATACCTGGGGTATAAATCTGAAATCATAAAAAAATTCAGGTTAAATTGCTGTGTTAAGAGGGAGAATTTTCATGAAATCGCTAGTACCTTGGGTATGTTTGTTTGTTGCATCAGCCGGCCAACAAGCTTTTGCTGATGATTTCAGTGCTTATCGATTAGGCAACTATAATAAAGCGATTGAACCTTTGATGAGTCAATCAGGAAAAAATGCTGTTGCTGATTATTATTTAGGTCGAATTTACCTTTATGGATATAGTCAACTAAAAAACAATCAGCTTGCCATACGTTATTTTACCCAATCGGCGCAAAAAGGATATTTGCCTGCCATTTTACTCATGGCCAAATACTCTTTATTACATGAAAAAAATCCCGAGCAAGCTCTAGGATGGTTTAAAAAAGCAGCAGATGTTGGGGATGTAGATGCCCAAATGTTTACCGCAGCGGCTTATATGTATGGAATTGGAGTCAAAAAAAATAGTGATATAGCAAGTCGCTATTATATTAATGCAGCAAAAAATGGTAATTCAATTGCACAATTTACTTTAGCAAAGAACTTTATAGATAGCCGAAATTCATCAAATCGTAAATTGGGGCTTATTTGGTTGAATAAATCAGTTGCCAATAATAATCCCCAGGCTCTTACTATGTTAGGCAATCTTTATATTGAAGGAAAATTGGTTGATAAAGATGAAGATAAAGGGATCGAATTATTAAATCGGGCTGTATCTCAAGGTTTTGCACCGGCAATGGTTGCTTTGGGAGAATTGGCTTTAGAGCATAATCAAAAGGATCAAGCTCTGGAGTGGTTTAATAAAGCAAGTAATCAGCAGAATGATCAAGCATACTTAGATTTGGCTCATATTTATTTACAACCCAAAAGTCCACTTTATGATCCTAAAACTGCTTTTATGTGGACTTTAAAAGCGGCTCAAGATGGATTGCCTCAGGGTAAACGTGAGTTGGCCGAAATGTACCAAAAAGGAATAGGTGTTGAGACGGACTCTAATATAGCAAAGCAATGGTTAGACCAAGCTAATCAAGATGAAAGCTCAAAAAATCAAGAAGCTGCTTTGGCACAAGCGGCATTGTGGTTGAGTAATGGTGTAACGGATAAATTGGAGCAGACTGATTTTCAAATGCAAGGAATATTCAGTGCCTGGCAAAATCCATCTGTCTTAGGTGATTTTGCTTATAATCAAGCACCCAAATTGAAGAATGTGATACGTCAATCTGTATTTAAACCCCAATTTGAATTGATTCAGCCCAATGATGTTCCTATAACCAGTTTTTATGATGTACTACTTCGTAAAAATCCTGATTTCCAATCCAATCAATGGACTTATCCTTTTTATCCTTTAAACAAGCAGCTGGCCGCTGCATTAAGGGAACATAGTCCTGTTTTTAACCAAACAAATTTACCTGTACCTTATATTGATGCAAATTATTACGATTATGATGATAACTCACAAGCGAGTATCCTGGATTTATGGACAAATGATTGGCAAGCTCAACTGAATTATATGTCTATTTTTAGCAATTTATATTCCAGAGCAATATTAGGTGATGCTCAATCGCAGTTTGAAATAGGGCAAATGTTTCAATACGGTATTGGTGTCGCTCAAAGTGATGCTTCTGCAATTATTTTTTATCAAAATGCGGCACAACAACAACATTTAGGCGCCGAGTACAATCTAGGCATGTTATATTTGCAACATGCTAAGGATAAAAATGATTATCAGCTTGCTTTAAATGATTTAACGGATGCTGCATTTAAGGGAAATAAAAAGTCTCAATATGTACTCGCCAGAATTCTTACTCAAGGAGTAACGGGGCAGGATGGAACGGTATATATTCAGCCTAATCAAGAACAGGCAACATCTATGTTGTATCTGGCTGCAGCTAATAATTATGGTCCTGCGGAATATGAATTAGCAGATAACTTGGCGCGACAGAATGATAGTGCGTTAAGTGTCAATGTCAGAAAGCATAAAATAGCAATGATACGTCAGCTTTATCAAGGAGCCGCAGATCGCGGAGTATCTCAAGCTTTATTACCACTTGCTTTTTATAATGCAATGGATGAAGACAAGCAAAGACAAGACCAAGCTTTCCAGATTGCTAAGGAACAAGCCTTAACCGGTAATGATGAAGCCGCACTCTTGTTAGGATTACTTTATGATCGAGGCATAGGGGTAGCAGCTGATCCTGGACAAGCAATCACTTGGTATCAACAATCAGGAAAAAATGCCGTAAGCGATTTTATTTTGGGTACTTATGTAGCAGAAGGCAAAGGCATTGCTCAGGACACAGCAAAAGGAATGGAACAGTTACAACAATCAGTTAATAATAAATTTTCCTACGCTGATTTCAATATGGCTGTGTTGCAAAAACAGATGGGAGTGGAGTTTTTACCTAATTTGATCCAAGCTTATCAGTTAGGAAATAGCCATGCCGGAATTGTTTTAGCGGATTATTATTTAATAGACAATTCTGATCCCCAAAAAATGCAGGAAGCGAAACAAATTTACGCTGGTCTTGCTGAAAAAGGAGATCAGTATGCCCAATTGAAATTAGCATATATGTTGCAGAAGGGTTTAGGCTCTGAACCTGATTTGACTGAAGCCCGACAGTGGTATACTGCTTCAGCAGAACAAGGAAATCCTCTAGCCCAATACCTATTAGCTCAATTATATCAACTGGGTATCAATAGTGATCCCGATTATAATTTGGCACAAGAGTGGTACCAAAAGGCCGCTACGGCATTGCCCGAAGCTTTAGTCGCATTAGGTTTTATACATGAAACTGTTGATGATAATTATCCTAAGGCATTGAAAGAATATAAAGAAGCAGCAGAAAAAGGCGATGCTTTAGGAACATATAATTTGGGTTTAATGTATTTATATGGAAAAGGCATACCAGTGGATTACCAAAAGGCTAGGGACTTCTTTGCTGAGGCAGCAAATCAAGGAGTTCATGAGGCTATGAATCAATTGGGGACCATTTATTTTTATGGATTAGGACAAGCCCGCGATACACAGCAAGCTTTAGCATGGTATAAAAAAGCAGCAGAACTAGGAAATGCTAATGCACTTTATCAATTGGGATTATTATCTGAGACGGGTGTCATTACCAAGCTTGATTTTAATGACGCACTCAAATATTACCAGCAATCAGCAGATAAAGGTAATGAAAAGGCAATGCTGGCTTTAGCTAGAATGTATCACTATGGCTTGGGTGTTGAAAAAAATCCTAAAATGGCAGCAAGCTTTTATCAAAAATTAGCCTTACGTCAAAATGCTTATGCTCAATACCAATTAGGCACTTATTATTTGGAAGGTACTGCAGGCGAGCACTCAGTTTCTAAAGGCAAAGAATTATTGCAGCAAGCAAGTGATAATGGTAATTTGCAAGCACGCCAAGTTTTACAGCGATTAGAAGCACAAACTCAAGCACGAGTTAGTTTTATTGAGCCTGTGTTGATGAATAATGCACCTGTAGTTGCTGCAGGACAAACAGCTGATTTAATGTACCTAGAAGCGCTTAATGAGTGGAATCAAGGTGATGAAGTTTTATCACGAATGATTTTACAACGTTTAGTGACCCAATATCCTAACTTTACACCAGCAAAACGTGCTTTTGATCAATTGAATCAAGCACGGTTAGTAAGCATTTATAGTTAGGCCTCTATATAGCCTGAGCGCAGCAAAACGGAATCTAATTTGGTTTCTGCATTCAGGCTATCAAATTTCATTTCAAATCCATAAAAATGGCTCAATGTGTGTGATATTAATGAGTAATAAACTGAATAGGCGGAAAAAGTCCAGTATCTATAGTTATGACCTAAGCTTACTTGTTGTTGAGATATGATAATATCATTATAATACTATTATCATATGTACCCGTGAGAACATCACTATGTTAGCGATTCTAGAAGCAAATAAAGCAGGCCTTCTCCAGCCAAAACACTGGATCAATAATATTATTGCTGGAGTTATTGTAGGTGTTGTTGCTTTACCGCTTGCTATGGCATTCGCAATTGCATCGGGAGCTAAACCAGAACAAGGGCTCTACACCGCTATTGTGGCTGGATTGTTTGTTTCGATATTTGGGGGAAGTCGACTTCAAATTGCAGGACCAACGGGTGCATTTATCGTTATTTTATCTGGTATTACAGCAAAATACGGCATTGAAGGCTTACAAATTGCAAGTATGATGGCAGGGGTAATGTTGCTATTACTTGGTTTGGCTAAAATGGGAACTATTATTAAATTTATACCTGATCCCGTAATCGTTGGTTTTACTGCAGGGATTGGCATTATTATCTGGGTAGGGCAATGGAAAGATTTTTTTGGGCTACCTGCTGTTAATGGGGAACACTTTCATACTAAATTGATCCATTTAATTCAAGTGCTTCCTCAGTTCCACTTAGCAACTACTTTGCTAGCCGTTCTTGCAATCATATTAGTTGTCTACAGTCCAAAAGTGCCAATGCTAAAACGCGTTCCTGGGCCTTTGGTGGCACTGATCGTTACGACCTTAATTCAAGTAATATTTCAATTCAAAGGAATCAAAACAATTGGTACCGCTTTTGGCGGGATTCCTCAGGGGATACCTGGGTTTGCACCTCTTTCCGTCACATGGGACAAAATCATTGAGTTAATTGGTCCTGCATTTACAATTGCTATGCTTGGAGCCATCGAGTCGCTTTTATCTGCTGTGGTTGCTGATGGCATGGCTGGTACTAGACATGACTCCAATCAAGAACTAGTGGGTCAAGGCTTGGCCAACATTGTAGCTCCTTTGTTTGGGGGATTTGCTGCCACAGGTGCAATTGCACGAACAGCAACTAATATTCGTAATGGTGGTACAAGTCCAATTGCGGGTATTGTGCATTCAATTACCTTAATCATTATTTTATTGATATTGGCTCCTTTGGCGGTCCATATTCCATTGGCCACATTGGCCGCTATACTTTTTGTGGTTGCTTGGAATATGAGTGAAGCGAAGCATTTTATTAAAATGTTACATCGGGCTCCTTTGGCAGATGCAGTGATTTTGTTGATTACATTTGTACTGACTGTTTTTGTTGATCTGGTAGTCGCAGTTAATATTGGTGTCATTCTGGCAACACTCCAGTTTCTTCGAAGAATGGCAACCAGCGTTGAAGTTCGTCAGGCGACAGAGCAGGAGTTGGTACAGGAGTTTGCACACAAAGGGTTTATCACTTTGCCACATGGGGTGTTAGTTTTTGCTGTTGAAGGCCCTTTCTTTTTTGGCGCTGTCGAAAATTTCGAACGTGCTTTAGCTGGAACACATACCGATCCAAAACATCTTATTATTCGACTTAAATGGGTTCCTTTTATCGATATAACTGGGCTGCAAACTTTAGAAGAAGTTATTAAAGATTTACAAAAGCGTGGTGTCAACGTCATATTGTCTGGTGCTAACAACCGAGTTAAGGGAAAATTGCAAAAATCTGGGCTTATCGATTTGATTGGAGAAAAAAATAATTTTTGCACTTTTGATGAGGCATTAGCCTTTCTAAAAGAAAGCATTCATGAATTAAGTGAAGCTTCATCTTTCCAGAAAATTGCTGTAAGCGACTTTGCTCAGAATGTGCAGAATACAGATTAAGAAAATTTTTGATCATCAGCCTACGGAAAGAAGATAATTTACTCATTTTTTTCTTGTGGATTAAGAGCTGTGTCTGTACCTTCTTCAAGATAACGGACCTCGTGTTTCTCAAGATACTCTCGAATTAATTGTCTGACAACTTGAGATGGAGTCAAATCTTGGGAAGCGCATAGCTTTTCAAACGCCTGTTTTTTTTGCGGATCCATTAGTACGGTAAAACGCGCTGTCTTATTTTCCACTTATTATTGCCCTCATGTTTATAGGTAAAACATATTATAATCACATTATAAATGTTGTAGAAACATCACTTTTTAGTAAGAAGCGAAAACTTTCATTGGCTTATCAGAGAAATTGATCGTTATTATTGTGGTTTTTTATTAAATCTCTAGATAGTGGCAGTACACTTTCCTATTTTTCTATGAAATAAATTCTTGCATCCTTGATAATATTTACTCAAAATATCTTTTGCTTTATCTGGTTTTAGAATGGTACCAAAATTCACATAACAGGGGTGTTGAGATGAAACATACGTTAACTATTTGCGTATTTGATCATACTGTAGAAGGTAATCCTTTTTGGCATGGTTCTTTTTTTCTATCTAAATTGAATGAAAGTAAACAGTTGCTTGAGGTCACAGAGACTTGGGGATTTTATGGTGTAACAAGTACAACTGATAAAAAGAGCTGGTGGGGTAAATTAAAAACTAAATTTGCTTTGGATGTTGATTTTCAAGGTAATCATGGAATACTCACTCACGAAGAAGTTCGATTTATGGATCTTGGTCATGGGTTGCATGGATATACTTTTGAACTCACTGAGGAGCAATTTAATGAGATACAAAAAAGATGCATTAAAGCAGTAGCTGATCAAGAGGCTGCCATTAAAGAAATTGTAGGTTCTGAAATCCCATCGAATCCATCGCAAAAGGTGAGATTTTATAAAGAAGAACCGGTATCCAAGCATATTTTTGAGATAGAAAAATACAAAGCAAAAATGGAGGGACGTGCTTCCCGGCTAAAGCCATTTGATTTACATGTGTCATTTGGTTTTTGGGGACCCAGTCTTGAAAAATCTCATACTTGTAAAAGTGAAGCTCTTAATCTGTTAGAAGGGATATTAACAGAAGAACAACTTGCACCTTTTAAAGCTACTTCCTTGCCTCGATTTATACGTGGTTTAGAGCCTATTCTGTTACATAGTACTGGTAAATTGCGCACTCATACCCGAAGTTCTGGCAAAGAAGTTTTCTATCGTGATAGACGCGATGAAGATGTTAAATTGTATTGGAGTGTTCCTCCTCAACATGTTGATGCTTTGTCAACAGACACACTAGATTTATTATCTATAGATAAAGAATATGTTACAGAGGTTAAGAGCACTGTAAGTAAGTTGCAACGTTTGGAATGGTCATTACGAAATGCTTCTTTGCCTACTCGATACCAAGAATATAAAGATAATTTAATTGATAAAGTTATTGCTTGTTATAAAGCATTTGCTATTGTGGAGCCTAAAAAAGATACAAAAATATCAGGGTGGCAAGGATTTGCTCTTTCTCTATTCTCATTACCAAGAAGTAGAGAGGAGAAAAAATTACAAGAAAAAATTCATCAGGCCAAAATGCTTTTAAATTCTATTTACATGGCAATTGTTGATGGATGGATAATTGACGAGAAGTATCCTTCCGAAGTATCTGCCACTGAAAATGATGAAGATTATAATCCGCTTGAAGCAGTTGTTTCTTATTTATCGATAGATGATAAAAAACAACTTTGCCAGATATTAGGGCGCAGTTATATCGAGAGTGAAGAAGATGAAGACGTGAGTGACGAGTCACTTTCAACAGTACCTTCAGTCGCAGCACAAAGATAGTTTACAAGAGCAATTCTCGGCGAAGAGTTGCTCTTTTTTGATTAATGTTTAACATTCATAAAATTCTTGTTTCACAATTCATTTAGTATCATAATCAAAAACAACAATGTGTTTTTTTAGGCCAAGTTATTCTGGGGGTCAGAATGAGCTTTTTCAAGTGAGTTTTTTACTGTTTCTCCTGATAAGTATAAAGGTACTTTTCTTCTTGAAAAAAGAAAATATTGTTCATGGACGTTTATCAACTGATTCAATAAATAAGCGCTAATTTAGTGAGAAAATAACATGAGTACTAAATCATTCGAGGACAAGAGAACTATGGCTAATCGTATACATCAAAATTTCATTACGGCGGAAGAAAAAGCAAAATCTTTTTGCAATAAGTTGGATGTGTTGCAAAAAGAGCTTTACTCGGCAAAAACAAAAACCGAATTTGATAGTGTAGCTAAAAAATTAATTACTCAGGGAAAAGATGCGTATCAGTTTTTATCAACACTGGCAGCAGGGAAAGAACAGGAGGCTAGGTTAGCTTTAATATACGGTTCTAAATATGTAGGACAGCTTTCAAAATACATGGGCGTAAAAAAAAGCATTTTAGAAAAAAATGAGTCAGCTGCTCTTGAAGAAACGTTGAAGAATTTAACTGATACTCAAAAGAATGAAGTTCGTAGCTTTATTAAGAGCTTGAAAGAACTTGAGATACTTTCAGAAACTCTTATGAGTCAAGAAGAGAAATTGAAAGAGCGCCTTAGTCAAGCAGATTCAGCAGATGTGATTGATATGATTGAGGCTGAAATTTTAGAGAAGAATAATCTTATGGAAGGTTCTTTGAATCGGCTCATCTCTTATCCTCAAGATGAGGCTGTAGCTGGAGCACTTGTCAACTTTTTGCAAATGAATGAGCGTCTTTTAAATATAATGCAATCATTTGATATACACGCGTCCTTAGAAGATGATCTATCAAATGCGAGGGCAGCGCTAGCGGGAAATAACAGATCTTTAGGTGGTTAAGGGAGTTGCCAATTGAGTTTTTGTACAAATATATAGAGCTAAAGGCTATTATGAATAATAGCCTTACAGAGCAAATTTGATTGGGGTGGCTCACGATGTCATGTAGGCAGAAGATGCCATCTTGCGTATTTGGGCGTTATTCAAAATTTTTAAAAAGAGTCATCTTTTGCTTTTATATGTTGCAACTCATGTTAATTTTTTTTGCATAGACAACTCGAGCACACTCAATTTTAAAAAAAGATTAATATAGCCTTAACGAAACTCACTTTGTATTCCTTCCGGTAATATGCTATTCATTTTATTCATTTTGATATCACTTAAGGTTAAGTTTTATGTGCAAAAATAATACACATAGTATGGATAGTTGACTGATTTTCAAATGCCCTTTTGGCTAAAAATCAATAAAACTACTAGATAGTGAGAGTTATTATGTTTGAGGAATTAATAAAAATCTTAGGAGATAAGGTAACAATAAAAAAAGACATTAGTGGCGCAATTGCATTGAGCAAACATATTGCATATCAAAAACATTTATCACCTATTTTATCTCTTTTAAAAAATGCACCTGAAAACAGTATTGATGTAGTTGTTTGCAATCAATTAATGAATAAGTTTAATAGGGATTGGAATTTTATATGTGCTGTTTACAATTTATTAATTACTAAAGAAGTAGCTAATGCAGCCAGCATTAATAGTTTTATTACAATGGCAGGAAAAAATAAAAAGTTTGAAGCGGCACAAAATGCATTTGAATTTGCTAAAACAAGAAAATTAGTTAATGAGATTACATTTAATAGTTTCATTGTTGTTGCAGGAAAAAATGGACAGTTCCTTGCAGCACAAAATGCATTTGAATTGGCAAAAACATGGAAATTGACCAATGCCATTACCTTCGCGACTTTTATTGATGTAGCTGGAAAGCATGGACAATTTGAAGTGGCACATAATACCTTTGAATTAGCAAAAAAATGTAGATTGCTCAATGAAGCTGCCTTTTCTAGTTTTATTGATGTAGCTGGTAAAAATGGACGATTTGAATTGGCGCATAATGCTTTTGAGTTAGCTAAAAACTGTAAACTGGCTAATGAAGTCACTTTTGCAAGTTTTATTGATGTAGCTGGTAAAAATGGACGCTTCGAAATAGCACAAAATACTTTTGAATTGGCTAAAAGCAGAAACTTAGCAAATCAGATTACTTTTAATAGTTTCATTAATGCAGCAGGAAAGAATAAGCAGTTTGCAGCTGCACAAAATGCGTTTGCACAAGCTAAAGAAAAAAGATTGCTTGATCGAGTCACATTCGCAAGTTTTATTGATTTAGCAGGGAAGAATGGTGAATATGAGGCAGCTAAAAACGCTTTTGAGTTAGCTAAAGAATGGAAACTAATTAATGAATTTACATTTAATTGTTTCATTAACATAGCAGGAAAAAATAGACAGTTTGAAGCAGCACAAAGAGCTTTTGAATTAGCAAAAAAAATGAGATTGGCTAATGCAGTTACATTTACTAGTTTTATTGATATAGCCGGAAAAAATGGACAACATGAGGCGGCGCAAAATGCTTATGAGTTAGCTAGAAAATGGAAATTAGCGGATCATTCAAATGTTATTTATTAAGAATATCGTACTAAGCTTTAGAACGGCTTCAATGCTTCTTCAGTCCGAGACGTGTGCTTAGCAGAAAACTCATCTTTTCTAGCAAAAAACACCAGCATTAGAAATAGTGGGTTACTTAGGTTGTTACAGAAAACAAACGAACTGGCATGTTACCAGTTCGAAGTTATAAATTCAGATAATTATGCAGCCATTGCTTTTACACGTGCTACTAAACGGCTTTTAATTCGTGAAGCTTTATTTTTATGAATCAAACCTTTTCCTGCAGCTTTGTCAATAATA
Organism: Legionella santicrucis; assembly: GCF_001468135.1. Classification (GTDB taxonomy): domain Bacteria; phylum Pseudomonadota; class Gammaproteobacteria; order Legionellales; family Legionellaceae; genus Legionella; species Legionella santicrucis. The sequence goes on along the minus strand of NZ_LNYU01000091.1, from coordinate 110,155 downwards.
GGTTGTGCTTTAGTATAGGCAGCTTGAGCAGCTTCTTTATTACCTGATTCAACAGCTTTAAGCACATTTTTGATGTAAGTGCGGAACATAGAACGTGCACTGGCATTATGTTGACGCAGTTTAACGTTTTGGCGAGCACGTTTGATTGCTGATTTAATATTTGCCACTTAAAAATCTCCACTCATTCAGTAGGTACAAAAGATGATGATCATGCACAACAAGATACAAATTGTCAATATAATTTATTTGTTTACTCATGGAAAATCAAATTTTAATTCCCTTATAACCAAGAGACTGAATGTCTAAGATGCTCATTTTTTTCAGGTTATATTAGGGTATTTTGACAATGGGGTTCTCCTGCTTACGTGCCACGCTTTTATCTGGAGTTACAAGAAACCAATATTGGTTCAAATGGATTTAGCATTTTTGAATCAAGATCATAATAAGCGAGGCTTAGGGGACAGAATAAATTGCCAACAATACCTAATTTTCTTTCATACTAGGAGGTACTGATTTTTGTCCAAAGCTCTTTATTGTGTTTCACTTTTGGGACATCTATAATTGCATTGCAAATTTCATCCATAATTTACAGGATATTAATGAATACCAGTATTAAAGAAACTTCAGACAAACCTACTGCAGAAGATTACTCACGGATAATGAATTTTATAGGACAAAATTTATATTCTTCTTTAGTTGAATCTATGGAAAAACTCCCTCCTCATTTCCATAATCAAAAAATGGTTTGTAATGCATTATCTGCTTTTTTAGTGAATGTTATTTATCAGCAGTCTTCTGGAAATAGTGAGTCATGCCAAAAAATGTTTGGGGAGATTACTGAAATTATCGAAAGCCAATTAAATAATATTACTCCAGCCACAAAGGCATAATTATAACAGAGTTGAGTTTTATTTATGTGCAGCATAAAAGGCATTTTATGCTGTTGATGTCGTTAAATGGATCAAAGACAGTATATCGAATTCGTTGAGTACAGTTTGATTTTGCTTTGTTTGTTTCTGAGTGATGAATGATTGTTTCACTTCTCATGCGTTATAAGATTATGTAAGAGAATGGATTTAGGTATATCATAAGATATCTTTCGTTTTATTTTAAAATTATGTCAGCAACAGATGCAGAAATTATGGTACCTAAACGACAAAGCTTATTGCGCTCAACTACGCTAGTATCAGTGATGACTTTTATTTCACGGGTTGTTGGTTTTGTACGTGATATGGTCCTTGCCAATTTTTTTGGTGCTCAAGCAGGCATGGATGCTTTTTTTGTTGCATTTCGTATTCCTAATTTTATGCGTCGTTTATTTGCGGAAGGGGCTTTTGCGCAGGCATTTGTTCCTGTACTCGCAGAATATCAAAAAACACGCACTCCAGAGGATGTTCGTGTTTTTATTGCTCGTATTGCTGGATATTTAGGATCTATTCTCAGTGTTGTTACTTTAATTGGAATATTTGCAGCACCTGTGATTATCTTTTTGTTTGCTCCTGGATTTAGCCACGATAGTAGTCGTGCATTATTGGCTACAGAAATGCTGCGTATTACCTTTCCGTTTTTGATGTTAGTTTCTTTAACAGCTATGGCTGGAGCAGTGTTAAATACCTATGGTTATTTTGCAATCCCCGCATTTACTCCGGTCTTGCTTAATATCTGCATGATTCTTGCAGCGATTTATTTATGCCCTCATTTGCCTACCCCTGTAGTTGGTTTAGCGTGGGGAGTCCTTATTGCGGGAATTATACAATTAATTTTTCAAATTCCTTTTTTATATCAACGTAATTTATTGGTAAGACCACGTGTAGTTAGAGATGATGCAGGGGTTAATAAAGTACTAAAATTAATGATCCCTGCCTTATTTGGTGTTTCTATAGCTCAGCTTAATTTAATGGTTGACAGTATTTTTGCTTCTTTTCTAAAAGTGGGCAGTGTTTCTTGGTTATATTATACCGATCGTCTCACTGATTTCCCGTTAGGTGTTTTTGGAGTGGCTGTTGCTACAGTAATTTTGCCTCACTTATCTAGAAGATATTCTGAACAAAGTATAAGTCAGTATTCGAGTGCATTAGATTGGGGATTACGATTAATTTTGCTGATTGGAATTCCTGCTGGTTTGGGGTTGTGCTTATTTGCAATGCCTTTAATCACCAGCTGTTTTGCATACGGTAAATTTACAGTCTATGATGTGCTACAAACCCAGAAGAGTTTAATTACTCTTGGGGCAGGTGTTCCTGCTTTTATGATGGTTAAAGTTTTGGCTTCAGGTTTTTATGCACAACAAGATATCAGTACGCCAGTTAAAGTAGGCGCTATTTGTATGGTAATGAATACTTTATTGTGCTTTTTGTTTATTCGACATTTTGCTCATGCCGGTTTGACTTTGGCTTCTGCATTAGCAGGTTATATAAACTGTGGCAGTCTATTGTTTTTACTGATTAAACGTGGAGTATTCAAACCTTCCCCAGGATGGTTAAAATATAGCATCCAATTAATTTGTGCTAATATTGCAATTAGTGTTTATTTAATTTTTACGACTGAAACAGTAAGTTATTGGCTTAGTTTTTCTCCAATAAAACGTTTAAGTGTATTATCACTGCATGTATTGGTGGTAGTAGTCATTTATTTGTTGGTTTTAGGATTAACAGGGTTAAGAGCTTCTCATTTTCGTGGCCAAGTGAAGGAATAAGAAATATGCAAGCAAAATTATTTTATGAAACTCAGAGTGATAGAGCTATTCCTCTTTATTTGATTTCACAGGGGCAGTGGGAAGAGCAGAGTAGCAAACTAACGTCTGCGGAACGAAATTGTTTTGCTTTACATCAATTTAAAGGAAATATAGGTGATTCTTGTTTTATCTTTAATGCAGATGGTCTAATTGATAAAGCCTATATAGGCTGTGGTAATGAAAATCAGGTTCAAGCGATGGCTAATGCGGCTCTATTACTTCCTCCTAGTACTTATAAAGTACAGGGCTTCTGTTCTCAAGAGGCATTAATGAATTGGGCTTTAGCACAATATTGTTTTGAAGCCTACAAGAAAAACGAAACTGAGCCACGGATTTTGGTAGTCAATTCAGATGATTTAAATGATCTCTTAAATTTAGTACAAGCTCAATTTTTAGTTCGAGATTTGATTAATAAACCAACTAGTGATTTAGGGCCAAAAGAGATGGCTGGAGTAGTTGAGCAATTAGCTAAAACACATAATGCACAATTTAAACAATGGGTTGGAGAGGAATTAATCAAAGATAATTTTCCAGCTATCCATGCTGTAGGACGTGCTTCTAAATCTGCACCACGTTTGTTGTCGTTAACTTGGGGTGATGAGAATCATCCCCGTGTTACTCTGGTAGGAAAAGGAGTATGCTTTGATAGCGGTGGTTTGGACATTAAATCAGCCTACGGAATGCGTCTTATGAAGAAAGACATGGGGGGAGCAGCACATGTAATTGGCCTTGCACAGTGGATTATGACGCGTCATTTACCTGTTCGATTACACATGCTGATTCCTGCAGTAGAAAATTCTATAGGACCTGATGCATTTAGACCAGGGGATGTTTTAACCATGCGTAACGGTTTAACTGTGGAAATACACAATACTGATGCGGAAGGTCGTTTGATTTTGGCTGATGCTTTAGTAAAAGCATGCGAAGAACAACCTGAATTATTAATCGACTTTGCTACGTTAACTGGCGCTGCTCGAGTTTCAGTGGGTAGTGAAATCGCTGCATTTTTTACGAATAACAATAAGATTGCTACAGAAGTGAGTGATGTTTCTTTGAAAGCAGTCGATCCTGTTTGGCGTTTACCGTTATTTGATGCTTATGAAGAGATCCTTCGTTCCAATGTGGCTGATTTAAGTAATGCAAGTGACCATCCATATGCCGGAGCCATTGTTGCAGGATTATTTTTGCAGCGATTTGTGTCAAAGACTACCTCTTGGATACATCTTGATATTATGGCATGGAATTTAAGCAATAAACCAGGTAAACCGGAAGGTGGTGAAGCGATGGGATTTCGTACAATTGCCGCATATTTGTTGCAAACTTACGGATGATTATAGGATAAAAAATTAAAAGGAGATTTTAATGTTGGTTACGTTTCATACTGATGCTTATGAGGACATTACGTATTTTGCGGATATAGCCAAGAGTTTACTTTCTTTAATGGGACATAGCGGCGCTATCCCAGGAGCAATCAAATCTGAAGATCTTCCCGAGGCTTTGCTGAATTTACAATCTGGTCTTAAAAAAGAAGAAAAAACAGTGGAAGATGATGAGGAAAATGATGAAGAAATTAGTTTGAAAAAACGAGCTATTCCTTTAATTGGTTTATTACAAGCAGCCATTAAAAAGGATAAAGATGTGCTTTGGGATTGATCAGAATAACCTGAACAG
>NZ_LNYU01000091.1:75456-105740 GCF_001468135.1 Legionella santicrucis | reverse complement strand
TAACTGCGAACGGCTTGGTACTCCAAAATAATGGCAGCGACAATTTATCCGTTGCGGCTAATGCAACCTCATTTCAATTTTCTACACCTATTGCAGAAGGTGGGAATTATGCAGTCACCATACAGCAACAGCCAACTGGATTAACCTGTACCATTGATAATGCTACAGGTTCCAATGTTATGGCTAATGTGACCAATATAAGCATTGTCTGTAGTGTAACAACGTATACAATTGGAGGTTCAATTTCGGGATTAACTGCGAACGGCTTGGTACTCCAAAATAATGGCAGCGACAATTTATCCGTTGCGGCTAATGCAACCTCATTTCAATTTTCTACACCCGTTGCCGAGGGTGGAGGCTATGAAGTAACCGTACTGCAACAACCTAGTGGGCTAAAATGTAGTGTGAGTAATGGTACTGGTTCAAATGTCATGGCAGATGTAGCGGACATAAGCGTTACTTGTGTAGTTTTATATACCTATGTAACCAATAGTGGAGCAAACACTGTATCTCTTTGCAACATTAATCAAACTACCGGGGTATTAACTTGTCCAGGAACAACAGGTAGTGGCTTTAACAATCCACGTGCCATTCATATTAATCCAACTGGTACTTTTGCTTATATAGTAAATCAAAATAATGGCTTGATTACCCTTTGCACTGTTGATCAAACATCAGGAATATTAAATTGTCCGGGAACTACTGGCGGCGCCTTTCAGAGCCCCATTGACATTGCTATCAATCCTGCAGGCACTATGGCCTATGTCACTAATAGTGGCAATAATACCATTTCTCATTGTGTCATTAATCAAACTACTGGTGGGCTAACTTGTCCGAGTGTAACTGGCAGTGGATTTAACGGCCCTGGAGGCATTACAGTAAATCCAGCAGGTACTTTTGCTTATATAGTTAATGAGCTGGCTAATAATATTTCTGCCTGCGTTATCGATCAAAGTACTGGTAATTTTACTTCTTGCGCTGTATATACAGGGGGGTTTAATCATCCTAATCGTATCACGCTTAATCCCGGCGGGAATTTTGCTTATGTGAGTAATGGTTTTGGAGGTAGTAGTCCTAGTGAAGTTTTTCTTTGTAGCGTTGAGCAAAGCACAGGAGGCTTGACGTGTCCAGGCACAACAGGAGGTGGATTTAATCAGCCTTTTGGCATTACTATCAATTCCGCAAATACTATTGCTTATATAGCAAATAGTGGGAATAGTTCAGTATCTTTATGTAACATTACTCCAAGTACCGGCGCATTGAGTTGTCCTGGAACAACTGGAAGTGGATTTAATAACCCGACTGGCATTGCAATCACTGGGAATCTTTGATTTCTATAGTGTCACCCACTAAGTACTTATAAGGCACAAGTAATGACTAAGCCGAGCGAGCTTGTAATGATGTATAAAACTTAGTGGGTGACACTATAAGTTGTTTCATCTTAAATGACCTCAATTACTCTTTAAATGAGCCCATTTAATAAGCTCTAACGCCCTATTGACAACCGATGATAAGCTCTGCGAGCTCGGTTGGTGGCATAGTCACTAAACTGTCTACAGCAGCATTTGTACTCACATTCGCAACTAAATCCATATTGATTTCATTACTCATTATAACAGCCTGGTTCTGAGTGGGCTGCGTCATGTTTGTAGTACTTAAGTTGCTATAAGAATCCCAGGGAATAGGACCTGGGGTAAATTTTTGATTTTTATCAAACGAACCGCTAGCAAACTTTTGTGAGGGACCAAGAAGTTCATTGCCACTTTTTACCATTCCTTCAGTAACTTGAATATATGTTTTTTGTGGTGTTGCAATAAGTTTGAATTGTGTTCCCTGAATAGCAAGTGCGACAACAGGTGTTTGTATGAGACCTTTCTTTTTTCCGGTTGATTTGTATTCAATTGCACCTGTATTTAATTTGGCTTTTAATTTTAATTCGGCCTTCGGTTTATACTCCACAGTTTCATAATTAGAATTCTTTTGTATCGCGACAAGAGTACCATTTTCATATTGAATATCTATTTTGGCATTCGCCTTAGTGATGATTGATTCACCTATATGAACTGGTGAACCCGGAGATAGTATTCGTTGTATGTTACCCTTTTTAGCAATTGCTGTATTGGTAACATTCAATACTTTAGCGATGGGTTGTGCAACTGCATTGATAGAATAGAAGAATACATAGATAATCATTAATTTTTTCATTTGCTTTCCTAGCAATATATTTATTAAACAATAAACAACACTTATTTTTGCGTATGAACAAATACCCCATTCCAATCTTTTGGCGGTGGCTTTTGAATAAAATCTTCGATACGACGCAAAAAAATCTGATAAAGCCGTCGTTCAGGATCTTGTGCCAGTAATTTTAGGAATTGTTCTTTTGCCTTTTCCCACTCTTGGGCATAATAACATTTTAATCCTTGTTCATACTCTTGCAATTCTGCTAAAAGCTCTGGCGGAGCCTCTTTTCTATAGCCTAGAGGTTCATAAATCTTCACTGGAATATGTCGTCCCTTCACAGTAATTTGATCGACTAAACGCCAGAGAAAAGGAGTATCCTGCATTTGTGATGACTCATTAACTAAAATGGAAATTTGGTAATATTTGGTTAGATCTTGTAACCGTGAGGCTAAATTTACTGTGTCACCAAGAACCGTATAGGAGCGGCGAAACTCTGAACCCATATCACCTACATCCATTAATCCAGTGGCAAGTCCCATACCTATCCTGATGTAAGGCAAATTCACCTCTAATAATTTTTTATTAATTTCTTCTAGATTATCTTTAATCGTTAAAGCAGCTGAAATGGCATGATAACAGTGCTCGTTATCGGGTAAAGGGGCTCCCCAAAAAGCCATGATCATATCACCCACATATTTATCGATTGTGCCTTTATGACTAAAAATAATATCAGTAATTGGCGTAAAAAATTCATTTAATAATCTTTTAATCTCCTTGGCCTCTAAATGCTCGCTTAAGGTAGTAAAATCACGAATATCAGCAAAAAAAACTGTCATCTCACGCGTTTCACCTTCCATACTGGAATTTTCAGAATCCGTGAGTTTTTTTACGTAAGAAGGAGGAACATATTGTCCAAACAATTGTTTTATTTTATTTTTTTGTCGCTTTTCAAGAATGAAATCATAAGAAAAATTAATAATTGCTAATAAAGTAGTTAATAAGAATATTATCGCTGGTGCAATAAACGTATTTTGATAATGAAACAATAAAAAGGAAGTGCCTGAAATTAAAGTAATAATAAGGAAATAAAAAAGTAGCAATATAAAAGGACTGCAAAAAGGAAATAGAATAACTAAAATACCACCTAATACACTAATCGCCAGTATACCCGTAACAGTATTCCAATTAAATTCGGCCAGTGCTTCTTGAGTCAAAATTGCCGTAATTATATTGGCATTTATTTCAGCACCTGGAAAAGTTTGAGATAAAGGAGTTTGATGGAGATCTGCTAAAAGTACCATGGTAGAACCAACAATCACAATCGAACCAGTAAGTTCGTTAGGTGATAGTTTATTTTGTATCACATCACTTGCTGAATAATAATCAATAGTACCTGGTAATCCCCAAAATGGAATCAGTATTTGTCCTTTATGATTCGTGGGTATAAAAATATCTTTAATGGTGATCCCATCTAAAAGTTCTTTACCATGACGTGCATGCGTCACCAATTTTACGTGATCCGTTGCTAGATATTGCATTGCTGCTGCAAGTGCAATGTTTGCATACAATTTATTGGCATAATTTCCTAATAAGCTTCCATGTCTAATAACACCATCAAGATCTGGAATATTGGAAACGAAACCAGCGTGAGGAGATGCCTTTAAAAATAAAGGCAAAATCCCATTATACCCCAGAAATTCAGGGACAATGTAATTTGTTGCATCAATAGGTTTCGCATTTTGATTAAGAAGAGGTTGCGGTAAAGAACCTTTTTTTACCTGCACATCATAATGTAATAAATAACCGAGAACAGCATTGTTACTTGATAAAGTAGAGGCGAAAATTTGGTCATTATCGACATAAGGTTCTATCTCATTCAATAGGTGAATAATTTGCTGTTGCATATCCTTTTGTGTGAAAGCTAATTGAGCTACTTTTTCTTTTAGACTCTGGGCATAATTTTTTTCAACATCAGAAAACACTATATCAAAAGCAACAACCCTTACACCAAGATTTTTTAGGTTATTCAATAGTAGAGCAATTTTATCGCGTGGCCAGGGCCAACGGCCTTCTCGCTGGACAGAATAATCATCAATATCGATAATCACTACTCGAGGGAAGTTTTTTTTCTGATGTAAATTCAGCTTGGATAAATAATCATAGATAAGACCATTAATACGATTTAAAAAAGAGGGCTGTTCACTTTGTAATACAAGAATAACAATGAGACATAAAATTCCCAAACCAAATTGTATGGTTCTGTTTTTAATTGCTTTAATCAAAGAAAGCTCCCTTAATCCATGGCAATCTTTAATGAAACTATGGAAAGATTACTATGATAAACGTTAGCTCGTTGTACATATTGTTGCTCCAAACGTAGGGTTACCTTTTTCAATGCAAAATTAACTCCTCCACCCACTTGGAATCCATTTTGGTTTAAATTAAATTCAGGCGCGGTACTCACTAAAGTACCTGAAATGAGTGGACGGCTATTTGAAAACTGAACAACTTGAATTAAGCCTCCATTGATAAAAGGCTCTATGATTTGCGTGATCTTATAACCTATTTCCGCATTTTCCAAAAGATATGATGACTTATTGGTTAGCGGTGCTATGGTATTTGATACTAAATTAGGGCGAAAAAAATAAGTAAATCCATTTTGTTTAATTTCGTTATGCAAAACACTAAACGCACCGGTAATTAAAAAATTATGAAAAATAGTGTTATATAAAGTACTTAAACTTACAAACCAGTTATTGCTATGATTTGTAGCTGAGGCAATTTGTTGATTAGGCGTATTAGGCGCCATTAATGTGAGATAATTCAGCTTATTTTGTCCATAACCACCATAAAAATCGACAAATAGATGTGGCTTAATTGATTTTGTTATATGGCCAAAAAGCGAATTATTATGGATAGATTGGGTTGTTTGAATAAGCGGCGTGGGAAAAATAAGCACGTTAGAATCCAAACTCATGTCTGCCCTGTAAATAAATAAACCTCCCGTAAGCCCCTTCATTATTTGCAGATTATTGGCCCCTAATGCATAAAAATTTGAATGACCTTGAAAACTATTGTAATTCGCAAACTTAACTGATTTAAATTTAAAATCTCGATAACTATAAATACCTTGAAGATAAAATAGAGGATTATTATTAACCCCTGTTGTTTGCTTTTCCTTATTTAATGAGGTATCGGCAAAACTTAAAATGAGATAAAACGAACAGAATAAGCTAAGTACAATCCTTTGTTTTTTCATGGTATCCTCAAACAACAATCTAAAATCAATTATACATCGGAAGCGCAACATTTATAGTTACATCTATGTGAACGAGAAGCAATAACGGCTCTCCACTTTTATCCCAATTATTGCTTACCCAGCTATCGCGAAACCTTAATTCAAAAACCTTCCCTCAAAAATTCCTCACGATGACACACGTCTTAGAAAAGAGAGTCATATTTCACATGCAATAAAACAACTATTTGCATCGCTCTAATTATTTATTTTTCCAATGCTATCAGTAAGTAACTAATTTTTTTATATCACATATAAATACATTTAATTGGATTAATCGAGATCTGATTGTTTTAACTATGAGCTTTATGGCACAAAAAACTTTAGATAAAGAAATATTAAACGCACATAAAGTGCATCAACAAAAATTCATACCCATTACCCAGGAAGCAGCGACTAAAGCCCGAGCTAAAATACTAAGTGAGCAGAAAATTGAGTATTTTAATTTTGTAAAACAACTTAACGTGATTGTTTTGGATCTACAAAAGAAACAAAAATACAATACAAACTACAAAAACGTGACTCAAGTTGCCTTAGATTTGTATGGGAAATTAAAGGATGCCGCAGTATTTTTTGAGCAACCTACTGCAGAAGGCTTTGAAGTATTTAAACAATTTTGCAATGGTAGTATTAATGAGGCGGCAAAAGAATTTAAACAACACCGTGATTTATGGCATACAATTCATCCTGTTCTTAAAAGTATATTGGGTGTTGTAGCAGCACTCACTGTAATCCCTGCTTTAATAGTAGCGACAACAAAAACAGGATATGTTAATACATTCTTCAAAAAACCTGAAACCACATCCTCTAAAAAACTGGGACGAATCAAAGGGATGCTTGATAAGGTAGAAGAAGAGGTAGAGCAAAAAATAAAAGTATAGCGGCTCGAATGTGATCTGACAGAATTTCTGTTAGATCACATTCAGCGGTAATGTAATACCCATCAAAGCTAGTAAATAGGGATAGAGCCAAATATTTTTCAATTGTGGGGTGTTGCATAAAGAGTACGAAAAATATCGGGTAATGGTATTGATTTATTTTGCGTATAATCCACCCAAACAATTTTACAACTGCCATGGGCCATAAGTACTTCATTTTGATAAAGCTCATGATCCATAATCATACTGGAATTACCCAGGCTATGAATTTTAGAACATAAAGTAACCGTAGCAGGATAAATCACCGGTTTTAGAAAAGTACAAGCAACATGAATCACTACTGGGCCTGTTTTTTCCGTCATATTAATATTTAAGTCCCTTAACCATTCAATACGTGCTTCCTGAAAATACTCAAAATATCGTGCATTATTTACATGCCCTAATGCATCCATATCACCCCACGCAATAGAAAACACTTTTTTATGTATTTCAACTTTTAGCTCATTCATTTTAGATTCCAATTTGACTTTTTATTAAGATAAATCTATAGGATCCACATCTACATTCCAGCGTATACCATTACTTAATTTATTTTTTGCGAGCCATTCACGCAATTGGGTTAAAGTATTTTTTAAAACTTTTCTTGAGGCTGATTTAATCAATAATTGCATACGGTATTGATTCGCTTTACGAGGCATAGGAGCTGGCGCAGGTCCCATAACGATAATGGAATGTGTTGTTATCTGCTCTTTAACTGCATGTAAAAATTTTAATACATTTGTTGCTGCCTTTCCTTGTGCCCGAATTACTGCCAAATAGTGAAACGGAGGCATTTCGGCTTGTTGACGCATCGTTAATAAAACATCTGCAAATTGATCATAGCCTTGCTGAATTAACAAATTAAGTAATGGATGATCCGGCAAATGTGTTTGAATTAAAACTTGTCCTGCATCATCTGCGCGTCCTGCACGTCCTGAAACCTGAGTTAATAATTGCCCTAAATGCTCAAGAGCACGAAAGTCTTGGTTGTAAAGTCCAGCATCAGCATCAAGTACCACTACCAAAGATAAACGTGGAAAATGGTGGCCCTTCGCCAACATTTGCGTACCAACAATAAGCTGAGCCTCTCCACTATGGATTTTATCCAAATGCTCATTCATGGAATTTTTTTTACGAACTGCGTCGCGATCGATGCGCACAACTTCTATATTAGGAAAATACATGCTTAAAAATTCATGAACACGCTGAGTACCTGCTCCCACGGGAATCAGCTCCATACTTTGGCAATTCGAGCAATGCCCTGGTTTTTTTTGCGTCAAACCACAATGATGACAAATCATCTGCCCTATTTGTTTATGGAGCGTCAAATGGCTGTCACAAGCACGACAATCAACCATCCAACCGCATTGATGGCATAACAACACCGGCGCAAAACCACGACGATTAATGAATACTAAAACCTGATTTCTCTTCTGTAAGTGTTCTTGAATCACGTGTAAAGTTGGAGTTGCTAAGCCATGTTGCACTACTTGAGCACGCAGATCAATGAGTTGGTAATGCAATGGCGTTGTCGATATCGCTTTATGAGTTAAGCGTAACAATTTATATTTTTTCTGCTTGCTATTATGGATGCTTTCAAGACTAGGCGTGGCTGAACCCAAAATGATAGGAATATTTGCCAAATTTGCCCGCATTAATGCCGTATCACGAGCTGAATAGCGCACTCCCTCCATTTGCTTTAATGAGGGATCATGCTCTTCATCAACTACAATTAACCCTAAATCAGGCATTGGTGTGAAAATAGAAGCCCTAGTTCCAATGACCACTTTAACCTTATTTTCTTTTGCCAATTGCCAGGCAACTTGGCGTTCGGATTCATTTAAGCCGGAATGGATCACGGCAATAGCATATTTAAAGCGCGCTGTAAAACGAGCTACTAATTGTGGTGTTAAGCCAATTTCAGGAACTAAAACTAAAACCTGCTTCTTTTGCTCTAAAACTTCAGCGATCACCTGCAAATAAACTTCCGTCTTACCACTACCCGTAACTCCTTGTAATAAAAAGCATTGATAATGATTTAGCTTTTCTTTAATCGCAGTGACAGCAACTGCTTGTTCTGAATTCAGCATCAAGGGCGGTAATGGTGAAATTTTTGCTGGTTGGGGAAGTAAGATGTGTTGCGATAGAGAAAGAACTTGTGCTGCAAGTAGGTGACGCAATTGATTGCTATTAAATCCTTTTTGGGTTAAATCACGTTGAGCAACAGGTTCTTTTTGAGTACTTAAAAATTCGATAAGCTGTAGCTGCTTATGTGCACGAACAGGAATACGTTTTTTAGCCTCATCCAAAGATAATGCTAATTGATAAAAATCGCCCATAGGTAATTGACAGGCTTGGCCTAAACGATATTTTTTGGGTAGCGCCAAAGGCAGTACTTCCGATAAAGGTGATTGGTAATAACTCCCTATCCAGGAACATAAGGTCAATATTTTTTCATCAATTAAAGGCTCTTCATCAATAATAGCACTGATGCTTTTTAATAAGGCACTATCCTGCAAAGATTCATTCGTGCGGATTACAACACCAAGCCGTATTTGTCTGCGAAACGGAACCCAAACTCGAGCGCCTATACATGGAGTAAATTCGTCTGCAATATAATCAAAATAATCTCGATTAGTATGGGGAATACACACTTGATAAACCGTATTAACTGTCATTTGATGTGCCGATAAGTTGCATGAATCCTCGCCTAACTTCATAGGCACCCCAGTTCTGCGCTCCATGTCTTCTGGCATTTTTAGCTCTGTAACGGATTGCGAAAGAGATTTATTCATCCGCTCTTTGCCATTCATGGCTGGCTGATTGTCCTGGAGCTGAGAAAATCTTGACTACAACCCTCTCGATGCGATGCCTATCTAACTCATCCTTATCTTGAATCAACTCATGCACAAACCACTTTGAAAGTTCTTCAACAGTAATATTGGTTACTGGTAATAGAGTGACATCTTCCTTAAGAAAAGGAATTTTTTTATGGTTGAACGTAAAATAATAATATGCCTCATCTTCAGCATATTCCAAAAAAGGTGAAAATTGCGGCATCAAAAAAGTCTGGTTCAAATAACGACATAATTTATGGATACGCTCTTTATAATAACGGTAATCAAAAGTCATCCCATTTTCTTCAACCCAGGTAGTCAATGCGAGATAAACTCCATACATATGGCCATGCAAAGGTTCTCTTTCTGTGGCAGAAAAAATGGTAGTATGACCAGCAGAAAACTTCATTGATTCTTTTTGTAATTCTACCGTAGTAAGATATTTTTTCTCGTTCATAAACTCACTCGTTTATCATTTAGTTGAAACCCATGGAAAGCAATATCAATCTCTTTGCTCAATGCAATTACTTTAAACAACTCACCCATTTCACTAGGCTGTATCAACTGTTTTATCGCTTGCTTTGCTCGCACCTGTTCTAATTCACTATTCAATGAGTTAATAAAGCTTAACAAACCATTGCCCAGTAAAAAAGAGGCTTGATTAGTATAACCAGCAATATGAAAACCTGCTTGTTGCCCAGCCTCTGCTACATGAGTAAAGTCTACATGTGCAGTAATATCTTGTTCTCCAAGATGCAATAAAGGATTTGAATGACTGTGATGTTGATAATGACACATCAAAGTTCCTTGATTTCGATCCGGATGATAATACTCATGGCGCGGAAAGCCATAATCAATTAAAAAAACAACACCTTGCTTCAGCATACGGTAAGTATTTAAAATCCAATCATCAATAAAGAGATTGACCTCTGACAGATAAGGGACACCTAGCGAGGTTATTTTGTGATTTATATAGTGCTGCAAACGCTGATTTTGACAAGGTTTGAAAATCTCAATCAACTGTTGATGTTCGTTTAAACGCACATAACTTTCCATAATCCCTTGTTCGGTGTTCATAAAACGATGCACGGGCATTGCATCTAGAACTTCATTCGCCAAAACCACCCCATTAAACGGAGTTTCTGGCCAACGATCCAACCAAGTGACAAGATGCGCTAAATGAGGGATTCTTTGTGCAATCATCTCACGTTGACGATGACATAAATTAGCGCTGACCTCAAGGATATAATAGGCTTTGGGTAAAGAGTTATACGCAGCAAGATGCTCTAATATAGAGACACAAAGTGCACCAGAACCCGCACCAAACTCAAAGAGTGAGGGTGATTCAAGCACATCGAACACTTGCAGACATTGATTTGCTAAAGTTTTACCAAACAAAGGTGTTAATTCAGGAGCAGTGATAAAATCACCATGCTTCCCTAATTTTTGCAATCCTGAACTATAATAACCTTCACCTGGAGCGTACAATGCAAGTTGCATGAATTCTACAAAGGGAATCGCTTGTCGTTGAGCCAGTTGTACTTGCAGTGTTTGTAGTATACTCATAACGAAATGATTAAAAAAATCTAGGAAAAATACCTTGAAATTCGAAAAAACACAAGAAGCAAAACTTGCTTTAGTTACGGGTGGAGCACGCCGCGTTGGTGCCGCAATAGTCCAAAAACTGCATGCTACAGGATATAAAGTAGCTATCCATTGCCATCAATCATTGCCAGAAGCCCAACTCCTTGCAAAAAACCTAAATGCTCAACGTGCAAACAGTGTTTTTTTGGTACAAAAAGAATTATTTGAACCTACCGCTGCTGAAGACATTGTGGCTGTAGTAAATGATTGGGCTGGGCGTTTGGATTTACTCGTTAACAATGCGTCTCTTTTCATACGTACCGAAATTACATCCTTTAGCACAACAAATTGGAATGCGTTGTTCGATATTCATGTTAAAGTTCCTTTTTTGCTAAGTCTTGCAGCTCGTCCTTTACTAGCAAAACAATCTGGATCCATTATCAATATCACTGACATCCATGCTGAAAACCCCCTGAAGGGATATTCTGTCTATTGCCAAAGTAAAGCTGCCTTGGAAATGCAAACAAAAAGCTTAGCTCGCGAATTTGCTCCTGAAATCAGAGTGAATGCAATTGCTCCGGGCTCAATTATTTGGCCAGAGAGTTCCAATGCATTGAGCCCAGAAATACAGGAAAAAATCATTGCAAAAATACCATTAAAAAAACACGGCGACCCAGAATATATTGCGCAAGCCATTTTAGCTCTAGCTGAAAATCCTTATATCACTGGACAAATTCTTAAAGTTGATGGGGGAAGAAGTATACTTACCTAGCTAGCTCCGTCCATACGAACATCTTTATTTATCTGTACTGCGATGCTTTTTATCAAAAAATACTCTTATTTGATTTTTCAAAATGAATACCCTATGTATTTTTTATTACCCCTTAATCATATTGCCTTAATATAAATCAAATACAATAAATGCCTCATAACAATTTTATAGGGTTTCAAATGAGCTACTTGAAAGGTGTTACGGTATATTATTGGAGCGCGAATCATATTGCACTTAATGTTACTCAAGGCGAACATGTTTATAAGGATGGCAAATTTTCTGCAAAGTATGATGAGGAAGAAAATCGACTTCATTCTGACAAATTCCGAGCCCTGACGCATGATAGCGATCCAGAATTAAAATGTACATCAAACATTGTCCCAGAAACACTTAAAGATTTTATTAATACTTATTTTGATAATAAAAAACGAAAACATCCTTCACTTATTGATGATTTTTGGGAAGATTGTTCACTTTATATTCGTGAAGATCAGGTTGAGTTACTAAAAGCGCTTTATCAAATCATGATTGAGCACCATGCATTTGATGATGATGAAGATTTAGAGGAGGGTTATGAAGATGATGACATTGATATCCTCAGACAAGCAGGGATTGATGCTAAAACTGGTTCAGAAAAACGCACTGAATCATTAATAAAAGCAGAAGCATATGAAGCATTGCAACCTCTGATAGAGAAACTGCGAGAAGAGAAAACAGCCATTGAAAAAAAATATATTATTTTAGAATTTGTAGAACAACTTAAGAGCCAAAAAGGCTTGGGAATTGACGTGGACGGAGCCGATGAAGAGACGATGTATGGTAAGTTGCCTCTTAAAGAGTGGGTTTTACCGTTAGGAAATTCACTTACCTTAGATGATAAAGATGATTACCTTGAACATTTAAATTTATTCGGATTAAATGTACAAGGAATAGAAAACGGTATAAAAAAATTCGAAGATCCAGAAAATATTGTACATCGAGGAGTCAAAGAAACTTATTATAAATTTTTTAGTAGGTATCATAATTGCGCTGGATATTCTCGCTTCTTACTCGAACAAGGTGGCATCACTGCTTTTTGCTCCACTAATGAACTGGAAAAATTTGGCGTAACCGATCCAGCATTATACGATGCCTATATGGCTAAAGTCCAAACTACCCTATCGGAACTCAATGAAAAAGCGCGCGATTTAATGAGAAATGCAGGCATTGCACCTAAACCACTTGATTCAATTGAGACTAACTATTTATCTCATTTCAAAAAAGGTGAGCCCAAATTTGATGAATTACCGAGAGAAATCCGAAACATTATTAATGAATATAATCAAGAATTAGTTGATGTAAGTTATGAGCATAAAATAAAAATTTTAGCTAATCTTGTTAATAAGCTACACAGTAACAAGATTAAACAACCTGAGATCATTGACGCTTTTCAAAAAGAAACAAGAAGAAATTATGAGATTAATTTTGATGCCCAATTCTCTCATAATCATTCATTTCAATTGAAATGTTTGGGGGCACTTTCTGGAATCAGTGTTGGCGCATTGGCAGTTGGCATCCTGGCAATTGCATTTCCCCCCCTTATTCCAATTACTTTGGCTGCAGCAATTGTTATTACTGCAATTGCCGCCACAACTCTGGTTATAACAATGGGATTATTCGCAAAAAAAATGCAACCCCAACGACCATCAACCGAACCAAGTATAGTGAACATACACCATCAAAACAAAACCGTGAAAGATGATGATGAATTGGATCAAGAAAATACTGATAGTACCTTGCCTAACCCCGTGTAACCTAAATTAGGGATAGGGATTTTATTAGATCCAAGCCTCGCTGGCTGTGTTCGAGCAGGAGGAACACTGGCCATTGGCTTAAGCGTTTCGTCATTTTCGCGACAGTGGAAATCCATTCCTATAAGAGTATTAAGCCTCCATCAACATGGCCCCCCTGTTGATGGAGGTCTTGCCATTAATTTTGAGTTTTTATTTGCTGAAGCCAAGTTTCTAAAACAGAGATAGTTCCATAACTCTCTAATAAAGATATCCGTTTTGAATTTAATGCATCTTCATTAAGAATCATATGATTCATTAAATCAATTTGATATGTATATAAAGAAACCTCCGCCGATACGTGAATTTCCATTGTGGGTTCATGATGTCGGTAAATTAAAAGCTGATTGTTATCTTGAGTAGGAAGCCAAGGATTAGTGACTACGGTCAAATGACCTTCAGTGCCATAAACATCAAATTTCCAGTACATCTCAATATCATCTGCCGTAGATACAACTGCCATTGCATTATTTTCAAATTTTAAAAGAATGCTTGCTTGGTTATCATTCTTACTTCTAGGATTTATTCTACCCATTGCTTTGATTTCAATAGGTTCAGCATCAGCTAAAAATCGTATTAACGAAATGGGATAACATCCTAGATTACGAATACAGCCACCGGCAATAGGATTGGCAATTTCAGCAATGTTTGCGGTATAAGTTGCGTTATATAGTTTGACCTCTCCGATGCTTTTATTGTGAATAATTTCTTTTATTTTTTGCGTCAAAGGATGACATCGATACATCAATGCCTCCATACAAAGTACCTGAGATTCTTCAGTAATTGAAATAACTTCTTGCAGCTCATGCACATTCATGACTAAAGGTTTTTCACATAGAATATGTTTCCCTGCTAAAGCAGCACGAATAATCCATTCTTGATGCAAGTGATTCGGCAACCCAATATAAACTACATCAACTTCTGAATTATCAAGTACCGCTTGATAATCATCATAATAATGAGGCACCGCAAATTTTTCTGCAAATGATTGTGCCGTCACTATTGAGCGACTACCTATAGCCTCTAATTGACCCGAAGAAGATTCTTCAACGGCACGTGCCATAACATCAGAGATATAACTTGTCCCGATAATTCCCCACCGAATACTATTTTTTACCATTACTAAATCTCCCTTTCAGTCAATTGCCTCTGCTGCAGTAACATGAAAAAATGCGCTATTTTTTCTAAAGAATCTAATTGATAAAAACAATTCAACAATGAGGTATCAAGCACTTTTCCAAAATAGTAACGTATCAAGGATTTACTTTGTAAAACAGCTTTATATTCATCTTCTAATGCAGCAAGGCCTTGCAAGTGTCTTATAAATAGATTAATTTTTTCAGAGAAACTCACCGCTACATTTTGTTGTTCTAATAGTTCTTGATAGAGCCAAGGTTTACCGCTTCCTGCACGCGATATCATATAAGCATCGCAACCGCTTAGTGTCACAGTTTTTTGTAAACTATCAAGATCATGAATATCACCATTAGCAATAACTGGAATCATTAAGCGTTGCTTGATGCATGCAATTTGTCGTAAATCAGGTGTTACTTCATAAGTATCAATCCAACGACGACCATGCACAATCAATGCATCGGCCCCAGCTTCTTCAATTTTTTTTGCCAAAATTAAATCCTGTTCATTCCCTTGTATGCGAATTTTAATGGTTAAAGGTATCGTGATTGACGCACGTACTTCTTTAACAATTTTGACTAATTGGTCAGGAGCTTCTAGCAATGCGCTTCCAGCACCTTTTTTACGGATTTTAGGCTTAGGACAACCGCAATTTATGTCAATGATATTAGCACCATAAAGTTGCAGCTTTTGTGCCGCTTGCGCCAAAAGATGTGGTTCTGTACCTGAAATTTGATAAGAAAGAATTTGTTCTTCCGGAGCTCTATAGATATAGCGAGAACTCCTTGAGTGCTTATAAAGAATATCCATTGCAGAACTCATTTCAGTCACACAATATGCTGGTGAGCGATAATTATGAAATAATGTTCTAAATGGAGCACAACTATAGCCTGCTAAAGGACCTTGGATAAGTCGATGAGGTAGGGTTAAAGATCCAATTTTCAAAGAACTATTAATAAAAGCGTGCATCGATTTAATTCATGGATATAATGAGTGCGAATTTTAACATACTTGAAAAAAAATCGAATTAAATAGGATCAATCCTTCATGGACAAACGTTATTTATCTCCTTTAGAAATACTCAACATTGCCACACAACATGCCTATGCAGCAGATTACTTACTTCAGCAACTCACTCATGGGACTGTGAGGGACGCTGATTCTCTAACCGTATTAACACCAGTCACTTCATTGATGTATCAAGCCTTTCAGCTTACATTAAAGGCCTATTGCTTGCATGAGCATCGTCCAATCAAGGAATATAAAAAGCTCATGGAACTGGTCGAGCTAAACAGCCATCTGGGATTTTCTCATCAAGAAATAATTTTATTAAAAACATTGACCAAACAACAAGCTTTTCATAAAGGCACTGATTTTGATCTATGGGAAAATCAACAACAATTTCATGTCTTTTGTGAAGAAATCCTTTCCCTTTATCAGCGCTTACAAATGATGATGCCTTTAGAACTCCACCCTGATTATCAACGATAGATTTTTGGGAAAGGCATAGAAGATTCAGAGATGTGACTAAATGAGCACCTTGATTCTGCATTCTAAGTTTTATTGCACTTCATCCTCTTTAGCGAGTTTTCAAAAAGTTAAACAGTCCAAAAAGCTCAAATAATGCACAACCCTTGTCTGTAGGACTTGGCAGCAGATGCAATTCACGTTAGGATAAGTTCTTTATTTTAGAGCGTGTTGACAATTCATTCCAAGTTGTCTACTTTTCGAGCTTTATGTGCGAGCTCCAGGCGATATTGAATCGATAAGTATCATGTGACTTTAATCATCAGCGCTGGATGCCAATACGTAGACATGGAAAGCAAATGTCAATAGCCCCTAATCTCAGTATTGAATTTATTCATATTTAAGGTAGAAAACTATGGAGCAAGTAGAAGACAATAAAACTGAAAATTCGGTGCAACATCAAATATTACAGTTAAGTCATCACTTAAACTCGCAAATTTTAGGCCAAAAAGGGTTAATTTCGCGTCTGCTCATCGCCTTACTTGCTGATGGTCATTTATTGGTTGAAGGAGCACCTGGTTTAGCAAAAACGCGTGCCGTTAAAGAGTTATCTGATGGAGTTGAAGGTAATTTTCATCGCATCCAATTTACACCGGATTTACTGCCCGGGGATTTAACGGGAACTGATGTATACCACCCACAAAATGGCTCTTTTGTTTTTCAACCAGGCCCAATATTCCATCATTTGCTTTTAGCAGATGAAATTAACCGTGCTCCAGCTAAAGTACAATCTGCTTTACTCGAAGCCATGGCAGAAAGACAAGTTACTATAGGAGGTAAAACTTATCCATTACCTGAATTATTTTTGGTAATGGCAACTCAAAATCCTATTGAACAAGAAGGAACTTATCCTTTGCCGGAAGCACAATTGGATCGGTTTTTAATGTATGTAAAAATTAGTTATCCTGATGCGAAAGTAGAGCATGATATTTTAGCATTATCTCGCAAAGAAGCCTTGGGGCTAGCGATGGACAACAAGCCTGCCACAACTGAAAAATTACCCCAAAAAGTATTATTTGAAGCACGTAGGCAAGTACTAAATGTTCATACTAGCGAAGCGTTAGAAAATTATCTGGTGCAATTAGTGGTCGCTACCCGAAATCCCGGAGTTTATAGTGAAGAGTTAGCACGATGGTTACGTTTTGGGGCTAGTCCTCGTGCTACAATTGCCTTAGATCGTTGTTCAAAAGCCCATGCTTGGCTTTCAGGAAGGGATTACGTGATTCCAGATGATATCCATGTGATTGCTCATGATGTATTACGGCATAGAATTTTATTAAGTTTTGAAGCTGAAGCAGAGGGCATTAATAGCGATGACTTTATTGACTCCTTGTTACGCTTAGTTGCTGTTCCTTAGAGAAGGCCTCATGTGCAATCTGTCTCTTAGACACAAGTTAAAAATCTTGGAGATATGGCAAGAGGCAGTATGTGTCACATGCATCCTGGGCCAATGTAAATAAATAACCTTGAATCTAACAGGCTAAGCCCCAATCTAAAATAGGATGAAGTACTAGAGGTTTTTATGGCAAATGGTGTTATTGCAGAACTCAATGAACTGATTGAATTAAGACGTTATGTACAATCCGTTCGTTATCATTCAGAAGGTAAAGCGATACGCTCAGGCAATCATTTATCCAGATTACGTGGTCGTGGGATGGATTTTGCCGAAGTAAGAAATTATCAGGCTGGTGATGAAATTCGTCACATGGAATGGCGTGTCACTGCACGCACAGGTAGACCTCATGTCAAAGTGTATCAGGAAGAAAAAGAGCGTCCTGTAGTCATCCTCACCGATTTTAATCCCTCAATGATTTTTGGTACACGCATCGCATTTAAATCCGTTATCGCCGCACGATTAACTGCTCTTCTTGCTTGGACGGTAATCAAGGAAGGAGATAGAGTAGGTGGATTATTTTTTTCAGCCACTGAGCACAGTGAGTTTATGCCTCGTAGCCGTGATGTAGGAGTTCTTCCCATGTTAGCTTCGTTAAGTCATTATACGACGCAAACCGAAGAACAACGAGAGGCCAAACCAAGACAACTCAGCGATGTATT
Organism: Legionella santicrucis; assembly: GCF_001468135.1. Lineage (GTDB taxonomy): Bacteria > Pseudomonadota > Gammaproteobacteria > Legionellales > Legionellaceae > Legionella > Legionella santicrucis. The sequence goes on along the minus strand of NZ_LNYU01000091.1, from coordinate 87,606 downwards.
AATCCGCTTACATCGCGTGATTAGACCTGGAAGTATTTTAGTTTTAATCAGTGATTTTTATTCTCTGGATAATGAAAGTGAACGACATTTAAATCGATTACGTTCACACAACGATATTCTGGCATATCATATCTGCGACCGAATAGAACTCGCTCCGCCAAAACCGCAGCAATATGCGATTACCAATGGAAAACAAGAAATAATTCTTGATACCAGCCTCCGCTCAGTAAATATTGCATACGAACATTACTGTCAGCAGCGCATCACCCAATTACAAGAACAGTTACGTCGCTTACATATTCAGTATGTTCAAGTAACTGCGGATGTTGATTTAGCTCCCTTAGTACGCCAAACTTTTCCCAGGAGGTCTTCCCATGCCTAACGCTGACCCCTTGGCGCAATTAAAAGATATTCATCTTCCCACACCTATAGGCTGGTGGCCTCTAGCCCCAGGATGGTATGTAATCATTGCACTTATTATATTAATATCCATCTTTATTTTTTATTGTATTTACAAAAACCATCGTGATGCAAAAGCGAAGAACTACGCTTTAATTTTATTAATGAACTATCAAAAAGAATACGAAAAAGAGCAAAATGTAGCATTGACAAGTGCCCGTATTTCAGAATTATTACGCCGAGTCGCTTTAGCCTATTATCCAAGAGAAGACGTTGCCAGTTTACATGGCGAAGACTGGCTGCATTTTTTAAATGAAACAGGTAAAGAAATAGATTTCAACTTAGTAAAAAACATGCTTTTAGATGCCCCTTTTAAAACAAACCAAATCATGGATCTCAACCCGCTATTCAACACCGCACAGCTTTGGATTAAACAAAGGAGAGTGCCATGTTCGAATTAACTAATCCTTGGATTTTATTACTTTGTCCCTTGCCTGTACTTCTCTGGTTTCTAATGCCAAGGGTAAAAGTAAAATTACCCACCGCATTAAGAGTACCTTTTTTTGCAGCTATGATTGACATAGCAGATCAGGAAAAGCATTCTATTTCGGTACAACACTCGCTCTTAATACCAACCTTAGTATGGTTGTTACTTGTATTTGCTTTAACTGGGCCACGTTGGGTTGGTGCCCCTAAACCCATTTCTCGTGAAGGATATAACATCATGATGGCCTTGGACTTATCAGGCAGCATGGAAATTCCAGACATGATTTTGCATGGGAGACCTACAAGTCGTTTAAATATAGTAAAAAATGCCGCAGAACAATTTGTGCGTGATCGCTCAGGCGATAAAGTTGGTTTGATTCTTTTTGGTACACGAGCCTACTTACAAACACCCCTAACCTACGACCGACATTCAATACTTTTACGCCTTGAAGATGCCACAGCAGGACTTGCCGGTAAAACAACTTCTATTGGGGATGCGGTTGGTCTTGCTGTTAAACGTTTGGATAATGCACCTCAAAAAGGACGTGTTATTATTCTATTAACCGATGGAGCGAATAATTCAGGCGTACTCGCTCCACTAAAAGCAGCCGAATTGGCAAAAGAGGAAGGAGTTAAAATTTATACTATTGGTTTAGGTTCTGAAGCTGATTCCAGAGCACTCGTCGGTAATTTTCTTATGCAAAATCCTGCAGCTGACTTGGATGAAGAAACCTTGAAAAAAATGTCTGATATGACGGGGGGACGCTATTTTCGTGCAACAGATACTGAATCACTCCATTCAATCTACAAAACGATTAATCAATTAGAAACAATAAGCCAAGAGCAAGCTACTGTACGCCCACAAAAGGAATATTATCCATGGTTTGTTGGTTTCGCACTGCTTCTTTGCTTCTATTGGCTGTTTGAAAAAACCGATCTTACTCTAAGAGTAAACTTTTCGACAGAAGAAAGGGAGGCCTTAAAGCCATGATTACGACTTTTCATTTTCTAAGACCGTGGTGGCTTTTCATGATAATGCCTTTATTAGGCTTAACTCTGGTTTTATGGCGACAAAAGCCCAAGTTACATGCATGGTCCGAAGTTTGTGATCCGCATTTGCTCAATCACCTCCTCCAAAAGAAAGAACAAGGACAACGAATGGGCTCTTTGCTATGCGTAATAGTCAGTCTTCTATTTATGATTTTAAGTATTGCAGGACCTGCATGGTATAAGTTACCTGTAGCAACTTATAAACCAATACAACCCAGAGTTTTGGTTTTGGACATGTCCGATAATATGATGACAAATGATTTAACACCAAATCGCTTAAGTCGCGCTAAGTTTAAATTACATGACTTATTTGCTCATAAAGATGTAGGACAGTTTGGTTTAGTAGTTTTTACTAGCGAACCTTTTGTCGTCTCCCCTCTTACTGATGATGGACAAACGATTTCATCATTACTTGCGTCTTTAACTCCAGATATCATGCCAGTAACAGGTCAGAATTTATACAGCGCATTAAACGAAGCCAGCACTCTAATTAAACAAGCAGGTTATAATCAAGGACAAATTTTAGTAATGACTGCGGACTCACCATCAAGTGAATCAATTGCTTTTGCAAAAAAACTAGCAGAATCGGGTATTGATTCCTCGATCATGCCAGTCAAAGCAGATAAAAATTTAAATCCTTTATTTCAGAAATTTGCCCAAGCAGGAGAAGGACAATTAGTAAAATATACCTCCGATTCAAGTGATTTGGATCAATGGCTCAAATTTGGAAATACTAACAAATTTACTCTAAGCGAAGATGAGGATATCCCTCTTTGGCGAGATGAAGGGCGATGGTTTTTAATCCCTGCGTTGCTGTTGCTCTTACCTGTATTTCGACGCGGTTGGTTGCAGAGGGTAACTGTATGAGGCGCGGTGTCATTCTTTTGGTATTTTTATTCTATTCTTTCTCTGTTCATGCCTTTAATTGGCAAGATTTATGGACCACCCCAGACCAACAAGGGCAAGATTTAATGGCGAAAAGTCAATTTAAAGAAGCCAAAGAAACCTTTACACGAAATGATTGGGCTGCAGCCGCTGCATATCGAGCCGGTGACTATCAAAAAGCGGCTGAATTATATCAAAATTTAGAAAATGAACAGGGGTATTATAATGAAGGAAATTCTTTAGCGCATTTAGGAAAATACGAAGACGCCCTCAAAGCCTACAATAAAGCATTAGCAATTAATTCATCAAACCAAGATGCTCTTTATAACCGTAAATTAATTGAAGATCTTTTAAAAAAAGACCAAGAAAAAAATCAAGATCAGCAAAATAAAGATCAGCAAAATCAAGATCAACAAAACAAAGATCAACAGAACAAAGATCAACAGAACAAAGATCAACAAAACAAAGATCAGCAAAACAAAGATCAGCAAAACAAAGATCAGCAAAATAAAGATCAGCAAAATAAAGATCAACAAAATAAAGATCAACAAAACAAAGATCAGCAAAACAAAGATCAGCAAAACAAAGATCAGCAAAATAAAGATCAGCAAAATAAAGATCAACAAAATAAAGATCAACAAAACAAAGATCAACAAAACAAAGATCAACAGAACAAAGATCAACAGAACAAAGATCAACAAAATAAAGATCAACAAAATAAAGATCAACAGAACAAAGATCAACAGAACAAAGATCAACAGAACAAAGATCAACAGAACAAAGATCAACAGAACAAAGATCAGCAGAACAAAAAAAATCAGAGCTCTCAAAATAATGAAGCCCAGTCTGAAGCTGAGCGGGAAAAACAACAAGCGAAAGAACAATGGTTACGTCTGATTCCGGATGATCCAGGTGGATTAATGCGAGAAAAATTCTTACGTGATCATTTACGAAGAGAACGTGGATGGTATCAATGAAAAAATTATTAATAATTGGATTTTTTTGTCTATTTAATTTAGCTGCGCATGCAGAAATACAAGTGCAAATTGATCCATCTCAAGTCAGTTTAGATCAATCATTTAGATTGATTTTAACCCAAGATAATTTACAAAATGGAGGCATTCCTGATCTAACTCCATTACAAAATGAATTTGTGATTCTAGGCACAGAACGCCGAATGAATTATTCCATTATCAATGGACAAACTCAATCATCCAGCGAATGGACTATCACGCTAAAAGCACAGAAAGAAGGAAAATTAACAATTCCTGCTATTAAAATGGGTCGAGAATATACCACACCGGCAATCATTAATGTAAGCGCAGCAAGTGAACCCTCACCGCAAAGTACGTCTACTGATTCAAATCAACAGCAAAGCATTTATTTAACTACTTCAGTCAATCAAAAAAAACCTTATGTGAACCAACAAATTATATATAAGGTAACTTTATATAACTCGAAGCATTTGTTAGATGCTGATTATCAAGGTCCACAAGTTGAAAACGCTTTACTTATTCCCTTAGGACAGGAAAAACGTTATCAAACCCAAAAGAATAATGTTAACTATCTTGTTGAAGAGCAAAACTATGCTATTTTTCCGCAAAAAAGTGGCCCTTTAAAGATAAAATCACCCGTATTTACTGCGTTAATTTATGATTTTAATCCAGAACGCGTCAAAGCCCAGGATAAAATAATTAATTTAGATGTACTTCCAATTCCTAAGGAATTTTCTGGTAAGACCTGGCTTCCAGCAAAAGAAGTGAAATTCACTGAACACTACGAAAACTTAGAACCAACAATCACCCAAGGCAACACACTTATTCGTACGGTAGCTCTAGAAGGAACTGGAGTTCCAGCTCAGCTTTTACCAGCACTTACTTTTTCGGAAATTGATGGGGTTAATGTTTACCCTGAAAAAGGCAAAGATAAAAATCAAGTCATTCAGGGCGAGTTAATTGGTCGTACGGAAATTAAGATTACTTACCTATTTAACAAATCAGGAAAAACCACTATTCCTGAATTAAAACTCCCCTGGTTTAACACAGAAACAGGAAAAGAAGAAATTGCTACTTTACCTTCAAAAGTCATTGACGTTACAGCATCAGTTACTATGCCTGTATCAAACACAAACCAACCCACTGCAGCAACTAATCAAAATGAACTACAACCAACAGCCAAAATAAATGAACCTAATCCTACAAATAAGTTTAATTGGGCCTGGATAGTTGCGGCACTTTTTGCTTTTGCCTGGGTCATTACTTTAATCTTATGGGGACGACAAAAACGTCATAAAACCTCTGAAAAAGGCCGATATCAAACAACACTTAACGAGCTCCAAAAAGCATGTATGCAAGCACATCCTCAACGTACACGTGATGCATTACTCAAATGGGCTAGCTTACATTGGCCAGACGCACCTATATTAAATCTGACTGATTTAACTCGACTAAGCACTAATGCTACTTTTAAAAAACAAGTACAGATTCTTTCAAAAATTTTATACAAAAGTCATGAGACAATCTTGTGGCGTGGTGATGAGTTATGGCGCAGTATTCAGCAAATGAAAAAAAATAATACGCATAAAAAAGAAAACAAAAACAACTTACCCCCCATCAATCCCTCATGAACATTCTTCGGAGGGGCATGCTTAAGGTTATAGGTGCATTTCTTTAAAAGGAATCCGCTGCTCATCATCTTCATGCGTTTTTGGGTCCTCTAAATTATTGTCAGGCTTATCTGTTATTGTATCCGCAATCGGCGACTGAGCGCTTCTTTGGACTAAATTTTGTGAAGAATCAGCTTGTGTATTTGGATGAGCACCTGGTAATTTTCTGTATTTTTTTGCTAATTCTTGTCCCGTATTTTTTAAATCAGAATTTTCAAGCATAGAATAAATATTCGAACGGGTTAAAACATTTTTATCGCTCAAAACATTTAACTCTCTAGAATCTTGATGATCATGATTAGAATCTGGATTAGAATCTGGTTTTTTTGTCACCGCATTAATTATTTTTTCTACCATAGATTTCATCAAAGGAATAGTTACACGTGCAACAAAATAAGTCACTCCTAAAGATCCTGTAGCGGCAAGTATTCCTATTCCAACAGGAGGAAAAATCATACTCGTTACAATACCAACTAATGCAAGAGCAGCTAAGCCAACACCTACTGTTTTATCTAAAGCAGCCGTTATACCTAGTTTTTCTAATTTTTTCTTGCAATATTCCTGTGTGTCATATAATCCTTGCAGTTCACTTAATTGTGTTGTGATTTGAACTTTTAACGACTCTAAATCCTTATCTTTTACCGCTTCGGCAGCTTTTTCTAACCTCTCTAATTCCTTAATTAAAGAATTAATTTTCTCTGTTTTCTCAGTGATGTCCTTTTCTACCTGTTTTAATTTATCTTGAGTTTCAAGACGCTTATAATAAAGATTAGCTAAAGTAACTACACCTTGGCCTAATGCAGCTATTCCAGCAACTAAAGCGATAATAGGTGCTGCAGGAGGAAATGCTACAGCAGTAATAGCAAGTCCTAAAATAACTGATGAATATAAAAGTTTGGCATTACGCGAAAATGTGAACGGTACTTCTTGCTTGGCTATAAGAGCCCCCACATAGATAGCTGGAATCCGAAAGAAATCAATGATCGCAGTCCCTAATTTAATATATTGAAACGCACTTGCTGCTGTTTGAGTTGCATTATTGACAAGTCCCTCTATTTCAATCATGCGCGTAATTGCATTCCCAGCGCCACTTGCAGATGCTATAAATTTGTTAAAAAAGGGGATCAATTTCAATATAGATAAAGCAATAGATTTTTGTGAAGCAACACCCTTCATTGATGCTAGCTTTTTTCTGAAGCCCTCTGCATCTTCGTTTAATTGGGGCTGTTCAATAGCTTCAGCTTCACTTCTATTAAGAGACATTTACTTATCCCTCTAATTGCTTATTCACTATAAAGTATAGCAATCAAAGATTATCTACGTATTAGCTAAAGATTGAATATATTGTATAGCCTATGAAAAATATTCATTGATGATGTCAACTTGATTATTTCTTGTAAATTCCTAATTTAAAACGAGTGCATGGAAATAAAATATCTCTCTCCTATCCTTAAAGTCATGCCATTTAATTTGGCTTACAAATAACCTCTAAAATTCATTTTTTGTTTTAAGCAAATTTAGTTACTTCCCATATGATTCTGAGTACAACATAGGATGATATGGGAAGTAACCAAATTTATTAAGAAGGAGCTTTCTAGATATTGGGACAATTGGCAAAAAAGTGTATAATTCCTTTTTTTGTTACACAAATATTGATCAGAAATGAATCTTGAAAAATTATATGACGTTATTATAGTCGGTGGGGGACATGCGGGCACAGAAGCGGCTCTTGCTGCAGCGCGTATGGGGGTGCAAACTTTATTACTGACTCATAACATGGATTTACTCGGTCAAATGTCGTGTAATCCAGCAATAGGTGGAATTGGTAAAGGCCATTTAGTAAAGGAAATCGATGCTTTAGATGGTGCGATGGCCAAAGCTGCAGATAAAGCAGGAATTCAATTTCGTATACTCAATGCTTCTAAAGGACCCGCTGTACGTGCAACACGTGCACAAGCAGATAGGGTGCTGTACCGACAAGCCATTAGAGAACAACTACAAACTCAAGAAAATTTGACCCTGTTTCAACAGGCAGTTGATGACTTATTAATCGAAGGAGAACGAGTAGCCGGAGTTATTACCCAAATGGGGATTACTTTACGAGCTCATGCTGTCGTATTGACTGTGGGCACTTTTTTAGGAGGAAAAATTCATGTAGGTATGAATCAATATGCAGGTGGGCGTGCAGGAGATCCCCCTTCCGTCGCATTAGCAAAAAGCCTACGTGATCTTAATTTACCAGTTGGTCGTTTAAAAACAGGAACACCGCCACGAATTGATCGTCGCTCCTTAGATTACAATCAAATGATTGTACAACCCGGCGACACTCCCATTCCTGTGTTTTCTTATTTGGGTCATGTTAGTGATCATCCGCAACAGATTCCTTGTCATATCACTCATACTACTGAAGCCACTCACGAGATTATTCGTAACAATCTCCATACATCGCCCATGTATGCAGGAGTGATTGAAGGCGTTGGGCCACGATATTGTCCCTCTATTGAAGATAAAATCGTTCGTTTTGCAGACAAGCCATCTCACCAGATTTTTGTTGAACCCGAAGGGTTAACTACTGAAGAAATCTATCCGAATGGTATTTCCACAAGCCTTCCCTTTGAAGTGCAAGTCCAATTTGTTCGAACAATTAAAGGGTTTGAAAATGCGCATATCACACGCCCAGGCTATGCCATTGAATATGATTATTTTGATCCACGAGGACTTACTTCATTTTTACAAACCAAACCGATTCCAAATTTATTTTTTGCAGGTCAAATTAATGGCACTACAGGTTATGAAGAAGCTGCAGCCCAAGGAATTATCGCAGGCATGAATGCTGCGTTATATGTGCAAGAAAAAGAACTCTGGTGCCCTCAACGTGATGAAGCTTATATAGGCGTACTTATTGATGATTTAATTACACGCGGTACTCAAGAGCCCTATAGAATGTTTACATCCCGAGCTGAATATCGCTTACTTTTACGTGAAGATAATGCTGATTTGCGTTTGACTGCAAAAGGAAGGGAGTTAGGTATCGTGGGAGAAACACGTTGGCATCATTTTTCTACTAAACGTGAAGCAATTGAATCCACTCAGTCATTATTACACAGTACTTGGGTTCGAGTGAGTCATAATGAAATACTTTCTGATGTTCTAGTTAATCCGATGCAACATGATACCAGAGCTGCAGAATTTCTGAAGCGTCCAGAAATTAATTACCATCATTTATTAAGGCTTAATGATTTGAATCTTCCCGAATTAGCATCTGAAGTCAGTGAGCAAATAGAGATTCAAAACAAATATGCGGGTTATATTGAAAGGCAACAACAAGATATAGAAAAAATGCGCAAACAGGAAAATACGATATTGCCTGAATGGCTTGATTATAGTGAAGTAACTGGATTGTCCAACGAAGTTATCCAGAAACTCACAAAAATTAGACCGACTACTTTAGCACAAGCGGCACGTATCTCTGGAGTGACTCCAGCAGCACTCTCTTTGCTTTTAGTTCATTTAAAAAAACAGCGAATTGATGCATGAAGGATGAAACACAGATTAAACTACAGCTTGAACAGGGTTTACAGTCATTTGATTTAAAAGCCATAAGTGCTTCATTATCAGATTACTTATTCTTATTGAACAAGTGGAATTCAACTTATAACCTCACTGCAATTCGTGATGTTGAGTCTATGATTGGTAAACATATACTTGATAGCTTAGCGATTTTGCCTTGGCTTAAAGGCAATCGAATTATCGACGTAGGTACTGGTGCAGGCTTGCCAGGGATTCCGCTCGCGCTAGCTCAGCCAGAAAGAAACTTTGTATTACTCGACTCTAATGGGAAAAAAACTCGCTTTCTAAATGAAGTAAAGCGACAACTCAACTTAGAAAATCTTGAGATAGTACAAAATAGGGTCGAAAACTACCACCCGCCACAAGGTTTTGATACAGTATTAAGTCGAGCGTTTAGTAGTCTTGAACAGATGATTCAGTGGACGCACCACCTAATTGCTGACGAGGGGATCTGGTTAGCAATGAAAGGGCGCTTCCCTGATATAGAATTGAATGACATCAAACAAAACTGCACAGTAAAATCATATTCTGTTGCAGGTGTTGACGGTGAACGCTGTTGCGTCATTATTGAAAACACAACTAAGGAATAAATCATGGCAAAAGTCATAGCCATTGCCAATCAAAAAGGCGGTGTAGGCAAAACTACCACCGCTATTAATTTAGCTGCTTCTTTGGCAGCAAATCGACAACAAGTTTTATTAATTGACTTAGATCCTCAGGGAAACACAACGATGGGGAGCGGTGTTGATAAAAATCAACTGGTACATACAACTAACGATGTTTTACTACATGATTGTCTGGCAGGCCAAGCGTGTCTTACTACTAGCGGCGGTTATGACTTAATACCTGGAAATGGTGATTTAACTGTTGCGGAAGTAAGCCTCATGGAGCAAAATCATCGTGAAACTTTTTTGTATAAAGCATTGCAACCCATTCAAAGTAATTATGACTTCATTCTAATTGATTGCCCACCAGCATTGAATACTTTAACGATTAATGCTTTTGTTGCTGCAGATTCGGTTCTCATCCCCATGCAATGCGAATATTATGCCTTAGAAGGCTTAGCTGCCCTGCTTTCAACCATTGAACAAGTTAAAGCATCGGTAAATCCACGTTTGCAGCTTGAGGGAGTGCTCCGAACTATGTACGATACGCGTAACCGCCTATGTTCTGAAGTATCAAAACAATTAATGGAGCATTTTCCCACTAAGGTTTATAGAACTGTAGTTCCTCGTAATGTGCGATTAGCTGAAGCCCCAAGTCATGGACTACCAGCGTTGCATTATGATAGAACATCGCCTGGCGCAGCAGCCTATATGGTACTTGCCTCTGAACTCATTAATAAACAAACTGTTGCAGGATAAGGGGGGATTTATGACAGTAAAACGTAGTAGTTTAGGACGTAATTTATCCGCTTTACTCGGCCAATCAAGCAATGTTCTTTTGAATGAAAAACCACAAACTGAACGTCTCATGCTTGCAGCAGATTGTTTACAACCTGGAAAATACCAGCCTCGCGGTGAAATGGAAGAAACCCCCTTGCAAGAACTTGCTCAATCCATCAAAAAGCAAGGTTTACTGCAACCCTTATTAGTTCGTGAATTAAGTGATGGTCGTTATGAAATTATTGCAGGTGAGCGCCGCTGGCGAGCAAGCCAAATGGCAGGCCTTACTGAAATTCCTGTGATCTTAAAACAGGTAGATGATGAAACTGCAATGGCAATGGCTTTAGTTGAGAATTTACAGCGCGAAGATTTAAATGCAATGGATCAAGCACGTGCTATGCAACGCTTGATCCATGAATTCTCATTAACCCACCAACAAGTTGCTGAGCTCTTATGCAAATCTAGGACTGCGGTGAGTAATTATATACGCTTACTGGCTCTGTCCAATCCTGTAAAAAAACTTTTAGAGCATGGCGATATTGATATGGGACATGCTCGTGCGTTACTGATCTTGGAAGAAGAACAACAAAATCAAATCGCCCAACTTATTGTCGCTAAAAATTTATCTGTTCGTGAAACAGAAAAATTAGTTGAGCGTATTAAAGCAGGTAAAAAGGATCATGATGATAATAATCACTCTAAAGATGTAAACCCCTCTCTTTTATATCATGACCAACTAAAAAATCTATCAAGCCATTTGCAAGCAGCAATTAAGCTGAAACCAGGAAAAGCTGGCAAAGGATCTTTAGTCATTCACTATGACAATCAACATAATTTGCAAACAATTATTGAGCAGTTAATTAAAGGAGTATATTAACTGCCTTCTCCAGCACTAACCTCATGCGAGAAATGTCTCTACTAAACTGGCTATTAGATTAAAATTTCAAATGAAAGGACTCGGAGATATGAAAAGGGCATTTTTTATCTTAATCATTTTATTGCAGATTTTTCCAGTTTGGGCTACGAAACCTAATCGTGTTACTTTTGGAGTTTACCCGATTAGCATTTACGATGTTGATCCAGCAAATGGCACATTCAGCATTAGTTATTATGCCTGGTGGCGAACTACGGATAAAAATTATAATCCGCTCAAAAGTATAGAAATTATAAATGCTCGCGATTACACATTTAAATTTGGAGATGCAGGGAAAGTAGGTAATGAGTATTATACCTACGTACATTACTATGCAAAAATTCATCAACCTTGGGATAGTAAAAATTTTCCATTTGGCCGACAATTTCTAACAGTAAAGATGGAAGATTTTGCTGATATGAATAAGATCGTTTTTGAACCTGATTATAAAGAATCCATGTTACACTCAGAATTTACTATGCCTGGTTGGCATATTATCAACATGAGCTTGGTAAAATCAGTGAGTAATTATACAACTAATTTCGGTAATACTCATACTAACAACAGCTTATATTCCAGGCTTAGTCTCATTATTGAAGTAAAACGCAATGGATGGAGGCTATATATAAGTTATTTTATTGGCTTTTTTATGGCGGGTATCTTGGTGCATATATTATATATGATGAGCTCATTACCATTTGCCGCACGTGCTACAATATTTATCGGAGGAATTGTAGCCTTTATAGGAAATAAATATATTATTGACCCCAAGCTACCTCCAGCCTCCAGCTATGGGC
>NZ_LNYU01000091.1:20836-75446 GCF_001468135.1 Legionella santicrucis | reverse complement strand
GTAATAGGTCACTGGTGATTAGCAAAAACCAAAGATTTTTTCCCGGAGAAATGATCCATCAAAATCTGCGAGCAAACATCAAAGGCATTTTTAGCTTGTAATCTGCACGAAGTAATAAGAGACATGGTTCTGGCTACAAAGTCAGAGCCATAATCAGATCGCGTACCAAAATAATTTTTTCGCCAAATCACCGCTGGCCGTAAGCATTGCTCTGCATGATTATTGGTTGGCTCTATATTTTCGTTAAAAATAAAAGTCCATAAGGCATCAAAATGGGTCAATAGATTTGAGCAAAACCGCACGATTCTTAATTTGGGGTCTGTATAAGTCCCTTGCTCCAAAAGTTCCCCTACCTTATGTCGAATGCACTGAGTTTTTCGTATTAACTCCCAACGCGAGAAGGATCCCAGTTTGTGTTGGTGCCACAGCTCAAATAAATCAGCTTGGCAATTTAATAACTCACTGCCTATGCGAGTAATTGGTTTGTCCTGTTTCTCTGAAAGTTTAGTGAAGTCGCGTTTTAAATGAGCCCAACAGATTTGACGCTTATCACTGGGGAAATAGTTATATCCGGCATAGCGGTCGGACACAAGAATGCCATCAAAATCTCCCATTAAGGAGTCAATCACTTTCTTGCCTCGAGAGGTTTCGACAGAGAAAAAAGCGGCTGATTTCGACATCACGCCCCAAAGCCATTGATTAACCCCGTCGCGGCGATGTCCTGTTTCATCCATATGAGCGCTGTGGCTTATTTTCACTTGGTTTAACAAATCGGCTACAGGCTCTTTTAACGCATCGCTCACGAGGCGTTGTTTTTTGTAAATACATCCCATACTTAGAGGAAATGAGAGCTGTTCACTTAAAAATGATTGAAGCCCTCGACGAGACAACTTGTATTTTGAGAGCATGTGAGCCATAAAGCTTGTTAATCGGGGACCGGTTATACCCCACGTAATGCCGTTTGGTAAGGTAGCCAGACGTTTCTTGCCACAACAAACACACGTTCCTTTTTCTAACTGATATTCAGTGATGTTGAGTTTTATTGGGGGTAATTCATAGACTTGGTGTCTTAACACGTCTTGGCTTTTTATTCTCTTTTCACCGCAAATACAGCGCTTTGGTAATTTACAGGATACAACCGCATCCACTTCGTCTACTGGCAACAACTCTCGAAAATGTCCTTGATGTCCTTTAACTCCCCCTCCCTTATTCGAGTTGGCCTTCTTCTTAGTCTTTTTCTTTTTAAAGTCCTGTGAGGGCGGTTTCGATGAGTTCGATGAATTATTATCCAAACGCTCTTTAAGCGCTTTATTTTCTTGTTCTAACTTTTCAACCCGTAAAACTAATGCATCAGTGATCTCAACAAGTCGTTTTATCAACTCATGACAGTCCGCTATCGTCTCGGGTAATTGTACTTTCATTAGAGAATATTTAAGTAGCTGAATAATCCACTATTTTATGTTTTTTAAAACAGAAATCTATAAGATATTTCTCAATCTTATTTGATCTTTTGGCGGTAGCTTTGGTTAGAATATAAAGAGGATCAGTTCTCCTAATAAACTTCTTTAAAGTTTATTAGGGGTGACCTATTACCTAAAGGATAGTGAAAAACTCTATAGATATTTTTAAGAGTATTGGTTAAAGCAATTTTTTTAGTTTTCGTGTACACCTGTTTAAATCGCAGTATACACGAAAGACTATAAGTGGAGAAATGCTCCTGGAAATTTAAAAAATCTCACTACCATTATCGGCAACAACACGAGTATGTTTACCATAAATGACTAGAATTTTTTGTTTATTTTTGAGCTTTAGATCTTCTGATTGCACTACAGAGATGATTCCTCCGGAGTTTAACTTAATAACATACTCAACGCCACGCGTTTGACTATAGCCGCTATCAACAAGATTATTGTTTGTATTATTGTTATTCATATTAGCCATATTCCGTAAATGGACAGGGCGTTTAGAAATAATGGTCCCTGGAATGACTTTTTTTACTTTGCCGACTTCATTTGTATCGTATTCGCCAGGAGGCAGAGTGTTATTACAACTTGATAAAATGAGACCAAAAAGCATAACGAGAACTGATTTAGAAAATAATTTTTTTCTTTGCATAGATTAAACTCCAGTTGAAAAGTGAACTAGAATAACTTTATATTCCTTATCTAACTTAATGACCCTATCCTGATCAGTTATCAATAGTCACGACTGTTAATTATGTTTCGAACGTAGGAAGTATAACTGAGATTTAATTAGTTTTTAACAGTTCACCTAACAAACTACTAGCTCCAATACGAAACCAATTTTTATTAATTGGTTTGTCAATCATTAACTCTGCAAGTACCGCATAATAAAAGGCTTGTTGAGGTTTTTTTATGCCCCCGGAGATCTTAATACCACAAGATGTGTTTGTATCTTTAATTGCACTTAAAATGGCTAGTGCTGCAGATAAAGAAGCCCCTTGAGCGATTTTTCCCGTAGATGTTTTAATGAAATCGCATTCTAGCTCAATTAACTCTCTGCTAATCGTATAAATGGCTTGAAGGTTAGGAAATGCGCCACTTTCTAAAATTATTTTTAAAACAAGTTTATGTTGTTTGCATAATTGAGCAATTGTAAGGCACTGATGAAGTGCCTTTTGTGTTTGGCCTCCAAGATACATGGAGTAGGGAAGAACATAGTCAATTTCAGTGGCCCCTAAGAGAGCCGCTTTTTCTACTGATGCCAGTGAAACATCAAGTGCTTCTATTCCTTGCGGAAAATTAATTACTGTTGCTGTGTTAATGCTGTCTTGCGGCATAATTTCAGGTAAATGTTGCATATAAATGCAGAGGGCTGCAACCTGATTCTGTTGGGCATCCTGCTTTAATTGAGATAATGCTTCAGTAGTCGCATGCTCATCAAGTAGAGTAAGGTCTATAGAATGAATCAGTTGCTCAACCGTAATGAATTGCCTCGGAAAGTGGTCAAGTAGTTTTTCCATGACCTCATTTAAATGATTTTCTACCGTCACTTTAAACCTGCAATATACTGTTTTATAATAAAATTAAGCTTCGCTGCAGCACTTTCTGCCATTGCAACAACTGACTCATGACTATGCGCTGTTTTGGATAGACCTGTAGCATAGTTTGTAATCATCGCAATTACTGCAACATGCATTCCACAATGGTTCGCAACTAATACTTCTGGGACAGTAGACATTCCTACAGCATCAGCTCCCCAAATTTTAAATGCTCTAATTTCTGCTGCAGTTTCATAGTGTGGCCCTAAGACGGAAATATAAACGCCCTCAGTCAGTTTGATTGAGTTTTCTGCGGCAATGGCTAGCAACTTCGAGCGCATAGTTTGATCGTAGGCATTATCTAAAGGGTAGAATCTTGGGCCAAACTCATCATCATTAGGACCAATAAGAGGATTACTTGGTTGTAAATTAATATGGTCTGAAATAAGCATTAATTCACCTGGACCAACATCCTCTCTGAGTGAGCCAGAAGCATTAGTTGCAATAAAATGAGTACACCCTAAGAGCTTCATAGTGCGGACATAGGTTTTTACTGTTTCATAATTTTCTAAGCCTTCATAGGTATGTGCTCTTCCTTGCAAACAAATAACACCTACACCATTCCAGTAGCCAAGAATTAAATTACCACCATGCCCTTGTACCGTTATTTTGGGAAAACCAGGAAGATCCTCATAACTGATGCGTACTGTATCTTGCAATTCATCAGCAAATTTTCCTAATCCTGATCCTAACACTATAGCCACGGTTGGTTTAAATGAAGGGTATAAATTTTTTATATAGTTTGCTGCTAAAAGAGCATAATTCTGCTTTGTGGCAGTATTTATCATACAAATATTCCTATTAATTAAGGGTTAAAATCAAAAGCAAGGGGCAGAAGTTCGCTCATTTTTATGCTACGTAATATTGAATCTTTACTGCAAAGATGAACGATGGTGTCTGTGGTGGAAAATTCATAAATTCTTTGTCTGCATGCACCGCATGGAGGACACAATAAATTGGTCCCAGCAAGAACAACGATACTTTTAATATTTTTTTCTCCCGCAGAGATCATGGCAGAAATAGCCGAAGCCTCAGCACATGTTGATAATCCATAAGAGCTATTTTCGACATTGACACCTGTATATAAAGTATCTTTATCAGTACAAATACAACTAGCGACACTAAATTTGGAGTAGGGCGAGTAAGAATGAGTAAGTGCTTTATAAGCATTAGAAATCATTTTCGTAATTGTAGGATCCATATAAATCTCGATCAAATCTTAAGATTTTTTTATTATAAAGAAGAAGTATGGATTTGCAAATCATACTCATTTCCACTTTTTTCATGACTATTGATGGTGATTAGTTCGATTTCAGATATTTTATCTTCGGGCTTATTAAAAATACTCTTAGTAAATCTAGGCTCTAGAGAATTAGATTGCTCAAGAGAAGTGGTTGGGCCTAATGAATCGTTCATTTGCTTATAACTACCCTTAATGGATTGCGGATTTTCTGCACTTTTACTGTGTAACCAATATTCAAATGCTAGTGCTCCTAAACCTGTATAGAGAAGAAGTGAAAAAATAGTAATTGGTATCGCTAAAGGAGGAAAGACAACAATGAGGGTAGCTGAAATTGCTGCGACTAAACTTATTGCACATGATGTTATTGCATAATATAAATAATTTTTTTGTTGGGTATAAGAAATATCTTGATTATTTTGTGGTGGATTTTTTAATTTATGGTATTCACCAATAGCCCAAAGCACATTACCAATAAGAAAAAGCCAAGCTGCTGGTGGAAACAGAACAGGTACAAAAACAGCAGCTGTACTCAGTACAGTAGCTATTAATCCTATAAATGATGAAAAAAGGAATTGCTCTTTAATCTGTGCAAAACCATACCATTTATGGTGATGCTCTTTGTGATCTGGATGAAGAAGACACGCAATGGACCAAGAGCTATAAGCTAGAGAATAGATACCTAACGAAAGAAACCTAAAAATAGCTGATACTAATGGAAAAGGAAGATATTGAAGTTTTGAAAGCAGAAAACCTAAGAAAAAAAATATACCGCTTGTTTTTTCTAATTTCTGAGCTACAGTCATAATACAGAAGTTCCAGTATTTCTTTAAGCTGTCACATTGTAACTTAATTAGACAGAAAAAAACAGTTTAATTCTTGAGGTGATTTTTTATTTTTTCTAAGAAAAAATGCAGAGTTAGCCGCAGTGTTCCTGCTTTATCTTATAATTAGCTTTCTTGATTACAAGAACCAAGTATAATCCGTACTAATAAACCGCCGTCGGGATTATTTGAGGCTATAATTTCACCGTGATGGAGTTGAATTGCACGAGCAGCTATAGCTAATCCTAAACCGTAGCCACCTGTTTTTTTGGTTCTTGAAGTATCTACCCGATAAAATGGATTAAATATTCGATTAAGTTGATCTTCTGGGACTCCAGGTCCTTTATCACTAATATCAATGTATATATACTCTTGTGTTTCATTATGCTTTAAGGAAACAGTAACTTGTTCAGTTGTGGGAGAGTAATGTAGGGCATTACGAACTACATTTTCTATTGCTCTATGAATTAAACGTTCATCAATAAGTATGTGACATGATTCAATAATTCCTGCTTTGACACGAGGTAACTCGTTGCCAAATTCAAAATTTGCATCATTTATTATATTCAATAAAAGAGTAGAAAGTTCCACTTTATTAAAATCAAGATCGGTTGTTGATCTTTTCAGGCGAGCAAAATCTAATATTTCAGTAATTAAGGCATTTAATCTCGAGCACTCAAGTTCCATACGATTAAATTCGCCATCAGCCAAATGGTTTGTTTTTTTGCGTCCAAGCTCAATCGCAATTTGTAATCGCGCAAGGGGTGAGCGTAATTCATGGGAAATGTCTTGTAATAATCTTTCTTTCGATTTAACTAATGTTTCTACTTGCTCAGCCATACGATCAAATTCCGCACTAAGCTGAGCAATTTCATCTTTATTATGCCCTTTTAAATGTCCAACACGAGTATTTAGCTTACCTTTTGCTATTGATTTAGCCGCCATGCCTAGTGAGCGCAGTGGTTGTGTTAAGTAACGTGATAATAAATAACAAATAAGACCACTAATAAATATTGCTAAAATAAGACGAATGGTGAGTCCAGCCCAGGGAACACCAACAAAATGATAAATAGGTTTTTCACTGACTGCTGCAAGTCGGTAAAATTTTCCAGATGTTGATAAAATTTCATGGCTTACAATAAGTTTACCTGATTTTAAAATACCCTCACTTAATTGATCTTGAAGTAAATTTTCTGCAACCTTTTTAACATTTTCTGGAGCCACATGAGTTCCAATGATTTCACCAGTACTGGTGAGCAAATAAATAGACATGTGGCGGGAAATACCAATTTTATTAAGCCATTTTAATAGAGCAGATTGCTGGCCTGATTCATAAGTTGCAACCGCTGCATTGGCATAACTATCCATAAACAATTGTTCTTGGGCGGGTAATGATGATTTATGTACGATATGACTAATAATCCAAGCTGTGGTAAAAATGATAAGGATAGTCGCTAGCCAAAATGAAATAAAAATCTTCCAATATAAACTACGCATTAAACATATATCCAAATCCACGTACTGTTTTAACTATGGGCTCACCTTGAGGATTATCACCTAATTTATTTCTTAAGTTACTAATGTGGACATCGATACTCCGATCATATGCAGTATATTTTCTTCCGAGTGCATATTCAGTCAGCTCTTCCTTTGAAAAAGCTTGGCCTGGTGATTTGATCAACATTTCCAGAATATTAAATTCGGCATTAGTGAGCTCAAGATAATGGCCTGCCATAGTCACATGGCGTTTGGAACAGTCAACAATTATATTATGTTGTTCGATAATGGGTTTTGAGGTTGGAATTTTTTGTGTACGTCTTAAAATGGCTCTTAGGCGAGCCACTAGCTCTCGTGGATTACAAGGTTTGGGCAAGTAATCATCTGCACCAATTTCGAGGCCAACAATCCGATCAATATCGTCCCCCCGGGCCGTTAACATTAAGACAGGAGTTTCTAAATGTTCCCGAATGGATTTTAATACTTCAAAACCATTTAACTTCGGGAGCATAACGTCGAGAATAACTGCATCGAAAGGTTGATTTAAGGCTTTTTTTACACCATTTTCACCATCATGAACACAAACAGCATGATAGCCTTCTGGTTCAAGATACTGGGACAATAAATCGGTTAGCTCTGTATCATCGTCTATTATGAGAATATTACCATTCATATTCATTATGCCTTGCGTTTATCAATACATTCCATCAATTTAATACGTCTGGAATCTGCATTAATAATTTTAAATTCAAAAGAATCAATAGTAATTGTTTCACCTCGTGTAGGCAAATGGCCCAAACTATTCATTACTATCCCACCGATAGTATCATAAAATTCATCGCTAAAGTGCGCATTAAGTTGCTCATTAAATTCCTCAATAGGCATGTGTGCTTTGACAATGTAATGATTGTCTTCATGTACTTTAAGATAGGCATCTTCATCAATATCAAACTCATCCTCAATATCACCAATTATTTGTTCAATAATGTCTTCAATTGTCACAAAGCCTGAAACTTCTCCATACTCATCGACTACTATAGCCATATGATTTTTATTACGGCGAAATTCACTGAGAAGGCTGTCTAATCGCCTGCTTTCAGGAACAAAAGTGGCTTGGCGACAAATATCAAGCAAATTAAAAGAGTCCAGTTCAGATGATTGATAGGGTAATAGATCCTTGGCGTGCAATATTCCGATAATTTCATCAGAGTTTTCATCAAGGACAGGAAATCTTGAGTGACCCGTTTGTGTCACAGTTTTTATAATATCTTGAAACGGATCATCTTGCTTTATGCAAACCATCTGATTTTTTGGCAGCATAATATCTCGTACTCGCATTTTGGAGAATGAAATAGCGCCTTCTATCATTGCCAATGTTTCAGAACTAATAAGAGAACGAATATGTGCATCTCTTAATAAACTAACGAGTTCTTCTTGATTCTGTGGTTCGCCCTGTAAAAACTGTTTAAACCGAGAAAACCACGAACTACTGTCTTCCTCTTTATTCAAGTTGATTATCCTCTGCGTCATAAGGATTAGCAAAGCCAAGCTCAGTTAATAATTTAATTTCAATAGATTGCATAATGGCTGCATCATCATCCTTAATATGATCATAGCCTAATAAATGTAGTATTCCATGAATTACGATTAAAGCCCAATGTGATTCTAAAGTTTTATTAAGTTGCTTACATTCGTCAGATAATACTTGCGGGCAAATAATAACATCCCCTAAAAGGGAGTATTCTAATTGTACTTCTGGAGGTAAAGTACAGGGGAATGCTAATACATTAGTCGTTTTATTCTGTTTTCTGTAGGTATGATTTAACTGGATCATTTCTTCTGAAGTAACCAGCCGAATTGTAAGCTCTGCTTCTTTTTTGTAATCTCTTAAAGCCAGTAATGCCAAGTGAGTTAATTGATCTTCACTGATAGGAAGAGATTCAGCAGTTGCATTTTGTATATCGATATAATAATTCATTTAGTTTTTCCGGATGATACATGGTCATAGCAATCAATAATTTTAGAGACTAACGGATGTCGGACAACCTCACGGCTTGTGAAAGTATGAATACTGATTTCAGGTATTTTTTTGAATAATCCTACTGCATGAGCAAGTCCGGAATCAATACCTTTGGGTAAATCTACTTGTGTCATATCTCCGGTTATGACTGCTTTTGAACCAAAACCTATGCGAGTTAAAAACATTTTCATTTGCATGATAGTAGTATTTTGTGCTTCATCAAGAATAATAAATGATTCGTTAAGAGTACGCCCACGCATGAATGCTAAGGGTAAAACTTCAATGGTATCAGTTTGAATTAGTTTCTGGGTTTCTTTAAAACCAATCATTTCATATAAGGCGTCATAAATAGGTCTTAAATAAGGGAGCACTTTTTCTACTAAATCTCCTGGAAGAAAACCTAATTTTTCACCTGCCTCTACTGCAGGTCTTACAAAAATCAACCGTTGTACCTCACCTTTTTCAAAACATTGTATCGCTTTAGAAACAGCTAAGTAAGTTTTTCCAGTGCCTGCAGGACCAACTGCAAATGTTACTGCAAAACGATCAATTGCATCAAGAAAATTAGCTTGTTTGTCATTTCGTGCGGCAATTGATTTACGGCATAACTTAACATGATGGACATTATGAATCATTATTTTTGGGTTTTCCTCAATCAGTAACTTATATATTATCAGTATAGTATTTTTTATACCTTCTCACTTAAATGGTTAGTGCTAAATTTAGCGAAAGATTCCTTAAAATGATAGTATTGTGCCAAAATTTAGAGATCGCTCACTAGGTAGAATAATGGATATCTCATTACTTTCATTTTATTCTATTTTCGATAAGGTGAAGTATAGGCACACAAGAATAGTGCAGAACACTCATCTTCTGCAAGATTTATGATACAATCATTTTTTTGTTAGATAACATACATTCATGATCGATCTTCATTGTCATAGCAATTTTTCTGATGGAGCCTTAACTCCAAAAGCATTGATACAAAAAGCGCAAAATCGAAAGCTTCGATGTTTGTCGCTTACTGATCATGACACAGTAGCGGGTTATCAAGAGTTATTGCAGGCGGCCAAAAATACCTCAATTAAGATAATTAATGGTATAGAAATCAGCACACGTTGGAAAAAACATGAACTTCATATTTTAGGTTATCAAATTCACCATACGACAAATCTACTAGAGCTTATTCGGCGTCAAAATCAAAGCCGAGTGGATCGTGCGCAGCAAATAGGCGCAGCATTAAACTCGTTAGGTATCACCGATGCTTATTTCAAAGCTTGTGAATTAGCCGGACATACTCGTGTAGGTCGGCCTCATTTTGCTCAACTTTTAGTTAATGAAGGTAAAGCCCGAGATATCGCTTCAGCATTTAAGCAATATTTAGGAAGAGGTAAAAAGGCCTATGTACCCACATTGTGGTTGACTGTTCAAGAGGCAGTAGAGGGAATTAAAGAAGCAGGTGGGCAAGCAGTGATTGCCCATCCGCTTAAATACGGATTGACGCGATCTAAATTGCATGAGTTAATTAACGAATTTAAAGAGGCTGGTGGTGCTGGTATAGAAGTGGTATCGGGGGAAATGACACCTAATGAAGTTAATGAAATGGCTGCTACCAGTTTGCGGTTTCATTTATTAGCTTCTTCTGGATCAGACTATCATAGTGATCGCCATTCGCGTGTAAATCTCGGTGGTCAGAAACCGCTACCAGCCAATTGTACGCCTATTTGGCATGAATGGAACATTGAACAGGGGACTTTATGAGTCAGTTTTTTGCATTACATCCTGATAATCCTCAAGCACGCTTGTTGCGAAAGGCCGTAAATATAATTGAAGACGGTGGTATTATTGTTTACCCTACCGACTCTGGTTATGCATTGGGTTGTGGTTTAGGCAATAAGTCAGCACTTGAGCGTATACGAAGATTGCGACAATTGGATAAGAATCACAATATGACTCTTGTTTGTCGTGATCTTTCTCAACTTGGTCTTTATGCCCGGGTATCGAATCCTATATTTAGATTATTAAAAGCGTTTACTCCTGGCGCCTATACTTTTATTCTTAATGCTACGCATGAAGTGCCTCGGCTGATGCTTCACCCTAAAAGAAGAACGTTGGGTTTACGTGTACCAGATAATGTAATTACACTTGCATTATTGGAGTGTCTGGAAGCGCCACTGATGAGTACCACTTTGATTCTTCCGGGTGCTAAAGCACCATTAAGTGAACCCGAGGCAATTCGAGATCTTTTAGGAAATCAAATTGATTTAGTAATTGATGGTGGTCACTGCGGACAAGAACCTACAACTGTAGTTGATTTGACTGGTGATTATCCAGTGATAATAAGAGAAGGTAAAGGAGATCCTGAGCCCTTTAAATAAATTGAGGTGATTTTCAACTTTTTCGTGCCAGGATATGCGTAGTGTCCTAATCCGGGTATAGGCACTGTGTCGTACGCTTATGAAAAGCTCTAGAAAAAGTTGGGAGTTATGTTAAATAAATCATTAAAAGAGGATATTGATGTCAGTATTATTTAGTTCCAATAAACGAGTTGTTTCTGGAATGCGTGTCAGTGGAAGATTACATCTTGGACACTACCATGGGGTAATAAAAAATTGGATCAACTTACAACATCAATATGATTGCTTCTTTTTTGCTGCAGATTGGCATGGATTAACGACTCAATATGATGAACCTAGATTTATAGAGAAACATCTTTGGGATATGATTGTTGATTGGTTAGCTTGTGGTGTTAACCCTGGGTTATCACGAATTTTTATCCAATCGTGGGTTCCAGAGCATGCAGAATTACATTTGCTTTTATCGATGATCACTCCTCTGGGATGGTTAGAAAGGGTTCCAACCTTTAAAGATCAACAAGAAAAATTAAAGGAAAAGGATTTAGCAACCTACGGTTTTTTAGGTTACCCTTTATTACAAAGTGCTGATGTTTTAATTTATCATGCGGATTATGTTCCTGTTGGTGAAGATCAAGTCTCTCACATAGAGCTTACTCGAGAAATTGCTCGCCGTTTTAACTACCTTTATGGCAAAGAGCCTAATTTTGAAGAATTAGCCACTGAAGCTATAAAAAAAATGGGTAAGAAAAACAGTAAATTTTATAGTGAGTTACGACGACAATTTCAAGAGCTTGGTAATCATGACGCAATTAAAACAGCCCAAGCGCTTTTGGAGGACCAGCCAAATTTATCTATTGGTGATAAAGAGCGTTTATTGGGGTATTTAGAAGGTAGTGGTAAAATTATTCTACCTGAGCCTCATCCATTACTTACTGAAACTGCTAAAATGCCTGGTCTTGATGGACAAAAAATGTCCAAGTCCTATCATAATACTATTATGCTAAGAGAACCTCCTGAGCAGGTAGAAAAGAAAGTATTAACTATGCCAACAGATCCAGCTCGAGTAAAGCGAACGGATCCAGGAGAGCCCGAAAAATGCCCAGTTTGGCAATTTCACAAAATATACTCTAATGAGGAAGTTAAAAATTGGGTTCAAACAGGATGTCGTACTGCTGGAATTGGTTGTATTGAATGTAAAAGACCTGTTGTTGATAGTATTAATAAAGAGTTAAAGCCTATTCAAGAAGCGATTACTGAATATGAGTCTGATTTAGGCTCAGTAAAACGAATCGTTTCTGAGGGAAGTGAATCTGCACGAGAAGTAGCTTGTAAAAATTTGAGTACCGTTAGAGAAGTTATGGGACTCGATTATTAAAGAGTTAGAATGGACATTGAATTATCAATTAAGCCAGAAATTAAAGCCGTAGTTGCAGGTAAAGAACTTACTGAGCTACCTGATGATTTATACATTCCACCCGATGCGCTTGAAGTGTTACTGGATTCGTTTAGTGGTCCGCTTGACTTACTTTTATATCTCATTCGCAAGCAAAATATTGATATATTAGATATTCCTATTGTGAGTATTACAAAGCAATATTTGCATTACATTCAGTTGATGGAGTGTCGGAGATTGGAGCTTGCAGCCGACTATTTATTGATGGCTGCAATGCTTGCTGAAATTAAGTCGCGACTCTTGTTACCAGCTCCTCCAAAAGGTGATGACGAAGAGGACGAAGATCCACGTATGACTTTAGTGCGGAGATTACAAGCGTATGAGCAAATAAAATGTGCTGCAGAATTGCTTGATGCACTGCCTCGACAAGAACGCGATCACTTCTTAATTCAAGTAGTTCCAACTGAACTTGAGCGAATCATCGTACATCCTGAAGTTGAATTAGAGGATTTAGTTGAAGCAATGATTGCTTTAATGAAAAGAGAAGAGCAAATGAGCCATCATCAAATTTCTCGTGAGGCTTTATCCGTCCGAGAGCGTATGAGTAGTGTCTTACTTATGCTCCAGGAGTATCCTGTTCTAGAATTTAAACAGTTATTTACTTTGAATGAAGGAAGAATGGGGGTTATTGTTTCTTTATTAGCCATTTTAGAGTTGTCGAGGCAATCCTTAATTGTTATTACCCAAAATGAAGCATTTGCTTCCATATTATTACAGGCAGCATAATAATGGATAATAAGCTATTAAAAGGCATTATTGAAGCATTACTTCTAAGTTCTAATGAGCCTTTATCTGTAGAACGTTTATTAGAAGTTTTTGATGAGTGGCAAAGACCATCAAAAGAACATCTGAGAACTGTTATTAACGAATTAAAAGAAGATTATTCATCACGATCTTTTGAGCTTGTCGAAGTTGCAACAGGTTTTATCATCCAAACAAAAAAAGAATACAGTAGCTGGGTCGCTCGTTTGCAAATAGAAAAACCAATGAAGTATTCACGTGCTTTACTTGAAACATTAGCAATTATTGCGTACAAGCAACCAGTAACTCGAGCCGATATCGAGGAGTTGCGTGGAGTAGCAGTAAATAGCCAAATTATAAAAACCTTATTGGAAAGAGAATGGATTCGTATTTCAGGTTATAAAAATGTAGCAGGTAAGCCTGCTGTTTACACTACAACAAGAGAGTTTCTAAATTATTTTAATTTACAATATTTAAATGAGCTTCCATCCTTGCCAGAGGTTATGGATACCTTGACTTTACATAATCCTAATGAAGAAGAGTATATTACTGAATGAACAGCTATAGGTTACAAAAAATATTAAGCCAGGCAGGCCTGGGTTCTCGACGTGAAATGGAGCGCTGGATTGAAAATGGCTGGGTTCAAGTCAATGGAAAACCGGTGAAATTGGGGGATTCAGCGAGTGCTGAGGATAAAATCACCGTAAAAGGAAAATTGATTCCTAACCCACTAAAAGTTAAAAAAAATGTACGAATTTTACTTTATCATAAGCCTGTAGGAGAGATTTCAAGCCGTCATGATCCTAAGTTTGAGAAAACTGTTTTTGATCATTTGCCGCATTTAAGACAAGGTCGTTGGGTACAAGTAGGACGTTTAGATTTAAATACTTCGGGCTTACTTATTTTTACTAATTCTGGCGAACTTGCTAATCAATTAATGCATCCTAAATATGGATTAGAGAGAGAATATGCTGTTAGAGTTCATGGACAGGTTTCTCAGGAAGCTTTAAATCATTTAATTAAAGGAGTTGAGTTAGATGATGGAATGGCAAAATTTACTCGTTTAGAGTTTCGTGGTGGGGAAGGTGCAAATAGTTGGTATCATGTGACTTTAAATGAGGGCCGAAATAGAGAAGTGCGACGTCTATGGGAGTCACAAGGTGTCGAAGTAAGTCGTCTGATTCGAATTCGCTATGGGATGATTACTATGCCAAGATACTTATCTCGAGGTCAGCATTCTGAATTAACACCTAACGAGGTCTCAGAGTTTTTGGCTTCTTTACCTAAAGATTAGAGAGCATTTTGCTTCTAAGCAGTATAATTGTTTTTATCAAAAGGTTTTAATGACTCTGCAATTTGTTTATATAATTCGGGAAGCCATCTTGGTTGTGCAAATGTTGAGGTGGATGGCTTTTTTTTGCGAAGATCATTTGGTGCAATAATCACTTGAATATTATTTAATCCAACACGTCTTGCTAAAATAAATAGCTGATCAATTGCAAGATCACCAATGGCCAAACAACCTACAGATAAATTTT
Organism: Legionella santicrucis; assembly: GCF_001468135.1. GTDB lineage: Bacteria > Pseudomonadota > Gammaproteobacteria > Legionellales > Legionellaceae > Legionella > Legionella santicrucis. The sequence goes on along the minus strand of NZ_LNYU01000091.1, from coordinate 60,715 downwards.
TACCATGGATAAAGATGTTATTTCCTAATTGCTTTCTTCCATCCTGATAACCTTTTTGTCTGTCAAAATTATTAGGATAATTAATCATCATTGATAAGTGCATGCTACTAAAGGGGTTAAAATTAACTAACCTATAAACACCTTCAGGAATTTGTTTGTCATTTTCACGTAACTTAGGTCCTAATCGTCCACTAAAACCTGTTAGTGGATAATCATGAATATGTTTCCAAGATTGTTTGGGGTTTCTTGCCCAAAGCTCCACTTTTCGTTCAGATTTAAAGGCGAGTAGAGCGACTTCACGCGGAGGATAACTGATCCCGGCTCTAGAAAAATAGGATTTTAATTGCGGCTCAACTCTTAAACCATAGCGTTTTACAGCACGATCAACAGCTTGATCCCAATTAAGTTTAGGTGCCATAGCATAGCTATTAAAGCTAAACACTATCATAATAAGAGCATATACTCGTTTCATGTAAATACTAAAATTATAAATTTTTGACATGGTATCAAATAATAATCCAAAGAACAATTTAACTTCCCGCGTTATCAAACCTAGCGCGTACATTTATTACTAAATTTCTTTCATTCTTTTTTATGTTTTAATAACATTTGCTTTTTAATCGATAATGGTAATTGCGAAGCAATAAAATCAGGACTTACTGCCAACTGTCCTACAGATGGTATTAAACCATAATAATTAGGACAGAGATACATGATAGAACTATCAAGATTAACTTTATAAAATACATACTTACTTTTGCAATAATCAGGTTTATTAGTAAGTGCAACTTGTATTATGGGCGTTCCTTCCATTTTGTTTTCAATGAAAAAGGCATTCATCCAAAGATTAGTAATACTTAAAAGTGCAATAACAACTAGGAATGCATTAACAAAGCTGTATACATATTTTAACGTACTCTCACTACTTAAATGAGAGATAACGTAAATTAAGGTAATCAACAATATAAGCAAATTAGAAGAATATATAGCGGCATTATAATAGTTAAAATAAGTACCAAAAATTTGATTACCTGAGAATTGGAGATGAATCAACATGGCTATAAGGCTTAGCCAAAGAGCTGAAATCATGTAATAGATAGCATCTTTTTTTATTCCAATAATTAGGAGTATTAAAGCAATTAATGGAAAAAAATTTTGAATTAATTTTGCAATGATATACATTCAAGAGATACTCTTAAAATTAGGGCCTGTTGACAATTGGTTTTCCTCTGCCTACGTTCCATATATAAAGTGAAGAGTGTTGAGGACAACAAACCGTATATTTATTCTTAAAAACCATATAGTTATAACAGTATTTTTAGTTGGTGTATAGTGACGTTGTCTCAGTTTAGTTGGAGTATAGATTTTTTTGTTTGATAAGAATAATGCTTGGTTGTACAGGATATCGTGTTGTTTTAATTATCGCTTCGGGAAGCATGATTTGTTTCACAGTGAAATCCCCCTCAGTTTTCATTATATAATGAAGTGGATTAATAAGTTCTTTAAAAGAGCTCATATTTTTTTGTTTAGAAAAAGATACGGATGAATGAATACTACCTATCCATAAAGGTTTATTTGATTTCAATAAAGTATAATTAGACTCCCAAATTCTTAATTCCAAAGTTAAATCAGATTGTTTCTCGGCATAGGTCATTATTAATACAGGCGGCTTATTTTCATAAAGTTGAGTAAATAATGGTAATTTAACCCTATGAGGTTCTTTATTCATGTGCCTCAATAAATTGGAAAAAAATGAATCGAAATGTAACTCCCATCCATTTTCTTCTAGACTATGTTGGAATAAATATAAATCACCAGCATATTGCAAATTAAATAGACTGATCTTTTTACCAATTCTACTTAATTGGTAAATTGGCAGTATGGGTTTTGTTTGTTGCCACCACGTCTTTTCACTTAAGGTATATTGTTGGTGATAAGGTGTGTGGTTATAGGATAATGTTTGGAAATGATAAGAGGTGGCTAAGAATGAAAATAAAATAATACTGATAAAAAAAGGTGAAAATACTAATAAAGAAAATGATACTTTTTTAAGATTAAAGTTTATTTTTCTATAAATTAGACAGTGAATTAGGCAGATTGTTGCGCCTGCAAAATAAGATGCAATAATATCCGTGAACCAATAATCTCCTAAATAAATAGAGCCTAAACCACTTAAACCTAAAATTGTAAACATTATAGACTTAAGGACATTAGTAAATAGATCGTAAGTGTTTTTTATATAAAATAAGATGAACCCATATAACGCTGTAGCAATTTCAAGATTAATTGCAGGAAAAGAGGAGCCAGGCATAACTACTAAAATTCCAGTAGGTCTTGGTACGTATACAGAGAATGCCAATATGAATACGAGAAGATAATTAAAAATAATAAGACTTAACAAATAGATTACTGTAGAAATTTTATTCTGGTAAATAAACCAGCAAGAACTAATAATGAAAAAACTGACAATGGTTATTGTGCTAGTAAGCTGGGTACAAAAAATAAAAAAGATTTTGAGCACTGTTGTATTAAAACTTTGGAGAAATAAATGAATTGGTAAATTGATATAAGACAGCAATGAGGTCTTAATTGTTAATCCTAGAAGAATAATAAAACTGATGATACAAAAAAGAGTAATAAGTACTAAAGATGCTGTAGGATAGTGGTCTTTTTCTTCTTTCGGAGTAAGTGCTTGATACACAGGAGCTAATAATGAATTATTTTTAAATTTGATCCATAAATTATGTAACGATAATTTCAAAAAAGAATTTAATTGTTTAATTAGCCACTTCACTATTAAGCTGATAAGCCAAATTCCTGCGAGAAGTATAAGGATTAATACGAATAAGTGTGTTGCGTTCTCTGTAGATAACTCATGGCTTGCTGCACCAAGAACGACGCCTGGCATTATATATAAAAGAGACCATCCTATAGCAGATAAAACATTAGCAACAAAAAAATGCCATTGCTTCATATGCAGTATTCCTGCAATCACCGGAATTATAGATCGTAGGGGGCCTACAAAACGACCTATAAGGACACTTTTCCCCCCATGGGCCTTAAAAAAGTCTTTACCATATTGTAGCCATTTGGGATATTTTTTAAATGGCCAAATATCAATTAGCTGATCGCTATAATAGTACCCTAGTACATAGCTTAAACTATCACCTGCTACTGCACCTAAAATAGCCGCCAATAAAGTAAGGTCAACGCGCATGACCCCTGAACCTGCGAGAATTCCTATAGCAGTCATGGTAACACTTCCAGGTACTATACTTCCTATGATTGCTAATGATTCTGTTAATGAAATAAGAAAGGTTATAAATAAAGACCAGTGAGGGTTTTGTTGTAACCAGTCCGTAAGTGGTTGTACATAATCTATGAACAAGCTCATGCGTCACTAAGGATAGAATTGTTGTAAAAAATACTGCACAAAATGTTGATTGACTTCATCTAATTGTACCTTAGGATAGAAATGACTTATCTGAGTCATTTCCATTTTTGCAAATCCACAAGGATTAATGCCTAAAAATGGTTTTAAATTCATATCAACATTAAGTGCAATTCCATGATAAGTACAACCATTTTTTACTCTTAAACCTATAGAGGCGATTTTTTGTTCTTTTACATAGACTCCTGGGGCTCCACATCGAATCGATCCTTCAATTTTGTATTGCCCAAGAACAGAGATTAAAATTTGTTCCAGTTTGCTTACTAAGGATCTGATACCTAAATTTTTCCTTCTTAAATCCATTAAAACATAAGCTACAAGTTGGCCAGGTCCATGATAAGTTACTTGTCCTCCGCGATCAGATTGTATTATAGGTATATTAGTAGGATTTAAGATATGTTCTGGTTTTCCTGCTTGACCTTGAGTATATACAGAAAAATGCTCGAGCAGCCAAAGTTCATCTTCAGTGGTAATTTGGCGACTTTGCGTAAAATCCTTCATTTGCAGCCAAACATCATCGTAATTTTGAATACCTAGCTGTCGTATTTTCATTATAACACCATCTTTACTTCTGGATGCTGAGTAAGTGCTTGATAAAATGCATCGAGACTTTCTTGATTTTCAACAAATACTGAAACGGTGATTGCCAAATAATTAGAGTTTTTACTCATTTTATGTGTCAATGCATCTTGAGTTGTCTCAGGAAAATGGGTCAGGGTAATTTGCTTAATTTCTTCTAGAAAAAAAGTTGAATTATTCCCTATTACTTTTATAGGAAAGTAACAGGGAAAATCAATGAATGTTTCTTTAGTCATCCTGTATAAACCTTAGGAACCAAACCATCCTTTAAAAAGCAAACGTATAGAATCTTTGGCTCGAGTAAAAAAGCCCCCAGACTCTACATCTTGTAGCGCATAAAGGGTTTGAGTAGATACAACATTATTATCAAATTGTACAACTAAATCACCTATTTTATCTCCTTTTTTAATCGGAGCTTCGAGATAAGAAGGTATTTTAGTTGTAACATTAAGACGTTGATATTGCCCAGTTGGAATTGTGATGTACTGATCTTCATTTAGTCCAACAGCTACCTTATCTATTTGTCCTTTGTAAAGAGGGAGCTCTGTAATCGATTGTCCGGATTTATAAAGTTGATGTGTTTCAAAAAATCTGAAACCATAGTTAAGTAGCTTCTCACTGTCGTCTGCACGAGATGAGTCAGTAGACTCGCCCAAAACCACTGCCAATAAGCGCATATTGTCACGTTTTGCAGAAGATACCAAACAGAAACCCGCCTCGTTTGTATGGCCTGTTTTTATACCATCTACTTGATTATCACGCCACAACAATCGATTTCTATTCGGCTGGCGAATACCATTGTAGGTAAACCATTTTTGTTTGTACCACTCATAATATTGAGGGAAGTCAACAATTAATGCTCTACCAAGAATCGCTAAATCTTTAGCTGTAGTATATAAGTTAGGATCGGGTAAGCCAGTGCTGTCAGTAAAGTGACTGTTTTTCATTCCTAAATTCTGGGCTTGTTGGTTCATGAGGTCTGTAAAGGAGTTTTCAGTTCCACCTATATGCTCCGCCATAGCAACACAGGCATCATTTCCAGAGTCAACAATAATTCCTTTAAGCAAATCTTCTACAGGTACTTGTTCTCCTTCTTTAATAAACATACGTGAACCGCCAATTTTCCATGCTTCACGGCTTACTCTAACATTATCATTGAGATGGATTTGTTCATGATGAAGAGCATTAGAGACAACGTATAAAGTCATCATTTTAGTTAAGCTAGCAGGTGGCAATCGTTCTTCACTGTTCTTTTCGGCAATGATTTTTCCACTATTTACATCGATTAGTATATAAGCTTTAGCATTAAGAATAGGTGCAGCAGGAGTTACTAACGGTTTATTCGTAATTGTAGGAGATGGCCTATCTAAGTTTGTTGTAGGCTTTGTGGGTAACGTACCTTCATCAGCCATAGAATGAGTTGACTGTACGAATAAAGTGATAATAAACAATGTAGTTAAAAGAATAGACGTTTTTCTTGTCATGTTATTGCCTAATGTAATTACAAAAATATGCATATGTTACCACACCCTTTTCCATGCAACAAAAGGGCATGTGAAAAATAATGAAATTTTTTTCTATTAAAAAAATTCTTCGAAATTAAGTCATATTTCGGTATATTAGCCAATAATAATAATAATTCGAAATGGTAAATATGCGAAAGATACTTATTGCTATGACAATTCTATTAACAGGATGTCAAACTACAAATCAGTCTCTTAATACAGCATCCTCCGGTGGAAAAAAAAATACAAGATACGCATCTCAACGTGTGAATAATTCAATTTATAACCGCTATAAAAATAAATCAAATCGATATACTCAATATCAGGATGGAGCACCAACAAAGCAAAAAAAAATCAATTTTAAAGAGCCTGTTCCTACAAAAGAACCTTTAAGTCGATATGGCAATCCCAGCGAATATTCAGTTGATGGACGTTCCTACCAAGTGATGAGAAATTCGTCAGGTTATAAAACACGAGGAGTTGCTTCATGGTATGGAACAAAGTTTCATAAACAAAGAACTTCAAGTGGTGAGCCTTATAACATGTATGTTATGTCTGCTGCACATAAAACATTGCCTTTGCCTACTTATATAAAAGTAAAAAATTTAGATAACGGGAAAGAGGCTATAGTTAAAGTGAATGACCGTGGGCCTTTTCACTCTAATCGGATTATTGATTTGTCTTATGCAGCGGCATTAAAACTTGGAGTGTTTCCTAAAGGGACTGCAAATGTTGAAATAGAAACATTAGCAGGACCAGGACAAGCTCGCTATTACATACAAGCAGGAGCGTTTACAACAGAGGCTTCTGCAAAACGCTTAAAAGAAAAGTTGGTTCGTATTACATCATTACCTGTTTCTATAGAACGTTATCGTCGAAACTATATTGTCAGGGTAGGACCATTTGGATCAAAAAATACGGCAGATGGTTTAAAGCGTAAATTAGCACTTAATGGAGTGAGAGGATCATTTTCCGTTTTGATTTGATTGAATAATGGAATATAGAGATAGCTAATTTGCGGATAAATAGATAAAATTATTGCGTCTATATTTCAAGATACTAATATTGTAAGAATAAATAGTGTACTCAGGATGAAACAAAGCAGTGCAGGCATTAATGTCTTGTTTCTTTGATTCATGATAATATTTTCTAAATTTTTTGGGCTAATTAACATTATAAGGTACTTGATCAATGCATGATGGTTCTGTGTTTTATACCATTTTTTTAATTTTCGCAGGCGCAGCATTTTTATCTACGTTGGTTCTTTATACCAAACAATCTTTATTAGTTGCCTATATTCTACTTGGGGCAATGCTTGGGCCTTGGGGATTGAAGCTTGTATCTGACATTAGTGTTGTGAAGCAAATTGGCGATGTTGGTATTGTCTTTCTTCTATTTCTGCTTGGATTGCACTTACAACCGCAAAATCTTATACATATGTTGAGAAAAGTAACCTGGATTGCTTTAATTAGCTCTGTACTTTTTGCCGTAACTGCATATTGGATTGGGCGATTTTTTGGGTTAACTGTAGCTGAGTCATGGATTTTAGGTGGTTCGATGATGTTCTCAAGTACAATTATTGGCTTGAAACTATTACCTACTACTATTTTACATCACCAACACACAGGTGAGGTCATGATCAGCGTTTTATTGATGCAAGATGTTATTGCAATAATTGTATTAATCTTGATTAATGGCGCCCAACAAAGAAGTGGCCTCTCTTTTGATGATATTATGTTAGTTGGTATTGCGTTACCTGCACTTTGTCTTTTTGCTTTTGCAGTAGAAAAATATGTTTTGATACGCTTACTTGCTCGCTTTGATAGAACACAAGAATATGTATTTTTATTGTCCATTGGTTGGTGTCTTGGTTTATCTGTTCTTGCACAAAAGATAGGTTTGTCAGAAGATATAGGTGCGTTTATTGCTGGGGTAGCATTAGCTGCTAGCCCTATTTCTCTTTTTATTGCAGAAAGTTTAAAGCCATTAAGAGACTTTTTTTTAGTGATGTTCTTCTTTTCGATTGGAGCAACTTTTAATTTTGATTTGGCGAAGCAAATTGTTGTACCTGCTTTGATTTTATCTGCCTTAATTCTCCTTATTAAGCCCATGTTGTTTTATTTTCTTCTTAATAAATCCGGTGAAAAAAAGCAGGTTGCAAAAGAAGTTGGAGTTCGATTGGGGCAAGCAAGTGAGTTTTCATTGCTTGTGGCAAGTATTGCATTGAGCACGCAGCTCATCTCTGATAAAGCATCAAATTTGATCCAAGCAACGACCATTTTAACGTTTATTGTTTCATCGTATTTTGTTGTGTTGAAATACCCAACGCCCATAGCCTTATCTGATAAAATGCGTAAGGATTAAATAATGAAATTATTAGTTATACTTTTATGTCTATTTTGTGAACGATTCCTGATTCATACAGTCGCTTATCAACGATTTTATTGGTTTACTAATTATTATCAAAAGATAAAAAGTAGAGCAGATAAGAATAGTTTTTTTGTTAATCCTTGGGCGCTCCTGGCTTTAATAGTAATACCTCTATTACTGCTGGCATTAATTCTCTATTTATTATTGCACTCTATTTTTTTTGGTTTAATGGGATTGCTTTTAAGTATTGTAATTTTTTTCTACTGTCTTGGACCTCAAAATATATTCTATCCAATCACACATTCAGAGGTTAAAAGTGATCAGGAGTTAATAGCCGATTATTTTATCTGTGCAAACAGACAGCTATTTTCTCTTGTATTTTGGTTCATTGTTGCAGGGCCAATTGGAGCGCTAGCTTACCGCTTGATTACTTTATGTCGAGAATTTAATACTGTTCATGAACAAGCCAATGAAATCACGGATCTGCTTGAATGGATACCTGCACGGCTTACAGTAATTCTTTTTTTACTGGTGGGGAATTTTCAACGAGGTATTTCTTTATTTACTCGTTTTCTTTTTGCAAAACCAGAAATCAATTCCGAAATGTTACGTGATTGCGGGTTGCAAGCGGTTAGAAGCAATGACATGGAAGAAATATCCATGCCTGCAGCCGAAAGTTTAGTGGAGCATGCAATTATTGTTATGTTAGTCTTTATTGCTTTATTTACATTATTTTCTTGGATGTAGCTTATAACGGATATTTATATGAGCTTTTTTTTGCGATTATTGTGCTGTGTTGTATTACTTAGTCTATTGGGTTGTCAAGGAATGCGACAAAACGTGCTTAAGGAACGGGTGGTAGCGCAGTGCAATATGACCTGTATGCAGCATTTTGAGTTTTGTAAGAAAAATTGTATTGATAATTGCCCAACTTGTTCTGCTGTATCTCAAACTACAGCTGCTAATGATTTTGAAAAATATGTGCATGAAAGAAAAGTTGAGGGCAAAAAAGTGATGCGTGAGTTGAATTCTTATCGCGATCCACTACAATGCCGCAAAGTAACTTGTGACTGCTTGTCAGACTTGAATGTTTGTAAGCAAAGTTGTGCTGGTGTAATTCCAAAAAAATTACAAGCTGTACCTAATTGTACTTAATAGATTTCGGGGAACACTTTCATGGCAAATGAAAATAATTTAGATTTGGATCCTGTAGAAACACGTGAATGGCTGGAGGCCCTGCAAGCTGTATTGATCAATGATGGTCCGGAAAGAGGAGCGTTTCTTTTAAAACAGCTTCTTAATAAAGCAAACACCGAAGGCGTCAACTTATCCAGCTCAATAAATACACCTTACAGAAATACCATTAAGATTCACGAAGAAAAACAAATGCCTCCAGATGAGGGGCTTGCTAAACGAATTAGTGCACTAATTCGGTGGAATGCTGTGGCTATGGTATTACGTGCCGGCAAATATGCAGCAGAACTTGGTGGACATATTGCTTCTTATGCCTCAGCATCTACCCTGTATGAAACAGGATTTAATCATTTTTTTAAAGGTTCGAGTAAAGAAAGCTGTGGCGATCTAATTTATATTCAGGGTCATTCTGCTCCAGGTATCTATGCGCGTGCATTTTTAGAAGGGCGACTCACAGAGAAACAATTAAGCAAATTCCGACAGGAAGTTGAAGTTGATGGTTTATCATCTTACCCTCATCCTTGGCTTATGGGGGAGTTTTGGCAATTTCCTACTGTCTCAATGGGGTTAGGGCCTTTACAGGCTATTTATCAAGCAAGATTTTTAAAATATCTGGAAAATAGAGGACTCATAAAAGCAGAGAATAGAAAAGTATGGGCTTTTCTTGGTGATGGTGAGATGGATGAGCCTGAGTCTGTTGGCGCTTTAAGTATTGCTGCTCGAGAAAAATTAGATAATCTTATTTTTGTTATAAATTGTAATCTGCAACGTTTAGATGGTCCTGTTCGAGGTAATGGCAAAATTATTCAAGAATTAGAAGGATTATTCCGGGGGGCAGGTTGGAATGTAATTAAGGTTATATGGGGAGGACGCTGGGATCCACTATTTGCTCGTGATAAAGATGGTTGGTTGCAAAAGCGTATGCAAGAGTGTGTCGATGGAGATTATCAAGCTTATAAGGCACATGATGGTGCTTATGTAAGGCAACATTTTTTTAATCATTATCCCGAATTAAAGAAAATGATTGAAAATTATACGGACGAGGAAATTTGGCGCTTAAATAGAGGTGGCCATGATCCGCAAAAAGTTTATGCCGCATATGCTAAAGCAGTTGAGCATAAAGGAAGTCCAACAGTTATTTTAGCAAAAACAATAAAAGGCTATGGCATGGGAGCTGCTGGTGAAGGACAAAATATTACTCACCAACAAAAAAAGATGACTGTAGAACAACTGCAAGTATTTAGAGATCGATTTAGCATTCCTATCAGTGATGATAAGATTGCTGATATTCCTTTTTACAAGCCCGCAGATGATAGTCCTGAAATTAAGTATATTAAAAAGCAAAGGGAGCTTTTAGGAGGCTATTTGCCAGCACGATCTACTCAAGTAGACTCTCTTAAAATCCCATCTTTAGAAGATTTTTCTTCAATTACTAAGGGATTGGGAGACAGAGAAATTTCTACAACTATGGCTTTTGTCCGCATTCTTTCAGTTTTGTTGAAAAATAAAGAGATTAGCTCACGAATCGTCCCCATTGTTCCAGATGAGTGTCGAACTTTTGGTATGGAAGGATTATTCAGACAAATAGGCATTTATTCACCTGTTGGTCAACTTTACACTCCTGTAGATCATGAGCAAGTCATGTTTTATCGTGAAGCACGTGATGGACAAATTTTAGAAGAAGGCATTAATGAGGCAGGTGCTTTTTGTTCGTGGATCGCAGCAGCTACATCGTATAGTTCGAATAAATTAGCGATGATTCCGTTTTATATTTACTATTCCATGTTTGGTTTTCAACGCATTGGCGATTTAGCATGGGCAGCAGGAGATATACAGGCACGAGGATTCTTACTTGGTGGTACTGCCGGACGTACAACACTTGCTGGTGAAGGTTTACAACATCAAGATGGTCATAGTCATTTGTATGCTTCTACCATTCCTAATTGTGTTTCTTATGACCCTACTTATGCATACGAGCTTGCAGTGATCATTCAGAATGGGCTGTATCGTATGTATGAAAAGCAGGAAAATATTTTCTATTACATTGCCGTAATGAACGAAAATTACACACATCCAGATATGCCTGAAGGAGTAGAAGAAGGCATTATAAAAGGAATGTATTTACTGCAAACAAGCAAGAAAAAATCCAAACATCACGTACAACTTATGGGTAGTGGAACAATATTGCGTGAAGTCCTTCAAGCAGCAAAAATGTTGAAAGAAGATTATTCTGTGACTTCTGATGTTTGGAGTGTGACGAGCTTTAATGAATTAAGAAGAGATGGCTTAGCTGTAGAGCGTTATAACGCAATGCATCCCCAAGAAAAAGAACAAAAATGTTATGTTGTGGAACAATTAAAGGGTAGACCTGGTCCAGTAATTGCCGCGACTGACTATATGAGAATTTATGCGGATCAAATTCGTCCTTTTGTTCCAAATCATTATGTAACTTTAGGAACTGATGGCTACGGAAGAAGTGATACACGTCAACAGTTGCGTCATTTTTTTGAGGTTGATGCTAAATTCATCGTTTTGGCAGCTTTGAATGCTTTAGTTGCTGAAGGAAACCTTGATAAATCTAAGGTTGTGGACGCAATGAAACGCTATAACATTGATCCTGATAAATTGAATCCGGTTAATCATTAGAATTGAATTAAATAATCGGGAGAGGGCAAACGCCGTAATCCGTGAGTTCTGATGCATTAACAATCTGTCCTAGGTAATTGCTTTATTTCTACCTAGGCTAAATTTGAGGAATGAAATGTCAAAAGAAATAGAAGTTAAAATTCCTGATATTGGCGGCGCTACTCAGGTTGATGTGATTGAAATTATGGTTCAGGTTGGAGATCAAATAGAAGTAGATACTCCTCTAATTACGTTGGAATCCGATAAAGCCAGCATGGAGATCCCTTCTCCGATTGCTGGAAAAGTTACAAAGCTGAGCGTTAATGTAGGCGACAAAATATCGGAAGGAGATGTAATTTTATTGGCTACTGTTGAAAAAGAAACTGAAACAGCTAAAGAAACTGAATCTACGGCTGTTGAAAAAAAAGGATTAGATTCTAAAGAAGAGAAGCAGCCTGAAACGAAAAAGGAACAAGAAAAGAAATCAAATGAAAAGCAAACAAGCACTGAAAAAAAAGTTAAAGTTCCTGACATCGGAGGTGCCACTCAGGTTGATGTGATTGAGGTTATGGTCGAGGTTGGGGATCAAATAGAAATAAATATGCCTCTAATTACATTAGAATCCGATAAGGCGAGCATGGAGATCCCTTCTCCGGTTGCAGGAAAAATTACTAAACTGAGTGTTAAAGTAGGCGATAAGGTATCAGAAGGGGATGAAATTTTAATAGCTACAGTAGAAAATGAAACTGAAGCAGTTAAAGACAATGAAACTAAAACTGAAGAAGACACGATCCCTACTTCTCAGCAATCTGCTGTTGCCCCAGAAATACCTAGGCATACTCAAGTTGCTCCGGAAAGCACAGAGTCAACAATTATAGCCGCAGGTCCTGCTGTAAGACGATTGGCACGAGAATTTGGCGTAAATTTAACTGAGGTACAGGGTAGCGGACGTAAGTCACGTATTACTAAAGATGATGTCCAAGCTTTTGTAAAAGCAAGATTAAGTGTACAACCGAATGCTGGAACTTTGGGTATACCACCTAGCCCGATTATTGATTTTTCCCAGTTCGGTGAAATTGAGACAAAGCCACTGAATAAAATTAAAAAACTCACTGGAGCTAATGTTCATCGTTCTTGGGTCACTATACCTCATGTGACTCAGTTTGATAGAGCAGATATCACTGATGTTGAGGCGTTTAGAAAATCTGAGACGGAAAAAGCTAAGGAGAAAGGATATAGACTGACCCTATTGGCATTTGTTTGCGCTGTAGTTAGTAAAGCTTTAAAAGAGTTTCCTCAATTTAATGCATCTTTAGATTCTTCAGGCATCAATCTTATTTACAAAAAATACTGCAACATTGGAATTGCAGTAGAAACGCCAAATGGTTTAGTAGTGCCTGTTATTAAAAATGTGGATCAATTAAGTGTTGTAGAAATTGCAATTGAAATGACTCGTTTGAGCACAAAAGCTCGAGATAAAGGTTTAATGCCAACGGATATGTCAGGAGGATGTTTTACTATTTCTAGCTTGGGAGGCATTGGTGGCACATCTTTCACCCCCATAGTAAATAGTCCGGAAGTTGCTATTCTAGGTTTATCTCGCTCAGAAATAAAACCTGTTTATGAAAATGGTGCATTCCAACCAAGATTAATGCTGCCTTTATCTCTTTCTTATGATCATCGAGTTATTGATGGTGCAGAAGCAGCACGCTTTACTCGTTTTATTGGTGATTGCTTAAGTGATATAAGACGAATTTTACTGTAATTTGTGAGGAAAAACTGCAATTAAGGGGCAGAGAACCCTCAATTACAATGTGTGAATGATTTTAATAATATCTAATTTAAGAGGCTTGTAATGGCTAATCAAATAAAAACAGATGTCATCGTGTTAGGAAGTGGTCCTGGGGGATATACCGCGGCATTTAGAGCAGCAGATTTAGGAAAAAAAGTAGTATTGGTGGAGCGTTATGATTCCCTTGGTGGGGTTTGTTTAAATGTTGGTTGTATTCCATCTAAGGCATTACTTCACATAGCTAAGGTTGTTGAAGAGGCTCATGAAATGTCTGATCAAGGCGTTAGTTTTGGCAAGCCTAAACTTGATAATAAAAAAATTGTGGCTTGGAAAAACTCTGTAGTTTCTAAATTGACAGGTGGCTTAAAAGCTTTATCAAAACAACGTAAAGTTGAAGTAATTACTGGAATTGGTAAATTTTCGGGTACCCATCAAGTAACTGTTACTACCAAAGATGGAGCAGTAGAAGTTGAGTTCGAAAATGCGATTATTGCAGTTGGTTCTGAGTCCATCAACTTACCATTTATCCCAGAAGACAAACGAATCTTTAGCTCTACTGGTGCATTAGAACTTGCAGATATTAAAGGTAGTTTATTGGTTTTAGGTGGGGGTATCATTGGTTTAGAAATGGCTACAGTTTATTCATCTTTAGGAGTCGAGGTAACTGTAGTTGAATTTATGGATCAACTTATTCCTGGGGCTGATGCTGATTTAGTAAATGTTCTACAAAAGCGAATGCAGAAAAAAGGGGTTAACTTCCTTTTAAAAACAAAAGTAACTGCAGTAGAAGCTAAAAAGGACGGTATTTATGTTTCTATGGAAGGCGAGCACGCAACAGATAAGCCACTTTGTTTCCAACAAGTTCTTGTATCGGTAGGCAGAAAACCTAATGGTGGAGCGATTGATGCAGAAAAAGCCGGAGTTAAAGTCGATGAACGAGGATTTATCAACGTAGATAATCAACAAAGAACGAATGTTTCGCATATTTTTGCTATTGGCGATGTTGTAGGTCAACCGATGTTAGCACATAAGGCCATTCCAGAAGGAAAAATTGCCGCAGAAGTTATTGCAGGAAAAAAACATTACTTTGATCCTAAATGTATTGCGAGTGTTGCTTATACAGATCCAGAGCTTGCATGGACTGGGCTCACTGAAAAAGAAGCTAAAGAAAAAAATATTCGTTATGAAAAAGCCGCTTTTCCTTGGGCTGCCAGTGGTCGTGCGCTGAGTATGGGACGCGAAGAGGGAATGACAAAGTTATTGTTTTGTCCAGATACGAAGCGAATATTAGGAGCAGGAATTGTTGGGGTTAACGCAGGAGATTTGATCGCTGAAACCTCTTTAGCCATTGAAATGTGTTGTGACGTTGAAGATATTGCTTTAACGATTCACCCTCATCCAACGCTTTCCGAAACTGTTGCTCAAGCAGCAGAGGCATTTGAGGGAACTATTACAGATCTTTATTTGCCCAAAAAGAAGAAAAGTACGGATAGCGCGTCTTAGACACTTTATCATTTTGTAGCCTGGGTTTAGAATGATTTTCCCCCCAGGCGAGCAATTACTTTCTTAGGAGTACAAGGGATGACATGTATTCGCAGCATGACTGAATCAGATATAGACGCTGTTTATGCAATTGAAAAAAATGTCCATATTGCTCCTTGGAGCCGAGATATATTGAGGGATTGTGTTCGTGTTGGCTATGATTGTCGTGTGTTTGAAATAAATGTCGCTGATAAGCCAATCATTGTTGGTTATATAATTTGTAGAATTAGTAATAATTGTTCTCATATTTTAAATTTTTGTATTGCAAAGTCCTTTCAGTCCCAAGGATACGGACGCAAGTTTTTACAAAATATACTTAATTCATTTATTCAATTGTCCCATATTGAATATGTCGTTCTTGAGGTAAGACCTAGCAATAAAAGTGCCTTGAGTCTTTATCACAGCATGGGGTTTGAACAAGCCCAAATAAAACCCGCATATTATACGGATAATAATAAAGTTGAAGATGCAATTTTATTGAAGAAAATGCTGCATTTTTAGGTAACACTCCTAAAGTTTTATTAAAGCTGGAATTTAAAAACTATAGGGTCGTTACCTAATACTAATAAAAAAATTATAAAAAAATGATGTCAAGACTATTTTTTTATATTTTCTTTATATAAAATGTCCAGCCCCCTAATTAGTTCACTTTAAGTTTATCCTGTGGATAACTTTTAGATAACCTCTTTTTTCACATATTTATTACTACTAATAAATATCCTATATAGCTTCATTTATGTTGAATTTATGGCATTTTAGAGTGATGCAATTATTTAGTGTTATCCACAAAAACTGTGGATAACACTGTGAATAGAACTATGAGTTATTGATAAATAAGTCCATTTTTAAAGTGACAAAACTTTAACCAACCCTGCGTTTATAGGTAACCACAATTTTATATTTTTATGATAATGTGGTGGATAACGAAGAGAGTTAAGAAAAGTGTAATGATGTTATGCATTATGGGTTTTGTTATGGCAAATTATCATGACAAATAGTTGGTGCCTATGATACCCTGTACTATTTTGAAAGAGCTCTATTTTGATAGCAATTATGATCAAGTACAGAGCAGTTGAATCCCGTTGTACCTGTTAAAGACATCGAGATGTTTTCTGAGATGATGCTTTTTCAAGGGACTAAAAGATTTATTAATGAGAATATTTTGATGAGAAGAGCTAAGTCCAAAACGAATCCAATTGTGCAAACTGCTCGAATTGATAATTTAAGTCATGATGGAAAGGGGATAGCACGTATTCAGGGTAAAGCAACTTTTATTCAAGGAGCATTACCTGGTGAATTAGTTGAATTCCAATATACGAGGATAAAAAAAGACTTTGATGAGGGGTTCTTACTAAAAACTCTTGAACCATCATCTCTTCGTGTTACACCTAAGTGCCCTCATTACGTAATGTGTGGTGGTTGCTCGCTACAGCATCTAAGTCAAGAAGAACAAATCCATTTCAAACAAGATCAATTGTTGGATTTATTATCACGATATGGTCGTACTAGGCCACAAACCGTTTTGTCACCTTTAGTGGCTAATTATTGGAATTATAGAAATAAAGCACGACTCAGTGTGCGTCATGTAGAAAAAAAGCAGGCTACGCTGATTGGATTTAGAGAACGCAATAATCCCCGGTATATTACTGAAATTACTCAGTGCTCTGTTTTAAATGCAAAACTTGATGTAGACATTTTGCCATTAAGACATTTGATAGACTCAATGGAAGATAAATACTGCATTGCGCAAATTGAAGTTGCAGCAGGAGATGATGAGATTGCTCTTATTTTTCGAAATTTAACTCCATTAACCTCTGAAGATGAATTTAAAATTAAAAAATTTGCTGAAGAGTATCATTATAAAATTTATCTTCAGCCTGGCGGTCCAGACAGCGTTTATTGTTTTTATCCTCCGAATTCTAATGAGTATTTAGCTTATCACTTACCTGACTTTCAAATTTCATTTGCTTTTCATCCAACTGATTTTACGCAAATTAATTCAATGTTAAATCGTTCTATGGTCACTCTTGCATTACAACTGATGGACTTAAAAAGTACCGATATAGTGCTAGACTTATTCTGTGGGTTGGGTAATTTTTCACTTCCAATGGCTAAATTTTGTTCCAAAGTGCTCGGTGTAGAAGGCAGTAAAACTATGGTTGAAAGAGCATCCATGAATGCCAAAAAAAATGATCTTTCAAATGTGGATTTTTATGCTGCTAATTTAGATGATGTCAATGAAGTAAAGAAGCTGGTACAGCAGCCATGTAACAAAATATTAATTGATCCTCCTCGATCGGGAGCGCTTGAAATTGTGAAGCAAATTGATCTACTCAATCCAGAACGTATTGTTTATGTATCATGTAATCCTATAACATTGGCACGTGATACAGATATTTTAGTGAATCAAAAAGGTTACGTATTGATAAAGGCGGGAGTAATGGATATGTTTCCTCATACCGCTCATGTTGAATCAATTGCGATGTTTGAGAAAGGGTAAAATTTATGGTTAGAGTAAAGGACACTATTCCATTATGTGCCGATGGCAGCATTGATGTGGGTTTATGGCTTCATCAGTTAAGCGCAAAAGGCTATTTGGATAATCTCGAGCTCATTCGTGCTGCATGTACATTAAGCCAATTGGCAGGGCAAGAACATGCAACAGAAACAGGCCAGTCTTGCTTGCAACAAGGGTTATCTATGGCTGATTTGCTTGCAGATCTTGAAGTGGATCAGGAGACGCTTGCTGCAGCCATTATTTTTGAAAATGTGCATTATGCTGACTTATCAGTTGATGATGTTTCTGAGCAATTAGGTCCTAACATTGCAAAGTTGGTCAAGGGTATAGAGCGTATGAGCGCTATGCACAGTTTTCAGGCTTTGAACAAATATCCACAAAATAAACAGCAAATTGATAATATTCGTAAAATGTTATTAGCGATGGTTGATGATGTTCGTGCTGTGTTGATTAAACTTGCCGAACGCTTATGCGTATTGAGAACGGCCTCGCATTTATCTGAAGAGTTACGTAAACAATTAGCTACGGAGGCAATGGAAATATATGCTCCTCTGGCCAATCGGCTTGGAATAGGGGCTATTAAATGGGAAATGGAAGATCTTGCATTTCGTTATTTACATCCGGATGATTATAAAGCAATTGCAAAAGGTCTGAAAGCAAAGCGGTTGGAACGAGATAGTTTTGTTGATGCTATTGTTGCTCAATTGAATGAGCAAATTAAAGCAAGTGGTATAGAGCATTTTGCAGTTTATGGGCGCTCGAAACATATTCATAGTATTTACAAAAAAATGACACGTAAGAATGTCTCTCTTGATGAAATTTATGATGCTACTGCAGTACGTGTACTTGTTGACACCAAACCTCAATGCTATGAAGTATTAGGTATGGTGCATACGCTTTGGAAGCAAATTTCTGCAGAGTTTGATGATTACATTACTAATCCTAAACCTAACGGCTATCAGTCATTGCATACAGCAGTTCAAGGTCCAGAAGGCAGGGTTTTTGAAGTTCAAATCAGAACGTTTCATATGCATGATTTAGCAGAAATGGGTGTCGCTGCACATTGGAAATATAAAGAAGGTGGCGGTAAGCCAAAAGAAAGTCATGAGCGTAAAATTGAATGGCTGCGTGATGTATTGGCTTGGCACCGGGAAATGGCAAGTAATAGGGGAGTTCCTGAAAGCAGCACTACTGAATTTCTTGAGGATAGGGTCTATGTTTTTACTCCTGATGGAGATGTTCTTGATTTACCTCATGGTGTTACTCCTTTGGACTTTGCTTATCATGTGCACAGTGATTTAGGCCATCGATGTCGTGGTGCACGAATAAATGGCCATATAGTACCCTTAACGTATCAATTGAAAACAGGTGATCGAGTAGAAGTTTTAACTGGAAAACAAATTAAACCTTCACGTGACTGGATTAATCCCCACTTAAATTATTTAAAAACATCTAGAGCTAAAGCCAAAGTGTTACATTGGTTTAAAATGCAAGA
Organism: Legionella santicrucis; assembly: GCF_001468135.1. Classification (GTDB taxonomy): domain Bacteria; phylum Pseudomonadota; class Gammaproteobacteria; order Legionellales; family Legionellaceae; genus Legionella; species Legionella santicrucis. The sequence goes on along the minus strand of NZ_LNYU01000091.1, from coordinate 41,644 downwards.
TTACGACCGTAATGTTCAAGAAGGTCGTGAACTATTAGATAAAGAGTTAAAATCTTTAGGAATAAAATCGGATAAATTAAATGAAGTTGCTCCGATGCTGCATTTCAAAAAATTAGATGATCTGTATGCAAACTTGGGGCGTGGTGATATTAAGATAGGACAAATTATTAGCAAAATCGCGCCTCCTACGCCATCTGAGCTTAATTTGGAACGATTTGTCAAACCCCACTCAAAACCTGAAGTTACGGGAAGTGATTTACGCATTGAAGGTGTAGGCAATTTGTTGACCTTTATGGCACGATGCTGCCAACCTGTTCCAGGAGACGCAGTAGTGGGGTATATTACTATAGGACGTGGGGTATCAGTGCATAGACAGGACTGTCCTAATATTATTCATGCTAGTGAGCGACAAAAACAACGTTTTTTACAAGTAAGCTGGGGAAGTGCTACTCGTGAGAATTACGTAGTGGATATCCTTATTAAAGCGTTTGACCGTTCCGAATTACTTAAAGACATTACTTCTTTACTGGCAAATGAAAAGGCCCATGTTTATGCGTTACAAACTCAAAGCAATAAACAAGAAAATATGGCTTATATTACTTTAACTGTTGATGTAGATGGTCTAAGTAGTTTGTCTCGTTTATTAACAAAACTAGAACAAATACCTAATGTTTTGGAAGCACGAAGGCAAATGTAAGACAGCTGAACCTTCTACACATCTCAGTTTCTCGATATTTCTAAGTTGGGCCATGGCCCAACCTTTTTTTATGACGCAATAATGCTGTGCTAGGACGGCAATACACGATTTTATTTTTTAACACCTACTACTTTAAAGTTAACTGTTACTTCATCTTTGATTTCATCGGTTTTTGACCAATCTCCTTGACCAACACCAAATTGAGTTCTTTTAATGACCGTATTTCCAGTAACAACTCCTTTATTAGGGTCAGATTGATCTCCAGTAAAATTCAAAGTTACTGGTTCAGTTTTATCACGAATAGTAAGCGTACCTACTGCCTTATACGTGTTGTCACCCGTTTTTTCGATTTGGTTTGATTTAAATTCAGCTTTTGGGAAAACTTTGGGATTAAACCAATCTGGAGTAAGTAAAGTACTCTTTAGTTCAGAATAAGAAGCGCTTATTGAGTTAATATCGACAATTATGTCTATGCTGCTGTGTGTTAAGTCATTAGGATCAACTAAAATAGTCCCAGTAAATGTTTTAAATTGACCGGTTACTGGAGCACCATTTTGTGTTGCAGTGAAAGTCAATTGACTTTCATCAGGGACAATTTCCCATTGAGGTACTGCTGCATTTACTGCTATCGGTAAAAATAAAGCAAATCCTGTAGATATAAAAGACTTGGCTATAGTAGTTTTAATGCTCATGATTTGAATTCCTTTTAATCATTATATTATTTTGATATCGTAAATATATTTACACAAATGATTAACTTATAACTCTTTGTTTAAAATATAAATTGTGGTAATGAAAATATAGAACGGTTATTCTAATTAATCAAGCAACTCTATTTTAAAAATCATGCGAATAAACGGTGATCAAATAGGCATTGGTTTAAGAGAGCCTCACTATTATCAAGTTCTTAAGGAAAAGCCTAAAATTGATTGGTTAGAGGTTCATACGGAAAACTTTATGATTCATGGTGGGCCGCTGCTTGATATTCTATTCTCGATTCGTGAGCTTTATCCTCTAAGTTTTCATGGTGTTGGTTTGTCCCTGGGATCAGTACAGGGTATATGTAAGAATCATTTAAAGAGAGTTAAAAAGCTACTCAGTCAATTTGAGCCTATTTTGCTTTCAGATCATTTAGCATGGAATAATACTGGACAGTTCTATCTTCCTGATTTATTACCTATTCCTTATAATGAAGAAAATTTAATAGCTATTGCTAACAATATTGATACAGTTCAAAATTATTTACAAAGAACTTTGCTCATTGAAAATCCTTCTTCTTATTTCGAATATCGAACTTCCAGCTATTCAGAAGCTGAGTTTTTAGCAGAATTAGTCAAACGTACAGATGTGCAAATTCTATTGGATGTAAATAATCTCTACGTTTCTTGTTTTAATCATAATTGGGACCCTTATCAATACATACAAACTCTTCCACAAAAAGCAATAAAAGAAATTCATCTGGCAGGACACTCAGTACATACACAAGATAACATGAATCATTTGCTTTTAGATACACATGATAACTCTGTCTGCCCGGAAGTGTGGGAATTATATCGTTATGCTATAAGGTACATAGGTATTGTTCCATCTTTGCTGGAATGGGATAGGGACATACCTGATTTGGAGGTTTTATTGAATGAGGCAAAAAAAGCGGCCTATTATATCAACGATGAAGCAAATACAGAACGATTTTGCTAAAGCAATATTCAATAGCAATGATATTGGGTTTATGAAAAACATTCGGGAGAGCGCGATAGCTCCAGAGTTTCGATTAAACATATACCGAAATAACATTTTTCAAAATCTATATCGTGCTTTAGAAATAACCTTTCCTGCTGTTTGGAAATTAGTTGGGAAAGAATGTGCGGATAACTTAGCGGCTATTTTTTGTCGAGAGGAGAAAAATCTGCCTATCACTAACTGCCTTGATGATTGGGGAGCAAGCTTCCCTCGGTTTTTACACTGTTTTGAGCCGATTCAGCATCTTATTTATTTGTCTGATATAGCGGAGTTAGAATGGCTGAAGCATATGAGTTATCGTGCCTCAAATTTTAGTCTTATTAATCCTTTAAAATGGCCAAAAAAATTAGCATTTTCAAAAGAAATATACCTGATTTTTAATCCATCTGTTTACTTATTTTCGTCACCTTATTCATTAAAAGAGATTGTTAATTTAATTGAGATGCCGGACGAAAAACAGAATATCAATTTGCAGCCAGTGGCGTGTTATGCGGTTATCTCAAGACAATATCATCGTGTAACTGTACACTGGATCTCTCAAGACATGTTTCGATTTTTTATATCCCTTCAAAATCGTCTTTCATTAATTCACGCTTATGAAACCGTTTATGAAATAAATCCAGATTTTGATGTACATGCAGCACTGCAATTTATTCGAAAAAATCACTTGATGTGGAAAATAGAGTTTGCCTCTAACACCTATTAAAATAGGGTTATAATGCCTACTTACCAAGAACAACTAAATCTATAGAGTTATTCACTCCCGCTACCAGTCTTGATTTAAGTTCAATTATTTCTTCAGTTTTTTTATACCCTTGCTTTAAGGCTTCAAGTAATGAGAACTCCGTAGTTAATCCTTTTGAATGCTCTATTTTGTTATGTTTTTCCAATTTTGCTGCTAAGTTTGCTGTTTCTCCAATCACAGTATATTCAAGCCTGTCTATATTCCCTATAACCCCAAAAACAATTTCACCTACTGCAAGCCCTATACCGACATCAATAACAATTTCCTTATCTTTTTGTCTTTTTTCATTCCAGGAAGGCAGCACAGAGAGGATCTCATCTGCCGCTCTTAGCGCATCCGCCGCATAAGTGTGGGAAGGGGCTACTGCTCCAAAGCTTGCCATAATTCCATCACCCATAAATTTATCAATACTTCCATTATGTTTTTGGATAATGGGTACAAGAATACGTTGATATTCTCCAAGTAACCTAATTAAATCGCTGGGTGAGAGGGTATTTGATGCTTTAGTAAAACCTCGCATATCTGTAAACATTATGGCTGCTTGTCGGACTTCGCCATAACCGGCTTGCAATAAGGAGTCGGAGCAGGTTATTTTTTTGACAACGCCTGTATCAAAAAAACGTGCTAAATCTTTTGCCGCACTGGTTTGTTCTACCGCTTGGAATAATATTTTTTTGGCGCGCTCAAGCACTAAAAATAAGATAATTGTAACTAATAAAATTGATAAAAGCACATCAAAAATAGAACCTAAATAGACACTTCGCGTAGAGGCATAAGTGACATAATCCCATGTAATTACATTCATACCCGTACTTATCAAAGTTTGCCAAATAATAACACTCCAGCCTATAATTGCGGTTAAACCAGAAAGTAGTACCCATTCTGGTTCAAAACGTAGAGCACGTAGAGCAATTAAAATGTAAACATAGTTAATATGGGTATTTTTTAAATTAATTGTTGGTGAGGTTTGATATTGTAAGTAATAGGTCCAGATAATAAATAGCAATAATAGCATTTCTATGATTATTGATGCTCCAAGCGCTAAATGCGTTAATTGATTTGTGTAGGCAAACCATAATCTTGTTATTATCAGAATAGCAAATAGTGATAAACCCAATGAAGCGGAATGTACGGGAGCATTTGGGGTATAACCTACAGGAGTTAAGCAGTTAATAATCATCAACAATACTACTACACCTAGTTGTACTCCTCCTACCAGTAACTCACTTTGATATTGTTGTGCTTGTATCTCATTTTTAACACGGGCCGGTAATTGATCATATTTAAGCACTTTTACCTCCAAGGATTCGCTCACATAATCCTTTAGGCAACATGATAAACTCTTCTGGATCATTATTTTTTATTGCTTGTGATGCGCAAGAATGTTTCGAGGTTGCACAATCATTTTTACCTGCACGTACTATTTCATAGCACCTTTCAAGTTCTACATGCCCATGTTCTGCAGAAAACCAATCAGTATTTGTGTAGATAGAAAGAAGCGAAGCGCTCACAGCTGCTGTAATCACAGCAGTATTTTGTAGCTTACGCTTATTCATGTCTTTTCACTCCATTGATGAACCTATAATTTTAATTCTAAATGGCGTTATTTTGTAAATCAAATTTGATTAACTGGTACTTCAGAAAAGTACCATTCATAATCCTTCAGCCTGCGTTTTTTATAGTAAAAATGTGCCGTATAATCTCGTTTTTCAAAGCACGTGATTTTACCTTAGTCGGATGATTTCTCCCTCTGAGTTGGGTATCTCTTTGTCCTTAGTCTCTTTCAATCGTTCCTTAAATTCTACTTTCAGTTTCAATGCAGCTATCTCTTTTTGTGTTTGTAATATCAGTTCATGTTTTATTACTTTTCTTTGGAAGTCAGGGGTATCTTTGAATGCTTCAAAAATTGCTTGTTTGGGAAAAGTGCCATCGATAAATTTTTGTCGTAATCCATTTATCTCAGAAAGTTGATCTGCTTTTATTTTGTCCAAGTAATAGTCAAATAATTGGTTTTCTATCGTTTGTTTTGCGTGTGAAAGCGCAACTTTATTTTTTATTTTATATTCTATAATTGTTTTAGAAATGAATTTATCAAACGTTTGACTATTATCTGCATTAACCTTTATTGCTGCAACTTCATGATTGGGAATTTGTACTAATAGTGGGCTTGCAACACTACTAGTTGACTCAGTGCTGCTTTCTCTTGATTAATCATCTCTAATCGTATTTTTAGTGCGCTCTGGGTATATACTTACTATTTTATCGAGCATCTCAGGGGGTTATTTGTATTCCTTTGCTGAGCATGGAGAAATTTTCCCTATGAATTAATTCGCTGTTATCACCCAATGCTTTATTTTCGAGTACATTTTTTGAGTGTTCTATTACTGTTGATTGCATCAAGTTTGATATATAGCTTAACATTCTGTCGACTCGATAAGGATCATTTTGTCCTGTAGCTATGATAAGTGGTCGATTTCCATTTTTAATCCGATACAAGGATAAGTCAGTCTCACCAGACGTTGGACTAGAAAAGATAACTTCTTTGATTTTTAACATATGAATAAACCTAAATTTGAAACGTCTTTAGGTACATTGTATGATGGATAACATTAAGTTTTTCTTACGCTTGTTCATCAGATTTTAGAGTTTTATTACGAAATATTTATAGCAAGTTAATATGAGTTTGGAGTAAGAAATGAATTATTACCATCGCTCGTTCGGCTAGAGGGCGTTTATTCTGCCTCGAAGCTTTTTTAGCGTGGCAGATAAGTTTTACTACAGATAACAACAAATAAGTGAATTAAAGAATAAAAAATATTTGAGATAGCATTATACTTTGGATAAGGAAGAAACTTTAAAGGAAGAAATCAATGAAAAAATCAAAGATGGTCAATGAGTTTGATATGCCTGCACCACGTTGGATTAGAACGTATCCTGCAGGGCCTTACCGGTTTATTAATCGCGAATTTTTCATTATTACCTATGAAACCTTCCCTGAATTGCTTGAAGATATTCTGCCTCCTGGTCTAGAGCTGCTTGAACCTTTTGTTAAGTTTGAGTTTATCAGGATGCCGGATTCAACAGGTTTTGGAGATTATACGGAATCGGGTCAAGTGATTCCTGTCCGTTATAAAGGTGAGGAAGGGGGATTCACTATCTCTATGTTTCTTGATTGTCATGCTCCTATTGCGGGTGGCCGAGAAATTTGGGGGTTTCCTAAAAAATTAGCGAAACCTAAATTATTTGTTGAAGAGGATGTGCTTATTGGTTTATTAAATTATGGCAGTTTGCGGATTGCTACAGCTACTATGGGGTATAAACATCATGAAATCGATCAAAAAACCGTATTGGATTCATTGAAAAAACCCACTTTTCTTTTAAAAAATATACCAGGTGTTGATGGTACTCCTGAAGTAAATCAATTGACTCGAACCTATTTAAAAGATGTAACGGTCAAAGGTGCTTGGACTGGTCCTGGTAGTTTGGAATTGCATCCCCATGCATTAGCTCCCATTGCAGAGTTACCCGTTAAAAAAATTGTATCCGTAGTTCATTTTGTTACAGATTTAACATTACCTTATGGTACTGTGGTTGAAGATTATTTGAGTTAGGTTAAGAGGAAGTGGAGAGAGTTTGTTCAGATACATCCTTTCGATGTCCCGTGGTATGTCCGCGGATCCGATGGTGTGGGATTTCCGGATCCCGCACATAGGAATAAGGATAGTTTCCTTAAGTTGGGGAATGCCTGAGCATCGTCTCGAACTGATATATCCCCACGAAATTTAAAATGAGGATCTAGTCATTATTTAGAGCCATTCATCCCGAAAGGGCTCGAGATAATGATTCTATCACCTATCTATAACCAAGGTTAACTTAAGGACAGAGAAAGTTTCATCCTATTAATAGGGAGATTGAAATGCCTAAAAGAAAAAAAATAAATCTTGCCCTTCAAGGTGGTGGTGCTCATGGTGCTTTTACTTGGGGTTTATTAGATAAGTTTCTTGAATCAAAATTGTTTACAATCGAAGGTATTTCAGCAACAAGTGCTGGCAGCATGAATGCAGCTGTTCTTGCATATGGTTTTTTGCAGGGAAAGGAAGAGGGCGCTAGACAATTATTGCATGATTTTTGGCATGCGATGAGTGATTATGGAAAAACGTTTGGCATTACAGCAAAATCTCCTTTTGATTGCTTTATAGAGCCTTTCTTAAAAGCGCCTCTTAATTTTTATTTATTTAATTCAATAGCGAGCCTTTTTTCTCCCTATCAATTTAATCCTTTTAATTTTCATCCCATTCGAAATGTTTTAGAAAAGATAATTGATATAGAGCAAATCAAAAATAAAAGTGCTATTAAGCTTTTTATATGTGCTACTAATGTTCAAACTGGTAAAATACGCATTTTTGACAATAATGAATTATCTATAGATACTCTTTTAGCTTCCGCGTGTTTACCCCAATTATATCAATCAATTGAAATCAATGGAGAATTTTATTGGGATGGTGGTTACCTAGGTAATCCTGCCATTTTTCCCTTAATATATCAAACAAGCTGCAGAGATATTTTGATTTTTCATACAGTCCCAATCGTTCGTAACAACATTCCAAAAACTCCAGCAGAAATTGATTCTCGAGTAAGAGAAGTATCCTTTAACTCTTCTTTGATGCGTGAAATGCGTGCTGTAGCTTTTGTCAGCAGCTTGATCACGAAAGGACAATTGAAAAAAGAATATGAAAAAAACTATAAAAAGATATTTATGCATTGTATTCGTGCTGATGAAGACTTACGAGATTTTCCCTTATCAACGGTTTATACCCCTGATTGGGAGTTTTTAGTGGCTATGCGTGACTTAGGAAGACAGGAAGCAAGTCTTTGGATTGAAAAAAATTATGATCACGTTGGAAAAAAAACAACTATTGATTTTGCAGAATGGTTATAAGATCACTAATGAAGCAGTAAACCGAGTTTTACATAATTTCCAAGGCTGTATTCAAAAAATAAAACCTGCAATAACGGCCCGATGTTCGCTTAATAAAATATTGTAAGTACGACAGGCTGCGCCGATTGACATAAATTCAATTCCAATTCGTTGTTGTGCAAGTTGATTCATAATTGACAAAGACGGCAGTTTTCCGGTATTTTCATGGCCAATGATTATAATTTCCGGTTTGAATTGCGTTAATAAGTTCATGTAGACTTCATCAATTTCTTGGATATTTTCGATGGATAGCTCACTGATGATTTTTGTTTTGGAAACAATGAAACTTTTCTCGTAAATAATGGAATTAATCTGAATTTTGTTATTACTATAAGCTTGCACCGCATGTGGTTCTGATTCTTCTAAATTGATATTCATAGTTTTGGAAGGTTTATTGAGTTATAGTGGTTGTGAGTATACTACAGAGGTAGATATTATGAATCAATTTCCACGAATTAACCGCTTACCCCCCTATGTTTTTAACACATTAACGCAATTAAAAACAGAGGCGCGAGCGCGTGGAGAAGATATCATTGATTTTGGAATGGGGAACCCTGATCAACCAACACCTCCTCATATAGTAAATAAGTTGATCGAAGCGGTGCAACGACCCGATACTCACCGGTACTCCATGTCTAAAGGAATTCCGAGGTTAAGGCGAGCAATGGCTTCTTGGTATGAACGTAATTATAATGTACGTTTAAATAGTGAAACACAGATACTAGCAACCATTGGTTCAAAAGAGGGATTAGCACATTTAGCATTGGCAATTAGTGGTCCTGGTGATACGATTTTAGTACCTGATCCTGCATATCCTATTCATACTTATGGATTTATTATTGCTGGAGCCAACGTAAAACAAATTCCACTAATAAACGAAACACAATTTTTAGCCTCCGTGGAAGATACAATCAATAGAAGTTTGCCTAAGCCTAAGGCTTTAGTGATTAATTTTCCTGCTAATCCAAGTACTCATTGTGTTGATTACGCTTTTTTTGAGCAAATAGTCGATTTAGCAAAAAAACATGAAATTTGGGTGATTCATGATTTAGCTTATGCAGATATTGTATTTGACGGATACAAAGCACCTTCAATATTACAGGTCCCTGGTGCTACAGATATAGCAATTGAAACTTATTCAATGTCTAAATCTTATAATATGCCAGGTTGGCGTATTGGTTTTGCTTGTGGTAATGAAGAACTTGTTGCCGCACTTACTCGAATTAAATCTTATTTGGATTATGGGACGTTTACACCCATTCAAGTTGCAGCAATTGCTGCATTAGAAGGCTCTGATGACTGTGTACGAGAAATTAGAGATCTTTACGAGAAACGTCGTAATATTCTTTGTGATGGTTTAAATGAACTAGGCTGGGTGGTAGAACACCCCAAGGCAACTATGTTTGTTTGGGCTCCTATTCCTTCTCATTATAAGCACATGGGTTCACTTGAATTTAGTAAATACTTATTACAAGAAGCACATGTTGCAGTATCGCCTGGGATAGGATTTGGTCAACAAGGAGATGGTTATGTTCGTTTTGGCCTCATAGAAAACAAAGATCGTATGCGTCAAGCGTTAAGAAATATAAAAGCATTATTTAAAAAAGACGGACTGATTAAGGTCTCCCAAGTATGTATGTAGTGATTGACTCAGAATGTAACGTTATTCCAGATCGTGCGAAATTATTAACTTCAGAGGGAAATGCGCTACTTAATTTTTTACGTTGTCTTGATTATGATCCTTCTGATCCACCTTTTGCTGATCTGTTAAGGCAATACCATCACCTCGAAGGTGAGTGGTTTGTTTTGAGCCCCATTCATTGGATAGCAACCCATAATGACGCTATGATTACTGCTTGCGGTAAAGATCTGCAAATTCAAGAGAGTGATGCTAAATTATGGTTTGAATTATTGTCGCAATATCTTGCTAAGGAAGGTAAAATTCTTCATTATCATAATCCAGAAACATGGTTGTTTTATAATGATAAAAAGTATTTTTTACGCGCTAAACCAGTACAGCATTTATTGAATCAATCATTAATGCCTGAATTAGCACAATTAGATAATACAATGTATTGGCAAAAGTTCTTAACTGAATGCCAAATGCTTTTTGCGTCTAGACCTAATGACTCTTTAATTAATGGATTATGGGTTTGGGGAAATGCATTACTTAAGAATAAAAAAACAATTGCTATTTGTGCTGATGAACAATTTTTACCTTGGGCAAAAATTTGTGGAGCAAACGTGAGTTTGTATCACTCTTCATTGGTACTTAAGGATTATAAAATTTTCTTGCTCACCGAGTTTTCTATGCTCAGTGAACAACACCAAGAAGAATTAAAAAAAATGACAGTTCATTGGTATTGGAATAATGCTGCTTATATTCAATTTTCTAAGGGCTGGCTTGTTCATTTATGGAGAAAACTTATCCATGCTTATTAAACCGCGCGTGCAACCAAAACATTCACTCAGTATACCTAATGTGCCTGAAGTTCTTAAGCGTATTTTTGCTTCTCGGGGCATCACCGAAGTATCTCAATTGGATAAGCAACTACAGGCTTTATTACCCTTTGATACTTTAAAGGGAATTGATGCTGCGTGTTTACGATTGGAAAAAGCGTTACATGAGCAGCAACGTATTATAATTATTGGTGATTTTGATGCCGATGGAGCGACTTCAACCGCACTTGCTATTACTGCTTTACGTGCAATGGGAGCCCAGTTTATTGATTATTTAGTGCCTAATAGGTTTGAGTTTGGCTATGGTTTAACTCCTCAAATTGTCGATGTCGCTAGCAAGTGGAAGCCAGCTCTTATTATTACTGTAGATAATGGCATTGCGAGTTTTGATGGGGTTGAAAGAGCGAATCAACTAGGCATAGATGTTTTAATTACCGATCATCATTTGTCTGCAGAAACCATTCCTAATGCTTGTGCGATTGTGAATCCTAATCAGCCGGGTTGCCAATTTCCTAGCAAATCCATTGCCGGAGTTGGGGTTATTTTTTATGTAATGTTGGCTCTACGTAGACATTTGGTTAATACCAATTGGTTTCATAAAATGAATATTGCCGAGCCGAATATGGCAAGTTTTTTGGATTTAGTTGCTCTAGGAACAGTTGCTGATGTGGTTGGACTAGATCAAAATAATCGCATTATGGTAAACCAAGGGATGGCAAGAATACGCCAAGATCTAGGTCGTGTGGGAATTAAAGCCTTAATTGAAGTATCGGGGCGTGAATATGCACGATTAAGAGAGTCTGATTTAGGGTTCGCTATTGCACCAAGACTCAATGCTGCAGGAAGATTAGATGATATGGCCTTGGGAATAGAATGCTTAATTAGCACGGATGAGCAACAAGCAAGAAACTATTGTCAGCAATTAGATGAACTCAATGAAGAAAGAAAACAAATTGAAGTCGAAATGAAAGAGCAAGCTTTACTTGTTTTGGAAAAACTTGCTCTTGATGCTGATTATAACAGTACTCATTTACCTATTGCTTTATGTCTTTTTGATAAAACCTGGCATCAAGGAGTGATTGGTATTTTGGCCGGGCGGATGAAGGAGCGCTATCACCGTCCAGTTATTGCTTTTGCTGCAGTGAGTGATGATGAATTAAAAGGTTCAGCACGTTCTATTTCAGATTTAAATATTAGAGATGTACTCGCTGCAATAGATAAAGATCATCCTGACCTCATTAAGAAATTTGGTGGGCATGCTATGGCTGCTGGTTTAAGTATTCATCCCAACTCTCTTGGGGCTTTTCGTGAGGCATTTGTTTTAGAAGTGGGTCGACATATTGATTTATCTCAATGCGAAGGCGAAATACTCACTGATGGTCCATTGCAGCCCAATGAATTGACGCTTGAGATTGCTCAGTTAATACAACAGGCTGGACCATGGGGCCAGCAATTTGCTGAACCTATCTTTGATAATATTTTTGAGGTTCTTGAGCAGCGTTTAGTGGGAAAGAATCATTTAAAAATGACCTTAATTGAAACGCAAAGTAAACAACAAGTAGATGCTATTGCTTTTAATATAGATCTAAAGTCCTGGCCAAATCACCGAGTTAAGTATATTCATGCTGCATATAAATTGGATATTAATTTTTTTCAAGGACGCACACGTTTGCAATTGTTAATTCAGGTAATGAATAGTGTTAATCATCTTACAGGTGTTATCTGATATAATAATCTCGAAGATTCTTAAAATCATACGCTAAAGCGTTATACTGCAAGCTGAGGTTCCTAGCAATGAGACCTCCCGCTTTTGTGCGGAAGGTGACGTTGGAAGAGCTGGACACAATTTTTTAGCAAATAAGTTTGTTTTTTTCTAATAAATAGACGAAATCTTCAGCTTCCTTAAGCATTTGATGCATCTGTTGAAACACTTGAGCACCATGTGCGGTAAAAGTAAAAAAAGATGGTCTTTGGCTGGGGTTAGAGGGGTGGTGAATTGCAGAAAAACCATATTGTTTAGCACCATAAATATTTATTTGCGCATCATCAATTAATATTATTTGCGATCGATTGCTAAGGGCGAATTTATTTTGTAAGTGAGGAAAAAGGTACTCAAGGTAATCACTTTTATCAAGATACTTAATTTCTTGTATTTGATTTTGTCTATTATAAAATCCATCAAGATCAGGAACCAATTGGCTTGTTAATTTTTCTCCAAAAAAATGTTTAAAAACATTGTTAATAAATTTTTCGCCATCATAAGAGGCATTGGTCAAAAAAATAATAGAGATCAATGGAATATCATCATGTGATTGCTTTTTATAGCGCTCATTGATCGCAATAATTTTTTCAAAAAATGTTTTCCATTCTTGTCTTCTAAATGCAGTGGCTTTTTTCCATAACAGCCCAGGAGTTAATTCTGGTTCATTGATTATACCTGAAGAGCTTTTGCTTAAGCTTCGTTCGGCACTTTTTGACAAATTGTGTGGTTTATCTTCATCTAATTGAATGCTTGCGAGATTTTCATCAATATCTAACACAAATAGACGACGCTGTAATAATTTTGCGTTTTTCATATGCATCCTTGTTAATATGTTCACAAAATCCAAGTGGCGGCAAATCTAACTTCAGCTTGTATAAAATGATTGTTGATAAAAAATTGAAACACACTAGTGCAAGAGACATTCTGCTGTTCTGAATTTTATAAGGAAGTAAAATGTTAGCACCAGTATTATATATATACTTGGATATTAATGATTAATGCAACCCGTAAATTTCTAAGAATTTGCCGTGTTGTACTATTTGATCAGGGTAGTTTGTAGTGAGCAGGATGTCTCTTTGCTTGTAGTGGATGAATTAGTTTTTAAGCCAAAAAAGCTCATAATGCTGTAAGCTGTATCATATATATCTAGCTGTTTCTGCTGTGAGATTTTTTCTCCTTGTGTATTCAAAAGAGAAACCAGGGAGGGATATTGGAGTTTTTTTGCATAATCCAAAGCCGAAAGGCCTTCTTTAGTTTGTTTCTGTAAATTAACCTGATCCTGTTGTAGCAAGAAAGAAACAGCTTCTATATCATTACGTTTTACAGCTTGGATGAGTAATGTTTCCTCCATATTATTTTGTGCATTAATATCTGCACCTAGGGCAATAAAATAGCGAAAATAATATGTAATATCACGATTCTCTTTTTGAGAGGAGAAGACATTCATAAGAGAAAACAAAACTGTTTCTCCTTGAGCATCTAGAAGGGAGAGTGAGGCACCATGCTTCATTAATAATTCAATACCCTCATTATTTCCTGTTAAAAATAGCTGCGCTAATCCTGTTTTTCCCGAAGAAATAATGATGTCAGGGCTAAGTCCTTTCTCTAATAATTTCTGAATGCTTTGATTATCATTCTTTAGACAAGCTTGTTCCAGAGTTTTCAGTTCGTTTTCTGTAGGTATTTTCTTCAAGGCATCTAGAGTTTTGCTAGACCCATTTTCTGCGACAGAGAAGATATCATGTTGTTCTATGAATTGAGGTGCTTTATTGAGTAATAACCTTGCTATGCCTAAGTGCTCTGTTTCCAAAGCAAGCCTGAATGCACTAATTCCGTGAGAATCAGTTTGAGTAAAATCAGCGCCAAGGGACAATAAATAACGGATGCTATCTATTTTGTTGTGTCGTATAGCGAAGAGTAGTGGGGTTTCTCCCCAAGCATTTTTGCTTTCCAATTCACTTCGTTTGAATATAGTTCTTAAAGTATGAGCGAAATCCGCTAAAATCGCTTGATGCAGTGCTGACAAAGCTTCATGGCTAGGCATTTCTTTTTTCATTCTGATTGGTTTCTGAAAACGTGCAGAATAGGTTGCCCTATTAGTATCTGCTATCTCAAGATAATCACACGCTTGTTTGATACAGGCGATGCGGATATCCTCTATAGAAGAGAAATAAAAAGGATTATTCTTTGCTAGGCTTAGCCCAAAATAGGCATTGTTTAAATCATTTGCTGATTCAGTTTCTAATAGTTTTGCAAATTCTAGGTTTTTTAGTGTCATTATATAGGCAATCGAAACGAGTTCAGTGTTTGTATGGGTAAGAGTTAGTGCCCATGTGAAGTACAATTTGGCTACCAGAAGATAAGCAGGGGTGCCATGCCAAGCTGCCTCCTGTTCAAAAAAAGAAATTGCTGAACTCATCAATGAAATGCTTTCTTCATTATTAGGATCAACGTTAATGATTAGTTCCTGAGAAAATGCTTCCAAAGCGTGAAAAGAATGGAAGGATAAAGCTTGATGCATAAACTTTGTTGCTTTGTCAGGATATCTTAGCGACTGTAGGTAATTAAAATAGCCTAGGGTTATTTCCATAGGAGTAAGGCTTTCTGTGGTCTTGAATTTAAAATCCGGTAGGCCTTTGACCTTAATACCGGCCATCTTTTCCTGCCAAAAAAATAGGAACTCTTGGTGTCCTAAAAGCGTTCTAATTGTTTCATTTTGCAAGCAAAAGTCGCTAAGTACGGTAAGGGATAAACTACGGAGGGTCAAATCTAAAGTAGCACGCTTTTTTGGGGTAGGATACTCGCTGAAATTTTTTAATTGAATCTCAAGTTGTAACGAATTCATTGATTAATTTCCTTATTGTGAAATTTATTTCAGAATGAGCAAATGTATTTGATAAGAAAGCAACTCATCCAGAACTTGTTGCTCTCTCAGATTTTTTAATCTAAGGTTTAACTACTAGGGCCGTAGGTTCTATTTCGGGTTCTGCTTCGCGAATGCTGGGACGTGTAATGCTCCTGAATCTTTCTTTAAAGGATATTGCTTCTTCATTTTTCCTGCTTTCTCGTATTTGAGGAACGTCAACATTATCCCAATCCTCTTTTGGTGAATTTACTTCCCTAGGTTCTCGTATTTGAGGAACATCAATCTTGTTTTTGGGCGAGTCTACTAGTAAGTTTGAATAAATACTATTTTCTCTCATCGTTGTTACTGTTGAAATTTTTCCTAACTCATGTTGCATTTTTAAGTCATGAGATACACTGGCTGATTCCCGATACATAGTATCGGCCTCGATTTTAGCCTGCTTGTGATTTATAGCACTTTCGCCATGATCAATGCATTTATCCAAATACCGTTCAAGAAGGTCTTTACTTTTACAATTGCAGCGGACATAGCATCTCAAGACATCGTTGATCTCATTCAGATGATCTAATTTCACTGAGGCCTCAAAGGCACTGTGCAGTTTATTTTTGAGTTCTGGATTTTTATCGAGAATTATTTTTCGTAATTTCTGTTGCATATCCAATTGCAGATTCAGTTCTACTTGTTTTACCATTCCTTTGTTAGCAATTTCTGAAAATGATTTAAGATTACATAACATAGAGTCCATAATCTTATCAACTTCTTTGGGGCCAATATCATTTTGACTTATTTGAGTTTGATAATCCGTAATTTGAGCGATTAGCATATTTTGCTTTTCATCTTTATAACCGGATAAGTTTCGTTTTAAGTTGCTACAATCGAGATAGTCTGTTTCCATCTTAAATGGACTTCGCTCTGGAAATATACAATTTTCATTAATTTTATTTAGTTCTGAAATTGGAATTATTAAAGTATCTTTTTGCTTATCATTATAAACCCCGGCGCGAGATAAAATATCGTCCATTTGAATTGGCTCTAATGAAGTAAAACTGATATGTGCTTTATCATCTACGATATTAATAGAATTAATTTTATTAGTATTTCTGTAAGTCCATGGATGTCTATAGGGTCTGCCATCATCGGTGAACAACACAGGTTTATTGACTAATTTTTCAAGACTTAAACAAGCTTTTAAAATGTGAGCATGATTTAAGAACAGCTCTGAGTTCATTGCTTTACCATTCAAAGTTGGGAAGTTAGCAAATAAGGTTTCCATACGTTGATTTATAGTTTTCTTTACAGCCATGACATCATTTCTTAAAATTTCTACTTCTTTTAGCTGATTTTTTAAGCGACTTAATTCAGGTCCGTCCTTGGAAAAGAGTGAATTACTCTTTGGATTAATTTCAGTAATGGAATTTGTTATTTGAGATATTTTTTGCGTATGGCTTTCAAGGATATTATCCAGCATAGAGTCGATATTTTTTTTGCATTGTAATAAATGAGAAATGCTATCAAATTTGGTGTCAAAAGAAGAATCTTCAATAATACTACGGTTTCTGCCTTGATTATGGCGGGAATGTCGGCCAAAGCCGATGGGGACTAGGTTTAAGCGAGTGTCAAAAGACATCTTTTCTTTTGACATCACAACCTGGTCAAACATATAAAGCTGGTTTTTGTCATTTATCGCTTTGTTCTGATTGTTCATACCAATAAAATCAGTATCATTACAGAGGTATGAAAAGGCCATGGCATAACCGAAATCTTCAATCGTTTGTTCTGGATTTAATCGATTCCCAACTGGAACTATGGTTGAGTAGTGGAAGTACTCATCGCCAATCTTGGTGAGCCCTTTTAAGGAGCTGGGGAGAATCACACGCTGTGCTTCACCTTCAGCAAATTCATTCAAAAGCTGTATTTTGTCAAAAGGGATAAACAAGGCAGCTTTCCCAGTATGTTCAACCATTGTCGATTGCGTTGTGGTAAATCCTAGAATTCGTGATATGTTCAAGGCGATGGCTTCTCGTTGTACTTCTGTTGTTTTACCATGCTTAGGTAATTTAAGAATACCTTGTGTGTTTAATTTATATTCATTTCTATTTGCTAAGTAGGAGGATGCGTTGATTTCTTGATTGTTATTTAGTCTTAACAATTGAGTTATCGTATCGTCCATCTTTATTAGTGAGTGTTTTTCAGTAACACCACCGGCAGTGTCACGTAAAATACAGTATCTGGACGGGGTGCCATCTTCATTGGGAATCATGATTGTAGAGAGTCCCATCACTTTATTGAGATCTTTTAATAAATTCAAATTTGCTTCTAAGGTATCTTTCTTAGAGGGATCTTTCTCTATTTCGATTGATCTTTCTAATTCATGGATTTTCGCTTCCAAATCTACTAATTTTGACTCACCCATTCTCTCTTTGAGGATTTTTTTTAATATGTCTTCAGCTCCAGACCTTAATTGCTCAAAGTTAATGAGTATTCCTCTATATGGAATATTGATATTATTTGGTTCCAGTTTTGTGGTTCTTGAAGTGTAATTACCATCAGGTAATTTAGGGGATAAGTTGTTCTCAAAGTTTTCTAAGTTAGCTGTGAGTGTTTCCTCGTTTTCAGGATGCATGATGTGTCTCAATTTATATTTCATGGATTAATTAAATTAAACCATTGTTGGTTATTTCAATCCAATTTGAAATTTTTATATGCAATATGAAAATTACTAATACTAGTATTGTTTCAACCAATTAATAAACTCTGTGGGACATTTTAGGGCTTATTAAATTTTTATAAATCTAAAATACAAATTGAGGAAACTTAGGTAACCTATCGAACTTCTAAGATAAGACGATGCCCCATTCTAATTTTGTACCAAATTGAAAGATCAGTTATAATCACAGTTTTAATTCAATATAAAAGTGTCTCAGATTTTATTTTCTCCTTTATCTATAGCTCCGATGATTGATTGGACTTACGGGCATTTTCGTGTATTTATGCGTATATTGGCGCCTAATGCGCTTTTGTATACTGAAATGCAAACCACAGGGGCAGTATGCAATAATCCTACCCGATCATTACCATTTAACAGAAGGGAACATCCTCTCGCATTGCAACTAGGTGGTTCTGAACCAAATCTTCTGGCTCAATGCGCCAAACGAGCAGAGCAAGAAGGGTATGATGAAATCAACATTAATTTAGGTTGTCCTAGCGATAAAGTCCAAGCAGGAAATTTTGGTGCATGTTTAATGAAAGAACCAGAAAAGGTAATGGCTTGTATTCGTGCTTTACGAGAAGCAGTAAGTATACCGATTACAGCAAAGACCCGAATAGGAATAGACCATCAAGACAGCTATGAGTTCTTTAGTAATTTTGTACATCAATTAGTTGAAGCGGGTGCGCAAAAAATAATTGTGCATGCGCGTAAAGCTTGGTTGCAAGGCCTAAATCCAAAACAAAACCGGACCATTCCGCCTGTTCATTATGATTATGTTTATCGCTTAAAAAAAGAAATTCCCGATATCCCTATTGTTATTAATGGTAATATATTGAATTTAAATGAAATTAATGATCATCTACATTATGTGGATGGGGTGATGCTTGGACGTTTGGCTTGCGATAATCCTTTTCAAATTGCAACAGTGCATCATGGGCTCTACCCTAAAATACCTAAAAGATCTCGTAGTCAAGCATTTAATGATTATTTAGAGTATTTGCTGGATGAGTTTTATCAAGGGGTTTCTCTTAGTGTACTGATTAAGCCCATATTTAATTTGAGTTTTGGCTTACCTGGGGCGAGTCAGTGGAAAAAGAAACTAATGGAAATTTTGCAAACTAAGAATCTTCACTTATTTGAACAATTAAGTCAGTACTTGTTAGAAATTGAAAATAAACATTCAATATTCACTTAAATTAAAGGTATTCATAGTATTTTTTTCCAATTTTTAGTACATTAACAAATTTGTTATTTGAAATCTCCAGAGGATTATTTAGGCCATGCTGAATGCGTTGATTAAGAAAATGTTTGGAAGCCGAAATGAGCGTACATTACGGCGTATGGAAAAGGCAGTAATGGCAATTAATGCGTTTGAAGCGCAAATGCAAACCTTAACCGATACTGAGTTAGCTGCAAAAACCCAGCATTTTAAAGCACGTTTTGCCGAGGGAGAAACCCTTGATGAATTGTTGGCTGAAGCTTTTGCTACCGTAAGAGAAGTCTCGGTACGGACTTTAGGATTGCGTCATTTTGATGTGCAGTTAATTGGTGGCATGGTGTTGCATGAAGGTAATGTTGCTGAAATGCGAACAGGGGAAGGTAAGACATTAGTAGCTACACTTCCTGCATATTTAAATGCGATTACTGCAAAGGGTGTTCATATTGTTACGGTTAATGATTATCTTGCCAAACGCGATAGCCAATGGATGAAGCCTATATTTGAGTTTTTAGGTTTATCTGTAGGAGTTATTTATCCCGACATGCCTCATGATGTAAAACAAGAAGCTTATCGATGTGATATTGTTTATGGAACCAATAATGAATATGGTTTTGATTATTTGCGTGACAACATGGCATTTAGTCTTGAAGATAAAGTACAAAGAGAGCTTAATTTTGCGATCATAGACGAGGTCGATTCAATTCTTATTGATGAGGCACGCACCCCGTTGATAATTTCTGGCGCTGCTGAAGACAGTTCGGAACTGTATATAAAAATTAATACATTAATTCCTCATTTAAAAAAACAGGAAGAGGGCGGAGAGGGCGACTATACGGTTGATGAAAAGCAGAAACAAGCTCATCTTACCGATGCAGGTCATCAACGCATAGAAGAGTTACTTGTTCAAGCAAAATTGCTGGATCATGGCGAGAGCTTATATCATGCGAGCAATATTATGCTAATGCATCATGTTAATGCGGCATTAAAAGCTTATGCTATGTTTCATCGTGACATAGACTATATTGTTAAGGACAACCAGGTTATCATCGTGGATGAACACACTGGTCGAACAATGCCCGGTCGAAGATGGTCTGAAGGACTACATCAGGCTGTTGAAGCAAAAGAAAATGTTTCGATCCAAAATGAGAACCAAACACTTGCTTCTATCACATTCCAGAATTTTTTCCGAATGTACAGTAAATTATCAGGAATGACTGGAACAGCGGATACGGAAGCTTTTGAACTGCAGCAGATTTATAATCTTGATGTAGTCGTTATCCCAACAAATAAGCCAATGGTACGAAAAGATGAACCTGACTTGGTTTATTTAACCCAAAAAGATAAATTTCAAGCAGTTATTACCGATATTAGTGATTGTATTACCCGTAAGCAACCTGTTCTAGTGGGTACAGTGTCTATTGAAGCTTCTGAGTTTTTGAGCCAGGTTTTAAAAAAGCAAAATATAAAACATCAAGTCTTAAATGCTAAGTTTCATGAAAAAGAAGCGCAAATTATTGCTGAAGCAGGTCGTCCAGGTACTGTTACTATTGCAACAAATATGGCTGGTCGGGGAACTGATATTGTTTTAGGTGGAAGTCTAGTCGCAGATTTAGCTCAATTACCAGAATCTG
>NZ_LNYU01000091.1:0-20745 GCF_001468135.1 Legionella santicrucis | reverse complement strand
CACTGAAGAAGAAAAAGAGGCGGTGAAGAAATTATGGAAACAGCGTCATGATGAGGTTATTGCGGCAGGTGGATTAAGGATCATTGGATCAGAACGTCATGAGTCGCGCCGAATTGATAACCAGCTTAGAGGGCGCTCGGGCCGTCAAGGCGACGTGGGAAGCAGCCGTTTTTACTTGTCACTTGAAGATAATTTAATGCGAATATTTGCTTCTGAACGTGTTGCCTCAATGATGCGGCGATTAGGAATGCAGCCTGGAGAACCTATTGAGCATAGTTTAGTAACAAAGGCAATTGAGAATGCACAACGTAAACTGGAAGGGCATCATTTTGATGTAAGAAAACAGCTTTTAGATTATGACAATGTGGCTAATGATCAACGACAAGTCATTTATACCCAGCGTGCTTCAATCATGGAAATGATGGATACAGAAGAGACAGTAAATATGATGAGAGAAGAAGTGATCTCCAATCTCGTTGACACATATATTCCTCCACAAAGTTTAGAAGATCAATGGGAGCCTAAGGCTTTAAGTGATGTTTTAGCGGATGAATTTAAACTTAAAATTCCTGTACTTGAATGGATTGAGGAAGATCATCATATCCAACCTGAACAAATTAAAGAAAAAATTCTTGATTTAGCAGCAAAACATTATAATGAAAAAGTGAGCCAGGCAGGAAGAGAGACAATATCTCAGTTTGAAAAATCTGTTATTTTGCAAACCCTAGACAATCAATGGCGTGAACATCTTGCTGCAATGGATCAATTACGCCAAGGTATCCATTTGCGTGGTTATGCGCAAAAAGATCCAAAACAAGAGTATAAAAAAGAGGCATTTACTTTATTTTCTACGATGCTTGATAATTTAAAGTATGATGTAATTCGACTCATTTCTTCTGTGGAGGTTCAGACTGCTGCAGATGTCAATGCCGTTGAAGAGCAACGACGTGCAGAACAAGTAAGTAAAATGAGCTTACAACACAGTGACTTTAGCGATGCTGATGAAGAAAATGATAAAGCTCAAACTTATAAGCGCCAGGAGAAAAAAATTGGACGAAATGATCCTTGTCCTTGTGGTTCTGGTAAGAAATTTAAAGCGTGTCATGGAAGTTTAGTGTGAAAATAGCGGTCGCAGTAGCAGTTATTATTGATAATCAACAGCGTTTTTTGATAACCCAACGTCCCACTCATGTTCCCCATGGAGGATGTTGGGAGTTTCCAGGAGGTAAACTAGAAGAAAATGAGACTTCTGAGTTTGCACTGATTAGAGAAGTCAAAGAAGAAGTTGATCTTGATGTACGTCAATATCAGTTATTAGGTGAAGTAAGCCATCAGTATTCAGATAAGACGGTAACATTAATCGTTTTTCTAGTAACGCATTTTTCTGGTGAACCTTCGTGTAGGGAAAATCAGTTAGGAATGAAATGGGTTAGCCTTCAGGAGTTGAATCCCAAAAATTTCCCTGAAGCAAATCAAAAGATAATCGCGATGATACATCATCATTTCTCATAAAAGACTTTTCGGGAGAAAATGTCGTTGATGAGTAATTCTAAATTAATCCTATAAGTCAATTTGAAATCAAAGTGCTCTACATATTCAAGGTGTTAGTGAGTGAGTCTAACATCAACATCTTGAAATCAATGAATTATTTATAAATCTTATATGACAAATGAAATTATCAAATTGGATTTAAAATGTCTTTTTTGATTAAAATAAAGTCTACGTCATAGGAGAAAAAATATGAAAAATCCCACCAAAATTGTTGTGTTCGATGTTGACGGACCTATAAATTCAGCAGGCACCACACCGAATATTTTTCCTGGGCATAATCGAAGTCCGGAATTAGATTTGGGCGATGATCCAAAAGATTTTTGTGTACCCAATAAGAATTTTTTAAAATTAACATTGGATATTTTATATCAAAACAATATCCTGCCAGTTATTGGTTCACAGCGAATTCAAATGGAAGATAATGATCCGTTTTATGGTAACTATGTAACTACTATGTATCAGGCTCTTAATCATTTTCTGGGTTCGAAGAGGTCTTATCTTGGAGAGGATATTGCTCGAGAGATAGGCAAACAACTTCGGGAGCACAACACGGGAGAATCAAAAAATTCGATATTAGAGCTATATGGAAAAAAATTCAACATAGCACCCGATAGTATTATTTTGATTGATGATAATGCAGGATATAAGGAACCTGCTGAGGCTGCGCACTATAAATTCGTCCATGCGCCGAGAAGAGCTGAAACTAATTCAGCCGAAGACAATGCATACCTTTATGAAACGCTCTTGCGTACTATACCTGCAGAAAAAGTTTTAAATAGTTTAAAAAAGTCTAATGAGAGTCAAGAAGTAAAAGATGAATTTGAAAAGCAATTACTAGATGTATTTTCTAACAATCAAAATCTTCAAATACATCAAATTCAGGTATTATCACAAGAAACAATCGCAAAAGAGATTTTAAAGGACATCCAAAAAGATATTATACATACCAAATGGAATAGTAATTTTTTCAGCGCAGTAAAAGTTTCTAGCACTAACGGACATCACAATACGATACCTAAAGAAATGAATAAAATTCTAAAGGAAATTAAAAATGCTCAAGATCTTAAGCAAACATGGGATACTGCATTAACTAATGTACAGAATATAATTAATGAATCAGCTGATAAAAAAGAGCATATGTGCATGAACCGAAAAGGTGAAACACCAAAAGACTTTTATCAAAATACCAGAGCAATGCTTCAAAATTTACGCAACAGCGAATCTAAACCAGAGCTTGTTGACGATGAATCTTTAAAAGTTACTCTATGATTCAGATGGCCTTTGACAATTGAAGATACTGCCGATGTAAATTATTTACCGTTGTGGTCAGATCTTCAATTCCCAAGTCATTAACTACCACATCATCAGCATTTTTTAAGCGAAGGTTCCTATTAGGTTGAGCTGATAAAATAGCATGTGCGTGTTCCTTACTGCATTTATCTCGTTGCATTACCCGTGATATTTGAGTTTCTGTTGGTGTGGTTATGAGTAATACTCTATTGATGTAGGGATAATTATGCTTTGTAATAAGCAAAGGTATCTCTACAATGCAATAAGGTGTAGTACAAGAGGCTACTTTTTCTTTAATTTCTTGACGAATAAGTGGATGCAAAAGATGTTCGAGCCACTCTCGTTCTTTGGGGTTTGAAAAAATAATTTCTCTTAATTGGCTGCGATTTAGGTCTTTATCTGAGTTTAGAATTTTAGTTCCATAATGTGCGACAATTTTTTTATAGATGTATTGATCTTTTTGAGTAAGTTCTCGTGATATTTTGTCAGCAGAGATCACTTCTATACCCAACTGAGAGAAAAGGGTGGCAACAGTGGTTTTACCACTCGCTATATCACCTGTTAGCCCAACACAATAAACCATTTATTAAAGCGCCTGTTTGTTCATACATGTTATTAAATTAATGTAACATGTTTCTGGTATAGGACTTTTTTGTTTGCAATAAGCTTGAGCAGCTAAAGCAGCATCTTCACGATGTGGATAACGGTTGCTTGTCCAAGCAAACGACTCTTTATCAAATGCAGTACATTCCCACATAGGCATTACATTAACTCCGGCTACAAAATTTTCGCAGTTGGCTTTGCTTGTTCGACATGTAGCTGGTAATCGGCTATTTTTTTTGCATTGGGCGTAAGAAAAGTTCAGTGCGATTTTTTGATAAATATTTTTTGAGGTCCAAAAGGTATTTGTCGCATCATGGGTTGTACATTGCCAATAATTACCGTTTAGATCTACGGGTGCCGCAAAACATGAAATGGATATACCCCAAAGAATTAGAAAACAGTAAGTTATATACCGATTCATTTTTTTTCTCCTTTTAATAAGTTAGTTAATTGGTCAATTGAAAGCGCTTTCGAAAAATGCCATCCCTGTAAGAAATACACTTCATTTTCCAATAAGTAATTAACTTGCTCCTTCGTTTCTACACCCTCTGCAATAATAGTTAAATTTATTTTTTTTGCTAAATGGATAATGGCATCATTTAAAGTTTCTGTAATTGCTTTTGTACCTATAGCTTGAATAAATATTTTATCAATTTTTAAAAAATTAAAAGGATAATATTGCAAATAGCTAATGCTTGAATGTCCTGTCCCATAATCATCTATAGCTAGAGAATAGCCTGCTTCCCGGAGCTCTAACATTCTTTTGATAAAAGATTTATCATTTACATCAAGTAAATAACGTTCTGTAATTTCTAATAATATTTGTTTTGGCGAAATAGAATGTTGATCAACTAATTTATAAAATTGCTCAAAAAAAAGCGAATCAGTGAAATGATAGGCGCATAGATTAAATGCTAAATGAAATGAAGAGAAACTATGGAGAAGTTCTTTAGTTTCATTAAATGCAGTTTCAACAATTTGTAATGTTATCGGAATAATTAAACCTGTATCTTCCGCCTCTTGAATAAAAAGATCGGGCATTATGATTGTATCTTGATAGTATTTCCATCTTAAAAGAACCTCTGCTCCAGAATAAATATTTTGTTTTGCGTCAAATAAGGGTTGATAAACTGGATAAAATTGTTCCTTTTTAATTGCTTTCTTGATGGCTCCATGTAAAGAATAATATTTGTTAAGCATTTTTTTGATTACAAAATATAAGAAAATTGAAAGCACCAAGCTATCAATAGCAAGTAAAATTTCCTTATACCAAAAATTATTAATTATATTTTGTCTATTTTCAATAACAGTAAGTGAGATGCCATCAATGCTATTTAATTTTGTAGAAACTACTTCTTGGAGAAATAAGAGGGATCTTATTTCAAGAAGCTTATTATTGAACCATGAGAGTTTTTCTGTTTTTCCCATTGTTATAATGTTTTTATTACGATTTTCATCATGTAAAGCAATTGAATAGCTGCTATATTCCGGAGAGTTTAATATATTTTCAAGTATGGGCGACATAATAATGACTTCAGCTTGATAATGATCAATTTTTCTTTGTACAACATATATGGGGTGAATAAACCAAGGTGAAGTTATTGGACCAATAAAGACATGATTTGGGTTAATATTTAATAGAAAACTTTTATTGTGAGGCAATGTAGAATATATAATTTGATGGGTTGGATCTAAAATCGCTATTCCAGAAACTCGAGGATGATTTATATTGATATGCTGTAATGAAGCAGTAATATTCTCTTTACTTATTGTGTGTTTTTTTTGATCCAAGAGTAACTTACTTATATCGCTAAATATACTATTAATAAATTTATTGATTTCATTCGTTAATCTATTAGCTACTTTTGAAGCTAAGATCGACGATTGGATGGCATTATTGTACCAATTAATGTAAGAAAAAAATAAAAAAGAAAAAATAGTCAATGCTATCCACAGCAATTTAAATCGTCTATAGATAAAAAATAACAAACTTTTGAGTGATTCTCGCATGTTTAAGGTATCGCATATGCTCCCTCTATAGATTTTAGTGTTATTTCTGCTAATTTCCCAATTATTTCGTGACTTGTATTTAATGGAGGAAGCCAATAAAGTGTATTTCCTATTGGTCTTATCAATGCGCCATGATTTAATGCGTGCTGATAAATTTTATTTCCTACTCTACGATGTGTTGAATCCTCAAGATCCGCTGCGACAATAGCACCAATTCCACGAATATTTCTTAATTTACCAGAAAGCTGGGCAACTTCAGTTAAAGTAGTCAGCATATATTCGCCTAATTTTTGAACATTGGCGATTGTTTTTTCCTCGTGCATTGTTTTAATTGTTGCTAACGCAGCACTTAAAGCGAGTGGATTACCACTGTATGTATGAGAGTGTAAAAATGATTTACCACTTGAATAATCTGCATAAAAAAGTTCAAAAATGGAGTGGTCGATCATAATACAACTTAGAGGGATGGAGCCTGATGTCAATCCTTTAGATAAGCAAATAATATCTGCTTCGATTTCAGCATGATTGGCAGCAAGCCATTCACCAGTTCGACCTATTCCGGTCATTATTTCATCAGTAATAAGATAAATGTTTTTACTTTTAGCCCATAGAGCTATTTTTTTTAGGAAATCTTGGCTATAGCATAACATTCCACCTGCGCCTTGGACTATTGGTTCAACAATAAGCGCACAGACATTATCACCGATTGTTTCTAATTGTTTTTCTATAGAAGGCCAATACGCTTCGCAATTATTCCATAAGGGATCTGTTTTCCCTGTAACATAGGGTATATTGTCCAGAAAATGACATTTTAGATTAAATGATGTATAAGGTGCTTTATAGAGTCCTAGGTCACTAATGCTCATCGTTCCTAATGTTTCTCCATGATAGCCATTTTTTAATGCGATAAATTCATTTTTGTTAGTAAAGCCTTTGATTTGATTGGCATGAATGGCTAATTTCATGGCGATCTCAACGGCACTAGCTCCATCACTTGCAAAGAAAATATGTTGTTTTTGAGTAATATTGGCTAGTTCTTCTGCTAATTCAACCAATAAAGGATGTGTGGTATTTGCAGCAATAACATGTTCAAACCGATTAAGCTGAGCAGTTATTGATGCAATTACTTTGGGATGAGCATGCCCTAAAGATTTACACCACCAACTTGAAATAGCATCGATTAATGCTCCCTTATCGGTATATAGATAACATCCTTTTGCTTTTTCAATAATCAGGGGAGGGCAAATTTCAAAATCTTTCATTTGCGCACAAGGATGCCAGACGTGTTTTAAATCTCGAGTAATTAATTGTTGAGTGTTGACCATTTAAAAAATTTTGGTTGACAAGCTTGAGACGAACTTTATCATGTTCACTTCATAAATAAAATGAGAATATCAGAGGGGTATAATTGTGACTCAAACTAAGAAGCACTGGTCTATTTCTGAAATTACGGCGATTTATGAGCAACCATTTAATGATTTGTTGCATCATGCTCATATGCTACATAGAGAGCATCATCAACCCAATTCATTACAATTCGCTACTTTATTGAGTATTAAAACTGGTGCTTGTCCCGAGGATTGTGGTTATTGTTCTCAAAGTGGACATCATAAAACTCATGTTGAAAAAGAAAAATTAATGTCGGTCGCAGAGGTATTAAAATGCGCGCAAGAGGCTAAAGACGGAGGAGCGAAACGTTTTTGTATGGGAGCTGCCTGGCGTTGTCCTCCTGATAAGGCTATGAATGATTTGCAGGAGATGATTAAAGGCGTAAAAAGCTTAGGATTAGAGACTTGCATGACTTTGGGTATGTTAACCGCAGAACAAGCATTCAGCTTAAAAGAAGCCGGTTTAGATTTTTATAACCACAACATTGATACCTCACCTTCGTATTATGAAAAAGTAGTTACTACACGTAAATTTAGTGATCGCTTGGAAACGTTAAATCACGTTCGTACAGCAGGAATTGGCGTTTGTTGTGGTGGTATTTTGGGTTTAGGTGAAACACGAGAAGACCGGATAGAGTTTTTATTAACTCTTGCAAATATGGAAACGCCGCCGGAAAGTGTACCAATCAATCGCCTAATTCCTGTAGAGGGAACGCCCCTTGCTCACTCAAAGCAGGTTGAGGGTATTGAGTTGGTTCGTACCATTGCTACTGCCCGAATATTAATGCCAAAAAGTGTTATCCGATTGACTGCTGGACGAACTGAAATGAATGATGAGTTGCAGGCACTTTGTTATTTTGCAGGTGCAAATTCAGTATTTATTGGTGATAAATTATTAACAGAAGATAATCCTCAGCGGTCTAAAGATAAAGTTCTTTTTAGTAAACTGGGTCTTACTGAGATGGTATAAATGCTTCTAAGCAATAAAATTAGAGATTATACAAATCAGTTAGCTGCTCAAGGTTTATTAAGAACACGAGTTCTTTCGAAGAGCTCATCATTAATACATTTTGACAGCAATGATTATTTGTCATTAACAAAAGACAAACGAGTTTCTGAAGCATACCAACGTGGATATGCCTTATATCCAAGCGGTAGTGGGGGTTCCATGTTACTTAATGGTTACCATACAGCTCATCGCGCGATCGAAGAAGCATTTGCTAATCTTTTAGCCGTGGATGATTGCCTATTATTTTCTTCTGGGTATGCTGCAAATCTTGCTGTTACGGCTTTATTAGGGCAGCTAAAAGCACATTGCTTCATTGATAAGGAAATCCATGCTTCAATTTATGATGGATTAACCTTGTCACAAGTAAACTACAAACGTTATTTTCATAATAATTTAGATGATTTAAGACGTAAATGTACGAGAAATTTTTCTGGAAGTATTGTACTTACTGAAGGGATTTTTAGTATGAGTGGCCAGTTAGCTCCTTTGGCCGATCTTTCTTCTCTTTGTAGTGATAGTCAAAGTATGCTCGTAGTCGATGAGGCTCATTCCTTTGGTATTTTAGGTCATCAGGGCAAAGGTGCTGTCGTTTCTCATGGATTAACTCAAAAGGAAGTTCCATTGAGAATGATTCCATTAGGCAAAGCATTTGCGGCTCAAGGAGCCATTGTTGCTGGAAGAGCTGATTGGATCTATGCTTTATTGCAAGCAGGGCGTTCGATTATTTATTCAACCGCTGTTAGCCCGGCTTTAAGTTACGGTTTACTTAAATCTTTAGAAATTATCGTTCTTGCTGAAGATAGAAGAGCAAAATTAATGCAATTAATTGCTTTATTTCGAAGTCTTATTAAACAGTCACCACTAAATTGGGGGGACTCAACAAGCCCGATTCAAAGATTGCAATTAGGATGCCCACATTTAGCATTACATTATGCAAATGAACTTAAAAAGCAAGGTATAAGTTGTTGTGCGATAAGGAAACCAACAGTCAGCACTAAAGAATCTGGATTACGAGTTATTTTAAATTATGACCATACTCCAGAACAGATTTATGAATTTTTCGATAAACTAAGTAGAATTTATGAATATAAACATCCATAAGTATGGCAATGGATTTCCTCTTGTTTTTTTTCATGGATGGGGATTTGATAGCCAGGTTTGGTTGGCATTGGTTCCAAAACTCATGCCATATTATCAATTAATACTTGTCGACTTACCTGGCTTTGGACATAGCCCAATTATGGATTGGCAATTTTTTAAAACGGTTTTACTGAATCAATTACCGGAAAAATTTGCTTTAGTCGGTTGGTCTATGGGAGGACTGTATGCGATGCATTTAGCACTAGAAGAATCTGAAAGAGTAGATTTTTTTATCAGTGTTACGTCATCGCCACGATTTTTGCTCGATGATTCATGGCCAGGTATTTCTCAAGCTGTTTTTCAAGGGTTTTATAAAAAGATAACAGATGATCCCTATACGACACTAAGTGAGTTCCTCGAGCTTCATGGATTAGCCACACATGCAAAATTACAATACTTACCTGATAAACTCCCATCTTTAGAGGGATTGCGATTTGGCCTTAACATTTTAGAGACTTGGGACTTTCGCAAAGAATTAAAACAATTTGCTAAACCTGCATATTTTATGTTCGGCCGACTTGATCCTATTGTTCCGGTTAAAACCATGCGTTTTATGCAAATGGAGTATCCAAAATTCAACTACATGCTTTTTAACCGGGCTGCACACATGCCTTTTTTATCTCATATGGATTTATTCGTAAATGAGATTAGAGGGTTTATTAAATGAGACGTTATTTTATTACAGGCACTGATACAGATTGCGGTAAAACATATGTAACAGCACGTTTAGTTGATTATTTTTTAAATGCAGTCGCAATAAAACCAATTGCAAGTGGATGCGTAGAAATTGAAAATCAATTAATTAGTCATGATGCCCAATTATTGCAAAAAAACAACAAGTTTCCTTTAGAGCTTATTAATCCTTGGCGATTTAAATTGCCTGTATCACCGCATATTGCAGCTGAAAATGAAGGAGTGTGTTTATCTGTAACTGAAATAGCCGATTATTGTCTTAATTTAGATTTGGAAGGTACTGAACAATTATTTATCGAAGGTGCTGGTGGATTAATGGTTCCCTTAAATGACAATGAAACGTGGATTGATTGGTTAAAAATTACTAAAATTCCTGTTGTTTTTGTTGTGGGAATGAAATTAGGTTGTATTAATCATGCCTTACTTACTGAAGCTGCTTTAAATGCGCATAAGATTGAATGTATCGGATGGATTGCGAATTGTATTGATCCCGATATGCAAGCATTATCCGAAAATATCAATACTCTAGTTCATAAGCTTAACTCCCCTCTATTAGCAACAGTCCCTTTTGAAAGCAGTCTATTGCAGGTTCATTTTTGGCCTGGGTTGGATAAAAATAAATAATAAAATATTTCACTAATTTTTATTAAAATCTTTACTATTATTATCTTAACCACGATGAATTTTAAAATAATCTTAAATCTACTTGTTGATTTAATTTCTCTATTGTATGTTAAGAAGAATTCAAACTACTAAGGATAAATCATGATGACAAAGGAAAAAATCATCCAATCAGTAATGACTGCTTTTTTTGTTCTTGTTGCAACTGGAAGTAGTGCTGCTGATAGTAGCGACACTACCTCAACTGAGAAGTGCTATGGAATTGCCAAAAAAGGGATGAATGATTGTGCTACTGCGACTGCTTCATGTGCTTCTTCGGCTACTAAGGATGGTCAAAAAGATGCATTTATTTTGTTACCTAAAGGGATGTGTGATCGCATTGTGGGTGGTAGCCTTACAGTAAAAAAATAAATTCAATAGTGAGAAATTTAATATAAATGATATAAAAATTTAAGTTACTAAACGAATATTAATTATCATTAAAAGGAATTTTAGTATGAAACAGCTAGCGAAGTACTTATCACTATTTATGTTATTCTCTATTAGTTCTTTTCAAGCTAATGCAGCACCAGAAACGTTTACCTTAGATAATAAACATACCTATGTGTTATGGAGCATTGATCATCTCGGTTTTTCAACTCAATATGGAAAGTGGTACGCAACAGGTAAGCTCACTCTTGATCAAGATAACCCAAGTCAGAGTAAAGTCGATGTCAAAATTGATGTAACAGATATGATTACAGGTATACCAGAACTTGATGAGCATTTAAAAAGCCAATTGTTTTTCGATACAAAAAAGTTTCCTACTGCAACTTTTGTGAGCAATAAAGTGACTCCAACAGGTAAAGATACTGCAACCGTAGACGGTACGTTAACTTTGCGTGGTGTGAGCAAACCCGTTGTATTGCAAGTAACTTTAAATAAAGAAGGAATGAACCCTATCAGTAATAAAATGTCTGTTGGATTTACGGCGACTACCTCGATAAAACGCTCAGATTTTGGTATCAATGCCTTCTTGCCTGCCTTAAGCGATACAGTAAATATCAAAATCGGTGCAGAAGCTTATCTTGATAAAAAAGCAGGGTAAGTATATGCAAATAAAAAACAGCGCAACACGATTTGGTATAGTTACTATATTACTTCATTGGACTATTGCATTACTCATAATTGGGTTACTAGCATTAGGTTTGTATATGGTACCGTTGCCATGGAACCCTGAAAAATTAAAATTTTATGGTTGGCATAAAGAATATGGTTTATTAGTACTTTTCTTAGCAATTTTTAGAATTATTTGGCGTATGAATAATGAAATGCCAGAGCTTGATTTACCTTGGCTTGAGAAAATTGCTGCACGAAGTATGCACTGGGCATTTTATGGCTTTATGTTTGCTATGCCTATCACTGGTTGGTTAATTACTTCCTCAGCCGGACTACCTGCATCATTTTTTGGCTTATTTACTTTACCAAATCTTGTGGCTCCAGATGAAAATAAAAGGATATTATTTGAATGGATTCATCAATGGCTAGGATATGCGCTTATTGCTGCTATATGTATGCATGTAGCTGCTGCTTTAAAGCACCACTTTATTAATAAGGATGATATATTACGAAGAATGTTCCCATGACAGTACTAAGCATTTTTCTATTCGTTCAGGAATGAGTGTTATTATGTCTTAGTTTGGTGAGTTATTTTGACCCTCTGCTTTTGCAGAGGGTGGTGATATTCAATAATAGGTTTCTGAAATTAGATATTATGATCCAAATACCATTTTTTCTTTAATTCAAGAAATTTCGCTTTTTGTTTGGCGTCTAGAATGGTAAACATCTGATGTTGCATCATGACCTTATTTTTTAACATAGAGCCTCTTATTTGGCTAACTTGTTCTATTAAAGAATCCAGTTTTGCTTCGTCTATTTTATCAGATTGAATTAAAGAGTTAATTTGAGTGCGCAATGTTCGAAGTTTTGCATAGTTGGTTTTAAAGTTAGCTTGGGCTTTCTCTTTATAAGTTTGAAGTTTTGCTTGTTGCTCAGAGGTAAGATCAAGTTCTTTTGCAAGTTTATCAGAGCGATGATGCGCATTGCAGTGTTTAGGATCAGAACAGGCAAAACTTGGCTGTCCCAAAGTTATTATCAAAGTAATTGCTGATAACCAGATAAATTTTCTATTCATTATTTTTATTCCTTAATGATTAAATTAACTTTTTTATTTTAACGTTCGTTCAAAATAAATTAATTTTAGAAACTGGACCCCATATAAAATGTTGTGTGCTCCTCGGTATAACATTTGTTAGCATCATAAAAACGTTTAAAACATGAGTCATTATTATGATTTTATGAAGTATAGACTAAAGGGCGAATAAAAGTAGTGTTTCTAAGAGGCTAACCTCTCACTACGTTAGAACAAAACGGAATGATTCATATACATTTATGTAACTTATTGAAATAAAATATTTTTATGCATAGTTATGATGTATTATTTTGGCCAGGTTATGAGATCATGAACATATTGTTTCATATTGCGAATATAATTGTATGAAGATTCAATGGGTTGATTGGAATGTGTTGCTAATTTTAATTTTTTTCCTTTTGCGAGACTAAAGATAATCGCTTCATGAGAAAGTTTTTTTAAATCTTCAATTAATTGCTGTGTATATATATCTTTTCCTGAGAGATCAATGTTAGGTAAAATTTTTTGAAATTGAAGAATGTCAAATTCATTGCCTTGAAAGCAGTTTAATATAAGGTTAAGTGTTTTTATTTTTTCTTGACTGGTTTTACTTGCAACTTGGTACGAGTCAATGAGAGATGTTTCCAAGTTATTTTTTACTGCAGAAAAAGATAAAGGTAAGCTTAATGCAAGTTCTTGCTGACGCACCGCAAGCTGTTTTATTCGCGATGCCTGTAATTCTTTCCCAGTATTTAACCATGATGAGTCGTTTAATTCACCATCTTCAACACCAAGAAATTTTAACATTCCCAAAACATTTTCATGCAATGGAATTGAGTTTTGAGAACGAAAAGCATTTTGCAATCCATAATAATTAAAAGATAAAGGCTGAATCTCTTTTCTAAATTTATCAGTATTCACTACATATTCATTGAATAATGAATTAGCTATTTGTATTGGGCCGGTAGTACAAATGACAATGGATTTTAGATATAGATCATGTTCTTTTTTCATTAAATAGCTTAAGAATTTTTCATCATTAGCTTCTAGGATATGTTTAATTAAAGAATATTCTTTACTAAAAAAAAGATATTTTACTAAGTTTAATTGTGAGTGAAGTTCCTTTCTCAATCTGTTGATAATATCCTGGGATGTTTCTTTAGAGGATATTTTTTTAAAGTTCAAAAAATCAACTTTATTAGTCATCATTTCATGAATATAAGCCCTGATTTTTAATGAAGAATTGGGAGTATTCGGAGAAATAAGTTCTTTAGATTTCGAGATATAAAGGGATTCAGAACGATTTTTCATCAATTTAATAATATAACGATTGATCAAACTATCAGTCATTAGCTCTTTTTCTGTCTTTTCTATGAAATCTGTATCATATTGGGCTAGTCTTGCTAAAAGACCATTTTGAACCCGTTCAATTTCTTTTTTAGCGGCGACTTCATCAATGATTGCCACAAAATCATTATTTGCAAGGATGAACTCTTTCTTTCCTATTTTTAGACTACCAATATTGAGTAACAGGGGGCTTTGGATGGGTATATTTGAAGGAATATTTGTGGTGTCAATGGGAACATCAAAATCTGTATAGGTCCCTAGTCTAAAGATTGGTGAAAGCCATCTTAAAATATCACTAGCAACCCCCAAATTTCCTCCTGAATTTAAATTGGAAACTTCTTCTTTATAAAAACCATATAATTTTTTTTCACTTTCAAACTCAAGTTTACCATCAATTATATGTGCATCAATCAGAATAATATTGTTTTCTTTGCCAAACTCATGAAGGGCTTGAATTGATGAATGAGTCAATAATGTAGAGTCATAGACTAAGTGAACTGTATCATGAGGATTTTTCTCTCGCATTTCAAGAAGACGAATTTGGTTTTCCAAATTCATAAATACATTTGGATCATTACTTAGCCAGATTTTAACATGTAAGCTTGGGTTATATTGATACATTTTTTATTCTTTATTTTGAGTTCAATAAGTAACTAAGAGTCGATAGGAATAAAATTATCAATGGCTCTTGATTAAAGCTTAGCACAATCTAAAAAAAATGATTTTTAAGTAAATTTAATTGATGAACTTCCACTAATATGTTATAAATGTCGCGCTTTAAATACACACACGTTTCGTCACATATGATAGGGTCCCTTTTGTTGGGTTTTATATGGGAGACGTGGAGGAATAACCCTGGAGATAAATTATGAATATAAGCATGCGTGAATTGCTCGAAGCAGGAGCTCATTTTGGACACAGAACTCGGTTTTGGAATCCTGAAATGGGTGAGTATATTTTTGGTTCTCGAAACAAGATACATATTATCAATCTTGAAAAAACCATGGTGATGCTCAACGATGTAGTGAACTATGTTGGGCGCTTAGCATCTAATAAAGCAAAAATTCTTTTTGTAGGCACAAAAAGAGCCGCCCAAGAAAGTATTCGTGAACATGCGAAACGTTGTGGTATGCCTTATGTTGATCATCGTTGGTTAGGTGGTATGTTAACTAACTATAAAACGGTACGTCAGTCCATCTTTCGTTTAAAAGAGCTAAAAGAAATGAAAGAAAAAGGATTGTTCAATGACATGATTAAAAAAGAAGCATTAATGTTGACACGTGAACTGGAAAAGTTGGAGCGTGGTTTAGGCGGTATTGAGAACATGGGTGGCTTACCTGATGCTCTTTTTGTTGTTGATGTCGGGTTCGAGCATATTGCTGTTGAGGAAGCTCATCGATTAAGAATTCCTGTTATTGGTATTGTTGATACTAATAATAGCCCTAAAAACATCGATTATATTGTTCCTGGTAATGATGACTCTATGCGCGCCGTAGATATATATGTTCGTTGTGTTGCTGATGCGATTTTAGATGCCAAAGGCAGTAACACTGTAGGTGTAGGCTCATCGGATGCTGAATTTGTTGAAGTAGTTGAACAAGCTAGTGATGCGAAAAAAGCAGGCGAATAATTAAATTTAAAATTTAGGGGGCTAGGGGTATGAACCCTTGATTCGCCCCCTTTTTGCTATACGGAGAAATGAAAAATGTCAATTAGTGCAAGTTTAGTCATGGAATTACGTGCGCGTACTGGTGCAGGCATGATGGAATGCAAAAAATTTCTAATAGCAACCAATGGTGATATTGAAGCAGCAATTACTGAAATGCGTAAAGCAGGTCAGGCAAAGGCAGATAAAAAAGCGGATCGCGTTGCAGCTGAGGGTGTTGTGATTATTGCTCGTTCTGCTGATGGACGTACTGCAGTAATGTTAGAAATTAATAGTGAGACCGATTTTGTTGCTCGTGATGAAAACTTTACTAACTTTGCTAATACAGTTGCAGAAGTAGCATTAAATAGTTCAGTAAGTACTGTCGAAGAATTATCTGCTCTTCCCTTTACTTCCAGCGCTTCTGTGGAACAAGCACGCCAAGAATTAGTAGCAAAAATTGGTGAAAACATTAAACTACGACGCTTGGAGCGTATGAGTTGTGATAGTGGTGTTATCGGTTGTTATTTGCATGGCTCACGAATTGGAGTTATGGCTGCTCTAAAAAGCAATAATGAAGAACTTGCTAAAGACATCGCAATGCATATTGCGGCAAGTAAGCCAATTGTAGTAAGTAGAGATCAAGTATCTGCTGAAGCGATTGAAAATGAGCGTGAAATTTTTACAGCTCAAGCAAAAGAAAGTGGAAAGCCTCAAGATATTATCGATAAAATGATTGAAGGTCGTATCAATAAATTTATTGATGAAGTAAGCTTACTAGGCCAACCTTATGTTAAAAATCCTGATATTAAAGTGGGACAACTTTTAAAAGAGAAAAGTACAGAAGTTCTTTCTTTTGTTCGCTATGAAGTTGGTGAAGGTATAGAGAAAAAAGAAGATAACTTCGTTGAAGAAGTGATGGCTCAGGTTCGCACATGATGAATGAAAGTCACCCTAAATTAAAATATAAGCGTATTTTACTAAAGTACAGTGGCGAAGCCCTTATGGGCAAGTCACAATTCGGTATAGATCCCTCTGTCTTAGATACATTGGCTAGGGATGTTTCAGAATTGATTAAAATGGGCGTAGAAGTAGGCCTGGTATTAGGTGGTGGTAACTTATTTCGTGGTAAAGCCCTCTTTCAAGCAGGTGTTGGTCGCGTGACTGGTGACCATATGGGAATGTTGGCTACTGTAATGAATGCATTGGCAATGAGAGACGCTTTAGAGCGTATTGATATGCCTGCACGAATTATGTCTGCTATTCCTATGCTAGGGGTAGTTGATTCTTATCATAGACGTAAAGCAATCACCCATTTGCGTACTGGCCATGTTGTTATTTTTGCAGCAGGTACTGGAAATCCTTTCTTTACAACAGATACTGCAGCTTGTTTACGAGCTATCGAAATAGGTGCTGATGTAGTTTTAAAAGCAACTAAAGTGGATGGTGTTTATTCAGAAGATCCTTTAAAAAACCCAAACGCTAAACGATATGATTATTTGACTTATATTGAAGTATTAACACAAGGTTTGGAAGTAATGGACTCTACTGCTATTTGTTTGTGCCAAGATCAAGACATGCCTTTGCAAGTTTTTGATATGACTGCACCTAATGCTTTAAGAAGAATTGTATTAGGAGAGCGTGTGGGAACTATAGTCGGAGCTAATCATGATTAATGAGATTAAGCAAGATTCTGAAAAGCGAATGAAAAAAACCATTGAAGTTTTGCAGATTGATATGTCAAAAATTAGAACGGGAAGGGCGAATGTCGGATTGCTTGACCACGTACAAGTTGATTACTATGGAACTTTAACTCCGTTGAGTCAAGTTGCTAATGTTTCTGCGAGTGATTCACGAACTATATTAGTGACTCCATGGGAAAAATCTATGGTTTCAGCAATAGAAAAAGCTATTTTAACTTCTGATTTAGGTCTAAATCCTGCTACCACAGGTAATGCAATTCGTGTTCCAATGCCCCCATTGACAGAAGAACGCAGAAAAGAATTGATTAAAGTGGTTCGTAACGAAGGAGAGCAAGGTAAAGTTTCTATTCGTAATATTAGACGGGACGCGAATTCTCAATTAAAAGACCTAGTTAAAGAGAAATCTATTTCAGAAGATGACGAACGTCGTGCAGTTGAGGCAATTCAAAAATTAACTGATAAGTATATACTTGAAGTTGATACATTGTTAGCTGAAAAAGAAAAAGACTTGATGGAAGTTTAAGTATAAAATTTGTTGTAAATAAAGCAAGTAGGCTTATTATATTTTACTTTTCGTCCTTTAGTATTTTCTTATGTTCTAGAAAATTTTTTGCTCTATCTTTAAGCTGGGTCTAGTGTAGCTAAACCCAGTGCTTTTACCCATACCTATACCCTTATTTTATTCCTCGTACATTTAAGATATAAATGAGAATTAAAGAAGTTTTATTGATTTTTTCCTATTTAAGACTGTTTTGATCATTATTTATTTTAAAATGCAACCTAAATTGTGAGGATTATTATGTCAAAATTTAAAATAGTACTTTTTGGTAAACAAGGTAGTGGTAAAACACAACTAAGCCATCGGGTTGCCTTAAAAGAAAACTATGAAGAAAACACCTTCCCAACAGTAGGTATTGAATTTTTGAGTCGAAAAATTGATGAGAACAATGTCCTCCATTTTTGGGATATCTCAGGTAGTGATATTTATAAAAAGTTATACCAATCATACTACATGGGCGCAGTCATTGGTTTGCTTTGTATTGATTTAACTAAGGAAAATGATAAAGCTCAAATTAACGAAGAAGTGCGATTGTTTCGTGATCTTTGCCCATATGCCCCTATTATTTTAGTGGGGACAAAATCAGACTCTGCTTATGCTGATAT
Organism: Legionella santicrucis; assembly: GCF_001468135.1. Taxonomy (GTDB): domain Bacteria; phylum Pseudomonadota; class Gammaproteobacteria; order Legionellales; family Legionellaceae; genus Legionella; species Legionella santicrucis. The sequence continues at coordinate 2,411 of NZ_LNYU01000091.1, read as the reverse complement.
TGAAACTTTTAAAAAAAACACCTCAAATGAATTGTTCAGTAATTGTATGATTACCTCAGCAAAAGAGCGAATTGGAATAGATGAACTTTATGCTGAGATTACAAAATATTGCCAAGACTTAAATGAATCCTTATGGAATAGAGCGGTCCAGAATTTATTAGTTAGCTTAAAGGAATTACCACAGAATAAAGAACAATTAATAAAAGTTGAATTAGAAAAATTAGCAAAAGTAATATTAGCTAAAGGAGATGAACTTGCTGTTATTTCACAAACTAAGACCGATGCGATTGAACATTTTACAAATAATTGTAAAACTATTTTGGAAGGAAATCATCCCAATGTGCTGAAAGCAGTAACTTCGCTTGCTGTAGCGGCAGTGGTAACCCTTGTTGCGGCATTTATTGGCTTTAGCATAAGCTTTTTCCTTGGAAGTTGGATGGGGCCTGGGGCTTTTGTAACAGGGCTTATCGGAGGTTATAATGCTGCGTTAGCTGTTACTGTATCAAGCATGACGATTGGTACTACTGCGGGTGGCATCACTGCATTTGGTTTATTCAAGACATCAAAAGAAGTGAGCGCACTTAATGAGTTTACTACTGAGGTATCATCTTGGAATCGTGAAATTCGGTTATAGTAGGGGCTCCGGAGTAATGAAACAACCAACTGATTTAAGGAAGGCCGTTAATATAACATTATTAAATAATGTGCTTGAAAAATGAGAAAATATTGATATTCTCAGCAAATAAATTTAAAAAATCTTTCTACGTAAGGATACAAAGTGCCGCAATATCCTATTTCTCCTGAAATATATGATCAGTCTATTCCGCAAATTGCAACTGCGAAGACTGTTATTTTAGATTTTTTGAAAGAGACTCATATTCATGGAGACGAAACTATCATTGATGCTTGTTGTGGTACTGGTAATTTGGCTGGTTTTCTTGGAAGTTATTTACCTAATTGCACCATTATAGGATTAGATAATGCAGTGAATATGATTGAGTTTGCTAAAGAAAAATATTTTCAGAATAATGTCTCTTTTCTATTGGAAGATCTTACCTCATTTAATGAGTCTCGCAAAAAATCCGCAGACTTTATGATATGTTCATGGGCTGTATCACATATTCCTATGGAGCAACAGAAAAACTTTACTAATAATCTTTACCAGTATCTAAAAAAAGAAGGCCAATTAATTATTCTTTTTCCAATAATGGGCTCAACACTATCATCAGTAATTCAAGAAGTTATAAAATCAGAAAAATGGAGTAAGATATTTACTAAGTTAGAAAATAACCGTGTAACTTTTACAGTTGAACAATACGATGAGTTATTAAGACAAGTTGGATTTATAGACCGTAAAGTACGTCTTTGTTCTGAAGAAATAACTTTTAAAGATCAGAGTGAATTGCGTTGTTTTATCATAACATCTCTTGCACGTTATTTGCCTTACATACCAGATCCTGAGTTATGCGAAGAATTCATTAATGATGTAACAGATAATTATCGAGAGAAAATCCCTAATCTTTCTTATACAGTCACAATTTTATCAGCTATTGCAAAACGTCCTTTCCTTAATTTACTGTTACAGAATGCAGGAGCGTTTACCCATAACTCCAACAGCAGCCAAGAAAAAGATATAACTCAGTCGTTATGTTCCCAGCCAAATTAAATTTCATTACGTCCTATAGCTTCAGAAAGACGGTAAGTAGTTGCTTTCTGGACATTAAATGTTTTGGCTATCTCTCTGAACTGATTTATTTTCTTCCAATAATCGCTTTGCTAACAACTTTGTTTTTTGTGTCTAAATCGAGTCCCTCATTGTTTCGCTGCTATATACCCTGTGGAAGTACGTGCATGAATTAAATCTCGTTGAAATTCGGCAATGCCGGCAAATACAGTCATGATATTTTAAAATTTGAATACCCCATACAAAATCCGTGTGTCTTAGACAAGTTTTCTTAAGATTCATTCGATAAAATTTTGATTAAGAATTTGAAAATAAATCATGTATTTTGGCATATTTGTATAAAACATTTTTATTTTTAGCAATTCACGATGTACCACTATTTAAATAACTTATTGAAAATAAATAATTATTTGAATATTTGATATGATATATAAAAATAATGAGTTGGATAATAGGTGCCCATAATGAGCATAATATGAATCATTAAAGAGTTAGAAAACTTTTGAAATTAGACTCATTTTTTACTAAGGTGAATAAAATGGAAATTAAGAGCGAGTTACTTCAGGTTAGATACAGTAAGAGAACAGAACAACGTTCAGTTGAATTGTTACATGTATTTTCTAAAACGCTTAACGAAATGGAGTTTACTGCCCGCATAAAAAAAGTAATTCCTTATATGCAACAGATCAATGAACATTTGATACCAAAATCTACATTGAAGAAGTTG
>NZ_LNYU01000090.1:13428-58676 GCF_001468135.1 Legionella santicrucis | reverse complement strand
ATTGCTTTAAAACGATTGAAAGCTGCCCTTTCTACTAAATATTTGAGAAAAGTGATAGGTTTTTAAACTTTGATGAAATCGCCCTGTTCCTGGACACAAAAAAGGAGGAATTTAATAATTTATTAAGAATTACAATATATAGGTAGTATGAAGCAAAAGTTAAATAGGCATGTACAAGACATAAAAGGTTGGCATATTCCACAACAACTTTCATTGCAACGTAAACAACAAGAATTTTTCAGCAAGAAAACCAAGCGTAAAGTACTAGAAGATGATTCTCAATCTTGTCAATGGAATTATAGTACTATTATTTTATTTACAATACTTGCTCCTTACCTAGTACGTTCGCTTGTTCCAGTATTAATGAACTCTATTCATACGAAGCGACAGCAACATCCGTTATTACCTAAAAAACAGGCTACCATTCATGATAAACCCATGATTGATATTACTGAAAATATGAATTGTGGGCCCAAAAAAGAGGGTGTAATTCAAGGAAAAATATGCCATTTCAATAATACGAGATTTTTCCTAAAAAAATTATCGGCTCATTACTCGTGGCAAGAGGCTAGCGCCGCTCCTAATCAGCCTGGTCTGATAAGTTATGAAAAATTTAATCAGAATTTTGGTATCAATAATTTAAAATTACAAACACCTAACGATCAATTTTTTAGGGAAAATAACGGGACACATGAAAATTTTTATTCTGGCCATGCAGAAATAGATTTCAAATATATGGAGGAAAATAAAAATGATCTAAAAAATATTCCTAAAAAAGAAGTGGCTAAATTAATGGTAGCATCTACATTCATACAAGATTTGCATCAAAAAAATTGGGGATATAATAAGGATGGAATAGTTTTGATTGATGTCGATTCAGCTAATAGAGTCCCGAATGGATTTTCTGATTATTTACATGCCGCAGCACAAAGCTTTTCATTTTGAAAAAGTCGCTGAAATGAGTAAAGCATCTTGCAATAGCTGGAGTTGCTATATCTAGCGCGTCAAAGCTTTAATAAATCAACTATGTTTTAAACAGGATATATAGATTATCTTACAATTAATTTTAGCCATTCTAGCTAAAATTAATTGATTGAGAAATTAACCTATTTTGGCTCAGTATTGCTAAAAGTAGGAAGAGTTGATTCCTGCATTTGTCGGGCTTTTGCTTGAAGATCGGCTATGAATAATTCATGGTGTAAATCAAAGTGCTCTGTCACCAAATCCAATGTGTCATCGATTATCGACGCCATTGGAGTAGAGGGATTAACGCATTCTTTTAATGAATCTGGAACTGCATGAAGAAGTTCCGTAGGCGTCAGTTGTACATAGTTTTCCTTCCAAAAATGGCAGTTGCACCAATTTAAAGCCGGCAAAACTTCATAGTAATTATGATACCCTTGTTTGTAGAAATTACAGCCAGCGAGAACCATGCCCAATTGAGTTGTTTTTTCAGTGGTATTTATAAGATCTGATCTACCCGCTTTATGTAAAAGCCCCATTGCAGCTTGCATTACTGCACCAGTAGTACCAGAGACATCAAAAAAATGAGGTAGATTCATATGGTCATGTAATTGGATTGTTCTTCCTGTAGGATCCAAAACTTTTACACTACGTAATTTGGGGATTTCTGGAATACTGTCTTGCTTTCCTTCACAACATTCAAGGAAATGGTTTACTGTAACAAGTTCCGATTCTGATATTTCAGCTCCGTGTATATATTCTTGTAACTGTAAATGGGAATAGGGTGAACCTTGCGCTTTGATGTATGGAACATGAAAGGGTTTTAATGAAGGCATGATTATTTCTTCCATAAACTTTTCTAATTCTCTTACGTCTTTTCCTTGTTCTTTTGCCTTTGCAATTTTACAGAATTTTTCTCCATATGCATTTGCAAGCATTCCCAATGGTGATAAAACCACTTCAAGCACTCGGAGCAGTTTTTGTGGGGGAACTTGTTGATTATTTTTAAGGATTTCAATTAATAAACGTTGATTTTCAAGGACATCTTTAGATCGACTCTCTGCTACATTAGATCCGATTTCAAAAATAGTTGCAAGAGTTTTAGGTTCTAATTTTTCTAGCTCTTTTCCAAGCTCACCAGCTATAATACAGCAAGCTTCATAAATTTGCGGGCTTGGATTTCTTGTTATACCAATTGCTGTTCGCATTAATAAGTAATGCTCAGCACAAACAGCAAAAATTTTATCCACAGCACACGGCATACCATAAGTACTTCCCATAGCATATACTACTGACGGATGTTGTTTTTTACCGGGAGGAAATAATGGTTGTGTTGTATTTGCTCTAGAAGGATGGGGGGTAGATATAATCGTATTTATGGTCATTTCTTTAGCAATTCGTTGCTTTTCAGGTTTGCTCCATTCTATATTAAATGGGTGAAAGGCATAGCTGGAAATTCCACGGTTTTGCATTCCGTCTAAAGAATTGGCAATAAATTTTTGTTTTTTAAAGTTTGTGCTCGATTTTTTTGGTTTCATCCCCAATTTCATAAACATAGTAACATCCTCCAGTTACAGAGTTTAAACACGTCTTAATACATCAAATTTTGTAATCATTTTTCCTTATCAATTCTGCTAATTAGTTACCAGTTGACAATGGATTGTATGTTAAATAATAGTACAGTTTGTTAATTTCGAGTATTAACTAGTAATTGTTTGATGCTTATTTGTATAGACTCATCTGTTGTTACGACTTGATTTATAAATCTCATAAGATCAAAACCCTAAAGTTCTTCGCGGGAGAAATTCCCATGTTTTTTCCATAAAGCTGATATTAGGTGAAGAAGATTGTATGGAAAGCATAGAAATCAGCTAAGAACTTCAAATCAGTCCAAATTATTTATATCGAGCTGAAGTTAGATTAGGTTCTTCTTTGTCTGTTGTTTTTTGAGTGATTTCTTTATATTCATGCTTAAATTGCTTAAAAAATTCTTGGCAATTCTTTATAGGCTTAAGTAAATCAAGAGCAAAAGAGCTTTCGCTTTCATTATCACGAAACGTATTACCATTCCATTTATCCTCTATCTCTTCACTGTGCAGTATTTTTAAAGCCCGAGCTTTCCCTATGATTACATCAAGAGGAAGTCTACAATGAGGCTCTGGATTCAGGATGGTTTCAATGAAATTTTTAATGTCCTTACCTTCCAGAGTATTAAAAACTGGTAAATTAAAATCTAATGATTCTCTTTTTTGGAGATTATTCAAGATGCTATCCTGGGCATTATGTTCTTGAGTGCTGACCATTAGATCATAAGCCATTAAGCCAATTTGATAGGCCATATAAGCCCCTGCCTCCACAGTTCGTTCAACCCCAAATCTGTATTCAGGTGGTTCAAAGGTAGTGCTGATATCACTCACGTCCACTAGATTGTCTTTATCCGTGCGGACAACAGATTTTGTATCTGCTGTTATCAGCTGATTGGATCGCTTCAAAAAATTTGTAGCCTTAATATCCATATAAGCCATGTTTTTTTGATTAAAATCAGAAGCAATCTTTGCTACTTGTTCTATTGCATCAAGTGTACCTAGACAACGGGTGATGTTTTTATCTGTTTCCTGTCCATTTGCAATTGTTTGTATATGATGATTGCGAAGATCGCCATCTGGACAAAACTCTGAAACTGCCACATTGATACACCGTTTGGGATCCCTCCCTCGCTGGGGCAATATCACAGGACAATAAAAATAATCTTGTGCGAGATTATTTTTTATTGCACCATCATTCTTCATTTCATCTACTAAACTGTAATCTGTTTTCGGTACATCAGCATTCTCTAGTCTTATAATAAACTGTGAGTTGCCTTTCTCATTCTCAGCCAGCCATATTTTGTTATTTCCGCCACCGATATAGGTGACATCGAATCCATTCAATTGCAGTGGATCTTGAGTGTGAAACAGTTTCCGGAATATTTCTATCTGAGACTCTGTATCTGCAGCAATCAGTGATTCAATTAAAGATGTGTATTCATACTCGGGAGTATTTATCAGTTCAGGATAACTATTAAGTAAATCCTTTAAAAGATAATTGGTTATATTTATAAGGGTCTCAAAACTTTCCTGTGTATTACGCTTACTGTTGATAATTTCATTATTTATCATAAACAACGTTTGTACTTGCAACGCTTCCAATGAATTTTTCAGTTCTAACGGAGCTTGATCCTGTGAGCCTTGCTGTTTGTTCAAGTTTTGACGGGCAGTTTCAACTGCGGAAATGAGATCATCCATTTTACAGCAATTCTTAGAGCGAGTTCCTAACATCACGTGCTTGGTCATTTTTTTCCAATATTCGAGTGTTAAATTTTTGATCTCGCTTTTTGAATCTTCAATAAAAATAAGATTTATATCCTTGCCTAATTTCTTGTCTCTTATTTCATTCGTAATCGGATTAGTAAAGTACCATTCCATAAAGTTACCGTTGTTTCTTAATTCACTATCCGAATAAATTTGATTTTTCATCGCCTCAATTTTTTGTAATAATGCTACAGCATTAGGTTTTGAGTGCATTTGATTATATTGCTCAATTAAATCATTCAGTCTGGCAATTTTCGGATTTTCATCTGATTGAACAATTTGTTTGATACCCATAATTAAGCTCCTTAGTTTCATTTTAATTTAATCACTATGGGTAAAATAAGTACAATTAATTGTTTTTATATATCATATATGAGATACAAATATGTGATAATTTTTAAAGGCTTAACTCATATAGGCATGAATATTGGGTTAAATAAGAGAATTATTTGCAATAAGGCTGCCGGGAACGTAAACAATGAGCATTAGGAAATGGATAAGGTAATATTCGAAGCATTTGAAACTTTTGATAGGAAGTCAAAAAGCGAATATCGTTTGGGAAAAAATTTGGGAATTAAAGGATTATTTTTGCTAAATCTTACTTACGGCATTCTGCTTATAGAGTATCTTGTAATATTTTCTGAAAAGGTAGATGCAGATTTAATTTATTGGAAAGTTTTTTCATGGTGCTTATTTATCAATTTATTTTCAAGCAAGCTCATTTCATCTTCACTAATTTTGGCTAACATTAAAAGAGTGTCTTGATCAGATGGTGTTAATTGTTCGGTTGCTTCAAAAATGGTAATTTTATATTGAAACAAAAATGCTCTGAGCATAGCAGCTCTCAATATTCTATCTGATTTTGTTTGAAATACGGTTTCATAAATTCTGACTAATATTTGATAATCATTCTCAAAACTCGAATTTCGTTTTCCACCTACAAATAATTCGAATTCTAATTCAGCTGCTTTTTCAACATTAAATTGCAATTGTTTTTGGTCTTTAATTTCTTGATATGCTAGCCGTAAATGCGGCATTAAGTGCATTCGAAGTATATTATCATTCGTTTCTTTACCTAATTTCTCTATTTCTTTTACTGCGTGAATATAATGAATAGCTACTTTATCTGTATTTTTAACGCCAAAAAAGTAAGCAATACTTTTCTCAAAGTTCAGCATATCGGATGATAAAGAAACATCATTATTTTTCATATTCTTATCCTGTGAATAGAGGGATTGCACATACCCAACTAAAATTCATTATTTAAAATTTGAGCTATAAGATTGGCTACTGGCATTGGATTATCCATGTGTACATGATGGCCGCCTTGAACTTCATAGATTGTTAAATCACGAAAGCATTGAGTTCTACTTTTAAAAATATCTTGAGGGTAGGGAACTCCTTGATTTGCTCGAATTAGGGAAACAGGCTTATCTAAAGCATAAAACATTTGCCTTAATTCATCCTCACAAGGAAGTGTGGAACTGACACATCGCAATCGCCTATCAAATGTCCAATACCATCCATTTTCATCTTCTATAGTTCCTCGTTTTACTAATGCCTTAGCAGCTGCATAACTTATCTTTCCAATGAGCATTCTATCTTGAATGACAGATTTCTGATCAGGAAATGTAGTGCGCTTTTCTGGATTAAATGATAAATAAGTTTCAACATCAAAATGAAAATAATCGATTTTTTTGTCAATAAAGTTCAGTGTGGGCCCTAAAATATCAAGATAAATTATTTGACCAACTTGCTTGGGTTGAGCAATTCCTAGGGTAGTTGCTACTAAGGAGCCTAACGAATGGGCGATAATATCAAAAGAGTTCCAACCTAATGCATTGATTAAATGCAACATTAAATAAGCATCATTTTTCCAATTAGGAAGCACACCATCTGGATAATGGCTTGAATAACCTGTGCCCGGGAAATCAACGGCTACGATTTGTCTTTCTGGAAATAAAGGGGCTAATAAATCAAAGCTCGCTGCATTATCCATTTTCCCATGAAGACATAGAATGGGGTTAGGGCAATTCGCATTCCAGATTTTTAATGCTAAATTAAAGCCCGGTATTTTAATAGTTTTTTCTATACAACTCATATAGGAACTAATTTAATAGATAAGAAGATATTGTAATATAAAATGAACTGTAAAATACAAATATTACTTTTTCAATTGGAGTATGAAATATACTTTTGTGATTCTTGTATTTTTGTGCAACATGATCAGAGCATTTTTACTCGATAAAAATCTTATTATTAGTAACTACAAAATCTTACAAAGTTGAAGAATGACGGCAGCAAAGTCTATTTCAATACTGTGCCAGGTGTAGATAAAACGATCTAGGGATTTAAATATCATAATACCAACTAGGTTTTGGTTGGTGATTAGGATCTTTACGAGAAATCATATCGGGGGTATTTATTTTTACAACAAATTCATTCATTTTTAGATAATACTCTTGAGTGCTTGGATCTTGAGTCAGATCCAATTTGGCTCTAAAAGTACAAATAGGTACAATATCATTTTCATCCTGTGTAGCGATTCGATTGAGATGAGGAAGCATGCTTTCGTCAATCGTGTCTAAAGTGATGCCATCACTTCTTATTGCAAAATGTTTCGGCATTTTACTTGTATCTATAGGATCGATAAAAGCACAAGCAAGGATTTTTAATTCCACTGTTGCATAAATTTGACCCGTTTCTGAATTTTTCGACCAATTGACTCGTCCGCGCGTAAGAGTAGGCTTTAAGCCCTCAGTTAAATGTTGTTCTTCATCGATTAACTCCATCGAGTTTTCAAATTCATCTAAAATTATCCCATGTAGTATTTGACCACCAAAATGAAAAATTTTATTGGCTTTGGATCCATGGACATCAATTTTATCACCCGTAAAATTTTCGATGGTGGAAAGAGCGTAGATATCGTTTTTTCCGGTATCTATCTTTACTCCATAAAAGGTCGTTCCTCCACGGCGAATATCCATAACAGACGTTGAGTGGTCACTTGTTGTAGCCGCTTTTGTTGTATTTTTAATGTCTTGTGCTATTTGCGTCTGTTTCATTAAGTCAGCGTTGTAGTGGATCTTGCTCACTGGAATATGTCCTTCTGCATGAGCTTTGGAGAGTTCATAGTGGCTAATTAGTGTGCTATGGACTTCTGCAAGAAAACCACATAAAGAGGCACTTTTACTAATGATAACGGATGGTTCTGGTTTCTGCGGTCTTTTTACTCTGACTGGAAACTCATCAATATCAAAAGAAGCTAGAGTTCGATAATGGAAATTTTTAGAAAGTACGTTTTTGAAATCCTCTGTTTTTTTATTTTCGGTAGTGATCTTCATTTCCTCTATAAAACGAATAGCTTTCTCTAGCTCACTAATGGTCATATGATCGTGTAAAGCTAATTTTTTTTGGATGTAGCTAATAGCCTGATAACGCGAATCATCGTGAAACCATTTTATACTTTCTTTACGAGCAAGTTCTTTGAAGATCGCTAATTTCGCATTTGCTTTTGTAATTGTGCTAACAAAATCGTTCATAATTCATTAAAAGTGGGTGTCTAATGATCAAATTATATGGTATAAGAATTAAGCTTTTATTAAAAACATCTTAACTGGCGTATAAAAGTAGTTAATTAGTGAACAAATGGATATATAGGGAGAATATAAATGGTGCAAGCAACTTTTTTTACGCAAAGGGATGTTCCTTCAATAAAAAATGATCTGAAAACCTATTACATCCCAATTGTTGAAATAATAGATAATATGCAGCAAGTAAGTACTTGGAACTATGCAAGAAATCCTTTGGTGTCTCGGATGTTTTATACTTCCACTGATGATTTATTTGCACAGGAAGGGCGGGAAGCAGAAAGGACAACAGTGTTTTGTTACATGGTGATGCTTAATGCGACACAAATAGCAACGCTTAATAAGAGCAAAAGTGTTGGTAAAGGTCATTTGATGGCGTTAAATTTTATGCCCAAAGACATTCTCAGTTGCATTAAGATCTCAGGAAATGAATGCAGCGAAGTGGTAAATCCATTTTATCAAACAAGTGAATCTGTTTCGTTTGAATCTCCGTTGATAGCACCATGCGCTTGATCAAGCTATCTACACTTTGGAGACGCGTCTATTTTCGTCTCCTCTAATATCTATAGCTAGTACATCATCCTGCTATGCCAAGAATTTCTATGTCGTATAAAAGTTCCATTTGTCAACTTAGAATTCTAAGATAGAATATAAATGACTTGCATATGAAATATAATATTACTATAATTTCAAATGAAAGGAGGTTCAAAATGAAAGCGTCTAATAATGTACGTCATAAAGAAGAAATTGTATTGTCGAAGGCTTTATGCAACCTGGCAAAGTTTTATTCTTTAACCGGCAAAGACTTAAGTAAAATCATTGGAATAAGTGAGCCCAGTACATCTCGCCTCAGTCAGGGGAAAAAGTTAATTTCACCTCATACGAAAGAAGGTGAAATCGCTCTATTACTTTTAAGGATATACAGAAGCCTAAATGCTATGGTTGGAAATAATCATGAAAAGGCTAAATTATGGCTCAATAGTCAAAATAAATATTTTAAAAATAAACCTATAGAAGAAATGAAAACTATCCCTGGTTTAATTCGTGTACTTAACTACTTAGATGCAATGCGCGGTAAACTATGAGTATTTGGACTGAATGCGAGGGAGTGAAATTTTTCAAATATTTGGAGTTGGAACCTTGGAGAATAGTTGAGGATCAATATAGTTCAAGCTCTAGAGATTTAGTGGATAGTAGCGAAGAGCACGATCTTTTAGAAAAATTACTAGACAATTCAAAACCTCACGCAGCTAATAATAAGCATTATTTAATTTTTACTCCTTTCAGATATCCTCCACTTGAGTATGGATCCCGATTTGGCAATACTTATGAACCTTCACTATGGTATGGATCTTTATCTTTGCAAACAGCTTTTGCAGAAGTAGCATTTTACCGGTTGAAATTTTTTGATGATACTGCAGCTAATCTAGAATACATTGAGATTCGAATGACTGCATTTAAGGCCTATATAAAAACAAAAAATGGAATCGACTTAACAAAAGCTCCATTTCAGAAATATCAAGATAAAATTTCTAGCAAAACAAATTATGAACAAAGTCAATTATTGGGTACGGAAATGAGGGAGGCAAAAGTAGAGGCCTTTATATTTGCTTCAGCAAGAGATAAAAATGCGGGCGAAAATGTGGCAGCATTCATACCAGACGTATTTAAGATTAAAGATAAAGAATATATAACTAATATGCAAAATTGGCGGTGCATAGCAAACAAAAATGTTATTGAATTTAGTCGGGATGAAATTTTACAGAGAAAAAAAATGGAATTTTCTAAAGATGAATTAGCGAGTGTAAACGATTCTGTTTTATAAACCAATAGGAGAAAAATATAAATAAGTTAATGGAACAAATTTTGCTGCAAATCGACATAAAATCCTGTACAATATGCGACAATTTTTTAACCATTTAAACTTTATAAGAGTGCTATGACTGATTTAAACCTTTATAGAAACATTGGGATCTTCGCTCACGTAGATGCCGGAAAAACCACCACTACCGAGCGTATTCTTAAGCTCACTGGTAAAATCCACAAGATAGGTGAAGTTCACGATGGTGAATCAACAACCGACTTCATGGAACAGGAAGCGGAGCGTGGCATTACCATCCAGTCAGCAGCAGTAAGTTGCTTCTGGAAAGGACATCGCTTCAACGTAATCGATACCCCAGGACACGTTGACTTTACTGTAGAGGTATATCGTTCACTGAAAGTACTTGATGGTGGTATCGGGGTATTCTGTGGTTCTGGTGGTGTTGAGCCTCAGTCAGAAACCAATTGGCGCTATGCGAACAATTCAAAAGTATCTCGCTTGATTTTCGTAAACAAACTGGATCGTATTGGCGCGAACTTCTTGAAAGTGACTGAACAAATTAAAAAAGTATTGGGTGCAAATCCTTTAATTATGACTTTGCCTATTGGTTATGAAGACAGCTTCGTAGGTGTTGTCGATTTATTAACTCGTAAAGCGTATGTTTGGGACGAGTCTGGCCAGCCAGAAAATTACAAAGTTACTGATGTACCCGCCGACATGCATGACGATGTTGAAATGTATCGCGCGCAATTAATTGAAACAGCACTTGAAATGGATGATGATTTGCTGATGGCTTATTTAGAAGGAGAGGAGCCTGCAATAGAAGAAATTAAGCGTTGTATCCGTAAAGGTACTCTTGAATTAGCCTTCTTCCCAACTTATTGTGGTTCAGCCTTTAAAAACAAAGGAATGCAGCTGTTATTGGATGCTGTGGTTGACTATTTGCCTGCTCCACATGAGGTTAATCCACAACCTTTGACCAATGCTGAAGGTGAGCCAAACGGTCAGTTTGCTATTGTTTCTCCTGATGAGCCATTTCGTGCCTTGGCATTTAAAATCATGGATGACCGTTTTGGTGCTCTAACGTTCGTACGCATCTATTCGGGAAAACTTAATAAAGGTGATACTATTCTTAACTCCTTTACCGGTAAAACGGAACGAGTCGGCCGTATGGTTGAAATGCAGGCAAATGAGCGTAATGAATTGCAAGGTGCTGAAGCAGGCGATATTATCGCGATTGTAGGTATGAAAAATGTTCGAACCGGTCATACTCTTTGCGATCCTAATCATGAATGTACACTTGAAGCGATGGTTTTCCCTGAACCAGTTATCTCCATTGCAGTCACGCCAAAAGATAAAGGCTCTACCGAAAAAATGAGTATTGCTATTGGTAAAATGGTTGCAGAGGATCCAACGTTTAGGGTTGAAACTGATGAGGATTCAGGTGAAACCATTCTTCGTGGTATGGGTGAATTGCATCTTGATATTAAAGTAGATATTCTGAAGCGTACTTACGACGTTGAATTAATAGTGGGCCAACCACAGGTTGCTTACCGCGAAACCATAACTAAATCGATTCAAGACAGCTATACTCACAAAAAACAATCAGGTGGAGCTGGTCAATACGGTAAAATTGACTACACTATCTCACCAGGTGAGCCAAACACTGGATTCACTTTTACCACATCCGTTGTCGGTGGAAATGTCCCAAAAGAATTTTTTCCTGCAATTGAGAAAGGTTTCCGTTCAATGATGGGTACAGGCACTTTAGCAGGGTTTCCTGTATTAGATGTTGTAGTTGACCTCTCCGATGGTGCTTATCACCCCGTTGACTCTTCAGCAATCGCATTTGAAATTGCTGCAAAAGGCGCTTTCCGCCAATCTATACCAAAAGCTGCCCCTCAATTGCTTGAACCAATTATGAAGGTTGACGTTTATAGTACAGAAGAGGATGTAGGTAATGTGATTGGTGACTTGAACCGTCGTCGCGGCATGATCTCGGGCCAGGAACCCAGTGCAGCTGGTGTCCGCATTAAGGCCGATGTTCCTCTTTCAGAAATGTTTGGTTACATTAGTACTTTGCGCACCCTTACCTCTGGTCGTGGTCAATTTTCAATGGAGTTTTCTCACTATGCTCCTTGCCCCAGCAGTGTAGCTGAAGCTGTGATTGCCAAAGAAAAAGAAAAGAAAGCAGCAGCTGCTAAGTAATATATAGTTGGCAACTTTAAAAAGCTCTGTCAGTTTGTTCTGATGGGGCTTTTAAAAGTCCAAATAAATCACTTCTACAAGCAATGAATAAAGCATACAGTCTTATTCTGTCCGTAATTTAATAATGTTCAACTTTCATATTAAGACTTTTAATTATAAAAGGTGACTTACTAGCGGTTTTTTGACTAGTAATGAGTAATGAAAAGGCAACATTAAGATGCAATTCAGGAATATTATAAGTTTGATTGATTCTCCAGCATGGTGCCCCAAAACACATATCTTCTTTAATTAGGGTTGGGTAATTCAATGGTTTAGGATGGAGTGTAAGTTTGTAATGCTTAATTATTTTGGATTCATTAAAATAAAAGCCATTCACGGACTCCCAAGCAGAATGAGAGAAATTTTTTGCAGCCTCTTTATCTTCATCAGGTGTAGTCAGATAACTAATTGACATAGTATACATTAATACTTTCTGGGCCCAATCCGTTACTTCATTATTAGTAACAGCATAAACTAACGGTGATGCAAAAAGTGAAATAAGTAACATGAACCGAGGTAATAGTAATTTACACATATTCGTATCCTTTTAGTTAAGCAGGAATCTATAGGATATTAAATCTATTTTTAAATAGTACAATCAACATCAAGGAATTTCCAGATGCTGATTTGCAATGAATAGATAAGACAGTTCGAAAGAGTATTACAAATTTATAAAAACTAATTGCACACTGCAAAATTTTGCAGACTCTGCTACTCGTCTATTAAAAGCATTCAATCTATTTTAATTTATCATCTTAAGTAGATTAGCATATAACTTTAACTGTCATAGCAACCTTGTTATATTGCGGTTTCCATTCATGAGTTATGCGCGTCAAAGATCCTGTATCTAAATTAATAAATGGTGTTCTGTAACGATACTTCTCTGTAGGGGATGCTGTCCCAATATATTCAAAACCTAAAATTGCATTTTTTGTAGCTATAAGATCCATACCTATTTTCCATAAAAGAGCATTGTGATGTCTTTTTTGTACCTCTTTATCTACTGGATCCTTCAGGGTAAGGTTCCAGAAGGAGTTGTCCCATCCTAATCCGACAAAAGGCATTATTTTCTCATAGAATACATAGCCAGCTCGACTATAGAGTTGAAGCGAGTTTTCAAGTTTGATTGTTTGCGATCTATTCTCAGGGAGATTAATTCTATTTGCTTCTGTATTAGACCAATTGGCATCAAAAGCTAAGCCGACAGCATAAGAACGAATACGATGGAGATATCCTATACCCAATCCTCCATCAACTCCTTTGGGGTTTGGAATTCCTATGCGAGATATATCATTTACAATAAATTTAGTCTTTTTTCCAACACTATTGCCATAACCTATATTTCCTCCAAAATAAAAGCCTTGGAATGCTGTCTTTTCTTCTTTAGATAAGGATGGGGTAGAGGCATGGACACTTTCGCTTGCAAAGGGAATCACTTTGATCGTAAAAGCATACTTATTATATTGTGGTTTCCATAAGTCTTTAAATAATTCGTTTGGATAAAAATATTGTTTTGCACTTGCCATAGTTCCAATGTATTCAAATCCGAGAGTTAGGTAAGATGACACCAAAATATCGGTTCCTAATTTCCATAAAAGAGCATTCTGGCGTTGTGTTACGTTATCTCGATTTGTCACTCCAAAAGGATTTGTATGCGTGCTATTTAATGTCCAGGATGAATTGTCCCACCCTAATCCTAAAAAAGATAAAACTCTTTCAAAAAAAACATAGCCACCACGAGCATAAATTTGAAAAGAGTTATTTAAGGAAGCAGAAATTGCTTCCTTTCCATCAATGTGCTTATGATATCCAGTACTATTACTCCAGTTTTCATCAAGAGAAAATCCAAGAGCCCAGGAGCCAACACGATGTGTATATCCGGCCTCAATACCTCCATCAATACCCCTAACTCCTAAGTCATTTATATTGAATACAATTTCAGAACCATTTTGGATAAATTGTTTCTTACTTCCACCTTCGCCATAACCAAGATTACCTCCAATATAAAATCCTCGGAATGCATTAAAATTCTCCAAATTTGGTTTTGCAGAAACAATGCCATTAACTGCCATAAGAAGGCAGAGCAAAAATTTCTTTTTATTTTTAATTTGATGCATATGGCTTTTTTCCTTAAATATAAAGCTTAACGAATAAATTAAGCAGTTATCTCTACCTGATATAGATGATCAATTATGGTTTCAATGTGGAGTTTGTCTGTTATCTTCCTTAATCTTGTCAGTAACTCTAATGGCTACACTTCGATACAGATGAATAAATTTGTTCTGGCTATTAAGTGTGGATAGCATAACTTAATAGGGATTCATAGTCTATGTGAGGACTATTACTGGGTATTCGATTTTATTTTTGTCAGTAGTGATGTTCTGTACCACCTCACCTAAAAATTGATAAGCCACTCCGGAATAATTAAATTTTTCCCCTACATTAACTTTAGGAACAAATTTTGGTAATGATGATTCATTGGGTAAAGCTGCTTGGTGGGATAGAATCATACGCGCAGTTAATTGTTTATAATTGTTATGGGTTCGTATTTCTGGAGAGCCAAAATGGCCATATTTATAGAGTGGGGTATCAAATTAATTTTTCCATCTTGTGCTAATTTTAAAACAATAATACGCAAATACAGGTTTACTTAATGAGGCAGCTTCAAAATAATCGGATACCCAAAGTTGGCTGCCTTTAAAAAATCCTTTTTGGATTTCATAATTTCTCTTCGCACATCCATCCATTAGCTATAATGCTCAAGTTCATAATGATAAATGAGTGCAAAACTTAACCTATTTGTTATTATATCGAGTTAAAAAAATTATTTGTATATAAAATGTATATATATGCTGTGTGTTTGCTTCCCTCCTTATATCTATGTAAAACTTAACTTCAACAGCATTTCAGACCGCATCTGATTAGGTGGTTTTCCTTATTTTAAAGAGGCTTAGAAGGTAAGAATGAAAAATAAATCAATATTGCTTGTAGAAGATAACATTAAGTTAGCCAATTATCTCAAAGAAAGCCTACGAGAAGCAGGTTATGATGTCTCTATTGAAAAGCGCGGTGATAAGGCTGTCTATCGTATTATTCGAGAGCAACCCGATATAGTTATATTAGATATAATGCTTCCTGGCATGAATGGAGACCAAATATGTCACACCGTTAGAGAGGACTATTTGGGGAAAATACTGATGCTAACAGCCATTAATGATATTGAAAGTGAAGTATCCTCTTTAAATTTAGGAGCAGATGACTACCTAACTAAACCTGTTCCAGACGAAGTTTTAAAAGCAAGGATAGAGGCCTTGTTACGTAGACCTAATTTAGTTAATAATCAAAATCAATTTCAATTTGATAATTTTTTTATCAATTTTAGTACTAAGAGTGTTCATCTCTTTGGTGAAGAAATTTCAATAAGTAGCAGTGATTTTGAGGTTCTTGCTTTGTTGGTTAAGAATCATGATAGGTTGCTTAGTAGAAATAGCATTCAGTATGCTCTTTCTGGGCGCGAATATGATGGTGTTGACAGAAGTATCGATTTAAAAATATCACGTTTAAGAAAAGCATTGAATGATAATAGTAAAAAGCCTTATCGAATAAAAACATTTCATAAAAAGGGATATGTATTTGTATCTGAGGCCTGGAAATAAACATGCTTAATTTTTATGCCAAAACAGTTGCTAATAATATAGATCTAAGAGCATCAGGAAATGCAAATGAACCACTTTTAACTGAAAAAATAGGAAGGAAATTAGCACAGCAATATGGGTTTGAGTATGTTGAAATATCCACTAATAAAAAGAATGAATGCGAGATGTTGATTACAAAAGCTGAGCAGCTACACCATCTCGAAATCAATAATGCCGCAAGAAATCAGACTATGTGATACCGTGATAGCTTCAGGGAGATAGGAAATGAGAATCTAGATGCACAATCCTGTTTAGATCGCATTCGCGAGACATGCGGAACTACTCGCCAGAGATAACAGCGGTTTATTTTCTATATTCCGTAGAAGTATTGTAATACATCGAGCATACGACAAAATTTTTATCATCGTTCAGTTGTACTTTTAATATTTATTTAATATTTTCACTGTAAAATAGTATAAATTTTGTTCTTTTAGGGTTTTACATGTTATCTGAGCTATTTGACCAAGACTATATTAAACGGCCTATTTTAATGACAGGTACAATCAGACATTATGAAGGCTCGCCACTTATAGTAAAACCTAATGACATTAATCAATTACTTAAAGATAAAATCTGTCACAAGGAAATTCGTGGGAATAAGGTTTATAAAGTTCTTCGCTTTTTGTTAAGAACGGATGGTGAACTTGTATTTGCTCACGAAGGGTGTCCTAATGGTCTTATTCCAGCACATTGGCATATGACAGGAGCCGCCAGAGTGTTCGATGCTTCTTGTATTACTGCTGGAAATGTTTTTTTTGATGAGAATAATACTTTACAAATTATTAATCATAAAAGCGGTGATTTCAGGCCGGCATTTGATTCATTGCAGTTTGTTTTCCCTGAGTTGATTAAAGCTATTTCATTGGACAAGACGCTTGAGATTCAGAAATTATATCTCTCTGGTGCTTTGGAACAAACTTATAAAATAGCACACAAAGATATTCAAACATTTTATGAAGATCAGCAGACTAATTGCCCACAGGAAAAAATATCAACTTCTGAAAGAAAAAACAGGTTTGCTACCCTTAGAGATTTGGGTAAAAATTTTTTCTTTAGCCGTAAAAAGACCTCACAAGAAGATTTCAATCAAAATGAGCTTAAAGGAAAGTTTGAGGATGACGAAAATACAAGTCAGATATTAAAATATCCTTGCAAAACTAAAACTATTGCTGTCCGCTAAAGAGACCAAGTTTTATGAATGCGTTAGCAGTAGTTAATTAAATTATTCTGTTTTTTAAAGCTTCTTTTAAGGGGGCAGGGGAGTCAATTGAATGGTTAGCAAGAGAGCAATACTGTTCTCCTAAACAAAAAGGTTTATTCTAGCCAAGATGCTATGGGTAGGCAGTATAGCCTAAGTAGAAATCTCGCAGTACCGAAGATGGGGGACTTCATTTCATTTAGGCTATGCTGGCTGGTATTTGTTATATTATTATCTATAACCTAGGCTAACCTGCTCCTCTAATTGAACATGCGATTCTGGTGCATAACAGCGAATAACCTCCAGGATCTTATTCAAAACATCCTGTTGATTAATAGTAAAAAAGTTATAAGAAGGCGGGCTTTTTTCTTTGGGCACTTCCATAAATTCCTCATTCCAGGATTGTATTGTTTCTGGCGATAGCAGGTTATTTTCCATGAGTCGTTTCATTTCATTAAATGCTCTGATTGTCTTTGCATCCCATCGCAATCCTCTATCTAGTTCACTTGGGGGTGGTAAAATTTCTGATATACAACGAGTGAGTAAAAAAGACCATCGTTTACTTGGTTCAATAGCATGTAATAAAACATTGACTGCCTCTTTATAACGATGAAGATCCTTAATGGTTTTTTGGAGCGCATCAAGATCTTGAGCAGACCTGGAGCAGATCGCTTTAGGAACAAGTTGGGACGGCAAAGTGTTTAAAATGGCTTGAATGCATTGTGGGTGAGTTAAAACATCATCAAGGTGTAAAAGAGATTCTCCCTTATATAATGGAGTTTGAATTGCTTTTAATCTATTTTCTGGGTCGGATAAAGAGTGCAGCAATGCAGTTAAAGCTTCAGGATAACGGGTAGCTTCGATCAGAATAGGTTTCATACTTTGGTTGCAGGTAAAGAGCTTTAATTTAAATTCATCGCTTGGGCATGCATTTAAAAGAATTTGCAAGGCAGGAAGGTTACGCATAGCTCGATGTACTATTGTTTGACCAATCATTCCAGGTATGTGTAATAAGCGCATTCGCTCTTCAGGAGAGTTATATAGTTTAAAAATAACACGAAGAAACTCGGGTTTTGATGCCAATCTATGCAGTAAGGTATCCCCTCGCTGATCACGTGCTTCCAGCACTTTTTTTGCTTCTTCAAGTGAAAGAGCGGTTAATTTTTCCTCAAATAAAGCAGATTGGTCTGTAGTAATGGCATGAATTAATACAGCATTGATATTTGGCAAATGATTTTCTATGGCATCACTTAGGGCAGCAGACTGTTCTGGAGATAAAATATGTTCTTCAGTCAATAGTCTTAACTCTTCAAAAAAATTGGCATCTTTAAATTGAATGGACGAAAGCAAGGTAGCATAAAAATTAGTAGGGAATTTAATGAGCAAACTAAGAAAATCATCAAGACTACGAAGATTTATTTGTGCTAAAGATTGGCTAAGATAAGGCTGTGGTAATGTATCTATAACTTCTTGTCCATCGGTAATAATACCTTGTGGGTTACGCTCAGAGCTATATTTTAATGCAATAGCGGCTTTTGTTTCAGGCTGAATATGACAGGCAATGTCTAAAAGTTCGGCATTTTCAGCACGATCTAAAAGACTTTTTAATTGGGCCGCAGCTGTTTCAACACACCCACCTTTCTCTAGCAATACATGCAAGATTTCTGAAAGTGAGGCTCCATGAGCATCTTTAAGTTGATTTAGTTGTTGTTTGAATTCAGAAGAAAGGTGATTCCAATAAATAGTAAACCGTTTACATGCTTGATGGGCACTTTCACCAGCATATAATTGCCCTGTAATTCGTTCGCCTCCTAAAATCAATCCTTTGCATAAAGCCGATAGAGCCTCTCTTGGACTTTGTCCGAAAGAAAGTAATATATCCTGTTCCAATACTTCCCACATATGGCTATGAGAATAAATTTTAGCGGCTAGTTCTGGGTATTGTTCTTTTAAAAGAATATATATTTGTTGATGATAATGAAAAGGTAAAGACGCAATTTCCTCCAGAAAAAACAGATAATCATCAAGAACGACATAAGAGCCTAAATGATCTGGACAAGAATTTTGAGCCAGAGGATATTCTGCCAAAGATTGCTCTTGCATGAAAAAAGGTGGTTTTTGGACAAAATCATCATTACTCATATGGGATGGAACTTGTTCTTTTATTCCGATACTCCGAACTCCTTTCACTTGAGGCATAATAATAGCCAACATCTCGCTTAAGGTCCGGGGGTGAAAGAGATGCTGAACTAATTTCCAATAGATTTGATTTGCTGTGCCTAATGGTAAAGCAGTGAAACTTAATGCCGTATTAGCTAAAATCTTTTTCCGTTGATGAAAATAATTTAGAAACTCTGTTTTAAACGTTTCAGGATGTTTCATTAGCTCTTTCAGTTTCGTACACGATTCAACTAATTCTTTAATTGCTACAGCTTCTCTTAGACTGGCATAATTCGTAATGGGGGTTGGCTCGTAAGACTCTAAAAACTGTTGAAATTGCTGCAGTACCAATTCAATAAACTTCTGCTCTTCTACGTTTAACATGGGTATCCTTCATAAAATCCACAAGGTGTTCTAAATTTATCATTGTTGTTGATTTTATTCTATAATCTCATGAAATAATGTTAGAAAATAAGCGGTTAATTTATTTTATTTGCGAGTGAATATCACTAATTGTTCAGAGGGAATTGACAATAAGCTCACTTCCGCTGGCTTTAAGCAGTATGATAACCCACTGGTTTTTACTGCTTGATTATTGAGGATAAAAGATGTAGTTATTAATGATTCCCTAAATATTGGTCGAGCAAAGTGGTTTTTAGGGGGAGGACTGGAGCAACTCGACCCTTACCCGACGTAGTATTAAAGATTTCCAAACTAGAATTAGGGGTAGACCATGAGCAGAGGAGGTATAAGTGATTGACTATATGAAAGTTAATATGTGGATTATTTATATTGTTATAGCCATCGTTAGTACCGGACTAGTACATATGGTGCTTGCCCGAGTTAGCCGTCATTTAACTGAAAAAGCAGAACAACGCAAGGTGCTCTTTGCAGAAGCTTTTTTAAAGGCGTTTGCTTTACCTATGGGATTTTTAATTTGGTTTTTAGGTTTGTCTATTACTAGTACTATTTTTTTAGCTTATAAAAAGAATTCTTTTTTAATCGCCAATCTTTCTGTAATGAAGCAAATAGGTATTGTGTTTATTCTATGCTGGATATTGGTTCGTTTTATACGATGTTTTGAAGAGCGCTATTTAGTTTTTTGTGAGCAACAAACGAAAGAAGTAGATAAAACACTAGTGCATGCTACACGGCAACTGCTAACCATTGCAGTGGTCATTATTGGTCTGCTACTCATGATGCAGGCCATGGACATTCCTGTAGCTGGGTTACTTGCTTTTGGAGGAATCGGCGGAGCCGGAGTTGCTTTAGCTGCTAAGGATTTGTTGGCTAATTTTTTTGGTGGCTTGGTTATTTATCTGGACAGGCCATTTAAAGTGGGAGACTGGATTCGCTCTCCAGACAAAAATATTGAAGGTGTTGTGGAATATATTGGTTGGCGAATGACGCGTATTAGGACTTTTGATAAACGGCCCTTATATGTGCCTAACGGGATATTTTTAACTATTAGTGTGGAAAATCCTTCGCGGATGCAGCATCGACGTATTAAAACAAATATTGGCGTTCGTTATCAGGATACAGATAAAATTAATAAAATAACCCAAGAAATAAAAGCGTTTCTTTTGGAGAATAAAGAAATTGATAAATCTCAAACGGTCACCGTAAGTTTGGTTGAGTTTGGTCCTTCTTCTTTAAATATTATGGTCTCGGCTTATTGCAAAACGATAAAAGGGGCTCAATTTTATGATGTACAACACGAAATCCTGATGAAGATACTTGATATTATTGCAGGAAACGGGGCTGAATGTGCATTTCCAACACAAACTCTTTACGTACAACCAACGAATTAATGAGAAGAGGCAAATAATCTACACCTATATTTTCTGAAAAATGTTCAATAGCGAGGTAAGCACAATCAGAAAAATGGTGATGCTCCAGGCCTATTTTTGACTTATTATTTTTAATAAGTTTTCTGATATTTTCATGGGTTATTAGAACGATGTTAAAAAAATGAAAAAGTAAGTTCAGAACCCTGTTTTGATTCTATGGGAGGTTCATGAATATCTTTTATATCATAAATGATTCTATCTCGTTTAACCCAACGCTCCTCAAACCAGTGTACATAATCTATTACTTGATATCCCATTTGTTTTAATTTGGAAACACCACGTTGTTGATATTTTTCTTTTTCTTCTTGAAATATTTCTGAGGCACGTAGTAAATAAAATGGATTATCAGGAACAGCTTCCATAGCCATTTTATAATGCTGATTAATATCAGGGCTATTAATATTAAAAAAATCTTGTACATCGGCAAGTAAATAATGTGCTTTACCTAGTTTAATGCGTAGATGTTTGTCTCTAGCTCCCTCCAATAAATTAATTATCTCTTTCAATATTTTGATAAAAGCAGAGATTGCTTCCTGGTGTTTGAGCTTGTGATCTTTGATGAAAGAATGATCTGAATACGTCATTGCAATTTTCTCTCTTAGCATATCTACTTGACGCATCAAACCAGTTATAAGAGCATGTTTGTGATAAATTTGCTCTTCTTCTATATTTGAATTACATTCTCTAAGTAGTAAGAGCGCTTTGTGAATTGACGTAATATCACTTTCTTCTGGCTTATGAAGATCTATATCAGCATGAATTAACAATAAAGCATACAATCGCTTATGTGTGTATACATTTTCAAGGTTTTCCTCAGATGGATCGAGATGATAAGCAGCCTTTTTTAGCTCTAAACTTTGAAGATAGTACTGCTCAGCTGCATGCCATTGTTTATCATCCCTAAGAGGTTTTCCATTTTTATAGGCTGTTTCAGCATTCATGAAGAATTGCTCAGCAAGTTCTTTTCGTTTAGGCGATGAAAGGTGTTGTAAACAAGCATATTTTTTAAAAATATCATAGGCTTGCATATAATTATGTTCTTCAATTTCAAGATTAAATGCGGTAATAGGACTTAGCACTTCAATATTGGTATAAAATTGTTTTGCACTCTTATAGTGCATTTTATCAATATAAAATTGAGCCATGACGGCGGCGATTGGTGAGTCTTTTTGAATGAGTTCATTGCGCTCTATTTCTGGAATTTCTAACAAATATTTTAGAACTAATTTAGGATTGTTTGGTATCAAAATTCCCAATAAGTTAAATGCATCTTGGTATTTTTTTTGCTGCAAATGATGCTTAATATAATTCTCAGTATCTTGTCTGGCAATTTCGGGATCATAAACAAGTGCTCGTGCAAGATATTCGGGACGGGGATCTTTCCAAAAAAGTCGTAAAAGAAATGAAGGTTCTTGAATATTTTTAGCCTTACTCAAATAATATTGAGCTGCGGCACGAGCATATTTACTATTTGGTAAAAAACTTTCTATTAATGTGTGATTCTTATCTAAAGCATTTAAAGTATCTGCGATTATACTGTCTTCTTGAGGGTCTAATTGAGGTATAAGCTCCCATAATTTCAATTTTATCCAGCTATCGCCATAACGATGATTGGAATATAATCTTTGGAATGAACCATTAAAGCTAAGATAAGGTTCAACATTAAAGTATTCAGTTATTAACTTCTTTTGCAACTGAGCTGTAGTTTCATCATTACGTTGGTGAATGGCCATGGTGCAAATTTCAGATGACAAAGAACCGTATTTTATTGATGAGAAATCCGGCTGATTAAATTGTTTTACATACCCATAATAAGCAAGTTTATTTAAAATGAATGAGACTTTTTGTGGATGACAATTGTTACTAAAACCTAACCAACCTTTAATCGATTGAAAAGCGTACATAAACCAGTTTGTCGGCCTTATTTCATAGCCATTCGTGTAGAGATATTTTACAGAAGACACTTTTTGCCACAATTGAGTATATTCAGCTTGATTCAGTTCAAATAGCTCAACATCAGGATAATATTCCATGACTCCACGAAGATTCTCAGGGATTTTTCGGTACAATTTAGTGTTGAAGTAAAACATTAATTTTATCCATCATGGAATAAAATGGAACCAATAAGATTCGTCCTAAAGTCATTAATGGCTTTAGATCACGAAGCATAAATTGTCCCTTTTTTAAAATAATTGCGCGATTATAATCGATTCTAATTAATAATTGTATTCGTCACCAATAATATAATGGGCAAAAGTCGTTGCAAATCATCAGTCTGACACCATAAAAAGGTGAAGCTATTCGAAACCTTGATCAACCTGAAATAGGTAACCGAAATAAATATGATCATGAAATTTCAAGCAAAAAATAGCAACCAAATTTTCATTACAATCTTTATCTTTAATTTAAGGTGCTTTATGTGTCTTAAGCCGGGAACGCAGTATCGATAGTGGTTACACGTCCTTTATTCTTTACATTTTAAAGTCGTATCAGCATAATGTGTTCCAAGTTTCATACCATTGAGTTGTTCAGCAAATATTGTAAAGTTATCTTGTGAATTGGTATTCAGTATTGCGAACACAATATGGTCGAACAAATCAGCTCGTTTTTCAATTTCTTCACTGTATATCTGCGCCACTAGTTCCGGATCATTTTTAAACTCCCCACAGCCCCAAGCACCTAAA
The DNA here is from genome assembly GCF_001468135.1 of Legionella santicrucis. GTDB lineage: Bacteria > Pseudomonadota > Gammaproteobacteria > Legionellales > Legionellaceae > Legionella > Legionella santicrucis. The sequence goes on along the minus strand of NZ_LNYU01000090.1, from coordinate 35,117 downwards.
ATCACATGGCGTTGTTTTTCCAAGATAAGTGTGTCGAGTTGGGCGGCTATACGTCGTCTTAAATCATCTATATATTGTACCTGTCCTTCCATTGTATATAATTCAGAAGAAAGATCTGGAGCTGCTGATCTTAATTCATAAAATGGAAAAACATCTGATTTGGGAAGAAAGGAAAAACTTTCTTTTTTGTCCGCTATACTTCTATATGTATCAAAACCACTAGTGATAAGTGGTACTTCGGGGCCTCTGAAACATATACTTGGGGTTCGGAGAAATAATACTTTATAGGGTATGATGCCTGGTTCCCCTATGGCCTGAGATTCATGAGCAGTCATTTTTATCTTAGCTTCTAAGAGCTTACTCACAGTCTCATTATAGCGAAATGTATTAGAATCTTTATCAAAGTAAATATTTTTGTCTAATAAAGTTCGAGCAGCGGTACTTCTATTCCATATATTTTCTTCTTGGGCGCTTCCTCCTTGCAAAGCCGCACCCCCAGGAAAAATTGAATTTGCCATATTGAGTACAGAATAAAGAACACCGTGTTTCTTAGTTGCTTCAAAGGTAGCAAGACCCCAATCTTTATGACTTACTTCAACTGAATGGGGTAGGGGTATTTTTTCCTGTGTCCATTGATTTAAATTAGATTGTGATTGTTTTTCTAATTCAATGAATTGATGAGGATCAAAAATGTAATCTAGTGTTTTTCCCATGTTTTTATGCCGCCACCTATTCTCAGCATAAAAAATACTTGGTTTATGAGCAGCATGCACTTCTTTAACTAAAAGAATGTCTTTTGGTATGGATTTAAATAGTGTTTTTAAAAACATTTTCTTATCCTTAATTTTCGGTACGGATTGTTTCAATTTAAAATGAAATGGAAAAAATCGTGTCACCACCTTATTATAAATTCTGGGACATCCCTGTCCACAGAATTCATTCGTCAATGCGGCATATTAAAGCGCATGCCAGTACCAATGAATTTAACATTGGCAGGAATTTACTCCCTATCCCTTGAATTGTCTGCGAAAATCACAGGCTATCGCGCCTTTCTTGGTGCGCAGCGAAAAGCTCATAATTTTCTGATTCACAACAAATACTAATTTGCGAATCAACTTCCTCTAGTATATGATTATAGATGAATCATAATGATTAAATATCAATCACAAAAGGAGATTGGTTATTATGTTCAATAAAGTCGTCAGAAGCAAATTAAATCGAAGTGTAATTGGAGCTATCTCAAAAATTGGCTTACAAGGTTTGAAACAATGGGATCCTGAGCTTGTAGAGATAGGAACAAATCAGCTATGTCGGGGAGTAACCAGAAACCAACTTCTCAATATGTTGGAAATTAATCAGCTCACTCAAATATCAAAGACAACAACCTTTGAAGATGTAGAGCATAGTGACATAGCTCGTCAAGTAATAAGAGGCGGCGATCCTAATCTTTTATCATTAACTCGTAATATGTTAACGGCTAATTGTTATGGAGCAAACAGATATTGGTTACCAAGTGATGGGGCGATTATAGTAGGATGTCTTCCTGCTGTATTCTCTAACATCAGTAAGCAAGCCAAAATGTGCCCTCAGATGTGTGAAAAAGAACAAAAGCGAGCAACCGAACTAGCGTTGAGTTCTGGTGATTATTATAAGGACGCTGTTGATGTCACTCAGCTTACCATAGAAGTGAATGAAATATGCGCAATAGTTGGTAAGCAAAAAGGGGTGCATTTTGATGGAATGTATGATGTAGATAAATGTATAGATAAGATTTATCATGTTGTTGGTACAGGAAGGCCAAAATTAGGATTAGTGCCTATGTCATCATGTTTGGTAGAAACATTTCATAATCCTGACTACCGTGAACGAGCACTTGCTGTAGAAATCGTGCTTACACAAAACCCTGAATATCTTGAAATTTTAATAGACACAATGAGAAAAGAAGGTGAGTTAGAACCGGGGCAACGTGTTTTAACTCCTGATGATGCTGCTCTAATTATGGGGGATTTAGAACTAAGAAAACTCGCGGTAGACACAGCAAGCTCAACAGGTACAAGCATTTTATCTTCTGTACCAGAAAAACTTCATGGTCCTGAGATGTTGGAATACTTAAAAAGTGAATCACTAAAAGGGCTATTACCAAAAGAATTTGGTCCTGAGGATGGCTGTTATTCACTGTAATAAATTTAATTTAGAAGTATCCGGAAGGAGTATCATCGCTGCAGATAACTATTTTATGTCTTAATTGGAGTGGCATTATCAAGAACAAAATAGCGAGCCGTTCAACAGAGCATGCCCTACAGTTCTTAATATAGATAAACACTAATAAGAAAAAGGGTTTGCTATAACATTCTGGAAGGCACCGTCAACTTAATTCAGTTTAGCTCAAGGTTAAGTTGACGGTGCCAGTCAGGCCTATTTTAAACTGGTCTATTCCTGAGTTAAGAAACAAAGCCGCGATTAACATAATCTGTTGGATATGATTTGTCCTCTTGAGCCGTTGCAACGGGCTTAAAAAAAGAAAGGGATTTACCCGCAGAGACTCTAGGTATTTTTTCATCCCATTTTCTAGAAGCAATGAGGGTATTATTTTCATAAGCCTCTAAATTGACATTTAAATAATAATAGGTTTCATCACCACGCATTTCAGATTGGGTTATTGTCTTGGTTTTCCATTCATCGCGGCTCATTACAATCGTGGTTTCAATATTGATTTTTGCCGATAAAGGATCATCATCGCGAATGCTGTATTTTTCTTTCTGAATATAGTCGGTTCTTAAACCTATATCTTTGATCAACATATCACCAGAATCTTCTATAACCGTGTAGATGACGGTATTGTCACCGAGATTTCGTTCAACGGTACGCTGGCCTGAAGCTGGACGAAAATAAATGACATCTAAAGGTGGTGCTCCATCTGCATGGCCAAAGGCAGTCAAGTGTTTGTCTTCTTCACTAGGTGTGCGTACAGGCAGAGAGAGAGAACTCGTTCCTGTTAAAATACCCAATCGAACAGGGGCCGGAGAAGGCCAAGCTAAAGGCCAGTAGTTTGTTGATATAGACAGACGGATACGATTTCCTGGTGCAAATGAATGAGCAACGTTTTTTAATGGAACGCTGACCTTTATTTTTTCCCCTGGTTGTATGGGGGTCACTTCTTCATTGTTTTTTTGATGGCTGAGATTGAGTAAACCATAAGAAACACGTGCAGAAGAACCATCTGGAAATACTTCATTTAAACGCACAGCAATAAATGCTTCTCGTTTATCCACCGTGAGCTCTAAATCGACGATAGGTGAGCCTAAAATTTCTACTGGCTTAGATAACGGCTCACTATCAAAACAAATGGAGCGAGCATCATCGAGACGTTGATCGATTGGTTTTTCGGGGCTCATACCATAACCACACCAAGCACCAGCCGTTTCGCCCACTGATTGAGGGGAAGTACCATATACCACATTTCCAAACGAATATGGAAGATCTTTTAATTGATTGGTATTGGCAAAAAATAATTGTTTTGCCTGTATGTTGTTGCTTGGCCATTGATTTTCAGCCACCCATCTTCCGGGGCGTGTCTCATAATAGGGGGCAGGCAAAATAGAGTCTTGCATCCAAACACGATACATTGGTTCATCCATAATTCCTGTTTCTATACCTTTTAACCATTTGTCCCACCAACGCAAGGCTTCATTTAAGAAGCCAATTTGTGGTCCTGGTTTGCCAAAATGTGGATATTTATGAGCCCATGGACCAATTAAACCCTTACGAGGGCTTTGCAAAGATTCAAGCATACGTGGAATCGTATTGGTGTATCCATCTGCCCAGCCTCCTATTAAATAAACCGGACATTGAATGGCAGACCAATCTTCGCAAATGGAACCTTGTTTCCAATAAGAGTCATATTGCGGATGTTGTAGCCAAGTGGAAGCGAGTAGTGTTTGATGTTCTAATCGATTTAACCATGTTTGTCGCCAATTTTCTCCTAGCAAATCTTTATCTGGCGGCCTAGACATCATGGCAGACATGGTCGCAGACCATTGAAAATTATCGTTCAATAAACAGCCGCCCATATAATGAATATCATCAGTGTATCGATTGTCTGTAGAGCAAAGTGAAATAATTGCGTGTAAATTAGGGGGACGACGTGCGGCGACTTGTAGTGCATTGAATCCGCCCCAGGAAATTCCCATCATACCTATTTTTCCATTGCACCACGGCTGTTTTTCAATCCAATTTAAAACTTCAAGGCAATCGTCTTGCTCTTGTTTTGTATATTCATCTGATAACAAACCATCAGATTCTCCAGATCCTCGAAGGTCGACTCGTATGCAGGCATATCCCTGAGCAGCAAGAAATGGGTGGGTTATTTGATCACGAATCGCAGTCCCATCACGCTTTCGATAAGGTAAATATTCTAAAATAACGGGGACAGGCAAATCTGCTTGTTGTTCTGGCAGCCAAATTTTGGCTGCCAGTTTACATCCATCAGCCAAAGGAATAAAAATATGATTAATTTCTCTAATTTTCATAGGATTTTCTCCCTATTTATCCTGTAAAAATGATCGCATTATTGTATCGATTTACAACTCCTGTCTGTCGCGAATTGTAAAAAAACAAAAACAAATTACAATTTATTTTTAATATTTACAATAACATCTTGAGCAATGTTATTTAGATGCCAGTCAGAAAAAATTCAAAACAATGGATGTAATGGTTTGGGAAAATAATAAAAACGCTATTGGATTCTATGAAAAACAAGGTTTTGAAATACAAGGTAAAAAAAATCTCAATCTTATTTAGTGGCAAAAGTTTCAATGATTATAGAATGAGTTGCGATATAGGCAAAAAGCTAGAACCCACCTACCAAGAAGGTTCTATGTGTCTTTGCATTGAATTTAGTCCACTCTAATCGTGTTCAATTTGCTAGAAAGGAATACCCGCAGGAGCAAACGAATTACTCCGATTCCTGCTGAAATTTTAGGCTTATCTGATGTGATTGTAGAAACCTTTATAATTAAACTTGTGCGCAAAGCCTGAAGAGTTATCAGGACGGAGTATGAAAAGGTATTAGTGTTTCCAGTCTAAAAAAAGATATCTGTTATTCTTTTTAAATATGCAGTTTTAGCACTTTCACAATATCCAGCATCAGCAGAAAATGCCTGTATTGAAGTGTATTTTTTGCAGGCAGTATCAAACATCACAAGCCGCTTTTGTGTCGTGAGGATTCCTGCATGAACCTTCACATGGTTACCAAGAATATCAACGACAAAGAATATTGAAATTATACTAGAGATAGATATTGCAATTTCTCAATTTGAAAGCGGCGATAATTAAAGGATATATATTTTCAAAATTTTAAGCTGTCAGTTTGTTAACATCTTCTAACGAGACATCCACTCTAGTTGGAACAGGAGACTTGAACTGACCAAATCGTTTGAGTCCTTCACGTTGTATTGTTGCTGGTGAGGGAGAAAGTCCTAATAATAGTTTTTGATAAGCAAGTACAACACGTTGAGTATAATAATCGGGATTAACAAAAGCATCTCGGGTGTTAACACTCACTAGTCGATTTGCTGACTTAAGCTCATCTTGCAATGCCTGCTGCTCAAAGACATCTCCGTTTACTGGAATAACGCGTACTATTTGCTTGCCGACATTATCATCAAAAAAGATTGTCATAGTTGATTTATCTTCCAGATTGACAGGATAGGGTTTTCCACCTGTATAAGTTTCTCCTGTCGCTTTCCAATCTAGAAATGAATCTCGCCAAGCGGCATGTTCAAATGGCTTAATGTGCGCTAATAATTCCGCTGGTGTTTGTACAACCAAATCTTCATCAATATGTAATTGTCCAGCCTTTACATCTGCAAGCTTGAACTTCTTTATGTGTGTTTTTTGGGATAACTCGTCAGTAACGGCTTTTATGTCCTTACCGAACGTTCTAAAAATGATGGTATATTGATATCCGTTCTCTTCTAATTCACGTATTAAATTGATAAACGAAGAAGCAATGCAGCCACCTTGTAGATTTTTCTGAATTTGATGATATTGTGTTTCAATGTCGACCAACAATGGGTTATTTGTTTCTTTGAGAAAGTTGATAAAATTTTTATACAAGGCATTGCGCGCAGCTTCAACAGCAGAGTCGCGCTTATCACCGGAAGCTAAGTATTGCTCTACAAACTTTTTATAGGTCATTACTTCTGTTGTTTTCTCAGGATCCCATATAGATGAATAGTTCTCAGCTAACGCCTTTAAAGTCGCTATTTCTCTGTCAACCCGCTTCTCGGAATCCCCAAGAAAAACAGTATCGTTAACATCGAAAAAACCAATAAAGTGTATATTGCGAGCGTTTTCAGCTATTTCAGCAAGGGTAGTGGGCATATTTTATCATCCTTATAAATTAGGTCTTATTATTTTTTTGAATTCAATTTCAGGGAGTTCAACCCGTTTTCTTTTGACTTTGATAGTTGGTGCAATAATTGTAGCAAGACCACTTATGATGGTTTCCCTTCTTTGCTTAATGCAGTGGCAATCAAGTACAATTTGATGTTGTTTAGTCTTTTTATGACGCACAGTCACAGTAATTTCATCGCCTAAGGCTTGCCGAATCACCAATGTCTATTTCATCAAAAGTTCGATTTTCAATATAATCCATAATCATTGCTTATGAGAAATCGATAATCACCTTCAATGCCAGCGTTTTTTCTGCATGTCCAAAAGTATCATAAGCTTCAAGAATGTTTTCAAATTTAAAATGGTGACTGATTAATGGGTGTGGATCCATCTTATGAGCACATAAAGCTTTTAATAACATAGGTGTGGATACTGTATCGACCAATCGGGTAGTAATGGTAATATTTTGTGACCATAAACGTTCCAGATGGAGATCTGCTTTGGTTCCATGTACTCCGATATTAGCAATTGTACCGCCTGCAGCCACAATATCCTCAGTAAGAACAAAAGTAGCTGGGATACCTACAGCTTCTATAGCTGTATCTACACCACTGTTATTGGTTATCTGCATCACTTTATTTGCTGCGTTACCATCATGATTATTTATAATTTGAGTTGCGCCTAAGCGTTTCGCTATGTTCAAACGATTCTCATCCACATCAATCATAATAATTTCAGCAGGAGAGTAAAATTGGGCGGTAAGTAGTGTTGCCAAACCAATAGGGCCTGCGCCTACAATAGCTACAGTGCTTCCTGGTTGTATCTTGCCATTCAATACACCACATTCAAAGCCTGTAGGTAGAATATCACTGAGTAAGACTAAATCCTCTTCATTAACTCCTCGAGGAATTTTGTATAGACTCGTATCAGCCTGAGGAATCAGCACATATTCAGCCTGAGTGCCGTCGATTGTATTCCCAAGAATCCACCCACCTTTAGTACAATGAGAATACATTCCTTTGCGACAAGGATCACATTTACCACAAGAAGTAATACAGGAAATAATTACCTTATCGCCAGGTTTTATTTCGGTTACTCCTGAACCTACATTATCCACGATACCAATACCTTCATGCCCTAAGATACGACCAGGTGTACAAGTAACTACATCACTTTTAGAATATGTAGGTCAGTTCCACAAATAGTCGTTTTTTTAAGTTTTATCACCGCATCAGAAGGGTATTTAATTGTGGGTTTGGGGCGTTCTTCTAAAGCTTTCTTTCCTGGTCCCTGATAAATTAATGCTTTCATTTTATAGACAGTCCTTGTTTGACATTTTCAATAGCATAGGTTATATCTTGTGCGATTACGAGGCTATTATTTTTTTCAAACTTTAATCGTGCGAAGTATTGCTTAGACGTACTCAACTTTAATATCTTGTGATCCTCCCTTGGATCCAGATTTTTTCGGTAAGACTACCCAAAGCATTCCTTTTTTAAAAGATGCTATAGCTTTATCTATGTCTAATGTTGAAGGTAAGAAATAACTCGTTCATATTTGCCGTAACTGATTTCACGAGATATAAATTTTTTATCCTTTACTGCTCGCCAAGGAAGGCTACAAGCCGAGGTGAAGAGACCGCGATAGCCTGCAATTTACGCAGACAGTCCGAAGGTGCGGAGTAAATCTTTCTGCAGGCGTTAAGTCATTGGTGTAGGCATACGTTTTGCTGGTTCAGAGCAATGTTCCGGAAACAGGACGCTCGCGGCCTTTAACCTGCCGCATCGGCGAGTGAGTTCTGGGGCTCGGTCGGATGTCTGAGAATTTTTAACGAGGTAGCGATACGCTTGATTTTTCGTTGAAATAGATTTTTCATCAGTAATGGTTAGGTATTATCAGAAAAAGATACTTTGATATCTTTTTCATCCGTGCCAGGCATATCCATTTGAATAGTAAATTGGATTATTATATTTATCAGCAAACATTGTTCTTATCGATAGATTCATATCAAGATAAGTATATAAACGTTGTCGATCATAACGTTAAATGGATATAATTCTTCATGTGACAGTCCCTTCTGTTTTAATATTTTTGCATTCAACAAATTGAATATACAAAAACAGAAATTTGCACTTAGAGGCCGAAACTACCTTTTTTCTGCCGCACTTCTAGTTAGAATTGGCTTAGTCAAAAATAGCTAGACTCGAGAACGAATTTAAATGTGATATTCACTATGCTTTTTTCCAAACCCTTCCATAACAAAAAATCAAATGATGCCGAAGCCTTGTGTGCAGATATTAACAAAGAAGATCAACTTCAGAATGGCAAATATTTTACCTTGTATGAGACCTCTAATGAACATAATTGGAATATTACCCTTGATAAAATAGCTGAACTGGAAGCAAAAGAAACAACTAATCTTCGTATTGCCCTCCTGATCGGTGAGTCTCATATCCTTTCTATTGCACCAGAAATATCACAACATGCCGATCTGATTATATGTAACGATGTGAATACCCAGCTTAATCAATATACGCAATTCTTAGTATCATGCATGAGAAAAGCTTCTAGCCGTCAAGAGTTTGAACAATATTACAAAGAAATGAGTGATGAAAAATTCGCTAACCCTCTAGTTAATAATAAAAATAGCATTGACTGTTTATGGCAAAATTTGACCCATAATATCATTAAAGAAAAGTTTTTTTTATCGACAGAAGAACGATTTTTAGCATGCAAAAAAGCCGTTGACTCACTTTATTTTTCATGGTCCAAAGTTGATTTGTTTAAACCAAACGAGTGTATTCTCTTAAAAGAGCTCATAGACAAAAACCATGGTGCCGTAACTGTTCTAAATGTAACGAACTTACATAATTATTGCCAAGGTAGCCGAGAGCAGTATAAGCAAGCCATTAATGTGTTACTAGATAAATCTGACAATCCCTTCTTGCTATATTCTTTATCATATGGTTCATATGGCAATGCCTCGTACCTAATAAGCAAGCTAAGTGTAGGCACAGAAGATTACTTTCATTTTTATAATGAAGGTGAAAAACTTAATAGAGATCGCCCTGATAACTGTCGCATTGACCCAATGATAAATTTAGCTAATCTTATTTTAAAAACAAAAGCACTGGAACTTAATCTGCCTTTACGATTTGTACCAAAATTATCCTTAATAGAAGAGTCAATAAGAATTAGTGTGAACACTTTACCCAACACTTCCCTATCAACAGATATTCGGCATACACTTTACTTATTGCTTAAAGACCTTTTACCCTGGGACTATCAATATTATTATGAAGAAGCAGAATTATATAAAAAACCAATGATATTTATTACGGATAAACTCTATAGCCAATATTTATATCTAAAAAATACTTATGTCATAAGAAAAGACAACTGCGCCTGTTATCTTGCTTTAGGAAGAAATGAAAAGAGTATATCAGACCGCATCTTATACGGGAAAATTTCGATAGAGGATACTAAGCTACTGGAGGAAATACTCAATCCTATCTCTTTACCTGAAAAACCCACATCGATTCATCAATTAAAAGAGGATGGCCTATTATCAGAAGATGCATGCCAGAAAATAGAAGAGGTTATTATCTCCAGAATAGGAAAAGCGCGGTATGATCTCACCCGATTTTATCAACCAGTAAACGTTAGCAGGCTCAGAGATTTCATAGAAGAGCATATCCCAGCTGTTTATGTCACAAGATTAATTGCCAAAACGAATATCTATCTCAAGCAATTAGCCAAGGAATTACAATTACCACCATATTTAATACCTGAAGTTAAAGCCATTGAAAACAGCCAAGAGCTCCAGCTTATTTTACCAAAAGACATTCCACTCAATTATGCGGAACCTCTTTATTTCATTCTCTGTGCATTCGTCGACCATGAAATATTCTATGTCGATGAGGCGGATCGCCAAGAATTTATCCTGTTCTGGCTGAAAAGTTGCAGCGAAAAAGGTCTTCAACTACCTTTACATGAATTACATGGGTTTGTCTCTGCCCAACAAGAAAAAGTGTTCACCAATGACTACGGATTTTTTAGTGGGTCTACGCCACAAGAAGTATTACCTGCTTGGATTGAGAACCCAATACAACCTGTTATTTCTTAAAGGTTGACAATATTTAATCAAATTGACAAAATAAAAACAAATTGCAAAACCAAAGACAGAAAAGCCCAAACGAAATAATAATTCAATTTTGATTAAAGGGCTTGATATCACCGTATCCGAATTTAATGACAGGTATAATGAACATTATTCACTGATAGAGGAGAAAGGAATTTTAATGGAGGGATTCTGGACAATTAGCGACAGTAACAACAAGGAATGTGCTATGTTCTTTTATGAAAAAGAAGAACATGAACTGAGGGGAAACTACTTACAGCGAAGCAAAGTATAATTTTGTTGCGACTCTTAACAAGACGAATAATATGTCCCAAATTATGACACCAGCCTAAATACCGTGAACAAAATTTCTAACATATCCCATTAATCTAGAGACGCTTGAAGAGTAAATGAAGTCTAAGTTTATTCATTTTTATTATTTAAGAGGTTGTGGCTGAATACTAATCTAACCTCCTAATTAAATTTTATCTCTTACAAATTATTTATAGAATTTTCTTAATTGTATCTTTATTTTTTTCAATTGTTATGGTGGTACTAATAGGTGAATTTAATTTTGCAAAAAAGTTAGATAGATTAGAAAAATCTAAACATTCTACTGAAATCGATTTTAAATTTGGGTTACTAATATTAACAGTTATTTTTTCGCCAAAAACTTGCTGACTAAAAATTGCGGCCAATTTTTAGTTAGATATCGGATTATAAAGTTTACATGCATTTCCATCAGTATTTAATTTCACGAAGCTAACCTGTTTCTGTTACAAGTTGAACTGAAGAGTGTACCGTTTACTTATGAAGCAACTCGTGTCACCGGATTAGTATTGATCGATCTACAATCATAGTGGTAAAATTTGATTCCCATTAGTCTTAAAGTAAAAAAATGAAAGTTAATATTCAAGGCTTACCCAAACATCAGGTTTTAATAGCGCTGTATGAAAATGCGAAAAATAGTCAATGGACGTACAACACAATGGCCATTAAAATTTGTAATAGCCACGAGCCCTGCATCACAAGATATTATCAAACAGAAATAAATGATGCATTCATGTCCATGGTACTAACTGAGGAAGAGGCACAAACCAATTTATCAGCCAATTTATACGTGGACTATATCGGATTTATCGCAATTAAAATTTCCTTTACAGAAGATTTAATTGATGTATCTAATTATGATAAACTTCACCATAACTTTGATAAATCGAATCGTGCTTATGTTGAACCAGTCAAAGAAGCTTCTGATGTTATTAATGATTTAAGAAAACGACTGGGAATTTCTAAAAAGCAAGAATTTCCGAATATTGTACCTTCCTACTCAACAACTGAAAAAAATAGATTGTTCACACCAGCGTCGAGCCATGATTTTTCTCAAATTGAAAACAATAACTCATGTTCACCTATCATTAAGAAATTAAATCTGTCGGTAGATGAATTTAACAATACATATCAAGGTAAATATGTTATTAAAGAAGACAAAGGTTATGTAACAAAGGGATTCTGGTCTGTTTTTGATGAAAATGAAAGAGAGTGCGGCGTATTTAGTACTCGAAATAATATGCTGGTAGAAACGATGTTTAGTGAAAATAAGTATCGCTTCACTAAATCTTTGGAGAAATTTAAATCTGTTAGCATTACTGAAAATACAATGAAACTTTAAAAGTTATTTCATTATCCGGCTAAGATTGTATGACAGTATAAGCTTGTCTGGAATATATTCCCAAATAATAAAGCTCACACAGGGTTATTCCAATTAATGCAGATCTTCTTGTGGTTTATCTAAAAACTTTAAAAATTCAAAGCGGATTGCGTAACCGTTCACGGCCTCTTCCAATTACCCATAAGTATTTTTCCCCAGCAGATATCTATGAAGGATATCTGCAAGTTTTAAAAACTCTCGCCAAATAACGATGAATCCAGGAGGAGGGTCTGATTTTCTTGCGAGATATCCGCCAAGTCTGGCCGTTTTTATGAGATAAGAAGCCAAACTTTCAGTTTTTTCCTCTTGTAGCTTAGTTTTTATCAATTGATCCAGTAGTTTTATTTCTTCTACTGTGAATACCTGCTTTGGAGACGCATCAGGTGAGGAGCGGTTAATCATGGTCATCCAGAAAATTCGCCAGCTCAAAATACAGAAAATGGCAATAAGATTGGTTATTCTCTGAGCTGTTCTGAGTTTCGATGAATCTGCCGTGCAGCCAGATTTCAATATCTTATGAAAGGTTTCTATTTCTCCATCTCAACGCGTACCAATGCAGTTTTTCAACTGCGTCAGACATCGAGTTAACGGGCAGATCGGTAAGTAGTTACCAGACAATTCTTTCCCTATTTGTAGGTGTTTCTTTCTCTTCGGCATGAATGACTGTAAGTTCAAGAGAAGGATATTTTTTCTGTTTGGAGACAGGCCAACAGTTGGATGCGTTCATGCTTAAGCTCAAGACTGACTTCCTGTTTAGTACCTTCTGCATCCAGAAATTCAATGGTATGCATTCCCTGGATTTCTGCAGTCTCCATCCTGTCGGCAACTGTCTGTTTTCCATCCCCAATCAGACGATCAACGCAAGTGCGTACCAGAAAATGGGTGCTCAGCTCCTGAGCCATACAGAACAGCTCATATATATCACTCTCCCTGTCACCAATATGAACCCATCGGGATGGCTGACACAACAATTCCGTAGACTGTTTCAAATTCTCAAGCCAGCGCCAGATTTCCTTTTCCCCTATCGGTATTCGGGTTGGATTAATATGCTTTTTCAGGGCATTGGTTCTCTTGAACTGTTTGCGAACCCTTGTAATGTCGAAACTATATTGGATCACATATCTTCATGCACCTCAAAAAAATTCATTATTTTTCCATGGAATAAGGGTCACTTTTTGTGACCATCTCTCAGGAACAAGTCGCGGCACGTGGGCAGTGGGGATGAGTTGTTAACACGCCCAGGATATAATTAGATTTCATATCTAACTGAACAAAAAAGATGCTTTTTAATTTAAATAATATTCATTCTGTCACTGAATGACCATTTCAAGAGCTACTTTGCCCATGTCTTGGGGGCTCTTGTTATTTATCATGAGTCGTAATTGATTGAATGTTTTTCTCCAAATCTAGGAGTTTCTTCTCAGCGTCGGTTTGCACTTGAAATAAGCGAAAACGATTGGTAACAAAATAAGTAGAAAACCCAGTAGCTAGTGTAATTATGGCGCTGGCAATATCTGCTAAGACTTGTTTCCAACCACGATGTTCTTTGAGTACGGGTCGAGCATGTGATATCGCTTCTCCAGTTGTTTTCTTAAAATCATCTAATTTTTTTTGTATCGCTTCGGGTTTATTCACAAAATCGAGACGTGCATGCTCAAGGGCTTGGTATAACTCTCTTGCAGCCTTGGCAGCATTTTTATATTTTTGGGGATTCTTAAGAGCATATTGCTCAAACTCCTTCGTTTTTTCTTGAATAATTTTGAGATGAGTCATAAAATTACTTTTTTCTAAAATATCGGTTGCTTCAGCAATCTCCATCTCACGCTGTAGTTCCTGGAGTTTTTCACTCCTTTCAAATTCTTTTTTGGTGTTCTCTTCTAAGGAAGATTCTTTGGTTGGAACTTCATTGGATGAATGAAGCGGAACCTGGACTGTTTTGTCAAGCGCGTGTTGCTCAGTGACGCAAATTGAATTCGATGGGGCAGGATTTAAGTGTAGGACTTCTGGCTCAGAACTGTGCGGTAAGTTTGAGTCCGACACATCTTCTGTAAGTTGGTTAAAAAACTCCACCATTATCCCTCCATGTTTAAATAAGTGTGAAGATGAGGTACTCAATGAAAAAGCATCATCAACCTGTCGCATCAATTCGTGATCGCTTGCAAAAGAGGGGCCGTATTTGTTGGATAAGTATCGTGTAAATTCCTGTTGTTGTTCAGAGCTGACGTTAAGACTTTGGATATGTTTTATCTCGTCTTCATTTAAATCTCCCTCCTCAATGTTTTTATCCCAAGCTTGTTTGACAGCAACGATATTACTGTTTGTTATTGTTTTTTCGAAATGCGCTCTAAGAAATTCGTTGATTTCCGTTTTGATAATGTCTTTTGTAAGTAGTTTCAGTAAGGGATGACCCAGCACCGCTTGAAAGAGCCGGCGTTTCACCCCTGAAAAGCAACTGGGTCGATCGCCTTCGAGGTCATCGTATTGCTCCTTTATTCCTTGGTGATTTAGTCTACTTTTATCCCAATTATGAGCACGTCCTATATGAGCAAGCTCATCAATAAAATGTTGAAGACGGGTTATCAAGGTAAAACCATCAATACAAGGGGTATTTTCATCAATTGTGGCTAAATATAAAATGCTAATAAGGGTTTGGTACTTCTCAAAAGTAGACCAACGTGCGGTCTGTGCCTGGTTGATATTGACGTAACTGGCTTGGTGATGCATCCAAGGATTGGGTTTAGAGAGGTATCGCCAAGCAGTGTGTGCTTTGTTTTGGTAGTATGCTGTTAATGCCCGTTGTTCTTGCTCGGACGTTAACTGGAGTTGTTGAAAAGCATTCCAAGTTAGAGGTAATTGGAGAGACTCCTCTTGAATTGTCAAGCGGGCAGGATTTTCTTGATAAAGAGCTTCTAACTTAGTGCGTAACTCGTTCATTATTTGATTCACACCGCCTTGTTTTAATAAAGGCTGATAACGGTTGATGGCTGCCTGCAACCGTTGTTGTTCTCCTTGGGTTAATACGATAAGTGACGACTCATGGTTTGCTGCTAACTCGGCTAAATTGAGCCTTCCTTGCTGCTCGTCCAGATAATAATTATTTTGTTCTGCAAGGGTTCGTACCTCAGGAATCGTTAATAATAAATTAGCTGCTGCTGCATTACCTACGGATTGCGCAAGGCGCAGTAATTCATTGGTGCGCCAAATATAAGGTCCAGCATGAGCCAAGGCTTTAACAGCAGGAATGCATAACAAAAAGCGGAGATGCTCGATGAGCAGGAACTCATTTCTCCGAATGAGATTACGGGCGATGTAAAACAATAATTGAGCTTCCTGAGGTTCCACATCAAAGACCGCATTGGGGTTTTGTGCTTGGGCTTCGAGTCGTTTTGTGTAAAGAGCGGTCATTTTTTCTGTCACAAAAGGCTCAACATAATCTACCCGGTATTCTTCATGAGCTTCTATATAGTCAAATGAATGTGCATTTGCATGAGCTAATAAATAGCGTCTTATTTCATTCTTATTGGCGCGAATTTCTCCTGTAAAACATCCATAAAGTAAGTTTGTGATCCTATTCCAATGTTCGTTTGATGTTTTTTGTTTCAGATACTCCAACACAGGAAGATGTCCCTGTTCTACCGCTGCAAAAAAAGCATTAAAATTATCTGCTGCAATCATATTTTGCAATTCTTGAGGGGCTTTCTCTTCCAAATATTTTAAGATATCAACGGAGCCAAACTTTGCGGCGTATCTAAAACCACGGAAATTATTTGCTTTAATCATCTCTTGAAAGAGCTCTCTGGAAACATGTTCTTCAAAAAATTGGAGGATATTTAAATGTCTGCCTATAATCGCCCGTATAAAAGTAATAAAATCCGCCCGAGGAAGTGCTTTTCGGAGTATGTCTGGTTCTTTTTGATGAAGATATTGAAGAACATGTAAATGGCCAAAGCAGGCTGCAAATTCAAAGGCATAAAAATTACTGGCTTTAATCATGTCGGTGATTTTCTCAGGAGCCAATGATTCGAGGTATTTGAGGACTTCAAGAAAGCCACGTTCTGCTGCACGGTAGAACATTTCATAATCGTCCCTTGCAATTATAGCCCCCCAATCGATGTTTATTTTTTCTACTGATGCTTTAGCTGTCATATCTTTTGCAAGGAACTTTAGGGTATGAATATGTCCTAGTTTTGCCGCTCTTTGTATTCTTAGAAAATAACTTTCCGAAAGTGAGTGTGAGTAGAATTCTTTTTCAGAAAGCGTTTTGAGTAATTCTCTCGTGCGAGGACCTTCTTCCAACATCACTGTAAGGTTTAGTTGCGACGACTCATCAAGGTTTAATTTTTTTCCTATTTCTATAAGTTCTTTAGTGCTTAATGCAGGATGACTGACTGCTATAGCTATCCAAGTTTCTCTTGTTTTAAGTTCATTGGCTATGGCGGCATTTTTTATTTCATCATCGGTGGACCCCATCAAGTCCAGAATGGAGTCAGGGATCTCATTATTTTTAAAAAATTCAAACCATATATTTTGAGGAATTAATGAAGCCAGAGGATGATTTTCTCTATTAGCATGGGTGTGGAATTTCATTGGAAGGCTCGTAATTGATGATATAGGTCTTAATTGAATCAAAATAAATCAATTAAATCTAATTGGATATATTTATATCTGATATCAAATAATTTGATAAGGGGCGGAAAAGATGATAACTCAACAATAGGAATTATCCTTTGTGTCGATAAGAATGAAACAATTGTGAAATAGTCAGTAGAGAAGAGGATCGAATGAGCCAATAGTCTGCAGTATAAATCATAAATGTCCGCTTCTCTATCGGCAACCGTGATTACCATAGTATCAGGAACTTGCAAAGCGACTTGATTAGTGCCCTGGAAATGGGGAAGAGCCGATTTTTATTTGAAAATGGCGCGCCCGGAATGATTCGAACCTCCGACCCCCTGGTTCGTAGCTACATTGATCAAGAAAAACATTTAATAAAATCAGGATGTTGCAATGTAACAAAATTAGCAACCACTGCCTAAAACTGCTTGAAACAACTATGGTTATACTACAGTATGTTACATACTTTGTTACCCATCACTAGATTTTTAGAGATGATTTATATACTCGCAAGATATTGTTATTTAAATCAATTGACAAATTGTTGGCGTACGCCTGGCATATTGAAGTATGCGGTAAACTTTGGGTAAGTCTGCCTTCGGTAATGCAGATTTACCCAAAGCTCACTTAGTTCTCTGGAAATCGAGGCTATGTGCAAACTAAGCCACCAATTTATCAAAATGCGAATTCGCGACTATGTGAATGATCGGATCTGCATGCATCAGATAATATAGTAAAAGGATAAGTGACAAACATAGAGGCTAGTGCAAGTACTGCTGCAATTGAAGCAATTGCAATAGTTATGGAGCTAATTGCTGGTAAAATCGGAACTATAGTTGATAAAACGAGACAAGCACCGATTCCTAAAGCAAGATCATTTGGATCGGGGTGATCAGAGTCCAGGAAGGCATTAATCGTTAATCGATAGGGGCAGATAGCAAATTTTGCGCATTTCCAAAAAAACGATCCATAAAAATTGGTTAATGATTTAGTCGCCGACATACATTACTCTCTATTACAAGGTTTTTATTAGAAAGGATTATAAATCAATTATTAAAGAAGTATATCGCCTCAATTAAAAAATATTCATATTTTTAAAAACGCTAAAATTAAAAGAAAAATCAGTTCTTTTGGAAGTTCTTAGATTAATGGCTAAGAATTAACTAGCTAATCTAGCTGGTTTTGTGTATGTCATTGCAAAATCGACGATTAAAACAAAATTTCCTCAATACGCGTTAACCATTGATACCGACATAGGGCAAAACTTCCTAAAGGTGAATGGATTTGAGGAGCACTCACTGGATGGTATAACAATACCGGATAAAATTTTTTCTGGCCATACATTAACTACATTCAGTGCCACAGCTAGATTGGGCGTAAAAATTAATCGGTTTTTGGTCCAGCACTTTTAGAATATGGTTATCGATTTTTCTATTTAGGGCAAGGTAATTTCAATAAAGCAAATAATCAAGTGCTGAACACGTTGAAAACAGGTAGTAATTATGCCAATGCGATCATATGTTCAATGATTATTTAAAAAAGCAAAGCTTCTGACATGGGCCGTAAAGACAAATCACTCAAAGGACGAACTTTTACATGAAGCCTCACTATCTTCTCCGTTTATTCATATTAGCGCATAATTTTGTAAGAAATCTCTTAATTTGAGTTCGAGGCCTTAAAATGGGCCGCGCATTTTAATTCAGCTGAGGAGTGGTAAAGGTTTAACTTTAATTTAACAGATACCTTATTTGAGATAGATAACGTACCGGCCTGTTGTAAAAGATGCGCTATTTTTGATCATGCAATGTGATATAACTGAAAACAAAAGAAAATTAACAAGTCTTTTAATATTAATCACTACAGCAGCTATGTAGGCCTGGATCTGCATATTATCAAGACCACGATACTTCGCTTTTGAAAGGCAATGATAGTTTTTTAATTCATTCATAACACCTTCAATTTTCCATAAACGTTCTCGTAATTTTTCTTTAAATTCCTCAGTTTCCATTTTAATTTTCACTTTTTGAAATAAATCGGCATGAATATGCCGTGCCATAACTCGAATGTCTCTATTCTTCATTTGAGGCACTTGGCAAATTGCTTTTAAAGAGCATTCACGGCAATCTTTTGTATGGGTACGATAAGAAATATAACCCTCGGAATTTATTTTTCCTGGTTTAAATTTAATATTTGCAAAGCAAATATAAGTTTTTTTAATCTCATCATAATTAATTCCATGTATTTCTTTATCAGGAGTTTTACCACTACGTGTAGTAAATAATGGTATAAATTCTTGGATACCCATATCATTCAGGGATGAAATAACTTCTCCAGAACCATATGCTCTATCTGCTATAACTTCTCTCAACATTAATTTATTTTTTAATTGAACTATTAAGTCTAAGTAAGGCTGAGAGTCATGTACTGCTCCAGTTGTAATCTTTATGGCACTAATTACACGGCTTTTACTATCATAACACACATGTGCTTTATATTTTAAACTTCTTAATGTTCCTGATTTAAAAGCTAACGTTGCATCAGGATCGGTTTTGCTCCGATGAGTTTTATTAGAAATATGCCACTTATTTTCAGAGATGCCATCTTTAGATGGTTTTATATTTTTAGGAACTTCTTTATTTAATGGCTTCATCGAGTTCAACGAGGCATTTGCTTGAATTAACGTACTATCTGTCATCACATTCTGGCTTTGAAGAAGACCAGCTTGCTGACATTGTTCGACAATGGATTGAAAAAATTTTTCGAAAACCTCAACCGTATAGCGTTTTTTAATGCGACTCAAACTTGCGTGATGGGGAATAGAGTCATTTAGTGTTAATCCACAAAACCATCGGTAGCAAATATTATAATGAATATCTTGAACTAGTTGTCTTGTCGATTTGATGGAAAATATATAACCTATCAGCATCATTCGAAAATATAATTCTGGTGCAACTGAAGGACGTCCATTATTGGGGCAATAGCAAGACTCGGTAATCTCTTCAATAAATGAAAAGTCGATGCATTCATTAACTTTTCTTAAATAGTGCTTTTTAGGTATTAGTTTATCCAGTGATAAATAATCAGTATGTTGGGATTTGTCGAGAATTCTTCCTTGCATTTAACTTCTTGTTATTCAATTAAAATTGATGGATTAGATCATTTTTATCAGAGTGTGTAAAGTTTCCTCATCTTTTACAACAGGCCGGTACCTTATCCATCACAAACAGGGTATAAGCATGAAAAAATAAAAAAAGAGGCGTTATGAATTTACGAGATAATCAAAATTCAAAAAATCAAAATTTGTGATGGATAAGATTCTTCATCCTTTGGATGAGGCTATTGGTACCGACTCCTTGCTGCATTAAAAAATTATTATATTTGAGTGGTTAAGGAGCAGATAGGCCCATCAATTAGCATTCAATTTGATCTAGTAATTCAATCTGTTCATTAAGATTGACTATCTGATTTTGCCAATATACAGGCGTATTAAACCATGGAAAACTCAAGGGGAAAGCTGGATCTGTCCAGCGTTTTGCAAGCCATCCTGAAAAATGAAGCATGCGTAGTGTACGTAATGCCTCGATTAAATGGCATTCTCGTGGATTAAAATCATGAAATTCACAATAACCTCGTAAAATCTTCTCTAATTGTAAATCCATTTGTTCCTGTTCACCGGAAAGAAGCATCCAAATATCCTGTATTGCAGGACCCATGAGGCAGTCGTCTAAGTCCACGATATGTGGACCCGATTCGTTCCATAAAACATTTCCAGCATGACAATCGCCGTGCAAGCGGATTTGATCAACGTGAACTATAGATTTAAATATCTGTTCTATCTTTTGTAATGCCGTTTCGGCTGTTTTGCAAAAATTAGGTATTAAATAATCAGGAATAAAATTTTGCTCAAGTAGAAGTTTGTAAGGATCATGCCCATATGTTAGAGGATTTAATTGCATACGATGCTCAAATGATTTGAATGCACTAATTCTATGTATGCGCCCTATAAAGCGGCCCATCCATTCTAGTTGCTCACTATTATCCAATTCTAGTGCGTGACCTCCGCGCCTTGGAAAGAGTGCGAATCTGAAATCATGATAATGGTGTAAGGTTTGGTCATTAATAATTAGAGGTGAAATAATGGGAATTTCATGTTGTACTAATTCAAGTGAAAACTGGTGCTCCTCTAAAATAGCTTCTGAACTCCAACGATTCGGTCTATAGAATTTAGCTATGAGGGGCTCATCATTTTCAATTCCTATTTGATAAACGCGGTTTTCATAACTATTGAGTGCGATTAAACTGCCGGTGCAAAGAAGCCCCGTGCTTTCAACTGCATCCAAAATGGCATTGGGATGGAGTTGTGTATAGGGTGTTTGATTCTCGTGATTCAAATACGAATTCTCTGCTGGGAAAATATAGGGATGTATTATATAGATTGTATGTTAACACAATAATATTTTTTTCCAAAAAACGATAATTAGTTGGTGCCTTTTGTAATAGTTCTGTTAGCAGGAGTAATTATCAAATAAAGTTTAAAAAAACCACCCGGCCTGTTGAAAAATATGAAAAAACTTTACTCAAATTATCAAAAATGATCTAATCCAAATTTATTTTCAATGAGTTAGATTATTTGTATGCAAGGATCAATTAATGGGAAGAAAAGTATTTCAGGTTCGGATTTGGAAGAGTTAATTCCTGAAACCCATTTTTTGAAGAAAGTAAATCAACTAGTCGATTTTTCTTTTGCTAATGCACTCACCGAAAAACTTTATAGTCCTAACAAAGGTCGCCCCAGTATTTCTCCGGAACTCTATTTGCGAATAAAATTAATAGGTCATTTGTTTAATA
>NZ_LNYU01000090.1:13335-13418 GCF_001468135.1 Legionella santicrucis | reverse complement strand
AAAACTTTATAGTCCTAACAAAGGTCGCCCCAGTATTTCTCCGGAACTCTATTTGCGAATAAAATTAATAGGTCATTTGTTTA
>NZ_LNYU01000090.1:0-13325 GCF_001468135.1 Legionella santicrucis | reverse complement strand
TCATTTTTCTAAAACTAATCTATAAAAATTGCAGAATACACTAACTTCTTTGTTTTTTATAGATATTTAATGAGGTCTGCTTACATTCCAATAGACAGCTAGTAGATCATATAAAATACAATATTTGCTATCGCTGGTTTTGTCGATTAACACTTAAAGATAAAACACCTCATCACTCCTCTCTGAGTCGAATTAAAAAACGATTAGGTGCGCAAATTTTAGAGCAATTCTTTTTTGAAATTATTGAACAGTGCAGAAAAGCAAACTTATTAAATGGCACTAGTGTAATGACTGATAGCATTTTACTTGATGCAAATGCTTCTCTTGACTCATTAACGTTAAAAGAAAAAGACATTAATAGTATCCTTATTGAAAAAGGAAAGCGTACCATATCAAACAAAACTCATATCAGTAAAACCGATCCGGATGCAACACTAGCTTTTAAATCAGGAACTCCACGAACATTAAAATATAAAGCCCATGTTACCACTGATGGTTCTAATCGCATTATTTTGGCAATTAAAATAACTACCGGTGCAATTCATGATTCTGTACCTTATTTAGAACAACTTAATTATGTAAAGCAAAATGTTCTTAGCTCCTTAAATGAAACAATTGCAGATAGAGCATACGGTTCAGGTGAAATTATCTCTTTTTTAAGAGCTCAAGCATTAACAACCTATATCCCTTTGTTTAGTTCCCGAAGTGGTTCTTCTGAAAATAGTATTGTTGAAGGTTTTCAGTATGATTCAATACAGAATCAGTACGTATGTCCTCAAAATGCCATATTAAAACCCTGTAAATCACAAGGAGATACCACAATCTATATTTCTTCCACGAAGGACTGTAAGCAATGTTCTTTTTCTCCAAATTGTTTGGCAAAGATCAAAAATAAAGGATCAGCTCGATATGTCACTCGGAATAAATATGCTGAGCTTTATAATCAAATGAAAAACGAAATGGAACAACAATATTTTAAAGAAAAACTATATGAACGAATGTGGAAATTAGAAGGAGTCATGAATGAATTAAAAAATTATCATGATTTAAAACGAGCTCAATACAGAGGATTGGAAAACACACAAATTCAAGCCTATTTTGCTGCTATGGCTTTAAATATCAAGAGATTGATATTTTTTATTCTTTACGAAATAGCACTAATTTTGATCCAACTTTGATCATATTTTTCAACAGGCCGCACCGTATAATTGAACCATTCAATATTTGTATATATTTTTAATTTCATTATCACATCTCGGTTTAAAAAACTGTTTCATTTATATAATGTTTAATTTAGACTCCATATAACCTTATATTGAACTAAATCCTCTATGTTAATTGGCTATGCTCGAATTTCTACCACCAACCAAAATTTAGATTTACAAATTGATGCTTTGAAGAAAGCTGGATGCGAGAAAATTTATCAAGATCAAATTAGTGGTTCTGCAATAAACCGACCGGCTTTGGATGAATTAATTCAGGATATTAGAAAAGATGACGTTTTAGTCATATGGAAGTTAGACCGGCTAGGGCGATCTTTTAAAGATTTAATTACATTAGTAAATAATCTTCTGGAAAGAGGAGTGGGTCTTAAAAGTCTGAATGACCCGATAGATACAACCACTGCGCAAGGAGGATTAATATTCAATATATTTGGTTCTCTTGCGGAATTTGAACGAGAACTGATAAGAGAGCGGACACTTGCAGGATTAGAAGCAGCAAGATTGCGAGGAAAAAAGGGAGGGAGTCCGGCTGGTCTATCAAAGTCTGCTCAAGGAAAGGCGCACTCATCAGAGTTACTCTACAAGGAAGGAAAGCTTAGTGTTGCTGAGATTTGCATGCAACTTGATTTAAGCAAAGCGACGTTTTACAAATATTTGAAATTAAGAGGAGTATCTATTTCTGCTGATAATTATAGAGCCAGGTATAAACCTCCAACAAGTATGATTATAGATAAAGAATGACCATTTTGTATATATGGGAATTCGAACTTCAAAATCAAGACCAGTTTATTGATGTGATGAGGAGAAGAAAGGACTTTTATTTCTTTTGTCACTCCAATAACGGATAAAGAGGGGTTCTACCAATAGTATCTAAAGACCAATAATTATAATTTCAAGAGCAACTTGGCACTCGATAATTGAACGTTCCTAGGATATCAAGAATAAGATAAATCTACGGTTCTTAAGGTGCTAAATTTTAATCATGCCCCTTTTTTACTAGAATCCAGGCCAGAGGTCAATTTTTAGAAGTGTTCATTTTCATTAAATTACAAGTTCAAATGGTTATTTGAAAATTTCAACTGAGGGTACAATCATTTTAATAGCAGGCTCAACTCATTTACCAATAGATGATTTTATAGATAATATTTTACAGAAGGTAACATCTCATACTAATTTAGTAATAACAGCCGCACCTGGTGCTGGCAAGACAACTCGATTGCCTCCGAAATTGCTTTCTGTTGTAGCCGGGAAAATATTAGTGCTAGAACCTCGAAGAATGGCGTCGATTGCTGCTGCTCATCGGGTTGCAGAAGAAAATAATTGGCTAGTCGGTGAGGAGGTTGGTTATCAAGTCCGTTTTGTCAATAAAACATCGCATAAAACCAGATTAATTTACATGACGGAAGCTTTGCTGGCACGACACATGATTCATCATCCTGAGTTAGACGATGTAGACATTGTGATTCTAGACGAGTTTCATGAAAGATCTTTATACGTTGATTTAACACTAGGATTAATACGTGAATTACAAGAGTTAGGGCATCATATTAAAATTGTGGTCATGTCAGCGACACTCGAAGCAGAAAAAATTGCTGAATATTTGGGTAACTGTCCTGTCATTTCCGTGCCTGGAAAATTATTTGAGTTAACGATACGTTATCAAAAATCAACCCAATTACTAACACCTAAATATCAATTTTATGAGCATTTATCTCAAGTCATCAAAGAAGCACAGCGACAGACTGATAAAGATATTTTAGTATTTTTACCGGGTGCACGTGAAATTGAACGTGCTAAAGGAAACTTACTTGATTGGAAAGAAAGCAAAAAAATAGAAGTGATCACGCTGCATGGCAGTCTTCCTCTGGAAGCACAGCGTATCGCATTGCAAAAATCTTCAGCGCAAAGGATTATTCTTGCAACTAATATTGCTGAGTCTTCTGTTACTTTAGACGGTGTTGATACCGTCATAGATTCAGGTTTAGTAAAAATAATGAAACAAGATTTACGTACTGGATTTTCACGCCTGGAAATTTCGCGAATTAGCTTAGCGAGTGCCATTCAGCGTGCTGGTAGAGCTGCCCGACAATTTCCAGGTGTTTGTTACAGGATGTGGAATCCACATGATGAAAGTTCGTTTGTGAAATCAAATATTCCAGAAATTCTATGTTCAGATTTAAGCGATAGTTTACTTTTTTTAGCTAATCAACATATCTCGAATTTTCAGAATTTTTCGTGGTTTGAAAGACCTCCCCGTGTCAACATTGAACGTGCGACCTTTAGCTTACAAGCGGCAGGTGCTATCCAAAATAACAATGAATTAACATCAATAGGTCGCCAGCTTTTGGACTTCCCATTACCTCTGCGTTTGGGGAGACTATTAATTGCAGGTATAGAAAATAATTGCATCGATCTGGCTGCAAAAATTGCAGCGTTATTACAAGAGCGCGATATTCTACGGAAAGAAATGGCGAATCATTTTCAAGCAGATCATTTTGAATGTGATGTTGCACCGCGATTAAAAATTTTGAATAAATTTCTAAAAGATGGTACTTCACATGAAGGTCATTTCACAATTTTACAAACTGTCGCGCAAAGTTATCAGCAGATTCTAGATCTTGCTAAAAAATTAAAAAAAGCAGAGCTCCCTGCTTATCTTGAAGAAGATGAAGCGAGACAGTTACTCCTTATGTTATCTTTTGGTGATCGTTTGTGTCGACGTCGCAAGAACTCTGATCGTGCATTAATGGTCGGTGGTCGTGGTGTAAAATTATCAGATCGAACGCTTGTGAAAAGGAGTGAATTTTTTATTGCATTGAATGGTTTTGAAGAAAGCGGCGAGACTGAAACTTTGATTAATCAGGCGAGTGGGATAAATAAAGAATTTTTGTTCAAACACTTTTCCGACAACATAATAAAGAAAAGAGACATCATTTTTGAAGCAGACAAATCGCAATTTTATCAGCGGGAATTTAAAACACTTTGGGATTTACCTATAGAAGAACCGAATTTTTTGCTGGCAACCTCTGTACATGTTGCAGAAAAATTGCCTGATATATTAACTGAGAATTGGGCGAGCACACTGAAGAAAAATGAAAATTTACATGAGTGGTATCAAAAGATTATATTTTTACGATTCCATAAGGCATTAATACCCCCTCATATACAAGATGAATTGGAAAGTCTTTTCGACGGAGATGCATTAAAAAAATCATTTTGCTTAACTGTATTTAGACAAGCATGTTTCGGTGAAAGTAAAATGACCTTAGTACTGCAAAAAAATTTAGTGTATTTTTTTGAACTAAATATATCTGAAACATTGCGTAGTATTTTACAAACCGAACTCCCAAATAGGTTAAAAGTTCAAAGTGGTAGCATGATACCCATTCATTATTCAACGGTTGAACATCCCTTTCTTAGAGTACGCATCCAAGAAGTGTTTGGATGGGAAGAAACGCCGAAAATATTATTTCAGAGTGTGTCAGTTGTACTGCATTTATTAGGGCCGAATTTTCGTCCAGTGCAGGTAACAAGCGATCTAGAAAGCTTTTGGAAAAATGGTTATTCAGAAATCCGTAAAGAGTTACGGATACGTTATCCTAAACATCAATGGCCATTAAATCCTGCTGATGGCATTGCTCACGCGAAGGGATCGAGGCGAAAATAAAAGAAATGCAACGATAAATCTATGGTTGTTTGGAAACGGGATCACAGCAATGTGGTCTCGTTTCCAAACAATTTTTACGTCAGGGCAAGTTCCGGAGTGCGAGGCCTTTTATGAGCGCATCCCGGATGATCAAATCTTGATTGTCGGGGTAGCGACCCCATCCATGTCAGAATTTACGGTTTGATATTCTCCATAATAAAGTTTGTAAGTTTTACTCCTCTAATCTCCACGTTTTGTTGTTTAACAACTTTAAAGCCTTTTGATTCAAAAAATGGTTTTGCTGTAATGCTCACTTCAGCAAAAACTCGCTTTAGGTTTAATTCATTTGCTTTATTAAAGACTTCATTCATTAATGAAGAGCCTATACCAAACCCCTGATATTCATGATGAACATAAAAGCAATCAATGTGACCATTCAGTTCAAACTCTGCAAAACCAACTATTTTATTATCCATAAGTGCAACCAGAGGTGTAATGGTTTCCCATTTTTTTTCCCATCCGGTTAAGTCTAAAGAAGAATCTGGAGCCCATGCATTAACCTGGTCTTCCGAGTAATCCTTAACATTAATATGATGAATTGTGTGGTAATAAATATTGGCCAAGTGTTGTGCATCATCAGGTATATATTGTCGAATAATAATTTTAGTGGTCATAATAATCTCTTTGTGTTGTCATTCTGGATTGTATCCTAAACTGATGTCAGGTGTGTCTATCTAATTATGTCAGAATAGAGTTTATAATTTGAATTATTGACACATTCATCTCTAGGTCTTGGACTCTAACTTGACAAATTACAGAGAAAAGCCATGCTTGGGCAAAAAATTGGATATATAAGAGTTAGCACTTTAGATCAGAGCTTCGAACGACAACTTGATAGAATTGAACTTCACCGAGTGTTTACCGACAAAGCCTCAGGAAAAGACACTAATCGGGATGAATTGTATGCAATGCTAAAGTTCGTGCGTAAGGGAGACTCGATTTATGTTCACAGTATGGATAGGCTTGCACGGAATTTAGATGATTTAAGAAAAATTGTTCGAGATTTAAATGAAAGAGATATATCAATTTAATTGTAAATATGTGAAAAGAAGTTTTTTGAAATGCATATCCAAAATCCTTTGATAATATTCAAATTAGTAGAAGAGTGTTTAATAGCAGAAAAGCTACTTTAGGGTAAGATAGCGCCAACGATACTACTGAAATAGGAACTAAGTTGTCATTAAATCCCGCCTACCTACACGAAAGGCTTTAAGGAAATAAATGGACAGGTTTCTATTAAGAAGCTAAAGTATAAACTTCATCGGAGTCTATTAGGTTAAATGTTATTTTAATTTGGATTTTCTCTGCAATTGCCCTTCTTATCACTTCAAGATTAGTGAATGGTTTTGATCTCAAAGATTTTAAAGCCGCGATGATTGCAAGTTTGGTCATTGGATTTCTAAATGCAATTATAAAACCGATTCTTTTTATCCTTACACTGCCAATTAATATTCTTACCCTAGGCCTATTTACGTTTGTGTTAAATGCGATCATCCTTCGCATAGCTGCAGTAATCCTGACAAGTTTTAAAATCGATGGATGGATTACAGCTGTTAAAGCTGCAGTCATTTTAGTGATAGTACAACTTCTTCTTAATCTTGCCTTTGCTTTCTAAAGCCTTCCTTGGCGAGCAGTAAAAGAACATAAGTAAACAGGCAATTTAATGTAGCCGGTTACACTTGAGACAGAACCTTATCTGCGGCAGTAGCTTCTCGTCCTAGCTTATTTAATTATCCATTAAAAGCAGCGATCGGAAAATAATTTATAACAAGCGGCAGCAATGTTTGTTAGGGGAAGCCCCTTCAGCAATATCCACATCAGTAATCGTATTATTTACCCTAGTACGCCATTCATTGTTAACACAAACAAGCGTAAGTATTGGGGTTAAATTCTCTAAATCATTGAGATCGTTTATCCAGGTAGGTTCCTTCGCTGAAAAACTTAGTTTCCTTGAACTTGCCTGATCGTTATAGCTATACGATTTTGCTTTTATTTCTGCCGCGTAAAATTTAATATTTTTTACGTTCTTTGGTGCATTAGATATCGCATGGTTTCTCGCCTCGTTAAGCTGATCGAATAAATAATATTTTTCTATAACTTTTTGTTCTTTGCTATTAGAAAAAAATCTGCTTTTATCTTGTTTAAAAGACATTTCATAAACATAAAGATTCATGGCTCTCCAAGGTTAAATAATGATAAGTGGGTTAAGTATAAATGGTTCTGTCGAAAATAGAACCTCTCAGTTATAATGCGCTATAAAAAGGGGTTCTGTCGAAAATTTATTACCACGCCCAAAACAGCCTTATTTAAGGCGTGTTGGCTTTGTCGCAGCATGTGGTGTAGTTCAATCCCGGCGTTGTGGAATAAATCGAATTAAGGTAACAATCACTCGAATTAAATTGGATTTTAGGTTTTATTAATATAAGCCAGAAAATATGACGAATTTTGCCTATCTACGTGTTTCTACCGACCATCAAGATGCTAAAAATCAGAAGCTAGGTGTTTTAGATTATTGTAACAGTCGTGGCATTAGCGCTTTAACATTTGTTGAGGATACGGTTAGTGGTAAATCTTCTTGGCGTGAGCGTGCTATTGGCTCTATTTTAGAGAAATCTGAAAAAGGTGATGTTATCGTTGCTTCAGAAATTTCCAGTTAGGCCGATCTACATTGCAGGTGTTGGAAATAATGGAAATGGCAGCGCAAAAAGGCATTGCAGTGCATATAGCAAAAAATAGTATAGTGTTAGATGGCTCTATGCAATCCACCATTACTGCTACCATTCTAGGATTAGCAGCGCAAATTGAGCGTGAATTTATATCCGCCCGAACCAAAGAGGCATTAGCTAAGAGAAAAAGTGATGGAGCAAAACTAGGCCGGCCAAAGGGAGAGTCTGATTTACTTAAATTAGATGCTTTTCGTGATGAAATAACAAATTACTTAAACAAAGGGATTAACAAGCGTGCTATTTCTAAATTGATTGAGTGTTCACCATCAACACTATACAAATGGCTTAAAAGACGACGTATTTATCTAAAATAACTATAATTTTCCAAAAAGGGAAAGCCAATAAAAGGTAATAATAAAATGCATGAATTAAAATTTTCTTATGAGTTATCAATAAGCACAGATGAGGAATCAGAATATATCAGTGATGAAATTATGAGCTTCAATGCACATAAGGTGCCATTTACTCAAAAAGAAACACCAATTTTCAAAAAATATGTCATTAAAAACAATAATATCATTATCGCTGGAATTAATGCTGTGATGTATCACTGGGGTATACTTTTTATTGATGAGTTATTTGTCTCAGAATCTAATAGACAGAAGCAATTTGGCAGCTATCTTTTAAAAAAAGTTGAAGAGGAAGCTAAAGAGCTTGGCGCAACATTGTCGCATACAGACACCTTTGATTTTCAAGCTAAAGATTTTTATTTGAAACAAGGCTATGAAGTATTTGGTATATTAGAGAACTGCCCCCCAGAACATTGTCGTTTTTATTTAAAAAAGATTTTGTAGTTCAAGTAGGGAGACAGTTTCGCGGGTATTCTTAAAATACCCCAAGAACGTACCAGAGCTGGATTAGAAGCAGCCCGAGCTAGAGGAAAAAAGGGGGGTCGCAAAAAAATATCACCAAAAAATCCCAAGGTTCTTACAGCAAAGAAAATGCATAAAAATCATGGAATGAGTATTGATGACATTTGTAAAACTTTGAATATTTCAAGGGCTAGCTTTTATCGCTACCTTTCACTAGATGAATAGAATATATTACATTTGATGGATAGATGGCTCATTAATTACATCACTTGGATAATTAGTTAATTCTTTTTCAACTTTAACTAAAAAATCAGTATCAATATATTTTGAATCCAATTCTTGATAATTATGTAATAATAATTGCTGTGTCGATCCTAAGAAATCGTCAAACCATCGTTTACTAATTTGATATGATTCTTTAAGCAATGACTTCTGATCCTCGCTCCTTTGCGCTAATGAAAAACTTCTATTGTGAATTTCGCATAAGAAATATGCTATATGAAAAGCATATTTTGCTGATGTACTTGGACAACTATTAGATTTTTGCTTTCCTATAGGAATAGTCAGAATATGATTTTTTGTAGAAGGACCATATTGCCATAGCTCTTTTAATGGTATTGCGCTTATACGATTTCGAGTATATCGCGATAATGCATAAGGAGAAAAAACGGGCTCTATAAAAATGGAAAAATCGTTACGACCTAATCCTCTATCAGCTTCTACACGTAAATGATAATAAGGATTTACTTTCATAAAACCTACTGTAGCAATATGAGCCTCTCCCCAATATCCACGGAGATTAACAGGTAGAACAATCGGGTCACCCTTATTATACATATCATAAATAAATTGAGTATCATATGTTCCATCTGTTGAGTACAGTGTTTGAAGGCATCGATTTAATGGAATACGTATACTGTCTGGAAGTTCTTGAGTTAATGATGTAGGTTCTAAATTTCTAAAATATAAATCAAGAAGGTAATTCCAATGAGCATTTGAATCACGCATATGCTCATGTACACATAAAGTCCCATTAGAATAACTCGTACCAGGGATGTCAAAAAACATAGCCATATATTTTTGCAATCTTAATGCGTTAAAATCTGGATTATTACGGATGATTAAAGACGTAAACACTAAATAGCCTAATAAAGTGATTTCATCAATCTTATCTGGTTTACTTTTAACTATTTTAGTGTTCAAATCAAGACCATAACTTAATAGCATATCAAGGATAAATTGATTTTCTTCATTAGTCTTTCCATTATCTATAATACTGCGCTCAACAATTGATACATTATCAGGCATATTACGATTCACATTGATACCATTGCGAAAGAAAATTTCAGAAATTTTTGGATTACGATGCACATATAACGCAATTATTTTATCTGCTTCATCTGTGTTTTCTGATAAAAAATCTCGATTAGATTGAATAATTAATTCGAGAACATCAAGTCGATTTTTATAGATAGACTTTTCGATGATGTCTTTTAGATAGTAAGTATATCCTGCCCAAGATGATTGTACCTCCTTTGTGCGCGCATCTTTCATTTGACGGCATAATTGTGTGTACAAATCATAGTTATCTATTTGGTGTTCGATTAAATTAGTAATAAGAGCACTAAGTTTAGCTATTCCCAATTCACTATTAGGAAATACTTTCAACAAGAAATTAATTAGTCCGATATCTGTACCAAAGTTAATTTCATTTAATACAGAACTATTCTCTTGTAACCACTGGATCCTATCAGTGATATATTGAAAGGCTAGTTTATTTTTATGATGCTCAACCAACAAAAATAATGAATTGAGCGTATTTACAGGATAAATCTCTAGTAATAATGAAATCGTGTCTAAGGCATTTTTAGAAAAAAGCTCAGCAATTACATTTTCCAATGATGGTGATATATTGTTCGAAAATTTTTTATCGAGGAAATTAATAAGAAAAAATTGCAATTGAGAAGGATCTTTCTTATTAAGAAATAAAGCTATAATTTTGCTTAAACTGAGCTTGTAATTTACTTCTTTTAAATACGATATAACTGATTCATTATTTATAGAGTAAGCATTTAACAACATTTGTAGTTTCTGTTCCTCTGAAAGGAATATCTGTTGTTCTTTCAAAGAAAGCAAATCACTTGTATTGCCCTGTTCAATAACATTATTTATTAATAGCGCACGTTGTCTGGCGGCTTCAGCTTCTTTCTGTTTAATATCGCTTTGTTTTTTATCATTGATGTGTTTAATTATAATGCCAGTCGTCGCAATTACGGTGATGCTGCCAATAATCAGAAAAAAATATTCCATAGAGATTAAAGTTTGTTTTGAGTGTGCTTATTATACACTAAACTGCCTTTAACTTGTAAAATAATATGCTTAGAGTACCTTTTCATTTCAATGATTGTCACACCCCAAGAAGCATTAGAGACGATAGGTCATTTAGCGAAAATCATCATTGAGCTAAAGGAAGAAGTCACACATCTTAAAGAAGAAAATGCTCGCCTCAAAGAGCAGTTAAATACCAACTCAAAGAACTCCTCATTGCCTCCAAAAGAAAAAACAGAGTAAGCCCTCGAGTGGTCGAAAACCTGGAGGAAAACCGAGCCATAAAGATCATCAACGCGCATTAGCCCTCCTAGAAAAAGTCACCTCAGTGGTTGTTTGTCCACCTCAAAGTGATTGTGATTGTGGTAACAAGTTAGAAGTATTAAGTCAGTTTGAACGACATCAAGTTTATGACCTACCCACAACCTATTACGAGGTAACGGAATATCAGTTTCAAACAGGATGCTGTAGGTCATGCCGTCGGTGCTATCAAGGTAGTTTGCCTCAGAGAATCAGTCGCAAGGGATTTGGCCCACGCGCTCAAGCGATGGTCAGTTTATTAACGAGTAAATATCGGTTGAGTAAGCGTTTAGTCCATGCCTGGTTTTCTGATGTTTATCACATGCCCATTTGTTAGGTAGTGTATCGAATGTGGAGCATACCGTGAGTCAATCACTGTAGCGAGCTCATGAAGAAATAAAAGCTCAGGTCCAGGCCTCAAAGACAACTCATTTAGATGAAACAGGCCATAAAGAATGTAACCAAAATGGTTGGGTGTGGATTATGAGCACGCAAGATGCTACAGAATGTTCTCGCGGTGAGAATATTGCTAAAGAACTTATTGGTGATTTTCGAGAGCATATTTATGTAACAGACCGTTATTCTGCTTATGACTTTTTACCCGATAAGAATCGCCAAGTGTGCTGGGCTCATTTAAAAAGTGATTTTCAAAAGATATCAGAGCGTCCTGGTGTACCAGGAGGAATAGGAAGAAAGCTTCTTAAAACGTATGAATGCCTTTTTACGTTTTGGAAAACAGAGTATGCCCAAGCATGCTCGCATTTAAAAAAACCGAGAAAGAGGTTACATTATTTTAAAGCAAAATTACTTCGTCATTTACGTCAAGCTACTCGGTGCCCCATAAAGCAACTAGAACATGCGCCAATATTTTGGAGTCGGTGGATAGTTTATGGAGCTTTTTTAATATCCCTAATGTTCCTCCAACGAATAACCATGCTGAGCGTCAACTCAGATCTTTGGTCATTTCTAAGAAACTAACTTTCAGAACTCAATCACAGCGAGGTAGTAGGTTTATTGAGCGTATCTTTTTCATTGTTGCCACATGTAAGCAACAGCAGAAAGAGGTTGTGAGATTTATTATGGAGGCTCTTCAGAAATGAATTGTTGTTCGTCAAAACTTAGACGCCCCTTTACAAGGGGCGTGAATGTTTACCAATCATAAAACTCCATTAGACGACAAAGAAAGCTACCGCTGGTTGAAAGCCTATAGAAAGGCCAATATTCATTATGAATCTCTCATCCAGTTTCAAACCGTCAATTTGAATACTAAGCTGGTTACTATTAGATGCCAACTCAGTGGGTGGAATGGTTCATTACATTGGAGCCGAATACTCCATATCGTTAGTATTTGGTAGATTATTATTTTTTAGTTTCCTTATCATCCGATATGATGTCAGCGATGGTAATTACACGTTATTGTTATTATTATTGGTTGGCTTTCTTTGATATCTGGTTGACCATCGGAGATACTTGATAAAAAGCTAATTGTAGTTGTTTTGTAATGCAGATAAAGACCGTCCCCATATTGCTGACAGATCGCTTGCATCACATCTGGAGACTCGGTCACATACAGGCTCTTGTTGGGGCTGTTAATAAAATATTGTGGGAATGTACATGTGACCTCTGTATCTAAGTAAGTTACACCGTAGCAGCCAAACCTATCGGTATGTGAATTTGAGTGAGTACATAGACTAAGCAACAGCATTGGAGGTATTAATATTTTTTTCATATATTTTCTTGCATTTATTTATCCCTAAGACATGAGCCACTATACAATACCTTGTCTTACAAAGGGAAATTGAATAGTTCAATGATTGTGATAAGACTATTTTATTTCTTCTTTGCTGGTGCCGTTAACATGAATCGTTAGGAATCAATGTAGCATCATTATATCTTTGCTGTTTCACCGGGAGTTAGACCAAAAGGTATCCTGTGGAAAAACGGTTCTACCCCAAAAAGTGGTCGTTCTGAATTAGCTGTCCTGAAATGAAATATCAGCGAGGTCTATTAGCCGCATTAAGAACCAACCCCAATAATCTCACTGTAAAACGATTAAATAAGCGAGAGCGCTATTTGCAGCAACAGCCAGTCACTGCTGCCCTTTATTACTTTAAACAGCGATTACATCGGCTACTCATGAGAAAACATCGCACCGCAAAGCAGTGTACGCGTTTAATACCTCTTTTTCTTAAACTGGTTGCCAGTCTGAAGGAAAGTCCTTTTGAGTCAC
>NZ_LNYU01000089.1 GCF_001468135.1 Legionella santicrucis | reverse complement strand
CCATCATCACTTTAGTGATTTTTTTGATAAACCGGTGGTCCTGTTCAACACTATTATTGAGGTATTTAACTTGTCGGACAGTCACTTGATTCCAGGGTGAGCCAAGAATAAAGAGCAGAGCAAAATAGAGATTGATCGTGTCAATACCCGCTTTGTTAGCTCCACTTTTGTCCATAGTTACCTTTTCAGGCATTCCATTTGAACCAATAGCCTTCTCA
>NZ_LNYU01000088.1:25325-32789 GCF_001468135.1 Legionella santicrucis | reverse complement strand
TTTCATGAAGGGAGGACTGTTTCAACAATCAATTTTAATTATGATGCTTATGCTGATTTGTTATAGATATTTAATGAGGCCTGCTTATTTTACTGCCTCGCCATTTAGTTTTACAGCAGCCATATAAATTTTTTTATGCTCATCACTAAGCTCTTCTCCTTCTTCGGGTATAGGAATTTCTTTTATTGAAAAAGGATTGTTTTTTATCGCATCTAAGTAGGCCTCTAATGCTTCTTGACTAATCTTCATTTTAATACTCCTGATTGTTGATTAAATTTGATCTCTATGTAAATTTTATCGATTCGGTATTAAAGAAGACTTATGGCCTTTTGAAGAAAATTCACTGCTTTTCCTACTTGGATATAATTTTTTTGGGAATTGCTCAAAATCTTAGAAGGGTACATGATTTTGCACTGGCTCAAGGGTTGATTAGATAAAAAAATCCCATGCTAAATGAAGAAGTGCTGGATTCTTTTTTTAGAAGGGTTTTTTCTCTGAAAGATCCCAATT
This sequence comes from Legionella santicrucis, assembly GCF_001468135.1. Taxonomy (GTDB): domain Bacteria; phylum Pseudomonadota; class Gammaproteobacteria; order Legionellales; family Legionellaceae; genus Legionella; species Legionella santicrucis. The sequence goes on along the minus strand of NZ_LNYU01000088.1, from coordinate 32,279 downwards.
ATGGCTTATAAAGAAAAGAGCGGGGGCATGGTTTTCAATTCACTGCGTGATGAGGCTTTGAACGTTTAAGTCGACCATTGAGTATGAGTACGCTTCCTGCTGAGCTTCCTGAAATAGGTCAATAATAAGTCTTGGATGCTCTATAATGACTAGCCGGAAATATTTATGGCTCACCATCCCAAGAATATTTTTTTAAATCAACATGGCCATTGATGATGATAATGTCTTCTTTTTCTAACAGTTCTTTCTGAAGTAAATAATGGTGGCTATTCGCAGGAAAAGAAAGCGCTCCTCTGGATTTTAACACACGTTGCCAAGGAAGATTATGACTCTTTGTGCAGGAATGAAGAAGCCATCCGACTCCACGTGCACCGTGTGGATGGCCTGCTAGCCTGGCAATATCTCCATAGGTTATCACTTTACCTCGGGGTATTGATTTAATTAACTTAAGTACTTCTTGTGAAAATTCAGTTTGAGTGTTCATTCTGTACGAACCCGATCAATGGATTGTTCATTAATGGAGTATATCATTTGTTGATAGTACATGATTGCTACAACAACCAGCGATCAAAAAAATACAAATGATACATCACCATCGAAAAAGTATAGAAAAAAGAGCCAACACAAACTCAAATTTTTCAAAAAGTCAGGGTACAATTAATATCTTATTTGCGGTAACTTATCGGAGTCCGACTTTTCTGTTAGAGAGTTTTCTTTAATTTTAAATCCTCGTTCAGCAAGAGTACCTGAATCTACAGGGAGAATTTTGCCCCAATGACTAATATGAATATTTTGCGCTGGATGTGATTTATCGAGTAACATATTTACTACGTCATTTTCAAAACCAACTGGGCCACAAACGAAAACAGATGTGTTAGGATCAATCTCTTTTGTTTTTAGATGTTCTGTGATACGACCTGATTTAAATCGATCTAATTGTTCCTCTGTAAGAGTTATATAATGTTGATTGTTGTTATTAAGCCTCACAACAAAATTGGGAAATGGAAGATCTTCAAGACGTTTTGCAGAATAAAAAACTGAAACATCTTTGCCTTCTAATGTTAAATTATTGTACAGATTTCTCATGACAGACTCTGCAGATCCGGCACAAATCAACAATACCTTTTCTCCTGCTGGTTTAAATTCATTTCCACAAGGAGCATCAATTTCAAGATGTGAATCAACCTGACTTTCAGAAAGGATATTTTTAGCTCCATTTTTTAAAATCTGACTTATTTTTAGGTAGGATTCCTCTTTACTCGAAGCAATAGCTAAATAAATTGGTCTTTTGTCGCCATGAATAACTACATATTGTCCATTTCCACAATCATGTGGAGAAACACCTTTTATCTCTAAACTATAAACCTCACTTTCACCGTGTACTTTTTTATTCTTAAGCGTCGCTTCATGGCGTGTAAACATTTTTATCTACCTACTAATTGTGATATTTGAATCCATTTAGATTTCTGAAATCCAAATTGGGCTAATATTATACAATTTCTTTTCTTATGGAATTATTAAGAAGTTTAAAAGTTAATTTAAATTCTACTCAAAATAAGTTTATATATGCTGGGCTTGGAGCAATTAAAAAATTTTTCGATCCCCAAATTATTGAGGAAGTAATAAAAGCACCAAGTAGTATTCAATTTGATTTTATTTGGAGTTATCCAACAATGTTGGGTTAACCAAAGAGTTCAGTTGTGATTTTGTTTTGAACATGATGTCACTATTTGACATTAAATTGTTTAATATTTATATTGCCTCAAATTATTTGCGAGAGGGTTCCATGTCAATAACGATCCATTCTTTTTTCAGCACTATTCATAGATTGCTGAAATCATCTGGTAACCAAGTATCCTTTTGGGAATAGCGGCAATGTTAACTTCAACCGCTTTGTTTGCAGACGTGAATTATCCGCAGGAACGATTAGAGCTTGAGAATTTTTACAAAGCAACCAACGGGACAAATTGGATTAGACAAGATAATTGGCTTTCTGATTCTATTTCATATTGTGAATGGCACGGGGTAATTTGTGATAAAAATGGGCATGTAACTGAACTACAGCTTTATGACAATGGATTAGAAGGAACATTACCAGATACGCTATGTAATTTAACAGAGCTGAAAACCCTTTATCTAAGTTTTAATCACATAGGTGGTCGTATTCCGGCGACCATTGGTCAATGCAAAAAACTTGAAAATATTTGGCTTAAATCCAATCAGATAGACGGTGAGATTCCAGATAGTATTGGTGACCTTGAACATTTGAAATGGCTTGATTTACATGTCAATAAATTATCAGGAGCGATCCCTTCATCCATTGGAAATTTGCATCAACTTGAAATATTACGGCTTGATGATAATCAACTGAATGGAGTCCTGCCTGATTCTCTTTATATGCTTAAGAATTTAAAAGAAATTTATTTATTTAATAACTACATCTCAGGTCCTATAAGCACTAAAATAGAGCAGTTAACGCAATTGCAACATATTTATCTTGGGCATAATCAATTCAGTGGAGTTCTTCCAGATACAATGACTCAGCTCCATTCTTTGAAAACCTTACGTGTTGAATATAATGCGTTGACTGGCATACTCCCTGTTGACATTGGTAACATCATTAACCTACAAGTACTCCGTCTTGATCATAATCAATTTACAGGCAAGGTTCCTGACAGTTTATTAAATCGAGAATATGAACTTCAAGTTGTTGATTATTCATACAATAATTTTGAGTGAGCACCGCTCAAATGAAAATAAACATGGTTACATACTTTAAAAATGGAACTGTTGGGCTACGTTCTGCTTAGCCCAACTTCTTGCTTATTATGGGTACTGCTGTTTTTGATGAATGCTCTCTTCTTGGTCTTCAAGTTCTTCCTTTTCTTCAGGAATAGGAGATAACACCGTACTTGCGTTAGAACTACTGGACTCAAAAATACTAAATTGAGCAAGATTAGACTTATTTGATGGATTTTCCCGTGGTGTTACTCGATTTCCTGAGTAAGTGAGAATATCTATTTCTTTTTGTATTTGTCGCTGTCCCCTGTTCATTACCTTAATTTGGGGCGCTAATTCAGAAATTTTCGAGAGGAGATCACTTTGCTCTTCTTTTAATGGGGCAAGTTGCTTACCTAATTCTTTCTTTGCTTTCTTTTTAAGGGAATGATCTTGTTGTTCTTCTTTTATAGCATCAATTTGTGCCTTTATCATGGATGCTTGCAACATGAAACTTTTCATCGGGGTGGTAACTGATTTTCTGGAGGCTTCTTTCATATGTTCCAGCTGTTCACGTAAAGAATGCCTGGTGTTTTCTAAATGCTCTAATTTGTCCGCATGGTATTTCTTAAAATCACAGTCCCATTTGGCTTCAGCAATGTAATTTTCTAATATAGGGGTGAATTGACTAACATAGCTTGTCAAATCTAATAAGTTGTTTCCAGTATATAAGTCCAACTCGTTAGTAAGACTAGGTGCTATGATAATGGCAAGATTATTATAAGTCATACGATTAATTTCTTGGCATTTACCTACTTGATGCATTAAATAAAAATAATGATAAAGAGTTTCCCCTGCACGTTGATGATCTATTCTCTTTGACATAAGAAGATCATTAATGAAATTATCAAATAATTGAGCTGCTATTGTGTTTTTAAGGTCTTCTTCTTGGTGAGAATCTAATAATGATTTCAATTTCTTAGAAAAAGATACCAGCAGCTCATCTTTGGAAGCTAATATTTGACTCTCTTTAAGCACTGTAGATATCATTCCTAAAACATTATTGAGATGCTCGTTATTAACTATATTTTTATTCATTATGTAGTGACTCAATGTCTCTACATTAAAATGATCACAGATAAGCTGTTCGAGTAAACGATCTATTTCTTCTTTCGAACCAGGGATCCGAAAAATCCCTTGCGTATTTAATAACTCTGGATATTGCGATATTAATTGAACAATTGAGCGAAACACATTAACTATATTATGAGTACTGTAAGGGCCTGCCATTAATTTCTCCTAAATAAATAGTAACCGGTGAAACAGTAACATGAGATTATATTTTGTTTGATATTTTTAAATAAAGAGCAATTAAAGCTCATTTTTAGTTTTTGTTTAATAGAAATCCTGTAGTTCGTTGAAATTAATTATTAAATTATTGATATCATATAGAAACAAAGTTTGGAATTTTTATTGAAAATCAATATTTTTTAGCCTGCGGACTAAAGAACGTATCAATTATAGATATAAAAGCTGGTTAAATGTGCTAGGAGCTTATTTTAAGCTAGTAGATAATTGAGTTATTTTATCCAAAGTGGATAATTAAAAAAAACTTCTGAAATTGCCAAATGTGGATTAAATCTACTTTCCTCACCTGTCTCGAATTAGGTCGGACAAGCTACTTAAAGGATTTTCTGTAATTCATAATTTACCTCAAAAAAAATTATTCACTTTTTGTTTTTTTATATTTTGTAAGAAAAATTGTCCACCATGCTTACTTGATTAATAAATCCTTAATAATTTACTTATAAAATATCAATAATTGATCAAATGGTGTTTATTTTGCATGAGAAACAGCAAGCCCGAATCTAAAAAAAACATAACCCATTTTGTTGTATTTGGTGATAGCCTTTCTGATGGTAAAAACATGGGCGAAAAGTTTTCTTTTCTAGGCTCATGGGTAAAAGGTTTATGGCTCAAAGCATTGGGATTAGATAAATCTCCCAATGAGCGCTTTACCAATGGTTATACATGGGCAGACTCGCTTAGAGCAACTCTTATCAGTAAGTTTCTTAATGACGACAAAATAAAAAAGGATTCTAAACACCGTTTTGGAAAATATAATCTGGATAATGCGGATATCAGTGATGATGTTCTTAATCAGTCTCCTTATATCCGAAAAAGAGATACTTTGGATGATGTTATAGCGGAATTAAGAGAAGTAAAACGTAGGCAACGCGTAGAAGATAGAGAAGAAGGACACCTATTTGCAGCAAAACAAGAAGGTACTTTAGAAGATATAATAAATCCTGGACATATAGTCGATAGCACTGATATAGCTGATGCTGCAATCGCACATAGGCATAAAACGAATGCTCAACGTGCCGCTCTTCGTAAAAAAATGGAGCTTCTGAAAGCTCCGGCTCTTCATGAGTCTTCTGATGATATATCGGATCAGATAATTACAGATCCTCGTTACAGCCAATACATTCAAGAATATTATTCGCTCGATGATGGGCGTACTGCTCAATATAATGGGCAAAATTTCTTCGCAAATTACAGTCAGGGTGGTGCAACATCTTATGATTACAGTTGGAAAGGTCTTTTTCTTTCTCTGCTTGCCCCATTTACTTCGATAAAGCTTTTTTTTACCCGCTTAATTGTATCTAACTTGTCAAAGCAGGTGGATCAATTCTTAGCTGACCTTGAGAAACAAGAAGATTATGAGGATAAAGAAAAGACATTGATTACTGTATTTTCTGGTGCTAATGATTTAATTACGGTTAATTCAGAACCAACAAAAGAGGCAGCAAATCTTGCAGTACAAAGTAATATAGATAACATTGAGAAATTAATTCAACAGGGTTTTAAAAATATTGTGCTTTGTAATTTGCCCGATTTATCGTTAACTCCACGTTTTCAAGGTACATCAAGAGAAGGCAAAGCTCACGAAGTAACAGAATATTTTAATACACAACTCGAAGAGAAATATAAAAAATTAAAAGATAAATACCCTTCCTGCTCCATTGATTTTTTCAATATCAATTCTGTTTTTACTAAAATATATACTGATGTCCGAGATAACCCTCAATCAGAATATGCTCAATATTTTGATCGTAAAAAATTAAAAGAAGCTTATAAAGATTCAGCAGACTATACAATGACTCCTGAGAGAACCTCTCCAGGTTCTAAACATATGTTTTGGGATGATGTGCATCCAACCACTACGATGCATGCCTTGTTGATGTCTGAATTTTACAAAAGTATAGATGCTTTAGGTAAATATAAAGTCTCAGCGCCAGAAGAACAAAGTCCTGAACAATTGTGTAATAGATTCAGACAGAAATATCATGAAAAATTAGAAAACTCTTGGTTTGGATTTTTGAATTCAAATAAAGAGCTTTCTATTAATTATAAAGAGCCAGCTAAAGCACTGAATACCATACTGCGCTTTGCATTTGATAAAAATAATAAAAAAGCAGACTACATACGCAAAGCTATGCTTGATTTAGGTTGGTGGGTAAATAATGAGCCCAATATGTGTATTCCTGCTCTGGCCGATGCCATGTGGATTTTAGATCCAACTTTAGCGCGAGAGTTAGAAGCAAAATTGGATCCTCATTTGGAACAACCGCACTCTAATTCCCCTAGAATGATAATGGGGGCTTTAAATGCAGGTGTTCCTCGCCACAAAACAGTTCCTCCAGAGCTTGCTTTGCCTCCTGAGGTTGAGAAAAAATTAAAAATGATGCAAGAGTTCCCTAATAAAGATAAGGAGCTCACTTTGCCTAAACCAAAAGGAAATACAACATTTGAAACCCAAGAATTATCGGCAAAGGATAATACTTTGACTTTTGTTTAAGTATTTATTGTGCCTGGTGCATCCCAACGAATAGAGCATTCGCCAAAGAAGTACAAATTTCCACTCTTATCAACGAACAAGCAAAGCTTTAATTTTTCTAGTACTGGCAATAGGAAAATTTAGAAAAATAAATCAGCCTAGGGTCTGTTGACATTTCACCAGCCGCCTACGTGCCGCGGCTTGTCCGCAGCATCCAGTAGATCTAAATCATTGGCCAATTTTTGAAGCGTTTTTCACGTCGAGCTGCCTCAATGTATAATTCATGTACTTCGTAATAGACAAGCATATGTACGTTATATTTAGCAGTGAAGCCAGGAATGACTTTGTTTTTGTGTTCCCAGGCCCGTTTGATGATATCTGACGTAGAACCCACA
>NZ_LNYU01000088.1:25033-25315 GCF_001468135.1 Legionella santicrucis | reverse complement strand
AGCCGCCTACGTGCCGCGGCTTGTCCGCGGCATCCAGTAGATCTAAATCATTGGCAAATTTCTTCATACAGATCACGCCATTCAGGATTAAGTCCTTCAATTAAATTTATTTTCCATTGTCTTGGCCAATTTTTGAAGCGTTTTTCACGTCGAGCTGCCTCAATGTATAATTTATGTACTTCGTAATAGACAAGCATATGTACGTTATATTTAGCAGTGAAGCCAAGAATGACTTTGTTTTTGTGTTCCCAGGCCCGTTTGATGATATCTGACGTAGAACCC
>NZ_LNYU01000088.1:24187-25023 GCF_001468135.1 Legionella santicrucis | reverse complement strand
CTTCGTAATAGACAAGCATATGTACGTTATATTTAGCAGTGAAGCCAGGAATGACTTTGTTTTTGTGTTCCCAGGCCCGTTTGATGATCTCTGACGTAGAACCTACGTAAAGAGTCCCATTACGCTGACTCGCAAGAATATAAACATAAGATGGACGCATGATACTTCCTTGAATGTTGGACAAACATCCAAATAGTACTTCGAATGGCTCTACATGGGTAGCCATAAAAACGCACATGCCATAGCAACAACAGAGGCATAATTCCGCTTTAATTCAAATCTTGTCGCAATTGCACGAAAATGCTTTATCCTAGCTAATAAATTTTCAACTAAATGCTTCTATTTATAAAGACACCAATCCATACCTGCATTGCCAATTTTAGAATTACTCTTTCTTGGGATAACTGGAGTAGATAATTTTTTATGAATCGTGTCTCTAACTTCTTCACTATCATAACCTTTGTCAGCAATAGTATGACCTGCGGTGGGCAATTTTTCGATAAATTCTGATGCAACTTTACTGTCATGTACTTCACCACCCGTTATTTCAAAATCAATAGGTAAGCCGAAGGCATCAACAGCCATATGAATTTTTGTTGTATTACCACCTCTGGATTTTCCTATAGCTTCATTTTCTTCAGAAGCTGCTCCAGAACTGTGTTGATGAGCTTTTATTATGCTTCCATCAATAAACGCCCACTCATGATCTGGTTCTTGGAGGAGTGCTTTGAATATAGCCATCAATTTGCCTTTTGAGGACCATCTATTAACTCTTTGATAGATTGAGTTCCAGCATCCAAATTCTGCTGGTAGGTCGCGCCAAGGACAACCAATCC
>NZ_LNYU01000088.1:0-24177 GCF_001468135.1 Legionella santicrucis | reverse complement strand
AAAGACACCAATCCATACCTGCATTGCCAATTTTAGAATTACTCTTTCTTGGGATAACTGGAGTAGATAATTTTTTATGAATCGTGTCCCTAACTTCTTCACTATCATAACCTTTGTCAGCAATAATATGACCTGCGGTGGGCAATTTTTCGATAAATTCTGATGCAACTTTACTGTCATGTACTTCACCACCCGTTATTTCAAAATCAATGGGTAAACCGAAAGCATCAACAGCCATATGAATTTTTGTTGTATTACCACCTCTGGATTTTCCTATAGCTTGATTTTCTTCAGACGCTGCTCCAGCACTGTGTTGATGAGCTTTTATTATGCTTCCATCAATAAACGCCCACTCAAGATCTAGTTCTTGGAGGAGTGCTTTGAATCTAGCCATCAATTTGCCTTTTGAGGACCATCTATTAAATCTTTGATAGATTGAGTTCCAGCATCCAAATTCTGCTGGTAGGTCGCGCCAAGGACAACCAATCTGCATACGATATAACATCGTCTCAACTAGTGTGCGAAGATTGGGCTTGTCATAAATGCTATGCTTTAGCATGATCTCCTTTAGCTTTGACCAAAGCTCATCATTGAGCATAAGTCTAAGCATTACAAACTCATTTTATACTTGGTATCAGAGCCGTTATATTATGAGTTTGCTCTCATTAATCAATGAATTAGTTAGTGCAAATTTAAATTTGACCATTTACTGGATGCCGCGGACAAGCCGCGGCACCTAGGCGGCAGGTGAAATGTCAACAGACCCTAAAACGTTTATTGACTAATAAATGAAATAGAAGCATTTTTCACCTGCTGTAAAATTAATAAAAACTAGAATAAGGAATAAAGGATTTAAAAATGATGTTAATCTACCTTTTTGCCAGTCGGTTTTACACTGATTTTTGCCGGAATCAGGTTGTTGGTAATACGGGAGACCGTTCTATCTACCCGTCGCTGAAGCATGATTTCAACCATTACCGTTTCATTCGGATGAAGAATCTTGTTAATGTCGGCGAGCGAGGAGTGAAAATCAAGTAGCTTGTAATAGGCAAGTGCTTGGTCACTTGACTCAGGATATGCCTTGATACGGAATCCTAGATTACCCTGCATTTTTGGGGTATTTATTCCGGCTTCCATGATATCGTAGTCAAGAAAATAAGTCAGTTTTCCCCGATCATGCTGGTTTCGCTGGCGGTCTGCGAAGAAACCTGCGGGAAGCGCATACTCGCTATATTTGGGGCCAGCAGTTAGATAAAGATCATAATCGTAAAGATGATTGCCGCGGTCATCAATAAGTCGGAATATAATCATAGAGTAGCGATTGGTGATAAACTCACGTTTATACATAAGCATCTTCACAAGTTCTTTATGCTCATTTTTCTGGGTTTCTTTGGTAATCTTATCTAGATCTTTTGCCAATTTATTATAGGAATCATTATTTTTTACTTGGAGGCATCGTAAGACCCATATAGCCGTAGGATGAGTGGTGGCATTGGCCATAGTAATACTGCGGATGATCCCCATTTTTTTACCGGAATGCGAACATCCAGGCAAAACCCCAAATGCCATTTGTTTTGTCCGTGTCATTTTGGAGACAACAAGATTTTCACCATTATTCCCTTCCTGATGTAACTTTAACAGACTGTAATTCATATTTGCGGCAGTTACACGCACAACTCCATCAGAGCCAGCTTCTCCCGTGTAAGAGTTAACAGCATCATAAAGTTGGCGATCAATTTTTTGGCCTGTAAGTACAAACGAATAGATGCTATGAGCAGTGCAATCGTAATCAAGCCAGCTTTCATTAAGCTGCCAACTCATATTGCTTCCGAGCTCAAGCCAATCAAGTACATGCTGTCCTGGTTCAATACCTTCAAAAAAACTTTTTATACGGCCTAGTCGGGATTTACCAAGTTGGGCAAGCGCAGAACCATGATTGGCAGGGGCCAGCATGATAAGATGACTCAATGGACATTTAGCAAGATTATTCTTAAAGTATAAATCCATCCATTTCCGAACAACGGGACCACCGGTAGAGTGGGTAATACAGGCAAAACGCTTCCCATCTCGCAGTTTATCAGCAATTTCATCGCGTACAGCATGATCAAATGCGCGCGCTATATCGTCGACTGTTACTGTATCGTCAAAGCTGATATAGCGGCCGAGATAGATATTACCAACTTGAATATTTAGCTTCCCGTCTTTGCTCTGACTTTCAAGCCATTGAGGAAGCTCTCCATAAGTATTGGTATGTGTAACACTCCAACCATGGACGAAGATAACAATCATAATTTTCCTTAACTTACTGATAATAATATTTATTGTTGAATAAATTGGATGAGATTGGAATTATTTTACAATAATTTATGGGCTGTTATTAAGAGTAAGGGTTGTGAGAAGTAATGAAAAATCAAACTTGATTTTGAAAAACATTTAAAATGGTACTTTGGAAGCTATTCCATATAGGAGGATCATATTCCAACTCTCTCTTGCATATAAGTTACTGTTCACTTCACGTTGCTAAGATTTAATTAAGGCCAATTAAATCTAAAGAGCAATTCCAAGCTAATGAAATTGTAGAGGAGGATGTTTCTAGGAAAAATGTAATGATAAATTTTTGATGGGTTAGAATTGCTAAATTGAAATCTGGATGAGGAAGAATATCGGTTTTGTGCTTCATATATCGATGTTATTGAATAGACTTTTGGGTTAAATAAAAAAACGGGTAAATGCAAAATGAAGCGATTGCGCTCCGAAATAATCGGAGCATTTCTTCAGACGATTTGACAACTAGAACTATTTTTTACATTCATTTTTGAATGATAGTAATCTTCTAATACCTTAGCTACTGCGAGCACCATGTGATCTTTCCACAAATTAGAAATGATTTGAACACCGATAGGAAGACCATTTTGTGACGTTGCAAAAGGGATAACAGCAGCAGGGGAGCCACTATTATTAAATGACATGGTATATGTAAAGTCTTTGATCTCATTTAAACATTGTCCATGAAGTTTAGCTGTAGTTGCGCAGGGCGGGCAAATGATTAAATCATATTGGTTTAAGAATCGATAAGTATCCCACTTAAACTTAGCAATTTCAGCAAAACGCTGGTTTAATTGAGCGGTTGATAAATGGTATTTTTTGGCATCTTGATTAAATTGCATTCTTAGCGGTGAAATATTATTAATAGATAAACCTCTTAAAAAACTGTTAACCGTCTCTCCAGCATCGCACAGGGTAAAAAAGGGTTCCCAATGAAGCTCAAAAGTATTTTCAATATTTTCTGGTCTTGCTTCTTCTATCTTAGCCCCCAAATCGGCTAATACACGAACTGCATTTAATGTGGCATCAATAATATCTTTACTTGGAGTAACAATTCCATTATCAATAAAATAAGCAATTTTTAATGTGTTAACATCGACCTTAAACGGGTTGCCAATTGTTATTGGCGGAGAGGTCGGATCAAACTCATCAGGCCCACTTAAAACTGATAATGCTAAAGTTAGATCATCAACAAATCGTGCCATTGGGCCGCAAGTACCAAAAGCTTGAAGGCATCCAGCTCCAGCGCCCGGCAAAGCGATCCCAGTTAATGGTATTAATCCCTGGGTTGGTTTAAGCCCTGATATCCCACAAAAATGAGCTGGTACACGAATACTACCCCCACCATCAGTACCAAGACCAAGAGGTGATCCATTAGCAGAGATAATCGCAGCCTCACCACCAGAACTGCCGCCTGATGTTCGGTTTAGATCATATGGATTATTTGTTTTTCCGTAGATTAAATTATCTGATTCATAGGCAGTAAGAAGCTCAGGGCTATTAGTCACGCCTAAAATAACCGCACCAGCTGCACGAAGCCGAGTAACGCAAGTTCCTTCTCGTTCTGGTATATAATCATTATATAAATGAGAACCGTAGGTGTTTTTATAACCAAAAATGTCAATAGTATCCTTAATCGTAATTGGTAATCCATGTAAAGGGCCCAATACTTCTTCTCTAGCAATAGCTGCATCAGCTTTTCTTGCATTTTGCAGGGATTGTTCTTCATCAATTTGTATGACAGCATTTAGAGAAGAATTAACTTCTTGAATACGATCAAGAAAAGCTCTTGTCACTTCTTCTGATGAAACTACTTTTGTTTTTATCAGTTCAACAATTTTATAAGCTGGTTGTTTGATAAGATCATACATTATTCATTCCTCTATTTTTTGAGCTGGATATGCGGGAAAACCCACTCTTACTCTGCAAAAAAGTAGGAGCTTATACTGAACGACAATTTTTTGCGACATATATGACCATATAAATTCATCAAGTAATGTGGCATCAGTCCAATAGAATCGGTCATTTTTCCTGAACTTTTGGCAAGTCTGCATTTCAGTCATACAGGCTTGCTATAAGCCCAGGATATGAACTATCCATAATTGAATAGTAATTAGCGTGAGTATGAGCCTGTATGATTAACGGCTCCTTTTCGAGGAGTTAAATTCAGAAAAAATTATAGTACGATTTTTTCCTTGTTTTTTGGCGCTATAAAGCGCTTGATCAGCAGCATCTATTAATTTCTTTATTGAACGTCCATTTTGTGGGAATTTGGCAAGGCCAAGAGAAACAGTAATATTAAAGTCATTGTCCCTGAGGATTATAGGCATTTTACTGATTTCACAACGAACATTTTCAGCGGCCATTTTCGCATTATCTAATTCACAATTAGGTAAAACTAATAAGAACTCTTCTCCACCATAACGACAAACTAAATCCCCTTCTCTGACTAAAGAATTCAGAAGCTTGCCCAACAAAGATAACACATAATCTCCACTTTCATGACCAAACTGATCGTTAATATGTTTAAAGTTGTCGACATCGATCATAATGAAGAATATAGTGGTTTTATTACGTTTGGCTTGACCAATTTGTTTGATTGCATATTCATCAAGAAAACGACGGTTGAGTAATCCCGTCAATGGGTCTCGAATCGCTTGTGAATGGAGTAATTCTTTCAAGCGGATATTGGCAATAGCCAAAGCAACAGTTTCGGTTACTACGGAAATTAAAGAATGTATTTTTTCGAGAGGTAAAGTTTCTTTTGTGCTATCAATAAATAACAATCCAAATATTTCATATTCTGCCATCAAAGGAATACACAAAAAACTCTCTTGAAATAAAGGCCTTTCTTTAAGATGTTGACACATTACACCAGGTCGACTAGCATCATATTGATGGATACACCCTCGTCGCAGGGCCCAACAATCATGAGGAGCAAAGGATGCTAAATAATATTCTTTATTTCCCCATGTAATTTTTCTCTCCAAATAGTTGCGTGAATTATGCATGAGATACAAAACACCTTGAGAGAAGTCGAGAATTTTAGGTGCAAATGAAGTAAAAGACTCAATGATTTCTTCAATATTTCTACATGCCATTAATGTCTCACTCAGTTGAGTAATGAGAACCATTTTTTGATTGAGGGTTTCAAGATAGGACCTTTCTTGCTCAACAGTTTCATAGAGCTCTCTTAAGGACTGCTCTTTTTGTTGAAGTAATTTATTTTGTTCTGTTTGACGAGTTACGTCTCGGATTATCGCAATCGCGTTCAAGCCATTGGTGTTTTGTATGGGACTTAAGCTAATTTCTACTGGAAATATTTCCCCATTTTTGCGCTGTGCTTGCAGTTCCTTGCCTATTCCCATAGGACGAGTGCGAGGTGATTTAAAATAATTGTTGCGGTGACTAGGATGAACTTGGGAGGCTTTTTCAGGTATTAAAAGTTCAATAACTTGGCCTAAGAGTTCATCTTTGGTGTAACCGAACATAGTTTCAGTTTGATTATTAACATATTCAATAATGCCTTGCTCATTTGCTAATATCATTGCATCGGGAATTGCTGCAAGAAAGGTGGTATTGAATTGCTCGTTCTCTTGTAATTTTTTGTTAAGGGCTTGAATATCTCGAGCTCTTTGCATTATTTCTGTACCCATTTTTCCTTCACTACTTTGTAAAGACTGGATGATATTTAACTGGGAAGCATGGGACTGCTGAATGAATTCAGTAACGTCTTTGACACGATGAATGATGTATTTAATATGGTTATCACTATCAAAAACAGGACAATTGAGAAGACTCCAGTAACGTACCTCAAAATCCCCTCCCGCAAACTCTGGGCGACGAATATCGTATTTTTGCACAGCCATGGCATCGCAGTTTTTTTCTTTTAAAACCCGATTTAAAGAGTACTGCAAATTTTTAACTCCAGTAGCTGTGATATCGTTTGGATTATCTGGAAATACATCAAAAAGATAGCGGCCTATTATTTCTTCACGATTAACCATAGTCGCTTCAAGATAAGAATCGCTAGCACCTACAATATAAAATTGAGGAGATAAAATAAGATATAAATCAGGTGCTGCTTCCAAAATGGCTTTGGCATCTTTCTTATAATTTTGCGAGACGTCCATGCACTTATTATCCTTTGGTAACTGCTAACTATTTTCTCTTAATGCCTAACCTACCGCAGGAAGACAGGAAAAAGCTATTCTAATAAAAAATTATAATACAATTACAATACAATTATAATTGTATTGTATAAATAAGTTGATAGGTAACATGATAGATTCTCCTTTATATACTTTAGCTTGCGCATGGTAACACTCTGCACAAATATTGCTAAGAGCCATACTGCTGACTTTGAACATATCTTATCTTTTTTGCTTTTTATCGGGTAAGTTTTAGATGTAATTTCGAGCTCAAGAGATTGGCCTTATTCTGTCATCTTTTATTGGGGTGAAACCTCAGAGACAATGCCTAGTTTAGATATAATCCTCTTCCATGCCGGTTTCCCTCCTTCGGCAACAGGTAATTTGAGGCAATTCGCTGTAGATGTTATCAGATTTGCATAATATTTTCTTAACAATTGTAGTTTACAATTTGCGCGCATTTCTTTAAATGAGTTTATTATGAATGGCAATGATTTAGATAGTGATTTAGAAGACTTACCAACGCCGCCACCAACTTTAAGAAGGCAAAATGCAATAATGAATGCTGATGATATAAATCAGCGATTTTTTGATACAGAAACACACGAAATAGTTTTTGGGAATCCAGATATTAGCCATTCATCCAACAAAAATTTAATAAAACTACAGTTGTGGCAATCAGGACGATGTAATCCAAATCTATTGTTCTGTTCAAGAAAAGAGGAACATAGTGATGTTGCTGGTATGAATGCAGTAGTAGCGTGTAACGCATAGCAATAGAAAAGCTTAAGTAACTATTTTTATAAATGAGGAGTATTAATGAAAAGTTTTTTTGATAAAGCGATTATACGGCCTGATTCCGTAGTTGTGTCAATTATACCTGATTCAAACATGATGGTTATTTTAGATTCTAATTTAGAGGGTGGTGATAAGTTTACTTATGCACTGTGGATGGATCTAGCAACTCGTAATCCAGGGCTAATGATGCAATCAATACCTGTTCCAAGAGGTACCAATGGACATTTTCAATTTACCGTTACAGGAAATGAGGCCATTAATAGTGTAATTGATTTGATGTCAACCTCTAGAGTTGAAAAACACCAAAATCTTGCTCATGAAATTAAAGATAGATATTCGTTCTATTTTGATGGAAAGAGCATCTCTCCAAAATGAGCGAATAGATTTTTGTTCATTTACAACACCATTGAGTAGGTCCAAAGAGGATCTACTCATCGTTATAAATCCGTATTAGTGAAGCGTAATATGAGATTTATTCCAAAAATCAATCATTTAATTCATATCAATAAAAAATGAAAATACAGGTTGAACGGTTCTAAATAGTAACAAGATTCCTTATTTTTAAATTTCGTGGAGATAGATGCTCGAGATGGCGTGGGAGTTACAAATTCATTATGCAGGTACTTGGGGGGATACTTTACTTATAAGAATGAATATTATTTTCGTTATTGTTCTTTGAGATAGCTCCGTGATTGCTCAGAAGTTCAGATATCTTTTTCTCACTAAGCGTATTAGCAATATCTAACGGAGTACATAGGTCATCATCAATCTCATTGATCTTGATATCTTGGTTTAAAAGCCATTCTACAAGATTTAGGTTTCCAGATTTAACAGCATAGTGGAGCACAGTGCATTTTTTATTATCTTTTACAGTAATGTCAGCGCCCGCTTCCACAAGAGTTTTGACCGCATCAAAATTTCCAGCTTCTCCAGCCAATATTAAAGGAGTTTTACCAAAGGCGTCCCGAGGATCCAGATTCTTTGCTGATTCAATACAAAGAGCGAGTATCCCTCTGCTGGCATAAAGTACAGCATAATGTAAAGCTACACGGTTTTGGCTATCTTGAAGTAGACT
Organism: Legionella santicrucis; assembly: GCF_001468135.1. Classification (GTDB taxonomy): domain Bacteria; phylum Pseudomonadota; class Gammaproteobacteria; order Legionellales; family Legionellaceae; genus Legionella; species Legionella santicrucis. Next base: position 15,828 of record NZ_LNYU01000088.1, on the reverse strand, counting down.
GGCTCCTTTTTGTTTGAGAAGAATATCCAAACACTCCATCCTCTTGTGTAAAATGGCTGTGTGTATTGGATAGCGTGATCGGTTATTTTTTATATAGGTCAATTCATTATTTGTTTTCAGTACTTCTTGCATCAGGGATGGAAAATTATATACTGCCATCATATGTAATACTGTATCTCCACTAGCATTTTGATGGTTTAAAGTCTTTGGCGCTTTATCTCGTAACAGTCTAAATATTTTTTCCTTATTTTCTTTCTTGTTGTCATTATAGATAACTGGTAACAACAGTACACTGAAAATAGGCAATTGATTTTGGTTGTTAGGGATCTCTGGACTTGCACCCTGCAAAAGTAATGTTTCTACCGTGTGATAATATCCATTAATAACGGCATAATGCAAAGGTGTCTGGAGTTGATTATTGGATTGATTTAAGAGGCCAATCTCAGGCTTCTGGAGGGTCAGAAACTTGTCCAGGCCCTGAAAAGCTGCCTCCTGAATAGCATTTTTTTTACCAAATGCTTGAATTCGATCAGTTAAGTTTTTAGAAAAATTTGGAAGAAAATGATGAAGATATGTTTCGGTCAACTTACAATAATGATGATACTTTGCTTTTGCATCTCCCAGAATGTATTGATCCGTGGAAACATTTTCAAGATACCATTTTTCCAATACATTAAGTTTCTCTTCATCCGTGATTAATGAATCAAGTCCCAATATTTTACACAATTTGTTAAAAGACATTTATATCTCCTCTTGATTCAAAACTGAAATCTATTTATTTTGAATATTAAAATCTATAGTTTCCTGATTGTTTACTTGATTATCATCACGAATATTTTTCCATATGCTCCATAAACTCCTTATACTTTTCACTAGTTGTATCAATTTGCTCATTTTTTTGTTCTGTTTCAAGTTGAGATTTAATTTTTAGGGAACGGAGTAGGTGTATTCTTTCATGAAGGGATAGCTCTGAGATGACTGATTCAATATTGGTGTCTATTTCTACATTATTTTTGAGGAAGTATGATTTGATCATTTCTTTAATCTCTGGTACAGGCAAGTTAGATTTTAGTGCATTAACAGTATTCTGCATCTCCATTAAAATTTGCTCCTTACTTGCAAGATTTTTCCCAGCCATTTTGATTTGTTTCATTTTTTCTTCAATATAATCATTCATTGGCTTGTCATTTACTCTGAATTTTAATGCTTCAAGATCACCCAAAACAACCTTTAATCGAATTTGAAACAGCCTTTCTGGGACTTTCTCTAACAGCATGCGTTTATCAGACTCTGGCTGGACTAGAGCCATAATAATACTTTGTAATTCTTTTCCCTGTTTCGTTTTGAATACAGGATGATCAAAATCGCTTTCTCTAGTTCCCACATTTTTATCGTAGAGTGTACTATTACCTGTAACGTATACATATAAATTTTTTCCAAGAATATAAGCATGTATTTTGTCTACATCTATTTTCTTTTGTTTAAATGTAAAAACCTCAGGAGCATTGTAACCTAGAGTAGTTGCAAAAATATGATATTTGTTTTCATGATAGTCTTTTTGTTGACTCATGCTTGGAAACTTGCCTAAATAATAATGTTTCTTGTAATCACTGTTATGAATCAACGAGTGCATAACACCTTTGGGAGTATTGTTCGATTTTGTATGCGGATACCCAGGTATTTGATTTGCTCTTATTTTTATTTTTTCAAAAGGAATATCTAACTTAATATTCAGGCTTACTTTTTTTCCTAACTCAATATCTTTTTGTGCTTCCTCGTAAAGCCGCTTGAAATAATTCAGGGAGCCAATTTTTAAGGCTCTGGTACCAAATTCAGAACAAATAGTACTTGTGTCTTGTACTTTTTGTTTACCAAGATTTATTATCCTATCTTCTTTTAATTTCCCTGGATTAAAAATCGCCTTCAAGCCTGCAGAATAATTCCATGAGATTTCCTCTAACTCCTTGTGATAATTAGAATCGGCAGATTTACCAATCTCCTCACCGAGCTCTTGTGCAACGATTGCGGCAGTCAAGCCATGTCGGAGAACGAACTCCTTACCAAAATAGGCTTCAATTTTATTTAATATCTCTTCTCCATTTGGTTTAAAAAAAATAAAGGAACGATCTTCATTTTCATTTTTATAACGAGACAACTCTCTACTAAGCAGTTCTTTAACATAACCTTTATGTGTCTCATTTTGATGTTCAACGTTAACTTCGGTTGCATGTGCAATATGTAACCCATTTTCTTCATCGCTACAAATAACTCCTACATGACTGACCCAATCTGATCCTTCTTGACTTCTCAGATTTGTTTTATGCATCTGCTTTATTCTTTTCTGTCCCCAATCAGATGTTTCAAGAGTTTTTTTATTTTTTTCATATTCTGTTACGAAAAGATATGGACTAAAAAACATGATATCACCGACTTCATGCTCAATTTTTTCGTTTGACATAATAACAGCCTTTACGTCACTTTATTAATCATGTAGTTATATTATAGATCATTTGGTGCATAGTGCTGGTCTGCCTTTTTCCGCAGAAATTTTCAATCTAACACTAAGGCTTTCAAATAACTTAATTTCATTGAAAAGGAGTTCTAGTGCGAGCGAATATACTTACCACAGTGATAAAAAATACATAAATTGGACTAAAAAGAAGAGTTAGAAATGAAAGCAAAAGAAAAATATTGGGAGCGACTATTTAAAAATTATGAGCCTAGTGAGTTATCGCATGTGGTTAATAGATAAAAACTTTATCGCTATCACCCATGGTGATAGCGATTTTTTGTTGATTTCGCGTATTACTTAATGCGAACGATTCCTATTTTTTCAATATGGCTTTTCCTGCATAGGGTAATGCTGCAACTTCATTAATACGTAAAAGTTGATTGTATTTCGCAATACGGTCAGTACGACACAGTGATCCTGTCTTAATTTGACCACAACCTGTGGCCACTGCCAAATCGGCAATAAAGGTGTCTTCTGTTTCTCCTGATCGGTGTGACATGACACAACGATATCCATTTTGATGTGCCAATTGGATCGTTTGTCGTGTTTCGCTTAGAGTTCCTATCTGATTGACTTTAATAAGAATCGCATTGGCTACTTTTTGGGTGATGCCCTCTTGTAGAATTTTAGGGTTAGTTACAAATACATCATCACCGACTAATTGAATTTTATCGCCTAGTTGCTCGGTTAAATGCTTCCATCCACCCCAATCTTTTTCATCCAAACCATCCTCAATACTCACTATAGGGTAGTTGGCAACCAGATTTGCATAGTAATCAATAAGTTGGATTGAAGTGAATTTTTGATCTTCGGAAGCCATATGATACATTCCTTGTTCATAGAGTTCTGAAGCAGCGACATCTAGAGCAAGTACTATCTCATCTCTTAACTTAAAGCCAGCTTTATCAATTGCTTCACAAAGCAGATCGAGTGCTTGACGATTGGAGCGAATATTAGGGGCAAAACCACCTTCATCGCCTACAGCAGTATTTAAACCTTGTTTTTTTAAAACGGCTTTTAAGCCATGAAAAATTTCCGCACCCATTTGTAATGCAGTAGGGAAGTCAGGAGCCCCAACAGGCATGATCATAAATTCCTGAATATCCACATTGTTATCGGCATGCGCTCCTCCATTTAAAATATTCATCATAGGGACTGGCATGCACATTTTTTCGCCTTGATTTAGGGCCACATACAAGGGCAAGTTGTGTGTGTTTGCTCGAGCTCTTGCAGCAGCAAGTGATACAGCAAGAATGGCGTTGGCACCTATACGTGATTTATTTTCTGTGCCATCTAATTGGCATAATTGATTATCTAATGCTTCTTGATCTTCAACAGAACAAAGAGATAGTTCCTGATTGATTTCATGATTTACATGAGCTACGGCCTGCTGCACTCCTTTGCCATGATAACGTTTCGGATCATTATCTCGAAGTTCACACGCTTCGCGGCTTCCGGTTGACGCACCAGAAGGAACGCTTGCTCTACCTAGAGTACCATTTTTTAAAATAACATCTGCCTCAACAGTAGGATTACCACGAGAATCTAAAATTTCACGTGCTTGAATTTTGGTTATTTGCATGTTGTATCCTATTTGTGATTAAAGTTTTTAGTATTGTTAGGTAAAACGTACTGCTCCAAGCTGCATTAAAATTTCGACAAGAGGGCGCAAAGGTAATCCTAAGATGGTATCCTCATTTCCTTGAACCTCTTTAAACAACCATTTACCTTGAGTTTCATAGTGATAAGCACCGCAGCTATGATAAGGTTTTTCACTTTGCAGATAAGCTTCAATTGTTTGTTCACTTAAATGGTGCATGGTTAAATAGGCTATTTCATGATGTTGCCAAAGTATTTCATTGTTTTTGGCAATGCATAGACAAGCGATTTGTTGATGAGTTTTTCCACTTAATAAACGTAAATGTTCAATTGCTGTTTGGTGATTTAGGGGTTTATTAAGAATTAATTTTTCAAATACACACAGTTGATCTGCCGCAATAACAAAACTCTCTGGATGAAATTGACTCACATCTAAAGCCTTGCTTGCTGCCAAAGTGTAACCTAAATTAAGACTATTTTCCGCATCAAAGGTCGCTTTAATCGCTTCTTCATCACAATGGGAGGGTATTACTGAGAATTCAATGCCAAGCGATTGCAGCAGTTGTAAGCGAATTGATGAAGCGGAAGCGAGAGTAATCGATTCTTGTCGTAAAAACTTAGACATAAATAGCCACCAAAGCCATCAGTGAAAAGCCTATAATCACAAAACTAAAATCTTTAAGGTTGCAACAACGCTCCACCATCACACATCGCTCTAAACCATGTAGAGTCCCCAAGTAAAGAAATGTACCTGCAGAGGCAGCAATTAAAATCGGATCAAATATAGAGTTGGTTTCTACCCCTTGACCAAAATACCAACCTAAATAAATACCCAGAGGGGTCATAAAGCTGAATAAAAGAAAAAAGACGAGACTCGTATTCATATTCATTGAACTTTTATTTAATTGTACTGCGATGGCGAAGCTTTCTGCCCATTTATGAGTAATTATGGCCAGAAAAATCATAATAATCATTGAATTATGGTGCGCTATCCCTAATGCAGCTCCAAGCATAATCGAGTGAACAGAGAGCATTCCCCACGCTAAAATAGCGAATGCTGGATGTGTCGCACTATTATGATGATAAAGTTCTTTGCCTAGGTGTTCAAACCATAGAAAAATGAGAAATACAGTGCCGGTGATGATAAAAGCAAAAGGATAGTTATAACCCATTTTAATGAATAAAGCGTTTGCGTCAGGAAGCATATGTAATAATCCGGCTCCTAAGAATACCCCTGTAGCTAATGTTTCCCCTATAGGAAAATCAATATGCTTATCATCTTTAATACGTTTTCTAAAGGGATACCAGCCTGCCATTAAAATAACTATAAAAATGGAGAGGGCAAAAAATATTTTTAAACTGGTAGCTGATACCATGACTTATCCTATTGCTCTATCTAAGAAAAGAAATACAACCTGAACACAAAGTAAAAGCAGTGTTCACTAATCTTTACAGCATTCAGGCTACATCAAGCCAAACACGATAGTTTAATTGCGATGCATGATCTCATGCAAGCTAAATAAACGTACCTCTACAATATCCGGATGTAATTTCAATGCTAATAGGGCTCGTGCATGTAATTTTTGCCATTGCGTAAAGTGTTTTTCACAAACCATATCTATCTCGAGCTTTCCATCCAGATAGTGTAAATTCCAAAATAGTATTTGGGGAAAATCAAGGTGAATTTCATGAAGTAGCTGTTGTAATACTTTTCTGCTAGGCAGATGTAACGAAGGACAAAAACGTTCATCATCTTCTGGATCAACATGCACAATTACATCTTTAACACTTTCAATTTGCTCCATTAATGCATGATGTACATGCTGAGCAATATAATGTCCTTCAGAGACTGATATTTTAGGTGATACTAAAATGTGGACGTCAATCAGTACATTTTCACCCATAGAGCGGCTGCGTAATTGATGTATCTTTTCAACTCCATCCACATTTTGGATTACTTGCTCAATTTGTACTAGTAATTCTGAGCTGACGGCTGTATCCACTAATTCTTTAACGCTATTCCAAGCGTAATCACAACCCATTTTAATAATCATAAAACCAACAATTATGGCTGCTATGGCATCTAGAGAACTAACCCCCCAGATACTGCCAATTAACCCTACCAAAACAACAAGAGATGATGCAGCATCGGAACGATGATGCCAGGCATTGGCAGTAATTAACTTAGAGTTGATACGTTTGCCAATGTATAAAGTGTAATGAAATAAAAGTTCATTACTCATAATTGAAATACATATCACTGGAAGTGATAACCAACTCGGTCTGATATAGTTCGATTTGAGCAGGTCATATAATGAATCCCAGGCGATGCCAACACCTGCCAAAATAAGTAAAAGGGCTAATAATAAAGTTGCCGCTGTTTCAATGCGCTGATGTCCATAAGGATGGCTGGCGTCTGCATCAAGACTCCCGTATTTAGAGGCAAATAAAACCATTGCATCGGTTATGAGATCAGAAAAGGAATGTATTCCATCCGCCACTAATGCATGGGAGTGGAAGAAATATCCACCAATAAGTTTAACAATGCCAAGAAGGGCATTTGCAACAGCTCCTAAAAGGGTTACTTTTTTTGCTTGCTGGTATCTGTCATGTTGAATCATTTTTAACTTTAACTAATGTGAGTTGGATGTAAAAATAGGTTAATTTTTTATATTAAACTGTTTTATTTAGAACCGGATCCTATGTCAATATAGTTCACCCTAACTCAAAGTGAAATAAAAAAGCACACTTTGGCTCTATTTTTCCTAAATGCAGTCATTTTTATCGATATTTAAACATGGTTAGAAGTTTTTTTGTATCTCTTGACTGTAAGTTTCGAAAGAGATTAATTTTTTAGAAACACGTTGATAAGTTCTAAAACAGACACAGGGGAAGCAGATTCCACAAGATGTTAAACGTTCTGTACACAGGATTATCCACAGATTTTGTGGATAAATGATTTTTGAAAATATAAGATAAATGATTTATAACCCTTATAAAATAAGAGATTTTTGAATAAAAGGTCGATTTAATTTTTGCTAAGACTGTTTGATGAAAAAAGTTATCCACAGAGGACGCGGAGGAGTTGAAAAAATAAACCTAGGTATATTAACAAAGAAAAAAATAAAAAACAGTCTTGACTTAAGTATTTTAAAAAATATTTTATCCTTGCAGAAATTGTTCAAAATTACCTAACCAACGTTGTGTAATGTCACGAGCGATTTCTGGACTATTCTGTATTAGCTTTTGAGCTAGGGAAGGTAAAAGAGGCAGCAAAAAATGATCCCGTTGAATGTTTGCGATTTTAAATTGACGATAACCCGTTTGTTTTGTTCCTAAAATTTCACCTGCTCCTCTTAATTCCAAATCTTTCTCCGCAATAATAAACCCATCATTAGTTGCGCGCATAATTTTTAAACGTTCAGCACTATGTTGCGATAAAGGAGATTGATAAAGTAAAAGACAATGAGATAGAGTGTTTCCTCTTCCTACACGACCACGTAATTGATGGAGTTGCGATAAACCTAAACGCTCAGCATTTTCTATGATCATTAAGCTTGCATTCGGGACATCAACTCCAACTTCAATCACAGTGGTGGCTACCAGCAAATTGATTTCACCATTTTTAAATGCAGCCATAGTTGCCTCTTTTTCTAATGGTTTCATTCGTCCATGGATCAGGCCTATTCGAGCAGAAGGGAGTTGTTCTTGTAAGGTACGAGCTGTTTCTGTAGCAGCCATACATTGTAATTTTTCGGATTCTTCAATAAGGGTGCATACCCAGTAGATTTGTCGGCCATTAGATAGTGCAACGAGTAATCGTTCAATCACTGCTTCCCGCTTATTTTGGTTTAATACGGCAGTTGTAATGGGTATACGTCCAGGAGGTAATTCATCAACAATGGAAATATCCAGATGCGCTAAATAGCTCATGGAAAGTGTTCTTGGAATAGGAGTAGCTGTCATCAGCAGTTGATGGGGAACTAATTGTGCTTGCTGGCCTTTTTGCTGCAAAAGTAATCGTTGTTCGACACCAAATCGATGTTGTTCATCAATAATGACTAAGCCCAGGCAAGAAAAACGGACTGCTTCTTGAAATAGAGCATGAGTACCGATAATAAGTTGGCAGCTGTTGTCTGCAAGAGCAGTAAATGCTTGACGCCTTTCGCTCGTTTTCATTTTTCCACTCAATCTTAATATTTTAATACCCAAAGGTTCAAGCCAGCGAATCAGATTGCTGGCATGTTGTTCACTTAATAAATCAGTAGGTGCCATAAAGGCAACTTGCTGGCCATTGGCTATGGCTTGCAATGCTGCAAGCGCCGCGATAATTGTTTTTCCTGCGCCAACATCGCCTTGTACTAAACGCAGCATTGGTTTTGTTTGTATTAAATCCAGACTGATTTCTTCGGCTACTCTTTGTTGTGCTTGAGTGAGAGTAAAAGGGAGAGAACTTAGAAATTTGTTGTTTAAGCGATGATCTCTAGGTAATGGAGTTGCATGTAAGGTACTACGTGATTCTCTGGCAAATTGCATGCTTAATCGTTGCGCCAGTAACTCATCAAAAACTAATCGTTTCAATGCCGGATGCTGTCCGGTCTCCAGAGCCTGTAGCGAGATATCAGGAGGCGGGCTGTGCAGTAATTTAATCGCTTCTCCGAGAGGATAAAAATTATTTGTTTTTAATGCTTCTTCACTCATCCATTCTAATTGTTGTAACTCATGTTCGCAGCTTTTTAAGGCGACAAGCACTAATTGTCTTAACCGAGTTTGGCTTAAGCCTTGAGTACTTGGATAAATAGGGGTTAATGTTTCATGAACATGGCATTCCTGTTCATCCTCTAGTAATTGATATTCAGGATGAGTCATAGTCCACGTATTGTTAAATTCACGCACCTCGCCAAAAGCATGAATCATCACGCTGTTATTTAAATTTTTAATTTGATTTTTGTTAAAATGAAAAAACTGAAGCTTTATGACGCCCGTTTTGTCTCGAACATAGCAATGCAACATAGCTCGTTTGCCTGGTTTAATTTCAGTTTTACATACTTCTCCAGCAATGACACACCAAGTATTGGGTTGTAAATCTTGAATAGGAGTAATTCGAGTTCTATCCTGGTAGCGATAAGGTAAGTGAAAAAGCAGATCACGTACGGAATGGATGCCGCATTTAGCCAATTTCTCTGCAAGTGTAGGACCTATACCCGTTAATGATTCACAAGAATTAGATAACACAGGATTACGAATGTTAAAAGTTATATTTTAAGTGTACCGCATAGTTTATGAGCTAACAATTTGAAGTTCTTTAGATTTAACTCGCACTTAATATGAAGTATATTAAAACCTTTTCATAGAGTACAAAAAAGCGCATAATAGTATCATTTTTTTGATGGAAAATTAGGTACCATGAAACATACGGTAGAGCAGCTTTTAAAACACGCTTTAATTTCATTACAAAAATCGGGGGAAATACCGGACAATTTGGATATCGAAATTAAGATTGATCGTGCAAAAGACTCAGCTCACGGAGATTATGCCAGTAATTTGGCTTTAATTTTAGCAAAACCTTGCCGCCAATCTCCACGTAAAATAGCAGAGCTTTTAGTAAAAGCGATTCCTGCTGATCCTGTTGTGGAAAAAATAGAAATTGCTGGGGCAGGATTTATTAATTTTTTTATACACAGTGACTCTCGTTCACAAGTTATCGCTGAAGTATTGGAAAAAGGTAATTGTTTCGGCCGCAGTACTATAGGGAAAAATCAAAAAGTATTAGTTGAATTTGTTTCTGCCAATCCTACAGGACCTTTACATGTAGGGCATGGCAGAGGAGCTGCATTTGGCGCTACATTAGGAAATGTACTCAAAGCAGCAGGCTATGAGGTTACTTTAGAATATTATGTCAATGATGCTGGGCGGCAAATGAACATCCTTGCTGCTAGTGTGTGGTTACGCTATCTGGAGCTTTCTGGTGAACCAGTAGTGATTCCAGCTAATGCTTATAAAGGTGGATATGTTTCTGAAATTGCACAAGAACTGTGGCTAAAGCATCATAGAGAATATGTTCATCCTTGGGCTACAGTCATCGAGGGTTTGCCTCTTGATGAACCGCATGGTGGCGATAAAGAAATTTATATTGATGCTTTAGTAGAGCGCATGAAAACGCTTTTGAGTATGTCTGTTTTTTCATTATTTCATCAGCATGCTCTAAATACGGTTTTAGAGGATATCCAACATGATCTTGCTGAATTTGGGGTGAAATACGATAGCTGGTTTTCGGAGCAATCATTATTTGAGGACGGCTCAATTCACAAAGGTATTCAAGCGCTAAAGAACAGTGGCCATACTTTCGAAAAGGAAGGGGCACTTTGGTTTAGAGCTACTGATTTTGGTGATGAAAAAGACCGTGTTTTGGTTCGTGCTAATGGCCATACTACTTATTTTGCTTCAGATGTAGCTTATCATTGGAATAAATATGATAGAGGTTATGATCGTGTTATTGATATTTTTGGTGCCGATCATCATGGTTATATCACGCGTTTACGTGCAGTTGTTAAAGCTTTAGGACATGACGAGAATGCGCTTGATGTACTCTTAGTTCAATTTGCTATTTTGTATCGTGGTGTTGAGCGAGTACAAATGTCTACGCGAAGTGGATCTTTTGTAACTTTAAGGGAGTTACGTCAAGAAGTAGGTAATGATGCTGCTCGCTTTTTTTATGTAGCACGTAAATCAGAACAACATATGGATTTTGATTTAGATTTAGCTAAATCAGAATCTAATGATAATCCGGTTTATTACATTCAATATGCACATGCAAGAATATGTTCTGTATTAAGGCAATTGAAGGAAAGGGGGTTATTTTGGGATAAAGCAGTGGGACTTAAGCATCTTGACTTATTAGAGCAAGAGCATGAAACTCATTTGATTTCGTTAATAAGTCGTTACCCTGAAGTTGTGGAGTTAGCTGCTGTGCATTGTGAGCCTCATCAAGTAGCTTACTATTTGCGTGAAGTAGCTAATGGATTGCATAGCTATTATAATGCGGTTCCACTTCTGTGTGAGCAAGAACAATTACGATGTGCTCGTCTTTGTTTGCTCGAGGCAGTGCGTCAGGTAATATACAATGGGTTAGGTTTATTGGGCGTATCCGCTCCTGAGAGTATGTGATGGCAAGAGAATATAATAATAAACGTTCCTCAAGATCGCGCGGTGGTTCATCGCACCATTTTTTATTGATTACGGTTATTTTTTTATTAGGCTATTTGGCCGCTTCTTTTTTTGATTTTGATACCATAATGCATTGGGTAAATACTCAAGTATTGGCTCATCATGATGCAAAAAAAGAATTAGCTAAACCTGAAACACCACAACAGGCAGTGGTTCCGCCTAAACCCAAGTTTGAGTTTTATACGTTACTTGCTAATGAAAAAACACCGGCATCACAAGCTAATAATGCAACAACCGCAGCCCAATCTACTGCCGCTGTAAGTACAAATACAACTGTTCAATCTGCGTCCGTTGCTAATGTAAATTCAGCAACTAATGTGGTTACTGCAGCATCGCCAACTACGGTTCCTGTTACAAATGCAGTTACAGCAGCATCTACTGCAGTTCCCCCCCCACAAGTAAAGCTGAACCCATCTCAACAAACGCAGCAACCCGTGGCTCCTGCAAGAGCCATTGCCATCAAAACTACCCCTGTTTCTGCTGGAAGAGGGAATTATTTAGTGCAAGTAGCTTCATTCAAAGCTCGGCAAGATGCAGAGCACATGAAAGGTACATTGATTCTCAAAGGGTTTAGTGTATATATCATCCCAGTGAGTCATCCCACTAAAGGTAATTGGTTTCGAGTGGTAGTGGGCCCTTATACTAATCGTGTACTTGCGCAACAAGCACAGGTCAATTTAGCCAGGAATGAACGTCTGAATGGAATGATTACTACTGGTGGATAATTGGTTTAATGATCATTAAGCAAGCCCAATTGGATACATGATTGCATCTTTAGGCTTGCAATCAGTAATAGGTCCACTGCCATTGACTTTAGGAGTCTATTCTTATTCCGACGTCCCGCGGACAAGCCGCGGGACGTCGATTGGGGGCTCTTAAGTCAATGAGTTATTACTGCAATCATGATAAATTTCAAATGCCCTGCTTTTGGATTTACCTTTCAAATTGATTGACTCCTACCATGAATTTTGGATGGAGCATTTGCTCAAAACCTGGTACTAACTGTTGTAACCTTTCTACTCCTGAAAACAAAGGAGAAGTTGTATGAAACAAAGATGGGGCCAATGCCTTAAATTAACGCGCGCATACACTGTAAACGGATATCATCTCTTCGCTGACATAAGTATATGAATGCCTTTTCCTGATTTCAGAATCAGTGAGTAATGAGCTTTATTATACTTTCGTTAGTTTCATTAACGACGTACAATCACTTGAACATTTTCTGCATTTTTTATCGCATGAGGTTTACTTACTCCTATTGTAAGGTGCGTTATTTTAAGTTGTTCTTGAATTAGATTAGCTACTTCATTAGCAACTGCTTCAATTAATTGAAATGATTTTGATTCTACGTAAAGGGTGACTAGTTCACAAAGTGCCGCATAATCTATGGTCTTAGCTAAATCTTCTCCACAAGCACTGAAATCTGTATCAATACTGATATCAATTAATAAGGACTGATTAATACGTTGTTCCCAGTCATACACGCCTATTTTTGTACTGACATTGAGGGCTTTTATATTTAAGGTATCCATTTTGTCATAAAGTAATTTTTAATTTTTTATATTTTATCTAAATTAATATCTCTCTGTATAGAGTAGCTTTGATTTACTCTAGGGACAGATGATCAAGGATATCAATAACAAAAGGCATTTTCATGCCTTTTGTATCGTACTCACATTGTTTAGTGGAGTGCTGGAACTAATTCATCTGTTTCAGAAAGGAGTTCATTTTCATTTTTGGATGCACTGGGATTGGTAAAAAGATTCACTGCTTTATCATATCCAAGGATAGGTAAAGCAAGCGCGAGCATTAATGATAAGCCAAGAACCATTTTGCCTAATAAAACAGGTGCGGCAATAGTGCCAGCCATTACTCGAAATGAGCTATGGACGTTTTCATTCACCGCAACACGCCATAAGTAAGAAGCCATGACTGTTACGAAACTCAAATCAAGTAATCCAAAAGAGAATAACCCTCTGTATTCGGTATCAAATTGCTTCCCCATAATGGCATGATAAGCACTTTCATAACGCAACCCTAAATTCGATGATGGTGAAAACAACAAACCTAGATGACGGTATCGATTTTCGCTGATAAATTGGCTTATTCTTTTAACAGTAAATTGACTAATTTCATGTTCTTGGATAATTTGCGACTGGATATGCTTTTCGTCTGCACTCATATAAAGTCTAGCGATGCTTTTCTTATCTTCTTCAGCCTCTTGTTTCGGAAAATTAAAATGAACTGCGTTGGCAATTAAGCGTCCCATAATTACAGAGCCTTGCTCATTAGGTTCAATTTGATGTGAATGTTTTCCACCTAAAGGATTTAAAGACGAGGCTACATCAACAAAGACAATTTCTTTCTTTTTAGTTATTGCGTAGGCTAAAATTTCTCGATAAAGCTCATTCATGGTTTCTTCAACCACGGGGAAGGGTCCTTGATCTTTTCCTTCTGAGCGTGCGAGATGAGAAAAACCAGTATAAATAAAATAAGGAGTAAATTCGGTAATTGAAGGATAATATTGAGATAATAATACGATACGACTGAGTTGGGGATTTTGTTCCACTAATTGGTCGATAATTTTTTTGTAATCAAGCAGTATTTTTTCTTTTACTTGTTGAAAAGCTGAACTAATGATTGGCTTAGCTGATTCTGGAGTTATTCTTAAAAGAAGCTTGGGATAACTTATTTGATTTCTTAACGTATTAGCCAGAGCTTCACGATAATTATTGCCAGCAACGCTTAATACAGCAATATCAGGTTTCCATTCTGTAACAGCTTCAAGTTGATGTACTCTAGAATCAGTATGATCTGTATCCGTTGGGAGAACCTTATCTAATCGACAGTATCGCATTACATCTGTAGTGGTGGCCCCATCCACAGCAAAATTTCCAATATAATAAGAGCCTGACTGGGCATCGTTTGCAAGTGCTACAGCAGTTTGATGAGTTACAGTATGTGGTTTCTCGGCATAGGGTAGGTTTTTATTAACCCAGTAACTATTATCTACAGTTGAATCTCCCATTAAAGCAACTTTCTGAGTTGCCCCTTCAGAATTGCTAATCACTTTTTTTAATCTTCCTGTATTTTGAGGGTAACCTTCTCCAATAGACAGTGATGAATTTTGAACTAATCCCATAATAAATCTCCATGATAGATACGAGGTTGAACATTGTGTTCTTAATACCGTTCATAGTCAATTCAGATAAGAACATCAATTGTCTCTGTATCCACTCCATAAATTTGAGGTAGATCTCAATAATTATGTTACTATTACGTTATTTTTAAGATGCTGAGGCAAATAATGTACGATTTAAATCAATCTTTATTTCTACGTGCTTTAAGACGACAACCTGTGGAGAGAACTCCCGTATGGATAATGCGTCAAGCAGGTCGTTATCTGCCTGAGTATCGACAAACAAGGGCGCAGGCGGGTGATTTTTTGAGCTTATGCAAAAATCCGGAGCTTGCTTGTGAAGTGACCCTGCAACCTTTACGCCGTTATTCTTTAGACGCCGCTATCTTGTTTTCTGATATATTGACTATTCCTGATGCTATGGGATTGGGTTTGTATTTTGCTGAAGGAGAAGGGCCTTGTTTTGAACGTCCTATTCGGGAGACACACGCGATTACCAATCTTCAAGTTCCTGATTTAGATTCTTTAGCGTATGTGATGAACGCAGTACGTTTAATTCGTAACGAAATGCCAAAAGAGTTGCCTTTGATTGGTTTTGCAGGCAGTCCTTGGACTTTAGCGTGTTATATGGTTGAAGGCAGAAGCAGTAGGGATTTTAAACGTATTTTGCATTTAATCTATACCAACAGCGAAGCAGCACACCAGCTATTACATAAATTAGCGCTATCAGTAGCAGATTATCTTTGTGAGCAAATTAAAGCGGGTGTTAATGCTGTGATGCTTTTTGATACCTGGGGAGGAATTTTAACTCCAGAAAATTATCAAAATTTCTCTTTGTGTTACATGCAGCATATCGTGCAACAAATAAAAAGTCATTCTCCTGACGTTCCGGTAATTTTGTTTACTAAAGGTGGCGGACAGTGGTTGGAAAAAATGCTTATTACTGGTTGTGATGCTTTAGGTGTCGATTGGACTTGTGATTTGAGCGAAGCACGACGACGAGTGGGCACTAAAGTAGCGCTACAAGGAAATTTAGATCCCTCAGTATTACTAACTTCAAAGCAATGCATTCATGAGCAAGTCAAAAAAGTGTTAGCCTCTTTTGGACATGGAAGCGGACATGTATTTAATCTTGGGCATGGTATTACTCCTGATGTGCAACCAGAACATGTTGCGGCGATGATCGAGGCGATTCATGAGTACAGCCCTTATTATCACCGTTAAGTAGACTAGAGTCTTAACTTAGTGCCATTTAAAGTAGATTGGTAATAGGTCACTGGTGATTAGCAAAAACCAAAGATTTTTTCCCGGAGAAATGATCCATCAAAATCTGCGAGCAAACATCAAAGGC
>NZ_LNYU01000087.1:1971-4330 GCF_001468135.1 Legionella santicrucis | reverse complement strand
AAGTACAAACTCATTGTTAGAGCAAACCAAATTGCTTGGCAGGAGCTCAAAAATATGACCGCTTAAAACTGAGTGTGCGTAACATGAGCTTATAATTATTTAATTGGGTTACCGTTGAATTTATGATGATCAGAGAGCTTCTTTAGTATTTTAATAAGAGTGCCTTTTTCATTATCAGAAAGAACACCAAAAAACGATTCGTCATTTTGATCTGCCGAATCAGCAAGACTTGGTACAAGCTGAATTGCTTTAGAAGTTAATTTAATTTGTTGAAATCGACGATCATTTGAGGATTCAGTTCGAGTAACCAGATCTTTATTCAAAAGACGCTCAATTAATTTAGAAACAGCACCACGAGTTAGTCCTACCATTTCTGCGACAGCACTGGGTGATGTGGACTTTTTCGTTTCATACATTTCACGCAAAATAACCCACTCTGCAACAGCTACATCATATTTACTTAGCTTTTTAGCAAACGCTTGAGAAACCTCATTTGAAACCACTCTCATGTGATATCCAATATGACTCTTTAAAGGACTAACATTTTTCTTTTCCATAAACCCAACCTTATTTCTTCAAATTAGTTTACTAGGAAACAGTTTCCTAGTAAATCATGTATTGTATTTTTTCGAGCTTTATTTCAGTACACCTTAGTTACTAATCAAAAACTCTAACCTTATATTAGAAAACGCGTTTCTTAGTGGTTTCTTTGCTAAGACGAGGGTTGTATTAATTGGGTATATGTAACGGCTCGCAATCAAAGGTGAGCTGCGTGATGATAGGAAAAAATTACTAAACTTGGTGTAACTGTTCTTCGGAATAAGCGAGCTTCACAATATTATACCCGCGTTTCAAGTCAGACTTCACAAAGAGAGCACCACTTTTGTTCATATAAAATATTATCCGCTCGAGACTCCCATTCATGGCCATTTTTACACATCATTTTAATCTTGGTTTTGCAGTTTAGATATTCAGTTGAAAGACACATACCGCCATGTTTATTCGCAAACTCTTTAAAGTGATTTATTGAATATTTACGGGAATTATTTCTTGCGCAAGTCGGACACCCTGACTTATTTTTTGTTCGATTATAAATCGTGGCCTGCCATGAATGCCTTTCTTTGCATTTCCACCATATTTTGGTGGGAAGTCATGATACGTGTCAAATTAGGACTTTTCATATCTCTTACAGGCTATAGTCCTTGCTGCACATGGGCTAAAGACCATTTTTATAGAAAATCCATCAATTAGTTTAATTACCGAGTCATTATGTGTTAGTTTTACTACAAATGAACAACAAGCAGGCTATATTATTACTTTTTTGGGATACAAAATTATTTTCTACGAACAATGCCTATAACCCATTCACAGTAAGGGTTTAAATGCCATTGAAACTACGAAGTGACCCATTTGCACACGTATCATGACTTCCCCCCTATACCAATAGTGAGCAATAACGTCAGTTACTTATTTTTTTAGTAACATACATTTGAGAATCAGCGAGAGCTAGCATATCTTCAAGTGTTTGGTGCCTTTTCTGATTATATTGGATACTACCCACACTGAATTCGATTGTATAATCTTTTGTTTCTGCAGATTTCAATGATTCTTTTAAACGTTGAATAATGCCAGGTAGGTCCTTTTGGTTTAGTCCAGTACAAAATACACAAAATTCATCGCCGCCTAAACGAGCGATTACATCATAATAACGAAAGTTGCGAAGAAGAGCGTTCGCGAAAATTTTTAATACTTTGTCACCTTCCGCATGCCCAAATTGATCGTTAATATGCTAAATTTATCTAAATCAAAAAATAATAGGGTAAAAATTTGATTTTCACTTTGGCATTTTTGAAACAAATAGCCGGCTAGTTTTAAAAATCCCCTACGATTAGATAAACTTGTTAATTCATCAGTTATAGAAATTTGTATTTGCTTCAAATCCATTTCCACCATTTGAGCCAGATCATAAACTATGTTTTGATCAATTTCATTTTTCGATTTAGGCTTGTCATCAATTAAGCAAATTACACCCACATTATATCCGTTGACTTTTAAAGGACACTTCAACATATAATTTCAAAGGTTCTAATTGCTTTTCACCTTCTGACATTAAAGCAAGAGTGTATTCATTAGTATTATTCATATTATCGAGTTAGTAATTTTGTAATTTTAAACAGTATAGTCTACTAGCGATATCATGTGGTTTTGGGACACTTTTAGTATTGGCACATTGCACAGCAAGAAAAGCGGGGTTTTCTTTCCTACCCTGAGATATCTCCTAATAAGATACATTTAATCCAAAAGAACGTGAGTTTTCTGCAAGCTTGCAGAAAACTCACGCATCACGGCAAAGAATTTT
>NZ_LNYU01000087.1:348-1823 GCF_001468135.1 Legionella santicrucis | reverse complement strand
TTATTTAATGAGGAAAAAACTATAAGCAAGTGATGGAAAAATGCAGATTCTTACCACCGCCGATGAGAGAAAAAAATATTTTTATTAAATATTAATACTGACATGGTTAACTAAACTAAGATTTGATAACTTTTTACTAGGATCGGGGCCGTACCTCATTTAAGTATTGAGATGTAGCTTATTATAATTATTATTACTCGTTTTAGTAGATAAATCGATAGGCATTCTTGACTGTGTCAAGGCTATGATTATAAATAAATTATATGACAATTATAACGCTCACTTTATGGTTGGTGAGGAGGTTTATATTATATAGTGTCCTCTTTTTAAATGTTATCACAGAGGGACACAAATGATTAAAGTATGTTTCAATGAATGTATAAAGGGATTAAGCTTGTTTTTAATAGGCGGATTATGTTCACTTTCTTTTGCGGGTTCGGCAAGTTGTATTGATTTGAACACGGGTAAAGAGGTACAGATTGACATAGAAGACAATACATCGCGAGGAATGGAAGTTTATATTATGGAACCTGATGCCGATCTGAAAGGGAGATTTTATAACTTAACTCGGTTTTGGGATGGACACAGTAAAGGGTTGTTGACAGGCGAGGGGGTGAGTATTGTTTACAAAGATAATTTTGGAAATAAATCAGTAGAACAAATCAATGCTTATCTTTCTTATAATTATAGTAAACAACCTGGCCAGGGTTGGATTAAATCATTCAAATTTGATTCTTGCAGTATCACATGGTAGGAGTTCTTTAAAAGCAGAAATATGAGGGCGTATTTCCCTCACTCCATGTAAAGGTAACCCTGTATCAAGGAACGTACATCTTTGGCTCAGGACTATACTGTAAAAAGAGATGAACCTTTACAGATCACAAATTGAATGGAGATTTGCGGCAAAAAACATTGAGTCATTATTTTCGCCCCAACCTATTGATTTTATTACACCTGCTAGCTAACCTTGCTGCCCTTAAGAGGAGCAGGGTTGCTAAATGACACCAGCAAAAGAATTACCCATTGTCATTGAAAAATCACAAGAAGACGTTGAGCAGATCATTGCATTGGTACACTCATCAAACTTACCAGAGGGAACAAAACCTTTTGTCATTGGGTATTCACTTGGCCTCCTGGATCCCGCACGCACTGGTCGAGCATAAAATAACCGTATCCAATTTAAAGCGACTTATCTTTGGCAAAGGCGATAAAACCACGAAACAACAAGACAAATCCCCAAAGGCAGAAGAGAATAACGCGGAGGCAGAAGAATCCGAAACCAGCCCTTTAAATGATGAGAGCCATGAGCCCAAAGAACCCACAGGACATGGACGCCTTCCGCATACAGCCTACATCAATGCACAGGAACACACCATTGCCTTAGAGTCCTGGCATCCTCATTAATATCAAAGGACAGAATTTAGCGTCCGTTAATAAATATTGGATTGAGAAGCTGCGATGTGCTTTATGCAATA
>NZ_LNYU01000087.1:0-203 GCF_001468135.1 Legionella santicrucis | reverse complement strand
TAGCCTTACAAAAATACTACATGGCCATGCCTTTTCATCGACAAGAATATTTTCAATCGCTCATAGGCTTTCCCATTCCAGCATCTACTCAATGGCAACTGATGGAAGAGCTGGCTGGGTGTGACCTCGTATTAATGTAAGAATATTTCTGAGCGCTATCTTTGTATGGCCAATTTAAAATCACACGACTCTTTTTATGTTCA
>NZ_LNYU01000086.1 GCF_001468135.1 Legionella santicrucis | reverse complement strand
CGTCGCCCGTAAAGGACACTAGACTTCCGCTAATAGTACAAGCACCACTCGTGCTGTTTGCATCAATAGAAAAAACTACGGGATTTCCGGATATACCGCCAGTTGCCGTTACGGTATACGTCCCTCCTATAGTGGCATTGGAGGGCGGTGTGCTGGTAAAGGTGATGGTTTGGTCTGCTTTATTTACAGTAATGATTTGTTGGACTTGTAGCGCTGCATTATAATCTGAATT
>NZ_LNYU01000085.1:414451-428955 GCF_001468135.1 Legionella santicrucis | reverse complement strand
TTATATGAAATACATTTAAAATCAGCGAGTTATTTCTTATCCTTTCTTCCTTTATTTATTTTTTCAAAGTTTTTTGTCCCGTACAAAGTGAATTCAAATTAAGTTGTCTGGAATTAATATTTACTTAACATCCTTCATTTTATAATGAAGATATTGATGTTGTTTGGGATTAATTATGTCTTTCACGCTTACTTTATTGGGTACTGATACCCAATTTACGCCAGATCACCTTGAAAATGCATATGATAGGGCAGAAACATTAAGTTACATTTCCACGCTAATTAACAAAGAATCAACAATGCCTACGGATGATGTGACTCGTTTTAGAAATCAAGACGTAGCTGTGATTGATGGCCCTACTACTTTGGGTTCAGAGGTTGGAGATAGAATTGCACGGGGAGTTGCTGCAGTATTAGAAGCAATAAGCCGAGGAGAAACCAATATTAGTGTCATTGCTCATAGCCGCGGCGCTGTTGAGGCGATATTGGTTGCTCATGAGTTAGAGCGCTTACAAAATCTAATAAAAGAAAAGGGATTAAATAGTTTTAGTCCTGAGATTTTAAATAGTGTATGTAAGTATACTAAAACGGCGATGTCTGGCTCCCATAAAGGTACTTTTGAGAGTTTAAAATGGGATGAAATCAGTAAACATATAAGTGATGTAAAAATATCTATGTTGAATATCGATCCTGTTCCTGGAGGAAATTATGTAGGAGTTACTCATGTTTCTTCACTGGCCTGGAGAGATCCTCGTTTTTATGAAGTACCAAAAATTGTTAAAGAATATGAACAGATTGTTTATGAGAACGAGCGTACACGTTGCTTTAAACCAATTGTACCTAAGAGTGTTTCTCCAGAAACTAAATTTAAACTGCAAAGTTTACCAGGGCATCATGGAACAGGTTCAGGAAATCTTTTGGATCAACAAAGAGGTAAGAATCCCTCCGAAAAATCCACAGCCCATGTACAAGAGCTCGCTGTGGTTAAACTGATTGATTTCTTAAAACGAAATGGAGTAAACATTACTCCACGAGCACAGAAAGATGATCCGTTTGCTGAATTAATGTCGGATCTATTTGAAAAGGAATTTCCTGCTTGGGAAAAACGATTAAAAGATTTATATTTTAAATTGTATAATCAGATTATCGAAAATAGGGAGGCTTATTTAAATTACAATAAAACTTCCTATGCAGTACTTGGACAAGAACAAGCCTTACTTAAATTAATATGGAATGTTACTGATCAGCGGATTGTTCATCATCAAGCTCATAATGATACTTTTCTAGACGCGATTATTCCCCCAGTTCCAGATGGGCATTTTCTTAATTACGAGCATGCTCGTATGCATTTAAATCATGAGTTAGGTTTATCAGATAATATTCCTCTTAGTGAGACTTTGGATATTGCCATGCAACGTCTGGTCAAAATTTGTGAACACACAAAAAAATTGCAAGAGTTGAAAGATTTGAAAAAAAAGGAGCCAAAAGCAGAGCTTCAGAATATGAATGAATCAATAATGTTGGATAAAATTGCCCATGCTATAGATTCTAAAGAGGGGTTTGATTTACTTTTACAAGGTATAACTACCCTTATTGAAGAGGTAAGACAATCCTATTTACAAAATAAATTAATAAACCCTGAAGAACGGTTAGCTGTTTACGAAGCAGTCCAAAGAACATTTTCTGTGTTTTCAAGTTTCACTCAAAATGATTCCCATAATGAATTGGCTAAGAAGATTTTTGAGCAATTAAAATCTGATTTAGAAGCTACTTTGACCATGAAACGCAATACTTTAACAGGCCAATACTGGGAGCTTGCAAATAAATTAAAAGAAAAACAATTTCTTAATGAGTTAGATGGTAAAATTCAAAAAATTATTGATAACTTAGAAGAGAAGAGAGTAGAGGGAAATACCTTCGAAAATGAATTATTAATAGAAAGGTTAAAAAGATTTACATCAAAATCCAAACAACTTCAGGAAAAAAATCCACTGTCTTATGAGGTGAAACAATTTTTGGATCAAGAGTTTTCAGAGTTGTCCAAACTTGAGTTTTCTAGTGAGTTAGCTATAAATAGCCGTGAGTGGTCTTGCCTATTAATCGATGAAGCTGTGGATGAAAATCTAACTTATTTATTACCTCATATTATTCAAGAAGTTATTGCATCTTCCAATGAACTCGATAAATTTAGAAAAGCGCTTCCCGACTTTAAAGTACTTGATAATAGCCTTAATTATGAGCAATTTGAAATAGAGTTGGAAGAATATAAAGCGCGTGTCATTTATCTAGTAGCCCAATACATCCATCGTCATAAGATACCTTTACAAAATGTTAAAAAGATATTTGGAGATGAAAATCAAGAGCTTTTCCAACAAATTGAAGGACTATCTATAGGAATGGGGGTTGTTAATCCTTTAGTGTTAACTATTGAAGAAAAATTACATGTGATTCAAGAGTTATCTTCCACTAATGAACAACAAGCGAATCAGATAGCGCTGTTGGCTCAAGATAGGCAACAACAAGCAGAATTGATTAATAAATTAGAGCTTAAGGTTGAAGATCAAGCAACACTGATTAGTAAGTTGCAGCTTGATGCTCATAATCGAGATGAATTAATTACAAAGTTGAATCTTGATATTGGAACGCAAGCTAAGCTCATTAAGGCGCTAAAACTTACTATTGAAGAACAAGTAGAACTGATTAAGGGTTTGAGACTTAAGGTAGGGGCGAAAGCCGAAATGATTAATAAGTTAGAACTTGGTATGACACAGCAAGCGGAACTTATTAAATCATTAACCTCTGGAAAAGAGGAGAAGGCAAAACTGATTGTCTTGTTGACTGATGAAAAGGATAGGCAAATACAATTGGTAAATGCCTTAACTTCTACTAATGAAGAGCAACAAAAGTTAATTGTTGAATTATCTAGAGCAAACACCCTGCTTGAGGAGGAGAATCGTAATCTTCGTGGAAATATAGTTCATCTCAATCAACAATTGAAAATATTAGAAGCAGAACAAAATACTACAGCAACGGTTGATGATGAATATGAATTTAATCTTCAAATCATTATTAAAAGAGAACTAACTCCATTAACTAAGGATTATTTAATTCATTTAGCTAAAGAAATAAAAAAATCTGTGGATCCTGCTCTGAATATTAATGACTTTCCTAACCTTGTTCAAAATGTGAGAAAAATTCAAAGTTGGCCAGAAAATGAGTCTATTAAGATTCTTAAGCGAAAATTTGATAAAGTTAGCGAGTTGTATGACATACTTGAAACAAAGAACAAGCCTAGTGTCAAAGTTGGCCAATTCTATAATAAGTTAAATGAAGCAGAACGGCTTATCCAAGCCCATCGAGATCCTGCATGGAAAAGATATACAATGATCGCCCTAAGTATATTGGTGACAGGTATTCTTCCTGGCTTAGGCGTTCTTGCTTATTCCGCAATAACCGGTAATACACCAAAATTTTGGCAATCTTCTGGGCAAACATTCTTTCAAAGTGCTAAAAAATTGGAAAATACCGACGTTAATCCTAATCCAAAAGATGTTCCTGTTAGAGGATTTTAGGAGTAAAAATGTTTAAATTTATGATTGCCCAGCTGCAAAGCAAGCCGGGCTGCTGATTTCAGGCCATCTAGACCCAACATACTTTTTTATAAAGTATACAATCGTGCTAATTCTGATAAAGATTGATCAAGTGTTTCGAGAATGAAATTCGCTTGATCCCTATTAATTGTCAACGGTGGTGCTATTCGAAAGACGTTACCAAACTGTCCTCCTTTTCCAACTAATAACCCTTTATCCTTACACAGATCCATTAACTGAAATGCTTCATCAGATGCAGGCGTTTTTGTTATGGGATCTTTGACGAGCTCAATCCCTAAAAGCAAACCGCGACCCCGAACATCTCCAATGAGGGGATGTTTTTTCTGTAATTGATGAAAACCATCTTTTAATAGATCGCCCATAATACGTGCATTTTCAATAAGCTGTTCTTCTTTAATAATTTCTAATGTAAGCCTAGATTGGATCATTTGTAATGGGTCACCTGCAAACGTATTAAAATACGTTTTACCAGTCATTGTTTCAGCAACCTCAGTTTTCATAAGTATTGCCCCAACTGCTGCGCCGTTACCTAATCCTTTAGCCATGGTTACCATATCTGCATCGATATCTAAAGTTTTGGTAAGTAAAAGATCACCACCTCCACGGCCTGCTCCAGTTTGTACCTCGTCACTGATGTATTTACCACCGTAGTTATGAACAATACGAGCGACCTCGGTAAAATAGTCATCAGGAGGGGTAATAAAACCACCTACGCCCATGACGGGTTCCAGTATAAAAGCAGCTATTTTTCCGTGTGTCGAATTTTGAATGGTTGTTTCAACATTTTTCGCACATTCCAGGTTGCAACTTCCAGGTTTTTGTTTAAAGGGACAGCGATAACAATAGGGTTCAAGAGCCGATGTTACGCCGGTAACTGGCTGTCCCCTGAATCGCCAGATTGAATGGCCACATGAGGCAAGTGCGGCAGAGGTACCCCCATGATAAGAGTGGCGTACATTCACTACCATTGTTTCGCCAGTTGCGTGACGTGCTGCCATTATGGCAAGTTCATTAGCTTCTGAACCGGAGTTAGTAAAGGATACCCTGTCCATACCATTAGGTGCTTCCTCCAGCAAACGTTCTGCAGTTTCGACAGGTGCTTGATTTAAATAAAGAAGACTTGTGTGTTGAATTACATCATCCTCTAGTGCTTCAATAAGTGCTTTTTTGATCTTAGGATGATTATGGCCAGCTGAGATACAAACAATTCCACCTATGGCATCAAAGTAACGTTTTCCTTCAGAGTCCCATACATAAGTGCCCTGTGCTTTGACCAGTTGAATTGGATCTTTATGATAAAATCCTGCAGTAGGTAAAAAGTGTTCTTTTCTAAAATGAATAAGCTCTTCGTTCGAGCGTAGTTGTCTTTGGGCATTGTTCTCATTCATGAGGGTTGTTTCCTTTTATGTTTGTGAAGACTTGAACTTGTAAATAAAGAGCTTTTGCAGACTCCTTTTACTTCAAATTCTTGTTGATTTATTTTGAGATGTACATCTTTTGTCAGCATTTCTTGTTTAATGTTCATATATTTATCTTTCTCCTTTTTATATTTGTTATTAATAATAAGTCGGACAATATGATTAAAATCACGAGCAACTTACTCATTTTCCAATCTGCATAAACTTATTTGTGAATATGCGTCATGATAGATGCCATATTTCTTCAAAAATTAAAAGTGATCTAGACAAATTTAATTTTCTTATTTTTTATCTTTGGAGATGTGTATCCAACAATTGGTGGTGGATTTGGGTTATTTTTTGTTAAGTTGATTGTTACCTCAAATGTATTGATTTTGTTGTATAGAGAAAGCAATGGCTCTTTTGCTTAAAATAAATGTTGACTAAATCTAGTACTCAATACGGATCAAAAAATAGATAATTTTAAATCAAAATAGGCAAATAACTTGCATTAAACCATGTACAAAAGATAGAATGCGCACTTAAATAACAATTATTTTGATACTAAATATGCCACACTCCGCTCAATATCTTTATGATAATAAAAATGTTTTTGACTTTTTCGATGAAAAACAAATAGTTAATCTCCACCAAATACTGTTGGCTAAAGAGTTCCCAGGAAATATTCAGTTACTGGAAAAAGATGGAAAAGTAAAACCGTTAAATGAATGTACCCTGGATCAAATTAAAGCATTTAAAATTGCTTTAATAAAAAAAGCACATAGCGAAAATTTACATCCTCTTTTTATTGGATATATAACAGATATATTCAAATTATATGACGTCAAAGAAGCTATTACAGCTAAGAATGATTTATCCAGATCTTTAGCTCAAGAGTGTCAAGAATTGACTGATGAAGTGAACATTAAGTCTAATGAACTGAAAATCTTGCAGAATAATAACGGAACTAGGATTCAAGAGATTGAAAAGAAATATGCTGAATTAAAAGCTGAGAATAAGAAGTATCAATTTGGCAAAAATGCCTTGATGATTTTTACTATGCTAGCATTTTCTGTTGCAGCAGTTGTATCACCGCTTCCAGTAGTACTGACATTAATTGGACTGGGGATTTCAGGATTAGTCGGGGAAATTATTTTAGAAAAAAAAGCTAATGAATCAAACAATGATATGTTCGATACATATTCAGAAAGCTATAAACTAAAACAACCCATTGTTAAATTAGAAAGAGATCTAAAATATAAAAATAAGATTCTCTCTGAGTTTTCCGAAGAAAATACTGCATGCCAAAATGAATTACAAAAATTAAAGGAAGAACAATTAGCATTGGAAGAGAATGTATCTAATTTTAATCCAAATCAACTTGATTCAGCAAAAATTTTAATGCCTGCTTTACATACAGAAGGGATGTTTAAAGTAGATAATACAAAAACAAAATTAGCGCCATCTACCGAAATAGATATGCACATGGATAACGCTTTAAACTGTTGATGTAATAATATGAACACATTTTACCTTCGATGGCATAACAAGTCGTTGTGGTTGTTTTCCAAAGAGTAATATTGTTGCATGCATAGGTTTATCTTCATCTAAGCCTAATAATGCCGCCCCTCTACAAGGAGCAGCATCAAAAGGGCTTTTATTTGGGGGCTAACTCATCAGGAAGGAAAATAAGATAGAAGAAGGGTAAAAATGAATTTCCCTAGTTTACACCTCATAATACCAAATAATATCTCTTTCTCTTTGAAGAGAGAAAGGAAGCTTTCGTTCCAACTCATTAACGCAATTTTTGATATTAGATAGTAATTTTATAATATTGCGTAATCATAAAGAAAAATTTTGGAATAACTTAACAGTGGCCGAAGTTTTTAGCCAGCAAGAATTAATGCTCATTCTTATGAGGAATGGGCAATCATCAAATGTAATCTCTTGCTCAGATTTAGATAAGACTGTTGCTATAAAATAAATACTCATTGAAAGACTACTTTTCTTGATGAAGAAAATAAAAAATGGGATTCCTAGTCGAACAGGTTTCAATGGGCTATTTTTTCCTTCCACATCATTTAGGTTTTTCATCTCAAGCAAATAATGAAGAAGAAACAATTACTTTTATAACTAGAGTGAGTTGCGATTTTTTAAACCACAAACTTCAGATACTTTGAAATCCTCAAAGGAGTACTTATGATAAGATTATTAATTGATAATGATGGAACGATTGGGTCAGGAGAACCCCCTCATGTAGTTCGTAATGCAGCAGTCTTTGCTTTGGCTGCTCTCCCTTGCTATAAAGAAGTATCAATTTTTACCCATGGTGGGGCAAAAGGACCGACTTACGATCTTCTTATGGCTAATCAGATTTCTTTAGCGCAATTTAAAAAATTTGTATACACGGGTGCGATAAACGAATGGAGAGAGGCAGGAAAAATATCTAAGGTATATACAACTTATGACATTGCCTGGGGGCAAGGCCCAGGCCAATATTATGAAGACATGATTGCTCCAGTTGAACGTGCATTGATTGAGATCAAAGAAAATCTCGATAGGGGTCGTATTACACAAGAGCAAGCCAATGCGCGTTATGCTGAGTTGAAACCTCGTATGGAAAAAATGTCTCAATTTGAAAGAAATGGCGTTGCATTTTTGTATAATACAAAGAATACGTGGGGTAATCAGGCTTTATACGACACTGTTCCTGGATTGCAAAAGACATTAGAAGATTTTAAGGAATTTTTTATCAATAGTGGAGAAAATCAAGAGCCACTTAAAAAACTTGCGGAGCAATATAATCAACAAGTTCTCGAGCAAAAAAAAGAAAACGGTTTGCTTAAAGGACAGATGATTGATTTGCTTTCCACCATGGATCCACGCCACTCAAAAGAAAATGCAGCAGCTTATTTAAAATCAATCACTGATAGCAGTAATGGTACTGTGAATATAGCACGAATAGGAAGGTATCAAGGCTCCTATGAAGAAGATTTAGCGCCAACAATATACGAAATTACGAAAAAAGCATTAGGGTATAAACAAATTCAGCTTGAAAATCCCTATTTAGAAAATCAGATGTTTGATGATTCATTGGAAAATTTAGCCTGCATGGAGGCAGCTGATCATTCTTTAATAAATGGTGATTTAACCACCGCACTTATTACGATGCGAGAAGATCGTAAAGGAAAAGAGTGTACAATTAATGATCCTAAGACACATTCACTTCTTACACGCCCCTATCTATATACTGAAACAGAGATTTTAAATGAGCTTTGCACTCATTCTCCAGCGATGCAGAAAGAGTGTGAAAATGCCTATGAAATATGCCAATCGCTTGTTAGTCCTAATAATTACCCTCAAGAAAGAAGTTTTAATGCTGAGTGTAAGAGTATTGTTCAAAATGCAATGGTGCTATCAAAAAATAGCAATAAACATCCTATATGGCTTCAAGCTTTAAATGATATTCATGATCTGACTTTACCTCAAGCGTTAAAAGATAAGAAAAATTTGGACTACCTTATTGATTTGCTTGATAAGGAACCTCAGAACGCACCTCAACGTCTTTATGATTTAATTGATAATTTAGTTAAAAGTGGGGACCGTGAATTGACTCGACAAAATTTTAGAGACAGTTTTTCTTATTATAAAGTAGCGTATTTGTTTCTAGATCCAGCTTATGCCGATGAACATACTATTCATCAATTCAAGAAACAAGTATTTGAAAAGATGGAATATTCCTATACGAATGAACGTTTGCAATCACGCGATAATCATTTTGATAATAGCTATATTCACCAATTAAATGGACAGATTGAATCCAGCGGTGTCGAAGCTCGCCTGCGTATGGCTCAACTCTATATGGACTTACATCAAAATATTCATCGTTTTGCATATGCGAATCAGGGGATGTTTGGTTTTCGGCAATCGCTGTTTGCGAAAAATCACTCAAATCCAATGGAAAATGATTCATTGTTCTCAAAAAGAATCGTTGACTACCTCATTAAAACAATGGAAATATATCCAAAGGCAGAAAAAACATGTAAAACGAAATTAGCGACGCTCCACACAACTCTTTCAGCACAAACCTACAAAGATTATATTACGATAAAGCTTGAGTTGTACGAGCAAAATAAAGCTGCTACAGCATCAGTTATTCCAGAAGGTCGACTTGTTTTCCAGTAAAGGAGTCGTTATCAGCAAGAAAAATTACATTAAATTTGTCCTCAAAGAGCAAAATTGGGGGCAAATTTAATAAAGCCCAAAATCATTACTTCTCTGATATAACGTTTATATTTCCTGATGCCATAATTTTCTATCAAGATGAAAATAGTTCAAGTCAAGACTGTTTTTTTAATTTTTGTTTGTTTAAAATGACAATGCCTTAATTCTTTTCAAACGCCCATATCCTGTGGATATTTCTTCACGGAGAGGGTTGAATCTTTTCTCGAATTTTTGAATCTTTCCTTATTTTATCTGGGGTTTAGTTATTTTTAAATGAAATCTGCTTTTCTAAGTTATACACATTTTCTGGGGATAAGTCTGTTTATAGATTGTCAAACTCCTTGTGATAATTAGCAGTTAAAGAGGTGCTGTATCATTTTCCAGTATGTCTTTTTTGATACGCTACACTTGTATAAGGTTCAACAGAAAAAGATTTATTATGAAAGATAAAGGTAAAGATCTGCAAATAAGCAGTAATCCGAACAGTGTGTTTTCAACAGTGTCTTCTAAGGATCGTTTAAAGGATTTTGATGCAAGCAAACAGGACGCATGGTTAGGATATACTGAGGCAGTTATTAATGAATTAGGTGATCTATTTTCCTTCTTTCCGGAGAAGCCTCCAGTAATCCATAAAGATCTGCGTTGCCCAGAAGACTTATTATCCATCCAAGTAGGATGTACCTACGCTTGGTTAGCAAATAAAAGGCGAGAAGTAGCTAAAATTTTAAAACATGGTCCTTTAAGACATCAATTTGGGTTATTTAATAAACCAGGATTTGCATCCACAGATGAATTTAATTTAAATAGAGATTTACCTTCACAAAAAAATGAGATCTACGAGCACATTCATGAGTTAATCAATAAACCTACGGAGAACATTGAAGTAACAGAACAAAAAAATGATCATGAAGAGAAAATCAAATATATTATTCGCATTAAATTAACTGAGGATGAGCGCGCCAAATTACACGAAAAAAATACGAATTCTCTTTTCCCATTTATTGAAGATGAAGTGGTACTTACGATTACGTTGCATGATTATGGCAAACAAGACAATCGAACAACTCTTGTTATTGATCATTGCATGACACCTTTTGCAGAAAACTATGCTAGCAAATCCAGTTATTTTCAAGTCCAATTTGAATTAATTCAACCTTATTTTGAGTCATGTTGTAATTGGAACTCTGCTGAGGGCGTCGATGAGTTCTTAATTAATGCAGGAAAAATTGCTCATGGGCTTGCGCGATTGCAACCGGTTGGTCGAGGAAATTCTGCAATTGTAGAATGGATGATAAGAGGGTTAGCTAAAGCAAAAAATATTGAATTAGGACTTTTTAATCATGACGAATTAGGATGGGACTTTAAAGTCTTTTTAACTCCTGATATTGAAGTATATGCTCATTGGTTTGCTGAAAAAGCTTTTGCATCGCCTACGTTGATAGCAAAAGAAAGTATCTTATTAGGGAAGTGAGGCTTTTTTGATTATATACTGTAGGAGTTTGCCCCTTTTTTTATACAAATTTTATACAATTGGCAATTTATATTTTGATATAATGAATTTATTGAGCAGTAACCTCGACGGAGCAAAGTATGAAAGCAAAAGTTGGCAAATTAGGAGCCTTATTTGTAGAAAATTTAAGTTCATTGACCATTAAATCTCATAAAACAGATTCTGATATAGAAAGCATTAGGAAAGATACCATGATATCTAAAGTCGAACCCAAAGAGTCTTCCATTGCATTAGCATTACAACAATTTAGAAAAGAAGCAGAAAAAAAAGAGGCTGCTGCTGAATCAGCAAAAGCGCGTTGTAAGATTTGTTTTAAAGAAACTGCTCCAGTTCCTCGTTGTTTCGGACATGGAGGTGGTGGCGGCGGTGGCGGTGGTGAGGGAAGTGGCTCTGGTAATACATCAGAAGAAAAAGCCAGCAAGGGTGATGCTAAATCCCTGAGCAAGACAGACCGATTAGTTGATGTTACTGAAGAGTTGAGTGGTGAGTTCGGTTTCATCGAAGGTAGTGAGGAAGACGGCACTGAGTCTCAGTTAGATAAAAAAAGTTATAATCCAGAGGTAATTGCTGAGCTAGTTGTTAAAGGATTATTAATTGTTAACACTGATCGCGAATTGATGACGCTGACTATTAGCTTGCAGTGTGATCCTAATTCATTATCAAGAGAACAGAGAGAAGAGTTAAAAAAATTTATGAGCACTATCATAAAGGAGTTTAATGGGTTTAAAGAACAACATCAATTATCAGATGATTGCATCAACACGGTTCAAGATGAAGAAGGAAATATACTTTCACTTCACATTAGCTTACCTACAGTAAAGCTATATGATGAATTTATCCAGAAGTTAGCTAATAATTTACTGCCCTCACAAAATCCAAAATTACAAACGAAGGATGAAGACAAGGAAACAAAAAGTTCTGTTCCTACACCTTTGTCAATGGAACCAAAACCATCTATTAAAAATAAGCACCATGTGCAAGATGAAACAACGCAAAATAAAGAGAAAAATGAGGCGTTAGAACTCTTTAATCCTTCTCCTTTTTCAAAAATGAAGCCATGGTAAATAATCGTTGTTGCATCATGTGTTGAAATATTAATTAGAAGCACAAAAAAGTAGGGTGTGTTGACAAGTCGCGGTACATAGGTGGAGGGATGAATTGTCAACGCGCCCTAACTTTTTAAAGTTAATATTTTCGAAATCATCTGGTGGAAAACTTGCACATTTTTAAGAAAAAGTGAAAATGATAAAAAATCCGATTGCTATAACACGCAAAGATTGGCAACAGGTAGCGAAACAAACTGAATCTGATTTTATTGAGATTGAACTTATTTGTTCTAATGAAAAAATACATAAAAGTCGCGTGGAGGAGCGTATTGCAGATATAGAGGGCCATAAACTACCTACATGGCAGGCTGTTTTGGATCGTAATTATGAGCTTTGGGAAAGCAAACAAATTGTAATCGATACGTCAAAGTATTTAATTGATGAATCAGTGGAGATAATTATGAATTTTATAGCCTTGGAGTAAATTTAATTACCATATTAATCAATATGATAAATCATAAAATCCACAATTGATAATAAAATATTATATAATATAATAGATGTTTAATTGGATACGGAGCTTTCGGCAAACGTGCGTGACTAAAGACAGGGGGATTAGTTAACCTACAGCCTCATTAATTTCAAGAGGCTACACCCCTATGAGTACAGGTATTGATCCCCTCTCGTCCGTTAAAGAGGCATTCTCTTAAGGCAAGGTAAAATTCCCGATTATCTATGAGCCAGTCAGAGGACTTTTGAAAAACTAGATAAGCAACCCAGGATAACGTTTATAGTGGCAGATTTTCTTGCTGCTTGGATTTCGTGTAAATCGATTATTTGAGCAGGCTCTTTAGATTGTCTTAACCAGCAACGCTATTGTTCTATTTTTAATGGAGTATTTTTTTGTGTCTCTATTTGTTAAGCTGATTGAGGTAAGATTATTTTAACGGAGTGTTGATGAGAGAAAGGATATGGAGTAGTTTGCTGTTATTAGGGTGTAGTGTAGCCTATGCCAGTCATGATTCTGTAGTTGAATCGTCTCAGCGATTGAGTTTTCCATCATTTATTTCAGCACTCAAACAAGCTCATATTGTATTTCAAGCGGGTGGTTATTGGAGCCATCAAGGCAAAGCGCAGCACATTGACATTGACGGTTTAATTGGTGATGACCTTACGTTAAGCAAACGGGATGGTTCAAATGGTCTGGTTGGTTTGGGTTATTATATAGATGGGCATAATTCGGGTCGAGTGCAATTCAGTTATGGCGTTAATTTCTTTTATTTGCCCAAAACTTCGGTATCAGGAGCAGTATTTCAAGAAGATTTATTCACTAATTTATCCTACGGTTATAATCTAACCCATTACCCTGTTTATGCGGCAGTGAAAGCCAAAAAGAGTCTTTCTGTTCCCAATTTGTTCTTGACTGTTGATGCAGGGATTGGTCCTAATTTCATGCGTGCTGGAGGATTTTCCGAGCATTCATTGGATGGAGGCATCACGACTCCTGATAATGCATTTTCAGGCCACACCTCCACTACGTTCAGTACCACCGCAGGCGTAGGTCTTCAATTAGCGAACGTGTTTGGCGAGATGCCTTTGGAATGCGGCTACCGCTTTTTTTATTTAGGCCAGGGGCGGCTTTCGAAAAACACGGATCAAATTATTAATAACCTGCACACCGGATCTTCGTATGCGAATGCCGTATTGTGCGCAGTGCGTGTTTAACGGTGATAAGAAATTAAGGGCAAATGATGAAACCTATAAATAATCTATTCATTCGAAATGACGCTATACCTTTTATCAACCTAATGTAACTCATTTAGAGCATTCAGAAGAAGGAAAAAGAACAACACTATTTTCTCCATAAAGTTAGTTTAGCAAGTTAAGACTGATAGGGAATAATCCAGAATTAACACTTTTGGTGGTTACTCCACACGACCCCTATATAAATTCCAAGCTCTTGAGTTAAAGGGCCTAAACCTCGTTTAAGAGCCCCAATAACGCTCGTGGTGATTCCAGATGAATGCCAACCCATTCCCATAACCGCACCAAATGATTGAAACCAAAATGGATTAGCTAAACGTCGCAAAAATTCATCTTTTCCATAATGATGAACAATAGCCTGAGCCATGATCACACCTAATTTAGCCATGCGCTCACTTAACCATAAAGGTACTTTGTCATAATGTAAGGGGAGATTTGCACCGCCTGTTCTTTGAATCATGTGTATTTTAAAAAGATTAAAAATGAATTATAGCCATTCAATACATGTACTTCAAATGTAGGATGTTGTAAATTAGCTTGCAAAAAGAGGGATAAATAATGATGAAAGGACGCCTTAATAAACTATCCATGAGCATACTTATGTTGCTCAGCTCATTGGCTCTGGCCAAACCAGGAAGCTTATTTAATGTTGTCCAATCTGGAGCAAATACATCGACTGATGTAACTTTATGTTTAAACGGCAAAGGACCTGTATCTTGTCAAAATTTTCATATCACGAAACAGGATTTACAAATTACCACTGTAGCAAAACACTATTATCCGAACGCAGGCATTAAAATAATCACTCCGAACTATGGTATTTCAGGGTGTTCTTTTAATGCGAAAACCGGATATTGTTTGTTTGCTATGAGCAATACAGTCGCAGCTACACTTCAGGTAAACTCCAACTTACCAAAACAAAATCAAAGTATCACCTTTACCAGCACACCGCC
>NZ_LNYU01000085.1:413913-414441 GCF_001468135.1 Legionella santicrucis | reverse complement strand
AATTCAGATTATAATGCAGCGCTACAAGTCCAACAAATCATTACTGTAAATAAAGCAGACCAAACCATCACCTTTACCAGCACACCGCAAACAAATCCCACTATAGGTGGATCTTATACAGTAACGGCCACAGGCGGTGCTTCAGGAAATCCCGTAGTTTTTTCTATTGATGCAAACAGCACGAGTGGTGCTTGTACTATTAGCGGAAGTCTAGTGTCCTTTACGGGCGACGGTACCTGTATTGTTGATGCCAATCAAGCTGGAAATGCAAATTACAACGCTGCAGATCAAGAAGAACAAATCATGGTTGTGAATAAAATAGACCAAACCATCACGTTTACGAGCACTCCTCCTTCATCTTCCACAGTAGGAGGTACCTACACCGTAACGGCAACTGGCGGTGCTTCAGGAAACCCGGTAGTGTTCTCTATTGATGGGGCGAGTTCAGTTGGCGCCTGCAGCATCAGCGGGAATCTAGTTTCGTTTGCAAACACAGGTACCTGTATTATCGATGCCAATCAGGCCGGC
>NZ_LNYU01000085.1:306103-413903 GCF_001468135.1 Legionella santicrucis | reverse complement strand
TGTTCTCTATTGATGGGGCGAGTTCAGTTGGCGCCTGCAGCATCAGCGGGAATCTAGTTTCGTTTGCAAACACAGGTACCTGTATTATTGATGCCAATCAGGCCGGCAATTCAGATTATAATGCAGCGCTGCAAGTCCAACAAATCATTACGGTAAATAAAGCAGACCAAACCATCACCTTTACCAGTACACCGTCTCCCAATGCCACTATAGGGGGGACGTATACCGTAACGGCAACTGGTGGTGCATCCGGAAATCCTGTAGTTTTTTCTATTGATGCAGGAAGTACGAGTGGTGCTTGCAACATCACTGGAAATCTAGTATCATTTACTGGGGCAGGCTCTTGTATTGTTGATGCCAATCAGGCCGGTAATTCGAACTACAATGCTGCCACACAAGCACAACAAATCATTACCGTAAATAAGATAGACCAAACCATAACGTTTACTAGTACGCCTACAGATCCTGCAGTAGGTGGAACCTATACTGTATCTGCAACTGGCGGTGCTTCAGGTAATCCAGTGGTTTTTTCGATTGATGCAAGTAGTTCAAGCGGAGCCTGTAGTATTAATGGAACTTTAGTCTCGTTTACCGGTGTTGGTACTTGTATTATCGATGCCAATCAAGCTGGCAACGCGCAATACAATGCTGCTGCGCAAGAACAACAAATTATTAATCTAGAAATACTTCCCGCTCCATACGCTCCTAGTGCTGTAATGGTAGTTCCCGGCGCTGGACAAGTTACTGTCAGTTGGTCAGCGCCAGCTTATACAGGTGGCTCTCCTATTACTGGCTACACAGTTACTTATGGGCTAACTGGATCACCAACGAACTACAATCTTGTAGCAAACAATTGTAATCCAACTTCTGCTTTAAGTTGTGTAGTTACTGGATTAAGCAATAATACGGAATATTCTTTTAAAGTCACAGCCAGTAGCAACCATGGAACAGCTGCTTATTTAGCAGGTTATTCCAGCTCGGTCATCCCAATAAATGGATTAGCCATAAATCCATCGACATTAGCTCTTTCCAGTTTAGGAAGCGGTGGTATAGCAAGAGTTATTACGCTGACTAATACTTCTAACTCACCTATTACGCTAAGTGCCGTACCTGCAACCTATGCGGATTTTACTCCTAATCTGCCAAATGATGTAACGATTGGAACAACATGTACCACCAGTACACCATTAAATGCCAATGGAGGTTTTTGTACTATCACTATCACACCTGGTACCACTGCCTCCAATAATAATGCGAGTACTCCTTGTACCGGAGGAACTGCTCCGGTTGCGAGCTCTTTTCAAGTTTTGCCCAGTTATTCCATCAATGCGATCGTATTGGGCTATGGATGTCAATATCAAGGAGGCTATCTTTTTTCAGTGGATGACTCGACCTCTTCAACGGCAAATATTGGCGGATCGGTGGCTGCAATTACTCCTCAATCCAACATCGAATGGTCTTTAACTTTAGATAGTATCTGGGGGATTGATGATAGCTCTCTTTCCGCAACACCTTCTCCCAATGATGCATCATTATATCCTGCTACTTTGTCTTTGGGGCAAACAAACTGTAATGGCTCTAATGATGGAGCATGTAATAGCAATAATATATTAGATTTTCCCAACTATGGAACAGGGATCAACTATGCTGCTGGGGTTTGTTATCAATCCATTGACTCAGCTGGAAACTCCCCATGTCAATTCGGAAACAGTTGTTTCTCAGATTGGTATTTGCCTTCCATTTGTGAAATGGATGATCAATTTATCTATCCAGATAGCCAATCGTGCCTTTTAACACAAAGCATGCAAAGCAACATCAATACACTCTTACAATTCGATAACTTTTGGAGCTCTACAGAGTATTCACTCCTTCCTCAGGAAGGAGCTTTTGTGGAACATTTCAATCCGGGTGCTAGTTCAGGCACTTCCTCTCCTTTTTTCAAAACCTCTTTTACGATTGGAGTTTGGTGTGTAAGACGCTTAACCCTCTAATGAGGAAGGTTATACCCAATGCTAATGAGTTTTCAGTTTTTAGATGCCAATAACCTGAAAATTTTTTGTCAGCAGCGTGCTTAATTTATCGTTGTATTGTGCAATATTATCAAAAAACTGCATGGCCTCAGTCCTGAACCCAGCAAACTTTTCATAATATTTATTGTACAAAATTGTTCTGCGCATAAACTTCCACAATCGTTCGATCAAGTTTAAATTAGGTGAGTATGGTGGCATAAAAGTAGTTTGATTCTTGATGTAGCTAAGTACTGACAAATTA
The DNA here is from genome assembly GCF_001468135.1 of Legionella santicrucis. Lineage (GTDB taxonomy): Bacteria > Pseudomonadota > Gammaproteobacteria > Legionellales > Legionellaceae > Legionella > Legionella santicrucis. Next base: position 411,632 of record NZ_LNYU01000085.1, on the reverse strand, counting down.
ATGAATTTTTTTAAAGCTCTGTGTCAAAATAGTTTAAGAGGACACCGATAGAAATTTTTGCAGCAAGCGCATGTTTAATTGGATAAAATGGCGGCGTAATATTACATAAGTTCTAACTTCTCAGAAAAATTTTGCCCATTCTTGGCATTGGACAGAAACAACTTCTTGAAAAGATTGGGTATGGTTTAAAATATTTTTTAAATTCTTCGCATCATTATTTTTATTTTTTACTACTTCGATTAGCAATTCAATAAATTCGTTATTTTGCAATTGTTGCGTATATTTTTTTATTTTTTTTATAGTGGATAATATATCTTCGCTAATTCGTTTCTTAGATCTAGATCCATCAATTAAATGCCCATTGAATCCATATCGGCTTGCCTGAAAATGATTATAATTATATAAAAAATATAAATCTTGATTAATTTTTATGGGGCGCTCTTTTAAAAGATAAAGAGATAAGGATTGAAGATAAGCCGCTATTAATACTACTTTTTCTAATGTTAAAGGGGTATCGCATACTCTAATTTCTACCGTTCCAAACTCAGGTTGTATTCTAATATCCCACAAAAAGTCATTAATACTTTTTATAATCCCTAATTCATATCTTTCATAAAAATATCGAGAAAATCCGTTCCAATTTTTTAAAAGAGGCATTGCTCCACTGAAAGGAAAAGCTTTAAACACAGTAGATCTTGAAGAGACAAATCCTGTATCAATGCCCTGATAAAAGGGTGAGGACGCTGAAATGGCGATAAAGTGAGGAACATAGCGACTAAGCGCATGAGCTAGATAAAGAGCATCTTCTGGATTATTACATCCTATATGCATATGTTGACCAAATACAGTGGCTCTTTTTGCAAGAAATTCGTATTTTTTTGCAAAACGCGTATATTCTTTTTTTTAAAAAAAATATTTTGAGTCGTCCATTTTTGAAAAGGGTGAACTCCTCCGCCACAGAAAAAAACGTTCAACTGTGAGCCTGTCTGCAATAAAAAATCATATAATTGATGTAAATCCTGATACAGCTCTTTAATCTCATGGTGAACTGAAGAGTTAATTTCAATCATACTTTGCGTCAATTCAGGTTTAATTTTTTGTTGATAATTACTTTTTTGAATATTTTTTAAGACATCGTTTGCACGAGAGACTAGAGAAAAAGAGTCAGGATCAATAATTTGAAACTCTAATTCAACTCCGATTGTGACTTCTGAGGATTTATTAAAGTCTAATTGTTTCATCATTGCCCCTCAAAAGAGAATGAAATTAACTCCTGAAAAATCTTTGTTACTATTTATTGCTTTTATTCAGTTTAGAAGAGAAATAAGTTAATAAATTTAAAAGAATAATTATTTTTGAAAATATGTTAACTAATTTACCAGATATTTTAGCTATTCTAATTATTATTTCCTAAAATAATTTATATACCTATTTTGAGTAAAGAAAATGTGCAGATTTGTTGCCTATATAGGGAAAGAAAATATTTTATTATCTGATCTTGTAATTAAACCAAAAAACTCCCTTGTAAAACAAAGTCTTATTTCTCAAGAATCACATACGGTGACCAATGGGGATGGTTTTGGAGTTGGATGGTATACTTCATTTGATAAAAACCCGGCATTATTTACTTCGCTATTTCCTGCATGGAATGATAAAAATCTTTCTTATTTGGCAAAAAAAACAAAATCATCGCTTTTTTTTGCTCATGTTCGAGCAGCAAGTACAGGAGGTATTTCTCAATTTAATTGTCATCCTTTTATCTATAAAAATTGGTTATTCATGCATAATGGTTGGATTCCCTATTTTGAAAAAATAAGACGTCAAATTCATCATTTGTTGGAGGATGATATTTATAACTGGATAAAAGGAACAACTGATTCAGAATTGATATTTGCTTTATTTTTGCAATTGTCAAAACAAAGAAAAATTAAAAATTCTCAGGATATACATACAGTATTATTGGAAACTTTGACTCTTATTAATAAATTAGTAAAAACAAATTATCCAAAAGCCGTGTGCTACTTTAATATTTGTATTACTAATGGAAAACATGTAGTAGCATTTCGTTATTGCACTTCTGCTCAGGCTAAACCAGAAACTATGTATTTTTGTAGGGATAAAGATTCTATTTCAGAATATGTCATAATCGCATCCGAAAAGCTTTCTACAAAAGGGTTTGAATGGAAAATCATTCCTCGGAATCATAGTTTATTGATTGAATCTGATTTTCATCTTTCTTTACAAGAAATTTGAACAGTATTTTTTTGCAAAACTGAATATTGCGCATTATGCACTGATTATAAAAAATAAATCTAAATTATTCCATAAAGGAAAACTTTTCCCGATTTAAATAGGCGAATTCAATTATTCTGTATCTATGCTCTGCCTATTTCCAGGACTCGCTCAAGTTTATCCAGTGTTTTTGTATTTGTACAAACAAAAAATGGATTCCGAGTTTCGCATCTTGCTCTCTCCCCAGGAAAAAATTTAGTGCTGTCGGGGTGAAGTAAACAGCTTTGGCATCCTTCACTACAGCAGTTCCCGTCGTTTACTCAATAAAAGAGGCATGTAATAGCAAGTCTAAAAACCATAGATATAAGGAAGCTATCATCCTGAACAAGCAAGTTGTCGTTTGTACCTGTTGGAATCAGCAAAAGCTCTTTAACTAAACTAGAATATAATTGTATCTATATTTCTTTCTGGAGAAAATTATGAGGGAGAAGCACATTGTTTTAATGGAGCAACAAGCATGTGAGTACTTTGCATTAAGTGGAAAAGAGATGAGTGATCGAGACTTACATACAGAATTTACTGCACTAACTAATAAACTAGCAGATGATTATACACAATATGAAACGATATTATCATTTGCAGAGGCAGCTGTTGTTGGGGATGATGAATTTTCAAAAGAATCACCTTATTCACTACATAATTCCGAAAATAAAGAGCGAGAAGAAGTACCACATCTTAAAACTGCTATAAGTATAGGCCAAAAAATGATTAAGAAAAAAGAATTAAAAGAGGCGTACTTAAAAGCCGCTAAAGAAGGAAATCAATTGGAAGCTGAAAACAATAGAAGAGAATATAACCATGTTTCAGAGGAGTTGTCAGAATTACTCGAAAAAAATCCAGAAGCGGAAAAAATAAGGCAAAAGTATGCTCTAAAGGAAATGGTGAGTTTTGCTAGAGGTAATAATCTAGATATAAAAAAACTTAAACCACTGCCCAAAGTCGGTTCAAAAGAACTAAGGGAGCTAAGAGAAAAAAATATGAGTGAGATTGTCAAACTTCAAGATAAGGATTTGATAAAAATTGAAGGCGCAAGGGTATTTGTAGGTGGTCTTTGTACTGGTAATCAAATAATTCCTGAGCATTATTTTGTTGAGTTATATTATGGCAAAGATGATCCAAGAAACATGACCTTAGATACATTTATCAATCAACGCGCTCCTGTGATTGTATCAAAAGCAGTATTGCCTGGGGAGCCACATCATCCTGGATGTGAAGGAAGTCCATCTTCTGCTGAAAATGTGGTGCTTGTGGAAGTAGATGGCTTAACCCAAGGACAATTAGACATAATTACTAGAAAAAAAAGAGAGTTTGATGTAATTGAAGCAGCAAAACATTATCATCAAGAAAATTATAAAAAAAATTCAAGGTATGATAAAGACATTGACCCGACAAAACCGCAATTTATTTTAAACTGGGATAATCGTAAACATCCTAAAAGATTAACAGAGGAGGAGCAATTAAAGATCGCAAAACAATTAGAATCTCCTAAAGTCGAAGAGACGGCACTAAGAATAAAAGCTCGCAAATTGGAAAAATTAAAAGATGGCTTTAAAGATTATATTAATACGCTTAACAATAGAGACAGTAATTATTCTTATGGAAAAGTGGAATCACTTTTCAGTTATGTGGGACTATCCGGATACAGTAAGACTCAAAAGTTAGACGCTATAGAACATCTAATTAATCAATTTGAATATGAAGATGCAGAACCATTAAATAAAACTGATATAGGTGCTTTAACTTCAGGAACTCTTGGTAAAGTAGTGGAGACTTTGTTAAGCGATAAGGAACTTGGAGCTGATTTAAAAGATAAATTAAATCTAAAAAGTGGCCCAAATTTATCGATCTAGAGTTTGGTTCAACTTAGCACTGGATATGGTCAAAAAGTAAGGGTATAAAAACGAAGATCAATTTGAACTGTATAATAGCCATTCTCAGATTCACAGTTGAATACGGATTTAGCATTCGATTGTGAATCGATTCATAATTGCGATGATATAGGCATTTAGTTGAAAAGGTAGATTAATTTGAATTTGTTTAGGCCTACTCTGATATAATTGCTTGAAAAATTGAGAGTTTCCGGAGTTGATGGAAGTGCGAAGTTTAATCAATCAAAAGAAAAACTCGCATAAATGGAATTTTCAAGAAAAGTAGTGAATACCGTTAAAAATTGTTTAACTTAATCTATTTTTTAACGGTATTCACTACTTTTTTTCACCGCGCTTAAACCAGCCGCGGTTTACATAGAGTTGATGCGACAAGTGGGGATTCATCCGCGAATAGTAGTTCAATATCCTGGACCGCATTTTGGCTGATTTCATCAACGATTTTACGATACCTGCTTTTTTCGCAGCATCGGTAAGATGGGATTCAATCACAGGCGCTTTCTTTGCAAGACGGCCTGGTTTGTTTCGAGTCGCTAATCCTACCACTCCATTTTCTATATAACGGTGGGGCCACAACCTGATTGTATGTTCATTCCGGCTTAGATGTTTTGCTATTTCTGAGACAGAGTTGCCTTCATTAGATAGTAATACATAATGCGCTCGCTCACCTATCTTTGAGCTTTGATTCAGTCGCAAACGATTTAGCACCGCTTTTCCTTCTTCGCTGAGGAATATCCTTACCATCTTTTTCATTGGAGTTAAAATGGGTGCAAAAATAAATTATATCCACTGTTTTTTCTAGATATTTAATTAGACCTGCTTAAATGGTATTATCGCTTAGACTATTCATAAGCCAAATTAATATATTTTTGCGCGCGATCGCAAAAATATAACCCATATCATTTAATTCATGAGCATATTGTGCTAATTTATTTATATTTTATAGGCAATAACTGGCATAGTGAAGGATAAAAACATGGTTAAATCAGTTCATGTTCTAATAGTCGGTGGTGGTATCTCGGGATTGACTTTGGCTAATTTATTAATCCATGGTAATAAAAATGTTAAGTTTCATATAACCTTATTCGAATCTCGGCCATTTTGCGATAGTAATGAGCAAAGTATTGGTGGAGGAATAGGCATTTGGCCACCAAGCCAGACTGTCTTAAAGAATATACCCAACTATCAAAATTTTATAGAACAATTTGGTTATATCATGCCATTTCCGAGCTACCGAAATGCAGATGGCAAAATATTGGCACGAGCAAATGAAGATTTTGGCGACCGATTCCCTGTCCAATGTTTAAACCGTGATGATTTAATCAATATGCTGTCAGCAGGTTTAAAAAATCGAGATGATGTTGAAATCATAACGTCACAAAAAATTAGCGGATACGAAAGAGACAATGATCAAATTGTGGTTAATGTTGATGGTACTAAGTATAAAGGTGATTTACTCGTCGCTTGTGATGGTATTCATTCAAAAATCAGAAATTGTCTGATGTCTGAATTAGAACTACCTCCAGTCCTCGAGACCGATCTTGGTTATACATATTTTCGGGCAAATACTCAACTTCCTGCAGATACCCAACATAAATGGTGGTCCCAAGCATTCGAAACATGGGGAAACGGCACTTCTAAAAAGTATGGAAATCATGAAATTCGCTTTGGTTATGTTCCACTAAAACCACCAAATGCCTTCTGGTTTATTGCTGTTAAAACACAAAAAGATCACAAATATTTATCGCCAATTAACGGTGTTCAGGTAGTTAATGAGGATACCAAGGAATTTCTGAAAGAGTTGGTTAAAGAATGGAAACCTATTCGAACAGATTCTGGTGAGATTGTAGTTGATTATGAAGAATTAATTAATTCGACGTACAAAATACTAAGAACAGATATTGCTAAAATTCAAGGAGTTGAACAATTTCCTTGGACATCACAAGACAACCGAGTGGTGTTGATGGGGGATGCTGCTCATGCTACTGCACCAAATATTGCTCAGGGAGCTGGTTTATGTATCGAAGATGCGGCGTGCTTGGCTTCTAAGCTCAACCGAGTTGATTATTTAGAAGGCATATCTGAGTACGAGCAAGAACGAAAACCACGTGCTAAAACAGTGCAAAATGTTGCGGATTTGATTGCGTCTGTAGGACAAGTTCAAAATCCGCTACTTAAAATGATAAGAAATGGGGTAATGCGGGCTGCAAGTAGTATTTTTCCTTCGCTACAGCGAAGTATATTTGAATATTTTGTATCGTTCAGCTTAGGTGGCTCAACGAAGTTAAGATATTGGCAGGCCCCTCGCTTATCAATAACTGATGATGCGCCATCTTCTGTATTCGGCAGCGTTTTTCCTAAACTCAATCAACTGGATAATCATGTAAAAGAGTTTAAAACTTCAAGTATTGGTGGTAGTGGTACAGGTGTTGTTACCGTAGAAAAGCCTTCATCTTTTGCAAAGATACTGGGCGCTTTTGCAGGTTTTCCCCGTAATATGAATCAGCAACCATTTTATGCACAAGTAGTCAATTTATCTAAAGACGTACAACGTTGGAGTAGGGCATTTGGCTATAACACTCCTCAACAGAAAACCTATTCAACCACACACTCGGTTTATCGCGGGTTTAACCAACAAATGTATTTAAGTGAGGGTATCGGTGGTTTTCTAGATAAAGCGTTTCGATTTATTTACCAAATAAAACTTCAATCCGATAAATCATTAAAATATGAATCTCAAGGTTTGACATTCTTTGATTCATTCCAAATACCATTACCGACGTTTTTATTACCCAAATCAGAGTGGATCGAAAAACCAACAGAAGATGGGTGGAAATTTGATGGCAAAATTTCTTTTCCTATGATTGGTACGTTATTGCATTATTATGGTCACTTCCAAATTGACAAAAAGGATGTTGCAAAGGATAAAAGGATTATTATAGCAGGTGGTTCCGGAATGATTGGCCAAGAGGTTTGTTTGGAGTTTATCAGAAAGGGATATGACGTCTATTGCTTAAGTCGTTCTGCACAGACACAACTCAACATTGATGGAGTCAAAGTCAGATCTATTAATGATGATTGGTCTGATTTAATTGACAAAAATACAATTATATTAAATTTAAGCGGATCAAATCCGGGTGCTAATAGATGGACTTCTTCAGTAAAATCAGATATAGCCGAATCACGTTTTCAAGTAATTGACACCATAATTCAGAATATAGATAGAGCTCGCGAAAAACCATTAAAATACCTACAAGCCTCAGCAGCAGGATTTTATGGAAGTGCTGGCGATACGATTTTGACTGAAGGCAGTGAGCCCGTTTTGGGTAGCGATCCTGGAACAAAATTCAGAGTAGACGTATGTAAAGAAATCGAAGAAAGAGCAAATAAAGCAAATTGTAACGTGGTTAATTTAAGACTTGGACATGTTCTCTCTAATACAGGTGGTCTTTTGCCTTATTATCGCCTCTCTGGTTTTTTCGGTGCAGGTCGATTTGGTTCGGGTAATCAATTTGTTCCCTTTGTACATATCAAAGACGTTGCGAAAGCTATTGAATTTATTGCTAACAACGACACGCTTATTGATGGCTCAATAAATATAACTGCTCCACAACCCTGTAGTAATTCTGAAATGCTGAGAGAGTTGCGATTAATTAAGTGGGCGCCCGGGGTGCCTCTACCTGAATCTGTATTAAAATTACTAATCGGCGAATCCTCTGTTATCTTAACAGATTCTGAACGAGTACAGCCGAAAAGATTACTCGAGAGCGGATTCCAATTTGATTACAATACCATAAATGAATCCTTGCATGGATTGCAGTAGGAGTGCTTTTTACCACGTTGCATGGGGTTAATTTACTCTAATGGTCAAACTAATAATAGACGCTGAGTCAGCAAGTGTTCGTGATACATGTCATTTCTTTGGGCATCAGGATAAAAGCTAGTTGTCATTGAACGAAAGTGAAGCAATCCAGCAACCTAGGCCTAAAGAGCATGTGCTCTAAAGACTGCTGTAGTTACTGGGGCGATGTGCTGCATGAGGATGGGGTTCACAATAGAGAACCCATCTTTCGTATATAAATTATAGTGTTTTATAGTTATCTTGGTGTATAAAGCGAGCCTTCATGAGCTGAGTCGATTGTTGCCTTTTTGATATGATCTCGGAAATAATCGCGCACTGCCAATAAGCGTTCCGTTTCCTCTCGAGTGGGCTTCAATACCGTAGCTGCTTCAAAATCTGTAACGTATTTTTCAACTCTTGCTAGCGCCTTGGCTTGTAACTTCGGGTTATATCCATACATCTCAAACTGTCCTTGAATTTCAGCTAAGGTTATATTTCTACATCCTCCAGAAACAGGACCTTTGCACGTGATGGCAGGAGGAGACCAAATAGGCTTATCATATATATAGGCATATACATTTTTGAGTAAAGAATCATACTGTGTCTCAAATAAGCCAAAAAAAGTTGGTTTAAATTTTGATTTTAAATGATCTTGATAGGTTGCTTTCATTTACAATTCTCCTAACATATTAAAAATATTTTTTGGAATCTAGTTGTTTCTGTATGGAATAGATGAGAAAGGAGGATTATAAAATTAAATTAATTAGTTCATTATTATGCTTAAAAGAATAATATTCATACATTAAATTCCATTATAGAATAAAGTCGAGTTAGGTTTACCTAGAGTAAGCGTGTGTGATGATTAACCTTTATTATTAGATATTTCCCACTTTAACGATCCTTTCGCAATGGAGCCTTTGTCTGTGCAAAAAGTTAAGAAATTTTTTCTAATATTTTCGAAAAATTAATAGTAGTTTCCAATAAATTAGTTTTGCGGTGAGATTTACAATCTATTTTTCTAGGCTTATGATATTTGTAACAATAATCAAAAAATACATTATTATGACACCGAAGCGCAATAAGGACAGGAGTAGGCGGACCCAAAAGAGAGCTTTTTTAAGATGTTTGCTCTAATTGATTGTAATAATTTTTATGCAAGCTGCGAACGTTTGTTTCGTCCTGATTTAAAAGACACCCCCATTGTGGTGTTGTCCAATAATGATGGATGTTGTATTGCACGTTCAAATGAAGCCAAAGCGTTAGGGATTGCCATGGGCGAGCCTTATTTTAAAATTAAAGACCGTTGTGTACAGTATGGCATCAAAGCTTTTTCTTCCAATTACACATTGTATGGCAATATCAGTCATCGTGTGATGTGTACGATTGAAGAAACTTGGCCCCATGTAGAGGTTTACTCCATTGATGAGGCTTTTTTGGATTTAAGCAGTTTATCCACCAGTCTTCATGAAGGTTTTTGTCAGGAATTACAAAAGAAAATTTTAAGGTATACGGGAATATCTACATCCATTGGCATTGGAGCGACAAAAACATTAGCAAAAGTGGCCAATCATTTATGTAAAAAGGTGTTTAAAGTCCCTGTGTTTCACATCTCTTCAAATCGAGAACAATTGCTTCAGCAAGTTTCAGTAGGTGATGTTTGGGGAGTAGGGCGGCAATGGGAAAAGAGGTTAATGACACGAGGAATCCACACTGCCTACGATTTGGCAATGACCAATCCTCATCTTTTGAAAAAAGATTTTAATGTTATTTTGATGCGTACTGCCATGGAGCTTCAAGGAATTTCTTGTGGGGGCTTAGAGGAGGTAGAGCTGAAACAAAACATTATGTCTTCAAAAAGCTTTGGTCAGATACAAACCCAATTTTCTTTTATTGCTGAATCGGTGAGTAGTCATTGTGCTAGGGTGGTGGAGAAAATGCGGTATCAACATTTGGTTTGCCAGCGTATAGAGGTTTTTGTTCATACGAATCGATTTCGGAAGGATTTAGCGCAGCATTTCCAATCGATAGAATTTAAATTCATTAATCCAACTGATGATTTACAATTAATTACTACAATTGCCAAGCGATGCTTAAGGCGTATTTTTAAACTGGGGTATTATTATAAAAAAGCAGGAGTGTGTCTTAAAGACTTAACTCCCAAAGATCTACGTCAATTAGATTTGTTTCATCAGCCTAGTGACGAACAACTTCATCACACTGAACAGTTAATGAGTGTTTTTGACCAAATCAATCAAAAATACGGTCGTAGTACGATTCGTTTGGCTGCTGAAGGCTATTCCAAGCCTTGGGCCATGTGTGCAGAGCTTAAATCACCGGCCTATACTACCCGATGGTCGGAGCTGCCAAAAGTTCGAGTGTATTAATATGATGTTAATTATTAGGTGAGTTGATCGTTAATTATCAACACGCCCTAACATTAATGCGGCAATGCGATCTAGAAGCCAATTTCTTGGGTTTAATAGCATTCAAACGAGACTATAAGTTCATTAACCTGGGCCAGTATATTCATTTCCCTTATCAATCTCTTCAATTTTATCTTTTCCAACTCCAGTATCTTTTAATTCTCTAAGTCCCTCCCTAATATCCTGGTTTTTAGCAAATTTAGTTGTATCATATTTATAGGGTTCAGCCCCAATAAGTTTCAAGAAGCCATTAATTGCTGGCGCTATAAAATTCCAGAAAGTTGGCTCACGAGATACTCCTTTTATATTTTGCACTATAATTTGGTGACAATTATCATTAAAAGTACTTACACGTTGGTTATAATCATGGCTATCTTTTTTTATATGTTTCGTGTCTGCCAAAAAAGCTTTTAGTTCTCGCTCAAAACCTTCTGCTATTTGTTGTGCATAATAGGCAGTATTTTTACCGTCATCAAATCCGTTTTTTGTGTCATATGATTCTATTTTATTCAAAAGTTTGGCAATGGCCCTAACTGATGCTGCATGATCTGGTACTTTTTTTCTATTAATAAGTCCCTCAGTCTTTTCGTGAAGAGCCGCTTTTATTGCTATTTTTCGCGCTAATTTGTTAACTTGGCCTTCACCTTCATATATATGTACCATATTCATTCTCCTCTGGTATCATTAGCTCTATTTATTATAGCGCAAAATACCATCCAAATGATTTAAATGAAATCTGGTTGTTTCAAAATGATTCTTATATAAATTCTCCAGAGCATGTATGTTCAATTGGGAATCAATCGAAAATTCAAAAAACATCATAAAATAGATTGGTCGTATCCTAATAAAACCAAAAATATCAAAATTTCTATTGCTATACCTGTATGCAAGGGGATGGTTTTTCACATAAAAAGGGGACTCTGCCAAAGAATTTTTATGCAGTGTATTGTGGCAAATCAATTTTAATGTCTGTTTCCCATGTTAATCTCAAAGCATTCATTATCGCCAATATATCAATAATTTCCTGAAGGATGGCTCCTGTTACAGGTGGAACATAGCCCAGTGCAGCAAAAAACATTCCAATGATGCTTAAGAACATACCACCCACAGCACTTTGTAAAACAATTTTCCTTGTATTCAGACTAAGATGGATAAGTTCATCGACCTTATTAAAGGTATTTTCCATAATAACTGCACCCGCAGCTTCTGCAGTAACATTACTGAACTCCCCAAATGCAATGCCAACTGTTGCAGCAGTCAAAGCCGGAGCATCATTAATACCATCCCCCATGAACACAGTAGGCGCTTTTTCTACCTCTTGACGAACGATGGTCAATTTTTGTTCTGGGGTTTGTGAGGCATGAATTTCAGTTACACGTAATTGCTGTCCAAGATAAGTAACTTCTGATTCCCTGTCTCCAGAAATTATCATAACCTTGTTAAATTGATGGGCCGGTTTTAAATGTCCTATAAAAGGCTTACTTTCGGGTCGAGCTTCGTCGTGAAAGTGAAGTGTTGCCACAATGTTATCATCAATAAGTACAATACACTCAAGGCCTTCTTTCTCATCAGATAACATGGACGTGAATTGCGGGTGTGTATTTAATAATTTTTTTCTACCGGTTATGTGTATTATATGATTATTAATCATCCCTACTAATCCCTGACCAGGGATTTCAGAAATATTGGATGATTGAAGTAGTACAAGATGTTTTTTTTCAGCAGCATCTAAAATAGCCGAAGAAAGAGGATGCTTTGAATAACGCTCAAGGCTTGCGGTATATTGAAGCACATACTCTTTGGTGTAATGAGAGGTGGTCGTTATCTCTGTGAGTACTGGTTTGCCATAGGTTAACGTTCCCGTTTTATCAAAAATTGCAGTTTTACATACAGGCAATTGTTCAAGCACTGTCGGATCTTTAATAATAATAGATTTTCTAGCCGCTTTTGATATGGCACTGATAATTGTAATAGGAATTGCAATAAGCAGAGGACATGGAGTTGCTATGACTAAAACAGCCAAGAATCTTGTTGCATCTCCAGTAAAATACCAGGCTGCAATTGAAAATATTAACGCAATAGGTCCAAATAACATACCTATCTGATCACCAAGTCGCCTTATTAAAGGACGCTTCTGTTCTGCCTCCTCTAAAACTTTTACGATTGAGGTATAGCGGGAGTCAGAGACTAGACGCGTAGTTTTTATCACTAATACTGATTCGCCATTTATCGCTCCGGACAAAACAAAAGCTCCGGGAGCTTTTGATATTTGATAAGGTTCTCCTGTAAGATAGGATTCATCCATGGATCCATGACCTTCAATAACGATGCCATCAATAGGGCATGTCTCATGCGGATAAATTGCAATTTCGTCATGGAGGCGAATATTGTTTAAGGGAATATCTTCGATATGATTATTTATTTTACGATGTGTTATGGAAGGCATACGCTCAGCAAGCGTTAATAATACCGAAGATGCTTTTTTCATAGCATAACGTTCTAACGATTGGCCACTCGAAAGCATCAAAATAATTATTGCCGATGCGAGATACTCATGTAAGATGACACCACTGATGAGTGCTAATGCAGCTAATAAATCAGCACCAAAATTTCCATTGAATAATTTGAAGATAATTTGTGCTAATAATGGGATTCCACAGATTGTTAATAACAAGAATAAAGGGATGTTAGCATAAGCGGGACTAACGATTTGTAAAATGAGGTATAGCCCCAAACCTGCTAGTGCAAAATAGGTGATGAATAATGGCCATTGTTTTTTTATATTCACAATTACTCTATTTTTTCCTTACTATAGTACTATTTTGGACTAGTTGTTATAATTCAGCCACAAAGATGTCTAATTCTTAAGATGGTCGCCAGTCTATCGTTTTATCTTTCTGATAGAATTCACTAGAATCCATTGTATTAGTGAGTTCTAGAAATTGTTTGTAGCCTATTTGAAAACCATTTTCTGCTAAGCCACATCCGTTTTTATTCATATTTCTAATTTTTTCAAGTGAATCTTCAAATGCTGCGAGTATGAGTTTCGCGGTATTTGAGCTAATGCCAGTTTTAGATCCAGAAAATGGGGATTCTTTTTTTCGAGCATAAACAGCAAGATGTTGAATAATATCAAAATTACCAACATGATAAGCATCCGATAAAAGTTGCAAAACAGCAATTTTAGTGTCACGAAATTGATCTTGAAAATAAAATCTAATTGATTTATTCCGGTCTCTTTTTGCACGCTGCAATTGTTGATCAATACTTTCTTTAAGTGCTCTATCAAATTCAAATTGTTGTAAACATTTACTTTGAGAAAACGCGACTTTATGCTGTAAATCTTGTTCTTTTTCTAATTGAACATAAATTTCAGAAGGTCTTCCTGGTTTTAAAAGACCTAATTTAGGTAAGAAGACTAACTCTCTGGATATAACAGAATCATTTAAACGAACCCAGCAACCTAATGCATTGCTTAGTTTTATTTGTGCCTGTTGGCGATGATATATTCCTTCATGGGTATGGCGAGTGCCAAAGAAAAAATCACTTCCCCAAAATATACGCACATCTTGGTGCTCTTGAATAAAACGACGAGCCCAATAAATAGGATTGTTTTTATCATGGGTTGCGTCGGCTTTATCATAATGTCGCGCATGGCTAAAGAAAACATTCAATCGACCTAAATTATCTCTACCTGTAATGGCCAACCCCATGCATCCAGTAAGTCCTGCAGTCCAAATCATCTTAATTGGGCTATTTTCAATGTTATGTAAGATACAAAAGGGGCCTTGGCCAGGTTCATTGCCATTGAGTCCAAGGACGCCATTTATGTTTGTTTCCAATGCCTCTGATTTTCCAGAAAAGTGGGTTATTTGACTTAAATCCACCTCTTTTCCCCAATGCCGACCACATTGTGAGAGGTTGCCTATATTACTTAACAAATCTTCTACCATGGCTCATCTCATAAAATTTTCTGTGTTATCTGTTTAAATCGCATATATTATAAGTTTTTTTGTATTTATTGTCTAATATTTGATCATTTAGATATTGTGGCGATCTAAGTGGTTGATTTATGTTATATGAAATTTTGACTGTATTAAATTGAAAATTTGAGACAAGTGTTGGGTTTAGTGTACCCAACATCAAAGAGGGGACGGTACTTATATGCTAGGTTGAATTTTGTTATTCCTTAGTGCTTTGTATTAAGATGAGACAAAATAATTCAAACTTCTTAATTTGATAATATTGGCACTAAAGCACTAGAAAATGAATAGGGTGTTCTTGGACCTTTATCATCGGAAGCTTTGCTATCTTCATTGATGCTCCAAGTCATCGCACCGCCAAATGAGGGTAATCCCTTAATGTTTTGATATTCATTGGCTATTTCATTGTAGGTTCCATGTTCTAACGCGCCACGCCCTGCGCTTTCGCTCGAATTCGCAGGCTCTCCTACCATGATTTTTGTTTTAGATCCTTTAGGCAACAATTTTTCTAAGCATGGGGCAATTTTGCTAATAAACGTAGGGTATGTTTCATCGCCCACATTTTGCCATTGTACAACACATTGGTTGTCAACTGTAAATCCAGGCGTGTTATATGCTTGTGCAAATATATAATCAAAGAGATTATTACTTATTGCATCGTTATACACTGTTTCAGATCCAGTGTTAACAAATTGTATTGCTGTTCCAGAGGAACCTTGTACTGGGTTTATTTGAGGTGCGCTAGTTATTATCAGTTTATTGTTAAGGAGTTTTATTTGTTTTATTAAAGCAGATAAATACTGTTGTCGCTCGGTTGAATTTCCAGGAAAATCAGTTGTTGAGATATGTTCTAAGTCAAAATCTATGCCATCTAAATTTAGACTTTCTAGATAGTGTACTATGCTCTGTGCAAGTGTCTCACTATTCGTTGTTCCAGGTTTAAAGGTGTTATTAGCGCCACCAAAAGAAAGTAAAACTTTTACACCTTTGCTGTGAGCAAATGCAACACTATTTGTAAAGTTTGGTATCCAATCGGGTGGTTCAGGCCACCATCGTACAGATGGTAAAAAACAACCATCAGGCATAGTTGGACCACAGTTTAAATTCATGCCTATTTGATCGCCATCAATAGTGCCAAATGCGATGACAATTACATTATAGTTATTAGCGATTGCCTCTTCTATGCCTATCTTCCCCCAAGATTCTAAATAGCCTACCATGCTGTATTTAAGTGGAACCGTTGTTTGAGCTGATAATCGCTCAGCAAATTTTTCGGCATGCTGTATTTCTTCTTTCTGTGCATTTTGTGTGGCAATATAATTATTTTGAGCGGAGGCAGTTCTAGGTATCAAAAGTGTGGGCAGGATAAAATCCAACAAAACTATGGGTAATACTTTAATAATTAACTTGTTCATAACTAACTCCTGGGATGATAGTTATTTGGACAATTTCTTTTATATTTATATTACTATAGCTTGTTTTCTTAGCTTCCCCTTATTTTTCTTCATTTTTTTCTAACTTGTGGCCGTCTAGAAATCGTTCGCTACGCTCATTATCTTGTTTCTCTATCTGCTTTTCTTTTTTGGTCCTTCCGAATTTAATGCGATTTTCAGACGCTTTTTTTTCATTTTCTAAACGATTTTTAGCCTTTCTTTTTTTATTAAGATTAATTACGTTCATCATAGTATGCTCTGTTATGTAATGTTGTTTATACTATAGCGCATAATACGTGCGTAAATCATCTAAATAAACAAATACATCAAAAGTGTCTCATCGATATAAATATTGTTGTCAGGATCATGTTATCTAATTCATAAAGAGAAAAAAAAGTTATTACCATCCTCATTCTTTAAACACTGTTATGTAGCATTGTTTGTTCATGAGAATCGGGCTCAGCCATAATTTTACGTATTTGTGGATCTTTATATAAATTAGAGCGGATAGTTGCAAAGGTAGTTGAGGTAGGGTTATTAAATATAGATCTCAATGAGTGAACATGGATATTTTCATCTGGCTCAGGTTCCATTTTAGAAATTCTCTTAATTTCAATGATGCTTTTTACAATATTCATTTCGTTATTATGATCTATTCTTCTAAGAATAGTTCTTAACTCATTAATATAGCGAGAAGAAGTTTTATCTTCATTCTTAAATAATGGATCAGATGATAAATTAAAAACAGCATCTATATTGGCGCGCCGATCCAGAGGGTCAATTTTCATCACATTAAGATGAACTCTTGATAAAGAGGTGTTACATTCAGCGGGCTGACTTAAGCTTTTTATGTATTTTAGACCATCAACAAAAGCCATATGTGTTGCATTATATAACTTTAGTGATTTGTTTAATTTGAGGCAAAGCTCAGAAGAGGATAACTTAAGCTGCTCTCCTTTATTGGGATCAAAAAATGAATACGTATTATCCTGGTTTTTTTTTATTAGCATGGAGTGTCCTTCCATTTTTCCATAAGATTTAGTAAAAACCATAAATTTTATATAACAACCAACCTCAAGTTCATCTAATTTTTTGGTGAATAAGGTGGCATCTAGCTGTTTACTATCCTTACTTACATCCGATGAAGAAAAAAGAGAGTAAGGGTATTGATTTAATAGGTAGGCTTTTATTTTTGCAAGATTGCTGCTGGTATCCAAAATATGGCTGCTTAGCACCCAGTCAGTGTTCAATTGATAGAGTCCTGCCAATAAATGAATGTCATTTAAATTTTGGGGCAAGATTCTATTAAAGTCACCTAAGGATTCACTCTGAGAGGATATCCCCATTAAATCTTCCTTAATAATATAATTACAAATTAACTCACAAAGACCTGAAAATCTTAGTCGAGCATTATTAAGCGCTCGATAATTATTATCTTCTTTCAGTTTTGCAATAAAGTCACCCTGATTATAATATTTTTTTATTGGTGCGGCAGGTGAGGTGGGATTACTCCCTGGTGCTTTTGTATCATAAATGGAAATAATTTTTTGAGTTAAAAAATCTAAAACATGTTTAATGGATTCTACACTTTCTTCATTTAGTGATTCATCCTCATCCGCATTTTTTTCTAGAAAGTCACGTAATTTATTAAATAAATCAATTTTGCTTTCTTCAAGAGATGCGGTATTTATGTAATTTGTTACAGCGGATAATAGTCGTGGCTTAAGTTCATGCAAAAGAGGGATTGCTTTAATATAAACATCTGTAAAATATAATAAATTTTGCTCTGGGCTTGTATTTATGGTTAACTCATCTCCTAATTTGAATTTAATAAGTTCTAGCGAGGCGTTATAAATAGTTTCAAGTTGAGTGGGATTCCATATTTTTTCATCTTTATTATAAAATTCTTGTTGCATTTCTCTTAGCACTCTAAGCATGCCATGAAGATCATTTTGGGATTCTGCATTTTTTAATAAAATAAGATAGGCGTTTTTTATTCGTTGATTTCTTTTTAATAATTTCTCTATTTCTACGACACTGTTATCTGAAATTTTTTCTTTGTCAAAATCAATCGAAGTAATGCTGATATTATGTTGCAAACAGTCACATAGACACTGAGCTGAATCAAAATTGTTTTCGGTTAAATCAAGATGAACCAGTGTATTATTTTGTTGAAGTGCCTCGCTCAAATGCTTTAAACCTTTATTACCTATTTGATTTCTTCGTAAAACTAAAGTCGTTAGGGAGTTATTACTTGGAATGACACCCGCTAAATTCTGAAGAGCCTCGTCGCCCATGTGATTAGCGGTTAAGTTTAAGTATTTAATAGAGAAATTATTTTTAATTATTTCAGTAGCTAGGGGGTATGTGTCAGAGTTAAGCCCATTAGAGGATAAATTCACATAAGTTAAGGAAGGATGACTATTTAAAACTTCAGCTAAAGACTGTAATCTTCCAGGAGCAGAAGTGTCTAATGCACAAGACGATAAATTTAATTGCATTAAATTTTTATTCTTTTGTAAACCATCCGTTAAGTATTCTAAATTATAACTACCCAAATCGTTCTTGCTCAGGTTTAATTTTTTTAAAGACGTACTCTCATTCAAAAGCTGAGATAAACCCGTATAAAATTGTAAAGAACAATCTCTAACGTTAAGTTCTTGGATGGATTCATGTGTGCTTAATATCTCGAATAAATAGTTTGTAATTCCTCCAATATAACAACCTTCTAGATCTAATGTTTTTAGACCTCTATTTTCCTGAAGGGCAAGGGCAATTGTATTTATTCCTACATCATCAATAGCAGTATAACTTAAATCGATTTCTTTTAATGCTGGGTTAGATTTTAAGATGCTCGCAATATAAGGGGCTTCTGCATTTCCAATATAATTATTTCTTAAACTCAAAGTTTTTAAATGTGTATTTTGAGATATAGCAGCTGTTAATAGTTTTATAAATTCACCAGTTACTTTTTTTTGAGGTAATTTTTGGCACCATAAATATTGTATTTGGGAGTTGTTCGCTAACGTTGGTATAACCAATTGCCATACAGAAAAATCCTTTTCCAGATTGGATAAATCAAGAGTGCAGTTCGTCTTTTGCAAACTTTGTGCTATTGGAGCTTCATAAAAATAGTATGAATAATAGCTTTGTATGAGAGAGTCAAAAAGCAATATTTGTGCAGTAAACATGGAGTTCTCAATGTATCAATCTAATATAAAGTATAGAGGAATCTAATTGCTTTTATCGTGGTGAGTGGATTAATAAGCTAGATGCAAGCAAATGGCTCGATACTGTGTTGATGGGGAAAATCTATGGCATGAATCATAACGACTTAGAGTCAAAAATAGATTTTTTTGATTTATTATATTGGCAACGTAGTTGCTGAACATTATTTCAAATATTCACTTGTTATTATATTTCGACTTAAGTTACTATAGCTTTTGCAATGGTATCGGTATGCAATCACTATTCTCGCTCCTTCCCGAGTGGTTGCCAAAGCCAATATCTGCCGAAGGATCCTGATACCTTAGGAGGATCCAATGCAGATACAAAGTACTCATGTTCAAAAAATCCAAAACGAGCTCGAACTCAAAATTGATGACTACCCTGGGGGTATCGCAATTTGGGGAGCCCTACCTGCGCTGATTGATACTAGCCATCAATCATTTGACAGAGGTGTACATGTTCATGCTCGTCGCAGGGATGGCCAGAAGAAAGTAATCGATCAAACCTATGGTGTTGTACATTGCTATTATCAAAACCATTATTTTACTATCACGGAGCTTGATGCTGTGGCATTTACCATGGCCTCTATTTTCAATATTAAATTACTTGCTTTACAGTGTGAGTGGTGCAAGTCTGACATCATCGCCCATGGTTTAAATTCGGTTATCCCAAGTCATCAGCATGGATGCCAAAATTGTGGCCATACCAACTATACAATTGATTATTGTATTGCCAACCCCCTAGTGAAACTGAAATTTTTACTAAACGATCTGGCTATACAAAGAGAAGTGCTCATACCTAATCGGGTTATTAATCTTGATTTACGCTGGTTTGAAGAAGGATTTCAAATCTGGGGCTCTAATCCTGCAATTATTTGGACTTCTCCAAAACCCGAAGAAAGTGCTCTGCATGTCCACGGCTTTGAGCAGGGAAATAAACGTGTCGTTGATAATACTTATGGTGAAGTGATCTTGCATGGCGAATCATTAAATATTCAAATGATTCGTGTCTTACAAATACAAATGAATCTAAAGCTCATTTATTCACAACTGGATACTATTCATTGTCCTCGTTGTAATGAACCTATATTTGACACCGCTCTAAAAGCTGTGATCCCAAGTACTGAAAAGTTTTGTACTCAATGTGAATATAAATTTGCAACTCATAAATGTATAAGCAATCCATACTACTACCTATTGGAGGCATTCAATGAAGCATATTCTTAAAGCTGGTGCGATCATAATGCGAGATAAAAAATTATTAGCAGTGCATAAAGCGGGAAAGCCTTATAATGAACTCATCGTCCCAGGTGGTAAAGTCGAAAATGGGGAGTCCTTTGAGGATTCGCTCAAACGTGAACTAGCTGAAGAATTGTCTATTAACTTAACTCATGCAATACCATTTCAAACCTACCGGGCTAAAGCTATCTATGAGCCATGTTTAGTAACCATGATCACCTATTTTGTGCGTTATGAAGGACAGTGCTTCCCCTCCTCTGAAATTGATCGTTTGGAATGGATTGATAGCACTACAAAACGATTTAAACTCGCTTCAATTTTAGGTATGCAATTATTACCGAGTTTAAAACGATTAGATTTTATAGGATAAACAATATGACAACAGCTTGTCCTTTTGGATACGAATTACAACGATATTGGGATAAACGATTTGACTATTTTTCAAAATTTTCCAGCGGGATCCAAATGGATGCTGAAGCTTTGCACACCGTTGTACCCGAATTGATTGCACGACAACATGCATCATTGATCCCTGGTGACAGGATACTCGATGCTTTTGCAGGTGTGGGTGGTGCCAGTATTGCCTTTGCTTGCGAAGGTAAACAGATTATTGCAGTGGAATACAATCAACAGCGATTAAATATGCTCATTCATAATGCAAAGATTTATGGTGTTGCATCACAAATTACCCCTTTGTGTGCTAGTATATTTGACATTATTGAGTCATTGCAATTCAACAGCGTCTACCTTGATCCGCCTTGGGGTTGGCCTAGTCGAAATAAATCCCATTGCTATGCGCTTAGTGATTTTCCTATCGATATTCGTGCGTTATTATCTCTTTGTCGTTCTGAATGCATACCCGTTTTTTTACGTACACCAAAACACTTTAGTGTACCTACAAATGAAGGGGGATGGCTTTTTCAGCATGTTCATACAGATTGCTTCGATAAACGGGTGATCTCTTTGTTGTTTAAAGTAAACACTATAGTCAGTTAGTTTCTTTTAGGAATTTTCCTATCATTACTTGTGTTTTTAAATGAATTCTGAAAAGAAACAAGCTTGAGAACATAAAAAGGGTAGGTCTTTTCTTTTTCCATTTTACTAAATTGCAGAATAGCGTAGATTACTAAGGCAAAAAGAAAGACCTGATCCCCGTGATTTGTGACTTCGTGGCACACTGAAAATTCAGATATACCTATCTCTCTGCTTTGTGATCAAACTACAAAATAATAACAAGATGTAATTTTAAGATTTAATTTTTTTATTCTGAGCTATCAAGAAAAATGATAATTGATATGATAAATTAGTAAATTGATAAAAGACAACTTGTATGAATGCATTATATGATTCACTCCTTCATACCAGTCAAAACAATTGCTAAAATAATCTGAATTAATATGCACATGAAAATACATTTTCGTGTGCATGATTTTCCCTGCAGGAAATTTAAATAATTAAAACCTTAGCTCCAGGATTAGCTTTTACCCAGTTAGCCACATACTCGATATAGTTATTTTTGCCAACAGCAATGCATCCACGCGTTGAGTATGGTAAGTTGTTTAACCAACTAAATGCACTAGATGATTGAGTGGGCCCATGGATCCCTACATCTCTACCTGTATATCCTGCAGCTGCTTGCTTTGTAGTCGGATAGAGAATTGGAATAAAGACTTTAAATTGATTGGATTTTCTTGGATGAGCTAATCCATATAAACCAATTGGAGTTTTATTATCACCAGCATGTTTTTTACCGATGCCTTTGTATCCGAGAGCTACTTTAAAAGTCTTAATTACAGTGCCGTTTTTACAAATGCTCAAAATTCGCTTTGTGGTGTGTACATTAATTCCGCTTGATAAAGGACAAGTTGTCGTACCAGCGAATAAAACGACAGGAAAAAAAATAGAGATCATTAAATAAATTGCTTTTATTTTCATACGAGTAGATTAATATTGTTAAATTTGGACAATAATTATTCCATAGTATTATATTTATTCATAGAGTTTATAGGCTAAATTTTTCACAACAGTAGTAGCGAGAAAACTTTATTGGAGTTAACTTTTTGATTTTAAACAATACACCGAGAGGGATTTGCGATCAAAAATGAACAATAGTATGACTTATCAGTTCTGGATGAAGTCGCCTTGGCATTTTTTGCTGTTGTACTTAAAAGATTTACTGGCTTTTGTTATCCAAGGATCCCATTGTTTTTTATCTGCCTTGGGATAATAGAGCAAAAAATAAAGGTGTACGTAACATGAGGAAACAAATACTTTTTTTAAATAGACTATTTGATTATGACTCGTACCTGAGATAACAAAAATATTTTTGTGCAAATAAGTGTAGTCTAGTGTAAATCCTTTTTGTTGGAATTGTTTTTTTTCATAATTAAATTCTTCATCAATATTGTATTTGTCTTGATTTGTTTGAGAATCAAGATTAGGAAAAAAAGAACCGTAAACTATTAATTCTGCTTTATTCCCAATAAATTTTTGTCCATCTCCGTTTTCAGATTCGCCCTGAGGAATTAAAAATGAGGGATAATTCACTTGATAATTATAGCGGATATTGGAATAGCTTCCGAACGAAACCTCTTTGGCAAAACTAAAAGAGATTAAAAGAAATAGTAATAAAAGTAAAGAATATTGTTTTTTCATATTACTATTCCTTGTTTAACCTATCCACGAAATGTTCTTTCATTATTTTTACGAAACAATTATAAGTTTAGACTAGATTTTAAACTTTAATTAACTGTGGATAATGATCTAATTCCATACTTTCAATAGGTTATGTTATTTGCAAGGAATATTAACCCATTGAAAATTAATTTGAATTTAAAATAAAAAGCCGTACGGGCGGCTAAAGCGCGCTTATATCTTGACTATCGTCTGTGCTCTTTAACGATTATGTGATCGAATTTAGTTTTTATCACCTCTGAAGCAGATACTTGCTTCCATTAATTGTATTTTTCAGCTTTTTGTAACCTGTTCATTTTTGACAGTTATGTTCAATAATCAGATAGATTAAAATATGCGCATATTGAAATGATGTGAGCCATTTTTTGGTTTTGTTGCACTGGTTTACTTTTAGTGAACCCCTATGCGGTTAGTAAAAAGCTGATTTGGCCACCTCACATAATCCAACCTAAGAGAAAAAAATATGCCACCCTTGCCCATGCTGGATATTCTACAAGAGCTCCAAACCATCCAGGGATTAAAACAAAAATCACTCGTCTTTAGTGACAAAGCCAATGAGCTCATCGAGCGCATTCACCATGATTATGGTGAAGAAGCTGCTTCTTTCATAAAGGCTACATTACAGCAATGGGGATTAGGTGACTTTAGAGCAGAAAATGATAAGGGACTTTCTCATCCTGACTGTTATCAAAAAGTACTTCCTTTATGCCAATTAGCCCTTATTGTGGAACACAATGGAGTGGCTGAAGACCACGCTTTGAAATTAGCTACGATTTTTAAGGATGAAAAAGCGGTATTGAATTATTTGCTCCAATTTAAAGACCAAAATGCCTGCAACTACCTGGTTCATGATGCGTGCTTATTTGAGCTGACTAAAGCCGATACGTGTGCGTTTCCGCAATGGCTAAAATTGGCCAACCTCTATCTTGCCAACCCCCGTTTTCGCGCTCTTTTGCCGCATGCAGAAGCCATTGAAGCCCTGGGAAAAATGGGTAAGAAAGCAACGAAGCAAGAAGACCAAAAGTTCGATGCACAAATAAGAGATAAAATTCAAGAGGTCAAAAAGGAACTGTCTCAGGTATCAAGACAATATAAGACTCTTAAGAAAAAGCCCTTGACCAACCCCGCAGCACGAATGGCGCGCGAGGAACAGCTGAAAGTATGCAGTCAACGCCTATTTGAGCTGCAAACCCAACTCGTCTTTCTTTGCCAAGGACGATTACCTTTGGCAAATATTGACATGATTGTTTTGGAAGCCTTTTATGCCAAGTACCAACAAGAAAGCAGTGCGGCCCAAAGCATCTTAATTCAAAACGGCATCAGCCCCCAAAGTAGGGAACAATTTTATGCACTCAAGCGCGATAATGCAGAGAAGGCGATTCCTGATGTGATTATTGATGGCAAAGACATCGGCTATCATGGGATTTATATTAAAAAACTGGATACGACCACTGATCAAGGAGCAGCACTTGCGGCCTGTCTTGGGAAAATAACGCAGTGCTGCCAGTATCTTGGTGGTGTGGGCAGTGAGTGTGTGGTTCATGGCATCACCTCGCCCAATGGTGGTTTTTATGTTTTATGCCAAGGTGAGGCACAAAATCCCTCCCTGGATGATGCCATTTTGGCCCAAGCTTGGGTCTGGAAAGGGCAACAGGGCGCTTTGTGTTTGGATTCAATTGAGTCTACAGTGAAAAAAGAACAAATCGCGCCGGTGGCGGATATGTTTCGGTTTCTGGGTCACACCTTGTGTCAGGAGCATCACATCCCCCAGGTCAATACCGGCGCACAAAGCGGCATCACGCGTCAAGTGGCCTGCAAAGATTATCCCGCTATTAAAGAGCACTTGCAGAATTATGCAGGGTACTGCGATTCTAAATCGCAACTTCCCCTTGCCGGTGCGAGCATGCCATACCTGTTCTATGGCAAGGTGGCCTCTTCCCAATTGCAAGCCAGGATTGCAGAGGAGACGGAACGCTTTTTTCAAGAATTATTCAGTACCCAAGAAGCACTGCAAAACAATGAGGCATTGCAACAAGTCATTGCTTTTGCTCTCTCTACCAAGAACGATGCGTTACTGCAGTTATTAGGTGAATACGCTGCCAATCACCAAGAAGCCTTTGACGCGCTGCTCGCGACCAATCGGTATTATCTGCAACAATTAGACCAAGGAATCATCGCTTTTGACGCTCTGGAACAAGGTGCCTCTATTAATGCGAGGAACAAAGAGGGGCAAAGCGCCTTGCATCTTGCGACCTTAAAGGCAGATAAGGAGAGTCTCAGCAAACTCATTGCGCGCGGGATTAATGTAAATATCCAAGATAAAGACGGCAATACCGCTTTAATCCATGCCCTGGAAACAGTGCTCTACAAAAATAAAACCGAAGTTGGACGCGACATTGCCAAGCAATTGATTGCAGCGCAGGCACAACTTGATATCAAAGATGATGATGAAAATACACCGCTTATCATCGCCGTTCAAAACCAGGACTTAGCCATGGTGAACTATTTGCTGGAACACAGAGCTTGTCTTGAAACCTTTGATGCCCACATGAAAACTGCCTTATTTTGGGCGGCTGAGAACGGAGATGAGGCCATTTTTGATGTGCTTCTGAAACACGGTGCTAACGTCAATATAGTCAGTTATCCTGAAGAAAATACACCGCTGATGGCTGCATTAATCGATAACCATTTGGGTATCGTACAAAAAATCTTGTCACAAGAAGAGGTGGCAATAACACAAAAAGACAAACATGGCGAGACAGCACTTCATCTGGCTGCTGATAATTTTGAAATCCTAAAGGCCATTCTAGCGTTATTGCCGGAAAATAAACGCTTAGAGACGATAAAGGTTAAAAACGAAAATGGCGAAACAGCACTTCATCTGGCTGCTGAGCATCCTGAAAGCCTAAAGATCATTCTCGAATTATATCCAGAAAATCAGCGCCTAGAGGCGATGATGATTCAAGACGAAGATGACAGATCAGGGCTTCATTATGCTGCTGACAACCATGAAAGCCTAAAGATCATTCTAGAATTATTGCCAGAAAATCAGCGCTTAGAAGCGGTGATGGTTCAAAACAAATATGGCGAGACAGCACTTCATCTTGCTGTTGATAATCCTGAAATCTTAAAGACCATCCTCGCATTATATCCTGAAAGTCAACGTCTAGAGGCGGTGATGGTTCAAAACAAAGATGGCAATACAGTACTTCATCTGGCTGCTAAGAATCCCGAAAGCCTAAAGACTATTCTCGCATTATATCCAAAAAATCAACGTCTACAGGCGGTGATGACTCAAAACAAAGATGGCAATACAGTACTTCACTATGCTGCTGATAATCCTGAAATCCTAAAGACCATACTAGAATTATATCCAGAAAATCAACGACTAGAGGCGGTGAGGATTAAAAACGAATTTGGCAAAGCAGTGCTTCACGATGCTGCTAACAATCCTGAAAGCCTAAAGGCCATTCTCGCGTTATTGCCAGAAAATCAACGTCTACAGGCGGTAATGATTCAAGACGAATTTGGCAGAGCAGTACTTCACGATGCTGCTAACAATCCTGAAAGCCTAAAGGCCATTCTCGCGTTATTGCCGGAAAATCAACATCTAGAGGTGGTGAGGATTCAAGACGTATATGGCAGAGCAGTACTTTACTATGCTGCTAACAATCCTGAAAGCCTAAAGACTATTCTCGAATTATATCCAGAAAATCAACGCCTAGAGGCGGTGAGGACTCAAGACGAATACGGCAATACAGCACTTCATCTGGCTGCTGATAATCCTGAATGTTTAAAGACCATTCAAGCGTTATTGCCTGCAGAAATTGACCATAGTAATGAAAAGAAGCATATTTTAATATCCCAAAACAGCAACTCATTTTTCGCGACTGCTAAAGACAATAAGAGTGATAGAGATTTGCTGTATCACTCTAAAGAGAGTATTACTAAAAAATAATAAATGAACTGTAGGCAAGGCTTTGTTCCGTTACAACAGGGACAATTCCTTAAATAAACTGGCCATTTTTCAAACCAACCACAAGATTTTCACGAGCAAAACACTTACCTAACTATATGTAGACTTTACTGTAAAAGAAATTATAGGATGTTCACCTTCGCCACTTGTAATGACGACATTAGCATTGTTTCTCTTTATTTTGGATAAACCAGAAGACTATCCGCTGCTCCATGCAATTTCTGACCAAAATTGCTCAACTACACTACTTCATAACGTAAAGTCCCTATGAAAATAGGTTTTTCAGTATGCATCATTATTCTATCTGGTTCTCTTGTTTGACTGATTATTCAAATTTTATTATTCATTACAAGCCCAAAATACTCGGAATTTTTCAAAAAATATGCTTTATTGTGTACTATAATTATCGCAACGCACTATTTAAGGACAAAATAATGCGATTTCTAAATACATCCATTAGCTTAATTTTTCTAATATTTTTATCTTGTGTTGAAGCAAAAGAATCATCAACTTATAGCCAATCTATAGGGATTACTCATAATCTTTCGAAATCAGATTTGTCTGTATATATTGATCAAAACAAGATATTGAAAAATATTTCCAAGTTACAGAAAAAGGGAATAGTAGATAGAAATCTCACAAATACCGAAATAAGCTTCTATGAAACACAACTAGCGGCTATGTCTTCAATACCTTATGTAACTCAAGTAATTAAAAATCTCTATCATTCAAATGATAAAAAAAACCAAATACATGTTATCTCATATTTGCTTACTACAGATTTATACGGCAATAAAATTAAATTATTTTGTTATTCATTTAATTTTAATCGTCAACTGTATCAAAAAATAAATTGGAAGAATTTTCAGGCGAACAATATTGTAAAAATTGCTCCTGATTTTACAGTTTCTGAGCAGTGCAAAGTTCTAGAAGAAACAATCTCCCCTTAAGTATTTAACAATTCATTTGCTAAAAAGCAAACGCACGTTGAGATTAGACATTAGTGTCTTCTAAACTGTATTCATCTATAGCTAACAATATTTTTTCCTCAAGTGCCTTAGCTTTTTCTAAAGGTTTATTTACTCCATTGATAATAATTGAAAAAATATATGTTTTCTCATTTGGATTTACCATAAAACCTGATAAAGAAGAAATATCATGCATTGATCCAGTTTTTGCATATACTTTTTTATCCAATATCGTTTTTTTCATTCTTTCTTTTAAAGTTCCTGAAACACCAGCCTGAGGTAATGCATTTAAAAGAATAGATTGAATGTCTTTGTCATAATAAAGATCAGAAAGTAATATGACCATTTGCTCTGCTGTGACCAAATTATAGCGAGTTCCTTCACCATCAACGAGCTCTATCTGAGACATATCAAGATGTGTATGTTCGGAAAGTACTTTTTTTATTGCATAAGCACCTTCTTTATGCGTCCCTTTCCCAGTTAATGAGTATCCTAATTTTTTAGTAAGGCTATTTGCGTAAAGGTTATCTGATTGTTGCAACATATGAGTAATTAACTTATCTAAAGTTTTTGAATAAAAACTTATAACCGTTTGGGCATCAACAGGAGAAACTCCAGTAATTATTTCTCCCTTCAATAAAATACCGTTTTTATCCAGTACTTTTTTAATGTTTTGTTTGACTAACAATACGGGATCAGGAATTGCAAGCTCAATAAGCTTGGGATTTTTTCCTTGAACCATGCAACCAAATAAACGAATTGTATTGTCAGGTTTAATTTCAAGATTCAAACTACAATGCCCTTTCTCTTCTTCCTTGCTCACTGTAGTCACTTGATTAATGAGCCTTAAGGCTTTTGGCATTGATTTAGCTTTAATTTGTGCTGGTTTTCCTAATTCCTTTGCGCTAATTAGCTCAAATGATGCTTTATTTTCATTTAATATTACTGCTGTATCGGGAGCAGCATAATACCATCCAAGATCATCATATGAAGTACCGCTTGGATAGTTTGGCGCTTGGTATTGAGAGCCATCAATAATTATATTTCCGCTAACGGTACTTACATGGTTCTTTTTAAAACTTAATAATAATTCCGATAAATTCTCTTGAGTAAAAGAAGGTGAACCAGTGAATGTAATGTAATAATTTTGATTTTTCTGAAACAGTGTTGTTGCAAAACGAAAATCAGGCTTTAATTGGTAAAGTGCTGCAGCAGCTGTAAACAGCTTCATACTGCTGGCTGGAGATAACAATTTATCTGCATTTCTTCTGTATATAACTTTACCCGTCTGTGCATCTTTAACAAGTACACCAATAGTTGCATGAGGCAATTGTTGTTTAATAATTTCATCTATTTTTTCTGCGAGAGTTTGTGAGTTTGCAACTTGGTTAAAGAAAAAAGCTGCTAAAAACCATAAACAGTTAGAATAGCGCACTCCATTCATCCTAATAAAATACATAAGCATAGCTTTACCGATTCAAGACTGAAGTGCAAGCCCTCTATGTAAAGTTTTTGCTACACGATTTATCATTACATTGATTGATGAGTCTAAGTCTTTGTTCCAAATGGGGAATCCAAGTAACTATTCTGAAATGAACACAAATGGATGTTGCTTTTTATCAAGCCAATAAAGAAGTTTTAATAAATTGTACTCTTCCATTGCATAAAATAACTTATACCAGCATCTTATCTTTCAAAACGCACACTGGCTCCTCAGATATGGAAGGCACATGTTCATGATTTGCAGGAATTAATAATCTTTGTGATGAATAAAGAATAAAAATACTTAAGGGAAAAAGACAAAATAAATCAAAAGGAAACTTTAAAATTCCTATACCCCCGAAAACACCTAAGTAGGACACGACAAAGATAGTCACCATATAAAATAAAAACCAATATAAGGCGGAACTATTATCCAAAGAATTTTGGCGATGATAAACACAATAAATAAGAATACCAATAAACAAGGCAATATCAAGTTTCCATATGATCGAAAATCCACACCAATACAGCATCAAATTACAAAAATAAAAAGCTAGATGTGAGCAAATCAATGCACCTGATAATCTAAATGGTCGAGGGGTTTGCGGTTGTAATTTACGCATTGCTAAAAGACATATAGGCCCTATGCTGTAAGATAAGATACTCGCTGAAGACAGAAAAGCAACGAGTTTTTGCCAACCAGGAAATGGCAGGAAAGAAAACATACCTACCAGTAAATTTGCGTAAAGAGTAACATAAGGTATCTTATGACGGTTTACCTTTAAAAATATTTTAGGTAAATGCTCGTTTAATGCCATTCCATATAAAATCCTGGAAGTTGCTGCAGTATAAACCAAAGTAGTACCAAAAGGCGAAAAAGCAGCATCGATCATTAATAAAGTTGCAACAATACCAAGCCCTAATAGCAATGTTAAACCAACTAATGGTCCGCTATCTCCTGGATAACTAAGGGCGTGCCAACCATGAGTTAAATATTTCTGGGGAACCGCGACTATAAAACTAAGTTCCAACATAAAATACAGAACAAAGCCAATTAAGACCGCTCCTAAAATAGCGATAGGAATGTTACGCTGAGGATTTTTCACTTCTCCTGCCAAGATTAATCCATTTTGAAATCCAGTAAAAGCAAATGCAATTCCACCAGCAGACAGTGCAGTAAAGATATTCACCCAACTTTCCTTTTCCGATAAATTGATTGCTACATTACTGAATGAGGGAGAAACATGGAGCAATGAAACAATAGCAATGGTGGGTAAAATAAATTTAATAATACTTGCATATTTATTACATTCAGCAAGAAATTTAATACCATATGAATTTAACATAACTACAAAAAGCATGATTGCTATAGCAGCCATATAACCATAGCCTGAAAGCTTAAATGTTGATGGATCATTAGCAATTAGTATGGGAAAAAAATGACTTGAATACTGTAAAATCGCCTGTATTTCTATTGGGGTCATAACAACATAAGAAAGCCATGATGTCCATGCGAATAAAAAACCAACCTCTTTTCCATGAGTAAAAGTTGGATAGTTAGACATACCTCCCGAAATTGGGAACATGGTTCCAAGTTCGCATAGAGGTAATGCAATAAAAAGCATAAAGATAGTGGCAATGATCCAGGAAATTAATGCATTACTACCTGCCATTTGTGCACTAATAAACGGGCTAAATAACCATCCGGATCCAATCATTCCTCCGGCAGAAGCAATAAGAATATTAGTTGCTGAAATATCACGTTTGAGCATAATGGCATCCTTTTATTGCAAAAACATTAAAGTACGATGACTATTTCTTTTACTTAATGGTAGTGCGATAACGCTAAAGCCTAGAAAATTTAGCAGAAAATCCCAGATTCTACTTTACTACACCCAGGCTATAAAGGCTTAAGTTTTGGCATAAGAGTATGCTTTTCAGCATCAACTTAATTAAATTTTCATTTATCAAACAAGTAGCCTGATTGCTTGCAACCAGTAGGACTATGCATCGTAAGCGCTAATAACTCTCACTGATACCTAGTTTTAAGTTTGCACTGCTACAGTGTAACACAGAAATTTATTGTGTATACATAGATGAGAAATACCTAAGCCAAGCAGTAAATTTCATTTTGAATAAACGACTTCTATTTTATTTTTCAGCGATATTTATGCTCTATTAACTCAATTTCTTCAATGATATTTCCATTATTGTCATTTAACGGGGTATTAAACCAAGCATCCAAGATTTCCTTTGCTAAATCTTGAGTTAACAAACGATTTGATAATGCTAAGACATTTGCCCTATTCCAAATTCTTGCTCCTCGTGTTGTTTGAGCATCTGTACATAAAGCAGCTCTTATTCCTGGAATTTTATTCGCAACGATAGAAATACCTGTGCCCGTCCAACAAAAGAAAATTCCTTCATCACATACTCCACTTTTAACCGCCTCAGCAGCAACTCGAGCAGTTTGAACCCATGATTCTGTGTTCCGGGATTTAAGAGCACCAAATAAAATCACTTGATGGCCTAAATGCTCCAGTTCTTGAACTACAAAATCATTTACAGGATAAAGCTCATCGCTGCATACTGCGATTCTCATTGAAATCAACCTCATTTATTTGGATAATTCATCCTACACCCCTGAAAAAAACGTTCTGAACTTATGACTTTTTCCGTTGCATAATTTGCGAAAAAAACTCTGGCTTATTCAGGCCTATAGACGCAAAAATTTGTGGCACTCTATCCCATGCCCCCTCTTGCTCAATACTTGCAACAACTAACTCAAATCCTGTCTTTTTATCGGTTTCTAATCCCCAACCATTAATAAAACAAAGCCCTCGTAACCGCTTGGCAACAACATGCCCGAGTGCAATTGCAGCCGACAGATAAGCATGGGCCTCCTCGAAAAGCTGATTGCATTTTTTCAGATTCGATTCACTCTTAAAAACCCCTTCATTTTCCAAATTTTGTCTGAATTTTGCTTCTTCAAGAATCATTTGGCCTAATTGGTAGTTAGCCTCTGGATCATCAAGCGCAGCAGCTGCTCTGTAACACTCCATATACATTACCTGCGCAAAGGGAAATTTTTTTTTGCCAATCAACTTATGATAGATAGATGCTAATTCATAATAATATGAAATTTCTTTTTTAAGTACTTCATCACCAGGTTGATTATTCACCCGGCTAGCCTGCATTGCTTTTATTTTCTTAACAATTCGTTTGATTTGCCAACGTTTTAAATAAGCCATAATGAGTCCTACCATATTCTATTAAGATTGAATAAGATATTGAAATAAGAAAATAAGAAAAATAAAAAGAATCATTAGACCTAGAATTTTTAATGAAAAAACTGCTGATTCTTGCCTTGCTCTTCTTTTTTCTTGGTTATAAAGATTGACTTGCTTCTCCTCGCTTCCCTGCTCTGTTTTGTATATTCGATTATCAATGTAATTTGATACTACATATGAAATAAGACCTGTAACAATACTCGGGATAAAAAAGATGAACCAAACAATTACTTTACTAGCCTCAATACTGTAATCATATTCCTCTTCAAATAAATTCAAAAGCGCTAAAATGAAATATGGAACATTATAATTTAGACCCCAAATGAAAAACGGTAAAATGTATAAACTAAAAACAAATAACCCCAGGCTAAGCAATAAGCAAACCATCCCTAAGATATAAAGCTTGTGATTATGACTAAATCGATCCTGTTCCATATTTACCTTAAAAACATTTACTCTCCATTAAGTTTAAGATAGCAGATAGATGCAAATAAGTACACTTACTGGTTATATTAACTAATTCATTTTAAAATGGATTATATTCATTTACTTTTAATTAAAGGCATCACATGAAACGTTATGTTTTTATGATCTCAGATGGTACAGGAATCACCGCTGAAACCTTAGGCCATAGCCTAATCACCCAATTCGAAAATATAAAATTCGAACGACTGACTATTCCTTATGTTGACTCCTTAAAAAAAGCGGAACAAGTTGTTCATCAGATTGATAAGGCCTGTAATGAACAAGGAGTTAAACCATTAGTATTTATGACTTTGATTGATCCTGAAATAAGGACTTACTTAAAAAAAGCGAATGCTTGTGTATTTGATTTATTCAGTACTTTTATTGGGCCTATGGAAGAAGAGCTTCATGAAAAATCTTCTTATACTGTTGGAAGAACTCATGGAGTAGTAAACAACAAACTCTATTTACATCGACTTGAAGCAATTGATTTTGCATTGTCTCATGATGATGGCATTAAACCTCGTGGATATGATAAAGCAGATATCATTCTGATCGGGGTTTCACGTTGTGGAAAAACACCCAGCTGTTTATATATGGCCTTGCAATATGGAGTTTTGGCTGCAAATTATCCATTCACTGAAGAAGAAATGATTGGTTTTAAGTTGCCTGAAATACTACGACCCTATAAAAATAAACTTTTTGGATTAACCATTGATCCACAACGTTTACAACAAATCAGAGCTGAACGCAGACCAAATAGCAAATATGCTTCTCCAGAACAATGTCGACTGGAAGTAAGTGAGGTTGAAGCAATGTACCAAAAAGAAAAAATTCCATATATTAATTCGACCAAATATTCAATTGAGGAAATATCTACCAAAATCCTTGCGGCCTCAGGAATACAACGTAAAATTTAATTTTGATATACTAATGTACCGTTAAAACCGAGATTATTGTCCTGTACTAGGAAAATCTGCATTGCAATCGTATCGACTGTCATTGCCTAAAAAAGTTTTACAACTTTGATTAATAGTATATTTTACGGTAGTCGCATCGGGTACGGCTGTATTTTTCTTGGAATACATTTGCCAAATGATTACTCCATCGCTTTCTTTTTGTTGTTGAAGAATTTGATCGACTAATTGATTTGTAAGTTGTAATTGACCATTAATATTTTTGGGGTAGGCAGGTTGATTCACTTCAAAACCAAATTGAATTTTGGATTTAATATTATATTTAGCAGGCAGAAAAGTAACTTTGCCAATATTATCGATTGTTAAAATAGGCTTGCTAATATCCGCTGATTTAAGCCAGTTCATATAGTCTTTCATATAAGCACTGACCTGCCCTGGTAAATCTAAAGGTCCGTTTGCATATGGAGCGCATAAAGCTTGATTATCACCACAAAGATCATAGGTCATTAATCCTAAACTATCAAAACGAGAAACTATCGCTTCATCATAGTTAGCCAAGTTATACCATAAACCTTTTAAATTACCTTTCCACCACAGCCCCCCTTTTGTGTAAATATCAGGTAATTTATCATTAGAGACAAAACCAGTAATAGGACGAGCCCCAACAGGTGGCGCTGCTGTAGCAAATTTAAGATATTTTGCACCGGGATCATCAATAATCGCATGTAAAATAGCATTTACCTTTTCCACGGTTTTGGGCATAACAAAAGAAGAACCTGATCCAGTAGCGTATTTCATTAAATTATTATAAGTCGGTCCCCCTCCTTTTCTAATACTTTGCGCAATATCGGTTGACCATTCACCACTTGCACTCGGACTCCAATTAATTGCAAACTTATCAGCATGCCAAAATTCCTCGTAGTCAAAGTCAATCCCATCTACACCTAGATCATTAGCTAGTTTAATTAAATTAGCATAGGAAGTTTTTGCTATAGAGACCTGAGTTGGATCTGTTGGATCAGGAAACCAATCATAATAATTATTTTTATCAGGTGAAGGTGGAGGGCCACATACATCTTTGTCTACATCAAAATTGCAACTGTAATTCCAACCTCCTACTGACAGAAAAGTTTGAATATGTTTCTCTTTAGATAATGTAATCGCTGCTTTTAATGCCTGAAAAGCTTGGGCTCCTTTTCCATCATGATCTGTGTAATAACCTAATATGCCAGTGGTCGCAAGGTTCTCGGATTGATAGTCAATCAGTGTTGGTCTAACAAACGAAAAAAGAACACGATTAAAATTAGGTTTTTGAATTTTAGCTAAATCATTCACATATTTCTGCAATTGTTCTGGTGTATCAATAAGTAAATAAACAGAAACAATTTTCTCTTCTTGCATAGAATCAATATTCATTAATTCTGTAGTGGTTGGCATAGAAAATAATAGAGGAGAATAAATAAAGATCAATGCAGCATATAATACAGAACAAGAGAAAACTCTTTTTAAGTTCATGATTTATTTGATCCATAAATTAACCTTTATGGTTAAATTATAACCATATATTAGGGATAAGCAAATCAGAGAAATGACAATAAGACAGACAAGGGTGCGTGAAAAAAGTTTTTTAATTTCAATAAAATTTAAAATAATTTTATGTGCAACAAACAGTACGCCCACTTACGTGAGCGTGTATAGATTCGCATGCGTGCCTGAAATAAACTTTCTAGCCATTTTCAAAACACTGGCCATTCTTCGGTGTACACACAAGTGATGAAGATACCATTCACATCCTTTTGATCCTAAATTCCATGCTATGAAATAGGAGTATTATGCAACACTCCATAATTTCATAAAATCATCAACTTTCATCGCAGCAAGTGTATTTGTATCATTCATGATCTGAGTAATTTTTTCTACGCGCTCCGCAGAAAATTGGGTACTTAAATTCTTTTTAAATTTGGATAGTAAAACAGGAATACCCTCTTCGCGTCGACGTTTATGCCCAATCGGATAATCAACAGTGATCAAATCACTTTCACTACCATCTTTAAAAATCAATTTGATACTATTAGCAATTGAACGTTTTTCTGGATCAAGGTACTCACGAGAAAAAAGTTCATTTTCAGTAACATGCATTTTAGCACGCAAAACATCAATTCGAGGATCAGCAGCCACATTGTCTTCATAATGTTCCGCTTTTAAATCCCCAAATAATAAGCCTATAGCCACCATATACTGCAGGCAATGATCTCGATCCGCAGGATTGTGCAAAGCACCCTGCTTACTAATAATGCGAATCGCAGATTCATGAGTCACTAGATCAATTCTAGCTATATCATCAAATCGATGTTTTACAATTGGATGTAACTTCACAGCACATTCTACTGCGGTCTGTGCATGAAACTCAGCAGGATAGGAAAGCTTAAATAAAACATTTTCCATCACGTAGCTGTCATAAGGACGTTGAAACTTAAACGGTTTTTTGCCGAATAATACATCATAAAATCCCCATGTTGGTACAGTTAAAGCGCTTGGATAACCCATTTCTCCTGCTTTAGCAATTAAAGCTAACCGTACTGCTCTCGAGGTTGCATCTCCTGCAGCCCATGATTTTCGTGACCCCGCATTAGGTGCATGCCTATAAGTTCGTAGACTTTGACCATCAACAAAAACTTGGGATAAAGTTCTTAGCATCATATCTCTGTCTGCACCCAAGAGTTGAGCTGCAACAGCTGCGCTAGCAATTTTTACTAAAAATACATGGTCCAAACCAACGCGATTAAAACTATTTTCAAGAGCCAAACAACCTTGAATTTCATGGGCTTTAATCATGGCAGTCAGTACATCTTGCATTAATATTGGTGCTTTACCTTTAGAACAATTTTCTCTGCACATATAATCAGCAACTGCAAGTATGGCACCTAAATTATCAGAAGGATGACCCCATTCAGCAGCAAGCCATGTATCATTGAAATCAAGCCAACGAATCATCGTACCAATGTTAAAAGCCGCTTGAACTGGATCTAACTCATAAGACGTACCAGGAACACGTGCTCCACCAGGGAGTGTAGCTCCAGGCACAACTGGCCCTAACAACTTCGTACATTCAGAAAAATTTAAAGCAAGAATACCGCATCCAAGAGTATCCATCAAACATAATCGCGCTGTTTCATAAGCCAAAATACTGTCAATTTGTTTGTTTAATACGTAATCTGCAATATCTATCATCACCTGATCATAATCAGGCTTAATATTGTCTTCGACATAACCGTGCATATTATCCTCTTATATATCACTATTTTCAGTTGAGTACTTAATTCCGTGATTTGGGAGCAACATAACTAAGCTTTAAGCGCCGATTGCCCGGGAATCACAGGTTACATTTCACCTGCTCCTCCATATGGGCTAATCAAATATTAACCCCGTTTCTCTATTGGAGTAAACTTTTGAGGTTCTGGTCCAGTATACTCAGAAGTAGGCCTTATAAGTTTATTATTTGCTCTTTGTTCAAATACGTGTGCAGCCCATCCTGTAATACGAGACATTACAAAAATTGGTGTGAATAAGAAAGTAGGAATACCGCAATAATGATAAGCTGAGGCACTGTAAAAATCCAAGTTGGGGAATAGTTTTTTCTCCTTCCACATCACCTCTTCGACTCGTTCTGAAATATGATACAGCTGAAGATCATTTTTGTCCTCACCTAAACGAAATGACCATTTTTTAATAATATCAGAACGAGGATCACTCGTTGTATATACCCTATGACCAAATCCCATAATGAGGGCTTTGTTGAGTAACATTTTTTTCAATTCAGTTTCTGCTTCATCAGGATTTTTAAATCGCTCTATAAGCGCCATTGCTGCTTCGTTAGCACCTCCGTGCAAAGGACCTCGCAATGTACCTATAGCACTAGTGATTGCTGAATAAAAATCAGCAAGCGTTGCAGCAGTCACACGTGCAGCAAAGGTTGATGCATTAAACTCATGCTCCGCATATAAAATCAAAGATACATTCATCATCTGAGCTTCTATTTTGCTTGGTTTTTTACCATGCAGCAACGAAAGGAAATGTGCTCCTGTTGTTTGTTCCTCACTTAAACCCGATATCTCTTTATTTTGGAAGTGCCACGCATACCAATAGCACATCATTCCTGGAAACAAAGCTAACAGACGATCCGCGATTTGGTGTTCTTGTGAGAACTGCTCTTCTGGCTCAATATTCCCTAAAAAAGAGCATCCTGTTCTTAAGACATCCATTGGATGAGTATTCTTAGGAATCAACTTAAGTACGGTTTTTAAATTTTCAGGCAATGCTCTAAGGCTAACCAATCTTGCAGTATATTCAGTTAGCTCCTTTTGGGTAGGTAATTTTCCATAGAGTAATAAATACGCAACTTCTTCAAAAGTAGCATATTCAGCTAAATCATCAATTGAATAACCTCTATAATTAAGACCTTTCCCTGCTAGCCCAACTGTACAAATTGCTGATTGACCAGCAACAACACCGGCTAAGCCGCCGCTTTTAACGCTCATTATCTTCCTCCATCAATTGGTCTAGTTTTTGTTCATATTGATAATAGCCGAGTACCTCATATAACTCTTCTCGTGTTTGCATCTTATCAAGCATTGATTTTTGCGTTCCATCACTCAAGATAGCGCGATAGGTATTCAAGGCAGCTTGAGACATTGCTCTAAATGCACTCAAAGGGTATAAAATTAAAGAGACGCCCACGTCTTTAAGCTCTTCTCGACTAAATAAAGGAGTTTTGCCAAATTCAGTAATATTTGCCAGAACAGGTACTTGAACTTTTTGCGTGAAAAACTGATATTCATCTAAGCAAGTCATAGCTTCAGGAAATATCATATCAGCCCCTAGCTCGATGCAAAATAGTGCACGCTCAATTGCTGCACTCATTCCCTCAACAGCGTAAGCATCTGTTCTTGCCATAACCACAAAATCGGGATCTTGCCGTGCATCGACAGCTGATTTAATTCTATCGCCCATTTCTTTCATGGATACAATTGCTTTATTAGGTCTATGCCCACATCGTTTTGCAAGAACTTGATCTTCAATATGAATGGCAGCAACTCCTGTCTTTTCCATGAGTTTTACTGTTCGAGCAATATTAAAAGCATGTCCCCATCCAGTATCTACATCTACAAGAAGGGGTAAAGAACAAGCCTCAGTAATTCTACGGGCATCCTCGAGAACTTGTGATAAATTAGTCATACCAAGATCAGGTAAACCATAAGAAGCATTCGCAACCCCTGCTCCAGAAAGATAGATTGCTTTGGCTCCAGCAAATTGAGCAAGCATCGCAGAATAAGCATTCACTGTACCTAATACAGGTAATGGTTTATATTCTTTGATTATTTGTTTGAAATATTTGCCTTTAGAATCGGCCATCAACTGTCACTCCTTGATCTTTAAAGCATAGTATTATGCTCTAATGAGACATTCATCTCAATCGATTTTAACCTTAGCTCGAATTATATTTTTACGTAAAAACCGCGCAGGAGATAAAGCGTATTGTAAACTTCTTGGCAAAAAGCTTAGTTCATTATTAATTAAAGAAGCTAACCACTCTGCACACAAAGGAATAGAAGTAAGCCCTCGTGAACCAAATCCAGCACAAGCATACAATCCAGGATAATAAGGCCCTGCTTGTGGAATCCAACATTTCGCATTTGTTTCTAATCGGGCATAATGCTTAAGAAAATTTTCAGCATCAGCAACTTTTCCAACTAAAGGAAGATAATCAGGTGTCGATGCTCTAACTCCTGACCAGCGGCCTATTACAGTATCAGACCATAAATTATTAGAGGAAAGCTGCTTTAGCTTCGTTAAATTAGTTTGATCGTCCTCATATTTAATTTTAGCTATAGAAGAATTTAATTCATAAGTAGCACCCACTTGATGCATATCATTCCGTGCAGGAAGCACATGCCCTTCAGCACATAGAGGCACTTTTAACTGAGCACTTTGTTGCGTCGAGGAAATTGCTGTCATTTGACCCCGAATAGGTTTTATGGGTAGATACCCCGTTTCTTTAAAAGAATTTACTTTATGTCCATTCGCTAAAATGACCACCTCCGCTTCCAAATTATCAACGATCCAGCACTTATCAAATTTTAAATCCGTTACTGATGTATTTGTTACTAAAGAAACGCCTTTTGTATTCACTAAAAACTGGCATAATGCGGGCGAATTCATCCACCCGGATAAAGGGATAAATAATCCAGAGTTTGATAATGAAAATCCTGCTAACTCAGATGCTTGCTCTTGTCCTATTAACATGCCTAACTCAGGATAATGAAGAAGCCACGTGCGTAAACTCTCTTGTGCCGCTTTTTCTTTTTCATTATATGCAAGCAATAAAGCCCCATTTAATTCACCAAGTTTGGTCTGATTTAAAATAAACTGATATGTACGCACAGCATATAAAAATGCTGTTAACATAAATTGAGTCAGTGGCGCACTATAGGCAGATAACTTAGGAAATAAAACCGCTTGTTGGTTTGCAGATCCTCCGTTACCCACTTCGTTTAATTCATCAATCACTGTTACCTTCCAACCTTTTTTTGCTAGGGAAAAGGCAGTAAAACAACCAGCCAAACCTGCTCCTATAATAACAGCTGATTTATTAAAAAGTTTTTCGGGTTTACCTGTATGCCAAGGCGTATGTCGTTTTGTAGTTATTGGTTCTGGGGGCTGAATAAAACGACCACATATCATATGTCGTTTTGCTCCAAATCCTTTTCTTTTTTCAATCATAAATCCATGATGACGTAAACTTTTTTTTACAAAGCCTGCAGCAGTATAGGTTGCAAAAGTAGTATTCTCTTTCGACAACATAGCAATTGCCTTTATTAAAGAATCAGACCACATACTTTTATTTTTTGCTGGTGCA
Source organism: Legionella santicrucis (assembly GCF_001468135.1). Classification (GTDB taxonomy): domain Bacteria; phylum Pseudomonadota; class Gammaproteobacteria; order Legionellales; family Legionellaceae; genus Legionella; species Legionella santicrucis. The sequence continues at coordinate 370,600 of NZ_LNYU01000085.1, read as the reverse complement.
AAACCATCAAGATACCATGCATCGATATAAGAAGCTCTCAATTCACGTTCGAGCTCCGATTCACCACAAATCAATAATTGTTCATAGCATTCAAATGCATCACCAAGCATTAAAGTCAGACTAACCCTCCCTTCACAAAATGAAAGATGATGATATCCTGGAGTTAAAATAGGATAATTGGCGATAAGCTGCTCTGCTTGTTTTACCAGTTGAGGCCAGAGAGCAAGACTTTTTACCAAGTCATCAAGAGAAAGTGGATGTTTTTCACAAGAGATAAAATGAAGTCGACATGAGGATGGAGCATATTGCTCCCATAAATGCCAACTTAAAAGAAAATTTAAACCAACTCCAAAACCAGTTTCGCCAATGGTAAAAATCCGCTGAGTGTTCTCAGGAAATGATTGCCAACGCTGAATGAGATTGTTGCCATGAACAAACACATAAAGACTTTGTTCCATTCCTCCATCAGAAGAATGATATACATCATTATATTGAATTGAAATAGGCAGAGCCCCGGACCAATCAAGCTCTGCTTTTTTAATAGGTACAAAAAAATTACTCACATACAACTACTCGATTTGTAGTCATTGCTTTAGATTCTTGTAATTCAACGGGCTTTTTTTCTTGAAGTAACTCCCGTAACTTTGGAATTAAAATAAAAAGCACAATTGAAGAACCAATAGCAAATAACCCTAACATTAAAAATACATGGCTGTAACCACTATTCGTTAGTACAGGCGAAACACTATTTTGTCCAGCAATCATCAAGTTTGAACTATAGCTGGATAAAGTTGCTCCAACACCTGAATTTAACATCCACATCCCCATCATTACCCCTTGCAATGATGTAGGAGCTAAATAGCCTATCATAGCATAACCAATTGGTGAAATTAAAAGTTCGCCAATACTCTGTAAAATATAACTAAAAACAATCCAACTTGGGCTAACCAAACCCTCATAATTAGCATAAGCGATTCCTATGGGCAATACAGCAAAGGCAATACCGATAAAAAATAATGCTAAAGCGAACTGAGTGGGAATATTGATTTGCACCCCATTTTTACGCATCTTATGCAGCAATAAACCCAATAATGGACCACCAATAACAATAGCTACTGTATTAATGTTTTGAAACCATTGCGGTGGAATAACCCAACCGGCATACTCTCGCTGCACATTATGATCAATAAAAACAGTAAGCCCCATAGGCGCTATTTGATAGAGCATCCAAAAAATTGTACCGACAATCATCAATACAGCAAAAGCAATCATTTTATCCTTAGCTTCCTTAGTAGGTTGTTGTCTTGCAAGATAGAGTATGACTCCTAACATTACAATACCTGTAATTAATACTAATTTTTTGGCCCAGTCTGCATACTGCAACATTTGTCCTAAAAAGAAAGGAAGTAATAAAATCAGAAAAATGCCCCACAAAATGGATTTTTTTTGGCTATATTTATCTTTTTTTGAGAACAATGTTTCTCTATCTGATAATTGCTGCCAGCAATATAAACAAATAATTAAGGCAACTAAATTACCTAAACTGCTGAGCAAAAAAAGACGTTCATAATTTTGAGTCAGCTGAAATAGACCACTTAAACTAAAACCAACAAAAAAACCGATATTCATCCCAGCATAATTCATAAGAAATGCTGTTTCACGGCGAGTATCTTCGGGAGAAAAACGCTGGGTAAGCATACAGTTCAAACAAGTAACGTTTAAGCCAGAACCTGTTAGAAAAGCAGCCAAACCGTAATACAAGAATGTTAAATCACTAAATGATAACAAAACACAACCTATAATTTGCGCTACCATTCCTGCGCAAAATAGAGCGCGATTAGATAACAAGCGACCACCCCAAAAACCACCGAGTAAATGTAATCCGTAGTTAAAAGCAATAAAAACACCCATGATGCTATTGGCAGTGCTTGCTTGCAATCCAAGCTTCCCCATCATGAACAAAACCAATGTTGAATAAAGTACACTAAAACTTAAAGTAGATACTATCTGAATAAAAAATAAAGGGATAATCCCTTGTGGCATTGCTTTTAGGAACTCCGTTTTATTTGTCATTATTGACGTCATGACTTTCCTTGTTAACTCAAGAACATTTATGAATATGACATGTGGGAAAATTACTGTCTAGTATTTTAAAAATAAATTTTGCAATCTTGTTATCTAGTTAGTTTAGCGCTTAATCCATATCCTCAGATAAGACGAAATAATGTCATCATTGAGCTTAGATGAGAAGACATATCCATGTTTCATATTTTTAATCTCACCTAAGCGATGAACTATATCATTATTGTTTTAGTTGACTTAGCACCTCTTCAGTCGCCATTTGTGTTTTACGGATTTCCTTTTCTCCATGTGCACTCGAAACAAATCCAGCCTCATACATTGAAGGCGCAAAATACACTCCTTTTTTCAACATACCGTGGTAAAACTTTTTAAATAAGACTTCATTTGACGCTGCTACGTCTGCATAATTGGCAATATATGTTTTTTCTGTAAAACAAAAACCAAACATACCACCTAGTGATGCAGTAAAAAATGGAATATTTAATGCCTCTGCAACGGAGGCTAAAGCTCGTGTTAATGCTTGTGTTGTATGACTTAATTCAGCAAAAAAATCTGGCTTTTCAACTTCTGATAACGTTGCAAGACCAGCCGCCATAGCAAGTGGATTACCAGAAAGAGTACCTGCTTGATAGACCGGGCCTTCCGGAGCTAAAAATGACATAATTTCAGCCTTACCGCCTAAAGCTCCTACAGGCATCCCTCCTCCGATTACTTTACCTAAAGTAGTTAAATCAGGAGTTATATTAAATATCCCTTGGGCACCAGTTAGCCCTACTCTAAATCCAGTCATAACTTCATCAAATATTAATAGAGTTTTATACTGATCACATAATTGACGTAAGCCCTTTAAAAATTCAGGTTCGGGTAAAACAAATCCCATATTTCCAGCTACTGGTTCAAGAATTACAGCAGCAATATCTTCTGGAAATTTTTCGAATAATTGGACAACTTGTTCTAGATTATTAAAGTCCGCAGTCAAGGTATGCTCAGTAACACTTTGTGGGATTCCTGGTGTTGAGGGAATGCCTAATGTCAGCAGGCCAGAACCTGCTTTTACCAGCAAACCATCACTATGTCCGTGATAACAACCATTAAATTTAATAAATTTATTTTTCTTAGTGAATCCTCTTGCTAAGCGAATAGCAGTCATTGTTGCCTCAGTCCCTGAGTTCACCATGCGTATTTTTTCAATTGAAGGAATTAAAGAAATAATTTTTTTAGCCAGCTCTACTTCAAGTTCAGTAGGTGCTCCAAAACTCATTCCACTATAAAGCACTTTATTTACTGCCTCAATGACTGCATGATGACAGTGCCCAAGTATTAATGGTCCCCAAGATCCTACGTAGTCAATATAATCACGATCATCAACATCAATAAGATATGCCCCTCTTCCCTGCTTAAAGAAAATAGGTTCTCCTCCTACACCTTTAAAAGCACGAACAGGTGAGTTTACACCTCCGGGAATTAGTGCCTGGGCTTGATGAAACAAATCTATTGAATGTGACATAAAAATCTCCATAAACTTTGCTATGTATAGTACAGCTATTCTGAAAAATTGCAAAATGAACGGATTAGCTTTACATCTAAGCTTACAGTAGATAAATTACACCCTTTTAACTGAGTGTCATTATGCAAGAATATAAAAAATACATTTGTGTCATTTGTGGTTTTATTTATGATGAAGCTGAAGGATGGCCAGAAGATGGCATAGATCCTGGTACACGATGGGATGATGTTCCTGAAAATTGGTTTTGCCCAGATTGTGGTGCTGGTAAAGAAGACTTTGAAATGATTGAAATTGAATAAGAAGATAAAAGTCGTAAAATGCCCATTTTTTTAATCTTATTCAAAAATGGGCTCATTCACGAATTCTTCTGGACAGTGAAGTACTGAATTTATGGTTTAACCACAACCAAAATAACAATACTTATCAATAATAATGTCGGTATTTCATTGTAAATGCGAAAAAAGCGCACGCTTTTTTGATTCTTATCTTGAGCAAATGCTTTGAGGTAATGACCGCATGACAAATGATAAATCCATAAAAGTACGACTAAACTCAACTTAGCATGCATCCATCCTTCTTTTAGGTAATACCAAGGATTATAACTGATAAGCCATAATCCCAATATGGTGGTTAGAAGAGCTGCTGGCCAGATAATCCCATAGTAAAGTCTTCTTTCCATGATTTTAAAGCGATTAAGACTAATCGCATCATGACTATCAGCATGATACACAAACAATCGAGGTAAATAGAATAATCCTGAAAACCAGGCAACCATTGCAATAATATGAAAAGCTTTAATATACAGCATGCTTATTTTCCTGAAGCTATCTTATTTTTTTGACTTGAGTGTTTTAATAAATTCAAAAACTCAACTGCTAAGGAGAATCCCATCGCGAAATATACATATCCTCGAGGCACATGAAAAGAAAAACCATCTGCTACGAGTATCATTCCTATTAAAATTAAATAACTCAGCGCAAGCATTTTAAGCGTCGGATACTTTTGAATAAAAGCACTCACAATTTCACTGGCAAAAATCATAATGAGAATAGCGCATGTAATTGCAACAGCCATTACCCAAAAACGTGACGTTAAACCCACCGCAGTGAGTACACTATCTAAAGAAAATATAATATCCATTATTGCAATTTGTAAGATAACCATGCCAAATGTTGCTTTAAAGGAACGCACATTTTTTTTAGACTCTAATTGCTCTTCTGTAAAGTCATTATGAATCTCATCTGTTGCTTTCCAAATTAAAAATGCGCCACCTAGCAGGAGAAATAAATCACGCAACGAAAAAGAAAATTGATTTATTATGAACAAGGGCTTGGTTAATTTGATCATATGCACTGCAAGAGCAAGTAACATGAGGCGTGTAACCCAAGAAAATGTTAAACCCCAACGCCTTGCTTTTTTTCGCTGATGAACAGGAAGTTTCTCTGATAAAATAGATAAAACAACCAAATTATCAATTCCTAAAACAATTTCTAATATAATTAATACAATCAAACTTGTAATAATACCTAGAAAATCCATTAAATCCCCTGATATCAAAATATTGGTAGGCTTATGATATAATCTTAGCCTAAGATTTATAAAGGTAAATGATTCCCTTTATTTATTTGCTTGGTTATAATAAATATGTTTCGTCAATCTTTGTGAGATACTGAGATCATCAAGTTCATCAAAAAGCTGTTAAAGAGAAACAGGGCTCACGTTGCACCTGTTGATTCTGCTTATATAATACCTAGAAATAAACATAACATATCCAAAACAGATATTAGTAGCAATGCGCTTAAAGTACTCAACCGTTTAATAGGGGCTGGTTTTCAAGCATACATTGTGGGGGGTAGTGTTAGGGATTTATTACTTCATAAAGCGCCAAAAGACTTTGATGTCGCAACCAATGCGACACCGAATCAAGTCAAAAGTCTTTTTAGAAATGGGCGAATTATTGGTCGTCGCTTTAAATTAGTTCATATACTCTTTCATCGTGAAATCATCGAAGTAGCAACCTTTAGAAGCCATGTAGCTATTGATGAAAATCAAGTAACAAATGAGCGTGGGATGTTAGTCCGCGATAATGCCTATGGTTCTCTTGATGAAGATGCCTGGAGACGAGATTTCACCATTAATTCACTTTATTACAATATTAACGATTCATCGATTATTGACTTTACGGGTGGAGTAAAAGACGTAGAAGAAAGACTCATTCGTATGATTGGTGATCCAATTAAGCGTTATCAAGAAGATCCTGTACGAATGCTGCGCGCCATTCGATTCAGTGCCAAATTAAATTTTAAGTTGGCCTCAGAAACAGCTGCCCCCTTTCCTGAAATTAGTCATCTCATTACCCATGTATCCAGCTCTCGTTTATTTGATGAAATGACTAAATTATACCAATGCGGTAATGCGGAAACAGTACAAAGATTACTTATGCAATATGGTTTGTTTGAACATTTATTTCCGCAAACTCATAAACTATTAGGTAGCGCTTATCCAATAAATGCATTATTGGCAATTGCACTTGAAAATACGGATACCCGTATTCGTGAAGAAAAACCAGTTACTCCTGCATTTTTATTTGCGGTTTTTTTATGGTTTCCAATGGTTGAACATTCAAAACAATTGCAAAGTGCAGGTATTGATCCACTTCCCTCTATAGAACAAGCCATGTCTTTTGTTATTTCAGAACAAAACAAAATTATTTCTATTCCTAAGCGTTACAGTCAAATTATTCGAGAAATCTGGTTATTACAATACCGTTTTGCAAAAAGATTAGGTGGTAGAGCATTTAATCTTCTGCAACATCCACGTTTTAGGGCATCTTATGATTTTATGGCCCTACGTTCATTAGCTGGTGATGAGTCCATGGAGTTAGCGCAATGGTGGACAACTTTTCAGGATGTAGATGAAGCAGAACAAACAAAAATGGTTGCTCAAATTACACCTGATTTTTCTAAACGCAAAAAACGACGTCGAAGACCCAAAACAAGTGATGGTCAATGAATATTTGTTACTTAGGTTTGGGCTCGAATCAGAAGAGTCCCGAACGCCAACTTTGTAAAGCAATCCAATCCATTAGAACATTACGGCTAACAGCGGTTACTAAAATTTCATCATTTTACTGGAGTAAAGCCTGGGGCTTAAAAAGCCAACAGAATTTCTGTAACGCAGTCATTGAAATAAACACCCGTTTATCGCCTCTACAATTACTTAGCGCCTGCCAACAAATTGAGGAAAAGCAAGGTCGCGTTCGCAAAAAACGCTGGGGTCCAAGAATAATTGATATTGATATTCTTTATTATGAAAAGCGAGTTATTCAATCAAAAAAGCTTATTATTCCTCATCCATACATCCAACTTAGAGATTTTGTGTTAATCCCCTTAAAAGAAATTAATCCCAAGCTTATATAAAGCTCTAACTTACATGAGTTTTCGATAAGGATTATATAAGGCATTAATTCTTTTCATGCCAATTTTTTCAATTTATGAAATAAATTAAGTAATTATAGTGTAGAATCAACTACAATTTACAATAACAGTTCATTTGTGAGGCTATCATGTATAAAAATATTTTATTTGCTACGGATTTGCTTAAAGAACATAATCATCTCACAGCAAAAGCAATCACTATTGCACAACAATTTAATGCCAAGCTCTTTTTATTACATGTCATTGAGTTACCCGCTAGCTTTCAACTTGCTCAAAGTCTTGGATTTACCGAACTGGCAAATCCTGCTAAAGATGATGCACAGACTGTTTTAGCTTTAATAGGTGAAAATTTTAATATCCCCAGTGAACAACAATTTGTTGAAGTAGGTTCAGTTAAAGAACATATTTTTAATAAAGTAAAAGAACTAAACTGTCAACTCATTATTCTAGGTAGTCATTCTTCTACACTCCACACTTTTTTAGGGAGTACAGCACATGCTACTGTAAATCATGCCCCATGTGATGTACTCACTTTACGGCTATAACGTTAAAGCATAAAGAAATGAGATTGTTATAAAAGAAATTTTTTCTTAGTAATCCTTTAATACACTCCAAAATACAACACTTATTTACTATCGCTTGTGCCTTTTCTAACTTAGAAACGCAATGAAGCGATAGGCTTAATCTAAAAATTTGATCCATTTGTATTAGCACACCAGGTGAACTAAACTTAATTTGATATGATTAAAAAACAAGCAGTTATTGTCTGCTAAGAAGAGCATAAAGTATTTCTCTTCTATTCAGAGAAGCCAAGAAGGCTACTCTATTAAGAGCATTATAGGTAGGACGTGGAACTAAAGTGGTGAAGCATCTTGAATATTCTTGATGCAAGAGATTAGAGGTATTTAAAGATAAAACGAGAACACATTATTGAATCATTGCTGAATCAATTTGCTGAAAACATAAAGAATTTACCTGATGCAACATTACAGGATGTTGAGTCTGGTAAACTGGTAATCAGCTTAACTCCTGCTGTGGGTAATGAAGCAGGTGGTGCTACTACATCAGCAGCAGCAGCAAAAAAAGCAGCAGAGCTTAAGCAAATTTCTGGAGTATCACAAGCTGTTTCTACTTACGTTAAGCAGACAAAACCAATATGATCACTTCTCCTTATTGTGTATTTTCCTTCATTGAACCAGATATGTGAGTATCCACCTGGTTCTTTTTGCAATTTAGTAAATGACTAACATATTGTTTTGTAGAATTCTTTTCGAAATAATATTAGGCAATTGCCCCCTTAGAACAACTCTGTAACTCAACCCGAAATAGCGTGGAAATTTTTTAAGAAATTCAAAGGAATTAATAAATCCTTAATAAATATGATCAATAATTAACTACAATTGACTAAATATTGATACTCTATGACTATTAGTAAACATGAAATCGAGCAATTAGCTCAAATTATTAACGAATCTGTTAATGAAAAAGCAAGACACAACAATAGGATGTCTGAAGAATTAATGAGAGATCTTGGTGACGATCCTGGTTATGAAATACCTGAAGTTGATAAGAAAAAAACTGAAATTTACAGGCATGGATTGTGTTGCGAAGCTTGTGATGCCGTGAAGGATTCTTTAAAAAAGAATGGAGTATCAATTGAATCGGTACATAAAATACGGCCAAATCCTGAGCATTTTTATTTAGCAGATGAAAATTCTGATTTGATTATAGACCCAACATATAAACAATTTTTTTATAGATTGTTGATAGATACGAATACTGGTGAACTCAAAGAAAACGTAACGCAAGAACAGGTGTTGATTATTGATAAAATGTTCTCCGTATTTATCGGTTCTCTCGTAGAGTTGAAATTAAAAATTTCTGAAACTCTAACCAAAATAGAAAAAAACTCAGAAGAAAATGATATTTTAAAAATATGGAATATTCCTGTTGAAAAGAAATTAACGACGGAAGAAAAAAAATTGCGATATGAACAAAATATTCAAGACATCATAGAACATAAAGATTCAATTTTTGAAGAAGTATCCTCAGATATTTTATCTGGTGATAAAAAATTGGCTACACAACTTCGCGCAGAAGAATTAGAAAATGAAGGTTATAGACCAAAATAATTATGGAGCTTATTTTTTATTATTGGATTTAAATTTTATATCTTACACACGTTGACGATAGCCAACATATAAGCGCGCACTTTAATCGCGAGTGCGGCGCCTTATTTTAAAAACTCAAATTAATTTTCTTTTATTGCAATATTATTTTTTCCTTCATTTTAACTAATGTTTTAATCATCACTTTGGTGCAAGAAAGAGGTACACCTAGAGATTGATTCGTTTGTATTAATTAGCTTGGTGAACTAAACTTAATTTGAATAAAGGTCATAAAATGATCAAAATGGATTTTTTTATTATATTGAGATTTGACTCTTAATAGAGAAAGGATTATGGAGGTTTTTTCTCTCTCTATTCGAAGAAACCAGAAGGAATTAACATGTTTTATGATCATTAGATTGATTAGAATTTACTAAAGTTGTTGGTATCTTGAAATTGTATTCTTGATGCAAAGAATTAGAGGTGTCTAAAGATGAAACGAGAACAGATTATTAAATCATTAGTGAATCAATTTGCTGAAAATATAAAAAATTTACCCGATGAAACGTTACAGGACGTTGAGTCTGGTAAATTGGTGATAAGTTTGACTCCCGCTGTTGGTAATGAAGCAGGCGGTGCAATTAAAGCATCAGTTTCAGCTCCAGTAAAGAGCGCAGTTGGGCACGCTACTGGTATACGCGAACCAAGAAAAGTCGCACCTGTAATAGAAAGAACAAAATATAAGTAGATCATAAAATTGTCTCTGAACCCGACGTGTGGGTACTCCACACGGGGTTTTGATATTACCCGAAAAACTCACGCAGTTTATAAAATATAAGAGCCATTGCACCTCGACTAGCCTGGGTTTCTGCGAGAGCATCCAGCATGAGAAAAGCATGGACAGTGGCTTCAAATCGTACTGACAAAACAGGAACTCCTGCTTCAATGAGCTTGTGGGCATAGGCTTCACATTCATCACGAGTTACATCACACTCAGTACTAATAATAAGTGTGGGAGGTAACCCTGATAGTTGTTCAAGAGTAGCCCGAAGTGGCGATGCAGTAGGCTGGTTTCGTACAACAATATCAGGACAATAGAAATTCCAAAGACATTGAATTGCCTCTAAAGAAAGAAAGTAACCATCTGCAAATTCCTGATAAGAGGGCTGATCGAATGATGCACTTGTAACAGGATAGAGAAGAAGCTGAAAACCAATTTTTGGACCCTTGCGCTCTTTTGCTAGAAGAGTTACAGCTGCAGCAATATTCCCTCCTGCACTTTCTCCGGCAATAGCTAGGCGTGAAGCATCAAGGTTAAGTTGACTCCCATTTTCCGCAATCCATTTGATCACCGCATAGACTTCTTCGATCGGAATCGGGTATTGTCCTTCTGGTGCTCTTTGAAATTCTACAAAAATAAGAGCTGCGCCGGTACCATTCGTCAACGCGCTGAGCAAACGTTCATACATTTTATAATCGCCTCGTACCCAACCACCTCCATGTACATAAACCAAAACTGGCAAAACTCCGAGAGTGCCGGGTGGGCGAAGAATACGTATACTCACCTTACCATTTGGACCCACAGGAAGCTCACGTTTTTCAGTATCAACCGGTTCTTTTTTAACAGAAACCAGTGTTTGTAGATGCTCAAAAGCATCCCGAGCCTGTTGGGGTGTAAGTTCATGAAATCTAGGCCCAGGTTGGCTGTTCACCTGGTCTAAGAACTTCTGAACGATAGGATCTATTATAGATTTGGATTTCATCTAATGAACTCAGGTATTGTCCTCCGGATAAACCGGAGGATCGCATTATGAACTTTATTTATTATGTTCATTAACAAATTTCATCAATTCGTCATTGCATTTTTCCCATTCATCATAAAATAAACCATGCCCACTATTTTCAAAACGGATAAGTTTGGAGCCCTTAATACCCTTATGCATTGCTTCACCCAAGCCAAAAGGACAAACTCTATCGGCAGGAGCGTGGAAAATAGCAGTTGGTACTTTAACTTTTTCTAGATTTTTACGTTGATCGGTATCCCTAAGGGCAATGATGCATTCCGCAGTTGCGTAGGGAGATGCTTCCATACCCATATTATGCATCCAACCCGCAAATTTAGGGCTGACAGAATCTTCTTTATGGAAAAAGAGTTTTCCAAAATTTTCCAATAGTTGAGGTCTATCAGAATAACATAAATTAAGTAACTCATTGCATTGATCAATAGTTAAACCATGAGGGTAATCTGAACGCTGAGTCCAAATAGGCGCTGCTGCACCTAAGAGTACCAATCCAGAAACTCGTTCGTTATGATGGCGTACACAATAGTTAATACATATCGCACCGCCCATTGAATGACCTACTAGTGTGACATTGTATAAATTAAGATGACGTAAAACTTTTAAAATATCATCTGCAAAAACATCATAATTGTACTCACCCCAAGGTTTATCCGATTTTCCATAGCCTCTCATATCGATGCCAATACAACGAAAACCATGTTTCGGTATCTGAGTAAATTGATATTCATAGCAGCGATGGTCAAAAGGCCAACCAGAAATAAAGACGATTGGTTTACCCGCACCCCAATCCTGTACAAAAACGCGAGTGCAAGCATCAACTTGTACATATCCCATATGCATCTCCTTGTTTAGCAAAATATTTAATTTTAAATCTTAAATAAACTAACTATTGTTAACTATAGATGTATTTTTTTGAAAATGGGAAAATCTAAGAGTCGATACCTCATTTTTTAGCAGAAAAACTGTTTCAATTTTCAGTTATTTGCAATTATGTTTTTAAATAATCCACTAAAGATTTGCTATCTTTAGATAATTTGTCATACACGTCGCCCCATCGAGCAGGTATCCGTGATACATAAAAGTGCTCCTCATCATCCAGATATTTAGTAGCATCAAAACCGATTTTGTCATTTAAACCGCGCTTGTCGCCAGATGGATCCAGTTTAGAACCTAAACCATGTTTAATAATTACTAGATCGCGAGTGGCTTGGAATCGAGTTGCTATCGCCCATTCTATTTGATTGCTGTCATTAATATTGATGTCTTCATCGACGATGGTTACCATTTTAATATCGTAGTGGCAACCAAAAGCACAAGCAATAACATTTTTTGCTTCACCATATTGTTTTTTAATCATTTTTACAACTAAATGATAACGCCCAAGACCTCCTGCAGTTAAGCGGACATCCAGTATATTAGGAAAATTAAGTTGCATGCGTTCCAAAATAGATGATTCTCGAGGTATTCCACCAATAATTACATTCTCAACACCTGATGGATGATTTACTCGATAAATAGGATTACGCCGATGAGTAATACACGTAATTTGAACATATGGAAGTAAATCTTGTCCTGTATAATATTTGGGAAACTCACCGAATGGACCTTCTAAAACTCGCTTATGAGGAATAATAAAGCCTTCAATAGCTATTTCAGCACCTGCAGGAATATGAACATCATTAGTATAAGATTTTACTACTTCAATAGGCTGTTGTTTAAGCGCACCAGCAAGCGTTAATTCACATATATCGCGGGGTGCGATCGCTTGCGAAGCTAATTCAATAACAGGATCATGACCAATAGTAATGGTAATTGGTAAAGGTTTATCCATTTTCTCGGCAATTTGATAATAAGCAAATAAATCTCGCGGCAGCAATAAAATACTCATTTTATCCGGCCCTTGCACCTGAAGACGATGTATAGAGAGATTTTGCTTACCTGTTTCTAAATTTAAACCATGCACAAGGCCACTAGTGATATAAGGCCCTCCATCGAGTTCATGACAAGTAATGATAGGTAGTAAGGCCTTTAAATCAATCTCTTTTTCATGGATAACTTCATGAACAGGCGCTTTATCTTGTTTAATGACTTGCCAATCTAAAGGTGATTTCAGCGCTCGCTGAAAGGTAGATAATATACTGTCTTCTGGTATATTGAGTAATTCAGCTACCCATTGACGCTGTCCTATTAATCCTCCAACAACAGGTATTTTATGCCCGCCAGGCTTGGGAAAAAAACAGGCATAATTTCCTTCAAAATGTTCAATATAGCGAAGGACTTCATACTCCAATGGAATATTGTCCTGCAAGCAAATGAGTCGATTATTATTATCTAAAAACTCTAACCAGTCACGAAGGTTATTTATTTTTATCATCCTGAATTTTTCCATGCAATTGTTGATGAATTAATAATGCAAGCAATCACTAAAATGATCGGCATTGATATCCTTATCTTTTTGTGTCATGGGATTTTGTGAAACTTCCGTAGTAAAACGAGTATCAATTCCCAAAAAAAGTCCATAGCCAGGTGTGTAGGAGATATCTACGTAAGAAGGATCCGGTACATTAACGTCTTTTGCTTTTAAAAAAGTGACAGGATCTTGAAGTAATTGATTGCGAACAGCTTCGTTTCGATTGGCTTCACTGATAATTGCTGCAATTTTTTCCGTCAATCCTTGCATGGAATCTTGTCCTCAAAAGTCCTAAATAATAGAAAAAGCTTACACAGGAATAAATGTCTTTACAAGTAATAACGCGGAATGAAGATTTTTAGTTTGATGCAATTGCTTGCAATCTCTTGTTACAAGCAATTTATATGAGTTATATTGACTGATAAAGAATTTTGATTTTTTGATATCTTTCGGTAGTCGGATTATTGTTTACAATCCGGTTGTTATCCAATCTAACAGATGGTTTGGGGTATGAGAAAAAAACGCATTATTATCGGAATAACCGGAGCATCTGGACTAATTTATGGTATACGCCTTCTCGAGTTATTGCGATATACAGACTATGAAACACACCTAATTGTCTCTAAAGCTGCTCAACAAACCCGAGTTTATGAATCGGAGCTTTCTGCCACTGATCTCAATAATCTTGCAGATAAACATTATTCAATCAATGATGTTGCAGCATGCATTTCAAGTGGATCTTATTCAACAGCAGGCATGATCGTTGCTCCTTGCTCAATGCGCACTTTGGCTGATATTGCTTGTGGCACTACATCCAATTTATTGACACGAGCAGCTGACGTCATTTTGAAAGAACGCAGGAGATTAATTTTAATGGTTCGTGAAACGCCCCTGCATTTGGGACATATTGAAAACATGAAACGGGTTACAGAAATCGGAGCAATCATTGCTCCTCCCATACCTGCTTTTTACAATAATCCAAAAACAATTGATGATATTGTTAATCATAGTGTAGGGCGCGTTCTTGATTTATTTGATATTGATATCAATATCGTCAAACGTTGGCAGCAAGAAACACAAGAAACATTAATCAATTGATTGCAGGAATTAGGTTTTGTCGTTATTCCACAGAAAAATAGAGCAATTTCCGTTTAGGATTGCTTACGGGTATTTACTGGTTAACCACAATAGAAGTTGAATGCACTGACTCATTTCAATGATTAGTATCTTATAGTAAGTTTATATACTGGCTTTGAAATTGAATATAGGTTAGCTTAATCTTAATAAAAATTTAGTTTAGGAAAAATTATGTATCTCAAACACTTAAAGGATTTAAGGGAGTATATTGACGCTTTAAAAGCTATTAATGAAATACAGGAAATTGATAAAGAAGTTGACTGGAATTTAGAAATAGGTGGAATTATCCGGCGCTCTTATGATTTAAGAGCTCCTGCGCCTTTATTTAATGCAATTAAAGGAATTAAAAAAGGTTTTCGCGTATTTGGAGCCCCTGCTGGCGCAAGTAGACAGGCCAACTTATTTCTAGCCCGAGTAGCCGTTTCATTAGGCCTCCCTCCTACAGCTAATGTTAATGAAATACTTAATGTACTTATTAGTGCTCGTACAGTTAAGCCTGTTAAGCCTACAACTATTAATACAGGCCCTTGTAAAGAAAATATTTTAATAGGTGACGATATTAATTTAGAGCGTTTTCCTGTGCCCTATATTCATGATGGTGATGGTGGTAGATATTTTAATACTTGGGGAACTATTGTCGTTAAATCACCCGATGGGAGCTGGGTGAATTGGGGTATATCGCGTTTTATGTTACTTAACGACAAATGCTTAATCTCAGGCGTGGTACCCGGCCAACACACTGATATGATTTATTCGATGTGGAAGAAAGATAAACAGCCTATGCCATTTGCCCTTTTTCAAGGTGGAGCACCTATTATTCCCTTTATATCCGGCTTAGCAATACCTAAAGGCATCAATGAAGAGGACATTATAGGGGGAATTCTTGGTCGACCATTAGAGCTTGTCAAATGTGAAACTGTAGATTTATATGTTCCCGCTAATGCTGAAATTGTAGTGGAAGGAACAATGTCTTTAGATGAACTAGTACATGAAGGTCCTATGGGAGAATTTTCAGGCAGTTTATGTACTGCGAGTGAAAATATAAAACCGGTCATGCACGTTAGCGCCATTACTTATCGCAATGATCCTATTCTGCCAGTTGTTGCTGCTGGTTATCCAATTGAAGAAAATCATACCTGTTGGTCACTTGGTATGTCGGCCAAAATTTTAGACGATTTACGATCTGCTAATTTTCCTGTAACGAGCTGCTTTATCCCATTTGAAACTGCTGTTCATTGGCTTGTTGTTACGGTAGACAGAAACTATATTTGGGATAAAAAAAATGCCGGTAATTATTCAGTTAATGAATTAATTACCAGATTGAAAGAGGTTTGTTTTAATATTAAACCAGCTATTTTTATTACTAAAATAATCCTGGTTGCAGATGATATTGACCCAAGTGATATTAATCAAGTTTGTTGGGCCTTTGCTACTCGTTGCCGCCCTAAGGATCATCTAATTTCTGAAAATGAATCTTTACCTATGCCGCTAGTTGGCTTCTTAACCGCACAAGAGAAAGCAAGTTTAAGATCAGACAAAATTATCTATAATTGCTTACGCCCTGAAGAGTGGACGCGTCAAGAAATACCCATACCTGCAACTTTCGAAGGAGTTTGGCCCAAAGAGGTGAAAGATAAAATTCTTAGTAATTGGGAAAGTTATGGGTATAAAGTTTAAATTTATTTTCTATATGTTTTGCTACCTATTTAAAAATTTTGTGTAGCAAAACAAGGCTTCGTTGCTTAACTAAAATTGCTAATCCAAAGCAAAAATTGGGGCTTCATCATCAAGTCTTTTGAGTTTTATTCTCAAAATCAGGAAATTGAAATTTGGCAAGCTCTGCAAAATATCCCTCAGTTTGAATTAATTGCTCAAAATTTCCTTCTTGTATAATCCGTCCTTCATGGATCACCAAAATTCGAGATGCACTTTTTAAAGTAGAGAGGCGATGAGCGATAACGATCTGTGTGATTTTTAATTTTGCCAAATACTCTTGAATTTTTGTTTGATTTTGATTATCAAGAGCACTAGTTGCTTCATCAAGAAATAAAACTTTTGGCTTTTTTATCAACGCACGTGCAAGAACAATTCGTTGTTGTTCTCCTCCTGACAAGGATTGCATCCCTTCATTAATAAAAGTATCCATTTCCATAGGTAACGCAGAGATCATTTGTTCCAGACCTAAGTGATAAACAATATTCCACGCATCATTTCTAGTGAGATGTTTGTCATTACCAATAATATTTTCAAGTATTGTTCCCGGTGTAAGCACTGACTTTTGAGTAACAACACCGATTTGTTGGCGTAGATTTGCTAAATTAATCATATCCATATTGATATCGTCATAAAAAATTTGGCCATCTAAAGGCTTTTCCAAGCCTAATAAAATTCGGAACAAAGTTGATTTACCACATCCAGAATTTCCTGTAATCCCAATAACTTCACCAGGATTAATTAATAAATTAATGTTTTTATAAATTAATGGCTGATTGTCCTCATAGCGAAAAGATAAATTCTTGATTTGAATTCTTCCCTCCAGCTTTATATGACTCCCCCCCATTTGCAGTGGTTCGACTTTTGCTTCAAAAATAATCAGTGATTGTTCAAAAAGAGGTACAATAATCAAAATTGAAGAAATAAACGTAGTAAGCGTAAGCAAAGCTGAAAAAAATTGCGAAAACGCTGCATTAAAAGCAATAAAAGTACCAATTTGCATCTGTTTATTAAAATAAAAATAAATACAGAAGAGAATAAGCGTCATAAACAGGAGTAAAGAGCCATGAATAATATGTATGCTAATCCTGATCTTATCTGCTTTGTATCTCGCGATTAAAAGATTTGAGAAATAATCCGACCAAATATTAAATGCTCGGTACTCACTCGCTGAAGCTTTGAATTTCATAATGCCACTAATTACTTGAAACACAAAACCAGATAGCTTGGTCAAATATTCGTAGACTTTACGCTGATGAATAAGCAAGCGATGGCTAATAAAAAGAATTATAGAACTAATTACAAAAACACATAATAAAGCCAAAACTGCAAGCATCAGATTGTAATAACACATTAAAATAAAAGATAAAATAGCAACGATCACACTAAAGAGAGATAAAATTGTTGATTGGGTAAGCATTTCTTGAATGGTTGATACAACCCCTGCACGATAAGCAATATCGCCAGCATTCAGTTGGCGAAAAAAGATTGGTGTCAATTTAAGAAGCCTATCCCAAATCGCTGGTTCAAGCCGCCTTTGTATTTTAAAACGAAGATTTAACATTAGAACCGTTTGATTGATTGATAGTAGGAGGAAAATTAATGTGTTAATAATTAATAAAATTGCTAAAAGTGTTATCTGTCCAGACTCTATAAATTGACTAAAATTGTTAAAAAAATAACTCATTAATATAGGTAAGCTCATCAAAATAAGACTTAATCCTAATTGTAAATACAAAATTGATTGCAATTCGTTTTTTAGAGTACTGAATGAAAATTTAAGAATATCGAAGAGTTTGGTTGCTGTTTTAGGAAGTGGTTTAATCAACGAAAAACCATAGGTGTTTATTTTATTTAATTGATTTGGAGATAAGTTAACAACCTCAGTTGGAGTAGAACATTGATAGCCGCCATTTTTTTTAGGTACTAAGACACATGGAGAATTGTCCATAAATCCAAGAAAAATACCAAGATCGTAAGTCCACCATTTGTCCTCAAGTGTCATTTTGTGTATTCGAATACCTGAGTGAATTGAAATTTTTTCCATTAAATCATCGAGATCATCACCAAGATCTCCACTAGGTATTTTAAGGCTAACATCTATCAACTCAGCTAAATGTAATAAAGCATCAATTAATAATTTTTTATTATCTGAGATAGGATGTGTTTTGGTGTCTTTATGACCCAATACTTGTTGGATTTTCAATAATCCCGGAGCAATATCTTCAAGTTCTGAATCATTCATAATAAGTAATCCCTTTCGATAAACCCCTTATATCGTCCATTGAGCTTCATTAATTGCTCATGATCTCCCCTTTCAATAACTCCTCCATCTTCAATAACAATAATTTCATCACAATATTTTATAGCGCTCAAACGATGAGTAACAATAAGAAAACTGCAATTCATTTTACGCAAATTTTCATAGATTTTTGCTTCACTTAGAGAATCGAGAGCTGAGGTTGCTTCATCAAGAAGAATCAATTCGGGTTTCTTTAACAAAGCCCGTGCTAATTCAATCCTTTGTGCCTGTCCAAGACTTATATTGCTTCCCCCTTCCTGAATGGGATAGTCAAGACCTCCTTTCAATTTAACTAAATCATAAATACAGGCGGCTTCTAGAGCCTCAATGATGGTTTCCTCATCAATACTTCTATCCCACATAGTAAGGTTATCTCGAATAGTCCCTTCAAATAGAAAAACATGTTGGTCAACATAAGAAATAATCTTAAACAATTCTTTGGGAGTATAATTTTTTATGCTTTTTCCTTTGAGATAAATTTGACCTGACCAAGGCTCAAAAAGTCCGCAAATCAAATTGAGGAGCGAAGATTTTCCACCGCCTGAAAGCCCTGTAATCGCAACTGTACCTCCCTTTTTCAAATGGATATTAATTTCTGACAAGATAGGTGCTTCTAGTTTTGAATAACCAAAATATAGATCTTTTATATCAACCAAGTTCTTCGATTTTATATCACTCACCTCCATTGTCCCATCATTTTTTTGTGCCAATAAAACATCATTAACTCGAATTAAATCTGCTTTAAGCTCATTAATTTTCAAAAAATTATCAACAATTTCTATGACTGGGCCAGAAAAAAGAAGCAATAAGGTATAAATTGCAATTAAACCTCCTACAGTCATTGTTCCTTGTATAATAAAATGAAGGCCGAAGATAACCAGAAAAACCAGATTAAAGAAATAAAGAGCGCTAGGGAGTAATGAAATAAGTGCCGTATAAAAATCAATTTTTTGTTCTGAGTCAATTAGTTTAGATTTATAACTTAACCAACGAGAAAAAAAACGATTTTCTCCATTCATAAATTTTAATGTCTCAATCATTTGTACACCACTATATTCAATACCATATATCTTTGCATGATCCTGTGAGTAACGACGCCCAAGATCAATTATTTTTCTCTTAGTAAGAATAATTGCTAAAAAATTTAATATGGTAATGAAAATCGTAATCAGTCCAATGGTTTGATTAATTAATAGAATAAGAGCTGAATAAATTAATATGCTTAAAACGCCAATGATTGACTCAGATAAAAAATCAGTGGTGCTCGCTGCTATTTCATCAAAAATATGCACCCTATTTGCAATATCACCAGTGGCTCTTTGCAGGTAATAGTTCATAGGTAAGTGCAGAAGTTTATTGAAAAATTCGGGGATTCTTTTGATTGAAAATTTTAATTTGTATCGTACTACATAATATTGCTGAATCCCCAGAAGTATTATCGTAATAATTAAGGTAATCGTCATGCCTATAATAAAACCAGGCATCCATTGCTTCTGATGTTTAATAATAATATTATCAACAAAAAATTCGATGAATAAAGCCAAAGAAGCTTGCGGAATTGATAGAAGTGCTGAGACCAGAATGATATAAATAATTTCTGTTGAGTCTCCCTTTAAATGCTCACGCAATAAATCAAGAACCGTTTTTTCTTTTTTGCCCCCAGCTTTAAACTCTTTACTTGGTGTAATACGCAAAATAACACCGGTAAAACCTTTATCAAACTCTTCAATAGAGATAATCCTAGGCCCTGTAGCAGGATCATTAATATATACTTTATTCTTTACAATCCCTTCGATTACCATAAAGTGCTCAAATTTCCAGAAAATGATGAATGGAGTTTGCATATAACGAAGGGTATCTATTTCCTGAATACGTTTACCTTCTGCATTCATGCCTAAATTTCTAGCAGCTTTGATAATATTAATTGCTTTTGAACCATCTCGGGTCACCCCACAAGCTTCTCGCATTTCCTCAGCAGAAATATAAAGACCATAGTAGGAAAGAATGATTGCAAGACAAACGGCCCCACATTCCATGGCATCCATTTGGAGAATAGTAGGTGTTTTAACTCGCTTATGTGGTGTATTTAATAAACCAGGATCAAGATCAAATTTAATCATTTTTATTCATTACCCAGTTTTTTGCCGATTTTAAAATTGGCAAAATTATAGAAAGAGGATGCTCTTTTTTAACGACAATCTCCACCTTCGTAACAGTACCAATTGAGAGCTTTTCTTTGGGGCCAGATGAGGTAGTCCAGCGATAGCCTGTTGGAGTATCCGGCGCATGGTTTAGCTCTATTTTTACTTTAAAAACAGGGCCATTTTGTTCAAATACATCGGCCATTTTTTGGTTTTCTAAAATACTTTCAAGACCTTCGGGACTTATAGGTAACTCGCTCACAAAAGTTACTTTACCAACTATCCCGCCATACTCAAGTACGTTGACATGTTTAGGAAAAACTTTAGATTGCATGCCAATAACAATTTTTTTGCCAACATCCGCATTGAAAAAGGCAATAACCTCCAAATCTTTATTGTGAGTAATGATATTAATGAGCGTTTGCTTTTCAGTTAAGAAATCACCGGGTTTTACATACTCATTCGAAACAATGCCATCTTCTGGGCTCAAAACAGTTTCAGTTAACCTAATGTTTTCCATAAGTTTTTTTAAATTAAACTGTGATTGTGCTAATTTTTCCTGTAAATCACGAATTTTTGTATTCCAAGACTCAATATAGTCATTTTTGTCTTGATTCAATTCGATAAGCGTATTTTCATTTTTAGTAATTTGTTCTTTCGAATCATAGTAAGCAACTTGTATATCCGTTAACTCCAAACGTGATAAAATTCCCTTTTTAAAAGCAGCTTCCTGAATTTTTAATAAAGTTTCAAGACGATTCTTTTTTTCTTGTAAACTGTCATTAATTGTTTGCGCGTGATTAATAGAATCTTGAATTTGTTTTAAACGAATATCGATTTCGGATTTTGCAGTTTTTGTCAACTCAGCCAATTTAATTTTCTGCTGTTCTATATAATTGCTTAACTCTTTAGCTTCGCTATTCATATTAGGATTCACTAGAGTAGCTAATAATTGCCCCTTTTTTACTTTAACTCCTGGGTCAACCCATAGTTGTTTTACATAGCCACCAGAAATAGGTGACATTACATTAATAATTTCCGCATTTTTTGCAAAAATTATCCCCTGTCCCTCAACTAAAGTAGAGATTTGACCAAAAATCAACCATAGCACACCCGCTATGATCAACATAAAAAAAATGATTAAATAAATCCATGACTTTGGTGTAATAATTCGAATGCTTTGCTGGAAATCTTCGCGCTCATAAAATGATTCTACTGCCTGTTTACGATAGAGATCTGACTCTTTCATTTTATTTTCTCATACATAATGCGGATTCTATGAGTCAGAACAGGGAGAAGTTGGAGGCCAATATCTGGATAGGCATGTATTTGAGTGGTAAAATCCCATTCTGAAATAAAAATACACTCTACCTTTTCTAATGCTTTCACAGAGGCAGTAGTCTTTAATTTATCAATTACAGAAATTTCTCCAATAATTTGTCCAGGTTCTAATTGAGTAATTACGAACTCACTCCCATCCTGTAACGTTTTGAAAACTTGAACTGTGCCTTTATAAACGACAAAGATACCAGTCGGATCACTATTTTCAGAGATAATTAATTCATTCGGTTCGAAATGACGAAGTATTGCCAAGTTCACAAGAGGCCATAAGGCGTTTTTACTTAGCATTTTAAATAAATCTAACTCTTTCATGAAATTATATAATTCCAAGTTTTCAGAGATTGGATTATCCATAAGCTTCTCCTTCCGAAGGCATGAAACTAAGTTCATTTACGGCTATCTAAAAAACATATGCCCTACTTTATTTAAGCTCTATAGATTTAATAAATAATAAATTTGTTATCTAATTCAAAGATTAGACTGGTTTAAGTTATTGAGCAAGGCTACTGAATGACCCAGTCTAACTAAATCGATATTGAACTGAAACAGATAGCTCTTTTCCAAGCAACCTATTTCTTTTTTTTGACGTTCTTTTTCACATGACTCATTAATCTTCTTTTTTTATTAACTTGTCGTTGTGATAGCTTATTTTTCTTATCAGCGAAGGGATTCATTCCCCCCTTAAACTCAAGTTTCAAAGGGGTTCCAACTAATCCAAGATGCCTAATAAACTCATTATTAAGATAACGTTTATAGCTATCAGGCAAGTCAGCCAATTGGTTTCCATGAATGACAATAACTGGTGGATTATGACCACCAAGATGGGCATAACGCAACTTAATCCTGCGCCCATTCACACATGGAGGAGTATGTTTTATACTGAGGTCTTGAAGTAAGCGGGTTAATTTTGGTGTAGAAAAAGATTGGATTGCAGAAGTATAAGCTTCATTAATATCTTTAAACAGATTCCCTACCCCACTACCATGTAAGGCTGAAATAAATCTGATTTTTGCAAAATTCGCAAAGTGTAATCTTCTCGATAAATCGCTTTTTATTTTTTCCTTATGCTCTTCGTCCAATCCATCCCATTTGTTCACAGCAATCACTAAAGCTTTGCCTGATTCAATAATAAAACCAAGCAAGTTCATGTCTTGATCGGTAATTCCTTCATTAGCATCCAATAGTTGTAAACATACATTTGACTCTTCAATTGCCTTTAGTGTTTTAATCACTGAAAATTTCTCTATTTTTTCATCTATTCGAGATTTTCTTCGTACTCCGGCAGTGTCAATTAAAACATACTTTTGATTATCTCTGGCAAAAGGAATGGCAATACTATCTCTGGTAGTTCCTGGCATATCATAAACAACGACTCGTTCCTCACCTAAAATTCGATTAATCAAAGTTGATTTTCCAACATTAGGGCGACCAGCAAAGGCAATTTTAATCGCATGCTCCTCTTCAACCTCATCACATTGTGAGATAAACGGCGATAAAATATCATCCAATAATGATCGTATACCACTACCATGAGATGAAGAAATGGAGTGTACGCTCGTAATACCTAAAGATTGAAAATCGGCACACGCAATGTCATCATCCAAACCTTCTGTTTTATTAACAACAAGATAGAGCTTTTTATTTAATTTTCGTAAATTGCTTGCGATTTTTTCATCAATACCTGTTAAACCAGCCCGTCCATCAACTAAAAACAATACAATATCAGCTTCATTCAATGCTATTTCAGATTGTTTTGACATTAAACCATCAACAGCAATATCATCGACACCGATACCGCCAGTGTCAACAACGATATAATGCTTATCATCATGTTGCGCTTGGCCATATTGTCTGTCCCGAGTTAAGCCAGGATAATCAGCGACAAGAGCATCTTGTGTTTTTGTCAATTTATTAAATAAAGTAGACTTACCAACATTAGGACGTCCAACAAGTGCAATCACAGGGATCATGTTTAACTCACAGATAATTGATTAAGCATTCCATTGTCCGTTAATACGTATAACTTACTTCCTATTACAGTTGGAGAAATACTTATTCCTCCCGAAATTTTTGCGCGAGCCAGTACTTCACCTGTTTGTGAGTCTAGAAAATGAAGATATCCCGTTTTATCACCTACAACAATATCATTATTAATTAAAGTGGGCTCAGTCAATATCCTTGCTTTTAAAGCAGTTTGCTTCCAATTTACTCGACCGCTATGTTTATCAAGTGACCATATTACATCATGGCTATCAGTAACATATAAAGTATTTCCACTTAAAACCATGTTTTTGTAAACAGAACCCGGTTTTTTCCAAATAAATTGTCCATCAGAAAGTGACAACGCACCAATAAAACCTTGATAAGTTGCTAAATAAACTACATTATTTTCAACTATTGGATCCGCATCTATATCTACCAAACGCTCAACATCGCTTGATCCAGCAGCATAAACGATACTTCGTTGCCAGATGACACGACCCGTATCTATATCAAGCGCATCTAATTTCCCATCAGAAAAACCAATTAACAGCAAATTTCCCATCACTATTGGAGATGAGCTTGCCTTTAGAATTAAACTGGGTGAACCATGTTCTGCTGTCCATAATTGTTTACCATCTGCAGCATTGAATGAATATATCTTGCCATCAATTGTTTTAACGATTACTTTCCGGTGCACAATAGTAGGTGGAGATAAAATTTCACCGGAAACCTTAGCCTGCCATAATTTTTTACCATTCTGATCTAATACAACAACTGAAGAGTTACTTGTACCTACAGCAATATATCCATTTGCAATTGTGGGACCACTCACTAAACCATGTTTAAGGGGTGTAGTCCATTTTATTTTACCGTTATTTTTGTTCACGGCCTGAACAATTCCACCAGCATCCGCAATGTATATAGTACGGCCTTGAACTACTGGCTTAAGTCTTAAGTATTCTTTATTTTTGGACACTTTCCCCACAGAAACAGTCCATGTCTTGCTTACTTTAACTTTATCTTGAATTTCTTTAAGCTCTTTAGGTTTTGGGGTGTTGTCTTTACCTAACATATAATCATCAAGCTTGGAGCACCCTTGTGCCAAAATAAGGATAAATAAAATAAAAAATTTAATTTTCATGAAAATAAAACCTCAATTTGTACTGCTCGAATTTATTAAATTCAATCGCTTAATTATGCCTAAATCTTTAATAATTCACCAAAAAGCCATATTAGTATATTTGGATGAAAATATCTTTTTAATATTATTTTCATCCAACCTGCTCTCAAACTCTCAAATCTGATTTTCTCCAAGTTTTTAATCTTGTAACCAGGACGAAGTTAAGTCAGGGAATCAAAGAAATTTTAGGATACCTCTTCCCATCAAATTACGAATTAGCAAAATAATACAGAATTTCTGATATTCCATTTTCAATGGCTCAACTATGCAGACTGTACTTTTTTATCTCCTGAAATCATTGAATGCGACTTACTTGCTATCTGATTTGTTTTCATTTCCAAAAACAGATTACCCATTCCATTTGTTTTTACTTCATCTAAAGCGAGTTTATAAGAGTTCATGGCTTCTTGATATTGACCTGTTGCCCCATAAATATCACCCTTCAATTCATTAATTACTGGTAAATAGGTATTATCATCAATGCTGCTAAGTTCTTTTAATGCATTGGTATAAGATTTTTCTGCTGCATAGATACGTGCTATACGAATTTTTGCTATTTGTTTTAATGCAAGCATTTGACTAGTAGAAGCAACGCTTTGTAATTCCTCTGTAGCCTTGTCTAATTTATTTTTGGATACATAAATCTTGGCGAGAGTCATATGAGCGACATCTGCGTAAACCGAGCCACTATGTTCATGGATTAATTCATTAGCATAAGATCTTACCGCTTTAATATTATGATTTGAAAGAGCTACCATCATATGCTCATATGCAACTGAAGCTTGTTGGATCAATTTATCTTGATGCCAATGCAAATACCGATATCCAGCAACACCAAAGAGTATTAGCGATACTACAATAGTAATCAGATTACCATATCGCTTCCACCATTTTTTTATTGATTCTAATTGTTCCTCTTCAGTCATATACACTGACATAGCACTCTCCCACACTCATTCTAAATAATCTTTTAAAGCTTGATGAAGCATATTTTGATTTACTGTAATTTGATCTGTTCCATTGCGTAAATTTTTAATGCCAATTTGTTCTTGGATCATTTCATCTTCACCCAAAATCAAAGCCAAGCGAGCACCACTTTTATCTGCTTTTTTAAATTGGCTTTTAAAGCTTCCCCCTGCAGTATTTACCAATACGTCAACGTTAGGATATACATTACGAATTGATTCAGCAATCTTAAGTCCACGAATCACAGCATGATCATTTGTAGCAATAATATATAAAGTATTTTTTTTCTCTTCTTGCTTTAATAGATTTAAAGTTTCCATAAGCAAATAAATTCTTTCTATACCTAATGCAAAACCAGCTGCGGGCGTTGGATTACCACCTAATTGTTCTACAAGTATATCGTAACGACCTCCAGCACAAACAGTTGCTTGGCTACCTAATTTATCTGTAACCCATTCGAAGACTGTATGCCCATAATAATCAAGTCCACGAACTAAAACTGGATTTACTTCATAAGAAATTTTTAATGCATCTAAGCCATCACAAAAAGACTGAAAATGTGCACAGCTATTTTCTCCCAAGACATCAATTAATTTTGGCGCATTAGCTAATAAAGGCTGCAT
The DNA here is from genome assembly GCF_001468135.1 of Legionella santicrucis. Classification (GTDB taxonomy): domain Bacteria; phylum Pseudomonadota; class Gammaproteobacteria; order Legionellales; family Legionellaceae; genus Legionella; species Legionella santicrucis. Next base: position 343,868 of record NZ_LNYU01000085.1, on the reverse strand, counting down.
CTCAGGGTTTTTACTGTCCAAAATCCGCAATGGATTTCGATCTAATCTTCGTTTACTGTCTTCATCCAATTGGTTTTTATGATCCGACAAATATTCTACCAAAACTTTCTTATAGTGATGTCTCTCGGATAATTCACCTAAAGTATTCACCTGCAATCGAACTAAATCATCAAAACCTAACTGCTCCCAAAACTTACGGCAAATAGAGATCAACTCCAATTCGATCATTGCCCCTGACATTCCAAATGCTTCAACACCAAGTTGATTAAACTGTCTATATCTGCCTTTCTGGGGTCGTTCATGACGAAACATAGGCCCCATATACCACAATTTTTGTTGTTGATTATGCAAAAGACCGTGCTCAAGACATGCACGGACACAACCTGCAGTTCCTTCTGGCCTAAGGGTAATGCTATCGCCATTTAGATCGTTGAAAGTGTACATTTCTTTTTCAACAATATCCGTGACCTCACCAATAGTACGTTTAAATAATTGCGTACTTTCAACAAGTGGAAAACGTATTTCTTGATAACCATAACGAGCAAGAACCTGAATAAACACTTGTTCTAAAACACGCCATAAAACAGTTGCATCAGGCAGTACATCATTCATACCACGGATTGCTTGAATTCGCTCAGTCACTTCTCTTCTCCATTGGAGACATTTCTGGTTTAGGATTGAGCAAAGATTGCATTTTAGATATATCAGTTAACTTAATCTCTAAATTTTTATTTACCGGTGTTTGTTGATTCAGCGATAAATCAGCAGGAGCAGCACTATTTGTCGAAAATACCTGTTGATTATCTCTATTTTTTTGCCACCAAATACCAACAGCAACAATAACCCCCAAAGCAAATAAGACAGTAAACCAACGAATGATATGTTCTGCTTTATGAGATTCGCGTTTACTCTGTTGCCATAAAGCTCGTTCAGGTTTTCTCTCAACAAGGTATTGTTTATTAAATATTGCTAAATAAGGCTCTGGAGAAGTACCTAATAACTTGGCGTAAGCACGCAAATATCCTTTAACAAAAACAGGTTCAGGCAACAAATGAAACTCGTTATTTTCAATTAATTCAATAATACGAGCTCTTAAATGAAGCTTATTAGCAACATATTCGATAGTATAACCTTTTTGTTCTCGTATAGAGGCAAGGTGCGCTCCTGGATTCTTATCATTTTCAAGCATATTTTCATCCAGAGTGGTTATTGTGTTCATTATTTACTCCACTGTTATCGATATGGGAATTCAAATTATTTATACTTTGCTCATATTCTGCAGCAATACGATGCTGCCCCACCTTCTCAGAAACCTCTTTAGCTAAAGATAACAATATTTTGTCATTTAAAACTAAATCAGGATGATTCTGCACTAAAGCAAAAGCATCTTGCTCTTTTCCCGTTTTAATTTCTAATTTCAGCAATTCATATAAGGATACCTTCCGTGAGGGATCTTGATTTAATGCTTTTGTGAAATAAAACATAGCCTGTTCATCATTAGAAACAGATAATGCGCATAATCCTGCATTTTCATAAGCCCCTGCAGTATGTATGTATTGTAAATCATTAACTGCTTTTAAAAAGTATTTTTCAGCTTTTTTATAATCACCTTGGCGACATAAAAAAGCACCATAATTATTAAGTTGAGCCCCTCCGCTTCCAGCTAGCGATATAGCTTTTAAATAGTATTTTTCAGCTTGCTCCAATTCTTTGGTTTGTTCAAAATAATAAGCTAATGCTGAATTAACATCAGGTGATACAGGCTCTTGCTCAAATGCAGTAAGCAATTTTTTTTTCGCTCGTGGCCTGTCCCCTTGTTTTAAATAACCTAACCCAAGCTGAACATTGTATGATGCAGCCTTACCAAGATCGGGCTTTTTTAAATTTTGTTTTTCACTTTCGTCATTATGGGTACAGGCCTGCATCAACAAGCAAACCATAATCAACAAGGAATAAAACCTTTTTAGCACAATATTCCAAATAAGATTATAAAATGATTGGGCATTATAACCGCTTACTGATAAATTAAAAATGATTTGTCATAAATAATAAGGGGTTTGTTGGCAATTCATTCGGCTTCTGAATTTCCTATATATCGCTGAATTTTATTCTCTCGTACGCTGTTCTTGATCAGACTTGGGTATAAAGTGTAATTTTTGCCATCTTTGAGAGCGACTTGTTCTGTCTTTTACCTCTCCCGCTAATTGACCACATGCAGCATCAATATCATCACCTCGCGTTTTACGAGTAATCGTGTTAATTCCATGAGCCATTAATTTTTCTCTAAATGCATCAATTGTCTCCTGCGAAGAGCGCTCATATTGTGTCATTGGAAATGGATTAAAAGGAATTAAGTTTACTTTTGCAGGAATATTACGTAATAACTTAATTAATTGACTTGCATGCTCAGGTTGATCATTTACACCTTTAAGCATCACATATTCAAAAGTCACTTTCCTTCTTGGTTCATTTTTAAAATAAATTTTGCACAAAGCCATTAATTGAGCTAATGGATATTTCTTATTAATTGGGACGAGTTCATTTCTCAATTCATCATTAGGTGCATGAAGAGAAACTGCTAGAGCTACAGGACTTACCTCTCTTAAACGCTCCAGATCGGGTAAAACCCCGGAAGTACTTAAAGTAACTCGTCGTTTTGATAATCCATATGCAAAATCATCCATCATAATATTCATTGCAGAAACAACATTATCAAAATTAAGTAAGGGTTCACCCATCCCCATCATCACCACATTGGTGACTCTTTTGTCATGATTCCCTTCACTTTGTGATAATTCACGTACTGCCAACCAAACCTGCCCAATAATTTCGGCTGTAGTTAGATTTCGGTTAAAACCTTGTTTTGCTGTGGAACAAAAAGAACAATTCAAAGCACATCCAACTTGAGAGGAGACACATAAAGTTCCGCGGTTAGTTTCAGGGATATATACAGTCTCAATACAATTTCCGCATCCAAGCTTTAATAACCACTTATGAGTTCCATCATTAGATTTTTGACAAGCAATTATTTCTGGTAATTCGATGTAAGATAATTGAGATAATTTTTCTCTTAGCGATTTGCCTAGGTTAGTCATTTTAGCGAAGTCCGTTAATCCTGCTTGATGAATCCACTGTATTATCTGTTGAGCGCGATAGGATTGTTCACCCCAACTACTTAATAGCTCACGCATTTGTTGATAATTATAATTCAATAGATTTACTTTTTGTGCAGTCAATTTTCGCTCCAAATTTAAATGACATTAAGCAAGAATGGGATTAAGGAATAATGTAGCCGGCATGCAAAAGAGCAAATCTCAGGACTTTAATCAAAATAACACCCCAGGGCTCCGCTTCGCTTTCCCTGGCTACACTCTAAACAATCACTTAATGCCTTTAAAATTTTTACCTTTCACAAATTTCATGTGGTTCAAAGAAGAACGCAATTTCACGAGCTGCATTTTCTAAACTATCCGAACCATGTACTGCATTTGCATCAATACTGTCAGCAAAATCAGCACGAATAGTTCCAGGAGCAGCTTCTTTAGGATTAGTTGCGCCCATAATTTCTCTATTTGTCAAAACAGCGTTTTCGCCTTGTAATACTTGAACCATTACTGGGCCTGAAATCATGAACTCAACTAAATCTTTGAAAAATGGTCGTGCACGATGAATATCATAAAAATTTTCTGCTTGCTCACGAGAAAGTTGCATCATTTTTGCTGCAATGATGTTTAGACCAGCATTTTCAAAACGTGTATAAATTTGACCAATTACAGATTTCGCTACTGCATCAGGTTTAATAATTGACAATGTGGATTCTTTTGTCATTATGCACTCCATAGGGTTTATGTTAAAGTGCAACATTATACACGAAATCCTTGCTCTATGGCTAATATAAATTCATTTTTAAGTCAATGATTGATTTATTTTTTTAAATTGGATTTGTTATTCTCTACTTGGCAGATCCTATACTTTTATCAAAATATAAAGGCTCTCTATTAATAGCGTCTTGTTCTGGATCAATCTTATAATCAGGCAAAAACTTGAGAAGATCAACGACACGAAGAATTGTATCGTAAAATTGATCTCGAAAAGAATTAGCTGATTCGAATATTTCTTCAGCCTTAACAATATACTCTCTTATTTGTGCATTAAAATCAGATTCAATTTTAAATATTTTTTCCAAATTAAAGACCATTCTTGCTTTGAGATCCTGACTTAACGATACCTTAAGAATTTCATTCATTTTTTCAATAAAATCAAACTTGTTTTCCTCCGTTTGATTATCCATTTTGTTACAATAAATCAAGGCGTGTCTAATTGCTTTACGAGTTTCACTTTTAGGTCCAGAAAAATCCGCAGTTTTTAATGGAGCTCTCAAAGCATTAATCGCTTTTTCCATTTCACTATTAAACAGGTGTGTTACTTTTATCAGGACTGATTGACTTTCAGCAATGAGATAATCATGTTGCCCATGTATTTTATGAAACTCGTCACCAAGGGATATTAATTGTTGTCGCTCCCTTTCTAAAGCTTCCCGAGTTACAGCGCCTTGGGCTTCTTCATCTTTAGCACTTTCACCAGATAACAAATAATCAATAAACAGTTTTTGAGCATAAACATGATAATCATTTGCTTGTTCCAAAATAATACCATTTAATACATTTCTTAATGGAACCTGCACTAAACGACGATAGAAGCTCGTCGGAGTTTTAATTGCTTCAACCAGTTCTGCATGTTCTAAATTAACTTGGTATTTCCCCAAGATACGTTCTGCCGTAATGACTCCATAAGTAGAAAACCAATGGCTTAATTCATTATTAACTTCTTCCCCGTTCATTTTTCATCCGATTTAATTTTTTCAAAGTATGTGATATAAGACAGCTTATTTTAATAAGTATAGTGTATCCATAGATGTTAAAACGATTAGATACTGATTTACAATCAGTAAATGATTTTCTGCAGATAAAAACACCTCAAGAATGGTTAGAGTACGCAGCAAAGCACGTTTCTTTACTATTAATTGATCATGCACATTGTGAACGTAAAGCAGCCGCGACTGCCATCAATTTCATCAGTAAGTATCCAGAAAAAAAGGAATTAGTCGAAGTGATGTCGCCTTTAGCACGCGAAGAGTTGCTTCATTTTGAAAAAGTGCTACAAATTATGATTCGAAAAGGCATTCAATTCAGTCCATTACAGCCTTCTGGATATGCAACTCAAATGCATAAGCAGGTTACGAGTAGAGACATGATTCAGCGTTTATGTGATCAACTTATAATCGGCGCTATCATTGAAGCTCGATCGTGTGAGCGTTTCCATGCCATTATTCCTTACCTTGAAGACCAAGATTTAGCAAAATTTTACAGTACATTAATTAAATCCGAAGCCCGACATTTTGAAGATTACTTAAGGTTAGCAAAATTATACGGTGGAGATATAGAAAACCGACTCCATATATTTTTATCTTTAGAGAATCGCTTTATTTTAACAACAGATACGGTATTTCGCTTTCATAGCGGAATACCGTATCAATAAAAACCTTATCTTCTCATTGAAGGAGAATGAGATGGTTCTTCTTCAAAAGTCAACTCAGCATTTGCTGGATTTTTTAGGAAGTCATCAAGAGTTGGTTTTAAGCTATTGAATGTATCTTCATCTAGATATTTACCAGTAGTGGGATTCATGTATTTATTTGGCTCGCCCGGCACTGGCTGGTAATTATTTTCTATTAACCACGCATCAACAAGAGCCTTAAATGCTTCATTTACAGGATGAGGGTCCGAACTAACCACTCTTATCGGCTGCCCTTTATCATCAAGTTTAGGTTTTCCTTTGGCATCTTTTTCATATACAGGTTTTCCGTCTTGATCTTTTTCATAAACTACTAAAGAACCGCCATCTTTACGCGTTAATGGAGCAACATTTAGCTTCCCGTCTTTAAATGTGACATTATGGTGAAGAGTAGGTAGATCAATGTCAGCATCACCTTTTAGTGTATCACGCATTTTACTCTTCAGAGCAAGCCATGCTTTACCAATTGGATCTTCATTTTTCTCATAGATATATTTGTTATAATATTCCCCAAAGGTTTGCTCCCTTGATACAGCAATTGCTTTGTTCATTTTGCCAAACATATTCAACAAAGACATCATTGCAGCACGATAGTCTTGATAAGAATTTTGTTCTGGTTTCATGGCTTCGTCAGCAAGGCGATTAACTTCATCCCAAAGAGTCGTTTCTTGCTGAGTCCCTTTATGGAGTATATGCTTATTTCTAAGCTCCTCCATTGCCTGGGCATATTCCATCCGCCGCTTAAGCATTTGCGCATTTTGGTAGTCTTGAGCTATTCTTTCATTTTCTTGTTTACGGAGCTCCTCTGCTGCTTTTACAGATTTCTCCTGTGCCTCGGCCATTTTCTTCGTATATTCATCATCTTTACTACTAGTCATACCTAGCCTCTCCACAAAAATTACATATGAGCAAAACAGAGCCCTTTTGTATTATCATAACACAACAATTGAGGTTTGTCATCCCAGTCACTTAATACATAACGTCTTAATTTTTCCACATTATTTTCGTAAATGGTTATACCCGGTTTATGAGTATGTCCATGAATTAATTGCGTTACCCTAGAGTACATCATATGCTTGATAATCACATCAGAAACCACTTCCATTTCTTCCATCGATCTATTTTGATTCATTTGACTTCGATAACGCACTTGATTCACCAAACGCTGACGCAATTTTAACGGTAACCTTAAAAAAAAGTAGGAAAATATCTTATTCCTCGTTAATCGTCTAAAACGTTGATGTGCTAAGTCTTTAGTACAATAACGGTCTCCATGCACTAAAAGTATTTTTTCTTGACCCAACTGAATGACTGTAGGTTCAGATAAAATCGTCCAACCTGCAAGTTGAGCAAAACCCTTGCCCAATAAAAAATCACGGTTACCATGCATATAAAAAATATTAATCCCTTGATTCCTCAGAGAATATAATTGAAGAGCGATGCCTCTACTCCACTCATCAATTGAATCATCTCCGGCCCAAGCATGAAAAAAATCTCCCAAAATATAAATGCTTTTAACGGAAACTTTTGCCCATTCAATAAATTGATTAAATCGCTCTTGAATTTTTTGATCCTCTGGATGCAAATGAAGATCTGAAATAAAAACAACATCTATCATAAGGGCTCAATGTGTATATGTTCATCTAATAAATAAATTTGACAAGGTTTATTACAAGGTTCTATTGCATCGCTTAAACGATAGAAACCTGCAATTGATACTAATTCTGCCTCAAGTGATTGACAAAAAATACGCGCCTCTTTATCTCCAGAAATACCAGCCAAAGCTCTTCCTCTTAAAGCACCATATACATGGATACACCCATCAGCTAATAATTCAGCGCCATGACTCACTGAAGAAGTAACGATAAGATCGGTTCCTTTTGCAACCACTTGTTGACCTGATCGAACAGGAGTAGTTAGTAATTTTGCCGTTGTTTTTATTGTTTCATGAGGTGAGTTTTCAATAGTTTCAACAATGGGCTTATCTTGAGTTGAAGAAGCATGCAACACGGCTAACCCCTGACATTGTGCTAAAGAATGATGCAATGCAGTTCCGCCTTGAATGGCGACAGGAATCATACCATGAGTTCGTGCAGCCTGAACTAAGGCTTGTAAATCAAATTCTAGATGTTGAACCGCAGACAAATCAAAAACCACTGGAATATGTTCAAATAATTTTGGTGCTTTGGTTATTGTATCATGGAGTTGTTGTGAAAAAAGATTAATGTTTGTATTTAATACATGTAATACAGTAAATGTATAAAGACGCCCTTTTAATTTAAACGCTTGTGTCTGTGTTGTATTTTCACTCATGAGTATGATATCCATAATCAATATTTTTGTTTATACTAACATGTGAAAACCAATAACAGAAGGATATTAAGGTGGATAAACGGTGGTTTGAACAATATCAAAAAGGAGTTCCTCATGAAATTGACCCAAGTCAATATTCTTCCCTTGTCGCTTTGTTTAAAGAATCATGTACTCGTTATGCTCATAAACCTTCATATACCAATATGGGACATAGTATTACATTTGCAGAATTAAATACATTAAGTCGTGATTTTGCTGCCTACCTACAACAACTTAACTTAAAAAAAGGGGCGCGAATTGCAATTATGCTCCCTAACGTTCTCCAATATCCTGTAGCTCTATTCGCTATTTTGCGAGCTGGCTATGTTGTTGTTAACACAAATCCGCTGTATACCACTGATGAACTCATTCACCAAATGAATGATTCTGGAGCCGAAGCAATTATAGTACTTGCTAATTTTGCAAAAACTGTTGAAAAAGGATTAAGCTCTATTCCTAATTTAAAGCATGTTCTTATCACTGAAATAGGCGATTTATTTCCTACGATAAAACGAATCATTGTCAATTCGGTAGTTAAATACGTAAAAAAAGCGATACCGCCGTATCACATCCCCCATGCAGTAACCTTTAATTATGCGTTATTGGAAGGAAAACAATCTCCATTACATCACGTTGACTTAACTCATGATGATATTGCATTTCTGCAATATACAGGGGGAACGACTGGCGTAGCCAAAGGAGCTATTTTAACACACGGTAATATGATCGCTAATATTTTGCAAGCTGATTCATGGATAAAACCTTTGGGCTTAAATGATAATGAAATCATTGTAACGGCGATTCCTCTATACCATGTTTTTTCCCTTACGGCTAATTGTTTAACCTTTTTAAAAGAAGGTGCAAAAAATGTGCTCATTACAAATCCTCGTGATATGGGAAATTTTATTAAAGAGATTAAAAATGTCCGTTTTACGGCAATTACTGGTGTAAATACCTTATTTAATGGTTTATTAAACCATCCACAATTTAAAGAGGTTGATTTTAGTAGATTAAAAATTGCCCTTTCTGGTGGAATGGCCTTACAAAAAAGTGTGGCTCTCAAGTGGTTTGAAGTGACTAAGACCCCTGTATTAGAAGCATATGGCTTAACAGAAACAAGTCCCGCAGCCATCATGAATCCAATGAATCGTACAGAATACACTGGCAGTATAGGAGTACCTATTTCCTCTACTGAAGTAGCTATTCTAGACGATAATGAGAATGAAGTTCCTATAGGAACAAGTGGAGAAATATGTATCAAAGGGCCTCAGGTAACTCCAGGTTATTGGAAACGCCCCGATGAAACGGCTTTAGTTTTTACTAAGAATGGCTATTTAAAAACTGGGGACATAGGAAAAATGAATGAAGAAGGTTTCATTTATTTGGTTGATCGAAAAAAAGACATGTTACTAGTCTCTGGATTTAATGTTTATCCTAATGAAATAGAGCAAGTTATAGGAATGCATCCTGGTGTTTTAGAAGTTGGTGTTGTTGGAATTTTTGATAAGGATTCTGGTGAGCGCGTTAAAGCGTGTATTGTAAAAAAAGATCCTAACTTAACTGCTGAACAAGTTATTTCTTATTGTCGCGAACATTTAACCGCATACAAAGTTCCTAAAGAAGTTGAGTTTTATAAGGAACTTCCCAAAACGAATGTGGGTAAGATCCTTCGTCGCGCACTTAAAGATGATTCGCAAGACAGCCCCTCTTCTCCAAGCCTGTCTAATAAAAAGCCTGCTGTTGCAGTATAAAAATAGTCTGGGGGCTTAATGAGGTGCGGCCGTTTTATTGACGCACCAATGCCTCCTGAGGAAACCTGTCCCTAACAAGATATACTGTTATTAAAGCTAAGCGATTACGATAAACCAAATATGAGCTTTTAGGTAAAAAATAGAGCACTGGATTTATTTTATTAATTGTTTCATTATCTTAGCTGTTGCACCCCAGACCCAATCCTTATTTGCCGTGAATTCGCAGGTTTTATACTGATGTCCATTACGTTCAATCATAAAAGTTCTATAATTTTTTGGATCTTGCACTAACGACATGGGAATAGAAATTATACGAACCACTTCCTGAGTATTTAAATAATAAGGATGTACTGAGCTGATGCTTGCTAACCAAGGATGAATAATGCTTCCTAAAAGTGTTTTTTGGATCTTTAATTCTCTTATTAGCGTTACACGATTAGCGCTAATACCTAGCTCTTCATTCAATTCTCTAAGTGCTGTAGTATAGTAATTTTCATCACCCTCTTCCCACACTCCACCAGGAAAGCAGATTTCACCTGGGTGAGTCCGAAGTTGATCGCTTCGTTTAGTTAGAATTAATGAATCAGATTCTTGTTCATATAGAACGATCACTGCTGAATTTGTAAAACCACTTCTTATTAATTCATTTGAGGCCATTCATAATTGCCGCCATTTTAATAAAACATTCACGATATTCATCTTCATAGTTTGAGTCAATAACAATGCCTCCGCCAGCAGCTAAATGCAAAAAATTATCTTTAGCTGTTATTGTACGAATTGCAATATTCGTATCAAAACGCCCATGCCGCGAAAAATAACCAATTGCACCACAGTAAACACCACGCGCATACAACTCTTGTTCATTAATAATACGCATTGATTCGATTTTTGGCGCTCCTGTAATAGAGCCACCTGGAAAGCAAGATAAAAATGCATCAAATGGTTGAACGGATGATAAGCACTGAGCCTCTATTGTGCTTACTAAATGATGAACTGAATTATAACTTTGGACCTCACATAAACCAGTTACTTGGACTGAGCCTGATTGAGCAATTTTGCCCAAGTCATTGCGTAAAAGATCAACGATCATTACATTTTCAGCCTTATTTTTTTCACAAGAGCCTAACTCGAGTTTTAAGTGTTCATCTTCTAGAGGATCAGTAGATCGTCGAATGGTTCCCTTAATAGGTGATGTAATTAATTGACCATTATCATAATACAAAAAACGCTCGGGAGAAAAACTTAAAATATCAGCGCCAGTTGTTCTTAGAAAAGCAGAGAAAGGCACTGGATTTTGTTTACTGATTTTTTTATATAAAGCCCAACTGTCTCCTTCATAAGCAGCAAGAAAAGGCTGGGTGAGATTGACTTGATAACTTCTACCCTCTTTTAGTGATTGATAAATCTCCATAAAAGCTTTGATATACTTTTCTTGGTTCATTAAAGGGGTAAAATCGCTTTGAAGAACGGCATTGTTACATTGTCTTTCTGAGGCATGCCATAAATCTAAAACTTCCTTGACTACTCCTTGTGTTGCCTGATGCAGGTTTGCGGCAAATAAAGTTACCGATTTTTGATAATGATCCGCAATAATAGCCCAATCATACAAACCAAGATTTAACAAGGGCATATCCTGCAATGTCGATTGTACGTTCGAATCGATTCCTAATTGTCTTGCTCCAAAATCATAAGAAATATAACCTATGGCCCCTCCTTGAAAAGGAAGATCGGCTACTGCCAATTGAGACGATAAGATATGATTTAATTGATTCACCAGCTGTGGTATATTATTTATATTTTGATCAATTTGAATAAAATCATAAGGATAGGCACTAACAATATCATAACGTCCTCTCAAATGATCACTACTTTCAAGTAATACAAAACCAGGAAGATGGCTAAGTTTTTGATACAATTCGGGTAGAGAAGGAGAGTAGTCTAAAGAATATAGTACAAATTGATTCAAAATATATCCTCATAAGTAATTCATTTAGCCTTTAATAGTCTAAATACAGTTGAGCAAAAAATTTAATTATCTCCGGATTCTGCAAGCAAATCGAGTACAAGGCATAAAGTTAAAGACCTAAATGCAGTATCTCCAAACCCGATAATTTTTAATGTAACATGACTATTTTCTTTAAAGCGAGTTGCTTTCACCATATCTAGTTCGGTTTTTATAGTGAACCACTTCGGTTTAAACTGAAAATCTCATATTAATATGCTATGTCCTCACTCCGCTAATAACCAGCCTTATAAGATAACCTTTGCTTGGTAAGCAAAATACAACTTTTCTATGTCTTTTCAATCAAACTCACATTACTTATCTCTGGTTTTTAAATTCATTTGTGAGTATGCTATGCACACGCTTTATTGACAAGGAGCCTACATGGCAACAGTTGCTCAATTTGACATTACTTATACTCAATTTTTGGATGAACATGGAAAATTAGCAGGCCAACTTCCTGATTTTGCCAAGGATCATACCGTATTAAAAGAACTTTATAAAATAATGGTTCTTACGCGCACCTTTGATAAAAAAGCAATTGCGTTACAAAGAACCGGAAAAATGGGAACTTATGCCCCTATTAATGGACAAGAAGCAATTTCTGCGGCAATAGGCCATGCGATGCGCCCTGAAGACGTATTTGTTCCCTATTACCGAGATTATGCTGCACAATTTCAACGCGGTGTAAAAATGTCTGAAATTCTTGCTTTTTGGGGAGGAGATGAACGTGGTAGTCAGTTTTCTTGTAATTCTGAGGACTTACCTATCTGCGTTCCCATTGCCTCGCAATGTTTGCATGCAACAGGCATCGCTTTTGCTTTCCAATACAGAAATCAACCTCGTGTAGCAGTGGTTTGTCTTGGTGAAGGTGGTACTTCTGAAGGTGATTTCTATGAAGCAATAAATATAGCAGGTACTTGGAAATTACCAGTAGTTTTTGTAGTAAATAATAATCAATGGGCTATTTCAGTTCCCAGAGAGAAGCAAACGGGGACACAAACTATTGCACAAAAAGCAATTGCTGCCGGTTTTTCTGGCATGCAAGTTGATGGCAATGACATCTTAGCAACAAGACAGATCATAGGAAATGCCATTGAAAAAGCGCGTCAAGGTGATGGGCCAACTTTAATTGAGGCATTATCTTACCGTTTATCCGATCATACAACTGCTGATGATGCAACTCGATACCAACCCAGTGATGATGTAGAAAAAGCAAAACCGAAAGAGCCTATTGCACGCTTTAAAGAGTTTCTCATGGAGCAAAAGATATGGAATGCGCAAGATGAGGAGAACTTGGTTATCAAGTGTTCAGAAGAAGTTGAGAAAGCAGTTAATGAATATCTGAACATGAAAACCCAACCCATTACTAGTATTTTTGATTATCATTATGCTGAACTACCTGAGTATTTGATTGAGCAACGTGCAATAGCTATGGAGGAAGCAACAAATGCCTGATATTACTTTAATTGAAGCAGTGACTCAGGCTTTAGCTTATGAGTTAGCTCACGATGAAAATGTAGTGGTTTTTGGAGAAGATGTAGGTAAAAACGGTGGGGTTTTTCGCGCAACAGTAGGATTACAAGAACGCTTCGGGGAAAAAAGAGTATTTGATACTCCTCTCGCAGAATCAATGATCGCAGGGCTAGCAATTGGAATGTCCATACAAGGCCTAAAGCCAGTTGCCGAATTTCAATTTATGGGTTTTATTTACCCTGCTATGAATCAAATTATCTCTCATGCGGCTCGTATGCGCAACAGGACTCGTGGGCGCCTACATTGCCCTCTCGTTTTTCGAGCTCCTTTTGGTGGAGGAATCAGAGCTCCAGAACATCACTCTGAAAGCACTGAGGCATTATTTGCTCATATTCCAGGGTTACAAGTTGTTATACCCTCTTCGCCTAAGCGTGCTTATGGTTTGCTCTTAGCGGCAATGCGTAATCCCGATCCAGTAATTTTTCTAGAACCAAAGCGTATTTATCGCCTTGTTAAACAACCTGTCGAGGATAATGGAGAGGCACTTCCCATTGGTAAGTGTTTCACCCTACAACAAGGTGATGATGTTACCTTAATAAGCTGGGGAGCCAGTTTGCATGAAACGCAACTTGCAGCGAAGCAATTAAGAGATGAAGGAATTTCTTGTGAAATAATTGATGTCGCTACAATTAAACCCCTAGATATAGAAACAATTTTGGCCTCAATAGAAAAAACTGGACGTTGTGTTATTGTGCATGAAGGAGCAAAAACTTGTGGTGTAGGCGCTGAAATTTCAGCCCTTATTATGGAAAATTCCATGGCTGATTTAATAGCCCCTGTTCAAAGGGTGACTGGATACGATACAGTAATGCCCTATTTCCAACTGGAAAAGCAATACATACCCAGTGTTACACGTATTAAAAACAGTGTTATGAGCATAATGGAGTAATAATGAATATTTTCAATCTACCTGATTTAGGTGAAGGCTTACCTGATGCTGAGATTCATGAGTGGTTTGTCAAAGAAGGAGATACTGTTGTTGTAGATCAACCCCTAGTTTCTATGGAAACAGCTAAGGCGGTAGTGGATGTTCCTTGCCCACAAACAGGAGTTATAAGTAAATTATACGGCAAACCAGGTGATATTATTAAAACAGGAGAACCATTGGTTGCCTTTGCATCGTCAGTTGCAAAAGCAGCCGATAAGGGAACAGTTGTTGGCAATCTAGAAGAGAGTAGTGAAATATCCGAAGATACTTTTACTATTGGGATACAACACACTGCTCAAAATCGCATAAAAACGACTCCTGTCGTAAAAATGCTTGCAAAAAAACTCGGTGTTGATTTATCTACAGTAAAAGGTACAGGAGAATTTGGGGTCATCACTCGAGATGATGTTCAAGCCCAAGCAGATAAAAACGCACAAGTTCCCGTAGGTTTTGAACCTCTGCGTGGAGTAAGACGTGCTATGCTCAATAGCATGACGCAGTCACACGCCGAAGTGGTTCCTGTAAGCATCTTTGATGAGGCAGATATAAGCGCCTGGAAATCTGGCACTGATATCACCGTTCGTCTCATTAGAGCGATAATTGAAGCCACTAAAAATGAACCTGCATTAAATGCATGGTTTGATACAAAACATGGCGCACGACAGTGTTTTAATGAGGTACATCTTGGCTTGGCGATGGACAATGAGGAGGGGTTATTTGTTCCTGTTATCCATGATGCAGGAAAACGCTCTGATACCGAATTACGCACTATGATTAATGAATTTAAACAGTTAGTGGGTAATCGTGAGATTACAGCAGACAAATTGAAAGGAGCTACGATTACACTGTCGAATTTTGGAAAGTTTGCTGGTCGCTTTGCAAGCCCTATTATTGTTCCACCCATGGTTGCAATCTTAGCTGTTGGCAAGCTTTATCAGGGGGTTGTTCCTGTCGAAGGAAAGATAGAAGTACATAATATTCTTCCCTTATCACTTAGTTTTGATCATAGAGCAGTTACAGGTGGTGAAGCAACTCGCTTCTTAGGCTCGGTAATACAATCCTTACAAATGGAATAAATAATAAAAGAGCCACTTCCCCCTTAGGAGTTGAATCCTCCTGGCATCTCTAAACGTATCTGCTCAGGGGGATGCTTGCCTCTAAAAACCCAGTCTAGCTCAACTTTCTCCGACGTTTCGTGGCTTACCACGGAATTCAGGAGGACTGTGCTAAAACATACCCCCCGCGGACAAGCCGCGGAGTGTACTCAGAGATAACTCAAGAAACAGTTTAAGGAAAAAAGAGTTATTTTTTATTGTTGTGGTTGTTGTTGGGATTGTGGCTGTTGCTGGGTTTGTGACTGTTGTTGCATTTTATCCTTCATTTTTTCAGCTAATGCCATCTTACATTGTTGTAATTGTTCTGGACTAAAATTTGTATTAGGTAATGTTTTAGTACCTGCTACTACTGGTATTACACAGTGTTTCATTAAATCTTTTCCTGAGCTTTCTCCACCCTTAAAATAACCATTTTGCATACAGGAGATTGCAATAGCCTTACAAGCTCCTGCTGACCAACCCCAAAAACTCATACTCATTAATAAAGTAAATATACTCATTCTTGCAAATAACTTATTCATATTTTTATTCCTTATATTTAGGATCTGCATCAGATTTATATTAACCCTTAAAATATAGCACATTATTTATTTTTTATTATTAGGGGCTGTTGACAACTTGATCTGCTTACAAACCATAGAACGTCGGAGAAAGTTGAGCTAGACTGAGTTTTTAAGAGATGTATCGAAGATTCAGTTTATGGGTGAGATCCAAGAATGTGAATCTATTTGAATCAGCATTAGGTTCTTGCAAAGCTGGATGTAGCCGTCCCTTGAAATCTAATGAAAATAGAGCGATTTTAATTATGTAAAATTTATCTCATTTATAATAACTAATATTGGAAAAGCTCCGATTTTTTTCTTCAGGTTCCTTAGGTGCTGATGCTTTAGATGTTTTTATCAAATCTTTACTCTCAAGAACATCTTCTTTTGTTTTACTCGATAACAGAATATTTCTTAAGCTTGTCGAATAGCTGCATTTTCCTTCATGCTGGTACTCTTTTGACAATTCGTGCTCATAGCAATCAAGTGCTTCTTCAAGTATCGTGTCCTCATGCTCTTTTGTACGCTCCTTGATGAGTTTTTTATCTTCCTTATTGGCATATTGCTCAACGCCCCATTTAATCAATCCAAATGATGCAAGCCCAATACCAAATCCAAATAAAATAGTACCTGCTAAAGGTGGCGCAGCAAATGCACTAATAAGCACCATTAATCCAATAACTGACAGAATCACCCCGACCCCACCTAGCGCAAAATTTGTATAGGATTTGGCAATAGTCTCATTGGCTAATAAGTTTTGTTGTTTCAATTTGTGCAATGGCTCAGTAATTTTTTCAATATCTTCATCAATTTGAGTGATCTCATGTTGGAGATTACTCACTAATTCAATGAGTTGTGAGTTTCCAACTGTTGTTCCTGTCATGTCCTCTTTTTCAATAATTTGTATCATTTTCTTTAAATATAACAGCATTTCATCACGCTCTTGATATAAACCTAAAAGTTTAGATGGAAGGCTATCATCAGAAAAAGGAAGTTGTTTCCAGCCTTTTTGAGCTCTAATCGTATTAATAAACTCCAGTTCCTCTTCCATTCGTTCACTAAATAGGGAGTTTGGCTTATTGAGTAAAAACTTTAGTTCTAAAGCACGAATCTCTAATCGCTCCCTGTAGGTATCATCTAACGCAGATAAATCTCGTTTTTCCATGAGGTCCATAAATATTTTTTTTTCTTTATATGCTTTTGCGGATTGATATTTTTCTATTATCGAGCTTAGTAATGAAATACCCTCAATAAGAGTACCAAGCGAAGCGAAAGCCAATCCAATCCCGGCAGATACTATTCCGCCTAGAACAAAAGCTGCAATACCAAAACCAGTTGTAACTAAAAGAAGCGTCGTAGCTAAAATTTTACTTCCAACAGAACTTTTTTTATCAGTCAATGTGGTTATTGCATTGGGAATTGCTGAAATCATTCGCATTACAAATCCAATGATAGGTAATTCTTTGCTGGAGGTAATGATTGATGTGACAAAATCAAGTATTTTTTGCACACCATCTAGAAAAAATTTTGACAAATTTCCCCTTTTATTGATTTTTTCGATAAATGATAATTTCTGCTGTTGTTGCAACTGAGTTATTCTGTTTTTTAACTCATTCATTTGCTCGGACAGAACGATATGTTTTTTGTGCGGATATGTCATAATTTCTTTTTTAACAATAATATATAGTTAAGTATAACAGTGCATTATATATACATTCAGTTAAAAAAAAGATTTATTGATCTATTATAATAAGATGGAACTTCCTTGCTTCCTATTTCTTTTAAATTTTAACAACTTATTGAATATCCCCTTGATGGTTCTTGTTCATTGGTTTTTATTGATACTTCAGATTTTGGATTTGAAAACAAAGTCCCGCTATGGATAGGAGGTTCCTCTGTGCGTGTTGGCGATTTATCTTGATGCCATTCAAGCATCAATAAATTACGTGGCCCTTCATTCATTAACTCATTATTTTCATTAGCACATACACATCCCTGAATTTTTTTTGCTGCATGGTGACAAAAATCCAATGCATAAAGCGGAGTATTAAGCAGTGCTAATGCTGCAGCTTTAGCTACGAAACTTAAACCTACGCCAGTAAGAACTAAACCGACGGTAATAACACCCACTAGCCCCACTAATATTGTAGCTCCAATAATTAAAGGCGATGCCGTAATTTGTATGGGTCTCAAAATAACAGAAAGCCATTTATTTCCTTCAACCTCATCTACAGGTTTCGTAATTGCATGGTATAAGGTAAGAGAAATTAATTTCAGTCGAATAAAATCATTAATAGAAGCCTGATTTTTAATGAACTGTTTATAATTGTTATTTATTTCATTTCTTAATGATTCAGTACATTGTTGCCTTATTTGCATCATCAAGGCATCTTTATTGGGTGTGAGGAGATTTATATGTTGTTGAAATAATTCTCGTAACCTAGTCTCCACTTCAGCATTAATAATCTGTGTAAATAAATCATCATCACTCATTGTCTGAATTTGCTCTGCTTCTTGCTCTTTTTGTTGTGCTATGAGTGACTCGACTGCCTGAATTCTATAGTTTTTTAAAAATAATGCTTTATATTCTTCAAAATGAGGCTCCAAATAATCATTTAACTCTTTGGTGTATTGATTATTTGTTAGTGAATTTAATGTAAAATGAATAAGCCCATTAGCAATTTCTAAAACAACCGTCGCAAGAATAAAACCAATTATACCAATGAAAACAGCTGCACCAATCAATATAGAAAGTATTCCATAAGCGCTCTTTGCTAAAAAACGAAAAGGTTGATAATAACGATCCAAAGACTCTTCCATAGGTTTCATTAAGTGATCGAAATACTCAATAAAACTACTAAAACCATCCTTTGGATTTTTAGCCGCATTGTTAAAGAGATACTTCTGATTAATCCGGTTTAAAATTTTAAATGGTTCTCCAGTAAGAGCTAATTCTTCCTGTTCCAAATAACGGTTTAGTCTAGAATCAATTGCAGAAAATTGCTTATCGGGATGCAAAAGAACGGAGAACGCTTTATATAAGGATGTTATATCTGCAGGAACGACATCCTGATAAGCCTCTTCGATATGTTTATTAAGGAGAGAGATCACTTCTTGTTTCGTTAAAGACTTTTCTCTTGGCGTATCCAATAAATCTTTGGCGATTTTTTCTGCTGTCGCGCGAGCAACTTCCTTAGGATTCTTACTCATTATAAATCTCACCTATAAGCGGTTATGGTATAAAATGAACGAATAGTACCATATAAATCAACATTTAGATATTAAAGACTATTTGATTAAAAATTGGTGTCATTTTAGTAACTCATCAAAAGTAGAATCAAACAATCAGAGTCACTTTTGATTTATGCTTTTGCCAATTTATTGAGTAATGCCGCTAATCTACAGCCTGCAAATACAACCTGCTTTTGTACTAACATTTGAGCATTTTCTTGATATTTAGTGCTTGGACTTTCTTTAGGGTTGAGTTGATACGCATTTTTTAAAGCGAGCTTATGAGACATCTTGGCCCATTTTTTAGGTTCTATTTGTGTACTAATACGTGAACATGGGAACTGTTGCTCTAAATCATGTGCTGTTTTTTTCACATTCTTTGCATTATATTGACCGAGAAAAAAACCCGCGCCATTATCCCAGTATTTATGCAAATTATTACCTACTGGATTCGCGCCTAAAAGAAATAAATTACCCCCTAAATCCCCCCTGGGAAATTCTTTGCTAACTCGGGTTACTGCGTGCAATGGTTGATGGATATCCCCCATAATATGGATTAACATGCGTAACGCAAGCCGTTTTTCTGCAGGTTTTGTTTTTTTAGATGAAAATACGTGCATTGCCTGCTTAATTGCCCACACTGCATTAGTACTCTCAACAGGAGCCAAATCGATCTCTTCTGTGCTAAAAGGAATATCAATATAATGCATTACATCATACCAATAAACCTCTCTGAACCTAATTTCATCCATCCAAGTTGAAGCGCTTACAAAACTTGAATTAGGAGTATTATGAGTACGCGAGCGAAGATATTTGTAACACATCACTTTTGCTTCAGGCGATAAATTATCATAAGCAATTTGAGCCACTACCTTGTGGCCTGCCGCATTCCAAGCGTAAGCTTGGAATGCCCAAAAACAAAAAATAAGTGCATAAATAATTCGAGTCATTCTTTAACCTAAATAGGGAGACCAAGCAGGCTCTTGTACATCTCCTTCGCGCGCAGGAAGCCTCATCCTTATTCTACCATCAAGAGACACAATACCCAGTACCCCTTTATCTTGATTATGTGTCGCATAAAGAATTAAACGACCATTTGGAGCAACAGATGGAGATTCATCTCGGCCAGAAGAAGTCAAACTAAGAATAGACCCGCCGGCAGCATTTTGTAATCCTATATTAAATTGCCTATCATCGCGATGTAACATCACGATATTTTTCATATCAGGTGTATAAGAAGCACGCGCATTATAATTGCCTTCAAAGGTTACGCGAGCTACCTCACCCGTTGCTAAAGATAAACGATAAATTTGCGGTGAGCCGCCTCTACCTGAAGTGAATAATATACTTTTTCCATCAGGAGAATAACGAGGTTCGGTATCAATAGCATCCCCAAAAGTTAATTGCTTCATAGTACCGCTATGGATGTCAACGCTGTATATTTTTGGTGTTCCACTTTTAGATAAAACAACAGCTAATTGATTTCCATCAGGCGACCAAGCAGGAGCTCCATTAATTCCTGGAAAACTTGTGATTAAACGTCTTTGCCCTGTCTCCACTGAAACTGTAAAGATTTGAGCCTTCTTTTTCTCAAAAGAAACATAAGAAATTGATTTGCCATCGGGAGACCAAGCAGGAGACATGATTGGATCCCCTGAAACCAATAAACTTTGAGGATTATACCCATCTGCATCAGCAACTTCGAGTGAATAACGTGTGAGCCTTGGGGTTCTTTGTACTGAGATATAAGCGATACGTGTAGAAAATATTCCTCGCTCTCCCGTTAATTTTTGATATACCTCATCACTAATATGATGTGCTAATGGTCTAAGCTGATTAGCACTAATTTGATAGGTTTTGGTCAGTAAAGTTGTGCCTTTGGCTACTGCATCTGTTAAAGTAAAACTTACTTCATAACGATTTCCTACTTGACTAACTCGGCCGGTTACCACACTATCAGCACCTAATTGTCGTAAAGTACTTACCGATGATTGTCCATTTGGCCCTTGAGGACCTGAAACTATTCTAAATTGTCCCGATAAATTTAAATCATTTTCAATGACTTGCCCAATTTCTTGCGCAGTACTATTCTCTCCAAAAGAATTAATAGCAATAGGTAAGGCTGAATTAACTCCTTGGGTTAACTCTAAATCAAGAGCAAAAACTTGCTGCATAAAAAGCAGAAGAAATAATTTAATAATTCGATTAATCACGAGTTTTACCCCCTAACTTGTTCAGGACGAACGGTTAAACTTATATCACGAAACAGATTGAATGTATCAGGATCTGTAGGTACAGGTAGTGGTGATGCTTTATAAATAGCTGTTTGCGCTGAACGATCAAGCAAAGGGTCACCGCTACTGCGTGTTAAAGAAACTTCTAATACCACTCCATCAGGCGCAAGGCGGATTCTAAATTGACTAGACAGGGTGCTATCAACATTTTCAGGTAATATCCAATTTCTGCCTATGGCATTTACAATAAGCGCTTTATATTTATCTACTTCTCCAGCTATACGTGCTTGTCTTTCAGCATTTTGTGCCGCTTGGGCTTGCTTTGCAGCAGCTTCCGCCTCCGCTTGCTTCTTTTTCTCCATTTCTGCTTTTGCACGCTCGGCTTTCTCTTTTTCAGCTAATTTCTTTTTATTGAGTTCAGCTAGTTTTTGCGCTTCCAATTGTTGTTGTTTTACTAACTCTTCTTTTTGTTTTTTTAATTCCTCGATACGTTTTGCTTCTAGTGCTTTTTGCTCAGCCATTTGTTTTAAACGCTTCTTTTCTTCCTCTGCTTGTTTTTTTCTTGCAATGGCGATTTTATTTGCTTCTTCTTTAAGTCGTGCCAATTGCTGTTGTTCTTTAATTCTTTGCTGTCGAGCCGCTTCAGCCTGACGCTTAAGTTCATTTTGTCTATTAAGTTCAGCTCTTTTTTGTTGTTCACGTTCTTGTTTTAAACGATTAACCGTTTCCATGACTTGTTTATTGTCAACGCTTACTGCTTTGACAACCTCATTTTGTGCCGTCGCCGCAATTGGCTGCTCTATACCAGGTGTATTTTTAGTTTCGGCTGTTAAGACAGGGCGTTGACTTGAATTATCGGTTAAAAGTATCACGATTAAAAAAAGATGTAAGCCAACTGCTGCAAAAAAGGCATTACGGTAACTGGAATTGCTTATCATGCTTGACCCTCTGATTTCTCTGACTCTGAATCAGTCAACAAGCCTACTTGCTCTGCTCCTGCCTGCTTAAGTAATGCCATTGCTTGAACAACTTTACCGTATGCAACCCCTTGATCTCCCTTAACTAAAACGTTAAGTTTCTGGTTTGATTGTTTTGCTAACTCTAATTCCGCAGCAACACGAACCACTAAAGCCTGGGCTTCTATAGGTTCTGCTGGTGTACTGCTAATATTAAGGAAATAAGACCCTTGTTGATTTACTGAAACAATAATGGGTTCTCTATCAGTAGGTGCTAGGTTTTGACTTGCTGCCTTTGGTAAATCAACTGTAACACCTTGACTCAACATTGGTGCCGTAATCATAAAAATAACCAGTAAAACCAACATTACATCAATATAAGGTACAACATTAATTTCTGATATGGGACGATCACGTTTCGTTTTTGCTTTGATCATTTCTACCCTCTTACAGTTTCATTACTTTGTTGTTCTATAAGCGATATCAATTCTTCCTGAAATAAATCAAATCGATTTAATAAATCATTAGCACGAGTTGTATAACGGTTATAGGCAATAACAGCAGGTATTGCTGTAAATAGACCTAAAGCTGTAGCTACAAGCGCTTCAGAAATCCCGGGAGCCACCATAGCAATAGTAGCTTGCTGGGCGTGGCCTAATGCCTGAAAGGAGGTCATTATACCCCAAACAGTACCAAATAGTCCCACATAAGGTGCAATAGAACCTACCGAAGCAAAAAAAGCTAAGTGCTTTTCTAGTTTTTCTGCCTCTTTGGCATGGGTAATTTGCATCACTCTTTGTATCGGTTCAATAACTACGCTTCCCTGTTTGCGGGCACGTATAAACTCTTTAAAACCAGAATGAAAAATAGCAGCCATCCCCTGACGCTCATCAGAATTACTATCAACATCAGCATAAAGCCTACTTAAATCACCACTTTCCCAGAATCTTTGATTAAAAGCATCTGTGAGTTGTTTTTTCTGGTTAAAAAACCATGCTCTTTGAAATATTAATGTCCATGAAGTAATGGAGGCAGCGGCCAGCAATAACATGACCGTCTTGACCACTAAACCTGCTTGCATAAAGTACATTAATACATTTGCTTGATTACCCATCTATCATCTCCAGTACCAAGATCATTTTACTTTTTGCTTCTATAAATTTCATCTCTTGGGAAAAAGTACGACCAATTCCAAGAATATACTTTGGAGTTATATTGTACTTTACCCAACCTAAAATATGATTTATGAAAACCCGTTTAATGCGGAATTCGTTTTGGTTTTAAATTACTATTCACACATACTACTTGGATTTTAGCCTCACAAATTATTTGTTCCTGTTGGTTTTGTATTACCTGATCAAATAAAAAACTGCAAACACCTAATTGCTGAACTTGAGTTTTAATCGTTAATAAATCATCCAGACGTGCCGGTGCCTTATAACGAATATGTACATCATATATAGCAAACAACGTATCTTGTTTTATTAAATCAGAAAGAACCATATTATTTTGTCTTAACATTTCTGTTCGAGCACGCTCAAAATAGCAAAGATAGTTCGCATGATAAACAATTCCCATATAGTCCACATCTTCAACGTAAACTCGAAAAGCATATTGATGCGTGGTTGTATCATCCATTTTACTAATCCTGCTCTATCGGTATACCAAAATGCATATATGCCCTTGGGGTAGCTATTCTACCTCTTGGCGTGCGCATAAGGAATCCTTGTTGTATTAAAAATGGTTCTAATACATCTTCTATTGTGCCCTTTTCTTCACCAATTGCAGCTGCGATGCTGTCAATTCCTACTGGGCCACCACTAAATTGCTCGATTACAGCCATAAGCAATTTTCTATCCATAAGATCAAAGCCAAGTTTATCTACATCTAACATTTCTAAAGCTTTTTGGGCAATCTCAATAGTGATAATGCCTCCACCTTTCACTTCAGCATAATCTCTCACACGACGAAGCAAACGATTAGCAATACGTGGAGTCCCTCTCGAACGTAATGCAATTTCTCGTGCTCCTTCAGGTTGCGTTTTTACATTCAGTAATTGTGCAGAACGAGCAACAATTTTAGTCAATGAATCTACGGAATAATACTCAAGACGCTGAACTATACCAAATCGATCCCTAAGAGGGGAAGTTAATAAACCAGCTCGCGTTGTTGCTCCAATCAATGTAAATGGAGGCAATTCAAGCTTTATAGAACGAGCAGCAGGCCCCTCTCCTATCATGATATCCAATTTATAGTCTTCCATCGCCGGATAGAGCACTTCCTCAATAACTGGGCTAAGCCTATGAATTTCATCAATAAATAGAATGTCATTTTCTTGTAAATTTGTGAGTATTGCCGCAATATCCCCTGCCCTTTCGATTACAGGTCCAGATGTTTGACGCAGATTGACCCCCATTTCATGTGCAATAATATTAGCCAAAGTTGTTTTTCCAAGACCTGGGGGGCCAAAAATCAACACATGATCCAAAGCATCACCCCGATTTTTAGCTGCATCAATAAAAATTTGCATCTGCGAGCTTACATTTTCTTGCCCAATATACTCATTAAGACTTAAGGGTCTGATTGCCCGATCAATGACTTCATCTGAAACATTACTTTGAGTGCTTATTAAGCGGTCACTTTCCAGCATAGGATTTTATTTTAGGGATTTTGATGGATGAAGGTATTTTATCATATGTTTTTTGAATCGCAGCGGATTTTAAAAAAATTAAAAATAGAGCTCTTCATAACCGCTCAAAGCTCAAAATCATAGATTCCAGCGATTAAATTAAATCTCAACCTCAAAAAGTAGTCATTACATTTTTGCATAACATATGCCTAATATGGATGTTCGTATAATATCCTGTTCAGTTCACTTTTATAAAATGATCTATAAGGACTAGCTCTTATAAGCATGGACATCATAATTTTTAACGATTAGAGATCCAATGATTAAGTTACTTGTTTTATTATCTACCTTAGCAACAAATCTTTCCAACCCAGTTTTTCCTGTTACCAACATCAAGCAAGAAGCAAATGCCCAGTCTGAGCAGCAATTAGAAATACAAAAACTTAGTCAATCAGCGCCAACATTAAATAAAGAAGTGATTAAGCTTGCATTAAGGGCCTATACTAAAGCTTATGAACAGGGAGAAGTGAAAAGACCCGTCTTAACTATTATCGATTATTCTATTCCATCCGATCAACCTCGCATGTGGATTTTTGATATGGATAAAGAATCTTTAGTATTTAAAACCTATGTGGCTCATGGCCGTAATTCAGGGGAAGGTAAAGTGCCTGATAGCTTTTCTAATAGCATGTCGAGCAAAAAATCTAGCCTTGGTACCTATATTACTGAAGATACATACATAGGACGTAAAGGCCTTTCCTTAAACCTTGAAGGATTAGAAAAAGGCCTAAACTCTAATGCCTACGATAGACGAGTAGTGGTTCATGGAGCGTGGTACGTTGAACCAAGTTTTATAAAAAAAGAAGGACGAGCCGGCTGCTCGTGGGGCTGTCCAGCTATTGCGGAAAGTTTAGCAAAACCCGTGATCAATACCATTAAAAATGGTTCTGTAGTATTCGCCTACTACCCCGATAGCTACTTTCTTAGTCATTCCAATTATATATCTGAACAGGAAATAGCCATGAATTAAAAGCCATTAGCCTTGCAAAGAGAGGTTTACTTCAGTCCAAAAAACGTCAATTCAGTTTTTCCAATAAAATAATATCTGTACCTCGTATATGCGATATTTTTTTTACTGTCACTGGTGTTTCCCGCAGTATTTTTTGTATATCAGAAAATAAATCCAAACCATGATGTTTTAATGGGCGTAATAAAAAATAAGCTTTACCTTTATTTGCAAGCGAATTTTCTAGCGCTCGAATAAAATTATGAAAAGAACTATCTAAATAAAATCTACAACGATTTTTAAATTGGGAAGGTGAAAGCATTCCATGACCTAGTTGAAAATACGGTGGATTACTGATAATCAAATCAAATTTGCCTTCCCATTTTTTTTCATGTAATTCATCATAATTTAAAGGATGCCAGCGAAATTGCAATTCAGGTCGATTAATGCTAGCCAGGTTTTGATAAAAATATTCCGTATAAATATGCTGGATCTCAATAAAATCAATCTGCCGGATTGCTTGAAGATGCCATGATAATTCCATCCCAATGACCCCACAGCCTGCGCAGAGATCTAATACTCGTAATGAACCAAGATCGGTGTGGGATTTCAATTGCGTTGCGACAAATCTCGCAAGGTGAATTGAATCAAGACTAAAATGATATTCGTCAGGTTGTTTGTAATTATAAGTAAAATGCATTGTTTAGTTAGTTCTGTGTTGCATCAATCATTTTGAAATGGACAAATCAAATATTATGATAAACATATAATTGGAATGCGACAAGTAACCGACTAAAAAGTTACTTCAGCAAACTAAAATTGCAAAATATGGAACTTTCGAACTTTAATAAGCGCCCATTGATTGCATTAATAATTTTCGGGCCCTAAATATTCGCGACCGTACGGTCCCAACAGGACAATCCATTTTTTTTGCAATATCTTCATAAGATCGCCCATCAATAATATGCATTCCATAACAAATACGTAACTCATCAGACAGAGTGGAAATAGCTAATTCTAATTGCTCTCCAAACTCAATATTAATTAATAAATATTCAGGTGATAATTGAACTGAGGAAGCATAATTATCAGCATATTCAGCTTCCAAATCCATACGTAAGTTAGCTGCTCGATAATGATTTTTAATCGTATTTTGCGTAATTCGATACAGCCAAGTAGAAAATTGGCTTTTCTCGTTAAAATGCTGTAAATAGCGATAGACCTTAATAAGTACTTCTTGTACTAAATCACTTACATTTGCTCGATCTTGAATGTGCAAGTTAATTATTTGCTGAATCTTGTTATTATATCGTGACAACAACAAATTATACGCACCCATATCTCCTTGTTGTGCCAAATTAACTAAGTCTTCATCGCTATAAGAAGTTTGTTTCTTCATTACGTTCTCTTTATTCCTTTAGGCGTATTATCAATAATTAATCATTATGTTTAATTATATACCAATACACTAATCTTGTGTTTTAAAATATAAGAAACGTAATTGCTTTGCTGTAAGTTGATCATGAAATAAAATGATTAATTTTTTTCGTCGCATGCTTGTCAATTGAATCAATGAAAAAAGGAAGTTATTGATAAGAATAATCGCTTGGAGGTAATTTTCCCTTTTACCATCATGAAATTCTAAAACCCATTGATTATCAATGAATTGAATCTTTTTAATTTCCACGCATGGCTTGCGATTGATCCAATCAAATCTCAACAAAACAGCAATGTATCCAATCAAAGCGAATTTAAGAAATAGATATATTGATGAATATGAAACTAATAAAACAGTGAATAAATAAACTATTAAAACCAATCGTAAATAAGTCTTTGATTTTTTTGGTTCAATTGCTAGATCGAATAATAGCGACAATTTTTTTTAACTCTTTCTCTTGTGGTTCATCATGTCCCATTAACCATGCAAATAACTCAGGATCAGTGCAACTTAATAAGTTGTTAAAAGCCTCAAGCTCATCGCTTGATATGAGATCGAGATGTTTTTCAAGAAATCGTTGTAAAATAAGATCTAATTCTAACATGCCACGGCGACAATGCCATGCAAGTCTTGCTTTTTCTTGATTATCCAACATTGAAAATCTCTTCGTGATTTAGGTAACTTATAAATGATACACTACTGCCTTTATAAACGAAATGCGTTATATGATGATGAGTACTACTTTTGAATATTCAATTAATGATAGGATACTAACTACATTTAAACCTATAGATGAAGAGTTAAAACTTCAACCCAAGAAAAACTATTTGTTTGATTTATCCTATCTTGCTGTTTTGGAAGTTGAAGGTGTTAAAGTATTGGATTTTCTTCAAGGGCAATTAACCTGTGATATCCACTCAATTTCTGACATTCAAATGCTCCAGGGTGCCCAATGTAATCTCAAAGGACGAATTTTATCTTTAATGGATATCGTCTCCTGGCAGGGAGTCAAGTTAGTGCTTCCCAAGGATTTAATGGAGCTCACTATAAATTCATTAAGTAAAACCGCGATGCTTTCTCGTATCGCTCTTAAAGCAAATAATCAGTTAAGTATTTTTGGATTTTATTTGCAAAATGATGAGGATATCGTTCCTAATACAAAATTTTTCCCCAGTACTTTTTATGCTCAGACATACAATAATTACTCTTGCTTTTATCATTTAGGGAATGGGTTTTATATTTTGTTAGTCCAATCTGATTTTGCTCATGATATAAAACAGCATTTTGCAGATAAAGAACAAATACTTGGCTCATTAACTTGGCATACTTTGAGATTAGTTCAACAACAAATTGAGATTTATCCTACATCTCGAGGTTTATTTCTTCCACACCGGCTTAATTTACATCAAACCCACTACATTAGTTTTAATAAGGGTTGTTACAAAGGGCAAGAAATAATCGCACGTATGCATTACAAAGCAACGTTAAAGCATCAATTAAAAATTTATGAAATTAAAACGGAACAAAAAATATATTCTGGACAAAAATTTTTTAGTGGGTCTCAATCATCAGAACTGGGTGAGTTGATTGACTTTTCTATATTGAGTCCTGGGCATTATTTGGTAGCACTGAGTATATTGGCAGGAGCAGAGCACTCAGTGCTATTTGAAGGACATGAGCAATTAGTAGAGTTAACAGACTTCTCTACTACCGCCCTTATTCCAAACTAAAAAAATAGGATTCCTCAAATCTTACTATCTCAATAGTGAAGAAGAGGTTCTTACAATGAAACACAACTACCCTTTTGTTTTTTGTAAAGCATTCTTCCAGCCTTGATAATCCTGTTCTACTTGATTTAAGGGTCTTTGCGGTTGAAACTCTTGCTCCAAGTCCCATGCTATGTGTAACTCATCCAAGGACTCAAAAACGCCACATCCTAATGCAGCCAAAATTGCAGCACCTCTGGCAGTTGTTTCAATATCTTTAGGTTTTTGGATTTTTAGTTGGCATTGATCTGCTAAAAACTGTAAAAACCATTGATTAACAGCCATACCCCCATCCACTCGTAACAGGGATAAGTCCATTTGGCTGTCTTCTTTCATGCAAAAACATACCTCTCGAGCCTGATAACATACTCCTTCAAGTGCTGCTCGAGCAAAATGAGCTCTATTACTATAAAGACTCAAGCCAACAATAGATGCCCCGGGTACTGATAACCAATGGGGAGCACCTAAACCCGTAAATGATGAAATTAAATACACACCCTCATTCCCCTCTAATGATTGGGCTAACATTTCCGTTTCATCCACATTATTGATTAATTTCATGGAATCACGTAGCCATTTTACGGTAGTACCAGCATGATAAATACTTCCCTCCAATCCATAAACCATCTGACCTCGAATTTTATAAGCCACTGTTGTTAAAAGCTTATGATGTGAAAACACTGGTTTATTGCCCGTATTAAGTAACAAAAAGGCACCTGTGCCAAAAGTTGCTTTTACCATTCCTGTTTTAAAACACCCTTGTCCAACTAATGCAGCCTGCTGATCTCCAGCTACTCCAGTAATAGGTAATTCAAAGCCAAGCCACTGCTTGCTAATAATCCCAAAATGACTATCACTTGCACAAACTTTAGGTAAAACAGATTCTGAAATGACGAAGTATTTCAGTAAATCATGATCCCATTGTTCTGTTTTGATATTAAATAACATTGTCCGTGATGCATTTGTGACATCAGTTAAATGCAAATGTTCTGTAGTGAGTCGCCAAATCAGAAAACTATCTATAGTTCCAAAAGCTAGCTCACCCTTTTTTGCGAGCTCATTAGCTTTAGCATTATTTTCTAAAAACCATTTCAATTTACTGGCTGAAAAATAAGGATCGGGGAGCAAGCCAGTTTTATCTTGAATCATTCTTTCATCAGCGATTAAATTTTTACAATAGTTTGAAGTTCTACGATCCTGCCAAACAATGGCTGGAGCAAGACAATCACCCGTTTTTTTATCCCAAATGACCGTAGTTTCTCTTTGATTAGTTATACCGCAAGATAAAATTTGTTTTGCAGGGACTCGCGACACTACATCTCTCATTGCGGTTAAAGTTTTTTTCCATATTTCCTCTGGGTCATGTTCAACCCAGCCAGCTTTAGGATAATATTGAGTGAGAGGATACTGACTTGTTGCAATTAATTCCCCCTGAGTAGTGTATATCATGGCGCGTGTACTACTTGTTCCCTGATCTATAGCAAGTAAATAACCCATTATTTGCATTGTTCCTTGTCCCAACTATTATATGTATATTGTTAGTGTATATCTTTTTTAGGGAGACCAAAATATGAGTGTAGTTTTTGATGTTGCAATTATTGGGGGCGGCATCAATGGCTCTGGTTGTGCTGCAGATGCAGCATTAAGAGGATTGTCTGTAGTACTTCTCGAACAAGATGATTTGGCCTCCAAAACCTCCTCAAGCAGTACTAAGCTTATTCATGGTGGATTAAGATATCTAGAACACTATGAGTTTAATCTGGTTAAAAAAGCACTCATTGAACGACAACGATTATTAGATTTGGCACCTCATTTGGTACACCCACAAGCATTAGTTTTACCTTATGAGCATCATATGCGCCCTGCTTGGTTTTTACGCTTGGGACTGTTTTTTTATGATCATTTAAGTCGTAAAAATCGCTTACCAAAATGCAAAACAATTCATAGAAAAAACAAAGGAAATTATTTTACTCCTTTAATCAATGAATTCGATAAAGGCTTTTTATTTTATGACGCCATAACTGATGATGCTCGATTAACGATCATCAATGCAATTCAAGCAAAAAATCATGGTGCAAGCATACGAACACACTCAGCAGTAATTCATACTGATATTGTAAACAATTTATGGCAACTAACCATTCAACCTAAAATAGGCTCAACTTATGTTCTTTATGCGCGCTCAATAATAAATGCCGCTGGCCCATGGGTTAAGTCTGTAGAACAACTTACGCAAGCTCCTGATCAACAACAAATTACTTTGGTTAAGGGTAGCCACATTATCGTGCCAAAAATCTATGAAGGTAAGCATGCTTATTTTTTACAACATCAAGATAAAAGAGTCGTTTTTGTTATCCCTTATCATGGATTTAGTATGATTGGTACTACTGATATCCCACTCCAGAGCAATCCAGATCATGTCACTATCAGTAATGATGAAATCCAGTACTTAATTAATTTGGTCAATTTCTATTTCAAAAGTAAATTATCTGAAACAGACATCATTTACACGTGGAGTGGCGTAAGAACATTATTAACTGATGAAAATAAAGAAGCAAAATCCCTGAGTCGTAATTATTCCTATAGAGTTTCTTTTAAACCAGCACCTATTATTACAATTTATGGTGGTAAAATTACCACTTATCGACAATTAGCAGAGGAAATCATTAATCAATTTATCCCAATCTTTCCTCACATGCGTCCATCAATGACAGCAACTACGCCTTTGCCAGGAGCCTCTTTTGAGCAAATGAATTTTGAACAGTATGTCATGTATGCTAAAGAAAAATATAAATGGATGGATCCAGATTTACTTAATCGCTACATATACACTTATGGAAGCTGTATGGAAAAATTTCTTGCCCCTTGCTCCAATATGGAGGATTTAGGTAAAAAATATTGTACTTATCTTTACCAAGTAGAAGTTGATTATTTAATTTTAGAAGAATGGGCTCAAAGTTGTGATGATATATTAAAACGACGAACCAAATTGGAGTTAGTCATCGATACAGAGGGTAGAGAAAATCTTGCGGAATATTTATCAAAAATTACCCTTTATCATCATCCTGCTGAAGCTCCTCTTGTATGGCACTAACATCAACCACTAATGCTTGTTGAGCTAACTCCTTTAAAGTAGATGCAGGAATACTTCCTGCATTAGAATAAACAATGATCCCTTTTTTAAAAACCATAAGATGGGGAATAGATCGTATTTCAAAAAAGTCACATAATTGCTGCTCTGCTTCAATATTTACTTTTGCAAATTTAATATTAGGAAATTGCTCTGCCACTTGTTCGTATGCATTGGAAAATTGTTTGCATGGAGCACACCAATCGGCCCAAAAATCAATAAATACAATTTCATTATCATTGATTAAAGATTCAAAGTCCGCACTGGTGATACTTAAAGAAGTCATATTTCTTCCTTCGCTTCAATAGAGTTTATAATCTTTCGAAATACATCATCAACATCTCCAGTACCGCAAATACTATGGAATTCAGGAGCGCCATGGCCGTCGTTTTCAGCCCAAGCCTTATAATAATTGATTAAAGGAGCAGTTTGATTGTGATAGACTTCTAAGCGTTTTCTGACTGTTTCTTCTTTATCATCTTCGCGTTGGATTAAAGGATCACCCGTAACATCATCAATACCTTCCTGTTTAGGAGGATGATTTTGGATATGATAAACTCGACCTGATGGTTGATGAATACGTCGACCACTGATTCGTTTAATAATTTCCTCATCATCTACTGCAATTTCGATGACGTGGTCTAAGTAAATGCCGGCTTGTTTTAAAGCATCTGCTTGAATAATCGTTCTAGGAAAACCATCAAATAAAAAACCATTAGCACAATCATTTTTCTTTAAACGCTCTTTAACCAAACCGATGATAATATCATCTGATACTAAACCACCAGTTTCCATAATTTTTTTCGCACTTAATCCTAATTGAGTCCCTTGTGCGATAGCTGCACGTAGCATATCACCTGTCGAAATTTGTGGAATTTTATAACGTTCAATCAAACGCAAAGCCTGAGTTCCCTTTCCTGCACCAGGACCACCTAAAAGCATCAATCGCATTAAAACTCCTTAATGATATCTATACCCGTTTCATTTTTAAGTAGTATTATATACTATTAGTTTAAAATTTTATAAATTAAATGTAGTCTGTATGCATCATTTACCATTACATTCCATTTTTTAGTATCGTGAATACTCACTTTGGTCGCCTTTTAATCTAAATACCTTCGTATTATAGCTCAATCTGTTCATAATACAGTCCTTTCTGAGTTTAGAACCATGAACGAGACTCAAAAGATCTTTTGCACGAGTTAAGTTGCATTGCATAAAGCTGAGATCGCGCTTGAACTTTCCTTGCTACAGGAATCAACCATGATTTTTTTAAATAGGTTTTACGTTGATAACCACCAATCCCTTCATGATATGCTAAATAAAGTGAATACGCGTCTGTTCGTGCGATTCTAGCTCTGATGTATGCTTGATTTGCATACCATCCAATAAAATCAACACCATCGCCAAAATCATCACGTGAAGCAAACAATCCTCCGTTGCTTCGCTTATAATGCTTCCATGTATCATGCAATGCCTGTGTATAGCCATAAGCTGAGGAAGGCCTTTTCCAAGGAATTATATATAATAATTTTGTTCGTGGTGGTCGTGCTCGAGCATTAAATTTTGACTCTTGATGAATAATAGCCATTTGTACTGGAACTGGCACCTTCCAACGCCGTTCAACGTCCTTGGCATCGGTATACCATTTAGGATATTGTCTAAATATATTACAAAGATTATTTACATCAGCTGGAGGAGGGCTAACACAGGCTGTTAGCAATACAGCAATTAATAAAACGGCTATTCTTAACTTCTTAAAAAATAATAATAAAGAGCCCATGAGTAACCAAACACAAAAAAATTTATTCTAACAAATTTGATTATTACAATCTACGCTTTGCAATTTTTATCGAATATAACAAGGGTCTATTTCCCTGCTTTACCACATGTTAGTATATCGATTAATTTAAAACAAAATAAAGTGTATCTAATGACCATATTTGTATTTGATATAGAAACCATTCCTGATATTGAATCTGGACGAAATTTGTATGATTTACATGGACTAAGCGATGAGGATACAGCTCAAGCTATGTTTGCATTACGTCGTGCTAAAGTAGGTAACGATTTTTTACCCCATTATTTACAAAAGATTTGTGCTATTTCTTTAGTAATGAGTCATGGCACCCAAATTAAAGTTTGGTCTTTAGGTGATGAGATCTCGCAAGAAAAAGAATTAATCACTCGTTTTTTTGCTGGAATAGATAAACATACTCCAACTTTAGTCAGCTGGAATGGGAGTGGGTTTGACTTACCTGTTTTACATTATCGTGCTCTATTACATGGCATCCCAGCCCCCACTTATTGGGAAATTGGTGAAAACCAACAGCATTTTCGCTGGAACAATTACTTAAGCCGATTTCACTATCGTCATCTTGACCTCATGGATGTAATTGCCGGGTACCAAAATAAAGCATTTGCCCCATTGGATGAAATTTCCAGTATGCTGGGTTTTCCAGGAAAAATGGGAATGAGTGGCTCTAAAGTTTGGGACCAGTATTTATCGGGTCAAATAAAAAATATTCGTGATTATTGTGAAACCGACGTACTGAATACCTATTGCGTCTTTTTACGATTTGAATTGATGCGTGGAGTGATTAACTATGAAGAATACGAGTACTCAATAACGTTACTTAAAACCTATCTAGGCTCTGAAAAAGAAAAAAAACACTTACAAGAATTTTTAAGCCATATGATGTGAACAATTAGATCCCTAAAGTTTTTAAACTCATCAGCGTTAATGCATAAAACTTTAGGGACCTAAGAAAAAACTTTATAGATAACCTCACAATTTTTAAAAAGGCCTTTGTCCGGAAAATGTAGGCATCAACCGCTCTTTATCAATCACTGCCAATGCATTTTTATACTCATCACTCTGTAAATGCATTAGCGTTTTTTGATAGCGCTCTAAACCTAATTGGACATAAGCATCCGGATCCACGGATTTTGCTTTATTGGCTAGTTGGGTCCATGACCAAAGAGTTATCCACCATTCAACAACAGGCTTATAAGCTGTATACCAGGCAAGTACCGAATCTGTAAGCATCTCTTTGCCAAAATATGCAGTTAAGTAAGTTAGCTCTTGCTCTTTATCAAGTTTGGCCTCAATAGCAAAATAGGCGAGATCCCAAAGAAAATCATTATTACTTGAGTATTCCCAATCAATTTGGTAGAACGATTCTTTTTTATCTTTTTCTTGGGTCATCATATAATTTAGAGGTGTTGAATCATTGTGGCACGGACATGTTTCAATCTTATAAGTAGAAAATAATCGATGCAAAGCAGCCATCTCCTCTTCAATAGACCCTATTTCACCAGGAAAATTAAAGTTTTTTACTTTTAATGCTTCGAGTAATCCCTCATTGCGCTCAAAAACAGCAGTATCATTTGCAAAACGATCTGAAGAATGTAACTGCTTTGCCATGACCGCTAGAGTTTGCAATATATCAGCCCGCTCTAATGTTTTTTTGTCCAAAATCTTAACTTTTTCAATAAATTTTGTTAACTGCAATCCATTCGGGTCAAAATACTCTATAGGGACATTAAGTCCTAAAGCTGAGGCTTGACGCGCATTCTTTGCTTCATGCTCGCGTGATACTGAAAATGATGACACTTCACCGGGAATACGCAGTACCCATCGATTTGCTTTATGGCGATCAACAATAGATGGATCTACACCAGGAGTTCTTGCAAGCCATTTAGCAATATCAGGGCCAATTTGCACTCTGTATGTGGTATTTGTCATACCACCTGCCATTAATTTTAATCTTAAAACATCAAGACCAAGCGTAGAAAGCATAGGAATTTTTTGAATCGTTGGCAGCAATGCCATATATTTACGAGTTAAATCAACTAACTCTTTCCATTTATGATTCACTAACGAGGCGTTGAACTGCGAAGACGGATCAAGTAGACTTAGAATGTAGAGCATTAAATGCTCACTTATTTTGGGTTTGTCACCATTTTCGCCAAAAAAATGCCATTTCATAAGATTGTTTCCCAAAAAAAATATCAGAAGAGTATATAAAATTTAACCATAGAATTACAAGGAAGAACAACTTGAAGAAAAAAAAATATCAGAGTTATTGCTATGACTGAACCTCTTATTCTTATCACTAAAAAACATGCGCTAACCTTCGCTTGTTTTTTTGTAATGTATGAGTTTCTGACGTATATAGCCAACGATATGATTATGCCTGGCATGATTCATGTTGTGCACTCATTTAATGCAGCTGAAACAACGATAGCAACTTCTCTAACTGTTTACATACTTGGTGGAGCAAGTCTACAAGTTATTTTAGGTCCTATATCAGACAGTTATGGTCGAAGACCAATGATGCTTCTTGGTGCATTTTTGTTTTTTATTTTCACTTTATTTATTGCCTGCTCCAATTCAATGAGTCAATTTTTAATTGCGCGCTTTTTTCAAGGGATGGGGCTATGTTTCATAGGTGTTATTGGTTATGCCACAATCCAAGAAATTTTTGAGGAAATGGATGCTATTCGTATCATTTCAATTATGGCGAATGTAGCAATTCTGGCCCCTTTATTAGGACCACTTATGGGCGCTATAGTGATTCACTATACTTCTTGGCGCTATATTTTTGTAACCATAGCTCTAGGTGCACTTATTGCTTTATGGGGTTTATGGCGATACATGCCTGAACCTATAGGCCAGATTAAAAGAAATGGAGAATTAACGCCCAAGACTAAGTTCTCCGCAAAAAAAGTTTTTGAAAACTATAAGACCTTATTTTCTAATAAAATTTTTTGTTTTGCGACCTTGGCAGCAGGTACAGTTGGTATTCCTTGTCTTGCTTGGATTGCATTATCACCCCTTATTTTAATTGTTGAAGCAAAACTCACGATAATTCAATATGCACTTTGGCAAATTCCGGTCTTTGGAGCAACCATATTAGGTAATTGGTTTTTACATCACTTAACTTATAGATATCAAATCAGGCAAATCATCCTATTAGGTTGTATCATTATGGTTATTGGCGCAATTCTAACCTCACTCCTTCCTTATCTGTTTGGGAATGCCTATTATTATCTGTTGCCAGGAACAATCATTTATTTCTTTGCACTCAGCATTATTAATGCACCATTAAACAGATATTGCCTTTTCGTCACCCCAGTCAGCAAAGGCACCGCATCTGCTGTAATCAGCTTAGGCGTTATGGTTATTGGAGCAATAGGAACAGAAACTGGAAATTTATTTTACGAGCATCATAATAATCTTCATTTTGGACTCTATTGTAATATCACAGAATTAATATTTTTTATATGTACAGGATTAATCTTTTTAATGGATAAAGACATGGCTGTTGGCGAACATAAAACCATTTGCTAAGTTAAAATATTTGTAAAATTATAATTGAACAATTATATGCTGATTTTTTTATCAATTATCTTCTTCTGGCTACTCGTTCAGAAATATTCAGCATGTGTTGCTCAAAACGTGGCAAAAAATTTCCGACAAAAATCATCGGTACAGTACAATTCTATTAATTTATCCACTTCAGACCTCTTGTTTTTGTGCACTGTTTCGCAAAAACACACATAAGATCAC
>NZ_LNYU01000085.1:295324-306093 GCF_001468135.1 Legionella santicrucis | reverse complement strand
GCTGATGCCATTTTGAATTAAAATGTTTTGAGCCGCGCTGCTTTCTTGTTGGTACTTGGCATAAAAGGCTTCCAAAACAATCATGTCAACATTTGCTAAAGGTAATCGTCCTTGGCAAAGCAAGACGAGTTGGGTTTGCAGCTCAAATAGGCGTTGACTGCATACTTTCAGCTGTTCCTCGCGCGCCATGCGTTCTTCGGGGTTAGCCAAGGGCTTTTTCTTAAGAGTCTTATATTGTCTTGATACCGTAGCGAGTTCCTTTTTGACCTCTTGAATTTTATCCCTTATTGCCGCATCAAACTTTTGGCCTTCTTGTTTCGTTGCTTTCTTGCCCATTTTTCCCATCGCCTCAATGGCTTCTGCATGCGGCAAAATAGCGCGAAAACGAGGATTGGCAAGGTAAAGGTTGGCCAGTTTTAGCCATTGCGGAAACGCACACGTATCGGCTTTGGGCAGCTCAAATAAGCACGCATCATGAACCAGGTAGTTGTAGGCATTATAGTCTTTAAATTGGAGTAAATAATGTAATACCGCTTTTTCATCCTTAAAAATCGCGGCTAATTTAAGGGCGTGGTCTTCAGCCACCCCATTTTGTTCTACGATAAGGGCTAATTGACATAAAGGAAGTACTTTTTGATAACAGCCATGATGAACAAATCCTTTATCATTTTGAGGAAGAGTGGTGTTAAGCAGTGCCGTTGCTTCTCTAAAGTCACCTAATCCCCATTGCTGTAACGTAGCTTTCATGAAAGAGACCCCTTCATCACCATAATCATGGTGAATGCGTTCGATGAGCTCATTGGCTTTGTCACTAAAGACGAGTGATTTTTGTTGTAATCCCTGGAGGGTTTGGAGCTCTTGTAGAATATCCAGCATGGACAAGGTTGGCATATCTTCTTTCTCTTGGGTTGGATTATGTGAGGGGCAAAATCAGCTTTTTTACTAACCACATAGGGGTTGATATTTGTATTAATTAACAAACCAAAAAAGGATTCTCCTCATTTTAATATGCCCCTAATTTTAGTCTTTTGATTGTTAAATATAACTGTCAAAAATGAACAGGTTACAAAAGCTGAAAAAATATACTTAGTGAAGGTAATGTATCCACTTCAGAAGTGATAAAAACTAAACTCGGTCATATACTCGTTAAGGACACAGACGATAGTCAAGATATAAGCGCGTACTTTAGTCGTCCGTGCGGTTCTTATTTTAAAAATTCAATTTAATTTTCTTTGATTTCAATAGGGTTAATATTCCTTGCCTACAAATAACATAACCTATTGAAAATATAGAATTAGATAGATTTTTTACGCGGATCGTTCTTGATCAAGTAACCATTTTTTTAGTCCGTGCTAAGAAACAATATATTATTGATTTATATATTTATTTTATGCTAATTTCAAAGATTCAAAGATCAATAAAGGAGCATACTAAAAATATAATTAACACTATATTTATTGTAATTTAAGGAATACACATTACAGGAGAGTACAATGTTTGAATATTTCATGCAAAAAGCAAAAAACACTTATTTGTATTTTTTTGCTTATAAACAATATGTGTTTATCAATAGATGTAATATGTTGTTAAATCAATTTTTTGACAAAATTAAAGAAATAGAACCTGAATACGTGAGTCATTTTAACTGGGATGAACTTAAAAGGGAATTCAAAACAGATATCTCTAATCTTATTTCTATTGATAACTGGACCGTTTTTCATGATATTGTTGTTCACTTAAACGAAGAATCTTTAACTAATATTACTGATTTTGCTGCAGAAATATTTGTAAGAGTTCTATTAAGAGAAAAAGCTTCCGAAATTTTATCTCAGATAAAAGAAGAAATCGAACAAAAATTAGACAAAAAAAGCTTTGTTACATTAAATAAAATCTTCAACCTGTATCTAGAATTAAAGTCCCTATATGAAATCAATACTTTTGAGTCTCCTAGTGAAGGTCTTATCATTGCCAAAACCATTTCGGAATCAGTTTTAATGTCGTTCATATCAGAACCATTAGTGAATAAATGGTTAGGTATATTACAAGCACCAATCGTACCTGATAAGCCTACTTTCCCATTATCATTTAAAAATCTTCAATTTGAAGGATATACCCTACAACCTACACCGCCTCATTTTAAAAATGCAGCGATATATGAAAATCAAAAACAAGAGCAATTTATTTTTAAAAAACCTAAGCATTTAGAAGATATTTTAGCCAGCAAGATTGCAAGTGTTATTGCTCATCCGCTTTGCTCAAACATATTGCCGACGCAATCCCTTTGCTCAGATGAGGGCAGTGTATTTCTAACCCAGCCATTTTTAGCTAATTTGGAAACTATCATTCCTAGACGTTTAGATTTTATTACTTCCCGAAATTCAATATTTCAAGGTGAACAATTATTTTCGAAATTTCAATATGAAAGCTATAAAGAAGATAGTCAGTTTTTGACTCAGTTTTGTTATATCATTGCCACAAGTTTTT
Source organism: Legionella santicrucis (assembly GCF_001468135.1). Taxonomy (GTDB): domain Bacteria; phylum Pseudomonadota; class Gammaproteobacteria; order Legionellales; family Legionellaceae; genus Legionella; species Legionella santicrucis. The sequence continues at coordinate 303,609 of NZ_LNYU01000085.1, read as the reverse complement.
TAGTTTCAGATTGGGATCTCCATCTTGGCAATATTGTATTAAATAAAAAAAATCTTTATAAAATTGATCATGATTGGGCTTTAGATGAATTAGGACAGATTAAGATTTTATCATTTTTTGCAAAACGGAATATTTTAAATACTGTTTATCAAGATCGATTTCCCCCAAGTAATGCATTAAGAGATTATCAATACCTTATTAACTATCATGAATTTTTTGATGCATTGATAAATATTGCTGACAAGGCAGAGGAAACATTAAAAGCGACCCTGGTTAATGTTAATAATACCTTGTTGGATACATTAACTCCTTTTACAGCTGAGGAAAAACGTACTGCTTTAAAAGGCTTAATGATAAGGCTTGGTGGTCAGTTTACTGATAAACAGTATCAGCTTGATAACTGGTGTGAGGATATTGTCAATACCATTGGCATAGGCTTGCAACATCGTATTCATAGTATGAGATTAATGGTCATTTGCTCAAAACTTTATAATCTTGAAAATACAGTTGAAATTGAAAAACAATTGCATGTGATTCAGGAATATCTGCTTCAAAATGATAAGGATCTAACACTAGGTTGTAAAATTATCCCTCTAGAAGCTCAAGCGCTAATTAGACAAGGGTTAAGAAAGCTGGCAATGAAAGATTTGAAAACTGATTGTGATATTTTGGCTAAATGGTTTTTAGCTAATAATGTACATCAATTTAAATTTTTCCAATCAGAAAAACAAGAAAAGCAGTCTGAGGAACTTGAGCTAAAAGTTAGTTATGGAAGCTAACCCATAAAAGAGTTTTGCCGTAATAGTTTGGAGCACAAATAGCGAATTTTTTGGGAATTCGGCACAAAACTTTAAAATATTTTATTTACCAGACGCAACTCACATTAGAATTGAGTTGCGCCAATGTCAGAAAGAAATAACCCGAACTTCCGGTAAGTCTGCATAACTGAAGATAGATCTTTTGATTAGCCATGGAGTCAACAAGTGCCCATTTGCTTTTATTTCGTGGTCGCGGACTTCATTGCTTACGGAGTCGCTTATTTTAATCACACCGCCCATTTTTATTAATTTTGTTGTTATTTTTCAGCAAGTTGTTATTATATGGTGTTTTACTTAAAGGGAGTTTTTATACGATCTTTTGACGATCTACCGTATAAATTAGTAGAAGATTATTTAAATATGACTGTAGAGCAAGTTTATGCTAATAAAACAAAAACTAAGCCCAATCAAGTTGTAGATATGATTTTCTCTTATGATGAGAACTTATATTGCATAGGTAGCTCCTACGCAAAAACACCTATGAAACTAGCTATCCAGGACATTATATACGGTTGTCGTAAAATTCTTTTGACTGATATATCAAAAATTAAAGTTTACTTTTGTGAACCAGGTAAGGTATATCTACGAGGGTTTCCAACCGCGAAACGAGGAGTTATTCAGAAGTTCCATCATTATGGATCAGGTTAAAGAACATCATCATTTACAAGTATTACAAGGGATACCCCACTCTATAGCCTCTACTCTATTAGAGCTGCAACCATGAATCCTGCCGTACTTGATTTTTTTAAAAACCAGGCAAATATTGATCCACTCATGTCTCAACTGAGTAAGACGGCATCATCTATCCCTTTATCTTCGCAATTTTTTACATCTACAGAGAAAGAAGACAAGGTAAACGTCAATTACCGATCCTTTTGTTGATATTTTTTGTGGCTGAGTAGGCTATATGCGCCAAAGCCTACTCAAATAGTATTAAAACGAATGAAAAAACCCAGGGCAGAACCGCCCTTTCTGCGACAAAAAAATCTCACAGCCTGAGAATGAGGCTCGGTTTTGAGCAGTTTCATCAACTAGAAATTTAAAATCGTCCTAGAGATTTTTTCGTTTTACATCTGAAACTATTTTTATGACAAAGTATTAAATCTCCCAATCATGAGTATTACTCTGATACTGCTACTCTTGGCATTGAGGATGGCACATTAACCATAATAGATGGAGCAATTTGACCACTTAGTTGTGCCAAGTCATTCAACTTTGGTTCATGATCTCTCCATCCAAAAATAATTGCCCTATCTCCTGGCTTCACTTTTGTCAAAGATCCCAAATTTACCATCATTGCATTCATGTTAATTTTTCCAACGATAGGATAGTGCTGATTATTAATACAAACCATCATCCCATGTTGCCATTCTCCTAATGTTTGGGCTGTACGCGGGACTCCTTCAGCCCATCCCCCTGAGAGGGTAGCTATCCAAGCACCATCTTTAGGAGCACGCCAGTAACCACCGTAAGATACAGGTTCCCCTTCTTCAACATAAAAAACATTACGTACTTGTAAATCCATTTGCACAACTGGGCGAAGCCTTGGGCTATCTAAATGCAAATCCTTTTCAAGTTCCATGCCATAAAGCCCATGCCCTACTCTTGTATACAATCTCACATTAAATTCTTTTGAAAGTTTTTCAAATTGCAACGGCCATTTCTCAGCAAGAAGAGCAAGTCCTCCTCCAATATGGATCAAAGGGATATGAACGCCCTGTAAAAAAAGAAATTTTATAACTTCCTCTAATCTATGGAATTGTAGAGAACGGAAATTAATGATTTCGTTTCCATTATAATCCGTGCAACGATAACAAGCTAAATGCGTAGACAATCCTGCAAACTCAACTTGATTAGGATCAAGAAGTTGTAATTTTGAAATAGTTTCCATAACTGAATCAGGTATATTACTCTCATAGCCCCCATCTCGCCGCAAGCCTGTATCAACCATGATATGTACTTTTAACTTTCCAAAAATACGATGCTTATTTTGCAACCATTTTGCAATCATTTTTATGGATGCTGCATTTTTGCTAGAAGGTAAAATAACTTCAATTTGATTGGCGGCATAAGTGCTAAGATCATATATCATAGGTGCTTCAAAAGTCATGAGACGAACAGAGCCGGGAATCCCAGCGTTTCTCAGTGCGATTGCTTCTTGCAACTTAGCAACTGCTAAGAAATCGATACCTGCTTCTATCGCTAAATCTGAAACTAATTTGGATCCTAATCCATAGCCATTACTCTTTATCACCCCAATTATTTTTGAATAAGAGCACTGTTTCCCAAAAGAAATAATATTTTCGATATTTTCTTTTATCGCTTTTGTGTTAATAAATAAAATAGAACTCGTTTCGCTGGTTTTTGAAAAATCCGTTGAAAGATTTTGATATTCATCTAAATAAATTTCATATTGTTCATTATCAATATAGTGAATACGTTTATTATTGTGAAATTGCACCTCCCTGCCTTTTATTAAATATTGATATTGAATCCATGGTTCTAATGACAACAATGGTCCTTTATTAAATTCACAAGAAATTATCTTATTCCAATAAATTTGATAATTTGAAACAATTTTATCAAAATCATAGCAATAATACTGCATTGAATTTATCAGCATATCGACAGCTAAAAATCCACGACCAACGCTCAAGCCAAATTTATAATCAGTGCTTCCAGCACTATCCCCAAGAAAAAATATAGGGACATAAAGATTTTTTTGCCATGGAACCATTATTGCAGCACCATTCCAATAATATTCGCTACGAGAAGCATAGAAAATTTCTATTTTTTCTAAATCGGATGGTAGCTCAATTCCATGTTTCTTTGTTTCACTGATAATAATTTTTTTATAATTTTCGAACCATTGCTTTGAATTTTCAGATAACGCTCTCCCAGTCATATCGAGCCGATTGAAAGAAGAGTTATATGTTACATGTTGAATAAAATCTTCTGGTACTTCATTTAATACAGAAGATAATTCACCAGATGGATAGGTATATAGTTGAACATCATAATTGCAATTATTAGATGCTGCATACGAAATACCATTTTCACCTAATTTTGTATATAAAATAGGATTAAAATTTCTGAGGTAATTCTCTATACCTTTATTTTGATAAATTAAATAAACACCATGGCCTTTAGGTTCAGATATTTTTCCATTGAGAAGATTTAATTCGCTTCTTAATGATTTTGCATAGGTCCCGCAAGTACAATAAATTGCAGTTATATTTTCTATAATTGTTGGATGATTTACTGAAAGTATTTTTTTTATTTCTGATTGATAATTTATTTTCTCTAAATCAAAGTAAACAGAAATGAAGAAGAATCGATTTTTATATTCGGTATTATTTTGAAGAAAATGAATCATACTTTCTTGGAATAAACCAATATTAATCCATGGCCAATAAGGATAGCCTGGTTTTGGCCAAAAATTTTCATCATCTGCTTGATGTGTATTAAATATTCGTAAGCGTGTTTCTTCATCTGCCCACATTATATTTTTTACATACTCAGGTAAATTTTTAGCAATACAGAAAGGAATACGAATAACTTGCGGGCGTTCAAAAACACGACCTTCAAGTATAAAAACACGAGCATTTTTTTGTTTTAATAGAGTATAGGCTAAATAACACCCTACGGGACCGCCGCCCATAATAATATAATTACTCATGAAATCTGTAGAAATTTTAGTACTATTCATTTAATGATGGCCATTTCTAGTTTTTCTTCGAGTATTTTCTTTTTTTCTGTAAGTACTTGTAAAGAGAATGGAGTTAATATTATTCATTATTAATCATCACATTACAGGCGACTGCTTCATCTTTTTTAATACAGAAGATACATATTCTACATACCTCCCCTTTAATAGGCTTGATATCCATATCTACAGTCTCTTTAAAAATACTCGAAAATGCCCTATCTATTTTCTTTACTCGTTTAGAAGCAGTTTACTAATACTTTATCACTACACATAGAAGTCCTAATCTGTTATTTATCACAAGAAATTTGACAATCTATAAACAGACTTATCCACAGAAAATGTGTATAACTTACAAAGGTGAATTTTACTTAAAATAAAAATAAACCTGTTAAAACAAGCACATTAAGAAATATTGAAGATTGATTTAATATTAGGGGCTCAAGAAATATCCACAGGTTGGGATATTAAAAAGGAATTAAAGCATAGCCATTTTAACCAAACAAAAATTAAAAAAACAGTCTTGACTCGAACTATTTTTTTCTTTAATAGATTTGATAACATGAATAACCATTATGGATAAAAGTATTTCCCCCTCGAAATAAAAAATGCTCGAATAAAAATTATTACTCTATAGTTAATGTTGTAATTAAAACAGGACTAACTGTGGCTACTCTCTGCCGTTTAAGCAATTCTAGGCCGTTTTTTGGAATTTTGACGTATCACAATATTTTGATTTTAAATAGTTTTCTTCAATAGGTGTTGCGTCTACAAAGTAATCTCTGTTTGGTTTTTTGTTTGGGGATCGTCCAGAAATATTCAGCATGTATTGCTCAAAACGTGGCAAAAATTTGCGACAAAAATCATCGAAAAAACCATACAATTCTATTCATTGATCCACTTTAGACCTCTTGTTTTCTGTGCACTGTTTCACAAAAACATACATAAGATCATAAAAGGTCTGATTTTTTCACTATATTATTTTTTTGCAACGTAATCCTTAAATAGGGGCTGGGTTATGCCGTACATCTTTGTCACTCTTATTTTCTTTAGCAGTCAAGAAAAATGAGTGCCTGTTTTGGGACATTAAAGTATCCTCATTTGAAAACAATACAGTTTGTTCCTTATTTTCATTACTATGGTCAGTTTCTGCAGGCAATAACGCGTGAATGATCCTTAAACATCCAGGATTATCAGCCGCCAGATGAAGTACTGTATTGCCATCCTTGTTTTTAACCATCACCGCCTCTAGACGTTGATTTTCCGGTAATAACACGAGAATGGTCTTTAGGCTTTCAGCATTCATAGCAGCATGATGAAGTACTGTAGTGCCGTATTTGTTTTGAATCTTCACCGCCTGTAGACGTTGATTTTCTGGTAATAATTCGAAAATAGTCTTTAAGCTTTCAGTATTCGTAGCAGCCAGATGGAGCACTGTAATACCATACTCGTCTTGAATCCTCACTGTGTCTAGACGTTGATTTTCTGGATATAATTCGAAAATAGTCTTTAGGCTTTCAGCATTCGTAGCAGCATTGTGAAGCACCGCTCTGCCTTCTTCGTTTTGAATCCTCACCGCCTCTAGACGTTGATTTTCCGGCAATAACGCTAGAATAGTCTTTAGGTTTTCAGGATTACCAGCAGCCAGATGAAGTACTGTATCGCCAAACTTGTCTTGAATCCTCACTGCCTCTAAACGCTGATTTTCGGGTAATAATTCTAGAATGGCCTTTAAGCTTTTAGGATTCTTAGCAGCATCGTGAAGTACTGTATTGCCACCTTTGTTTTTAATTATCACCGTCTCTAGACGTTGATTTTCTGGATATAATGCGAGAATAGTCTTTAAGCTTTCAGCATTCGGAGCAGCCAGATGGAGCACTGTCTTGCCATATTTGTCTTGAATCATCACCGCCTCTAGACGTTGATTTTCTGGATATAATGCTAGAATAGCCTTTAGACTTTCGGCATTCTTAGCAGCATGATGAAGTACTGTTTTGCCATATTTGCTTTGAATCATCACTGCCTCTAGACGTTGATTTTCCGGCAATAACGCGAGCATGGTCTTTAGACTTTCAGCATTCTTAGCAGCATCATGAAGTACTGTATTGCCCTCTTCGCTTTTAACCATCACCGCCTGTAGACGTTGATTTTCTGACAATACCGCCAGAATGGTCTTTAGGCTTTCAGGATTATCAGCAGCATCATGAAGCATTGCTCTGCCAAATTTGTTTTGAATCATCACCGCCTTTAAGCGCTGATTTTCTGGTAATAATTTTAGAACAGCCTTTAGGATTTCGGGATTATCAGCAGCATCGTGAAGCACCGCTCTACCCTCTTCGTTTTGAATCATCACCGCCTCTAAGCGTTGATTTTCTGGTAATAATTCGAGAATGGTCTTTAGGCTTTCTGCATTCTTAGCAGCAAGATGGAGTACTGTATCGCTACCATATTTGCTTTGAATCCTCACCGCCTCTAAGCGCTGATTTTCTGGTAATAACTCGAGAATAGTCTTTAGGCTTTCAGGATTATCAGCAGCATCATGAAGTACTGTAGTGCCATCTTTGCTTTGAATCCTCACCGCCTCTAAGCGTTGATTTTCTGGATATAATGCTAGAATAGTCTTTAGGCTTTCAGCATTCTTAGCAGCATCATGAAGTACTGTAGTGCCATCTTCATCTTGAATCATCACCACCTCTAGACATTTATTTTCTGGATATAATGCGAGAAGAGTCTTTAAGCTTTCAGCATTAGAAGCAGCCAGATGGAACACTGTATCGCCATATTGGTTTTTAACCTTCACCACCTCTAAGCGTTGATTTTCTGGCAATAACGCGAGTATGGTCTTTAGGCTTTCAGCATTCTTAGCAGCATCATGAAGTACTGTATTGCCATATTTGTTTTGAATCATTACCGCCTCTAGACGTTGATTTTCCGGCAATAACTCCAGCATGGTCTTTAGGATTTCAGCATTCATAGCAGACAGATGAAGAACTGTCTTACCATGTCTGTTTTTTTGTTTTATGGCCACATCTGTTTGGGACAAGATTTTTTGGGCGATACCCCAATGGTGATTGCTTAATGCGGCCATTAGTGGCGTATTTTCCTCTGGATAACTAGCCACATTGACTTGAGCACCATGTTTCAGGAGCACATCAAAAATGTCCTCATCTCCGTTCTCAGCTGCCCAAAATAAAGCAGTTTTCATGTCGCCATCAAAGGTTTCAAGACAAGCTCCGTGTTCCAGAAGATAGTTCACCATGGCTAAGTCCTTGTTTTGAACGGCGATGATAAGCGGTGTATTTTCAACATCATCTTTGATGTCAAGTTGCGCCTGTCCTGCAATCAATTGTTGGGCAATATCGCGTCCAACCTCGTTTTTATTTTTGTAGAGTATTGTTTCCAGGGCATGGATTAAAGCCGTATTGCCGTCTTTATCTTGGATGTTTACATTAATACCCCGTGCAATGAGGGTGCTGATGCTCTTCTTATCGGCGTTTAAGGTCGCAAGATGCAAGGCGCTTTGCCCCTCTTTGTTCCTCGCATTAATAGAAGCACCTTGTTCCAGAGCATCAAAAGCGATGATTCCTTGGTTTAGTTGCTGCAGATAATACCGGTTAGTTGCTAACAGCGCGTCAAAGACTTCTTGGTGATTGGCAGCACACTCCCCTAATAACTGCAGTAACTCATGGTTCTTGGTAGAGAGGATAAAAGCAAGGACTTGTTGCAAGGCTTCATTGTTTTGCAGTGCGTCTTGGGTGCTG
>NZ_LNYU01000085.1:210683-295314 GCF_001468135.1 Legionella santicrucis | reverse complement strand
GGGTTATGCCGTACATCTTTGTCACTCTTATTTTCTTTAGCAGTCAAGAAAAATGAGTGCCTGTTTTGGGACATTAAAGTATCCTCATCTGAAAACAATACAGTTTGTTCCTTATTTTCATTACTATGGTCAGTTTCTGCAGGCAATAACGCGTGAATGGTCTTTAAACATTCAGGATTATTAGAAGCCAGATCAAGTACTGTATCGCCATATCTGTTTTTAACCATCACCACCTCTAGGCGTTTATTTTCCGGCAATAACTCTAAAATGGTCTTTAGGCTTTCAGCGCTCATAGACGCCCAATGAAGTACTGTTTTGTCATATTTGTCTTTAACCAGCACCGCCTCTAGACGTTGATTTTCCGGCAATAACTCTAAAATGGTCTTTAGGCTTTCAGCTCTCATATACGCCCAATGAAGTACTGTTTTGTCATATTTGCCTTTAACCAGCACCGCCTCTAGACGTTGATTTTCCGGCAATAATGCTAGAATGGTCTTTAGGCTTTCAGCTCTCGTATACGCCCAATGAAGTACTGTTTTGTCACATTTGTCTTTAACCAGCACCGCTTCTAAGCGTTTATTTTCCGGCAATAACTCTAAAATGGTCTTTAGGCTTTCAGCGCTCATAGACGCCCAATTAAGTACTGTTTTGTCACATTTGTCTTTAACCAGCACCGCCTCTAGACGTTGATTTTCCGGCAATAACTCTAAAATGGTCTTTAGGCTTTCAGCTCTCGTATACGCCCAATGAAGTACTGTTTTGTCACATTTGTCTTTAACTAGCACCGCCTCTAGACGTTGATTTTCCGGCAATAATGCTAGAATAGTTTTTAGGCTTTCAGGAATATCAGCCGCATCATGAAGGACTGTATTGCCGTCTTTGTTTTGAATCATCACCGCCTCTAAGCGCTGATTTTCTGGTAACAATTCGAGAATGGCCTTTAGGATTTCAGCTCTCGTATACGCCCAATGAAGTACTGTTTTGTCACATTTGTCTTTAACCAGCACCGCCTCTAAGCGTTGATTTTCTGGATATAATTCGAGAATAGTCTTTAGGATTTCAGAATTATCAGCAGCCCAATGAAGTGCTCTCTCGCCATATCTGTTTTGTTGTTTTATGGCCACTTCTTTTTGTGCCACGATTTTTTGTGCGATACTGAAATGGTGCTTGATTAGTGCAACCATCAGTGGTGTATTTTCTTCAGGATAACTGACTATATTGACGTTAGCACCGTATTTCAGAAGCACATCAAAAATGGCCCCATCTCCGTTCTCAGCCGCCCAAAATAAAGCGGTTTTCATGTCGCCATCAAAGGTTTCAAGACAGGCTCCGTGTTCCAACAGATAGTTCACCATGGCTAAGTCCTTGTTTTGAACGGCGATGATAAGCGGTGTATTTTCATCCTCATCTTTGATGTCAAGTTGTGCCTGCGCTGCAATCAATTGTTTGGCAATATCGCGCCCAACTTCGTTTTTATCTTTGTAGAGCACTTTAATGCCGCATGCAATGAGTTTGCTGAGACTCTCTTTATCGGCCTTTAAGGCAGCAAGATGCAAGGCGCTTTGCCCTTTTTTGTTCCTCGCATTAATAGAGGCACCTTGTTCCAAAGCATCAAAAGCGATGATTCCTTGGTCTAATTGCTGCAGATAATACCGGTTAGTTGCTAACAGCGCGTCAAAGGCTTCTTGGTGATGGGAAGCGGAAGCATACCGCGCTAATAACTGCAGTAACGCATGGTTCTTGGTATAGAGAATAAAAGCAATGACTTGTTGCAAGGCCTCGTTGTTGTGCAGTACATCTTGGGTGCTGAATAATTCTTGAAAAAAACGTTTCGTTTCCTCTGCAATCCTGGCTTGCAATTGAGAAGAGGCCACCTTGCCGTAGAAAAGGTAAGGCATGGTTACACCGGCAAGAGGAAGTTGCGATTTAGAATCGCAATACCCTTTATAATCCTGGAAGTGCTCTTTGAGCGTGGGATAATCTTTGAGCGCCACTTGACGCGTGATGCCGCTTTGCGCCCCTGTAGTAACCTGAGTGATGTGATGCTCCTGACACAGAGTGTGACCCAGCAACCGAAACATATCCGCCACCTGCGCGATTTTTTCTTTTTTCACTGCAGACTCAATTGAATCCAAACACAAACCACCTTGTTGCCCTTTCCAGACCCAAGATTGGGCCAAAATGGCATCATCTAGGGAGGGATTTTGTGCCTCACCTTGGCATAAAACATAAAAACCACCATTAGGCGAGGTGATGCCATGAATCACACACTCACTGCCCACACCGCCAAGATATTGGCAGCACTGTGTTATTTTCCCAAGACAGGCCGCAAGTGCTGCTCCTTTATTAGTGGTCGTATCGAGTTTTTTAATATAAATTCCAGGATAGCCAATGTCTTTGCCATCAATAACCACATCAGGAATCGTCTTCTCTGCATTATCGCGCTTGAGAGAATAAAATTGCTCTCTACTTTGGGGGCTGATGCCGTGTTTAATTAAGATGTTTTGGGCTGCACTGCTTTCTTGTTGGTATTTGGCATAAAAAGCTTCCAGAACAATCATGTCAACATTTGCTAAAGGTAATCGTCCTTGGCAAAGAAAGACGAGTTGGGTTTGCAGCTCAAATAGGCGTTGACTGAGTACTTTGAGCTGTTCTTCACGCGCTATTCGTTCTGCGGGGTTAGTCAAAGGCTTTTTCTTAAGGTTCTTGTATTGTCTTGATACCTGGGACAGTTCCTTTTTGACGTCTTGAATTGTATCTCTGACTTGTGCATCGAACTTTTGGCCTTCTTGTTTCGTTGCTTTCGTGCCCATCTTCCCCAGGGCTTCAATGGCTTCTGCATGCGGTAAGAAGGCACGAAAACGGGGATTGGCAAGGTAAAGGTTGGCCAGTTTTAGCCATTGCGGAAACGCACACGTATCTTTTTTGGGAAGCTCAAATAAGCACGCATCATGAACCAGGTAGTTGTAGGCATTATGGTCTTTAAATTGGAGTAAATAATTCAATACCGCTTTTTCATCCTTAAAAATCGTGGCTAGTTTCAAAGCGTGGTCTTCAGCAACCCCATTGTGCTCCACAATAAGGGCTAATTGGCATAAAGGAAGCACTTTTTGATAACATGCATGATGAACAAATCCCTTATCATTTTCTGCTCTAAAGTCCCCTAATCCCCATTGCTGTAACGTAGCCTTCATGAAAGTAGCAGCTTCTTCACCATAATCATGGTGAATGCGCTTGATGAGCTCATTGGCTTTGTCACTAAAGACGAGTGATTTTTGTTGTAATCCCTGAATAGTTTGTAGCTCTTGTAGAATATCCAGCATGGGCAAGGTTGGCATATCTTCTTTCTCTCGGGTTGGATTATGTGAAGTGGCCAAATCAGCCTTTTTTACTGACCGCATAGGAGTTCACTAAAAGTAAAACCAGTACAACAAAAAAATGGCTTACCTCACTTTAATATGCGCAGACTTTAATCTATCTGGTTACTCAATATAACTGTCAAAAATGAACAGGTTGCAAAAGTAGAAAAATACACTTAGTGAAAACGATGTATCTGCCTTTGCATGACGCAACAATTTCTAAGAAAAATTGCTCTACGGTTTCTACACCTCATCGTTTTTTTATACGACTTAAGAATGAGTGATGAGGGACAGGATCTTCAAAGTTAACCCATAAAACCATCGATAACAAATAGTGTATTTTGTATGATCGAAAATATGAAATTAGATCATTATCAACAGATTGAGTAAAGTTTTTTCATATTTTCAACACGCCGGTGGGCTTAACTTACTTTTCTTAATTAGCTCTTTATTACAACTTTTCGTGCAACTATTGATTTATAGGTTCAATTTAAATACCCTAGTGATGTTTATTTTATAAATGCTGTTCTACATCCATCATGCGAAGATAATAGCACTATTTCTTCATAAAGAGAGTAAATCATAATGACTTTAGATCTTATTCACAATGAACAAATCGATTCCAATGATTATGAGCTCTGGCTAAAAGAATATGGATATACCGAACTTGATGAAAATCTTAAGCAAGACATCTTAGCAATCTGTAAATTCTTCTGTAATGAAGAATTGATTTCGCAAGGTTTAAAAAAACTTGCAGAACAATATTTTGTTTTTAATAGAGTGGAAAAAAAATCTCTACGGCAATTTTTTGATAATTGGGGAAGTCAAAATCATTTTAATAATCCGAATCCGCTTAATAGTATCGAGGAATTTAAAACGAGTGCTAATTTCCAGTACCCCAAACAGATACCTATATTATATGGTGAATTAACAGCCAACTTATTTAATAATGTTCTATTAAAAAATGGTTATTTATCTGCAGACGTAGGAGCTGGCCCAAAACATGGGAAATGGGCTCATACGATTCAATTGTTTCTTATAGAAGAAGCAAGAAAAGAAGGAATTTTAAAACTTCATACACCAACCGCCTGTCAATTTATACAATTAATCTCTCAAATCAAAGGTCAGTTTGAATCTTTTAGCTTGTGGAATCTTTTATTTGATTCTTTTGACGATCATATTTTTACTAACCCAAACAACATCACAACTGCCTTAACCCATCCCCATAGTGCCACTGAAGCACAAATCTTTTTAGCATCCAAATTACATGCCTATGAAAAAAAATTCAATCAGGCTGCATCAGTCTCTGGTTATGAAAGTTTCGCTCATACTAAGTATTTAAGTAGGTTAAGTGAAGCAAGTTATGTCAGTTACAAAGATAAATGCGGACTATTGTGGTTTGCGCCAAAAAATAAAATTTCCAATTCCGCCCCATCGCAAAAAGTAGATGTATTTGTGCCAGATATATAGTAAATTAGGTGATAATTGACTTATAATTGTTCACCAATGGCATTTTTAAGTTAAAGATTATGAAGATAGCATTTATTGTGAGTAGCATAGGCGATACAGATTTAGCCCTAAATACAATTAAATCTATGGAGCAAAATAGTTTGCATAAAAGTACCTTGATATCGCTGACTAAAACAGCACAACAACGTATAGATGGTTTCAAGTTATCATCACATGTCGATAAAAAATCACTACCTGAAATACTTCATCTCAATCCAGATCTTTACCCAGAAGAGAAATGTACAGAAGAACAATTAAAAAAAGTTACTAAATTTCTCACAAGTGAAAATATTCATTACCTATACATTGGGGTGCCTTCAGTAAGTAATGAAATTCCCTTTCAAATTGCCGAAGCATCAGACAATATTCCAGTACTTATAGCCTATGAGTTTATGTTTAAACCAGAAACACATTGTTTATGGAACTATGTGCCAGTACTAAAAATGAAATCCAATATTCAATGGGCACTCCCATTGACAGAGGCAATAGCAGATTTTGGAGTTGATGAAAAGAGTAAAGTACATCTCACTGGACATCTCAGTATCGATAATGCTTACTCACTCAAATCGCCACCCCAAAAAACAGCTGAAGAAATCAAAACCACCCTGCAAGTAATCAAAAACCAATCACTGGCTTTTATTAGCAGTACCACACAACCAATTTCTACTGATATAAAATTTTTAGATTGTTTGTTAACTGAGCTTTCTAATCATCCCAATATACAAGTGCGGCTTGGGCTTCATCCAGGCATTCAAGATTTAGATACTTATCTCAATGAACTTTTAGTTATTTATAAAAGGCACATGGATGTAAGCAATCAATTTAAAATTATTTTGCCAGATAATTTAATAGAGCGTTTTAAACATCCCGAACTAACTATCAATGCACCGCAGTTTCAAGAACTATTTTTAAGAGTTAATATCAATGGAACTGAAGCATCTTTCGCGGCTGATAGAGTGGCTCAAGCTGTACCTGGAGCACTTCTAAATCAAGCTGTTTTAGAAGGGAAACCATCCTATTCCCATTTCGGAAAGCCCTATTTGCCAAATCAATATTTTTCAAACAATATTAATGGATTCTTTTCAGGAGTTCGACAAAAACCCCCATTAAAAACGGAATTAGGTTTAGATGAAAAATCGGCTCCTGAAAAATATACTGAAATTATGATTGGTTCAATTATTTGATGAGACGATTGAACAAACGTTTCAGAAAAGTGGCCATATGGGTATTTTCTGAAACGCTTTTTTTGCTAAATAGTACTTAAGAGGATGACTAATTATGTTGATTATGATGCGCAGGATGGGATTCCTTAAGCAAGAAAGCGGCAATAAGCAAACTGGCTAAAAAGCATATGGGCATAACTATCAAGGAAACTTGATAACTTTCAATACTGTATACATGAACTCCATTAACCAAATGCCAAGAATGAGTATGTTGCAATATATAACCAACTAAGGGTTGAAATATTGCCCCACCAATTAGTACAGAAAGATTATTAAACCCTGAGGCAGTACCAACAAGCTCTAGAGGATTATTTTCTTTAACTACAGCAAAGCTCACGGTTTGTCCTCCAGCTCCCAATCCAAGTACAAACAATATCAATGGAGCCCATCCATAGGTTAATCCCGGAACATACAATAATACTAAGGTTGCCAATAAACCTAAAACAGAACTAAGAATCAATGCTATGCGACGGCTTTCAATTCGATCACTGAGCCAACCAAGAAGAGGACTACCTACTCCTATACCAATCCAAATCAAACTGCAGAGACCTGAAGCAGCAACAACACTAATTTGAAATTTTTCTTGTAAATAAGGAACACCCCAAAGGGCAGCAAAAACAGCAATTGGAGTCCAAATAGCAAAAGCATATCCCCCTATTATCCAGGTATAACTATGTTTGCATACTGCAACAAGCCGCTTCCATTCTTCACGCAGATAATGTTCAGGTATAGGTTGATTTTGCTGATGCGGATAATCACGAATAAAAAACCAAAAAAATATCGCTAATATAAAACCAATAAAGGATAAAATAAAACTTGCATTACGCCAGCCAACTCCCTCAATCAAATAGGCTAATGGCATTTCTCCAAATATAGCGCCTACTGAACTCATTAACTGAGCAACTCCTGCCAAAATCGCAAAATAATAAGGAGGAAACCAACGAGATAAAAGAACCAAAACACCTATGAAAGAAAAAGCAGAACCAATTCCAATAAGAAATCTACCGATACAAGCAGTAAATATACTATCCGTTGACGCAAAAAAAGCGGAACCCAAAGCACATAAAATAATGGCAAAAGTCATTAACTTGCGTGGACCATAACGATCGTATAATACCCCTGCTGGCAATTGGGTTGGTGCATACGCATAGAAGTAAAAAGCTGAAATAAAACCAAATCCCTGCCCTGTAACACCAAAGGTTTTCATCATCGATTCCGCCATAACACTTGGCGCTACTTGAAGAATGAATTCATATAAATAAAATGAGGCAGCTAGAAAAAAAATAAAATATGCTGTTCCAAGTCGAGCATTCGCTCCTTGATGTGCATTATCAATACCATATGAGCTCAATTTAAGGTCACTCCGTTTGAAAAATTCCACATTTAAGCTTATACATATTTACTTTGTCAATATGATTCTAGTATATAAAGGCAATTACCACTCAATAGAATATAAAATATTCTGTAATATTTTGTCTAAAGTAAAACTCTCGCTCAAAATTGTTTGAATTTTATCCAGATCAAGTAATCGAAACGATTTTAATAGAGTCTTTGAGAAATAGCAGTGGTTTCTCAGCATAAACCCTGAGAAATTTAGAGAAATAAATGGAAATACCAACAAACGCTAGGTTTGTTTCGACTTATTTTGTTATAGGATAAATTGCACCTAATAGAGTAGGATGCGTTGATCCGGTTATCGTTCTTAAATCTAGGGGAGTATAATTTATTGTTTGCGCAGCTAGCCAAGCAAACATCATTGCCTCTAAATGGTCAGGACTTATGCCTACCTCTGCAATACTCTTCACTTCTGTTTCAGGCAATAGCTGATTAAGCATATCTAATAAAGCAAGATTATGTGTACCGCCTCCACATAAGTACAACTTCTCAACATAGTTTTCTTCTGTTAAAAGACTATTAGCAATCGTTTTTGCGGTAAATAACAGCAATGTTTTTTGCACATCTACGGGCTTATATTCATTGCGTAAATGACCTTCTAACCATGCTAAAGAAAAGTACTCTTTACCTATACTCTTTGGTGCTGAAAGATGGACAAAAGGATCTGCCATTAAGGTTGTAAGCAGAGGTTCAATAACGTCTCCCTGCTGCGCCCAACCACCATGAGCATCGTAAGGTTTCCCTTGATGCTTCATAATCCATGCATCCATTAAACAATTTCCAGGGCCAACATCCCATCCTTTAATAGGTTCATTGGGGTGAATCAGCGTAATGTTAGCAATACCACCCACATTAACTACAGCTATATGATTATTATCATGTTTAAATAGTTCTTGGTGATAAATTGGTGCAAAAGGAGCCCCCTGCCCTCCAAGTACTATATCTCGAGTTCTGAAATCAGCGACCACAGTAATGCCGGTTAATGTAGAAATAGTATGAGCACATCCTAATTGCAATGTATATGGTATAGCGCAATTAGTATCGTGGCAAACCGTTTGGCCGTGACTTCCTATAGCACAAATATCACTGGAGGATAATCGAGCTTCTTGTAACAGCTCATTGACAGCACGTGCAAATTCTTTTCCGATTAATGTATTTAATTGACAAATAGAAGCAAGACTTATATTTGAGCCATCCAACAGAGTATTAATGCGATTTTTGACTTCATCACTATATCTTATGGTGTTGCCCAAAAGTAACTTATTTTTAGAGATATCAACCAGTGCCGCATCAATACCGTCCATACTTGTTCCAGACATTAAGCCTATATATAAACTCATTAGCTATTCCTCAGTTTGAAACAATTATAAAAATTTTCTGTTGTTATCGCCGCAATTTCTTCAAATTTCATCCCACGCAGTTCTGCTAGAGCTTCTGCTACATATTTCACTAAAGCAGGATGGTTTTGTTTGCCACGATAAGGAACTGGCGCTAGATAAGGTGAATCTGTTTCTATAAGTATTCGATTTAAGGGTATTTGTCGAGCAACCTCTTGAAGAGCGGTTGCATTTTTAAAAGTAAGGATACCTGAAAATGAAATATAAAAATTAAGATCCATAGCTTTATGGGCTATATCTAAACTCTCCGCAAAACAATGCATGACCCCGCCAATTTGATCTGCATTTTCTTCTATCATCAGTGCGATTGTATCATCTGCTGCTTCACGAGTATGAATAATCAGGGGTTTTGCAGTTTTTAAGGCAGCTTTAATATGCTCTTTAAAACGATGGCGCTGTATTTCTCGTGCCTCCTCTGTATGTGTTCGATAATAATCCAATCCTGTTTCGCCAATTGCAATACATGCAGGATTCACAGCTAAATCACACAACATTTCAGAAGTAATAGGAAAATCTATTTCACTATTTGGGTGAACACCAACAGAAATACTAATATTGGAGTAATTCATGGCAAGATTTTCTAATTGTACATAATCAGCCAACTCCACACAAACACATAAAAAATGCGCCACATCATTGGCTTTTGCTTGTGCTAAAACATTTGAAATATCATGATTAAAATCAGTTAAATCAATAAAATTCAAATGACAATGCGAATCAACTAACATGGGGATGACCTCATTAAATAGCATAAAATGGCTTAGAATAATGAAGCTTCTTCAGAGCTTTGTTATTTCAAAACCAACTAAATTGTATCTGTTATCTGAGATGATTTTAACATGCCAGCTAAACAGGTCTCTATTTTATTGCACAAATTACGGCTATTTTCTCCCATAAACTGTACCCCTATTCCAGGAATCTTATTACCTTGAGCTCCTTTAGGTGTAATCCATACTACTTTTCCATCAACATCGAAACACTCATCCTCATCCATTAATTTTATTGATAAACTAACCATTGCTCCAAACTCAATCTTGTGATTCGTACGAATAAATACACCACCATTTTTTACAAAAGGCATATATGCCGCATACAGCGCTGATTCGTTAGGAAAGATACAGTTAATCTGTTGTTTATCCATATTTGATTTCCTTATTTCATAAATCAAAAATGCAATCCATTCTTCTTATTATAACTATTCACTGTGAATAGCCAACAATAGATCCTCTAAGGCTAAAGTTTGATTCACATTAATATTATGGCTTAACTTTCTCTGCAATGCGTTTATTCTATCAATTTGAGCAAAAATCATAACGGGACTTAATAAAGTTGCTAAGCTTTGCAATTGTTGAGTTGCAGGTCCAACATTAATAACTCCATTAATTTGTATTATTTGTATTTGTGAATAAACCAAATACAAAAACCACAATAAAGAATTAATCTCAAATTGGCCCCATTGAGCAGCAACCATACACGGATGTGTCTTTTCTTTAATCACAGAAATCAAACCATCTAAGACAAATTCTGCTTGATTTATAATTACAGTTTGTTCTGATTCTTGGGGGTAGAGCTCTGCCAACTGCAGAAAATTTAAGGTAGATAAATCAACATACGATGCAAAATGCATTATCTGGCATCGGCTTAGAACTGTTGGTAATACTGTACTCAACTGCTGTGCCACCAGTAAAAATAAAATATGTTGAGCAGGTTCTTCCAAAATTTTTAATAGTGAATTTGCTGCAGAGATATTCATGCGTTCGGCTGATTCAATCACAATCAAACGATGATTTGCTCGTTGTGGTGTTAAATAAGAATAATCGTGTAGCTCTCTTATGGAATCAATTTTTATTGGTCCTCCTTTTTTTTCTGGCTTAACCCACCTCAGATCAGGATGCTCAGAACAGAGAACCATTCGGCAATCAATACATTCACCACACGGTTTTGTTTCTTTTTTACAAAAAACGAATTGAGAAAATTTCCGAATAAAATCAATTAAAGCACAATCTAATGAACCAACAAATAACATTCCTTGGGGTATACGCTCCTTTTGCCACGATAATTGAATCTGCTTCCATTGAGATAAATATTTTTCTTCTTTTGGGGCATAAGCGATCATATTTGATGCTCTATAAACTCATTTATTGCTTTTTGAATCGCCATCTGTACTTTTTTTAATGGAAGTGTTGCATCAATACTCACTATATAGGGATTCATTTTGATATGTTGGAGATAACTATCATGCACTCGATGAAAAAATTCGATTGATTGTTGTTCGATTCTATCAAGTTCCCCTCTCGATTTAACTCGTTGCATCCCCTCCTCAGGACTAATATCTAAATACACAGTCAAATCAGGTTTCAACCCTTGTAATGAAAAAGAAGACAGATGACTAATCATCTCCTGATCCAACCCTCGACCTCCACCTTGATAAGCCATGGTTGACAATTCAAATCGATCAGCAATAACCCAAATACCATTTTGCAGTGCAGGCTCAATAACTTGTCTCAATAATTGGATTCTTGCGGTATAAAGAAGTAATAATTCACTTCGATCATCTAAAACATCATGATACTCAGGATTCTTTATTAGGTTACGTAAAATCTCACCGATAGCCGTCCCCCCAGGCTCACGTGTAGTAATCGTCTTAATCTGTCTTTCGGCCAAAAGGTCGATTACTGTATTTACTGCCGTGGATTTTCCTGCCCCCTCTAATCCTTCGATAACAATTAACTTCCCCTTTGAAGAGATCATTTAGAAATCCTTTCGTTTATATTGGTTAATTGCTTGCTTTTGCTGCTGATAAGTTTCTGAAAACTGATGGGTTCCATCTCCTCTAGCAACAAAATATAAATAATTAGACAGTTGAGGATGAGCCGCTGCATCCAAAGACTCTTTACCTACCATAGCAATGGGAGTTGGTGGCAAACCTCTATAACGATATGAGTTATAGGGTGAATCAATTTGCATATCATCATGAGATAGTTTTCCCGTGTATGCAGCACCTAAACCATAGATTACAGTAGGATCCATCTGCAATGGCATATTTTTATTTAAGCGGTTAATCATTACTCCAGAAATGAGCTTTCGCTCTTGTGCAATAGCAGTTTCCTTTTCGATAATCGAAGCTGCTGTAAGCAATTCATAAGGAGTTTTATAAGGTAAATGAGGCGCTCTATTAGCCCAACTTTTATTCAAATAGTTAATTAAATTACGATGTGCATATTCTAATAAACTCTTACTACTACTCCCACCTTGATACTGGTAAGTATCTGCAAGCAGCAATCCCTCAGCATTAGGATAATTACCTTTTATATTATTCCAATCACTAGCTTGATAGTGTAGATAAGCTGCTTTTGTTAAATCCTGCGTCACTTTTTGTTGGGTAGTTCCTGCAATAATTGTAAATTTTTGTGTTAAAACATCTCCATCTACAACTCGATGAAGCAATTGTAGTGCCGTTTCACCAGGGTTTATTTGATATACTCCTGCTTTGAGTTGTGACGAAAGACCTGTGAACCGAATCACCACGAGCAGGGGTGATCCCGCAGAAATTAAATTTCTTTCCTTTAGGATTTGCACAAATTGTGAGGCAGTAGTAGTCCGATCAAGAGTGATGACCACCGGTACCCCTTGAATAGGAACGAGCGGTTTTGCTATCTGAATATAGATAGACACAAGAAAAAACAGGCAAGACATAAAAAACAGTATTGCAATAGAGAATAACCACTTTTTATGTCTTAAAAATGCCATTTAGATCCGTTTAAATAAGAGACTACCATTAGTTCCGCCAAAACCTAAGGAATTGCTAAGAACATAATTAACATCTCTTTTTTGAGGAGTATGAGGCACATAATTCAAATCACATCCCTCATCTGGATTATCCAAATTAATGGTTGGTGGGACAATTTGATCTCTTATTGCCAAAATACTGAATATCGCTTCCACTGCTCCAGCAGCACCTAGTAAATGACCCGTCATCGATTTAGTAGAGCTGACAGCTAACTCATAAGCATGTTGTTTGAATATTCGCTTAATCGCTTTTGTTTCATTTAAATCGTTTAGATAAGTTGATGTACCGTGCGCATTAATGTAATCAACTTGTTCTACATCAATATGCGCATCATGTAAAGCCGCTTCCATTGCACGTGCGGCACCATCAGCATCTTCATCAGGTGCAGTTATATGATACGCATCCCCAGACATACCGAAGCCTACAAGCTCTGCATAAATTTTTGCACCACGAGCTTTCGCGTGTTCATATTCTTCCAACACTAGAACACCAGCCCCTTCCCCCATAACAAAACCATCTCTGTCTTTGTCGAAAGGTCGCGATGCTTTCTCTGGCTCATCATTACGTTTAGATAAAGAACGTACGGCAGAGAACCCAGCTAAACACAGTGGAGTTAAGGTCATTTCCGCTCCACCACATACCATAACATCAGCATCACCATAAGAGATCATGCGCCCAGCAAGCCCAATATTATGAGTTCCGGTAGTACACGCAGTAACTACGGAAATATTAGGACCTTTAAGCTGATGTCTAATCGAAATCTGTCCGGCAACCATGTTAATAATACCTGCCGGAATAAAAAATGGAGAAACTTTTCGAGCTCCACCTGCCATAAGTTTATCTTGATTATTCGTGATGGTTTGAATACCGCCAATACCTGCACCGACTGCCACACCAACACGTGTTGATAAACGTGCATCTATTTTTAAACCCGAATCCAGAATTGCTTCATCAGCTGCAGCAATACCATATTGGGTAAATACATCCATTTTACGAGCATCTTTAAGCGGAACATAGTCCTCAATATTAAAATTCTTAACCTTAGCCCATATCCGTGTGCTGTATTCATTTGGATCAAATTCTTCTGCCAAAACGACACCACTCACGCCGGCTAGTATATTTTGCCAAGCTTCTTTTACATTAAGTCCAACAGGAGTAATCATACCCATGCCAGTAACTACTACACGCCGCTTATTCAATGAAAGCTCCTTAAAACATCCTCTATCTCTTAACAATATGCAAAAGAGATGAGATAAAAGCAAAAAATCAGTAAGTGGTCAGCCCCCCTATTTTGGGACAGCAATATTTGGCACATTTTGCGAGAAAATTTTCCTAAGCAATGCTCATGTAACAATTTGTATGCTACGCTTACTTAGAAAAATTTCCTCACAACCCGAACTCAAATCCTACCGTTCAAGTGAATATTGGTATAGGGGTATCTGACTTATTACAAATTATGCTTCTTCTTTATTTAAATTAGATTCAATATAATCAATCGCTTCTTGAATTGTGGTAATTTTTTCAGCTTTTTCATCAGGAATTTCTGTTTCAAATTCTTCTTCAAGAGCCATAACCAATTCCACAGTATCTAAAGAATCAGCACCTAAATCATCAACAAATGATGCATCATTCTTTAATTCCTCTTCCTTAACACCCAATTGTTCAACAACAATTTTGCGAACACGCTCTTCAACTGTACTCATAACTTGATTTTCCTCTTTCGGTTGATAGAAATATAAAAACTATAGATATTTTACCATACTACTTCCACTTAACTTTAACTGCTTGACAAGAACATCAGTGAATTAACTTATTTGTAAGTATTACACGCATTAAATCAATTAATTATTTAAATTTAGCATCTAATCCAACAGAAAACAGCCAAAGTTAAATGGAAGTGGTATAGTTTATTCATTTATACAGATAACGCAAGTGCATTAATTCATATACATGCCACCATTGACATGAATTGTTTCACCTGTGATATATTTAGCACTTTCTGATGCTAGAAAAGCAACTGCTTCAGCGATATCAGATGGCTCACCAAGCTTACGCATAGGGATTCTTTTTAACATTTCTTCTTTAACCATATCGGGTAATGAAGCAGTCATATCAGTATCAATAAAACCAGGTGCAACAACATTAACAGTAATTCCTCTGCTTCCTAGTTCTTGTGCTAAAGATTTACTAAAACCAACGATACCTGCTTTGGCAGCAGTATAATTGACTTGGCCTGAATTACCACTTGAGCCAACAACAGAGCCAATGGAAATAATTCGCCCCCATCTTGCTCTAAACATCGACTTTATACAAATTTTAGTCATCTTGTATATGGAGTTCAAATTGGTTTCAATGACCTTATACCATTCATCATCATCCATACGTAACAATAAATTATCAGAGGTAATTCCAGCATTATTCACTAAGATTGAAGGGGATTGATTCTCATGACTCAACTTCCCAATCACCTCTTCTATTTGCTCTGAATTAGTTACATCAAGCACTAGGCCTTTTCCAGATAACTTTTCCTTCTCAAAATAAGCATTGATTGATTGAGCACCTTGTTCTGTAGTTGCTGTGCCAAAAACCAAAGCTCCTTGTTGTGCTAACTTTGAAGCTATTGCTTGACCTATTCCTCGGCTTGCTCCTGTAACTAAGGCAATTTTCCCCTCTAAATTGATCATTTAGTTTCCTCTAAATAGAAAATGTTTCTTTTAACACTCAGCCCTGCCTATATTCATGCTTGTCTGAGGAACATAACGGGTTGAATAATTTGTTATGTTTTGTTGGCAAAGCTCAATTTTTCAAGAGTTCTACCATTTATGCAAATTGTTCCTCAACTTGTTCAAGACTAATACTATCGTAAACACTAATAGTATTTAAACTTCTATCTATTCGTTTAATTAACCCACCAAGCACTTTTCCAGGCCCACACTCAAGAACAAGCTCTATACCATTTTGTTTAAAAAGTTGTATTGTCTCAACCCATCGTACAGGACTATATAATTGCTCTTGCAGTTTTTTACGTATATGTTCTGCTGAATGATAAATACTTAAATCCACATTACTAACAACATCAATTTTTGGTTTTTTGAATTCGATTTTAGCCAAATATTCACCAAAAACCGCCGCTGCATCAAATAATAAAGGACAGTGGCATGGCACACTGACAGGAATTATCTTAGCGAGTCGAGCTCCAGCATCTTCAGCTAATCCCAAAATCCGTGTCACCGCAGGAGTATGACCAGCAACAACAACTTGTCCAATTGCATTATAATTTGCCGGAGTAACCACTTCATTTGTTCGGCTTGCTTGATCACATAAATTTTTTACTTGCTCATCACTTAAACCTACGAGAGCTGCCATGGCTCCTAAACCTAAGGGCACTGCATTTTGCATTACTTGCCCTCTACGACTGACTAAACAAGCAGCATCAAACAAGGATAAAGCATCAGCACAGACTAATGCAGCATACTCACCTAAGCTATGACCCGCTATAATGCATGGTTGAACAATACCTTGTTGCATCAGCAATCTGTAGATAGCAACATCTGCAGTAAGCATTGCAACCTGAGTATGTTCTGTTTGATTAAGTTTTTCTTCAGGTCCATGTTGTATGAGTTTCCATAAGTCATAGCCTACAGCCTCTGATGCTTCAGCAAAAGTCTTAACAACAATAGGATATTGCAACTCAAAATCAGCCAACATCCCTATTGATTGTGATCCTTGCCCAGGAAATACAAACGCCGTTTTTACCATGTTAAAAATAGCTCCGAACTAGATTTTAATTTAAATTTACAATTAATTAATAACGAATAACCATAGCTCCCCAAGTCATTCCTCCACCAAACGACTCAATCAATAACAATTCATCTCGCTTGATCTGATTGGTCTTAATAGAATGATCTAGAGCTAAAGGAATGGAAGCAGCCGAGGTATTACCTTGACTGCCTATCGTAACAATTACTCGAGACATAGGCAGGTCTAACTTTTTAGCTATAGCTAAAATAATACGCATATTTGCTTGATGGGGAATTAACCATTGAATGTCTGATTTAGTCAATTGACTCGCTTCTAAAACCTCGTCAACAACATCTCCCATATATTTAACCGCGATTTTAAAAACTTCATTACCACGCATACTTATCACGGCTCGTTGGCTATCAAATGTTCCATTACTCAAGTTTAATAATTTTTCAGCATCATAAGATGCATGTAATACGCTTCCTAAAATACCTTGTCGATCACTTGCACTTAAAACTACAGCGCCTGCACCATCACCGAAAAGAACACAGGTTGCTCGGTCAGTCCAATCCACTGCCCTGGACATGCTTTCACTACCAATAACGAGAATATGTTTTGCTGCACCACTCATAATGTATTGTTTAGCAATATCCATAGCATACACAAAACCACTACATGCGGCACCGACATCAAATGCAGGTATGGATTTTTTAATTTTTAAAGCATGCTGTACATAGCATGCTACTCCAGGAAAAAAATGATCTGGAGTACAGGTGGCAACCACTATTAAATCAATTTCATTAGCATCTAAACCTGCTGCATTCAATGCCTGTTCAGCAGCTTGAGCTGCCATATATGATGTACTTTCATAAGGTTGCGCAATACTACGACTGCTTATGCCTGTTCTGGTGACAATCCATTCATCAGTGGTCTCTAACATTGACTCCAGTTCAAGATTGGTAAGTTGTTTCTCGGGAATATAACTTCCAGTGCCACTAATTACAGCATTTTTCATAACAGCAACCCTTGATTTATAAAATCATTTATTTGAGCACGCACTAAATCAATCACATTATTTTTTACTTCAAGAACTGCTTGCTCTATGGCATGTTGAAACCCAAGTTCATTCGCACCACCATGACTTTTAACGACTATACCATTTAAACCAAGCATACTCGCTCCATTGTAGCTAGAAGGATCGAACCGTCTTTTAAGATGCCTTAATGCCGGACGTGCAATTAATGCAGAAAGTTTGGTATACCAGTTTTTATTAAATGATTCCATGAGTAAGCCCACAAAAAGCTTTGCAAGACCTTCACTAGCTTTTAAAGCAACATTCCCCACAAAACCATCACAAACTACTAAATCCACTTCTCCGGTATAAAAATGATCTCCCTCAACATAGCCTACATAATTCATTACTGAGCATTCAGCAAGCATGTGTGCAGTACGCTTAACTTGATCATTTCCTTTCATTTCTTCTACGCCAATGTTTAATAAGGCGATTTTAGGTTTAGGTTTATTGGCAACAGCTTGTACCAATGCGGATCCCATCACTGCGAACTGAAACAAATGCTCGGCACAAGAATCCACATTAGCGCCTAGATCAATAACCCAGGTTCTACCAGTTTTCGTTGGTAATTCAGAAACAATCGCAGGTCTATCAATCCCGGGGAGAGTCTTAAGAACAAAACGTGCTGTAGCCATTAAGGCGCCAGTATTCCCAGCGCTAACACAGGCTTGCGCCATGCCTTCTTTAACTAAATTAATTGCCACTCTCATGGAAGAGTCTTTTTTATTACGCAATGCATGTGAAGGCAATTCATCCATAGTTACTACTTCTGAGGCATGAACTATAGAAAATTGATCTGAAGATGATACACCATATTTTTTTAAAAAAGCGTGTACCTTGTCGTGAACCCCGACAAGTATCAGCTTTAATTCAGGATTATTTTTCGCAGCGCGAACACAGGCAGGAATCACTACGCTCAATCCATGATCCCCACCCATCGCATCAATTGCAATGGTGATATTTTTCAAGAAAATTACTCTTGTTCGTATACAGTATCAGTATCAATAATTTTTTTACCACGATAGTAACCATCTGGGGTCATATGATGACGAAGATGTGTTTCACCAGTAGTTGCATCAACAGAAAGCGTTGGCTTAGTCAAGGCATCATGTGAACGACGCATATCACGACGTGAGCGTGATTTTTTATTTTGCTGTACAGCCATTGTATTACTCCTAAACAATTTGCATTCATAAAGCGTGAATATTAGTGTTAATTCAATAAAATTTCAATAAAATTCACTTTGTTCCCATCAAAATTTGATTTATTTCACTGCTGCAATCACTCATTTCAGCATGAAATTGTGGTGCATAAAGATGTAATTCGTCAATAAGCACGTCCTCTAAACTTATTTGTAAATTAGCAGAAACAATACACTCATAATGTTCAAGTATCTGTTCTGCACGTTCATCATTACGACATACAGCAACCACTGTCCTATTATCATATGGAAAATTAAATTCGTCTAGACAGCGCTGACATTGAAGAGGTAATTCACCTGTAACGTGAAGATGGATGAGGTAAAAATCCTCCTTAGCTTCAACCTGATAAGTCACATACAAATGGCATGGAGCAGTTATAAAATTTGGTAAACGTTCACTAAGTATAATTGTTCTATTTTGCGAGCCTTGTTTGACCATTTCTTGTAAGTGAAGCATTATTATCTTATCCTAGAATGTTATATTTTTTGCTTTAACGGTGAAAAAGCAGTTAAAATCTATTATATAAAACTAAATTTACTAAAATTAAATTTTTTCACTTAATATTAAGCGGTATCTCAATTTTATGAAAGCTAAAGTTATTATTGGAATGTCCGGAGGAGTTGATTCTTCCGTTGCAGCATGGTTATTACAAGAAGCAGGCTATCAAGTCGAAGGCTTGTTTATGAAAAACTGGGAACAAGATGATAAAGATGGATTTTGTCCTGCAGCACAAGATCTTGCTGATGCTCAAGCAGTATGTAATCAATTGCGAATTCCCCTACATACTGTTAATTTTTCTAATGAATACTGGCAAAATGTATTTACTTATTTTTTGAGTGAATATGAAAAGGGAAGAACCCCAAATCCTGACGTGCTCTGTAATAAAGAAATAAAATTCAAAGCTTTTTTAAATCATGCTTTAACACTTGGCGCCGATTATATTGCAACTGGACATTATGCTAAAAACGTAATCGATGGAGATGCTGGCTTTTTATTCAAAGCAAAAGATAGAGATAAAGATCAGACTTACTTTCTTCATGCGGTAGATCCCAAAGCTCTGGCAAAAACCTTATTCCCCATTGGCGATTATACAAAACCTGAAATTAGAGAGTTTGCCCAAAAGTTAGGGTTAGTTACACATGCTAAGAAAGACTCAACAGGTATTTGTTTTATTGGTGAAAAACGATTTAAGTCCTTCTTACAAGAGTTCATTTTGGCCCGACCAGGAGAAATCAAGAGTGCCGAAGGAACAGTATTGGGAAAACATGATGGATTAATGTTTTATACTATAGGACAAAGACAAGGATTAGGCATTGGTGGTCTACAAAACACAACAGATGATCCTTGGTACGTTGTCGATAAAGAGATAGGCACTAATACTTTATATGTAGCTCAAGGAAGTCAACATCCAATGCTTTATGCACATGGTCTTGTATGCGGCCCAATTCATTGGTTAGCCGATTGCAAGGATAAATTACCACTTACTTGTTATGCGAAAACAAGATATAGGCAAGTAGAACAAGGATGCATGATATCTCCTGAAGACGGGAATCAACATTACGTGATGTTTTCAAATCCACAACGTGCTGTTACTCCAGGACAATATATCGTTTTTTATGATAAAAACCAGTGCCTGGGTGGCGCTACTATTGAACACATTATTAGATAATTCTAAATTCGGCAATTGAATTTAGGATAATTAGATTATAATTATATGAATACAACGGGAGTTAAAATGGCTGCTATAGATATATCCCCTACTACCAGCGACATTCGCTTTTCTGTTAGTGCAGCAGATAAAGTGGCTGAGTTGATTAAGGAGGAAAATAATTTTAACTTGAATCTTCGTATTTCTATTACGGGCGGAGGCTGCTCCGGATTTCAATATGGATTTAGTTTCGATGAAGAGATTAATGAAGATGATACAGTAATTGTGCAACAGTGCTCGGACGGATTATCCTCCGTAAAACTTCTTATTGATTCAATGAGCTATCCATATTTGCATGATGCTGAAATTGATTATACTCAAGGGATTCAAGGCGAACAATTTGTTATCCGCAATCCAAATGCCAAAACTACTTGTGGGTGTGGTTCCTCATTTAGCATTGATGATGAAGAATAAAAAATGCCCAGTAAAACAGAAAATTAAATTCTGTTTCACTAGAACAATATTCAGATCAATAAGGATAAACAATTACCTTAGTTCCTATTTTAATAAAATTATTACTTAGCCACTTAGCATCACTAGGAATCAAACGTATGCATCCGTGGCTGGCGTTGTAATGAGGCACTTCATAGGAACCATGTATCGCATAATTCTTAGTAAAATACATGCAATAAGGCATAGGAGCTCCACCTTTACCTACAGGATAGCGACTGGAAACACATCCTGGCCCACCTTTGCTCCAAACTGAGAAAACGCCCGAGGGAGTTTTACAACCTCGATGTATATCGGGACAATATCGCCTGCCTCCCGAAGCTCTTCCTGTACGAACTACCTTGCCTTGTGAATTAATGGCTTTCCATGAAAGCGTATTTGGATTGAAAACAAAAGTATTCGCATCAGCTGGAGACAAACAAAGAAAATACAATAGAGGAAGGAATAAGGTATAAGCTAGCGACGATAAAATAGGATTTTGTTTTTCCATAATTATTCCCTAATTATTATTCATCTTCACTTTATATTTTAGATTAATTTTTAATCAAAACAAGATTTTTTTGTACAATCAAGCAATAATTGTTCTACTATATTAATTGAGCACCTTTAAAAGGATTCAATCATGCGTAGACTTATACCTGCAGTAACAGCAATTTTTATTAGTTGCACCATTATACCGTACACTGCACAAGCGGATAGCCCTAGCACCGCTAGCACGACAAACACTGACACTACAGGCACGAGCACATCTAGCACTTCTACAAGTATTACAAAAGATGAATGGTTCAAATCAATTACCCCTTTACTACCTGATCTTATTTGTAAAGGATTCGAGAATGATGCTCAGTTGAAAAAACGACTTGATGATATCAAAATGACTCACGAGCAATGTCTGACTGCAATTCCTGAAAGTGTCAGTAAATGTCAACAAGAGCTCTATTCAAAGATCCCCGATAAACTCAATGATGAGACCGCTGCTACTTGGGGAAAAACACTTGGTGAATGTATCGGTAAAGATTTTGCGATTAAGTATTTGATTCCAAAAAGCTAACAAAAGGACAAATAAAAGAATAAAGATTACTTAGGGCACCGCTATTACGTTAAAGTGAGCTCGGGATAGAAATTATTATTATTTCCTGAGCCTATTATTCACCGCACATAACACGTTCATTTATATGAACGTGTGCATGTCTATATATGTTGCATTTAATCGTGTAAATTTACCCATTTTTTTGAAGAGTCCTTAAAGATTAAAAAAGACATCATCCCAAATTCATTTATTCCTTATTTGTAAAAGTTATATGTCATATAAAAACAATCAGTTGGTCATATATATACCAATATGATTAAATATAATTATAAAAATTAATCAGACTACAGAATCTTATCGAGTTATAAAATGAAAGATATTAATCAGAACAAAGTAGATATATATGATTATTCCAAGAAAGTTGAAGAGGACCGAGATTCAACCACTATTGACACCCTTAATGGCAAATCACAAAAAATTATTGGATTACTTGCAGCTGCAGGTTTGTTGATTGGAATTGGTATCAGAGTTGGTCTATGCACCACCGAAATACTTGCTCCATTTAGTGTCGGAGTATTGGACATAATTGCTTTTACTGCAACAATAGGGGGCTTGGCATTAATTAGCGGTGCTCTGGGATACGGCACAACAAAACGTTCTTCACAATCTAAGGTGGTAAATAGTACGGTTCCACCTCAAGAAAGTTACAGGGTAATATCAAAATCTTTAGGTACAAGTTCAAAGACAGTTAAGAGTAAAGTAAATCACCAACAAACACAAAAAAGTCCCAGGGAAAACTCTTTATTATCAACTAACTTACCAAAAACCATCTTCGAAGAAGAAAAAACAACTCAATCAGGTGAACAGAACTACTCAAGTCTTTTCGGTTAATCATTTTAGTCATTGAGCACAGTGAGCAGAGCAGGAATTCCTCGCTCGCAAATTGTATTCTTGAAACAGAAAAAAACAATTAGTTGCCTTCCCAGTAATTCACTCCAGATTTTTTATGCAAAAAATCAATAAATAATTGATGTAATTCAAGCTCTCCAGAGCTTGCTGGCAAAACTACAGAATTTTCCAAGTGAAGTGCAACCGTTTCTTGGCTTTTAGAGTTTACATGAATGGAGGTTTCTTCAACTTCTGCAAATAAACTAGTTTGCCCACCAGTCATTGCTAAATAAACAAAGGCTAGAATCTCAGCATCTAGTAAAGCCCCATGCAACTCTCGATTAAAATGGTCAATTCCATATCGCTTACATAAGGCATCTAGGCTATTACGTTGTCCTGGATATTTTTCTCTTGCTAAAACTAAGGTATCGAAAATCTTACAGTAAACTTCAAGCTTCTTATTCCAGTTAATATGTTGTAGCTCAGAGTTTAAAAAACCGACATCAAAAGGCGCATTGTGAATAATTAATTCTGCACCACTAATAAACTGCCAAAACTCCTCAGCTACCTCTTCAAATAAAGGTTTGTCTTGTAGGAATTCATTACTTATTCCATGGACACGGAATGCTCCTTCGTCAACAAGACGTTGTGGATTGAGATAAACATGAAAATGATTTCCAGTTAATTTTCTATCAATTAATTCCACACAACCAATTTCTATGACACGATGTCCTTGCTCATGCCCAATACCTGTAGTTTCTGTATCTAAAACAACTTGTCTCATGCGTTACTCTCTTAACTCTTGAATAGCTTGGTTAGCCAAAGCGTCAACGAGTTCATTTTCCAAATGACCTGAGTGACCTTTAACCCAGTGCCAATTTATTTGATGACGAGAAGCCAACTCATCAAGCAACATCCAAAGATCAGCGTTCTTTACGGGCTCTTTCTTGGAGTTTCTCCATCCTTTCATTTTCCAATTAGGCAACCAATCCATCATTCCCTGTCTTAAATATTGAGAATCCGTATACAGATCCACAGTACAAGAACGTTTTAGAGCTTCCAAACCTTTAATTGCGGCCATAAGCTCCATCCGATTATTGGTAGTATGTGCCTCTCCGCCGTGTAGGGTCTTTTCCTGCCCCTTATAACGGAGTAGCACCCCCCAACCCCCAGGCCCTGGATTTCCTTTACACGCCCCATCAGTATAAATTTCAACAATCACATTGGATCCTACTCAACATCCCAGAAGTGAAAAAAAGGTGTCGCAAACTTCCCTGCTAGAATTTTTTCTTTGATTATGTCAATATCAGGCGCAAAGAAACGATCACTATCATAAGGTTCTACATCGGATCGTATACGTTGATGTACTTCTTCTAATAATTGCGATGATTTTAACGGCCTATGGAATTCTAATCCTTGACTTGCAGCTAATAATTCAATTGCCAAAATAGTTGAGGTATTATCATTCATACTATGTAATCGTCTTGCAGCACTTGTTGCCATAGAAACATGATCTTCTTGATTCGCTGAAGTAGGTAAACTATCCACTGAGTGTGGATGAGCAAGTGCTTTATTTTCGCTCGCACATGCAGCAGCAGTCACATGAGCAATCATAAAACCTGAATTTAAACCACTTTCTTTAATTAGAAAAGCCGGTAAATAACTAAAGTTTTTATCAATAAGTAATGCAATCCGACGTTCCGCATTAGAACCAATTTCAGCTATAGCTAAAGCAAGATTATCAGCTGCCATAGCAACAATTTCACCATGAAAATTACCGCCTGAAATAATTTGTTCTTGTTCACTAAAAACGAGGGGATTATCAGAAATAGCATTCACCTCCACCTGTAAAGTCTCCTTTACAAACTTAATTTGATGAAGTATTGCCCCCATAATCTGTGGTTGACATCGTAACGAATAGGGATCTTGTACGCGAGAACAATCAAGGTGTGACTCTCTGATCTGACTTCCTGCTAATAATTCTCTATAACATGCGGCCACACTTCGTTGAGCTTCGTGACCTCTCACCTTTTGGATGCGATCATCAAAAGGAACGTCACTGCCATTTGCTGCATCAACGGATAATGCCCCTGCAATCAATGCCGTTTCAAACAAATTTTCCGCAGCAAACAATGCGGTTAAAGCGATTGCTGTTGAAACTTGTAATCCATTTAAAAGTGCTAACCCCTCTTTAGCTTCTAACTCAATTGGTTTTAGGCCAGCAATTTTTAAGCCTTCTACTGCACTTATTTTTTTCCCTTGATAACGAACATCTCCTACGCCAAGTAAAGGTAAAGACATATGTGCTAAAGGAGCTAAATCACCTGAAGCACCAACAGAACCCTTAGATGGGATACAGGGGTAAATCCTATGATTATATAAAGAAATTAAGGTTTCAATGAGCTCTAATCGCACCCCTGAATAACCTTGTGCTAAGTTATTTATTTTAAGTAATAATATTAGTGCAACGATTTCATCGGAGAGTAATTCACCGGTCCCACAAGCATGAGAAAGCACAATATTTCTTTGTAATTGTTTTAAGTTTTCTGAAGAGATGGTTTGATTAGCTAATGAGCCAAACCCTGTATTAATGCCATATACTGTCTTTTTATCAAGAATTACTTTTTTAACAGTTTGATGCGATGCATTAATTTGCGCCAATGCATTTTCAGCTAAGGTGCATTTTAGCTGTTGATTTAAAACATGCTTAATTGACTGTAAAGTCAATGCTCCAGGTTGAAGAATAAAATGTTCAGACATTCAATTAACTCCTTGCTATTTAAAACATATAGCCTGGGTGCAGCGAAGCGAAACCCGGGAAATCGTGCTATAAAAATTGGGGTCGTATCGCTGCCCCCTGAGTCTTCTACCTCTCACTTGAAAGCCATATTTGATGCATATTCTCAAATGTGACATTTCCCTTTATAACCAGCAACAACGCTGGACTCAGCCAACATTTTTAAATGTCCATAGGCAGCCAAAGTAAATTTTCTTTAGCACACTTTTTCGCAATCTCATAACCTGCATCAGCATGGCGCATCACCCCTGTAGCAGGATCATTATGCAGGACTCGCGCTATTCGCAGTGAGGCTTCTTCTGTACCGTCCGCCACAATAACAACGCCAGCATGTTGTGAAAAACCCATACCAACTCCCCCTCCATGGTGAATACTAACCCAAGTTGCGCCACTGGCACAATTAAGTAACGCGTTAAGTAAGGGCCAATCAGAAACTGCATCGCTGCCATCCATCATGCCTTCTGTTTCACGATTTGGGCTTGCTACAGAACCTGAGTCTAGATGATCACGACCAATTACAATAGGTGCTTTAAGTTCTCCGCTACGAACCATCCCATTAAATGCTAATGCTAAACGGGCACGATCTTTTAAACCAACCCAACAGATTCTGGCTGGTAAACCTTGAAATGAAATTTTCTCTTTTGCCATATCCAACCAATGATGCAGATGGGGATTATTCGGAATAAGTTTTTTTACCATTTCATCAGTGGCATAAATATCCTCAGGATCTCCTGATAAAGCCACCCATCTAAAAGGTCCTATTCCCTCACAAAATAGTGGTCGAATATAAGCTGGAACAAAACCTTCAAATGCAAAGGCATTTTTTTCTCCTGCCTCAAAAGCCATTTGCCTTATATTATTACCATAATCGAAAACAGGGATACCTCGTTTTTGAAATTGCAACATTGCATGAACTTGAACTGCCATCGATTTTTTAGCTGCGGCCACAACTTCTTCAGGGGCAGTTTTTCGTAATTCAGCCGCATGCTCTAAAGACCAACCTGCTGGAAGATAGCCATTTAATGGATCATGGGCGCTTGTTTGATCTGTAACTAAAGCTGGAGAAACCCCACGCTCAACCAACTTAGGAAAAATTTCTGCGGCATTACCTAACACAGCAACAGATAAAGGAGTTTTTTTCTCACAAGATTCGTTTATCCAATTTAAAGCTTCATCTAAATCTGTAGTATAGCGATCTAAGTATTTGGTTTTAAGGCGTTTCTCAATTCTTGATAAATCACATTCAACCGCCAAAACACTCGCTCCTGCCATTGTGCCAGCCAAAGTTTGTGCTCCACCCATACCACCTAAACCACCGGTTAAAATCCAGCGGCCTTCTAAACGTCCTTCGTAGTGTTTGCGAGCCGCAGCAACAAAAGTTTCATAGGTTCCTTGTACAATACCTTGGGAACCAATATAAATCCAACTGCCTGCAGTCATCTGTCCATACATCATCAACCCTTTTTTATCTAACTCATTAAAGTGTTCCCAAGTAGCCCAATGGGGAACTAAATTAGAGTTAGCAATGAGTACTCGCGGCGCATCTTCATGGGTAGTAAATACACCGACTGGTTTCCCTGATTGGATTAATAAAGTTTGGTGATCTTCTAAGGATTTAAGAACTTCTACAATCTTATCAAAGCATTCCCAATTACGTGCCGCTTTTCCCAGGCCTCCATAAACAATTAAAGAATTAGGATCTTCTGCTACATCTGGATCAAGATTATTGCAAAGCATACGAAGTGCTGCCTCTGTCAACCAAGTTTTAGCTTGCTTTTCAGCTCCACGATTAGCCCTAATTACCCGATTTTGGGTGTGTCCATTCATACAAACGCCCCTATAGAAAATCAAATAGAAGCATCATACACCAGAGAAATTTCAGAGCATAGACATCTATACAGGTTCTGAGGTAATAATTTTTGTTTGACAAACATAAGAAGACTTTTATCAAGATGGAGAGGTATTTCTTAGGGTTAACACCGTATATTATTTTTAAATATCTAATAATTGTGTTATCTGACTTACAACATGTAATATAAAAAAACACTTTGTATATAACATAAAGAATGATATGTTATATAATTAAATTATCCAACCAAGTGTATTATTAAAGTGCAAAACGAAAAACATCCAAAATCACTACGCATCTTTTTCGCCACTGAAATGTGGGAACGTTACGGCTTTTATGTAGTTCAATCACTTCTTGCACTTTATTTAGCACTGTATTTTAAATGGCCGGATAAACAAATTTATGCATTAGTTGGCTCGTTTACGGCTCTAACCTATCTCTCACCAGTAGTTGGTGGTTGGATAGCCGACAAATTAATTGGCCAAAAAAGAGCTATTTTACTTGGGGCTGTTGTTTTATTTATAAGTTATTGTCTCCTATCATTGGTAGATAATCCTTCAGTGCTTACTGCGGCACTCGCTGCTATTGCCGTAGGAACTGGTTTGTTAAAGCCCAATATTTCCTCCCTTTTAGGTAATGAATATCTTGCAGGTTGTGCTCGACGCGAAAGCGGCTTTACTATCTTTTATATGGGAATAACCACCGGTATTATCTTAGGTACTACTTTACCAAGTATCTTACATGACCATTTTGGTTGGGTGGCTTCTTTTACAAGTGCCGCAATTGGAATGATCATTGCTTTTATTGTCTTTTTATATGGAATCCGGAAATATAAAATAAATGACTACAACCCTTTTGTTTTTCAATATAAAAAAATCATAGCAGCAATTGCTCTAATGATATTTCTTTGGTCTTTATCATTTTATATCCTAAACTCTCCCAAATTAGCTGATCTTATATTCGGACTTGTTGTTTTATTTTCTGCAGGTTACATCTTATATTCAGTGAGTAAAGAAAATGCCAATCAATCAAGACAAACACTGGTCATTGGTTTATTATGCATCATTTCAGTGGTATTTTGGGCTTTTTATTTTCAAATGTTTATGTCACTGACTCTGTTTATATCACGAGTTGTTGCGCCCACATTTGGTGGCATTTTATTTCCGCCTCCCTATTACGTTACCATCCAAAGCTTAGGCATGCTCGTTATTGGTTTTATTTTGTCACGAAGAAATCTCGAACTTAACTTAATTGAGCGTGGTTTAAGCATTGGAAAAAAATTCTTGCTTGCAATATTTATTACTACTTTAGCTTATGCAGTCATCGCGTTGGTCAGTAATTTTACCGACAAGAGCTCTTTACTCTCTCCACTTTTAATTATTCCCGCATATTTAATGTTTTCATTAGCTGAGCTACTGTTATCACCAGTGGGATTATCAGCAATTACACTTTTAGCCGATAAAAATAAAGTGAGTACTATGATGGGCATCTTTTTTGTTTCCTTAGGAATTGGAGGATTTTTATCAGGCAAACTCGCAGCATTAACCGCAATTCCTTCTGGGGAAACGAACATTGCTGTATTAAAAACACTTTATGCTACTGCATTTACACAACAATTAGGTATTCTTTTTCTTGCCTCTTTATGTTGTTTGGTTTTGTTTGCAGTTATTAAATTTTTATTAACACATGTCCATTTGACTGAATAAATCAGATTGAGTTCTTTGAATAGTGTTAGCCTAAAGCGAGTTTCTTCTTATAACTCTTTTTATATAGAGAAAATACTGTTATCATTCAGCGCTTTTTTATAAATAACTACCTAAAAATATGTCAGCACAAAATCCAATGTTAGACAAATTATTGCATCTGCTTGATGACAATCAGGCAAATGACATTAAAGTAATAGACGTTCGCAAACAAACCACTATTACTGACTATATGATTATTGCTTCGGGCCGTTCATCACGTCATGTCAAAGCAATCGCACAAAAGATAATGGAGGAAATGAAGTCCTTTGGGATTCCTGCAATGCACTGTACTGGCTTGGAGACAGGGGATTGGGTATTGATAGACTTTAGTGATATTATTGTTCATGTTATGCAACCTGAATACAGACAATACTATAATCTTGAGGGACTTTGGGAAGATCCGCATTAAAAAATATTATGCTAAAAGTTACCATCATCACTTTAGGCAATAAAATGCCAGCTTGGGTCATCCAAGGTTCTCAAGAATATGCAAAGCGGCTTAATGACGGTATTCAACTTAAAATCATCGAAATTCCTTTAATTCGTCGTAGTAAATCTTCTGATTTAATTAAGATATTAGAAAAAGAATCGGCGCTAATTCAAGAAGCATTACCGCATAACTCGCGAATTATTGCTTTAGAAATTGAGGGAAAATCATTTAGCAGTGAAGAATTGGCAGTTAAAATTTCCCAATTACAACATACAGACAGTCACCTCTGTTTTTTAATAGGCGGCCCGGAAGGACTTTCACAAGAAACGCTTAAACGTTGTGATGAACGATGGTCACTGTCAAAGCTTACTCTCCCCCATCCATTAGTACGAATTATTTTGTTAGAAACATTATATAGAGCTTGGTCTATTATTCACAATCATCCGTATCATAAGTAAGTAAATCTATAGTAAACAGCCCCATTTTAAGTTACCATGCGATTTTTTGTATCCTTCTTAATTGACTGTAGGTTATGAGTCGAAATCAATCATTTAAAAATTATCGAATCGAATCTCGGCATCAACTTTTCAGAATTAACTTGCTGGTCGCTTTTCTTATTATTTTATCTTTAATCCTAGTTTTAAGGCTTGCATTCCTACAAATTTCCGAATTCAAAAAATACCAAACACTTTCACTAAAAAATCAAATGAGTATTATTCCGATTGCGCCACCAAGAGGAGTTATTCTTGACAGAAATGGGATATTGCTGGCAGAAAACGTACCTGTATATGTTTTGGAAATTATTCCTGAACATGTAAAGAATATGGAGCATACATTAGCTGAACTACAAAAGCTAATTCCTTCAATTTCTGATGAAGATATTGAAAATTTCAAGCGCACTCGAAAACAAAATCGTTCATTTGTCCCCATACCCATCAAATTAAAATTAACTCAAGAAGAAGTTGCCATTTTTGCTATTAATCAATACCGTTTTCCAGGTGTGAGTATTAAAGCTCGTCTGATGCGACATTACCCTTTAGGAGAAATAACAGCACATGTTCTTGGTTATGTAGGTAGAATCAATATCCAAGAATTAAAGACTGTAGATCCTACCAATTACCGTGCTACAAACTTTATTGGCAAAGCCGGCATTGAAAAATACTACGAGGATATTCTCCACGGTAAAGTAGGATATCAAATGGTAGAAACAGATGTTAGTGGTCGTACTCTAAGAACCATTGATAAAATTAATCCTCATTCCGGGGCAAAACTCTATTTAAGCCTTGATGTCAGACTGCAACAAGCAGCTTATGAGGCATTAAAAGATAAGCGTGGGGCAGCCGTAGCTATCAATACTAAAAATGGCGAAGTTCTGGCTATGGTAAGTTCTCCTAGTTTTGATCCCAATATTTTTGTGGCTGGAGTAAGCTCTAAGGAATACAAAAAACTTTCTAATACCTTACAAAGACCACTATTTAATCGTGCTGTTCGCGGCGTCTATCCTCCTGCATCAACAATTAAACCTTTTGTTGGCTTAGCAGGCTTAGAGAAAGGATTTATAACTACAGCAACAACAATCTATGATCCAGGTAAATATAAACTACCTAATTCCACCCATATCTATAGAGACTGGAAAAAAACAGGACATGGAATGATCAATTTTAAAAGAGCAATCACTGTTTCGTGTGATACTTATTTTTATCAATTAGGTAATAAAATGGGTATTTCCAATATTGAAGATATGCTTGTCAAATTTGGCCTAGGCCATTTAAGTCAAATTGATCTTCATGAAGAAGCCTCCGGTATCGTCCCAAGCTTGCGTTGGAAAAAACAAACTAAGGGTGTGCCCTGGTATCCTGGTGATACCTTAATTACCTCTATAGGACAAGGATTTATGTTAGCTACACCATTACAGATGGCAAACGCAACAGCATCTTTAAGCGAACATGGCCGTCGATTCAGACCTCATTTATTAACAAAAACTGTCAATAGTGACAGTGGTGAAGTAAAACGATACAAACCTATAGAAGAATACCCCATTTATCTCAAGGATGAAACGAACTGGGACATAGTTGCAGATGCCATGCATAATGTTTTAATCAGTAATGAAGGTACTGGTTATCGCTTTGGCCGCAATCCCCCATATCCTGTTGCAGGAAAAACAGGAACAGCCCAAGTTTTTAGTGGCAGGCAATATGAAAAAACAAAGTATGAAGATATCCCTGAAGCGTTACGAGACAACTCATTGTTTATTGCATTTACTCCTGTTGAAAAACCAGAAATTGCAATCGCGGTAGTTGTAGAAAATGATGTTGCGGCCTCCACAGTTGCACGCAAAATGCTTGATACTTATTATAAACTTTATCCGATGAAAAAGACTCATGAACAGACTCAATAGTAAACCCGTTTATCGTTTTACTGCGAAATCATTACATCTGGACTTTCCCTTATTAGGTCTATTACTTGTCCTCATTAGTTTTGGTCTTTTGATTTTGTACAGTGCATCTAACGCGAATACGGGAATGATTTTACGTCAATCAATGAGACTTATTTTTGCATCGTTCATTATGCTTATACTTGGTTTTATTCCGCCACATAAATATAAAATATGGACGCCATGGATATATAGCATAGGATTAACTTTATTGATTGCAGTGATGCTCATGGGTAAAATCGGTAAAGGAGCTCAACGTTGGCTCGAATTAGGTTTATTCCGATTTCAACCGTCTGAAATCATGAAATTAGCGGTGCCTATGATGGCTGCTTGGTATTTTGACCGTCAAGCTCGTCCTAGTAGTTTTAAAGCAATTGCTGTTGCAGGCCTCATTATCTGTGTTCCGGCATTATTAATTGCCAAGCAGCCTGATTTGGGTACAGCGATTATGGTATCAGCTGCGGGATTATGTGTTGTGTTTTTAGCAGGAATTCGCTTTAAAGTGATTCTGTTACTTATGCTTATGGTAGGCTCAGCTATTCCAGTCATTTGGCATGTTATGCATGACTATCAAAAACAGCGAGTTTATACGCTGCTTGATCCAGAACAAGATCCTCTTGGTGCCGGCTACCATATTATCCAATCGAAAATTGCTATTGGTTCAGGAGGACTTGCAGGAAAAGGTTGGTTAGAAGGAAGTCAATCTCATCTTAATTTTTTACCAGAACACGCCACTGATTTTATTTTTGCTGTGAGTAGCGAAGAGTTCGGCTTTGCTGGTGGATTCGCTATTATTGCCCTTATTGTTATGATTGCTCTACGTAGCCTCCACATTGCATCTAATGCCCAAACTACATTTACCCGTTTATTAGCGGCAAGTCTTGCCATGTCCTTCTTCATGTCTGGTTTTGTTAATATTGGCATGGTTATGGGAATCATTCCTGTTGTAGGCATTCCATTACCATTGGTGAGTTATGGAGGAACAGCAATGGTTACCTTTTTAGCAAGCTTTGGTATCTTGATGTCTATTAGCTCACATAAGATTTTATTTAATAGTTGGAATTAAATTAACGTGAATTATGGATAGCAGATCATCATCCCGTTACGTTCGTGCTGAGGAGATGCATCAGCATCATCTCGAAGCCTTGGTATTATCCTCGTGCTAAGGCTTCGAGACAGCGCTTTGCGCTTCCTCAGCCCGAATGTGCCGGAATGATAACGCGCCGATTTATCCCAGTCTCACGTTAAATCTCACCGATTAGTGAAAAGCTTTTTCGGTGAATCTTACTCGGTCCAAGTCGCTTTAATGCTTCTCGATGAGCAACTGTTGGATATCCTTTATGTCCTGTAAAACCATATCCGGGATAAATTGCATCAAGTGCTGCCATTTCCGCATCACGAGACACTTTAGCGAGAATAGAAGCAGCACTAATTTCGGGAACTAATGCATCACCTTGAACGATTGCTTTACATGGAATAGTAAGCTTAGGAATATGTAAACCATCTACTAATACCTGATCAGGTTTAACCGGTAAAGCTTCTACTGCTCGTTGCATTGCCAATAAAGTTGCATGATGAATATTAAGCGCATCAATTTCATCTACTTCCGCACGACCATAAGCATAGGCAATAGCTTGTTCTTTAATAAGTAATGATAGTAATTCTCGCTTTTTTGCGCTTAATTTTTTGGAGTCCGCAAGTCCCTCTATAGGTTCTTTTAAAATAACAGCAGCAGTTACAACTGCCCCAGCCAAAGGCCCCCGTCCTACTTCATCTACACCAGCTACAAGCATTATGTTATCCGTGATTCTTTTTCTTAAGGCTAATAATATCCTTTTAAAATTGATTTATCATCAAAGAAATGCGATCATGCGCACAAATAATTAACAGATAGACAGAATGAGTAAAATTCGCTGTGCAGTAATAGGTGTCGGTTATTTAGGTAGATTTCACGCACAAAAATATCAACTTCTTCCTAATGCAGAATTAGTTGCCGTTTGTGACCTAAATCAAAAAGCATTAGAAACGGTATCGCATGAGTTACACGTTCCCGGCTATATTAATTATCATGATTTATTTGACAAGGTTGATGCCGTAAGTATTGTGGCAACCACTAACAAGCATTATGAAATTGCGAAATCCTTTTTAGAACGAGGGATACACACCTTAATAGAAAAACCAATGACTGAAACATTATCGCAAGCAGCTGAGTTAATACAACTTGCCAAAAAACACCATGTTAAATTGCAAGTTGGACATTTAGAGCGTTTTAATTCCGCTCGATTAGCTTTAGATGAGTACTTAGAAAAACCTTTGTTTATAGACTCACAGCGCTTAGCTCCATATAATCCACGCGGTGCCGATGTCAATGTGATACTTGATGTAATGATTCATGATATTGATTTAATTCAAAATATGGTTAATAGCCCTATTATTTCAATTTCTGCTCAAGGAGCCCCTGTACTTACAAACGCAATCGATATTGCTAATGCTCGTATTACTTTTGCCAACCATTGCGTCGCCAATCTTACAGCAAGCCGTATTAGTTTTAAAACAGAACGTACGACACGAATTTTTCAACAAGATACTTATCTTTCAATAGACTATCAGAACAAAAAATTTGCGGTCTTTAAAAAAGGTAAGGGTGAGTTATTCCCAGGAATTCCTGATATCACGCATGAGCAAAAAGAATTTGCCAAAGGGGATGCTTTGTTTGAAGAAATAAAAGCTTTTATCAAATGTATTGAAGAAGATAGTATCCCGCTGGTTACTGGCGAAGATGGCCTTCAGGCCCTGGAAACTGCAGAAAAAATTACTTCGCTTATCAATACTAACTTGATGGAGCACCATGCAAGAATCTAAACGGATTGTCATTATTGCAGGTGAAGAATCAGGTGATGTTCATGCATCAGTTTTGATTCGCCAATTAAAAGACGCCTACCCTAATGTAAAAATTAGTGGAATAGGAGGTCAACATATGCAAGAAGCAGGCGCAGAATTAATTTCCGATTTAGCGCGCTTTGGGGTAACAGGCCTTACAGCAGTTATTCGTCACCTTAAAGTAATTCGTGAGGCATTTATTGCTGTAAAGAAACATTTAAGCCAGCAAAAACCAGATTTACTCATTTTGGTTGACTACCCAGGTTTTAATTTAAGATTAGCAAAATATGCAAAGCGAAAACTAGGCATTAAAATTCTTTACTACATAAGTCCCCAAATTTGGGCATGGAAAGCCAAACGTATTCACCTTATAAAGCAATGCATTGACCAAATGGCCGTTATTTTGCCGTTTGAAAAACCTTTATATGAAAAAGCAAAGGTTCCAGTAAATTTTGTTGGCCACCCCTTAGTAGAAAAAATGTCTTCCACTGGCAACAATATTCAAACACAGCGTGAAGCACTTAAACTTCCTTCTGACAGTCGGATTATTGCGCTTCTTCCAGGAAGCCGTAATAATGAGATTGAACACCATATGCCAATCTTACGTGATACAGCCCTACTTCTTCAAGAGCGTCATCCGAACTTATGCTTTGTAATTCCTATTGCAAATACAATTAAACCTGAAAAAATTAAGCATTATTTTTTCGGCACTAATTTGTCAATAAGCTTTATAGAAGGACAAGCATTAAATTGTATGGCGGCTGCGGATTTTGTGATTGTTTCTTCAGGTACTGCTTCTCTTGAATGTGCGTTATTAGAAAAACCTATGTGTATTATTTATAAATCATCTTTGCTCAACTATGTTTTAGCAATGAAGTTTATCAAAGTAAAATTTTTAGGTTTATGCAATCTTTTAGCAAATAGAATGATAGTTCCTGAGTTCTTGCAGTATGATTGCAACGCTTATGAATTAACTCGCTATATTGATCGTTTTTATAACGATCCTGAACAACCCCACAAAATGCTCTCTCAATTAACGAAGGTAAAACAGTCATTGTCTTCGGAAAAATCTGATCGCTCATTGTTTGATCTTGTGGTGAATGAATTGCACAAAAAAAGTACATAGTTTTATCTTAAAAATATAGAATATCAATTATCCTTCATGTACAATTAATTTTGCTTTCATTGTGAATGTAAGCAATTGGAATGTATGATTTAATTATTAATAAGGAAGTTAAGATGACTGTCATTGAAACACCTGAAACAACCCAAAGTATCATTAAACAAGATCAAGGTCTACAAGATCTCGTCTATAATTTAGTCTCTCGTTTTCTTGCCGAAAATAAAAATAAAAACATTGATGATCTATACGACATGATATTATCTGAGGTTGAGCCTCCATTGTTGCAAGCAGTAATGGAAAAACGACGTGGCAATCAACTACAAGCTGCAAAAATGCTTGGCATTAGTCGCGGCACAATCAGGAAGAAACTCCAAAGATATTTTGGAACAAAATATTTTCGCTTAACTGACGAATAGTTTTAATTTGGAACGATTTCCGATTAGAATAAAAAGGCTCGATGAATCGAGCCTTTTTTTTACAGTATGTTTTAAGGATTTATTAGATGAAAAAATTTATGTATCTAGCGCCCCTAATCGGTCTTCTTGCAACTTCTTGTGTTACTGACAAA
This sequence comes from Legionella santicrucis, assembly GCF_001468135.1. GTDB lineage: Bacteria > Pseudomonadota > Gammaproteobacteria > Legionellales > Legionellaceae > Legionella > Legionella santicrucis. Next base: position 258,721 of record NZ_LNYU01000085.1, on the reverse strand, counting down.
CCTGATGTTATCGCTGATGATGCAGGTCAATTGCATTACACCACACCCTACCAAGATGATACACGCGGTCAAAAAGTGTTCCCTGCAACATGGAATGTAAAAGGCAAAAAACTTTTTGTTTTTGATCCTAACGCTGATGCATGGGCTGCCTATGATGCTCAAGGTAACCGAGTAATGACAGGTAGTGCCTCCGGAGGAATGGATCGTTGCCCAGATGCTGATGAATCATGTCGAACTGTAGTTGGAACTTTCGCTGTGTTTAATAAAAAAGGGGCTGATTGTAAATCCAATGAATATCCTCTTGCACGTGATGGTCATGTAGCCGGTGGTGCCAAAATGCCTTATTGCATGCATTTTCATGATGGCTATGCAATTCATGCTGCTTATGAGGTTCCTAAATACAATAGCAGCCATGGCTGTATTCGTGTTCTCCCAGGTGCCGCAAAATGGCTCAATGAAAACTTTATTGATGTAGGAACAACTGTATTAATTCTTCCTTATGCATAATCCTTTCTTATTGATAATTCCTGAAAAAAGTATGAGATCTTTTTTCAGGATCTTTTTAAATTTAATGGTTGACTCTTTAGTATCCTTCTATAAAATGGGCAAAAAATTTGCATGGAGGAACTCAGTATGTCACTATCAACCCTTAATATTAATAATTTGCTTGAAGAAATAACAGATAAGTACCTTGTTCATTCAAATTACGCCACTCTACGTAATTCCTGTATTCACTTATCACCAGTATCTGGCGTGACAACTGAAATTCAAAAAGAACTTAACCACCTTCTCGCCATAGATAAACAAAACGCTACCACTCAATTAACGTTAAATGCATGTGAAAAACAAATTCAACAAGATCTGAAAGAAAAAGAACTTGATCATCAAGAAAGCCAAAACGATTTAGACTTAGTCGCTCGATTGGAAAATGAATTGCTCTCCGTGCAAATACAAAAACGATTGATTGGTAATGAACTTAATGAAATTGAAGGGGAAATATTACGTCACGAATCGTACATCAAAGAGATTTCACGACAAATTGCACTAACGTCTCAACCAGAATCAACGCAACACCCACATACTGATTCAGAGCCAACGCAACATACGCATACTCATCCAGAGCCAACGCAACATACACATACCCATCCAGAGCCAACGCAACATACACATACTCATCCAGAGCCAATACAACATACACATACCCATCCAGAGCCAATACAACATACACATACCCATCCGAACACTACAGAACAACGCCCTAAAACAACACACACCCACGACTCGACGCATCACCATGTTCATGAAAACGAGTCATTAGAGTTTCAGAAAAATACTCTTTCTCAAAAATTGAGACAATTGCAAGAAACATTAAGAGATAAAGGTATTCTTAGCCAAAAACAACAAAGACGCATAGAAGAAATAACAAGCAGATTAACTATAGAATTACCTGAAAAACAAAGACAACGAAACAATCGTGCACAAGCACGCACAATACGAGATCAAGCTCGTGTATTCGAAGAAACAACCGAAAAGCAATTATCCGCAAAAAATTACCGTTCATTACAACAATCTATTGTTGATGCACATGAAAAGCTACAAAAAATGGAGCATCAATTAATGCAAAAAGCAACAGAGATGAGCTATCAAACGTTCTTAACCCGGCTTCGATATCTTTTGCAATCGCTAACCTTAAACTATCAAGAAAAAGAAGCGTTAAAACAAATTGTTAGCACTATGGAAAATTATCTCTTAATTCAAGCGGAAAAACAAAAACAAAATTCAATCCGTCAATTAACTTATCGTGAAAAAGAAACACTTGTACAAGATTTTCTTCAACAAGAAAACAGAGTAGCTCAATTAAAAAAAGCAAATCCTCAGCTCCATGCTCAAAATCAAACTCTTGAAGTAGAAAATCAACAATTAGAACATACTATTAAAGAGCGAGGTGCTTACAGAGATTATCTACTAAAAATTGGATTATTCAGCCTTCTAGGATCTGGACTCGCTGTTGGCGGAGGATTTTTAGGAATGTATTTGATGCCTATGGCTTTAATCTCTCTGTGTTTTGCCCCTGCGGCAGTAATAAGTTTTATTACTGTGGGTGTCTTCATTGCTACTTTAGCATATACCCTTAAAAACAACAGTGATAACAATCAATTGGAACACAATAAAACAAAAATTCAGCAAAATAGAACAGCCATTTCGGAACAATCTGGAGAAATCATATCGCTTGAACAAGAAATACTTCCTGCATTAAAAGAAAAGATCAGTGAAGCAGAAAGGAATCTTAATTTACTTGATAATAAAATTAAGGATTTGCAGCAACACGAAGAGTCTTTACTTCATCAGGCAAAACAAGTTGTTGTGACACCTACAATGAAGCCTTTCTTTAGTGGTGGTGCAATAACTCAATCTACAATTAACCCAACAACTCAAGAATTAGAACAAATTCAGAGAAATACTTTTTCTTGCTAGGGAATGACTAACATTATCCTTCTTGGAGTCGGGCCTTCCGCTTTCGCGGAAGGTGACGAGACATCTATTCATAAAGCCTTTCTAATCAGATCGATACTTCGTTAGAGTAAAGGTTCATACCTCATGCACCTAAAGGATATCTTTGGCTCATGCGCGAAAATCCAGCCTTTCACCAAGAGGCAAGTATCCCCCTGAACAGAAATGAAGACAGTTTGAAAGATTATACGTAAAGCCGGGTAAGTGCAGCAAAACCTCATGAAACGTTGTTTCACTGCACTTCACTCACACTTAAACTGCTGATGATGCTAATAACTTATTGACTCTACTTACAAAATCTGCAGGATTATCTAATTGACCACCTTCTGCTAAAACGGCTTGCTCAAATAACATGGTGACCCATAATTCAAACAAATTATCATCTTGAATATCATGCAAACGTTTAATTAATACATGCTCAGGATTGATTTCAAATACGGGTTTCGCCGTTGGAATTTGTTGACCTGCAGCTTGTAAAATACGCTGCATTTCCAGCCCCATATCTTGTTCATCAGCAACAATACATGCCGGTGAATCTGTTAAACGATTAGTAACAACAACGTCCTTAACTTTGTTTTCTAAAATTTTCTTAATGTGAGTAAGAATTGGTTCTAGCGTTTTTTCTTGTTCTTTTATTTGATCTGTAGATTCATCATCAAACTCAACCTTTCCTTTAGAAATCGATTGCAATTTTTTACCAGAATATTCATTTAAATAGCCTACTAACCATTCATCAATTTTGTCACTTAATAATAATACTTCAATTCCTTTTTTCTTAAAAATTTCTAAATGAGGGCTATTCTTAGCTGCATTATAACTGGATGCTGTAATGTAGTAGATTTTATCCTGCCCTTCTTTCATACGACTTATATAATCATCCAAAGTCGCTTCTTGCTTTTCTGATTCAGTGGCCGTAGTAGCAAATCTCAATAATTTAGCAATCGTTTCTTTATTAGCAAAATCCTCAATAGGACCTTCCTTTAATACCAAACCAAATTCATTCCAAAACTTTTGATAAGTTTCTTTGTCTTGAGTACTCATCTTTTCAAGCATGGACAAAACACGTTTTGTGCATGCCGCACGGATGCTTTCTACCTGTTTATTATCTTGTAAAATCTCGCGTGATACATTTAATGGTAAATCACTTGCATCAACAATACCTTTTATAAATCGCAAGTAACGCGGTAAAAACTGGGTTGCATCATCCATAATAAATACGCGTTTTACATAGAGTTTTAATCCATGCTTAGTTTCCTGTTGCCATAAATCAAAAGGAGCATGTGCTGGAATATAAAGCAAAGAAATATAATCATGTTTACCCTCAACATGATTATGTGACCATATAAGCGGATCTTGATAATCATGAGAAATATGCTTATAAAGTAATTTATAATCTTCGTCGGTAATGTCTGATTTTTGCATCGTCCATAAAGCGGTTGCTTTATTTACTGTTTCATATTCATCGGACTCTTTTTCCTCAGTTGATGTTTTTTTCATCACTATGGGCCAACAAATATGATCGGAATATTTACTAATAATACTGCGTAAACGCCAACTACTCAAAAACTCATCACTATCTTCTTTAATATGAAGAATAACTTCTGTCCCACGAGATGCTTTTTTCTCATAATCTATGGTAAATTCGCCTTCCCCATTGGATTCCCAAACAATACCTTCTTCAGATTTTAATCCCGCACGGCGACTTTTCACGGTCACTTTATCAGCAACTATAAAAGCTGAATAAAAACCAACCCCAAATTGACCAATTAACTGAGAATCTTTTGCGCTTTCCCCCGTTAAATGGCTCATAAATTCTTTAGTGCCTGATTTAGCGATAGTACCTAAATTTTCAACAGCTTCATCCCAACTTAAACCAATCCCATTATCACTGATGGTGATGGTTTTTAATTTTTCATTAAAATCAATACTGATTTTTAAATCTGAATCATTTTCATAAAGTGCACTATTTGATAAAGCTAAAAATCTTAATTTATCTAAAGCATCCGAAGCATTAGAAATTAACTCACGTAAGAATATTTCTTTATTGCTATAAAGCGAATGCACCACTAAATGCAACATTTGTTTTACTTCTGTTTGAAAACCCATAGTTTGTTGCTTGCTTGACATTTTTATCTAGTCTCCTGTTTACGCATTTTCTAATGATTTAATTGATATAGGGATCAGTTGAGAAATTTCAAGGGCGGCATGATGAAAAATTAGAAGAATTATAATTCTAGGTATAGTCACAGCACTATCAATATTGATAATAAGATAATACCTCGTTGTCTTCTTTTTGTTATGAATAATTCTATACGTTCACCCTAATCGATTACTGTACGCCTTAAAGTAATTGATTGGAAATAATATGATATTTACATATTTAATATGATATATAAAAATAATCAATTTGATTTATGAGAAATCTATCTGATAATTTTTAGACCATGAGTGATGAAAATTAATAGATTCACTCACGTTTTAATTTAATACAAATTATTAGTTGGAGAAAATTATGAGTTTTTTTGGGCATTCTTTTTTTAAGCATACTACAAAAACTAATGCCGAGAATAATAACGCCAATAGTTATCAGAAAAGCGTTGAAAAGACAACTAGCAGTCAAAATACTCGACATCCAAGCGAATTTATACCTACCAATAATGAAACTGCAGGACTGACAGGAAGCTTTCAAACGAGAGATAAGGAGGAGCATTTCCACCAAATGAAACGTTCTATTTCTCAGGCAAGTGTAAAACGACGTCTCAAAGCGGCTGGTCTTGATCGAGAAAATTTTGGAGAGGTCATTGCGGCACAAATCGGTCGTAAGCTATTAAAAGAGTGTCTAGTTCCAGATGTATTTCCAGTCTATGGCTCGAGTAATGATGGTGTTTATGTGGCCTCCAGATACTTGGGATCTAAAAAAAATCCAGCCATTACTTTAGATAAATTTGCTAAGGAATTTGATGTAACTCTTTCTGGTCCCCATGTGCGTGTTATTTCTAATAAATATCCAAGGCGTGATAAAGGTGAAATTACATTGGATTATGCTCCTGGTCTAAAGCGTGATCTTTGTACTGCAATAGTATTTTCTGCAGTTATAGGTGATCATGATATTAATCCCGGGAACATGATGGTTTTTAGAGATGACGAAGGAAAAAAACGTATTGCGCGAATAGACTTTGGTCATGCATTCAATGATCTATTAAAATGCTCTCAAGTGAATGGAGGTGAAGTTCGTGATACCAAATATCCAATTTTAGATTTTTTTAATCGATCAGAAGTTGGAGGAATTCTGGGTGCTCAATCTAAATTATGGCGAGATTACCCTGATTTTATCTTATGTGAAGAAATGGTGGATGCATTGAGAACAATGAGTAAGAATTTTGATGCAAAAGTGCAAGAAGGAATTGAAGCCTCAAAGACACACTTTATAGATCTTATAGAAGATATGGATAATAACAATGATACAGGGGGGGTAGATCATGTTAGAAAATCTCTGGATGCAATTTGTCCGGAAGTGATTACAGAAAACTCCGGAGCACTTCAAGAGAGCATGGAAACATTAACAGAAAGCCCAAGAGCATCTACAGAAAGCATAGGAACATCTACAGAAAGTATAGGAGCATCTGACGAAAATAATGATCCATTATATCTTGATCTCATATTCGATAAAATTGAACATTTCGTAAAGGAACAAGGGAAAAATTTAGAACATATAGCCAATGTGATGGCACTACAAATTGCAATAGATAATGCATTAAAAGGAAAAGGAAGCTTCCACAAAATAAAGGAACTTTATAAACAGTTTGATGGAATACTTCCTAAAACGGACGAGAAAATTCATTGGATAAAATCAGGTGTACATTATGAGTCAAAATTTTGTACAATAGAGGAGTTTATGACTCAAAGAGCTAAGGAATTGATAATAGAAAACCCAAAAGAGAAACATAAAATAAGAAATAACACACACTATATTTTCACTATGTGTCAGTTTAATTCTACATTAAAATTTAAAGAAAGTCTTAATATTCAAAAAGGCGCCAGCCAACTTGAGGAAGAAAAGACACTTAATATTAATACATAAAGTATCCAAAAGAATTTACTAAATAGAAAACGGGGGTATAAGAAATTTTATCTCCATGACTTAAATATAATCAAATGCAGGCATACTCAAAGTTCCACCAGAATGAATAATCAATACATTTCCTTTTAATCGTTCTATTTGGATACGTTTTCTTGATTCATAAAATAATTTAGCCGCATAAATAGGATCCGCCAAAATCCCCTCCTCTCTTGCTAAACGCAGCACTTCATTTTTAATCGTTTGATTCACAGAGCCAAAAGCTTTGGCCGTTGTTGGATAAAAACAACTGAAATTTTTAGGAATTAATCCAATCCATTGATTTAATTTACTGTAAAATAGTTCTTCATCATCAGCCAATAACAGTACATGAATTTTGGCCTGATGATTTAATTCAGTGAGCCTGTTAATAAGAGCAGACGCAGAAAATCCAGTTCCTGCATCAATAAAAATATGTTGAAACCTTAATTTTAAGGTGTTTTCATTGAGAATAATATCTTCAGCTAAAGTGGACGCACCCCTCATTGCTTCAGCAACACTCGCCCCTTCAAATAATACAAAACCTGACTCATTGAGCGTGTTCAAATAATTAAAGGCGAGTTCATTTACCTGAGGCCACTTATCACGAGCAACCCACACAATCTCTTCCTCTTCAAGAAAAAGACGGCTTAATTTATAATTTCCTTGTAACTCTAATTTCCAAGGCTGAATCAAAAAGGCAGTCACTTTGAATTGAAACTCTCTTGCTAGCTGTAAAACCGCAAGTAAATTATTGGATTGCGGCCCCGCAATAATAATTAAGTGACGTATTTTCTGCTCTATCAAAAAAGGCAAAAGACTGGCATATTTGCGTAATTTCGAACCGCTAACGCCACAACTTAACTCATCATCTCTTTTGACATAACAAACTACGTCGTCCTCAGGAAAATGATTTAAACGATGTACTCTGCTGGATAAATTCCACATGATAGTCGATTAGATTTTTATAGCCTTAACTTTAGGTACAATAATTCACGCCGGAGAGCCTCTAACAAAATCTAAATGTCGCTCCGAAGATGTTGATTCATGAAACTTATAACCTAGATCGTTAAACTCTTTAATATGTGACAAATTGTCAAATTGATTTTGCATGAGAAATCTTGCCATGGCACCACGAGCTTTTTTAGCATGAATACCAATCATTTTTAACTGTTCATTCTTTTTTTCATAAAAATTAATCGTAATAATTGGATAATTTAGTTTTTTTTCATTAACTACCTTAAAATATTCAGCAGAGGCAAGATTAATTAAGATAGGATTTTCTTGAGTCGCCAATTGTTGGTTAAGTGCATCTGTTACTTTATGCTGCCAAAAATCATACAAATTCTTACCAGCAGGATTTTCTAAACGAACACCCATTTCGAGTCTATATGGTTGAATTGCATCTAGAGGACTCAATAGACCATAAAGTCCTGACAAAATCCTTAAATGATCTTGAGAGTACTGTACTGCTTTTTGAGCCCAGCTCTTTGCTTGTAAGCCCTGATAGACATCCCCTTGAAATAAAAATAATGCTGGGTATGAATGAAATAAAGCGTGATCATCCAAATGAAATATTTGGTAACGATGATAATTTAACTCAGCGAGATCTTTGGATAAATCCATGAGAGCGGCAATGTCATCTACAGATTTAGTTTGCATCAACTTTACAAGAATGCCAGTCTTATCCATAAATATGGGTTTAGATGTGTTAGCTTCGTATGGCTCAGAAATTTCTAATAATTTTTTAGCTGGTGATAATAAAATAAGCATAAATTATTCTCATATATTCTTTAATGTGGTTTCGTACCAGGGACCATTCCCACTCTCGGTCTGAAAACATAAATCGTTATGGGATCACTACTATCCAGTACATTTCCATCTTCATCCATAACTTGAATCGCTAAAATATGTGATCCTCGATACATACCATTTATTTCAAACACAGGATTTTTTTGTGGCTCTCCAAGAGCAGCACTATCATAAAGCAATTGTAATTTGTCCCCTGGAAAAAGATCCGGTTCTGTTTGTGCTGTTACTGTCACAAAACCTTGATTGTTACGAATTGTTGCCCCACTTTCAGGTTGAACAATCTCAATTTTGGTATAAGAATGTTTTAATTTTACAGGACTATGCTCCTGTGATTCGTTTGATTCCGTAGCTGTTTGAGGTGTTGAAGAAGATGGTGATGAAGAGTTTTGTTCATCAGGAAGAGTAATGATTTGAGCTCCTTTATGAGGTGTATCGCTAAAATGAACACCCCCCTGACTGTCTACCCATTTGTAAATTTGCGCATTGGATGCGCAAATTACCATCATTAATAATAGAGAGACAAAAACTTTCATCACCCTGATTCCTAAAGGCTGTAATATAACTCAAACTCATAAGGATGAGTCATGCTTCTAATTCTGCTTGTTTCTTCATCTTTCATGTTGATGTAATTCATAATAAAGTCCTTGGTAAATACATCACCTTGTAATAAGAAGTCATGATCCATTTTCAGATGTTCCATTGATTGTTCCAAAGAAGAACATACTGTAGGTATATCAACAAGCTCCTCAGGCGGTAAATCATAAAGATCTTTATCCATTGCTTGCCCTGGATGAATTTTCTTTTGAATACCATCTAATCCAGCCATCATCATTGCTGAAAACGCCAGATAAGGATTTGCTGTAGGATCTGGGAATCGTATTTCAATACGACGTGCTTTAGGATTATTCACATGAGGAATACGGATAGCTGCTGATCGATTTCTTGCAGAATAAGCCAAAAGAACGGGAGCTTCAAAACCAGGGACCAAACGCTTATAACTGTTCGTTGCTGGATTAGTAAATGCATTTAAAGCACGAGCATGTTTTATAATGCCGCCAATATAATACAGCGCCATTTCTGAAAGCCCTGCATACTGATCTCCAGAAAACAAATTAACGCCATTTTTGGACAAGGATTGATGACAATGCATCCCATTTCCATTGTCTCCTACTAATGGCTTAGGCATAAAAGTAGCTGTTTTACCATAGTTATGTGCGACATTATGAACTACATATTTTAAAATTTGCAATTCATCTGCTTTTTTGGTCAACGTATTAAAGCGAGTTGCAATTTCACACTGATTTGCAGTAGCGACCTCATGATGATGCGCTTCAACGATCGTTCCTAATGATTCTAAAGTTAAACACATTGCTGAACGTATATCATGAGAAGAATCTACCGGAGGAACAGGGAAATAACCACCTTTAATCCCTGGACGATGGCCAATATTTCCTCCCTCTAACTCCTTTCCTGAGTACCATTGGGCCTCTTCCGAATCGATTTTATAAAAAGCGCCACCAATATTTGTTTCCCATTGTACGCTATCAAAAATGAAAAATTCGGGTTCAGGACCAAAAAAAGCAGTATCCGCTATTCCTGTGGATTGTAAATAAGCTTCGGCTCGTAAAGCGAGAGATCGAGGACAACGCTCATACCCCATCATTGTTTTAGGATCAACAACGTTGCAACGGATAAATAAGGTATTGTCTTGAAAAAAAGGATCAAGCTTAATTGTTTCTAAATCAGGTACCAAAGCTAAATCTGACTGATGAATTTTTTGCCATCCTTTAAAAGAAGATCCATCGATCATTTTCCCATTTTCAACAAAATCATTATCTACAGCTGAAACTGGAATAGTAATGTGTTGTTCCTTCCCTCGTATGTCAGTAAATCGTAAGTCAATTAATTTTGCCTCATGCTCTTTAATTGCCTCAAGTATAATATTTTTGCTCATTATAGGTCTCCAGGATAATCTGGTTGTATAGTGTACCTTAAGTGACTTCTTAAACCCAATAGATTAAACTGCATGTTTTACTTCAAAACAATAAAAAACTATGGGTGCGTATCAATATCAAGCACTACAAAAAAATGGGAATACGACTAAAGGAGTGCTCGAAGCTGACTCCGAACGCCATGCACGCCAACTTTTACGTGATCGCGGGCTTATCCCCACACAAATCCGCATTTTAACACAACAACGCTCGGGCAATCACGTCAAAAGTAAAGTTTCTGCAGCAGATCTGGCTTTATTTACTCGTCAGTTAGCTACATTATTGGCTGCTGGAATCCCTGTAGAAGAATCATTACGTGGTGTAAGTGAACAAACAGAAAAAGATAAAGTTAGAGAGTTAATTATTGGGGTTCGATCAAAAGTACTTGAGGGTTATGGTTTAGCACAAGCTATGGCTCAATATCCGTATGCATTTCCCGAATTATATCGTGCAACAGTCGGGTCAGGTGAACAAACTGGGCGTTTGGATGTTGTTTTAGAAAAATTAGCAGATTACACGGAAAATCAACAGCAGACAAAACAAAAAGTTCAGCAGGCATTGATCTATCCGATCATTATGATTGTCGTTTCAATTGGCATTATTTCTTTTTTATTAAGCTTCGTGGTTCCCAAAATCATCGAAGTATTCACAAGCAGCGGACAAACGCTACCCGAAATGACTGTACTCTTAATCAGCTTGAGCAATTTCATTAAAAATTATGGCCTTTATACCTTACTTGGACTCATTCTCCTATTGATTGCGTTTAAGAAAAGCTTAGCGAATATTAAAATTAAAACATTCTGGCATCGTCTGCTACTTAAGCTTCCTATAGTGTCTTATTTGGTAAAAACTATTAATGTCTCACGGTATATTCATACTTTTGGTATACTTTTCGCCGCCGGTGTGAACGTTCTCGAAACAATGCGTGTTGCAGCAAGTTTAGTAACTAATGTTATCATGCGTCAGTCTTTTGATACTGCGGCAATAAAAGTAAGGGAAGGATGCGGTATCAATGAGGCCCTAAAAGACACAGGTTATATCAGTCCTATGGCAATCCATTTAATTGCCAGCGGCGAAAAAAGTGGCCAATTAGCAAATATGATGGAACGTGCCGCGCTTCATCTTGATAACGAAGTAAAACGTTTAATTGATACCTCACTTACGTTATTAGAACCTATGGTCATTCTGTTGATGGGGGCAATAGTTTTATTTATTGTTTTAGCTACCTTACTGCCTATTTTCTCAATGGAACAATTAATTACATAAGAATAATGGTACAATACCGCGATAGATAAAACCCTAAATGGGGTATAATATGGATTTCTGGGATTTGCTTTATGGCTGATGCCGCTAGTACCTAGGTTATAATTAGACGGAGTAAAGATGAATAGACAAAAAGGTTTCTCATTAATTGAAATCATGGTTGTAGTCGTTATATTGGGCATTCTCGCCTCTATAGTGGTTCCTAAAATTATGGGCCGTCCTGACGAAGCCCGAAAAGTCAAAGCAAAACAAGATGTACTTGCCATCCAAAATGCTCTTGACTTATATAAACTTGATAACGGCAATTACCCAACTACGGATCAAGGATTATCAGCGCTGGTCGAAAAACCTAACTCCAACCCAATACCTAACAATTGGAAACAATATTTAAAATCATTACCAACGGATCCTTGGGGAAGAGATTATCTTTATTTAAATCCTGGACAACATGGTGATGTAGATGTATTTACCTACGGTGCGGAAGGGCAGCCTGGAGGTACAGGAATTAATGCCGAGATCGGTAATTGGGATGAGAAAAAATAATCTAGGTTTTACTTTAATTGAAATTTTAATTGTTCTAGTGATTATAGGCATAACCTTTGGTTTTGCCTTAATTAGCTTTGGTGATTTTGGGGAAAGTCGACGTATTCTGTTTGCCGCCGAGCAACTACTAAATACACTTCAGTTAGCACAACAGCAAGCTATTTTAGAGACCAGTACACTTGGCCTACGTATTAATAATGATAGCTATCAAATTCTTCAGCTGCAAAATAATTCGCAATGGAAACCCATTTCTAATAAAGGGGCGTTTAAAATCACCTATTTTCCCCAAGACACCCACATTCGCCTAAAGACTAACCATCGTACTCTGTCTGGAGCACCCTCTATTATTCTTACCTCATCTGGTGATATGACGCCATTTTCTTTGTATTTCGGTAATGAGCAAGAACACAATATTGCCTTAATTGTAGGTAAAGCAAATGGAAGTTTAAAATTTAATGTGGTCAATAATAAATGATAAAGCATGATAAAAAAGCTGGATTTACACTAATAGAAGTATTAATAGCTCTTTCTATTATCGCTATTGCACTAACGGCTTTGCTCAAAGCAATTTCACAAAATGTTGAAACTGCGCGACGAATCAAAGAAAAAACAGTAAGCCATTGGATTGCCATGCAAGGGGTAGCCATGATACAGCTTAACTTACTGCAGGTGAACCAAAGTCAAGAAACAACCCAAGATACAACGATGCTTAATGAACATTGGTATTGGCGAGCAAAAATCAGCTCAACGTCGCAAAAAAATATTCAAAAGATAACTATCTTGGTGAGCACCGAAAAAGCAGGTCCTTTTAGAGAAGAGTTACAAGCATTCAGGTATGTATTATGAAAAAGTGCTTAAAAAGACAAAAGAAATTTCAGGGCTTTACTCTAATTGAAATTTTAATTGCACTGGCAGTATTTGCTATTCTTGCCACAATCACCACTTCCGTTTTATATAATGCATTTACAACTCGCTCTCGAGTTAATGAACAAAGTAATCGTTTAAATGAATTGCAACTCGCAATAAGTCTGCTTCAACAAGATACAAGTCAAGCCGTAGAGCGAGCCATAAGAGGAAATGAAATGCGGCTATTTTCAGCTTTTATAGGGCAGCCGAATTACCTGGAGTTTACTCGTGATGGAATGGTAAATCCTGGTAGTATTGAGAAACGGAGCACACTTAAACGGGTGGCTTATGTTTGTCAAGAAGGAACTTTAATTCGTAGATCATGGAATACACTTGATACTTTAAATCGAAATGCTTATGAAGATAAGCCTTTATTATCTCACCTTACTGATTGTCATTTTGGTTACTTAAATCAAAACTTGGAAATACTTCCTGAATGGAGGGAACAGGCAGTGAGCTTAAATCAACGTAAAGAGCCATTTCCCAAAGCCATACAAGTGAATATGACATTGCGGGATCTAGGTGAAATCAATTTATTATTTACTCTACCAGGGGCACTTTATGCCCAAAGTTAAGACGATTAATCTCACAGTAAAATTTGAGAAAAAATCTACTGTAGCATTTCATAAGCGACTAAATAAGGGTAGCGCGCTGCTTACTGCTCTTTTTATCATGACCTTAGTTGCAATAGTAGCTACAGCAATGAGTACTAAAATCCAGTTAGATATTTACCGTACAAAACTTATAGTCACTCATGATAAACTTTATCTTGCTGCTCAAGCAGAAACTTTTTGGGCAATGGGAGAGTTAAGTAATCCAAAAAATAAATTTCTTAAAGCGAGCGCTCAAGGAATAGTCAGTCAATATCCTCTAAATATGGAACATATTGAGAAAACGGTGGTACTAACTGGTGCACTTTATGATTTACAATCTCGATATAACCTCAATAATTTGACAAATAGAAAAGCAATGATGGGGTTTGTCAATCTTATTGGCGCAACCATACCGCAAATTCCCGAGGCAGAAAAAACACAACTAACTCTTGCTGTCAGCGATTGGGTCGCATTCTATGATCTTGCACGCGGCAAAGATAACTATTTATCTTATTACACAAGCCAAAAACCCCCTTATTACCCAAGTCATCAGCTTATGAGTAGCCAATCCGAATTACGATTGGTTAAAGATATAAGCGCGCCTATTTATTTAGCCTTAGAACCTTTCATATGCGCATTACCTGAGGTCACGCCTATTAATATCAATACAGCACCAAAACAAGTGCTAAAGTCCCTGAGTAGTTCAATAAAAGATACCCAACTTAATGAGCTACTGGAACAAAGAAAAGAAAATGGAATTAAAGATTTAAAAAAAATCGCTGAAGTACTCCAAAAACTTGATGTTGCTAGTGAGCAAATCACTCTAGAAAGTAGTTACTTTCTCAATGTAGCTTCTGCTACCAGTGATAATATAAACTTAACAGTATACTCTTTGTTTAAAAGGAATCGTGATAAAAATGGAAAAATTACGGTTACGCTTCTTAGAGAAAGCTTGAATATTTTTTAATTATCTTGAGATTCTTGTTTCATATTCTGGGCTATTTCTTTAGTCAACTCTTCAGCTGCTTTTAGCTCCTCTGGAGATAACTTCTTTTGGAGTATTTTTAGTTCTTTTGCTGCTTCCTGATTTTTATTTTCTGCTGCGATTTTAAATAAAGCATAAGCTTTGATCCAATCTTTATCGACTCCTAATCCTGCAAGATACATATAACCTAATTTAGCCTGGCCTAATGTGTTTCCCTGTGCAGCCGCCTTGGTAAACCAATAAAAAGATTGCGCATAATCTTTATCGACCCCTATTCCTGTGAGTAGCAATTGACCTATTTCAACTTGAGCATCAGATTGTCCACTTTGAGCAGCAACCTGATACCAATAAGCTGCTTTTTGTGGATCAGCCTCTACTCCATAGCCTTTTAGATAATAATAAGCTAAATAAGTTTGTGCTCTGGGATGACCTTGATTTGCCGCTAGTGAAAACCAATAAAAAGCCGCTTGATCATCTTGGCCAACACCGGGTTGCTGTCCGGTATATAATAGCCCTAAACTGTACTCTGCCTTCGCATCGCCTTGTTCTGCCGCTTTTTGATACCAATAGAGAGCCTTATTTACATCTTTTTTGGTTCCCTCCCCCATAATATAATCATAAGCAAGATTCACCTGCGATTTACTGTATCCTTGTTTTGCTGATTTTTCGAACCACTCAAATGCCATCTTTTTATTGACGTTGACACCATCCCCGGTACTATACATCAAAGCGATATTTCTTTGCGCAATAGCATTACCTTGTTGTGCCGACTTCATATACCATTTAAACGCCTCAGGAAAATTTTGTTTTACCCCCTCACCCAGATCATACATAAAACCTATACTTAATTGAGCTAAAGGATAATCTTTTTCTGCAGATTTTTGATACCACTTGAGCGCTTCTGTGGGATTTTTTGAGACACCCTGTCCATATTGGAACATGCGTCCCAGCAAATACATGGCTTCGATATTGCCATCTCTTGCTGCCTGCATCAAATAAGGATAAGCAGTAGTATAATCTCCATTTTCAAATGCTGCAAAACCGATAACTTCTCCATCAGCAAAAGCAGTATTGACAACCAGCAATGCTGCTAAGATAAAGCTGCGCATGCTGTCTCCAATTGAATCCTCTTATCTAAAGCGTAGAATATAGAATCAACAAAGCAAGTAATTACCTCTATTTAAAGAAGAATTGCATCTGTTTCAGAGAGTATTTTTGACTCTTAGTAAAATGATCCATTTGTAGATTCTAGACCTTCCGCTTTCGCGGAAGGGGACAAATGGAAAAACTTTTTCGAATATTTAGAATAAATATGGGTAAGTTTTTCTCAACTTCATATGATGAATAGATACCTCAAATTGCTCTAATTATTTTCCTGCCACCATCATTTTTTCAATGAGTACAGAACCACATCGTGTAGCAATATTAGGGTTAATATCACTTCCCACCGCAAGAATCCCTTTAAATATATCTTTTAAATTTCCTGCAATGGTCACTTCATCAACAGGATATTGAATCACTCCATTTTCTACCCAATAGCCACTAGCGCCTCGTGAGTAATCTCCTGTAACTCCATTTACTCCTTGTCCCATCAATTCAGTAACTAACAATCCCTTGTCCATTGTTTTTAATAAATCAGCAAGGTCACCTGCAGTTGGATCAATTGTTAAATTATGTACTCCATCACTATTTGCCGTCGTATTTAATCCAAGCTTACGTGCAGAATAACTTCCTAATACATATTGCATCACATGCCCTTTTTCTACTATAAGATTAGGCCGAGTTGGAACACCCTCGCTATCAAATGGCGAACTCCCTAAGGCGCCTAACAAATGAGGTTGTTCATAAATACGTATAAACTCAGGAAACACTTGTTGTCCTATTGAATCCAATAAAAATGTATTTTTTCTATAAAGATTCGAACCACTAATTGCATTAATAAAGCTTGAAAATAAGCTACTGGAAATTCGCGACGAAAAAATAATGGGAATTGTTTGTGTAGCAATTTGTTTTGCTCCCAACCGTCTGACAGCTCGTTCTACTGCATTCTTTGCGACTAAATGACTATCCACCAAATCCTTTGCATGACGAACGGTGGTATAATCATAATCACGTTGCATTTCCTCACCTTCTTTCGCAATCAACGAACAGCTTAAACTATGACGTGTACTATGAATGAAACCACCCCCCCCATATGTATTCGCAAATCCATGATGGGATTCATGTGTAGACACATTAACTCCATCTGAGTTTGTAATTCGTTTATCCAATGACAAGGCGTAATTTTCACATTTTAAAGCTAAATCAATTGCTTGTTGAGGGTTTACATCCCAGGGATGAAATAAATCAAGATCAGGGTAATTGGTCGTCATTAACTCCTTATCTGCTAATCCAAAACAAGGATCTTCAGCACTTACTCTTGCTATATCGCAAGCAGCTTTAACCATTGCCTCCAATGCAGCAGACGAAGTATCCGTACTGCTTGCGCCCCCTTTTCGTTTGCCAATATAAACAGTCAAACCAATCCCTTTGTCTTCACTAAAAGCAACGGTTTCAACCTCTCTCATACGTACATCAACTGAAAAGCCCTTGTCATTACTCACAGCGACCATAGCGTCTGTTGCACCCTCTTTTTTGGCAAGTTCGAGTACTTCATTCATTAAACGAGTTAAATCTGTAGTTGACTTATGTACTTCACTATTGTTATGTTGCGTTTTAATTTGCATAAGAGATTCCGTGGTGTTGAATGATGTACATAAGGATACAATAACATGTCTTCGCAAACCAATGTTTATCATGCAAACAAATTATATTTGTTCTTTTTATTGTTTTTTATAGCTATTTTTTTAGCGCCACTTCAATCATACGCTGAAGGAAATTGGCAAAAATTAAGTCCTGGCATTGAGTATCAAGATCTAACCGGCGGTATACTGGCTCCTTGGTCGCATGTCTATGTTTTTCGAGTTGATCTCAATAAAAACAGGCTAGGCTTAGTCAATGCAAAAAATTTATCCTTAAAAAATGCATCTGTTAATCAATTTGCGGAGCACAGTAAAGCACTTCTAAGCCTCAATGGTGGTTTTTTTGATCATGAATTTAACCCCCTTGGGTTAAGGATCACTAATAGAAAACTAGAAAATCCTTTAAAACGCATCAGTTGGTGGGGTATTTTCTTTATAAAAAACAATAAGGCGCATATTTCCAGTCTTCGCCAGTTTCAATATGATAATGATATTGATTTTGCCATTCAAAGTGGGCCCCGATTATTGATTAACCGAAAAATTCCATCGCTAAAACCTGGAATTGCGGAGCGCTCTGCTTTGGGGATCACTGCAGACGGGAAAGTTATTCTCTTGGTCACGACCAATGCTGCAATGACTACTAATAAACTTGCTCATTTGCTGCGCTCACCACCCTTATCTTGTATTGATGCCATTAACTTAGACGGAGGAAGCTCAAGCCAATTGTACGCTCACATAGGTTCGTTCTTGCTTAATGTTCATGGATTTTCTAATGTCAGTGATGCAATAATTGTAAAAAAAAGAGGTTTGTGATTGAGAAAGAAACTATTCTGAAAATAATCACAAGTTATCCACAAAATACCCCCATATTATTCTCTTGACAAAAATACACTACCATTCATAAAACACATTATATTGTTGCACTCAATAAAAAAACCCACAACATATTGATTTTTTTTACTGCTATAATTTAATATATTCATTTAGAAATAATAATAAAAACCCAGCGGAGGAAAAATGTCTGCAACTATTGATCCGGTAAATGATGTGCCGCAAATCAGTCAATTGGAATTGACCGCTAATGCCCCTGGTTTATTAAAAACCATTAAGCGCAATGGTAAGGTAGTAAATTACGATGATACAAAAATTAAAATAGCAATTACTAAAGCCTTTATTGCTGACGAAGGAGGCACAGCATCTACATCGGATCGCATTCATCAGCAAATTGAAGAAATTACCCGCCAAATCACCCAAGTATTCAAACGCCGTTTACCCAGTGGTGGTGCGCTTCACATAGAAGAAATCCAGGATCAAGTCGAATTGGCGCTTATGCGTAGTGGCCACTATAAAGTAGCCAGAGCCTATGTGTTATACCGTGAAGAACATCGTAAAGCACGCGAAAATGAATTAAAAAAGCAAGCGAGTGACCAGAAGCTTCTGTTAATTACTATGCCTGATGGAGAATTAAAACCATTAGATACAGACCGTATGAATACGATTGTTCATGAAGCATGCCGCAATTTAGAACATGTTGATGCGGAACCGGTCATTAAAGATGCGCTGCGCAATCTTTACAATGAAGCAAAATTTGCAGATGTGCATAAAGCATTAATTATGGCAGCACGTACTTTAGTTGAAAAAGAGCCCAATTATACTTATGTCAGCGCACGCTTGTTATTAGACAGTTTGCGAATAGAAGCACTGCATAAATTAGGTATTGAAACCGATGCAACCTTTGATGAAATGAGTCAACTCTACCCTGCTTACTTTAAAATCTATGTTGCTCATGGCATCAAGCAAGGAATGCTTGATGAAAAAATGGCTGATTTTGATTTAGAAAAATTGGGTAAAGCGCTATTGCCTGAGCGTGATATGAAATTTTCCTATCTAAGTTTACAGACTTTATATGACCGTTATTTTATTCATGACCAAGGAATACGTTATGAATTGCCCCAGGCTTTTTTTATGCGCGTTGCTATGGGTCTGGCAATACGCGAAAAAGATAAAAATGAAAAAGCAATTGAGTTTTATCAATTACTGTCTTCTTTTGATTACATGTCCTCTACACCAACCCTATTTAACTCTGGGACGATTAGACCACAGCTCTCCAGCTGCTATTTGACTACAGTCCCTGATCATTTAGATGGTATTTACAGTGCCATCAAAGATAATGCCTTACTTTCTAAATATGCAGGAGGTTTAGGGAATGACTGGACACCCGTACGTGCAATGGGATCTCACATCAAAGGAACCAATGGAAAGTCACAAGGAGTGGTTCCTTTTCTAAATGTTGCTGATGCCACAGCAGTTGCCGTAAACCAAGGCGGAAAACGCAAAGGCGCAGTTTGTGCTTATTTGGAGTGTTGGCATAAAGATGTAGAAGAGTTTTTAGAATTAAGAAAAAATACTGGAGATGATCGACGTCGTACCCATGATATGAATACCGCATTGTGGATACCTGATTTATTTATGATGCGGGTACGTGAAAATGCTGATTGGACTTTATTTTCTCCTGATGAAGTTCCTGAGTTACATGATCAATTCGGTAAGGCCTTTGAAGTTTTATATGGTGAATATGAAGAAAAAGCACGCCAAGGTCTTATGAAAAATGTAAAAACTGTATCTGCAGTCAAACTGTGGCGTAAAATGTTATCGATGCTTTTTGAAACTGGCCATCCATGGATGACGTTTAAAGATCCTTGTAACTTGCGCTCACCACAGCAACATGCTGGAGTGGTTCACAGCTCTAACTTATGTACTGAAATTACGCTTAATACTTCAGAAGAAGAAATTGCGGTATGTAATTTGGGCAGTATCAATCTTCCAGCACACATCAAAAATGGCGAGCTTGATATTGAGAAATTAAAGCAAACCATTAGAACAGCTGTTCGTATGTTGGATAACGTGATTGATATTAATTATTATTCTGTACCTCAAGCACGTAATTCCAATTTAAAACATAGACCTGTTGGACTTGGCTTGATGGGCTTCCAAGATGCCTTGTATGAATTAAAAATTGATTATGCTTCCCAAGAAGCTGTCGAATTTGCGGATTCATCTATGGAATTAATTAGCTATTATGCAATCGAAGCTTCTTGTGATTTGGCTAAAGAAAGAGGCAGCTACTCCAGTTATGAAGGTTCCTTATGGAGTAAAGGTATATTACCAATTGACTCTATTAATTTATTACAACAAGCACGCAATAAATACTTGGAACAAGATCGTTCACAACGTTTGGATTGGGAAAACTTGCGCATTAAAGTACGTACTCAAGGAATGCGTAATTCAAATGTGATGGCTATTGCACCAACAGCCACTATCTCCAATATTTGCGGTGTAGCACAATCCATTGAACCTACTTATCAAAACCTGTATGTCAAATCCAATTTGTCAGGCGAGTTCACAGTGATCAATCCCTACCTTGTTGCTGATTTGAAAGCGCTGGATCTGTGGGATGAAGTGATGGTTAATGACTTGAAATATTTTAATGGCAGCGTACAACCAATCAGTCGGATTCCAGCTGACTTGAAAAAACGTTATGCGACTTCCTTTGAAATTGATCCGA
The DNA here is from genome assembly GCF_001468135.1 of Legionella santicrucis. Classification (GTDB taxonomy): domain Bacteria; phylum Pseudomonadota; class Gammaproteobacteria; order Legionellales; family Legionellaceae; genus Legionella; species Legionella santicrucis. The sequence goes on along the minus strand of NZ_LNYU01000085.1, from coordinate 237,715 downwards.
TTTGGTTAGTGGATGCTGCTTCTCGTCGCCAAAAATGGATCGATCAAGCCCAATCACTCAACATCTATATGGCTCAACCTTCTGGTAAAAAACTGGATCAACTTTATATGCATGCGTGGATACGTGGGCTAAAAACAACTTATTACTTACGTAGCATGGGCGCATCTAATGCGGAGAAGTCCACAGTGACTGATAGTGCACTCAATGCAGTCAAAATAATGACCGAAGCACCAAAAGCATGCTCCATACTCGATCCAGATTGCGAAGCGTGCCAATAATTAGGGGAACTTAAATGTCAGAAAATATCATACAACAACAAGACATCATTCTTACAGGTGCGACAGGCTATGAGTCTCTTGAAATGGGCGCTGCACGCATTCATGTGGATGATAAGCGTATCATCAATTGCCGCGCCGACTTAAACCAGCTGGTTCCCTTTAAATATAAATGGGCTTGGGATAAGTATTTAACTGCTTGTGCCAATCACTGGATGCCCAATGAAATCAGTATGAGTGCTGACGTAGCACTCTGGAAAGATCCTAATGGCCTTACAGAAGCAGAACGCTTAATTATCAAACGCAACTTAGGCTTTTTCTCAACAGCCGACTCTTTAGTTGCCAATAATCTGGTTCTGGCTGTTTATAGACATATAACCAATCCAGAATGCAGACAATATCTCTTGCGACAAGCCTTTGAAGAAGCTCTGCATACTCATGCATATCAATATGTTATTGAAAGTTTAGGGCTTGATGAAGCAGAAGTCTTCAATATGTATCGAGAAATCCCGTCAGTAGCTACTAAAGCAGCTTGGGCATTACCCTATACCCAAAGTTTGGCCGATGAAACATTCCACACCGGCACAGTAGAAAATGACCAACGTTTATTACGCGATTTGATTGCTTTTTACGTCGTATTTGAGGGAATATTCTTTTATGTTGGTTTTACACAAATTCTTTCCATGGGTCGTAGAAACAAAATGGTAGGAACCTCTGAGCAATTCCAGTACATTTTACGTGATGAATCCATGCATATGAATTTTGGTATTGATGTGATTAATCAAATTAAAATTGAAAATCCACATTTATGGACTTCTGAGTTTAAAGAGGAAATAATTCAGCTCATTCGTCAAGGAGTAGAGTTGGAATATCAATATGCCAAAGATACTATGCCGCAAGGAATTCTTGGAATGAATGCAGAAATGTTTGAAGAGTACTTACACTTCATCGCAAATCGTCGCCTCACCCAAATTGGTTTAGCAGAACAATATCCCGGTGCTGTCAATCCATTCCCATGGATGAGTGAAATGATGGATTTGAAAAAAGAGAAAAATTTCTTCGAAACTCGTGTGATTGAATATCAAGCAGGTGGTACGTTAAGCTGGGAAGATGAATAAACATTCTAAGCCGGCGAGCGATACCTAAAATATCGTGAAACAAATAACATGCATCCTTGCTCTATATGCTTAGGTTGCACTAAGAAAAGCAATAATGCATGTTACTCACATTAGCTGTAGCAGTTCCTATCCATACTCCTCTCCGAAATCACTTCATGCTTCTGCATGACAAAGATTTTTTTTGCTACTAAATAATGTCATAATACGCCCGCAGTTTTATAAAAATAGAATTGATTTTATTAACTTTGTTTTTAAAAACGGCTGAATTTAAATAAACCTATATCAAACAGGATGTTTTACTATGAAAAAATTTTTTTGTTCTCTTGGCTTGAGTTTTTGTCTCGCATCTAGCGTATTTGCAAGTGATAGTGCACTTGACCTCCTAAATTCTGAAATTACAAATATTCTTGTACCCTTTCAAAATCAAAGCACTACCGCTAAACTCAAGTTTGATGCAGTAGAAATCGATGATGAGCGCGCAACTAACGTCATTTTAAATGGGCTTTATAGCAAAATTGGTTCAACCAATGTCTTTAATGTGACAATCGATAACCTAAGTTATAATTATGGTGATGGAAAATCGCCAACCACTGCTTTAAAAGGTTCGATTGGACTCGATCTTACCAAGTTTTTAACGCGTGAAGAAAGTAATAGGATAATTCCTAGCGCTATTGAGTTTTTGCAAGACCTTACAAAAGATTATACGGAAGAATATGGAGATGCAGTTTCAGTCAATGGTGTGGTCACGTCAACAACAAAAGATACCGATGGTAATTACACAGGATTAACCGCATTAATTTCAGCAAAGATCGATCTTGATAAAATTTCAGATGAACAAACACGTGAGCTAGTTATGGTTACCGATGTAGTGGTCTCACTCACATTAAATCTAAAAACAGGAATAGCCATAGATTCCTATGTGATCAGTAATCCAGAATATTCGGGATTCAAGGAGGATCAAATAGGTCTAAAAGAAATACTAGAACGTCTGCTGAATCGTGATGAAGAAGTACTAGAGATAATTAACGGACTATTTATGTATTTTGACTATGTGGCTTCTGATATTGTTGAAATGGACAATTCCTCATTTTGGAAACTTCTCCCTAAAAAACACCTCTTAAAGTAACATGAAACGGACATCAAAGGTATTTTATTATCTTTGATGTCTCAAGCTTACGGTACATATTTAATTAAATTCGATCATTATTTAGGAGCTAATTGCTTGAATTTAATAATCCTTATTCAAGCCCCAATATAAAGGAGTAACTCATGAAAACACAACAGACAAAGCAGAAAGACACTACCAATTACAGTTTTTTACTCAAATGCATGGCGGCTCTCACAGCAGCTGCAGTAGCCACCGCAGGGATATTTGCAGCAATAAGTCTCAAATCCGCAGCAGCGACCACGACCACTATAGCTGCTAAAATGGCATTTGCATCAGCTTTTACCCCAATATTTCCAATTGCGCTTGTTCTAATTGGTCTTGTTTGTGTATTACCCTTCCTATTTAGCCGCAATACTACTTACATGCCAAGTCGCACCGTTACGACTGGTTATAATAGTTTTGGCTTTTATTCGCCCAGTTACTCTACTGCATCAGTTTATACAGATTCTCACCACCATGGACATCAGGATACAGGATCTGTTTATACTAGCAGCCATGTACATGGGCACGATAACCACGTCCATGGACATGATAGTCATGCACATGGACACGATAGCAATACACATGGGCACAGTGCAGGTGGGTATGTGCACGGTCATCGTTAAGATTTCTCCATCTCCCCTCAATGGGGAGAAGATTTAAAAATACTTATTAAAATAAATTATCCTTTCTTGTTAACCGCAAAGGCCGCTTTATTCATTTAATGATCAAATGGTGCTATAGTTAACCATAGCATCCCTAATTAAGGATACTGATTATTTTAGAATATACATGCAGGGAGGATGTAAATGAAAAGCATATTACTTATCGCATTGCAGTTAGCAATTACTACAGCTGTTTTTGCTGATACCACTATAATCACAGAAACCAAAACATGGAAAAGCGTTCCTATTACAGTTGATCCACAAACCCAAACTTATACCACAGTTGAGGGACCTGTACCTGAAGGTGATTATTACTATACGTACTCGGGATATCGATGTCTAAAAGAAAAAGTGGAAGTTGTTGGAGGCAATGTAATTATATATCATTCAGGCGCCACTGGTGGAGGTGATATATATTGCTATCCCGAATAAAATAGGGATAACTCACGATCATGGTTTGGAGAATAGAGTGAAGCAGAACTTTACAAAACTACTTCCGTTTTGCTTCACATGACCCAATTTTCCCTTTGATTTTATAAAACCATTCCATTCACCTGGCTATCCCAAAGTTTTTTAAAGTAACTATCTTGGTTATTGACCAGTTCATCAAACCCCCCCTCTTCGATGATCATGCCATCTTCCATTACAACAATTCTATCCATATGACGAATAGTAGACAAACGATGGGCAATTGCAATAACTGTTGCTTTGTTTTGTTCTAGCATTTCATTAATGGACTGTTGAATTTCGTGCTCCGAAATACTGTCAAGACTTGAAGTTGCCTCATCGAGAATAACAATTGTTGCATTTTTTAAAAATGCTCTGGCAATTGCAATACGTTGGCGTTGGCCACCAGAAAGTTTTACTCCTCGCTCACCAACAAGAGTATTATATTTTTCCGGCAATGACTCAATAAAATCATCTATATTAGCCATGGCAGCTGCCTTCTTTATTTCCTGAATTGTTGCATTATCCCTTGCATAACCTATATTTTCACCAATCGTACGATGAAAAAGCATAATATCTTGGGGAATAAGCGCGATTTGCTGCCGTAATGAATCGGATGTAATGTTTGTAATAGGCTTATCATCAATTAAAATTTGACCTGAAGTAGGTTTGAAATTTTTCAATAACAACGAAATTAAAGTAGATTTACCAGCTCCAGAATGACCGACTAAACCAATTTTTTCGCCGGGTTTGATGCGCAAATTAAGATTTGCAAATACAGACTTCCCTTCATTATAAACAAAAGACAATTGATGAAAATCAATTTTTCCTCCACTTATTTGAAAATCTTGTGCATGAGGCCCATCATCTGATTCATGAGGTATGGATAAAATGTTAAATGAAGATTTGAAATCACCAATTTCTTTTAAAAAAGTACAAAGACTACTCATAAGTGTCCATAAATCAAAAGAAATAGTAATCGCTGTCAGCATGACAAAACAGAAAATCACCTGTTGAAATTTCTCCATGCGTACGTAAATAAATCATAAATAAAAAAACAGTAATTAACATGAACCAGTAAAGCACTGATCCGATCATATTAAATTTAAAATCATATCGATAAAGTGCAATTTGGCGCGGCACAAAATCATCAGACATCAACTGCATCACACGTTGATGTTCAAAACGACGTTTTGCAAAATAAAATAAAGAAAATATATTGGTAATATTATCCGAAAGAGCGCCTATGACTTGGTGTTTACTCTCCGCGGTTTTATTAGATAACTGATTTAATTTAAGTGCCATGGGTAACATGATTGCCATCACTAACACACACCAGGCAAGCATAAAGTAAAATACATTCAGATTAACCACTAAAAGCACAAAAACTGAAACAACAACCACACAGAAATGTTTACCTACAATATGATGAATATTCGCAAAAACACTATCGTAGCCATCCAAAAGCCCTTTTAGCTTACTAATTACAGTTCCACTGGGGGTATTTTGGAAATAACTATATGAATGATATTGTACATAATTATAGGCAGAAGCTAACAACCTTTGTCGTGCGTAAGGTTCGGCCTTCCATTCCGCAAAATCACTAATCCTCCAGACTACATCCAAAGTAATTTGCGCTATAATAAACAACAAAATAGGAAATAGTAATTGATGATAAGAGGTTATTGTTTCATTGGAAAAAGCATCCACAATGAGTTTAAAAGAATAATTATTCGCAAAAATATAAAAAGCGGTGAGCACAGGAGCCTGAAGCATCAGTATATACCACCACCGATAAGGCTTAATTACCTGCCATAAAAAATGCCATGCTGAACGGAATGGGTATTTTAAATCGGAAGTATCCATTTAAGCTGCTCGACATGAAAAATCTTCACAGTATACCATAGCAAGTTTATCATGCGCTCACAAATATCAATTTTCAATCAATTCAAGCTTCTTCATATTCATCAATTTTCTAAAAATAGAAATGGAAGTTGTCATTTATCAATGATAACGGTAGACTTACAATCTTCTAAAGTCCCGGTGGCACAGCTGGATAGCGCAGCCCCCTCCTAAGGGGCAGGTCGGAGGTTCAAATCCTCTCCGGGACGCCATATTTATCAAAACACAATGAGGATTAGACGGACTGGAAATAGTTGGCTCTTCCTATTTAAGGGGGCAGCTTAGTCCATCACAGCACACATTCAACCGCACACTGTATTTTTAAAAATACAGATAGCTCCTAGTGCTTTATTCATTTTTATATTGCTTTCTAAACACTTTTTATGCTTTTAAATGCATAACATTTTCGTGAATTCTACATCAGAACAATTGCACCTCAAAACTAAACTGGCGATAATAGATATTTAATAAACACTGACTGGCAACCGATGCTGAACATACTAGAGAATATAGATTTAACTCCCTTAAATACATTGCACTTAAAATCAACGGCATCTCACTATGTTGTCTTAAATAAAATCCAACAGCTAGCTGAAATTAGAGAAATTATTTCTAATTTCCCAAAGTTCTTTGTCTTGGGAGGAGGCAGTAATTTAATTGTACCCACTCGATATCAAGGTTTAGTTATTCATAATGAGTTACGTGGCATTACAATTAATACGGTTGGGCAAGAACAAATTGTTACAGCAATGGCAGGTGAGAACTGGGATGAGTTTGTAGCTTATTGTAATACTCATGGTGCTTTTGGGTTAGAAAATTTAAGCTTAATCCCAGGCACGGTGGGTGCATCACCAATTCAAAATATTGGCGCGTATGGAGTCGAAGTTAAAGATTTTATAAAAAATGTTTTGGTATATGATCTTCAAACTGCAAAATTGGTTAATCTTAGCAACAGTGAATGTCAATTTAGTTATCGGAACAGTATTTTAAAAAATAATTCGCGCTTTATCGTTATTAGCGTCACATTTACTTTATCCGCGGAGGCTAATATTAATGTAAATTACGGTGATGTTGCGCAAAAAATTTCATCTTTAACTTATCCAACACCATATGATTTGCGTAATATAATTATAAAAATCCGTCAAAGTAAATTGCCCGACCCCAACGAGCTAGGTAATGCAGGTAGTTTTTTCCATAATCCCGTTATATCAAAGAAAATGGCGCAGAATTTATGTATTCAACACCCTACTTTACCTATATACCCCACACCCAATCCCGATAAAATTAAACTATCAGCAGGATGGCTTATTGATAATTTGGGTCTGAAAGGATCGCGACAAGGTAATGTTGGCATTTACCAGCAGCATGCATTGATTATGGTAAATTATGGTGGCGCTCATCATTCAGAGTTATTGGAATTTGCTGATTGGATTCAAACACAAATTAAAGAACATTATGATGTACAACTAAATATTGAACCTATTATTTTAGAATAAAATTCCTCAATACTATTTAATAACAAATAAATTCAGTAATTGGTTTAACAAATTAACAGCCTTAAGTTGCAGAGATTTGACTTAAATTCATCTATGGGTGGCAAATTTTTCATTAAAATAATTTTTACCCATAGATAATTAGTAATAAATCGTTCATAACTGCTCTCTATCCATAAATTATTATTTTGATCTTTAGATTAAAAAAGCATAGAGGCAGTATATACTTTTTCATTTAGGGTACATATAGGGTGCAAATTAATTGCGTATGGTTATATGACAATATATTTCCATACAATTAAAAACCATAAAAACCCTTTATTTATAAAGATATGATTTACATGCCGATATATGGAGATATATCGAGCCCCCCAAGGGGGGCAGGTCGGATGTTCAAATCCTCTCCGGGACGCCAATAAGGACACAACACAAAATCAAGTTTTAAACTTTCACACACAATATAATTGTCCTGTTTGCGTGCCTTCTACACTTTTGGAATATGCTATTGCTGCCTTAGCAGCAGGCACCGGTATAAATCCAGGAAAATAGTCGGCGTAGTCAATCATCGATTCCTGTAAAACAGTTGGACTAACTACGTTAATACGTACGCCTCTCGACATTTCAATGGCAGCACCTTTAACAAAACCATCCAAAGCCCCATTGACCATGGCGGCTGATGAGCCATAACGAATAGGATCACGGTTTAATATACCGCTAGTTAGTGTAAATGAACCACCATCATTGACATAAGGAAGTCCAATCAACACCGTATTAACTTGTCCCATAAGCTTATTATTTAAACCGATACAATATTGCGATCCTGTCATTTCATCCAACGCACCAAAATAGACAGTTCCAGTTGTTAAAATAACCGAATCGACTCGGCCTAACGTTTTATACATGTTTTCTATCGAATGATGCTCTGTTATATCAACAAAGACATCACCATTTTGCCTTGCAGCGATTATGACTTCATGACGTGATGATAATTCCTTGACTACTGCCCGCCCTAAAGTGCCTGTTCCACCTATAACCACGATACGCATAACAATCTCCAAAATTCGTGAATAAGAATAAGTATAATTATTTGCAAAATGGCAAACAACAAACAAAAATTGATAACATTATTTACTATTTAGAGGTAATCATGGAGATTCTTGGTAAAATTGCTACCGAAAGACTCAGAGGTACCCTGCAGTGCTCCAACTCAGCGAATATAATTGAGGCAACTACTATTTATTCATGAAAATCCAGCCCGTTTGAATAAAAATTATAAATCCTTGCACAGTAAGCGCCAATTTGATAGTTTTCAATCAAAGCTGTTGAATGAGATGGACTATGAAAACAGAACATGAAGATGGTAGTGTTGTTTTAGAAATGCAAGAGATTCCACCTGTAACCCATTCAAAAAATGGAAGAGAATGGAATATCAACCCTCTACCTAATTATCATACTTTCGAGCCGAGCCAAGATGCTGTCATGTTTGATGTGCCCCCTGCTTCTTCCACTAGCTGGCTGACTCGTTACTTACCTTCACCATCCTCATTGACACGCTATTTGCCTTCCTGGTCGACCGTGGCTTATGGCACTGCTGCTTTTGTGACCACTCTCCCCTTTTTGCCCTATGTATTGACAAAAACACCAGCTTCGTTAGGTGCTGAGTGGTGGGCCGGATTGGATCTGAACACGCAATTATATCTGATTGGTTCGTCCGCTATTTTTCTCGCTGTGGGTACAGGAACACGTTTTAGTTATTATCAACACATGATGGCAAGCTTAAAAAAAATCGCCGGAAGCTTCTGCACCAGCACCGGAAATTTTTTATCGAACTCTACTATCATGATGATCTCAACAATTTCCGCTATACCTTCAGGAGCCATGGGATATTATGCTGCCAGTTGGGCTCCGCAAGCTTTATCCAGTTTTTCTGCTTTATCCAGTTTTTGCATGACTTCCGCCGTACGTCTTGTCTTCTTACCCAATTTTTTTACCATGATTAAAAATAAATTTAATGAAGACAGACAATTTCAGAAACAAATCATAGCGCAATTAAGTCTTATTAATAAGCAACATCCTGATGCATTAGCATGGATGGGAACAGAGGATCAAACCATTGATGAGGAATTAATCCAAGATAAATTGGGACAATTTTACCAACAACTGCTAGATCAGCCTGATTTATTAGCGCCATTTTGCTCTACCCGTCTGAATGAGTTTGTGACTTTTCTAACCACAACCGGTACTGGTGCTTGGTTAAGTGCGGCATTTTTTATTTTTTGCAGTCAGGCAGGCTATGATGGTTTTAAATTGATCTGTCAGCTCTTGTTAGACAATTGCCCCATAGATGAACTTCATTATGCAGCTAAATTAGCCATTGCCATCACTCCCGGGATCACAGCTGGTATAGTAGCGTTTATGTCGGGATATGAATTTCCCGATCACATTGTTGGTAATGTTTTTGCCCACATCAAACAAAAACCCGTTGATCTGCTCAAAACATTGTTGATCACCGGCTGTTGCACGCTCACTGCTTTGGGGCTTAAAAATGCAGCTGCAAGTCTTGCATCACACCCTAATTTATTCAACTTAGCACCAAATGGCACTGATCCATGGGAGTACCTCTATTATGCGCTTTATGTGTATGGAAATTATGGGACAGGAATAGTTTTGGATTTAACAGCGTGCACCAAACTGTTAGGATTAACCCAAAATATCCATCCAACTTCAGCAGACAACATAATTGCTTGGTTAGAACAAAACTCACTAACGCCTGAAACCATAAGTGCATTAAAACAGCATGGATTTTTCAATCATAGAGACGAGAGAGCAACCTCACCCAGAAATGAACAAGCCATCGAACCCACATTCCCCTAAGCTTTAGAATTAATCCTGTCTACAGACCAAAAGCAGTTCCTCGATCATAAATTAAGTTAAATTCAACATAACGACCTCTTCGATAAACGTTTTAATAAACCACATTGATCTATATCATGGAAAAAATTTGTATTACAAAATGCATTTGCAATTTATAATAAATAACTAACCTTTTCAGTCTGCATGATGGTTTTAATATGATAGACATTGATAATTATCATTTAACATGTGAGCGTTGTACCTTCTCTCCTTTTTGTATTTCAGAAGAAAAAAACTCACGATGGATGAAGCAAATTAATCGTGCAGTGAAGCAACATCATTATTTAAAAAAACATGAAGCCTTATATCTTCCTCAGAATATATTTCGAAACATCTATGCGATTCAATGTGGGAATTTAAAAACTTTTCAAATTGATGCTGATGGGAATGAATTAATTCGAGGATTTTATTTCACTGGTGAAGTCCTTGGTTTTGAAGCAATTTACACAGGGCATTATCTTTTTTCAGCAGTGGCATTATCTGATAGTGTTATTTGTGAAATTCCTTATGACAATTTCCTGGAATTACTGCATTTAAATTCTGCGCTACAAGAACATATTTTATATTTAATGAGCCAACAACTAAATATGGGAAATTATTTGTTTTCAATCACAGCAGAACAACGCCTTGCTGCTTTTCTTATTGATTTATCATTCCGATTACAGCCATCAGAAATGCAAACGAAATTTCTTCTACCAATGTCTCGTCAAGATATAGGTAACTATTTAGGACTCACAGCAGAAACTATCAGCCGTCTTCTATCTCAATTTAAAGAAAATAAAATTATCGCGATCGATCATAAAAACATTCAATTTCTGCAACCAGAAAAATTAAAACTTATTGCTGGCATGAATGATACTCATGGCAAAAAATTTTAAGCCTGATTCTAATTATTAAAAGAATAAAATGTACCTGACCGTAGATATATTCCAAGCAAATAATTTAATACACAACTCTTTCATTTCCATATCGCTCGTTACGTCACGTCCAGTACAGAGTTATTGGAGCCATCATTTACGTTTCCATGATCTAGATCAATGTCATCTATAAAAAACTCCTTTAAAATAATCAAAAAATAAGATTATAGGTTGCGTTAGGACACTAACAACACTCATATTTTCTAAATAACTATTTTTTAGCACAATTTCATGATTATTTTTTTTATTTATTGAATTAGAAATTCCAATAACTTTTGTCAGCTGTATTAGAGGTAGCGTCTTATGAAATCCACCAAATCAGATAAATTATGGAAACAAATAAAGGAAATAAAGTCATCTGTGGCTCGTTCAAGCATTCCCAATGAGTGTTATAAGCGTTCTCATATGAAGACTTTATTCTGGTATTTTTTTGATCTTATGTTGTTTTTGTTAGGAATGTTCCTGGTTATTTTAAATTTTAATGTGGAATTACAGCTACTGGGAGGTTTCATTGCTGGCATAGCTACAGCTATGATGTTTGTTTGGGCACATGATGCGGCACATGGGGCTCTTTTCAAAGACAACAAAATTTCTGAGGTGCTGGGAACAATAGCCATGCTCCCCTCATTAAATATTTATCGAATGTGGGCCTTTGGCCATAATAAAGTTCACCATGGATTTGCCTCTTTTTCTCCAATAGATTGGATATGGCGTCCACTGACGTGTTCAGAGTACCAATCCCTTTCTACGTTCCAACGCTCACTCTATCGAATAGAACGGTGTTTTTTCACTTGTGCCTTCCATTATTTGCGCAGAATTTGGTGGGAGCAAATGGTGTGCTTTAATCCAGGTAAAGAAAAAAAACAATGCCGATATTATCGACATGGTAAGCTTGTAGTTTTGTTTTACGCACTCATGATGTCAGTTTTGGCATATGTTTTTGCAGGAGGTATTATTGGTATTTTTGCTGCAGTCATTTTACCTTTTATCGTTTTTAATTATTTCATTGCAATAATTGTATATCTACATCACACACATCCCGATATCCCTTTTTTTGATTTAAAAAATGAATGGTCTCATTCTGTGGGTGCGTTGTACTGCAGTACGATTATCCATTGCTCAAACATCTCCAGAGTATTATTACACAATATAATGATACATATCCCCCATCATTTAGATCCAAGAATTCCTTTTTATAACTTACCGCAAGCACATAAGGCATTAAAAGCCAAATATGAAGAGTACTTTCATGAGTATCATTTTAAGTTGCAGTACGTATTAAGCATTTTTAAGAAATGTAAGTTATATGATTTTGAGAACAAACTGTGGATGACCTTTAAGGATGCTAGATAATGCAGTGTTTCCACATCCATGATCATAGATTCACTTACCAGAATATGATAATTCCTTATCACGGAATTCATTCTTTTCATTATCTGTATTTATATAAAATAACTATATTATCTCAAGCGATAAGCAAAAAAATACAATCTTTTCGTGTGAGTTAGCCCCTGAAAGTCCTCTCCCCCCACATGTGTGGAGAGAGAGGTCGTTTTTCTTTGAACAGTAGTGGTTAGTTCTTAACTTAGCTCTTTTAAAAGCATTGAGGTTGGGCCTTAGCTTCCATTGAGTGATTTAATTTATTCACGTGCTGTGTTGGAACAGAAGGGGAAAAGAAATGAATATTTTTTCCAGCTGAGACTTTGTAAACATTTTTATTTTCTACTGACACAGGTAATATTACATCAAAATGTTTGAAAATCTCACTAACCTCCGCTTTCATTTTTTGAGCGACATATCCTTTAATGATGCGCTTTCCTTGATAGTTGTGAATGCTTCCATTAGCGTGAACTTGAATAAAGCGATCCTCACCATTGGAATTTTTTCCATGGACAATAAATCCTCCTTCAGGTTTTGTATTGGCGGCGATTCCTATTACTTTATGACCATGACCTAAAGAATAATCTTTTATCAAATGTACAGAAGGTGGATTCAATCCAGGTTGCGTTGCTATAAGGTGTGCATTATTTACTTTTTTAGCAAATACGTCAGAAAGTAACCTTTTGGGCCGCGAGCGCTCGTTACGTAAGGCTTTATGATCATCGACCCTATATCCTTCAATGTTAATATTGGCAGAACAGCAAGCAGCACATTTATCGATTTGGCTTTGAGTGTCATCAAAAAGCACACAATTAACTTTATAATTTTTTAAATCATCGTTCTCCATTATTACTTTTGACAGAAATTCAGCTTTCTTGCCTTCAGAGTGAATGGTGTGTAATTGATCACGCGGAATATTTAATTCTTGCCCAATATCGATACCATTATAAAATTTTATTTTTTCTAGTAGGTTATCGGAGTCTGGAGCAAATAATTTTTTCATATCATCTTTTTTATATGTCCAATTAGCCGTCACAATCCAGACTTCATGGCCATTACTTATTGCCTCTGCCATTTTTGCCTTAATTTTAGACATTTCTTTCTGCTTAAAGACAGGCCCCCCTTTATCTTTGAATGAATGCTGTTTGATTAACGTGTCATCTATATCAAAGGCAAATACATGTTTAGTCAAAGAAGGTTGAGGAGGACTTATTGGAATATCTAAATTTATCACAGGAGTTGATGTTGTTAATTTTAGCTGAGATAGATCGGTAATGGCTTGATCTATATTAGTCACTACCTCGACTAGCTTTTTGCCATCTAAAGAAGGCTTATAAGTATAATGAACTCCAGCTTCTTGGTGAGCAACTTTATTTCCGGTCATTGCATTGGCCTTACATCCCATCTCTACTAAATTATTAGCAACTTCCTTTAATTGAGCATCATCAAAATAGTATTGAAGAGAATTTTCTAAAGCACTCCGCTTTACAGAAAATATTCGGGTTAAATCTATCCGATGAGCTGACATCAATACGTTTTCAGTAAAGTATCTCAAAGCTTTACCATTAATGCCTGCGACATCTTTGTAACTGTCTAAGGTGTGTTTCTCTTTGGGGGTGGGTTCAAGCATGCCATCTTTAATAATTTGAATTAAATTATGGTTAAATCCTAATTCTGTCGCTATCTGTTCAAACATATCTGCAGAGCGTTTTGAATAAATAGTTGCATGGCCACGATTATCTTTTTCATGATCAAACGTACGGCCAATACGTTTACAATATGCAGCTAATTTTAAAGCACTTTTAATTTCAGGATTACTATTAATTGTTTGGGCGATAGCACGTCCTTTTGAATTGCCATCCACAGCCATCTTATTGATTAAGGCATCGGTATAAATCATCTGTCGTATTGCATGGCCGGTTCCATGATTTTGCTTATAGACAGCGACGTCAGGAATTTTTTCTGGAGGTTCAGTGTTATTTGCTTTACTAAATGGATACTTATCTATTTTTTTACCTTGAGCATTAAATACTTTATGAGGATCATAATGGTATGGGCGCTCAATAATATCTCGAGAAATACGCTTATATACTTCAGCCAAGCTGTTATCTGAGAAATCAGTTAAAGCAGCAAAAGTCTCCCATTCAAATACTGCCACAGAGTCCATAGGAGGTTGTGAATGGTTTGGTTTTGTTTGATAGCTAGGTTTCTTTGATTCATAGCGTGATTTTTGTGCTGGAAAAGGAGAATTTGATGGTAAGTTTGTAGCTGTTTTTGGAGCATATTTAGACATTTATAGATCCCACTAAAATTGGTTGCTCGCAATTATACATTGTGTGTATTAAGTAATCATTAAGCATGGGTAATTGATATTTTTTTGAGGGACACTCTTGTCTTTAATCAGGATGAAAATTATTCATTAACTTTTATATAGTATTGGCTCCCATACTTCATTGGGAATTTGCCCGCGATTTGTTCGTGCTCACCAGTGTCTGAATGATTGTTTGACAGAATCTAATTTTATCGAGCCTCAACATATTTTAAAGAAATGCAAGTAACCCATCAAAGCGGAAAATTATGTCTTGGTAGGCTCTTCATCCTGGGAAACAAGAGATTTAAAAGAGATTTTACAAACAAACGAGTAATAGATTTTGATGAATCTGATCCCATGACTTTAAATTATCTAAAATACTATGATTTACTAAAGCATATTCGACCAGAGCGTCATTTTGTTAACGTCAATGAATCATTATTATCTTTGTTTATAAATGGGTATGGGTTTGGAGTACTATCCACTGAATTATGCCAACCTTATTTAGACAAGAAAGAATTAGTATTACTCAACTCTGGCTTATCCTATGAAAATAAACTTGTGCTAGCCTGGTACACAAGAACAGGGCAACCAAGCTATTTTTCTGATGTTATCGATTTAATTGTTTAAACACTGATTTATGAAGGACGTATTACATTAATGGGTTGGCCCTTTATAAAATGAATAATATTTTCGCATACTGTATTTAGCAATCGTTTTCGTGCTGCAACCGAGGCCCAGGCAATATGAGGCGTGATGATGCAATTGGTTAAGCCAATTAAACGATTATCAATACACGGAGGTTCTTCGCTTAGAACATCAAGATAGGCAGCAGTGATTTGCTTGGCCTTTAACGCACTGGCCAAATCTGATTCATTAATTAAACCCCCACGACCAGTATTAATAAGCACAGCGGTCGGTTTCATTTGTTGCAGCGTCACGCTGTTAATTATATTTTTTGTATCCTCAGTCAATGGACAATGCAAACTTAATACGTCACTTTGTTTAAAAAGATCAGAGAAACTTACCCACGTTGTTAGCTTATCGATAAACATTCTTGGTTTATGAGCAATAACTTTCATTCCCAAAGCATTGCTCACCTGAGCCACTTTTTGTGCCACCCGGCCATATCCCATTAATCCTAAAGTCATTCCAGCTAATTCAATTATGGGATTTAACCAATACGAAAAATAAGGTTGAGTTTGCCACGCTCCCCGTTGAATAGATTGGTTATGAACTTCAACATGATTGGTATGAGTAAGTAATAAAGCAAGCACATGCTGTGCGACACTGTCAGTACTATAATCAGGAACATTAGTTACAATAATATTGTGCTTTGCAGCCGCCCTAATATCGATATTATCAACACCTGTAGCCGTTTCGCCAATATAGCGAAGGCATGGAAGTTTACTAAAATGTTTTTCGGTTAATTTTATTTTATTAGTAATAATAATATCAGCCTCTCTACTGCGTTCTATCACCAGTTCGTCAGGGGTTTTATCATAGAGGATCACTTCTCCTATCTCATAAAGACTATCAAGGCACAGTCCATCACTAATTAATGGCCTAGAATCCAAAACAACAATATTATTTTTTTTCATGATGAGTATTACCTGCTGACTAAATAAATGTAGGAGCTTTTCAATATTGCTTCTATTTATAATGATGATGCTCAGAATAGCAAGCAATTGTCTTGAATTCTTAGTTCAAGACAATTGCTATGCTTTCGTACCTACTAAAGTTGATGTCAAATTCAAGAGTCATTGTTTTCTTGCTCTGGTAAAAATCCACCCGCTTGCATTTGCCACATATGGGCATAATGACCATCAGCTTGTATAAGCTCCTCATGGGTTCCCTCTTCAATAATACTACCCGCATTAAAAACCAAAATACGATCCATTTGCGACAGAGTTGATAATCGATGTGCAATCACAATAGTTGTTTTATTTTGCATCAAAGCATGTAATCCATCTTGGATGTACTTTTCAGTAACAGAGTCTAATGCTGAAGTTGCTTCATCTAAAATGAGGATAGGCGCATTTTTTAACATTGCACGGGCAACAGCAATGCGTTGACGCTGGCCACCAGACAATTTAATACCCCGCTCTCCAACTAAAGATTCATATCCCTCTTTTAATTGACTCACAAATTCATGACAATGGGCCATTTTGGATGCTGCGATTACTTCTTCATCAGGTGCTGCCACACAACCGTAACGGATGTTTTCGAGCAAACTACGATGAAATAAGGTAGTATCCTGAGGAATCATAGTAATCTGTTCGCGCAAAGAGTTTTGAGTTACTTCAGCAATATTTTGTCCGTCAATGAGGATTTCACCGGACTCTACATCAAAGAGACGTAAAATCAGATTCACAAAGGTACTTTTCCCGCTTCCAGAAAATCCCACTAAGCCTACTTTTTGTCGCGCAGGAATTACAATGTTTTTATTTTTAAAAAGATGGGCTCCTTCGTGATAATGAAAGGTCACATCAAGAAACTCAATTTGTCCCTCTTTTACTACCAAGGGTTTTGCCGCTTTTTTATCTGCGATTTCATGAGGCATTTCCATGATACTTAAAGCTTGTTTGCATTTTCCGGCTTCCTCTGCAAATGTTACAAATTGACTCGCCAAATACCAAAGGTTGTAAAAAATACTAATGGAAAGGGAAATAATAAAACTGAAGTCTCCAACTGAAACCTGGTTGTTTTGGTACATATTAACCAAGAGCAGAATATTCACACCAATAAGTATAATAATACTGATATCCCAGAAAATTCGCATCTTGATAATCATCCACTCCATAGCTCTATCTTGACTGACAGCCTCAGCTACCGATTCCCTGATCCGTTGACTTTCATAAGTATTTCTAGAAAATAATCGAATATTAGTAATATTACTAATACTGTCCACCCAGCGACCAAATATTTTGGTGCGTGTAGTAGAAAAAATGTGGGATAGATTTTGTATAGGATGGAAAAAATAATAGGAAATACATAAAAAAGAAGCCGCCCAGCCCAATAAAATAACTGCAAATAAAGGATGCACCAACAACATCATCCCAATAGCAACGATTAATCCCAAAAATTGAGCAAAAGCATCATCAAGAGTTGTTAATATAGTGATAACCCCAGAATGCATGTCTCCAATTTTATTGGATAAACTACCAGCAAAATTATTTTGAAAATAACGATAGGAATGCTCTGTTAAATAATCAAACATTTTATTCATCAAATCTTGACGTATACTTGGAAATACACGCAACTTGACCCAATCCAAGAGACGCATATCAAAAGCAATTCCTATCCATAATGCGATATAAAACCAGACATAGGGTTGCACCGCACTCCATACTTCCTGTCTATGTCCCTCATGAGCTACTACTGTATCAATGATAATTTTAAGTATGTAGGGTGCAAGAGCATTATTGACTGCCCAATAAAGTGCAATAAAAACAAACATGAAAACATAATGTTTGTAAGGCCTGAGTGCTTGTAGAATAAAATGGTTTAATGATAAGGCTGTTTTCATTTTATCTCCTCGAATGATGGCATCCATCCGATCGCTCCTTAATGAATTAAGTAAACCGTATTAATTTCAATGAATTTTAAAAATCGTTATCCATAAGCAATGATAATCCTTACTCCCAAGTAATCTTTTAAAATCGGAATAAAAATCATTGGGATGTGCTCTTAACTCGTAGTATCAGAAAACATTGCTTATATATAGAGAAAAGTAGACTGGTGCATGAAATTACGCTCTTAAGTATTCATTAAATTATCCCTATCTCGTTAGGGCATACTTAAGCTGCAATTCGCATCGGATTCAAATTTGAAGTAATTACTTCAAACGTAAATAATACGCTATTATTGAATAAAAATCAATCATCTATGGTATGCTTTTTAGATGACTGATCTATGTTTTGGGTCTAAATCACATTCTTGTACGTTTCAATACTTCATTGTATTCATGCATGCTGATCAAGCCAGCATCAAATTTTTTCTGAGCCTCATAAATACTCATATAACGTTTATTAGGTTTCTCTTCAGCAACACCAACAATGTCATCGAGCACTACAGCCAACCATTGAAATATCTTTTTCATCTGACACCTTCCTTGTGAAAAATTACATCCGTCTAAGCATTATAATCATATTTCAAATTTTATTGTCAATAATATATCCAGATAGATAGTTCATTATGAGGTTTTTGTTGTTGCCAATACGATACTAAAGCATGTGCTACAGGGTGTTCAGAGAGACTATCAAGACTGACAGTCAACGAAGACTGTTGTAGTTAATGGCATTATCATATTGACTGTCCACATTGGCAGCATGAGAAACAATCCACTGTCTTCAGTCACGCATGCTTGCTGAAAACTCAGAGATACGTTGGTCTTTACAATGATTTTTGGGCGCCTATATTGCTCAGGAAAGCGCCTTCGCGATGCCTCAGCATCCTTTAAAAGACTGAAATACAATTCATGAGTAAATATACTACAATATGATTATATGCTGTACTTATTCAAAAGAAATCATGCAAAGTAAAAATATAATTACCGATAAACGTCCAGCTCTAAAACTTGATGAATTTTTGGAGTCTTATAATAAACACCATAAATTTAAATTAGTGAAAGATGATTTCAAAGGGCTTGATCCTGAAATCGTAATGATAGAAATGATAAAGGGAAGTAATATCGCATTCCTCCGCGAAATAATGCCATTACTTATAGTCGAGTCAGTAAATGATTCAAATCTCACAACAAGGCGCGATCAATATATCAGTCAACATGAAGAAAATCTAAATTTTACAGGAAAAAATGAATTAGAAGAGATAAAACAATCATTAGAACGATTAAAGAATTCTAGTCCTGAAGGCTTAGAGGAAGCGAAAAAAATAAAAGAGGAATTAACACATCAGCATCAAAAAAAAGAAGGAGAAATTCAGTCAGTTAAGAAAGAGTTAGAAAAAATAGAACAAGAATTTATAGAACTACAATTCCCCCCATCTGAAAAAGAGTTAAAAGAAGCAGATACAATACTTGCTAATCTTGATAGGGAGGTACAAGAACATTTAAAAAATGTATTACAGGAGATACACCAAGAAGGACTCACTAATCAACTTATAGGTCTTGATGAAAAGGATTTTGCCAATAACAATGCTAAAGATATTTTTTTGAGTGTGCGGCAACATTTGTTCGAGTTATCCAATAACATCAGAGAAAAGCTGAATAAGCATGATCTAAGTGAAGAAGAAAAAAAAGAGCTCATGTCAAAGCTAAATAGCTTAGAAAAGGTGTTTCCAACAATTAATGAGACGATTAAATATATCGAAAACAAATCTAAAGATCGAGAATATTTAACAAACATAGTTAATTACCTTAAGCTCAAAAACGGAAACGAACTTTTGCTTGGTTTATATCAAGCTGATCTTAGTGAAATTGAAAAAAAATTAACGAATAATAATAATTTAGTTAAACAAATCGAAAACAAATTTGAAAACCAGAAAAGTGACCTAAAATCCGAGATAGAAAATATTGAGGTAAAAAATAAATATATTGATAACTATAATAATGAACAAAAAAATGCAGTACGCAAACTCTTAAAAATAGAAACATTCCTAAGTTCATCGCCAATCACATACACATCGGGTACCAAAATTTCAGAGCTTACAGAGAATATTCAACAAATAGCACAATCGCTGAAAGATAAGGAAATCGAGCGCAATGACAATAAGAAAGAGTTAAACAAGTTGCGATTAGAAAAAGATAACACCATAAATAAGGATCTACAGGAATATAAAAATGATAGACTAACGTTAGATAACACAGAGCGCAACAATTTAATTCAAGCTCGGAAAAGCACCGTGACAAATGCGAGCGAAAGGATCTATGGGAAGAAAATAAGTGAAAGAGAGGTGAAAATAGAAAAACTCGGTGAAAAAATTGAGGGACTTGAAGGCAAGTTAGATAAGGCCCAGCGCGAACTCATGAAAGCCATCCTTCTTGATTATACTAAGAACAATTCTGTATTTCAGCGCATTTTAAGTGGAGCCTGGAACAGACATCATATAAAAGCAGCAGAAGATTTAATTAATAAAATCGATAAACTTGAATCATCCCAATTAAAACAGGAAATCAACAAACTCGATAACCAGGTAAATAATAGCAAACATAAGACTGGCGCTTTTAAACAAAAGCTTAATGAAATAAAAGCATTATACAATGTTGATAAACAACCTGAATTAGAGCATGATGAGAGTAGGGGCCTCCGCATACAAAATTGAGAATGAAAACGTAATAACCTTTTTAAAGCTCAAAATTCAAAATTTTTTGCGAAAAAACCAAATTTCATACCTCCTGCAAAAAAACCTTTTATGACATAAAAAAGAATGTTTTTATCTGTTGTATTAATCTCTATTTACGAGATTAGACGCAAAAAACATAAAAAAATTGTGACTCTGCAGCAAAAAAGCGTCGACTCATTATTTTCCTTCATTAATCTATTGATTTTATTATTATGTAGTTTTTATTTTTAGATCTACAATTACAGAAGGAGAATTATAAATGCCAATACCCACCGATTTAACCTTATTTGCTAGAACTGAAGAGATTGATAGTCCTAAAGGATGCAAGCTCATGACCCAACAAGAAAGAGATGAGTTTATAAAATATCATTATTCTCCTGTCAGTGAATTAAAAAATGATAAGCTTCATAGTGAGTATTTTTCAATGTTTGCACTCAGGACCTATATATGGGGCATCACTAAATATGCGGAAGGAACACACAATTTTGATATCATGGGTTCTAAAAAACAAATGACCTCTCAAAAAAGTAAGGCTGGAACTCCAACCTCCAGGATAATAAGAGGTCAATTTTTTAAAAAAGCAAATTCTACCCGATTAAAATTACCTCCAATTACAACCGAACAAATTATACGAAATGAGCTTAGCTACGGATCTAATTTAGCCAATAGCCTAGATTATTACGCTCGCGCCAATAATATTAGTGAACAGTATTTTTTGAATATGATAGAGCCTTTAGCTAAAGCTTATGGATCTAATGAAGAAAATCATTATACAAAAGCAATCATAGATGCGACTACAAGCTTATCTCTCTATCAGCCTTTAATCAGGTTAGGAGCTGGCTATATGCAACTTAAAAGAGCTGGTGAAATAAATAAAGAAATAGAGGACGATTGGCAAGTGACCCAACTCATGGGCGCATTCCAACAAGCCGCTTTTGATATCGTAAGCTACAATATAGGAGCATCCCTATTTTATGCTCAAGCCAAATCTTTATCTATAAAGAATATCCCTACACATATTTCTGAAATTTTTAGCCCGGAAATTGATTCATGTTTTGAATTGTCAAAAAATGATGCGCTTGAAGCATTATCTAAAATAGAACAAAAATTTGGGAAAAATTGCTTAGGGAATTTCTTAAAAGATTTAAAACAAGAAATGAATCTAACTTCAAGTGATAACTTTAATCAAATATTACATTCTGTATTAACGAAATATCAAACTGAGGAAGCATATAAACCGATAACAGAGATGAATGGTCATTACGATCATTATGCTCAGGTAACTTCTGCTTATAAAATGCCTATAGCACCAAGTTATCAAACCTAAACAGAGATCCAATGGCTGCAATGAGTTTTAGTTCGTACATACAAAAACAGGAACCTTTTCAATTCAACAATCTATGTCTTGGAATGTTCACGCGTTAACCATGTTTAAGTACACTAAGAAATGCTCTTTTTTTTACAAAGTAGATCCATTTTACACTTGACTTATATGCACAATATCATCAATATGAAGCCATCATGGATAAAATAAAACTACTCTATAGATATTAGATAGTGGTTACATAATAAACATGATTCAGCGCTTTTGTTATATTAGCAATCAATTTTAAACTTTCTGAATAGGTTCGTAATTATGCGCGATAAAATGGCAGAAAAAGCCCCACATTTTTTTTATCATAATGCTAATCCTGGTTTCTCTCAAACGTTATGCAAAGAACCATTAATCATTAAGGATAGCAAATTACCAGAACTATTAAATGCCCCGCTCGACAAAGAAGCTAAATATAATCTTCTAATGTCTTTCATTCAAAGCTACGATGCTGAATATTTAAATCAACAAATTATAGTTAATAGCCATACTACTATTGAAAAAGAGGGCCATACCCCCCCTCATTGGACTAATACCGCAACAAAGAGAATTTATGGCAGTCATGAGTCTATAACTCAAGAAAATCAATCAAGAACAACTTTAGCAAATATTATCGCGACCAATGAATTAAATTTCTCTTCCACTCAAATGACCTCTTTGTTTCGGGAATTGATGGCAAAGCGAGTTAATTTTGCGACTATTGATCAATCCCCTTACCTGAATTTGATTCATCCCAAAAGCGGCAATAACCCATTCAAAAGTTTAATTGTATCGAGCTTAGATGACCCAGCTCTTATTGAATTATTATACGATTTTATTGGTTATATTGAGACTAGCATAACTCATGATGAGCGATTATCTATTATTGATAATGAAGATAATTTTACCTATGAAGCAATGTTGCCTGCTGAATTTTTGTTGCGTTTAGGTCATGAGGATTTAGCATTACGTCTTTATCATTTGGGAGCAAAACCTACCCCATTCGCATTCCGACTTGCTTGTGCAAGTTATGGCACAACTCTTCATTATAAAGAAACAATGCAATGCATTCATTTCTTAATGGACTCTCTCCATTTGAGTGAAACAGATTTGCAGGAAGGAAAATCCTCTCTGAAAAAAGCAAGTCCTACACAATATAACGATATGCTTTCAAGAATAGTACGCATGCTACGTGAAGACTCAAAACTTGATAGCGGACATTCCACCGTTTTCGAAACAATACAAAATGAGTACTTAGAACATTATCAAGACGAAATGTCTCTTTCATTTGGCGATTTCTGCCAAAATAAGGCAAGCGTTGATCATCCATTGATTCAAAAACATGCTCTTTTACGTATCAAACAAGAAAATATAGGTAATGGTTTTTTCTCGATTTATTATCGTACTGAACCCCACTTAGCTGAGAAAAAATGGGGATTACTCAACCACGATCAAAAAGCCAACCAATTACTTCTTGAGCTTATTGCTTTGATCGACGCCCCACCAGAAGCAATTCCCCTCTTCTCCTTGGGTAGATAAGCTTATTTTCAGAACTGTCCCCCTACTTCGGGGGATTTTCGAGTACATACTCACCTATCTAATTCTTATAATGTTTTTAATCAAATACATTATCTACTCATTGACATATCTCTTCTACTTTCAGAAGTGATATCTTCGTACCCACTATTTTGAGCCTTTTTATTTGCCAAACCTTTTATATCATTTAATCTATTTTTCGCATTTGTTGTCTTATTCGTCATTTTTTGCGCCTCCATCGCCTTGCTACTTTCATCCTTAATAAACTCTTTGGGCTTATTCATGCTTGCTAATTTACAGCCTTTTGAATGAAGCTCTTTAAACTGTCCCTCTTGGCGAATACCATCATCAATAATTTTAGAGATTCCATTTGATTTAGTCCCTACACAACCTGGTGTATTAAAAGCAGCTGCCTCTTGGATCTTCTGTGATGCATTAAGCATCGCTGCAAGTTGACAAAATGAATTTCGACGATCGCCTTTCTCATCATAACTCAAGAGTGCATCAGATTCTGAATGGAGCATGGTAAATAAAGTGAGGGCATGTTGATAGACTTCACTTTGTCCGGTTCGATCTTTTCCACTTTTACAATTATTACTAGCTGCCCCTCCCATTGCTTCAACTAATAGCTTTTTTAAAGCAATAATATATTCTGCCTTATTACGTGATAATTTTGGATCTTCTTGAGGGTCACGATGATATTCATCCAAAACTCGAATCATGATGATGATACTTGCCTTCTGCTCCGATGTTATATGTGGATTTCCTTCTAATCTTTCTATGAATTTATTAAGACGGGTCTGTTGTTCAACTGCTTTTCCTTTTTCAACACAAAATAAATATCCTCCTTCAACTTCCAAGGCAGAATTAGCATGCTCTGATTTTTCATTAATTCTTTGGTCAAGTTCGTGATAAACTGCAGCAAGGAATTCGTCAGCAATATTGACTAATTCTTCAAACTCAGGATCATCACGCATACTGATTTTATTTCCACGTGAAAAAGCATTAGTCCCATCATTGTGATACATGAGGTGAAATCCTTCTGCATCCAGATCTTTCATGGCCTTTACCTGGCCTTGAATTAGTCGGTTATCCGCCTTTGCTACTTCGAACCCCATCTTTTCTACTTTTTCGCTTAATAATGATTGGATTAAAATCGGTATTTTAGGTTTATTATCACGAAAGAAATTCCCCCATAAATTTTCATGATTGATGGAGGCCAAATGTTGGGTAATATTTACAAGTTGTTGTGCATTATCTTTAGAGTGTTTTTCCTGTTCCTCAGAAGGCATTTCATAACTCACAGGAGTAGCCGATTTCACACTTGCACTAACAACTTCAAGGCCTTCATTTCGTTTTAGCATTAAATAATTGATTCGAGCATTAGGAAAGCCAGGGGCATGCGGCATAGCCGATGATTTGAAAAGAAGTTGGAAATTATTCCATTTCTCTTCTTTTACTGCTTCAGGATTATTAGGATGTGGGATTCTTTCCAAATACCAAGATTGTTCGGCGGCACTCAACGCTTGAAACCACTTAGGTTGCTTGTCTTCGTTATTATGAATGGCCAAGTATTCTTGTTTTTGCTCCGGAGTGAGTTGATGATTGAGTCCAATATCTATTTGTAGGATTGTTTCATTTTCTCTAGGGGTTTCTACAATTAAAACCTGATTTTTGTTATGTTCGGCAACAAAATAACGCTCTGCTTCGCGAATATCACGGATTATATTATTGGGTACTGGATTAGTCATTGTTTTAAGCGATGTGGCTAAGCTGACCACAAAACGATCCAGCTCTTCTTTGGGATCAGGTGTCACCGCATTGTTTCTGGATGCAATGATTTCATTACTCAGCCTGGCAAGTTCATTTCTTATTGCTTGTTTTTGTTCCGGGTTAGATGTTAAATAATCTGGTGAGTCAAGAAGAGTTAATACTCCGCCTATGATACTTAATTTTCTCGTAATTATAGAATACTTAATCTTTGTATCTAATTCTTTATGTGTTATAGAGGTTGTTGGATCGTGTTTTATTTTTATGATGGCCTTCTCTCCCGGCTGTTCAGGCTCAATTCTTGTGTAAACCCAAGTAGGGTAAGGATGTTTTAAGCGTTCACAAATTCTTAAATTTTGCTCTAAACTGCTCAGCATCTCCTGGCTGCTTTGAGATGAAATAGATTCAAAATTACCCTTAAGATTAGGTGCATAATTGGTATTTATTACTTTAATAATTTGCTGATTCGTTGCTTCAGAAACAAAGGTAAAACTCGGAGAAGATGCTTGTGGAGCCTCTTGTTTTTCAACAGCTTTACCTTGATCTTCTGCATTGATATTTATCAGAGGTCTTATTACTGACTGTCTAAATATAGCTCTATCTGCACGTTGTAATCGCGGTCTTCTTAACCCTGGATCAGGTTGTGAAGAAGAAGAGGAGGAGGAGGAAGCAGGTGATGATATCTCTTTTAACTCTGGAGATTGTTGTGAAGAAGGTATAGAGGAGGATATCGACAAATCATTAAGATCAATAGTCTCCTGTTGAGGGCTTCTAGCCTTACGCCTTCGAATAGGTCTTTCCCAAATCTCATCATCGTAAGTTTTTGCTGAGAATGATAATTTTTGTTCCTCCCTTTTTAACTCCGGATCAGGCCGCGAAGAAGGTAAAGGTAAAGATGAAGATATAAGTAAATCACTCTCACTGATTTCTTCACTCATACTCTCTTTAGGGCTTTCAGATCTACCTTGTGAAGAGAGCTCTATCCAATTCTCTTGTTGTACTTCTGGAGATGATACTGAATCTTGCAACAACTTATTCATTTTGATAGCAGCAATACTATTCACAATATCATCGTACACTCCTGAAGAATCAGCCATCAAAAATCGAGCAAGTGGATTATCTCGATTACGTTGGGAAGCTAAAGCTAATCTTTCTATTTTTGCAACCACGCGATTAAGTTTTTCGATATTATCTTGTTCTTCTGCATTTAAAGTTTTAAATTCATTAATCACATTAAGAATCTTAGAAGCAGAAGAGGCTGGCCCTTTCAGAATTGGGTGACTTTTTATTTCTTCTTTGATAAGAATTTCTACAGAAACAATTAAGTTTTGTAACATTTCTTTTTTTAGCTCTTCCATTTTCAACTCCTAAAATCAAAATCTCATACCTTTTATTTAAATATAAAAAAATTAGGACAGGATTAATGGAGTTATTCGAATTATGTTGGAGGTATGCACTTTTTAGATTTCATAGAAACAGAAGAGAACTAACAGGTTTTATGATT
>NZ_LNYU01000085.1:198914-210673 GCF_001468135.1 Legionella santicrucis | reverse complement strand
CTTATCATTTTTCTAAAACTAATCTATAAAAATTGCAGAATACACTAACTTCTTTGTTTTTTATAGATATTTAATGAGGTCTGCTTAGTTATAATTCGCATTTTTAAAAAAATTCATATAGGATGAATGAATACCTATTGTTATTATTAAGTTTATTATATGTCCATCATACGACAAGACCCTAAATCGAAAGCATCTAGAAAGGTTTCTATTGCAAGTTTTATTGGCACAACAATTGAATGGTATGATTTTTATTTATTTGGCACTGCTTCCGCTTTGTTTTTCAATGTTCTTTTTTTTCCTAAATTTAGTCCCGTAGCAGGAATCATGGCTGCATATGCAACTTATGCTGTTGGTTTCTTTGCCAGACCTCTTGGGGGTATTATTTTTGGTCATTTTGGAGATAAATTAGGTCGTAAGAAGATGCTGATTACGACATTGTCTTTAATGGGTGGCTCTACGTTTTTGATTGGCTTACTTCCTACTTATAATACAATTGGTATCTTTGCACCTCTCTGTCTCATCCTTTTACGATGTATTCAAGGAATTGCAGTCGGAGGTGAGTGGGCTGGTGCGGTTGTTATGTCTGCTGAAGTAAGTAGGGAAAAAGAAAGAGGTTTTTATTCAAGTTGGCCAAACTCTGGAGCCCCATTTGGTTTAGTACTTTCTATTATAATATTACTTATTTTCTCTTCTCTTCCCAAAGAGCAATTTTTGTCTTGGGGCTGGCGTATTCCTTTTTTATTGAGTTGTTTTGTAGTGTTTATTGGTTTTTATCTTCGCTTGAAAGTTATGGACAGCCAGGTTTTTGTGAAGGCTATGAAGCATAAACGCCCTCCTAAAGTCCCAGCTTTAGAAATGCTGCGCTCTCATTTTAAAAACTTTCTTTTGGCGATAGGTGCACGTTTTATAGAAAGCTCTTCTTTTTATGTATTAACCGTTTTTATATTAAGTTATGGAACAATCCAACTGCAATTATCAAAAACACTTTTACTCTATGCAGTAATGACGGGTGCTATTTTAGAAACATTTTGCATTCCTTTTTTTGGAAGACTATCGGATAAGATTGGACGTCGCCCGGTGTATATTTCAGGTGCTGTATTGATGGGATTGTTTGCTTTTCCATTTTTCTGGTTATTGCAAACTAAAAACCCTTCTTTGATTTTTTTTGCTGTAATATTTGGCATGTGCTTTGCTCATGCAGCAATGCATGGAGCTCAAGGTGCATTTTATTCTGAGCTTTTTAAAACACGTATTCGCTATAGCGGAACGGCAATTGCTTATCACTTATCCGCAGCGCTCTCCGGTGGTTTAACTCCATTGATTGCGACTGAAATAGTCCATTCGACAAATGGAAAAACTTGGCCAGTTTCCATTTATCTCATTCTGATGGCTATAATAACCATTGTATGTGTCTATTTAGCTGTAGAAAAGGCTCAAAAGGATATTTCCTCATAAATCAGAAAAGCCTTTATCTTTTCTAATTGCAAGATGAGTCCTTTTTCTTTTTCGTCTAAATAGTTCAAGAGCGAGGAAAAAATGGAAGATATTTGGAATGCAAAAATATACAGTCAATTTTTAGAATTAAGAACACGCCCTGCCCTCGATTTACTCAATGCAATTCCTTCTTCATTTCAACCTAAGATAGTTTATGATCTGGGCTGCGGCCCAGGAAATAGCAGTATATTATTAAAGCAACGCTGGCCTTCAGCCGAAATAATAGGGATAGACTCTTCGGCTGATATGTTGAATAAAGCCCGATCGACTTACGCCGACATTGAGTTCATTCAAGGTGATATTGCACACTTTTCTCCTCCAGAAAAAATTGATTGTATTTTTGCAAATGCATCATTGCAATGGTTATCCGAACATCGTTCTTTAATTCCCAAACTATTAGGATTGCTTAATTCTGGTGGTATATTAGCCATACAAATGCCAAATAATTTTCATTTACCTACTCATCAAGTCATTATTAAATTGCTACAAACGCATCATGAATGGAGACCCTTTTTAAAGCAATTAATTTATGGTGAATTAAGTAAACCTCTTTATCATTTGCCATCCTATTACGATTTACTAAGCGCATCATCTTACACAGTACACTTATGGGAAACAATTTATTACCAGGAAATGGAACATTTTCAAGCGATATTTGATTGGGTTAAAGGCACTGGATTAAGACCCATATTGACAAGCATGAATGAAATGGATGTCCAATTATTTAGTAAAAAATATATTCAGGAAATTTCAAAAAAATACCACTTGCAAAAAAATAATAAAATTTTGCTGCCTTTCCAAAGAATATTTATGATTGGCTCTAAGAAATAACACCTCATTTTTTAAGTAGTCAGCAGACACTCTTTGATGAGACACTTAAACGTCATCTTATTTCAATATCTATTTAGAGGGTATGCTTGCTTCTTTTAATGAAAGGCTGGATTTTCGCGCAACTTGCGCTCAAATCCAACCTTTCGGTGCATGAGGCATGAACACTCACTATTTCATAGACCAATTTGAAATGTGACATCAATCGCTGAATGATCGGAAGGATTTCCTTGTATTTGTGTGTAAAGCGATGCATTTTTCAATATTGCTTGGCGAAAATAAACAAAATCAATTACAGCATTTCCAAAGGTTGGGCCTATAAAAGTTCCATTGGATTTCACAGCAGCCAAACCATAATTAACAAAAGTTGACTCCATGATTTGAGCTTGATTTAAATTATCTTGAAGATTATTAAAATCACCTGTAATAAACGTTGGAATTTTTACGCGAGCAGAATACTCTTCCATAAATGCACTTATTGCTCGTGCATCATTATTATGAGCAGACACTTGCCCGCCAACACAATCGGCATGTCCGCCCCATGCAATACAAAGATGGGTAGTCCCAAGGGCAACAATCTCACCACTTTTTAAATTCTTGAATTGAGAAAATACCGCAACCCTCCGACCTCCTCCATCAGAAGTCATTGGTATCGTTTTTTGACTATTTTCTACCATAGCCCAACGAGAACTATCATAAAAAATAGAAGCATCCTCTCTTATTCCAGCTATTTTATATTTTTGGTCCAGCTTATAAACGCTGTCCATCAATAAGTAGTCATTTTCTTGAGTGGTAATAAAATCAAAATTATGTTCGTTAATGTAAGAGGTCATCCGAACAATTGGGGGAGGATTCTTTTTTTTATCCATAGTAGACCAAGAAAATAAGTTCGCTTGCAGAATATGCACCGCCGTTGCATTAACTTTTGTCGCAATCAATATACTTGACAAAAAAATAGAGATGACAAATTGCCAAAAGTATTTATTTACATATTTCATAAACATAAAGCCAGTAAAATAAATGAAATACTATAGCATAAAAAGAACATAAAGATCTTTTTTTGTTAAATTTCAATATAAAAACAACAAGCCTATTGTAAACTCAACTAATAACTGCGTTGCTGGGGAATAATACACTCCGAATTTATAGTAGGAACGAATGACTGGGCTTTTTTACAATCCTTTGCATAAAATATTTGTTGATAAACTCGAAGATTCATAAACTTGCCTTCCTCATTTTGGTCAGAATAAACCCATAGATATGTTCTCAGAGGGTCTAATGCAATCGAGCCTGCATTTGGAAGTGTGTTAGGAAAATACTTTAATAAGGGGGTAAAATCTTTAAATGGAACTTTTGACTCCGGTGGCTTAAGCCAACCCATCAATTTTTTATAGTCTTCTTCTGTAGGGTTCAAACCTTGCTTATCCCATGCGATAACAACAGAATATTGGGCTGAATTTCCACTATAATCAAACAATTTTTTCTTGGCATCAGCAGTCCATTGAAAACTACTCCAATATTGACTTTCACCATTATCAGTACTAATTGGAATTCCTAGACTTTGGCTAAGATTTTCTACGGTACTGTATGGATTTGGACTTGGATTAGGATTAGGATTTCGAGGCGAAACATCTCCCCCTTTATTACTAATACTTATAATTTTACCGATAGGACACACACAAGCCTGGCTTTTGTCTTTACCTACACTATGAGTATCACCCCATATATAATTTTTAAATAACATAACATATAGCTCGGCGTGTTTTTTTCCTTCTGCAGTCAGTGCATGTTCTCCCGATGACGTATCCTCTGCATGGCGAATAACAAATACCACAGGCATACATCCATTAGTATTTCGAAAAACTCCCTGAAGGCTACAAGCAGAATCATCGGAATCAGATGACCAAACATTAACAGAAATTAGCCCCAAAAAAAGAACACAAACGAATTTCATACTTGCAATCCAATTGAACCCGTATTAAATAGTTTAGCTCAGGAAAAGCAATACAGGGGCACTTTTATCTACTATTAATGCTTTGTTTTTATTCAGACAGTGCCGCAGTAACAAAACCAGGAAGAATAAGTTTGTCTGCTAATTTCAATCTTTTAGCTAACTCAAAGGCATTTTGTGCTGCTTCAAACTGGCCATTTTTCTCTGCTGAGTCGATAAAGCAAGCAAATGTTAATTCATCAGCTAATTGCAAAACTATGGCTTGTTTAAAAGCATTTTGTGCTGCCCCAAAGTGACCATTTTTTCCTGCCGCATCAATAAAACTATTAAAAGTATAACAATCACACGAGTTCCATTTCTTTGCTAATTCAAAAGCATTTTGCGCAGCATCAAATTGTCCATTTTTTCCTGCCGCATCAATGAAACTGGCAAAAGTAACTTTATTTGCCAAGTTCCATTTTTTAGCTAACTCGAAAGCTTTTTGCGCCATTTCAAACTGCTTGTTCTTCCCTGCTATGCTTATAAAACTATTAAAAGTAACTTCGTTGATCAACTTCCATTTTTTAGCTAACTCAAAAGCATCCTGTGCCGCTTTAAATTGTCCACTCTTTCCGGCTAAATCAATAAAACTGGCGAACGTGATCTTATCTATTAATTTTCTTTCCTTAGCCAGTTCAAATGCATTTTGCGCTACTTCAAACTGGCCATTCTTTCCTGCTGCGTTAATGAAACTATTAAAAGTAATCTGATTTGCTAACTGCAAGAGTTTAGCTAATTCAAAGGCTTTTTGTGCTTCATCAAACCGCTCGTTTTTTCCTGCCGCATCAATAAAACTCGCAAAGGTAACCTCATTGGCCAGTTTCCAATTTTTAGCTAACTCAAAAGCATATTGCGCCATTTCAAAATGCCCGTTTTTTCCTGCTACATCAATAAAACTGGCGAAGGTAACTTCATTGACTAACTTCCAATTTTTAGCTAACTCAAAAGCATTTTGTGCTGCTTTAAACTGCCCATTTTTACCTGCCACATCAATAAAACTAGCGAAGGTAACTGCACTGGCTAATTTTAATTCTTTAGATAATTCAAAAACATTTTGAGCAGTCTCAAATTGTCCATTTTTTCCTGCAGCAACAATGAAGCTATTGAAAGTAATCTCATTCGCTAAATTTCTTTTTCGAGCTAACTCAAAGGCATTTTTTGCCGCCCCAAATTGTCTATTTTTCCCTGCCATTGTAATAAAGCTATTAAAACTAGCCTCATTAATTATTTCCCTTGTAATTAATAAATTATGGACAGCACATGTGAAAGCCCAATTTCTATTAAACTTATTCATTAGCTGATTGCAAACAACTACATCAATACTGTTTTCTGGTGCATTTTTTAAAATATCCAAAATAAGTGATAAATTTTTTTGGTAACCAATTTGCTTACTGAGTTCTATCGCTTCCTTAACATTCTTTTTTACAGTTACTTTATCTCTTAAGATTTTTATTATTTCTTCAAACATTATAAGTCCCTACTCTAGTAATTTTTGTTAAATTCTTAGCCAGAATCAATTTGAAGTCCTTGACTAAGTACATTTAAAACATCATGTTACTATTTAACCTAATTGAGCAATATAATTCCAATTGATTATGTTTATATGTGATATACGCCTGTTAAATATATTTTTAATTTCAATTAGTTATAAACGATATAAGTAATTTTAAGCTAAAAAATCTCTCTTCTTAGATTCATATGGAATAAAATAGAATGCATAAAGATTTATACGTTTTTTCTGAGCGTTGGTTTTAAATCATTTTGAAGTAGCTGAAACAACTATTGCAGGAATTGAGTTACATCGAAATGTAAAAGAAAGGAAAGATGAAAAATGCCGGATATACTCAAGTTTTGAACATTAAGCGGGTAAAAATATTTTGCCAACTCAGTGGAGGGATGATTCATTACAGAAAATCAAATTTATTGCCCCACGTCTTGATCAGCTATAGATCCTAAGGAAACAACATCATCGTAAATTTCAATTTGAAACCATTCATTAAAAACATCAAGATCGTTTAGATCTGAAGGCCATTGTAATTGGGGATCCTCAATCTCAAGAGCACCTAACCAAGCAATATGTTCATACTTAATAAGTGTATCAATATGCTCTTTTAAAAAAAGATTAATCTCATCCTTATCAGTTACTGATGTTTCAACCATGATGGTAGTTATAGAATCAAAAAATTCAACAGGAGGTTTATTTTTTATTAAATTCAACATTGGTTTAATATCTTTTTTTCCTATTTTTATTAACCACTCTGTTAACTTTTTTCCGGGGGAAATCTTCAGATAAAGACAATTCGATCGACCCTTGGCAAAAGATAAATGATGTACAAAGAAGAGATAAGAGAAATACTGTAACAATACTTGAGTAATTTCTTGATCTTGGGGTATTAGCGCATCATACACCTCTTTAGGACCAAACCATTTTTTAAATTCATATTGTAAAATTTGTTTGCTGTTACTAGTTAGTTGCAAGAGGAAATCATCTTTTTGTGGGATATCTGTTATAGGAAACAAATAAAGAGTTTTTTCATTTCGCATTATCACTGATAAAATACCCTCTTCATTGGCGCTTTCTACAATTTCAGCAAGCTCATCATAAGCACCTGAATTATGTGGTTCCTTATCATATTCGCTCATTATCGAACCATATAAATTAATAAACAAATCGCTTGGTGTGAAAGCTGCCATCATCCTGGAGGTAAAGATACTCATAAATTATTCTCCTTATCAAATGTTAAGGCCTTTATTTTCTTTAGGTGTTTTATCCCACCAGCTAAAGTAACTTCCAATATTACTGACAATATTTTTTACTTGATCTTTTATTCCGGGTTGTATATTTTCTTTAACCATTGCCTTTACAACTTCCTTACCACCAGTTACTTTTAAAATATCATTTAAACCACTCGCTTTAATAATTCCTCCAGTAATTTCTTTAGTTACCTTAGAAACTACTCCTGATTCCAATTTTCCAGAAGAAATTGTATCAACGATTTTCATGCCTGTTTTCAAAGTAGTATTAGCACCAGGAACTTGCGATACCACATTTGTTACGAGTTTTGTCGTTCCAGAAACCAATCCTTTTTCTTTAAAAGTAGTAATATTATCTTTAACCATTTCGACTCCTTTCGATAAGGTATCATTAATTTGTTGATCCACCAGACTTAATTGCTTCACTAGCACATTACTTCCAGCTTTCTCCATCTCCTCTTTTATTTTTGGAATTTCTTTCGTTATAATTTTAGCTTTTTCGTTACGCGCATCCTTCAGATTTTTTTTCAACTCCTCAACGTCAGGAAATTCATCGCGATCTTCTGGATGCTCCTTTATATGCTTTAGCATGTCTTGTGTTTTGTTTATTGTTTGCTCCAACTCCTGCTTGCGTTGCTCTAGTCCAACCAGATCCTGTTCTAATTTTTTTTGCTTATTGATATTTCCCTCATCCATCTTACTCGCTACATGAGTGATCCCTTTAACAGCCAATGCGGTCACAGTTATAGGCACTATCTCGCCTATGAAAACACCAACCATCGCTGTTTTTTTTACATAGTTAATCCCTGTTTTTACAACCCCCCGCCTACTACGGTCCAAAATGCCTTCATCGTCTTTTTGTTTCATGACAACCACCACAACAGATTAAATTCAAATCTAAATGTTTAAGTTTTATTCATAATGTATATTTTAGATCACAACAAAGCGTATCGCCATCTGATTTGTATTTTGTCAAGCTTAGAAGTGAAAAATTAACTCACTAGTCAAAATGCTTCTCCTAAAGAAGTTTTTGATCTCGTTGTTTTTTTGCGAGTTCGGGCTTAAATTTTTTAAACGGTTGTATTTCAATCGATGATAGAGCAAGACATAACCCATCATAAAATAACTGATTTATATAAATGTGGAGGGACATTGCAAAGCAGTGATTACTGAGAAAAACTGTAGGACGAATTACTATGCGATGTGTTATAGAAGCGTTTTCAATCCTCACTAAGTAATATTAAGTGAGGATTTTTGTTTTTAGGATTCGACAAACAAGCTATCCATATTGTCACAAAGCTCAATAGATATCTTACCCAATTATCGCACTTACGAAAGTAGGATAAGTTTAAAATTTGCCCACTCCTATTTGACAGTCACTTTGATTGCGTGATCTTGAAGAGTAGGTTCCGTTTCATCGACCTCTTCTTTCAAATCATTCAAATCCAATTTGAATTGTTGTATTGCATTAACAAGCGGTGTGTCTTTAACCGTAGCAAGTTCTTTTTCAGTAATATCAGGAATATCAAATAAGTCTTCTTCTGATTTAGTTTCTACTAATTGCTCAAGTCGTTCAAATCCTAACTTTTTAAGGTAGGTTTGAACTGCTACGCCAAATTCTCCATTTTCGATACACCGTTTATGGATTGCTAATTTATTGCACTGTTCTTCAGTAATTGTTTTACCCTCTTTGATACTTTGTAAAATATCAATTAAAACATCAGAAGCAATTTTTTTAGCCCGCTTACTCCAACTCCAAAAATTGTACATTGCGATTTCAGGTTTTTCATTTCTTGCCTGATAGTATTTTTGTACTGCTTCTATAAATTCAGTAATATTATCTTTTGGAGGCGTAATCTCAAGAATATTATCTTTGAGAGAGTCAATCTCAAGTGGTTTATCTTCAACTTTAGTGAGTATATAGTCTTCAATAACCTGTATTTTGAGCATTTCTTCTATATTTACCGGACATTGTTGTAAAAATAGCCCCATTTTTTGAATCATTATTTCATATTCGTCGAGTTCAGTCGATTTTACAGAATTAATATCAATCCAGCTGTTTTCTAAGTTTTCTTGTAAAATCAAACTCTCTTCAACAGATACTTCATTTTTAATTTTTATTTCTTCTGATAAAAATCCTGAGCTCACAATTTTAAGAATTTCCTCAATCTTTTTCATATGGATGGATAAATTCTCTAAATATTCTGGAATATTGTCTTCTTTAATAAAAGATTCAGAAGAAAGAAATTTGCGGATGAGTTTCGCTTTTGTTTCTAGATTATTTATTGCAAGAACAAGTTCATTACAACGTTGTTGAACAATTAAATCTTCGTGTGCCTGTTTTAATTTGGGATCAATCTTTCGTTGTAACTCAAATAAATCTCCGATTCGTGAAATTGCTTCAATATAAGCTTTAGGAGTGTTAGCAACATCAGAAATTTGTTTCAATGTTTCTAAGAATTGTTGATAGGCTTCAACAGTATAACCTTTACGTAATGTCTCAATATTCAATAATAATTTGGATTGCAGTTTCATTTGACTTTCAACAAGAATATTAAGTACATAAGGATCAACTTCATCCAGCAAAAGTCTAATATTTTTTAAATATGTTTTAAAATCAAGCGCAATATAACTTTCTATTTCCAAATCTTTTGCGACTGCAGTAGAGGGTGGTGTCATTATTTGCTCTAGAACAAACTCATCACCGTTATCAAAATTTGACTTTAAAGCCCCTAAATATTCTTTAATTTTGAGCCAATTATCATCATTTAAAGTCACTTGCATCGCGCCGTATTTATCAGGTGTCACATTGCCAGTTTCAGTAAGTAATTTTGCCTGATAGACAGGGTCGCTAAAATATAATGATCCCGCTGCAGTGAATGTATCTGAAGCACCTATTAAAGAATGTCCCTGGCCAAATTGATCCGTATCTGATTGAATACTCTCATCTTCTTTACTATGTCCCCAGATGGCTTCTAAAATTGAAGAAGAAGGAGCGCTTTGCTCTAAACCTAACATCATTAACTGATCTGGAGCATAATGATGGAAATACATATGACCGCTAAAACCATTTTTACTGATATTCTTGCCAATCAGATTCTTTTCACCCGCTCCACCCATGGCAATATTTACACCAAAATCATAGGGCGTTTTAATAAGAGTAGGTATTTGGCCCATAACACCGAGCATAAAACCTTTTAGTTCCGTAACTTTTTCCCCTTTACGAATGACCCCATGAGTTGCGGATCTTGAAACAACACCCTGTTTCCATGCTTCAGGAAAAAATGCTAAAAACTCTTTTAGATTTTCTGTTGATAAATTCTTATAATCAACGATGACTCGACTAGCATGTGATAAATAATCAATCGATGTGAGTGCATCGCTTGGATTAGTGAGTTCTTTATTTTTAACCAATGAAGAACGTGTTTTAAAATCACCTTGAGCAACACAAGCCAATAGTAATTTAGATATATTAGCACCCGTATCATCTGAAGCATTATGTTTAAATGTTTTTAACCACTGCTGCGCGACTGCTAATTGATCTTCTTTAATGCTATTTTTAATAATGGTGGTCTTTGCTTTGAGTACTTCTGGTGAATCTTTTGACATCGTATTCTCTTTCGTAATTTTATTTAAGCTAAAACTAAATAAATATAAATTTTAGTGGATTATATATCACGTTAATTAACAGAATATTAATAACTGAAAGTCTTGAACAAATTCACCTTTATACGGGACAATTTTTTAAAATCAGCCTTTTGTAGGTTTAATAGAAATACAAGCTAAATATTTTAGAAACAATTTGGTATTGATTTTAAAGTTAGTTAGAAAGTCGCGCAGAGCATCTAGGCCAAGCCTAAAAAAGCTATTTTGAGGCCTTTTTTGATTTCGCAATTTTTTAAGAGGGATTGGTTTTAATAGAGCGTTCCATTCACCGATTTTATGAGCCCAAGCAAATCCAATAGCAAGAAGAGCGATAAGTTTTTCAATTCGCTTTGGGTCAACGATATGAGTTTCTTCAAATCGCCATCCTCTAGATTTCAAGGCACAAAATAGGGTTTCAATTTCCCAGCGGCGCAAATAACAAGCAATGGCATTTTTGGGATTTTTATTAGTAACAACGATGAGGAGTTCATCACGAGAGTTTTTACTGCCTGCTAAATAGAGAAGCTGTCCAAACACATGAACCCTCATGCCAAATACCTGTTGTTGGAAAGGAGCAAGATGAGAAAATAGTTGTGCTGAGGTTCGGAGTTTCTTTTTTCCAATACAAACGTCTATATTACCCTTGGTTCTTAAATAAAAAGGGATATTTTCAGCGACTAACCATGAGATGAGTTCTTTATTAGGAAATTCACGGTCGGCCAAGATACCTTGAATAGGCTCTTTGCCAAAAAGAGTAATAAAGCGTGAAATCAATTTAATTTGCTCTTTTGCCGTGGTATTACCTGCTTTATTTAAGAGCGTCCAAAACAAGGGAATAGCCAGGCCCTCATAGCAAACCGATAACATAAAAATATTAATTTTTGATTTGCCCCAGTACCAATTCGTTCTATCTATGGCGAGATAAACTGACTTCGATTGAGAAAAAAATAATAAATAAAGCCAGCGAGAAATTGAGTCAAAACCAAATGAAAATCCAGAAAAAAATCGCTTTACTCGTTTATAGCGTGACTCAATTAATACTTCT
>NZ_LNYU01000085.1:198771-198904 GCF_001468135.1 Legionella santicrucis | reverse complement strand
ACCAAATGAAAATCCAGAAAAAAATCGCTTTACTCGTTTATAGCGTGACTCAATTAATACTTCTTCTGGCATAGATACTGCAATTTCACTCAAATTGACGCTACGTACCATGAACAAGGCCAATAACATTTGA
>NZ_LNYU01000085.1:198628-198761 GCF_001468135.1 Legionella santicrucis | reverse complement strand
ACCAAATGAAAATCCAGAAAAAAATCGCTTTACTCGTTTATAGCGTGACTCAATTAATACTTCTTCTGGCATAGATACTGCAATTTCATTCAAATTGACGCTACGTACCATGAACAAGGCCAATAACATTTGG
>NZ_LNYU01000085.1:198391-198618 GCF_001468135.1 Legionella santicrucis | reverse complement strand
TTCATGAAGGGAGGACTGTTTCAACAATCAATTTTAATTATGATGCTTATGCTGATTTGTTATAGATATTTAATGAGGCCTGCTTAGTCGAGACTTGTGCCAATCCAATTGTTGGCCTAAAATCTCACGCAACTCGCTGATATATTTCATATTTACATCCTTTTTTAGACGAAATGATTATATGAAATACATTTAAAATCAGCGAGTTATTTCTTATCCTTTCTTCC
>NZ_LNYU01000085.1:187770-198371 GCF_001468135.1 Legionella santicrucis | reverse complement strand
ATATGAAATACATTTAAAATCAGCGAGTTATTTCTTATCCTTTCTTCCTTTATTTATTTTTTCAAAGTTTTTTGTCCCGTACAAAGGTCCAGGAATAAAGAAAAGTTATGGCAATTAGCACCAGGTTTTGATCACATGCTTCACCCAGGACTCATAGAAGGAATCAAGCGATTTAGAAGATCAACAAAAAAGAAGTGGGATTAAGGTTTATTGCTAATAAAGTACCATGATTGTATTATTTACTTTACTATTATGCTAATTTCTCAGCATTAATTGACTCTTATGTTAAAAAAAACCATTCAAGATCAACAACTCATTGCGCTTTTGAACAATCATTATGGATTTGATATTCATCGAATACAACTTATCCTGGGTGGTGCTGATATGAATGCATTTGGATATAAAGCGGATTCAGAATCCAGTTCTTATTTCGTAAAATTAAAATATGGGCATCATGATGAAATTAATTTATCAATCATTCGTCTCTTGCATGATGCAGGAATAAAAGAAATTATTTTTCCTATCCACACTCTCGAAACGCAATTATTTCAACAATTGGATTATTTTAAAATAATAGTGTATCCATTTATTCATGCACCAAATGGATTCACTCAAAATTTAACAGAAAAACAATGGAAACAGCTTGGAAAAGTATTAAGACAAATTCATGAAACATCTGTACCCACCCCAATTCAACAACAATTAAGAAAAGAAATGTATTCCACTAAATGGCGTGAAATGGTCAGGTCCTTTTATAGTAAAACTGAATTTGATAATTCAGATGATAAAATTACTGCGGACTTCAAATCTTTTTTTAACCAAAATATAGACTCAATCCAGCAATTAGTTAATGCTTCTGAAAAGTTATCTAAAAAAATTAAACCTGGTTTAGATAACTATGTACTGTGTCA
This sequence comes from Legionella santicrucis, assembly GCF_001468135.1. Lineage (GTDB taxonomy): Bacteria > Pseudomonadota > Gammaproteobacteria > Legionellales > Legionellaceae > Legionella > Legionella santicrucis. Next base: position 197,460 of record NZ_LNYU01000085.1, on the reverse strand, counting down.
TTCTGATATACATGCAGGCAATATATTAGTCGTAAATGAGGAATTTATTTATATTATTGATTGGGATGAGCCCATATTAGCGCCCAAAGAACGTGATTTGATGTTCATTGGTGCCGGCGTTGGCAATGTATGGAATAAACCCAGTGAAATCCACTATTTTTATGAGGGTTATGGTGAAACAAAGGTCGATAAAACAATTTTGTCTTATTACAGATATGAACGAATTGTCGAAGATATGGCAGTGTATGGACAAGACCTACTTTCACGTGAGCAAAACGATCAGTCACGACTTGAAAGCTTTAAACATTTTAAAGAGATGTTTGATCCAAGCAATGTGGTTGAAATAGCTTTCGCTACAGGCTAATGAATCCTTTTTTTCCGAGACTTCCCTGCGCCACACTTTAGTTTAATCTTATATTTTATGAAACCATTCATCACAACTACCCCATTTATTGTCACAACTTTAATAAATACGTGGCAGTCCCAGGAGTCTTCATAAATAGCATATTTTACATTAATTTCTCTTAATGATTACAAAATGAACATAATGATGGTATACTGCGCTAAAATCACATTATGAAGATTGATTAAAGAGAATAATTATGGCACCTAAACCTATCAGTCAAGATCAGTTAAATAAATTAATTGCAAAAGTGCTTCATGATGAAGAGCAAAAAGAAGAATTACAGCTCCAAGTTGAAAAATACAATCAAGCATTCTTCCAATTAGTCGAGTTAAAAAGAAATTTCGAATGGAAACTCATACTAGAACCATCCCTTTTTAAAAAGGCAGAACAAAAACTTACATCAGCGTGTAAAGATTTAAAATCAGGTCATGTATTAGATACCCGCTCGTCTGATTGGACGAGACATATGGAGCAATATAAAAACGCTGTAGATACACTTAAAGAACAACGAATAGATAAGAAAATAAAAAATAAGTTCAAATCGTATTTTGAAGGACGTGATCAAAAAGCAAAAGCAGATGAGTTCGTCGAAGCATATAACAATAAAATGGCTGCTTTAGAGCTAGAAAGAGAAGAGTGGCGAAACAAATACGATCAAAATGGTGATCCTCTGTACGATCCGATCATGGAAATCGAAGTAGAAAAGCAACTAAAAATCGTACAAGCGCATATGATTCAGGCAATGCAAGCCGTCACAGCAGCGGAAAAGGCAAAAAGACTTAGTCTCGCAAAGGAAGCACTTGCTGGAGTAGGAATAGCTGTGGCGGGAGCAGGTTTAGGCATGACCGCCGCGGCAGCGGCAGGCAGTCTTTTACCTGTGTGGGGAACAGTTATCGCAGGAGTAATAGGAGGTGCTGCAGGGGGGATTTTTGGGGGCATAAGAGCATTTAGAAATTATGAAATCGCTAAAGCAGCGCTTCAGGCTAGAGTGGATAAGGTTCTGGGAGTCATTGCTGAATATCCCAAAATAGATAACGCTACACTCATGAATCCAGGTATAGCACAGCTTAAATCACTAGACACTTTTGATTGGTTGGTGGGGGGGCCCAGGAAAGCTGATTTTCAAAGAATGTATGAAAAATACGCTTCATCTGGTAAGGAACTTGAAGAAAGTGATAAAAACAAACTCGATGTAATGTTACAGAGTAAATTTGCTGAAGATAGAGGCGCTTACTTTCTGATGCTGCAAGATATGATCCGCGAGGGTGCAGCTGATACAGCGTTACAAGTAGCTGCAGGCCTGACTCCCATAGCACCATTTGATCCCTATGCAGCACTCCTCATATCATCACAATTTACTATAATGTGCACTGCTCAAATAGGAACAGCTCGCGCTATGGCAAATCTAGACCCGATTGACGGCATGCCTATGGGACATGTCCCCGTGGGTAACAATAAAGAGTTACTGCATGAAGCTGCTGCAGGATTAGCCTCTAATGCCGAATGTTTAATATCGCTTGCGCATCAAATCAACATCAGCACCACTATAGAGCAAAAGATACGGGCAGAAATGTTAGCTGATGTTCATGCTGCATTAGCTAGTACAATAGAGGCATATAATGATGTCGTAACCAAGCATCACTTACCCTTACAAAAGGATCTTGTAGAGGCTTTAAAAAATGGTATATCTGCGGATATAAAAAATAAAGGATTAAAAATAACAGTGGGTAATGAAAAACATACATCATCTACTAAACATCTAACGAAACAAGAAAAAAAGGCATATGCTGCGGGGGCTTCAACACTTAAATATTTAAAAAGTGAAGCCATGCAAGATCCTTCAGCTGCATTCCACCATCTCAAACCATCAAAACTCACGAATAGGCCGCACTTAGAGAAAGCTCTAACTGGCGCAGATTATTTCATGAATGCAGTTATTGGACCTGCATTAGGAATCTATGGAATTTGCATCGCTGTATACAACCCATTAGTTATGAATCCTGAAGCACCCGAAACAGTTGAGTTAGGACATACCGGCACAACAGTAGAAGGATTTACCGCAGGTATAACTTTGGGAGTTTTGGCACTGGCTTGTGGTGTCGGTTCTGCAATATGTGGGATTAAAGCAGAGCAAGAAAGTGCAAAAGTATTCATATTAGGTGACGTGGCTGAACGACGTCGTATTATTCATAGTAAGCTTCATCATTCTGAACGAGGTAGTGCTGGATTAGCGCAGCGTGCAGATGATGAATTACGCACCCTACTGGACAATCCTGAGTACCAACTTAGATTATATAAAACTCAACCTGTGGGTTTAGCGGTACAAGGAGAAGCGGCAGATAGAGCGCGAGAATTATTTAAAATGAAAAGGACATCGCATTTACGAACTGTAGGGATGTGGCGAGGTAAGGAAGTAGAATCACATAGACCAATACCACCTGGACGTAAGGAACAAATTCTTGAGGTGGTAAATGGTGGATTACAATTTTTATCAAACCTACCGCAAGAACTGGAACAGGAAATTAATGTCTTTGATGAAAAAGATCCAAATACCGACTCACCAGAAAAAGGCTTAGAAAAAATAAAAAATTTTTATAAAGAAGCAGCTTTACATATTGACCGTATGAAACAGATAATAAATGCACTTCATGGTCTGCCTGATGGCACAGATCAAATGTTGGTAGACAATCTTGATAATGTTCTTTCTGAATTGAAAACATTAGAAGAAATGACAGCAAGAAAATATGCTCCAACGGAGGATTGGGAAGAGGAAGAGCCTTATTCTTCTATGAATAGACCCAATTTAGAAGATTTTAAAATTAAAGAACTATATGATCAGATAGACACATTCAAATCAAGTATACCTGAAGGACCAAAAGATTTACGAGGAGAGGCTATGGATAAGTTAAGACTCTAATAGACCTAATTATTTTATAAGTGAAGTTAATTTTAAAAAAACAACAAAATAAACTATTTCCACTGTATAATTTATAAAAGATCCATCTATAAATTAACCTTAGGAGGCATTAATGAAAGCTACAGATGACAAGCATACCCAAAGGAAAGAAAATCAAAAAGATAGTTTGCAGACTCCTGAAGATACTACTCAGCAAATGGTATCAGAAATAGTGGAATATTGCAGAAAAGGGAACAAGTGGGGTGTAAGCACGATTCTCGATACAGTTAAAGAGCAACAACGCGGCCCTCTATTAAACCAACACGATAGTTTTGGCGATACAGCACTAACAGCTGCGGCATCCGGGGGACATGAGAGTTTGCTGAAATACTTACTCAAAATCCCTGGCGTTGATCCCAACATAACCACTGAAGGAACAGGATTTACACCGTTAATACTTGCTGCAGCCAAAGGAAATTCTCAAATAGTTGACAGTTTGATTAAATTATCAGTGGTCAATCCAGAAATAAAAGATATTAATCAAATGACTGCTGCTGAAGAAGCAACCTATTCTGGTCATTTAGGAATATCAACCATGATCACAAATAGAAGAACATAACCGCTACTATAAGTTCACACAATGACATCCACTTAACGAATTAGGTTTGCATGTATCTCGTCATCCCGCGCCAAAAGCATAAAGTCTTAGAGCAATTGACTCTGGTAACCTACTCTATTCATTAAGTGGAGGTATTCATAGCCACGAAACCCTATTGCTTCTCTTGTTAACAAAGAATAACCCATTCCTTTATTTTGTGCTTTGTTAATATAGCTTTAATTTAATGCAGATAAAATAAGCAACAGTAATCACTTCGAAGAACATTATCGTAGATGATTATTGAATGAACAAAAGATCATGCGAAATATTTGCTAACTACGTATGACCTTAAACGCTTTTTTATGACAGTGAGCTTAGTAAGTTACAAGTCTATAAAAATATATTGTTATTTAAGATTAACAGAGAATTCATTATGCCTATTACTAATAATGATATCAAACCTTACATTGATGAGATAAATAGCGCGATTCAACAAAACTCCATTAATAAAGCTGTTTCAGCATTTTACAAGCTTGGTAAATATCTACATAACGAATATCCAGAAGAAACAAAAAGTGTTGAAGATACTCAAAAAGTACTAAAAAAAGCCGCAATAAACTTCTCTAATATGGAGTTACCTAATCTCGAAATTCTCAGTTTTTTGATTGCTACTCGAGAGGAGTTAGCGACCAATAATCACTTGGAATCAAGTGATCTATTAGGTGCGCAATTAATTGGAATCAGCAGTTATTTAGCAATCATGGATGAACCCAATCTCGCTTTGGGTGAGGAAAGTAGAACAACTAAGGCGTTTAATCGCCTCGGCGAGATCATAAGGATTTATCCGAAAGAGTTTGAAAACAATATTAATAAAATAAAGTGCGTTTTTGAGGAATTTGATAAGATAAAAGATAAGCCCGAAGAATTTGAACAAAAGAGAACTGAATTTACTTCTATTATAAATCTTGATTTTCCAAAGGAGATTGGCGGAGTATCACCTGAGGTGCTAAAAAAGGTAGGACAAGGAAAAATAGACTCTCGTTTATTAGGTCAGCCTGCAGAAACTATCGATAGAATGTGTACGATTATGTCTCTGTTGTCAACGTTAGAAGAAAAAATTATCGAGAGGCTTAGAGCGAGAGAGCAAGAAAAAAGGAATGTTGAGGAACAATGGCAACAGGTAAAAATCCTTCAAACAAATCTTATGGACGCCAATAATAAAGAAACACAAGCACGCGGTAGACTACACCAGTCACCTGCAGACGAAAAGTTACAAGCTTTAAATGAATTTAATGAAGCAGCAGAACATGCAAGAAATGCAAAGAAAAAAGTAGAGGAAGAGCGACAAAAACTAAAAGATGAACCTGAGGTCAAACAAGCACAAGTGGCTATAGATCAGGCTAAAAATGATAAATTGAGCATCTCAACTTTTTCTAGAAATATAAAAGCGTTTCTAATTCAATATTATTCAGGTGATCTTGAAGCAAAAGCACTTCTTAGTGAAAATATTAACCATGAGCTTCAAGAGCATCAGCAATTGATTAATCAAATTGACAGTAAGCTTCTCAAGCAATTAGGAAAAATTAGTATTCCTGCTAATGAGTTAACAAAAATAAACAATTTAATTAATTCTTTTAAAGCATTAGAAAAAGAAGTAGAAGAAATTACTGATAATAATTTTGATAAAAAAGAAATTTTAGATTTTATTAAAAATACCAAAGAGCAATTTAATGCTTATTATGAAGGAAATAGAACGTCACAAAGCCGGGATATGCTGGAGCTAAAGGTTAATAGTCTGATTAGTCAGGTTGAACAAACAGCCAACTGTCCTCATTCAGTTAAAGAAAAATTTGACAATGTACTCTCCGTATTAAGAGATATTTTTAGTTTAGGATTTTATTCTCTGGCAAAAACTGGTCGTTGGGGCTTTTATCACCGTGAAACAGGCACTCAACAGGAAGCTAGCAAGATTAGTAATTCGTTTGTTTCATTAAAACAAGGATGGCTCGCTGAGGAAACCGAAAAAAACATTGAAAAGGAGCTTGAGGAATCGTCGTCCTTTTCTTTCAATCGTTAATAAAAGATTAAATTTGTAACAGATAAAAGAAGAAACTCGACAAAGATAAAAATACAAATCTAAAATATAGTTCAACTTGATCTGACAGTCACGATAAGATGTACCTGTTAGATCAGGTGTCGTTTTATCTTGTAATCAAGTTTAGTAAGTTTTCCAATGAATCATTACTTATGCGCCATGCTCTCCAATCTATTTCGTATACATTCCACCTCTATTTCTGTTTTATCTTTACAGTTCGTTTTTAGTAAATTTTGACCAGTTAGAAAAAAACTATTTCCTAAAAATAATGATTCTTCTAAAAATCTATGGTATTCACCCATTTGACACTGAATAGGATCTTTGATTTTCTTCTCAGATTTTATTTTCATAACAAGAGCCCTTATAGTTTGACTTTATATGGAACAAAAAAGTCTCGTAAAAACAAATACGTAATCATTAAGCGAATTAATATTTACTTAAGGTTAATTGTTTATTATTACGAGTAACTCTTATTTACAAAATTTATATTAAGCGATGCATGAAAAAAAAGACAACTCTACTTTTTCTAATTCAAAGCCATTTAATCAAGAAGAATTCAAAGAAAATGTGCTAAAAGGTGCTGTAATAGGCGCTACCAGCACAACAACAACTTTTGGTCTAATAGATAAACCATTAGCTCAGGCAACAAAATCAGTCGCCGAAAATTCTAAGTTCCATTCTCAGAGTTTTAAATGGTTCACTCAACAAGCAATACAAGCAAATTATACACAAATCTGGAATAATAGTGTGTATGCTCGTGCTTATCGTGCTGCGTGGATATATCCCTTCAAAGGATATCCAATTGCTCTCCTTAATTCTTGCATGAAAAATACTGTACTTTTTCCTGCGATATATCTCTCTGAAAAGGCATTAAATACGCAATTAACAGATATGGAAAATGCCAAAAAGTACTCCGGATTTCTGGGCGGACTTGCAACTGTTTATATAACGACCCCTATCTCCGTAATAAAAGCCAGGATGATGACTAATGTACCTCTTAATACCCTCAGCGCAAGCCGTTTCATGTCTGGAGTAAATGCTATCGCTATGAGGGATGCCATTCAATATGGTGTCTATTTTAATACACTGGATTACCTTAAAGGAAAATATAGCGATAACTCTTTAATAGCAGGTGTAGCAGGAATTGTGGGATATACGTTCAGCAATCCTTTAAGTGTCATTGGACTTAATCAAAAAATTACTGCAAAACCAGTTAATATGGCTGCCATGGCTAGCCAAATTTATAAAACAAGTGGTGTAAAGGGATTTTATCCTTTAATTGGTTTATCTGCTTTTGGAATGTTTGCACGTGGTATTGCAATTAACCATGGCAAAAAAATATATGACCCGTTGATAAACAATGATCCATGTGCAATAAGCAATAAGTTGTAGCTTTCAAAATATATCAGAGAATAATTTAAAATGTACTATTTTTTTGGGGCAAAAAATAACACAGAAATAGTATATTTTATACTATAATCAAGCGTAAATGGACACAAATAGGATTTTCCCATGTATGAAGAATTTCCATTTGAAAACTACTATGCTTTTGTATGTAGTGATAATGACGACTCTATCACCAAAAGAAAAATAGCTCGGGAGGCGCATGTTGCTCGACTGAATCACTTAAGAAAAGAAGAAAGACTTTTATTAGCTGGCCCCCTTCTTAAGCCAGAACACTTAGACATCCCCGCAGGCGGTTTAATCATTGCACAATTTAATACTTTGGAGGAAGCAAAAAAATGGTTAAATGAGGAACCCTATTTAAAAACAAACGCCTATAAAAAAGTGAATATCCATGCGTTTAAAAATGTTTTTCTTAACTCCTCTATGTGAGCAATCAATGAATAAAAATAATAAATCAATCATTTTTATTAGCTTAAATGTCTCCGCAGAAAAGGAAACTGAATTTAATGATTTTTATCATCATTCTTATATCCCCAATTTATTAAAAATTATTCCTGAAATAAAATTCGCAAGGCGTTATGAAGAGCATAATGTTGATGGGACACTGCGGTATTACAGTAAACAATTCCTTACTATTTATGAGTGTGATACAGAAACGGACACACAACTTGCTTTAAAAGCGATTAAAGAGCGACCAGGCCGAGAAAAGGAAAAAATGAAGTGGCAGCAATTTCAAACCAATGATTTACACCATCTCAAAAGTGCGTGTATTTATAAGCTTCGCTATCAACACCTCCGTGGCATAAAAAATAAACATCACTTTGGCAGCAGTCCTTTTTTTATGGTAAGCGTCGAAGTAGTTGCCGAAGAAGCGGAGCCTTTTAATAAATGGTATGAATCTATTTATTTACCTAAAAATGTCGCTGATGTGCCGACTTGGACATCTTGTCTTCGTTACAGCAGTCACGAAAGGAATCCTTCACGATATTTCACTATTTATGAAGCACAAGATTTATGTACCTTAAAACAAAGCTTGGAATTAATGCGCGCACCTCATCGTTTAAAGGAAAATGCCTCTTGGAAGCAATGGGATACTGGTAATAATGCTGCCATTACATGGGAAGATGCGAGCAGTTTTAAACCCATTTTTCGCTATCCCGATTAAAGTAAGCTCGCTCCTAATAAGCTATAACATATATTTTCCGAATTATGTTAGGAAATAAGCACAAAAGATTCATTTTAATGATTTCTTATTCTTTAATGACTTTAGTGTGGCTACTTAGTGCTTTTTTTCGAAGAAGCAGCTTTTTTGGCGATATTTGATATTTCGTCTCGAGATTCTTGCGCAGGGAGAAGAAATTTCATAAAAAATAATGGCATGTAATATAAATTAAGCGTATTTGCTATAAAAATCTCCATTTGGTTTTCTATAAGGTGTATAGGGGAAAAAGTCTCGCTCCAATCTTGAAAAGGAGGATAAGCTAAATTTAAAAAGAAACTTTCAGGCGCCATAATGGTAGACAACCAATAAGCGTTCGGATCTTCCATTTCTATCTCCTTATTAATTCTTAATATCCTATGCTAAATTACAGAAATGTTCATTTGTTTAGCATGATCGAATAAAATATCGTATCCGCTATAAGATACTATAAAGGCTCAAAATAATAACTTCTTATTGCTTGTGTAAAAGAATCAGCATTCATATCAGGCCAATTCTCCTTGTCAAATCCAGGTGAATTTTTAAGTTTTTCTTTATCTACATTTAAAATAAATTTTTCAAGTACAGGATCATAAGAAAAAACGTTCCAAGGCAGAGCAAATAATTTGTCACCCAACCCTAAAAATCCACCAAAAGAAAGAACAACATAAGCCACTTGACCACTGATTTTATCGATCATGAGTGCTTCAATTTGTCCCAAGTCTTCTCCTGCAGAATTCTCTACACCAATACCTACTACATTATTTGAGTTTACAAGATTCACCATATTCTCCCTAAATGTATGCATGATATTTCAGGATGAGATTTTTGACTTTATTTTTATTCTTATTACTTTTTTTGCTAACTTTGCTGCATCATGAAATTGGGATATTGAAGTTAGAATATGACGCCTCCTGTCTTTCATGTTTATCTCCCTATAAAGCAAAGTTCCATCCAATGTGTATTGTTTATTATAGAGGAAGTTTGAAATATTTTTATTATTTCACTTAGTAAAGCCACAATAATATGCATTCATTGGAATAAATTGATTAAAAATTATGCATTGAGTTTTTGTCAACAAACTTAAATT
>NZ_LNYU01000085.1:157889-187760 GCF_001468135.1 Legionella santicrucis | reverse complement strand
ATATGAAATACATTTAAAATCAGCGAGTTATTTCTTATCCTTTCTTCCTTTATTTATTTTTTCAAAGTTTTTTGTCCCGTACAAAGGTAACTTTTAGCAAACGATAATTTTTTTAATAAAACCTTAAGTTTTCTTTTTTATACTCCAAGCTTCAAATTATTTGAAAGCAATAAAAGGAGGTTAAAGTGTTCGATAGAGTGCATTATGAGCCAAGAAATAAAAGAGCTCAGGTTAATAACGTTCATACGCATCATCATAGTCATCATGGGCGCTATCATCGACATTATTATAATACTTCTGGCTGGGGCTTTGGCTCATTATTAATCGGCTCAATGATTGTTATTCCTATTATCCTTATTGCGTTGATACTTAAATTGACTGTGGGGGCTTTTCATTTTGCAACGGCATCCATGGCCGCTACTGGCTTAGTTGGGGCAAAAATGGGAATAAGCGCTGGAATAGGAGCAGGGGTAAGTACTACTGGAGTAGGAGCTAGTATGGGTAGCGCACTCGCTTTTAGTACTGCTTTGGGAATAGGTGCTCTCTTTGTTTATAGTGCTATCGGAATGCTCTATTTATATTCTAGTGCTAAAGAATGCTATACCAATAATAAAAATGTGTTCTATATGCTTAAATCACAGGTTGTTAATGAAGATGGTTTGAGTTTTACAGGCGCAGTAAAATCCATAGGTGCAATTCTGTGGTCACCCTTTTTACTTCTTGGGGGATTGGCGGGTATGGGCGTTAAAGTTGTCGTTCAGACTTATAATTCTAGATTTTCTCAATTAAAAGAAGATGAGAATATAGAGTTGGAAGAGATAAAAACATCTCATTCTCAAATGAAAGATCTTGGTCTAAAAAACACACAGAATACAAACTTAGGCCAAAATCCAGTGCAAAAAGCCTCATTATTTTATGATCCATCCACAGAGGAGCAGCTTAATGGGTTCAATCCTATACCAACTCATACACAATTTAGATGTAACTAAATAAAGGATTAAGAGGAATTTTAACTTGAATGGCCTACACTATTTAAGTGCCGAATCCTTTCTTTAGTGTATAATGACGATAATTTGTTTGCAGGTTGTCTTATGAATAAAGAGGACTTTTATTTTAATTTACCCCCAGAACTTATTGCTCAATATCCTCTAGCGAATCGGAGCGATTCAAGACTTTTGGTTTATGACCGTAAGATAGGTGAATATAGTCATCATCAGTTTCGAGAAATTGCTGATTTTTTAAAACCTGGTGATTTGCTGGTCATGAATGACTCTAAAGTAATCCCGGCACGATTGTATGGCCATAAAACTACTGGGGGAAAGGTTGAGCTATTGGTTGAACGTATTACAGGAGAATTGACTTTTCTCGCTCATATTAAAGCAAGTAAAGCGTTGAAAGCGGGCTCCATTATTCAATTGGAGCAAAATAAGCATATTGAAGTTCTTGATAGGCAAGATGATTTATTTGTTTGTAAGGCTGATATGGAGGTATTGGAATTACTCAACGGAGTAGGGCATATTCCTCTACCACCATATATTGCACGAAATGATGAAACTTTAGATAAAGATCGTTATCAAACAATTTATGCTAAATATGAAGGCTCAGTTGCAGCGCCTACTGCCGGATTACATTTTGATGCAGCGGTGCTCTCTCATATACGTTCAAGAGGTATTTCGGTAGCGTATGTAACATTACACGTAGGAGCGGGAACATTTAGACCTGTTCGCTGTGATAATATTGCAGATCATAAAATGCATCATGAGCATTTTACCATTAGTGCGGAATTATGTGCTGCTATCCAGGCGACAAAAGTTGCAGGAAACCGGGTGATTGCCGTAGGCACTACCGCTTTGCGCAGCCTTGAAAGTGCTGCACAGAATGGAGTTTTAACTCCATGTAGCAGAGATACAGATATTTTTATTTATCCAGGATATGAGTTTAAAATTTGTGATGGTTTGATGACTAATTTTCATTTACCTGAATCTACTTTACTCATGTTGGTTTCAGCTTTTATAGGCCATACACAAGCAATGAAACTTTATCAGGAGGCGATTGAGAAAAAATATCGATTTTTTAGTTATGGCGACACCAGTTTATTACTGTAAATCAGGAGAATAGAAATGTTTGCCGCCACTCAAAATTTTATACCCATTTTAACTTCGGAAACAGGTTTATGCCTTACTGCGAAAAATTGGCAGGAGGTTAATGTAACTGCAGCCTCTTATTCTTTGGAACGTTTACTGTATAAACCAGGCCAGGATGTTTTAAAGAAAATAACAGATATTGGACATTATTTAGCTTGGCCTGGTTTTATTATATTCAATGGGATGTCACTTGTAGTAAATAAGGAAGGTTTTTTTATACTTAAATCTCCTTATGATGGTTCTAAAATAAAACTTACATTTTTTGATTTGCTTGAGTTAATCCAGCATTTAAATCCTAAAGCGGTTATTTTACCTAAAAATATCATGAACGATTTTCCACAGTTTTGGGAGCATTGGAATCGTTCTATTTTTCCTTTTTTTCATCAGAATGATGTAGGAAAACAAAATATAAGCCAATCCTATGGAGTTTATTTTAATGCCGAGGCTAGTAAATTGGATTGGGAGCAATTAGCTCATTGGTCAAACATACCGCGTTATGTAATAGGAAGTTTTGAACCAGGATTAATTCAAGAGCTGCGTCATAAAGGAGTTGAATTTATTGAGTCCGATGAACCTGCAAAAGCTGCGCTACATGGAAAAGTATACACTCAATCCGGAACTATAGATTTAACGAATTTAAGCACACAAATGCAGTTTGAAACAATAGATGCTGAATGCATTTGTCCTACTTGTAGCCAGCAATTTACTAGAGCTTATTTGCATCATTTATTGCAACATACACCATTATTATGCCAACGATTTTTAATTCAGCATAATGTATTTTATGTGCAGGATACATATCGTAATTGTTGAGACTGTCAGATTATCCTGACGTCTCTCAACGCACTGTAGATGCCAAAAAAACACATTGACAATTAAAAAGCAATTATATACATTGCCCCACTTTAATGAAAGCAGGGATGTGGATCATGCGTGATAATTTCTTTCGTAGTTTTACTGTAACTGGTGCTGCAATCACAGGCATACCGAGTGCTTCGGTGTCAGGGATTGGTAGTGGAGTATCTCAATCTGTATTGGCTGCAAAAAACGCTTCTGCGGTATTCTCCGAAAAAAGTGGTCAGCGTGATTCTATTCTCCGAGCATTGCATGTTTTATTTGAGAATCCTCCTAAGCTGGATCACAGCGCTTTAGAAACTTATATAGAAGAAATAAGAGAAGGAGTGATTGAAACCAATGACTCCGTAGCTTTTATTGTCAGAAATGCTTTATTGGGGTTACTAAGTGGTGTAGGTCACCTAGTGCAAGTGCCTAGCGATATTGCAACGGTTGTGAAAGAAACTGGACGTGGCTTATCACATGTAGAAATTCCCTCCGACAAAATGCAAGATGCAATGAAACAAGCATTCAAATTTGATGCTAAAGGTAAGGGGGGATCGGTTAGCGTTAACAGTGTATCTGGAGTTATTAGTGACCAAGGTGCTCACATTATTGATGAGGTTGCGAAAGCGATTAACATAGACGGTAATTCCCATGCAGAAAGTCATGCGCGTGTTGCCGCTTCTACAGTTGCAGGTGGAAGTGTAGCAACCACTGCAATCCTCCCCACAGCAACAGCATTGTTAACTGATATGATTGGCCAAATTTTTAGAGAAGGTGGTGCGATCAGTCATTTTTCTGGCAATGAATCAGCAAGTAAAGATAATGAAAAAAATGTGTATCATGCTAGTAGTGGTGTATCTAAAGCAACACAAAACGGTGATAGCCGTGCCTCCAAGCAGCAATTGCGCGATCTTGAGGCCGCCTTATCTCATACAGAACCGGCAGCTGATTTAATGTCAGATCAAAGCATTACTAGCCCATTGACCACGGCTCTGCTTCGTTTAATTGTTTTATCTTTTTTTGTTGAGTCTTCACGAGGCGTCAACAAAACTGCCATTGCAATAAGTGATGGACGGCTACAAAAAGCCCTTGCTGAGGCAACAGCTCAAGGCTCCTCTGGTGGAGTGGACCGTATTAACAGTTTGCACTCTAATCTTAGTTTTCTTTCAAATATTATGCGTCTTTGTGCCGAAAATCTTGGGGGATCGCCTGCAATAATGACAGCAGAGCAAAGTAGTGAAGTGATCTCAAGTCGTTCCATGAGTGTATTGTTAAGTCATGTGAGCGAGTTGGCTGATGCATTACGTCAACTCGTTAGCCCACAGCAAGAAAATGAAACAAATCATACCTCAACAATGACAGCCAATAGCTCGGTTGATTTTGCTAATCCAGAGATCCTGGATCGATCTGAAGCCACTATCAAGGGCGTTCTTGATCGAATTGAACACGAGAATCAACAAAATATTATCCCAGGCCTTAATCAAGATATGGCAAGCCAACTAAGTTCCCTTGCACACGGTACTGTTTCTTCTCTGGTAGCAACACATAGTATATTTAGTAATCCTGTTACGCTGGCTACCAAAGCATCTAAAGAAGCAGCAGCTAAAATAAATGAGGCACAAAAAAATGAAGCTTTGATGGAAACGCTTCCTGGAATGACGCAAATGCTTAATGTGATTCAAGCATCGACGCGAAATTTTATCGCAGAAATTGAAAAAGAAGCGAAGTCGGGGAAATCAAAAAAGCAGGGTTCTTTGTTATCAACGCATCAATCATTTGCCAGCAATACTGCTACTGTATATTGGGCAGCGAGTACTATCGCTTTATTATGTGATGAAATGTTAAGTATTTGCCGTTCACTGACCTTAATTGATCAAAATCGCCTGCAAGCCATATCACAAAAAGCCAGTCAGGTACCCAGCAAAGAGGAGTCTGCTCAATCTACAGACCAGATCGGGTGGGATAGTCATCTAGGCCAAGACTACAGTGCTACTCATGCAATAACTGCACTACGCTTAACTTTATCGCATACGGGTATTGCTCTGATGAGAATTGCACTGGATTTACATCATGCTTTGAAAGATAACATGGATACGGTACAACGAGGCCTTGTGATGCATAGTTTACAGCAAAGTCTCTTGACCTCCAGTGCTTATGCCGCACTTTATCTTGCAGAAGGCTCATTATTAGCAACTGGCGCTGTTTCTGCATCTCCCGCGAGCTTAAATGGTTCGGTGAACTGGACACATAAAAAAGTTCATACTACTGATGCTCATTTACATCCCGCACAAACACATGAGAGTGAAAATTGCAGTAAAGGAAGCAGTGACTCGTCCCAATCCATAGGGTTTAGCACGGATCTTGTTGCTGGAACAGTCACCAACATACTTAAAGTGTTAGCCCAGGGAGGTTTAATTGGTCTTGATACTATCTTAAGGCTTATTAAGATACTGGAAATTATCAGTTTGCATCGAGACTCGCATATTGCGCTACAATTGGAAACCAATGATTCTTCCAATCCTAATGGGGTATTAATAAATACATTAAACCAACCTGGGGTTGCTTCTAGTGCAGGAACAAGTGCCATCTTAATGAACATTCTTGAAGCCTTTAAGACGCTTGATCAATTTAGTGATACTCAATCTACTTTAAATGCCCAAAACAGACTGCAAGATGTGATTGATCAACAGATTTCTGGACTTGAAGTACTGAAGGATGATGAAGAGCAAACCGATCATAAAAAAGGCTTAAAAGAATTTTATAAAATCATTATTCGATTATTGGCACCCAATGTGCAGGCAACAGATCTTGATAGTTTGATTAAACGACTCGATTTTGGCGGTATTTCTCTATCAAGCTACCATTCAAAATTTGGTGCTTACAGTGATGTACCTGTACCTGATTTAAGGTTTGTAGCTCAATTTGCAAATGAAGATGATGCACAGGGCATACTGCGTAAATTTATAGATAAGTCTAAAGATGATTGGTCTTTACTGAAAGCATTACATAATGCATTACCGCAAGATCAAAGAAGTGGAAAAGCTCAGATATTGTATGAACATGTTTTTGAAGAGCTATTTCAATATTATAAACAAATTAAAATGAGTGATGTCGCACGGCATAGTTCTACTAAAAGAAAATTTCCTACACGACAGGAGTTCCAAGTCGATATAGGTTTGGTACAGCCCCAGGTAGAAGAGATTCATCAACCAAGTAGCCTAAGTATGTAAAAGATGCGTAGACTAGGGAGTGCTTATCCTCATTCCCTACGTTCTATGCGACTTGTTTGTGAAAAATGGTTATAAAATTAAGACATTGACTTAAGAGACATTCTCCTCAATCGACGTCCCGCGGCTTATCCGCGAGATCCCTTGATGGTGAGGGATTTCTGGGTCCCTAATAAGTCGCGGGACGTAGGGATAAGGATAGATTCTTTAAGTTAATGTCAGTTCGATATAAGAAAGCGACTCATTACCCGGGCGCGTTCGGGCTGAGGAGCGTTTATGCCGTCTTCGAATCTTCGGTATGCTTGTGTTGAGGCTTCGAGACGATGCTAGTGCATCTGCGAATGGATCAAAAACAGAGTGAACCCATGTATAACTATCACACTTTCGATATTGACAATGATCAGGATGGCAGCGTTGCCATACTAAGGACGCTAAGAGCAAAACTGCCGCGGGTGATGAGGGAGCAGTTAAATCTGAAAACACAAACCCGCGCTTACTTTTTATTAGCTATGTTAAGTGATGATGAATGTGTTCATCGATTTCGTGAGCAATTGCAAGAACAATACAAAGCTCCGCCTTCCTCTACAACTTCACTAGAACAGGCTTTGTCATTAATCACCCAATTACAAGAAAGCCCATGTAATCACTTGGCTCCTTTCAAGTATCGCTTGCCCAACTTCTTAGGCGAGTATCCCATTCACAGTAGGGAAATTAACAGTAAGATTAAACAATTTAATCAACTTATTGAGGCATATCATGCTGATGATTTTGCCAAAGAATTAGATGCATCTGCATTAAATAAAGCCTATCAAGACGTCTTACTAGCCTTAAAAGATCATTATATGGGGTGTAATATTAATAGCTTATGGCAAGTGCTAAAAGCTATGAGCGCTTGGTCAACAGCTCCTATAGAAACGTTTTTATCAAACTATCCTTGCCTGTTATCACCAATGGGGCACACAGATAATCCAGCTCAAGTGGAATCAATATCGCTTTCAAAAAAACCGGTTGATCCGATTGGCCAATCTCTTTTTACAAACAAGAAAACAGAGACACAACCCTTTACATCAACCTTTGATTATCAGATCAATGAAGCTGGACGCATTGCGGATAAAAGTGTTTATTTGTCAATTCATGGATTTGCTTTAAAACCAGGTGGTCATGCAGATGCATTGGCCAAGAAAATTCCTGATTTCTTACCGTGGGTACAATGGCAATCTAACATTCGACGTCAATTATCTCAACTCATTAATCTACCACTTAATGATGAGTTTTTTGACTGGCTACAAACTGTATTACAACGCTTTGGGGTAGAGTTTATCACCTTAAAATCATCTTCGTATGAGTGTTATGTCAGTCCTTTTCTCAATCATAAGACCATCTTAAATTCACTAAATGAAGAAATGGTACTTCGCATTTTACAAGAGCAATGTGAGCAAGCAGACATAACCATTGGGGCAGAACACTTATCCATAATTGGTCGTTATTTAATGCGATTCTTACAGCGATTTCAATTTAATCGAGGAGAAGCTTTAGGAATTGGCGCCAATTGGGGCGGAGTTGTTAGTGACTCTAACGAAGCTGGAGTTGATGCATTTCGATTTAATGATCCTGAGTGGGCTTCTCATTTCAGAAATTTAAGTCTTCATAGACAAGGCCCCTCTGAAGCTCGTATGAACGCAGCGATTGGAATTAAATATGAGCTTCAGGCACTTCTATCAAGTTTTGAGTATATGACTCAACTACAACCTTCCGAATACTCCAATACACTTTACAATGCTTTGATAGATAATCTGATTACGGGTCTTTTCCCCGAGCCACCTTATTTTGAAAATTCGGCGTACACCAAGTATCGTCGCCATTATGTAGTGAATGATACAGACGAAGGAATGCAACAAATTGATTCTTTTTATCAACCTGATCCTCAAGGTACCTATTTTAAAACGAATAAAGGCGACTACAAACAGACTCCTATGTTCCGGCAAGCAGGTTCATTGGTCGTAGAGGCATTTCCCAGGGATACGGGGTCTGGCGATTGCTCGCAATCGCTTTCTGTGGCTAATCCTTTGTGGCCCCTACAATTGCAATATGCGCAATCCTCTTCTACAGGAATGCGCGGGCACCTGGTTTATAATCCCATTGGGCCAGATGAATTTATACCGGATGCTTTTTATGGCCAGGTAATACGTGAAGCGGAAGATTTTTTTGTACCATTCATCGGGGTGGTCCCCAAAAACTTTGACAAACATTTTAAGCAGGTAGAGCTTTGTGCTTCATTTGTTATTCGCATGTTACATTCATCGCGTTTAATGACTTATTGTCCTGCATTTAGTGCCTATTATTTTGCAGTTGCAACCCGATTTTTACCACCTATAGATAAAGCGACTCCGCCATTGCCTGACCATATTAATGTTGAAATAAATCGTAAATGGCAAAAACTTGATAAGATCTTACATGATCCGCAGCGAACCGCAGAAGTCTGTCATAAGGCATTCTTTTCCTTATTTAAAGAGCTTGTCTACAGTTTATATCCCTTAACTCAAGAAGATGCAGATTTGCACTATTATTTTGCCGAGTTAACAAGCTCACCTGATGTATTCGCACCTCAAAATCGTACCACTTGTGATCGTTTGCTTCGCGAGCTTACTACGCTAAAACCCTTACAAAATGTAATGGGGCTACAACACTATGAAGATATTTTAAGTTATCTAAGTCAATTAACTGATTTTTTCTATCCTACTCCAAGTGATGAAACGGCAAAAGCAATAGCGCAACAAGCTCGATTACATGTCAAACCCTTATTGGAATTACAAGAGGTCAAAGAATATTTTGTGGATCTAAGTAAAAATCCAGCAGCGAATATTTCACCCAAAGTGTCACCGGGATTAATGTATGATGCTTTAAAATATCAAGCGCCATCTCCAGCAATAAGTCAAGATTTTTATAGTCGACGTCATGCAACTAATTTTCATTCTGGTTATCGTGATTTGGATGGAAATCAAATTGTTAGACCTTCAACACGTGAAGCCTTGCTAGATATAATGGTCAAAACCGGTGGGGCTTTATTGCCTCTAATCCGTCGCGATAAGACTTTCTTTAGTCTGATCACCCAACCTTTCGCCCAGGCTTATATTGCCGGTTATCAAAAATACAGTACTCAAGAGCGCTACAGATTATTAAAGGCAATCGGTTCTGGCATTGGTGGTTTTGTTTATGGAACGGGTTTAGGTGCTAGTCATGCGTTAAGTTCAATACCCAGGACTCTTTATAATAGTTTGTTTTCTTCAGTCATACAGCAACAAAAAGCAGATCATAGCTTGGCTATTTCTTCTGCACCGGGCAATGAGCCTGGGTTGCGTGTTCAAGCGATTATGGATATTCGTGATCATTTATTGCAGCTCATGGCAACAGCGAATGGTCATAGTGCATCAAAGGAGGAGTTAATTAAGCGGTTACTGACTTATGTGAAAAAGATACACCCGTCGTTATTTTCTGGACGAGTCACAAAAGAAAGTCACTATAAACAAATTTTATTAAATGTATTTCCATTAGAAGCTTTCGAATGGCGACAATTATTCGATCCAGTGATTGATACTGGGAGTAATAAAGTCTTAGAGCGCATTATCAATAAGCATGTCTTGCAAATTGATAATGTTTTAATTTATGCACTTTATGAATGCTTAACTACACCTAATTTTGGGCAAGATACTCGTGAAAAGATTAAAACAATAATTGACAAACACAAATTAAAAGATCCGCAAGATAAGGCCTTAATTGCTTTGGCTGTTTACTACGCTCATAATCCTGATGCTAAAATAAAAGATATTGCTCAGTACCGTTTTAATGGTCCGGCACTTGCCAAACTAAAAGAAAAAGAGCAAGGCTTGCGTAAGATACAAACATGGATAAATAACGCTCTTGATATTCAATGGGGATTAGAAACTCTATTTTCTAGTTTTATGGAGCAATATCAAATCATGCTGAATCAACTCACACTAGGTGATATTGTTGCAGAACTCCCTGATAATATGAAAGAGGTATTCCAGGAGCTCTTATCCCGACCTGGAAGTGAGAAACAGATTCTCAACCAATATGAATTGAGTGAGTCACATAAAGCATTCCTTTTACAATGCGCTCTCTGTTATCAGTCAATCGTGTCTAAAGAAGTGAGAGAAAGTATTTTAGAACAGACGCGTATTCATGAAACCCATGATTCGTCTTTAAGTATCAAAGCGCGTGAACATTTAAAATTAACTCAGTTTGTACAACGCGAATGGCATCATCATCTCTTACCTATAGAAAATGTGCAGTCCATTATTAATGAGATCAAAAAACAGATAGAGCTCTCTGAGCACCCTGTTATTGATGAGCTGTCCCACTTATACCAAGCAGTATTACAAGCTCCCAAGAGTACGCAGGTATTTGATGCATTTTATGAAGCTGCTATGAAAATACAAAAGGATCATGGTATAGAAAGCCCTCTACATGAATGGGTGAATGTCACTATGAATGTCTTAGTCAATCAACTTTTAGATGAGATTACATGGGACAATGAGAAGCAATTAACGAATCCTTTAAGCGACTCGCAGGCTGTAGTGGCATGGTTAAACCACCTCATGAATTATAAGCATGGAATACGCTCTTTACTCGTTCAACAAGTTGAGCAATCTCAATCTTATGATCAAGCTGCATGGCGTTGCCAACATATTTTACATACGTTGGAAGAGTCACAACCTGATAAGGAATACATTCGCGGCACCGGAATGCAAAAATTATTGCGGGTGATCTGTCAAAACAGCAATACAATAACTACAACAGGTGAGCAAAAAGCAAAAGAAGTACCCATCAGCGTGCTTTGTAAACACTCTATTACAATGCAGCATGCTTTGGGTCGCGTTAGAGAGAAAATCCCCGATGCTGATTTTGTGAGACCTATTGAGGTAACATTGAAAGGTTTTAGAAATTGAGTTTGTTGGGTCTAAATGACCCAACCTACATTTCATACCGACACAAATTTTACATTAATTAAATTCGGCTTTGATATCATGGAGTTCAGAATTAATGTCGTTTTTATCGAATTTCGTAAAAATTCCTAGAGTGCTAAGAACAGACTTTTGCTGAATTTCTTGCTCATTTTTAGTAATTTCTTCTGCATGCTCTTTTACATAATTCTGCAAATATTGTTGAGATTCTCTTTGAAAAAACTGCTTTAGATCTGATTTTACTTCTTGAGGAGCGTTTTTAAGTTCCGATTGGGAATACAGATATAGATCCGAGTTTAATTGTCTAATTGCATTTTTAAGTTTGGCGACTTGTTCTTCTTCGATATCTTGTGGCAAACCATTAAGAACATGTTCTGCATATTGAATTGTTGCTTTATACATAGGGATATTAGTATAAGTAAGAGGTATGGTATTTGTTACAGAATTACAAATCTCTGTTGCGTTAATTAAATCTTTAATTCCAAATTTCATGTGTTTTCTCTTGTTAAATATTAAGGCTGACATAAAGATACTTAATAGGTAAAAGCATTTTTATGTGTTTTTTAAAAACAGGAGCATTATAATAGATTAAAATTAAGACATTATTAACAATATTTACATAGGTTGGGATCGGGAGTTAGAGAAATGCTAAAAGATCTAGGCTCTATTGGAGGGAAAGCGTATACCAAGAACCAAATACTCTTAAGCGAGTTAACAGAGTGATAAATGGATGGATAACTATCATGCTATTTCAGGCAATCAACTCAATCCATCCGTTCATCAAGATTCAGCTTATCTCTTGAACAGCTGTTGACTGGATTGTGTTTCTTCATCAAGGAGATGATCGGGAGCATTTTGTTTTATTGCTTCTCGTTTTTTATGGAGCTCAAGAACGACTTCATCGAAATTGTTTAATAGGGTGCGTGCAGGAGAAATGCCTGCTAATTTTAATGGGTTTCGTGTAAAAGGATCCGGTCTGCTGTTCTTATATAATTCCAAGAGCGTGCTTAAATTATAATATCTTTCATCATACATCACAGGAATATCCTCGAAGTAATCAAGTGTGATTGGATCCTTAAAATCTTCAAATAATAATTCTTCTTCATTAGTTAAGTTAAGCTGATTGATACGAACAGCTATTGTTTCAAGCTTACTCGTTTGACAATGTTCAATGTAGTTTTGGGTGAAGGGCTGATAATAATCCTCTGTGTTTTCGGATTTAGGGGAGGGGGAAGATGGTCGGCTATATGACAGCTGATTCAAAATCCGTGCTGATTGCTCAGAATGTTGCCTCGCTTGGTTACCTAAATTGTGATGCCTATATCCTTGACTGGGTTGAGGTAAAATTGTACCAGCGCAGATGATTCGTGCCGTTGTACCTCGATTTTTGATTGATCTAATGACTTCCTCACTAGGTTGCTGCGTAAAAGTTACATCCCCTCCACCATAGAGGGTTAATTCTAAATCGCTTGCCACAGCCCCCTCAAAAGTCAAAGTTCCATTACCCTCTTTGAGAATTTTGCATCCAGTGCCTACATTTCCTATTATTCTTAGACTGCCATTTCCACGAATAGCTAAGTTGACATTGTGTCCCACTGCTCCAGTGACAGTTGTTAACCCGCTACCCTCGCGAATGAAATCACAGTTGTCAGGGATTATTTCTAGATCAATAGGGCCGGGATTTTCGTGGACAATTGTTGGTCTATTAGATCGTCTCAATCCTAACAATTTTGCCAAAGATATCATGGTAATTCCTTATAAAATCAGGGATTTTAATATATGCACCAGGAAAGAATCAATTTTATCCGATTATAATATTTGACAGTCTTTTTTATCCACGATAGCATAACTACCAATAGATGGCGCGGGGTGTCGTAAAAGCGGCTGAGAAATACCCGTTGAACTTGATCTGGTTCATACCAGCGTAAGAACGCCTGATGTCTGAAAAGCATTTTTTTGACTCTTGAGTTAACCAAGTTTGAGCTTGCTCGCTCAAAGATGTATTTGCTTCAGACTAAAACGTTTCAGTTTTTCTTACCGCAACTATTCCTTGCCATCTTGTAATTCTCACTATTGAACACAAGGAGCCAAGGTATGAATGCCTTATCTACACGAACAACGTTGCTACTTAATTGGTATGCAAACCCTTACCACACCCCGATTTTCATTGCCCATGCTTTAGGATACTACCAACAAGAAGGCATAAAGCTTGCTATTTTGGAGCCTAGTGATCCTAGTGATGTTACTGAGATTGTTGGCATGGGCCATGTGGATTTTGGCGTTAAGGCGATGATCCATACTTTGGCTGCGCGTGCGAAAGGTTATTCTGTAACTTCAATTGGTACCTTGCTGGATGAACCCCCTACAGGACTGATTGCACTGAAGTCCAGTGGCATTAATTCATTTCAAGATATTGTTGGTAAGCGAGTGGGTTATATTGGTGAGTTTGGCAAAATTATTATTGATAATTTAGCAAACTTAGCAGGTATTGATGCTTCGAGTTATGAAACAGTACGTATTGGAATGAATGTAACTGATGCGATTTGTCGCGACCTTATAGATACCGGTATTGGTTTTATTAATTTTCAGCGGGTTGAATTAGAGCATTTACGTGGTGAAACTGTATTTTTACGTTTGGATCAACTTGCTGGATTAGGTTGTTGCTGTTTTTGTTCCATTCAGTTTATTGTCCCAGAGCGTATGTTAGCGCAACCTGATCTGATGCAAGGATTTCTCAAAGCCACCCAACGCGGCGCTGCGTTTACTACAGAAAATCCAGATGAGGCTTATGAGCTTTTATGTCGAGCAAAACCACAATTAAGAACCCCAATGTATCATACTATTTTTATTCGTAGTTTACCCTTTTTCTCGCGAACACTTTTAAATGTAGATCGTGATTGGAATAAAGTAGGGCGGTTTGGTAAGCACTTAGGGATTATTGATGAATCTTTTAATATCCATTCTTGTTATTCCAATGAATGGTTACCTAAAATGCCTCATTCTGATTTAGAACCTATTGCTTGTTGTGCAAGTGAATAAAATCAAAATAAAAAATGTTGTTGTTGTCGGTGCTGGAATTATGGGATGTCTGCTCGCTTTACGTTTGCATAATGAGGGTTGGCAGGTGACTGTATTTGAATCAGGAGTTTCATTCAATAATTGCAGTAACGCGGCAGCAGGACTTTTAGCGCCTATGTCAGAACTTGATAAGGCAGAGCAAGTGATCTTTAATTTAGGAGTGGAGTCTGTTGAAAAATTATGGATGCCCATCCTTCATCAATTAGGCGAGCCTATTTATTTTCGTCGCCAAGGCTCTCTTATTCTTCATCATCCACAAGACAAGGCAGAATGGCAACAATTCAGTGCTCGAATTGTCAATAAGTTGAGTAACTCATGTTATGAATTGCTCAATCATCATGCCTTAAAAGACATTGAGCCTGAATTGCAGCAATTTCAAACGGCCTATTATTTTCCACAAGAAGGGCAGCTTGATAATCAGAGTTTATTATCCTTATTGAAAAAACATCTTTGCCAGGTAGGTGTCTTATGGCGAGAAGGGGTTTTTGTTTCATCAGTGTATCCGGGAAGAATAGAAATAGATGGGCAAAGCCTTGTTTTCGATTTTGTTTTTGATTGTCGCGGATTAGGTGCGAAAAAAACCTTTTCTGATTTACGTGGACTACGCGGGGAACTCATTTGGTTACATGCACCTGGAGTTAATTTGCAACGACCTCTAAGGCTTTTACATCCGCGTTACAGCATTTATATTGTACCACGTCCCGATTCTTATTATCTTGTTGGCGCAAGTGAATTAGAAACAGAAGATTTAAGTTCGATTTCAGTACACACTACTCTTGAATTATTAACTGCTGCTTATTATGTGCATCGAGGCTTTGCTGAGGCACGAATCATTAAAACGGTAACCCATTGTCGTCCAACTTTAATTCATCACCAACCCCGTATTAAATATGCAAAACAGTTTATTGCGGTTAATGGGCTTTATCGTCATGGATATTTAATCGCGCCGGCATTAGTAGAAGAGGTGCTACGTGGACTCAAAAGCAATCAGGAAAAGGTTTATTATCCAGAACTATGGGAGGCTTATACATGATTATTTATATTAATGATCAACCCTTATCTTTAGATTTTTCGTGTACGTTACAAGAGATACTTGAGCAAAAAAATAAGAGTGCGGCACATGTTGCGATTGCTATAAATAATCAATTTATTCCTAAATCTATGTTTACCAGGACGATTGTACAAGACGGTGATCGTATTGATTTGATTACCCCAATGCAAGGTGGATAGATCATGTGGAAGTTAGCTGATAAAACAATTACGAGTCGTCTGCTTTTAGGGACTGCTGCTTACCCATCACTTGAGGTGATGACTCATGCAATCCATGCTTCCAAAACAAATATAATCACTATTTCCATGAAGCGTCAGATGCCTTATGGTCAAGGAGGCGATTTATTTTGGAAAACCATCCAATCGTTACCTTGTCATTTACTTCCCAATACTGCAGGTTGCCGTGATGCACAAACTGCGATTACTACTGCGGAAATGGCACGAGAGCTCTTTCAAACTTCGTGGATTAAATTAGAGGTAATCGGAGATGATTACAGTTTACAGCCTGATCCGTTTGAATTAGTGCATGCTGCCACAGAATTAGTAAAACGGGGATTTGAAGTATTTCCTTATTGTACTGATGATTTGATATTGTGTCAGCGGTTAATTGATTGTGGTTGTCGTATTTTGATGCCATGGGCTGCGCCTATTGGCTCTGGAAAAGGTCTATTGAATCCCTACTCATTGGAAACTTTACGGCAACGGTTACCTGATATTACGCTTATCGTCGATGCCGGAATTGGAAAACCCTCACATGCAACCCATATTTTAGAGTTAGGTTTTGACGCAGTTTTACTCAACAGTGCAGTTGCTTTGGCAATCCATCCAGTGACTATGGCAGAAGCGTTTGCCCATGCGGTTATTGCCGGTCGTAATGCATTTGAAGCAGGGATTATGGCTGAGCGAATGGCAGCTCAATCATGTACTCCTTTAATTGATACGCCATTTTGGCATAGAGAGTTGTCCTAATGCAAATAGTGTGGGCAGATACAGAAATAGAAGCAGATTTATACACTTTTCAAGACTTTGGGGTTGACGTGCAACGGCCCCAATTTTATGTTGAACGTATGCCTGCAGCCATAAAAGTAGGTTTTCAAATCTCTTTGGAAGACATTTATTTTACAAAGCAACATTCGATTCCTGTTGTTTTAGATGCGTATTTTTTGCTACAAAAAGTATATTACAAAAAAAGTGACTTAATTCCCTGGTTTTCTTTAGCTAATCTTTCAGTATTGGATACCCATGAGGCAGAACTCATTTTAGGTTATAAGATTGCCTCTCATCAGTCTATGCAAAAAGCGGCTCACGAATTATTAAGTTTGGGCAACCAAAGTATTCTGCTATTAGGCGAACATTTAACTGAAGCTTGGTGCCATGATTATTGGACTAATGGAGTTACTTCATTTTGGTTGACTCAAAGTCGTATTCCTCATACAACGCACTCCGAAAATCGCTCAATCCTTTCAGCAGCCATCACTGCATCTTTGGCTCTGGGGTATTCGTTAAAAGATGCACTCATTATCGCAAAAATGTATACCCATCAGACTATGCGCCGGACGCAAACTGGTTTTGATTTTGGGGGATTTCCTGAAGATGAAATCGATTTACCTTATCTTACGTCAACGCCATTATATGAAGCACCACAACCCTTTAAGCGTTGTCATCGCTTGGGTCTTTATCCTGTTGTGGATAGTTTTGCTTGGGTTGAATTATTGTTGAGTGTGGGCGTGAAAACCATTCAATTGCGAATAAAAGAACGAGCAGAAACTTTAGAAAAAGAAATTCAGCGAAGTATTGCTTTGGCTAAAAAACATCGTGCTACTTTATATATTAATGATTATTGGGAGTTGGCATTAAAATTCAAGGCCGATGGAGTGCATTTGGGACAATCTGATTTAGATGCTGCTGATGTTGATGCAATTAGAAAACGGGGATTACTACTGGGAGTAAGTACTCATTGCTATTATGAGGTGGCAAAAGCACATGCAATTAACCCTTCCTATATTGCTATTGGGCCAATTTATCCAACTACCAGCAAAGCAATGCCTTTCTTGGCACAGGGAATTGAACGTTTAAAACGTTGGCAACGTACTTTAAATTATCCTTTGGTTGCAATTGGAGGGATAAACATTGAGCGCATGTCCGATGTGGTTACAACAGGTGTCCAGGGAGTGGCTCTTATTTCTGCAATTACAAAAGCGCAAGATCCACGCAGAGCTACGGAACAACTTTTAAGGTATATTAAAATGTAAGTAGTCATCGCTGGCATGGATTGTTTCTTCACCACGATAGGCATTGTTGTGAGGATAAATAAGCAACTGCCTCGAATTCTTAATTATAAGCAGTTGCTAAGATTTTTTATACGCAATAATGCTTCCTGAGGGAAGAATTATATTATTTATTGTTTAAAAGATAATTATTTCTTTCTGACTTCTGTTCTTCAGCATTTGTTTTAGAAGAAGGGCTTGATGATGAGGAAGAGAAAAATAACCAATTCAAACCTGCACGAATATTATCACGAACATGAAACCCCGTTAGGCTATGTGAAGAATGGGTTGGTTTTTCATTTTCTAATGCATTTTTATTTTGATTTTTGTCATAGAACGCAACAGGTTTTTCACTATAAATTGCTTCGATGTGAGAACCTGCTTTTTCTAAAGAGCGCATAAAGCGAATTGAATTATGGTACTCCCTCACACCCATAGGTTGTACTGTATGAATATCTTCCTTGTGAATGACTGTATTAGGCTGCAACGTAAAATATTTATTATCTGAATGTGCATTTAATACATATGGACCAACAAGTTCTTGCTCTGAAGCCCTAACATCTGATAAGCGCGTTATAGGTAGTCTGAGTCGAACAATAAGTGTCATACTGTTATGGCCATGTTGATTGACAATATCCACGGCTTCTTTATAGGTCACACCAACCTGATAAAAACCATTATTTGCATTCACAATAAACTTCCTTATATTCTCTAAGTTCTCTTCTTGTTCTTTAGGATCAAGAGAAAGATGAACTCGGGCATTGCTTAGTCCGGGTATACTAGAAGGAACGAATGGTACTGGGATAAAAACATCAACATCACCAGAACGATATTCATTTAGAGCATTGGAAAAGTTTGTATTCGCTTGTTCATTTTTATCTGGGGATGAAGTGAATGGAGATTGAGAAAAATGTTCATTTAATTTTTCATCAAATTCATGAATTTTGTTTTGCTTATAAAGTTCAAAATATAATTGAAGTTTTGCTTCACTATTTATTTGCTCCCAGGTGTTTTGTAGTATTTTGAACTCTTCATCAGATTTACCAGGGTTTTTATCAGGGTGAGTGTTTAAAGCTTTTTTAATATAGGCTTTTTTTACCATGGTAAAATTATCAGTAGGTGCTATTCCTAATATCCCATAAATATTTTGCTGATTTTGTTCGTTTTTCATTTTTATGTTTTCTCCAATCGTTATTAAAGCAGCGATTTCTTTTGGAGCAGTTGACAATGATCACTTACCTACATTATGTACGTAAAATATGAGATATAGGGCAATGAATTGTAATAGGCTCTAAAAGTCTTTGAGTTATTTTAGTGAATAGATATGATTGAACTCTTAAGAGCAATGGAGTATTTAAACTAACCCATTCCTATTTGGAATTGGATGTTGATTTTAGTAAGATCTATGTTTTTGCTTTACAGGACTTTTTTAAATTTAAAAATTGATCTTTTATTTTGTTCTCTGATTTTCTTACTCTTGTTAAACTATTTACCCTACGTTAAGAGGAACTAAAATGTCTTTTTTACCTGAGTTAAAACGATATACTCAGCAAATTAAATTAGAAGAAATAGGTGTTCTTGGACAAGAAAAACTGCAAAATGCAAGAGTATTGTGCGTAGGTGCTGGAGGAATAGGAGTTACTTTACTGACTTATCTTACTGGCGCAGGAGTTGGGACTATAGGGATTATCGATGATGATCTTATTGAGGAAGGTAATCTGCATCGCCAAATTCTTTATCAAGAAAAGGATATTTGCAAGGCAAAAGCTGTTGTTGCAGAAACGAAATTACAGGAGTTAAATTCAAATATTAAGATACATTCTTATGCGTTTCGTTTAACCGCAGATAATGCTGAAGAAATTATTGCTCAATACGATCTTGTCGCCGACTGTTCTGATAATTTTTATACGCGCTATCTAGTTCACGATATTTGCTATCGTCTCGTAAAGCCTTACGTTTATGCAAGTGCTTATCAGTTTCAAGGGCATTGTTCTCTATTTTATGGAAAAAAAAATCCATGTTTACATTGTTTATTTCCAGTTGTTCCTGATACGGGTGCAAATTGTCAAAATGGGGGTGTTTTGGGTACTCTTCCTGGACTATTAGGTATTTTGCAAGCAACAGAAATAATTAAATGGATTACTGCTAGTGGGGTTTCACTACTAAATCGATTATTTTGTATCGACTTTCTAACCATGGATATAAAAAATATTCAGCTCACTAAAAATGAAGAGTGTCCGTTTTGTGTGTATGGTCAGACTCTAAATGAACGTGACTTTGGATTATGTATTGAATCGAATCATGAGCATGCCGTCTCAGGAGAGGCTTTATCCAATTTTTTAGAAGCAAATCCAGGGATATTATTGCTGGATGTCCGAACAGCAGAGGAGCACAGCGATAAAAATTTAGGAGGGAAATTAATTCCTTTGGCTCAGTTGTCTATGCGTCTGAATGAACTTAATCCTTTAGACCCTATTCTTATTTATTGCCAGTCTGGTCGAAGAAGTCAGCAAGCAGTAATGTTATTAAAAGAAGCGGGGTTTCGTACAGTTTATCATTTGGCTAATGGAATCAATTCATTATCAAGATGAGGGGAAGTAAAAGATGAAGTTATATTTATTCGGGCTTGTTATATAGTTTTCATTGATGAAAATTATCCGTCTTAAAGTCTGGTATTTTTACACCATTATAATTAATAAAAGTCATCATTCCAGTCGCTTCATGATAGAGCATATGGCAGTGAAACATCCAATTTCCAGGATTATCTGTATCAAATTGTATTTTGACTGTAGAATGAGGCAACACCAAAACAGTATCGCGCATGGGTCCATTTTTAAGTGCTTTACCATCAATTTCTGTAACTTCAAAAAAATGACCATGTAGATGCATTGGATGGGGCATCTCAGTTTTATTGATTAAAACTATTTCCGTTCTTTTATTTTTATCAACACTTAAGGGAGTAATATTAGGCCAGGCTTGATTATTCATTTTCCAAACATAATTCATCATATCACCTTCTAAAGTGACAGTTAGTGTCTGTATTGGTTGTTTTACAGGAAGAGGAGACAAGGCGTGGCTTTTGAATTCTTGCTCGTTATTAAGTCCACCAGCACTTGTAGCTGCTTTTTCGCTCACTGATATTTTGGGGGCTCCTGGAGTAGCCAAGATTAATCCCGTTTGCATTTGTGTTCCGGCTCCTTGAGCCAAAATAGGATATACTCCCTCACCGTGAGGGATCTTAATGAGAATATCAATACGCTGTCCTGTGGCAAGCTGAAATTGATTCCCGGAGATTTCTTTAATAGGTTGTCCATCAACAGCGATTGCTTTGCCTTTAAGTTTTCCTAGATTGATAAAAAAATTAGTCATTGCTGCACCGTCAATAATACGGAGACGAATCACCTTCCCACTATGAACTGGGAGTATTTCTGGATTGGAAAGACTATGATAATTTGTTAAAAAAGCATCATAAGTTACATCATTTAAATCAGGCTTTGACGTTTCGGACTTATTTTTTTTCATCGTCATCGCATTCATCTCGGATTTTTGATCTTCCATCTTTTTTAAAGATGCAGTTCCTTGATGTTTTAATTCATATAAGATGGCTTCAGGTTTTTTATAGCTAAAGTCGCTGAGAAATAAAATCACATCATGTTCATTATTTTTTTCATGCGGTTCATAAATGATAAATGGAGCAGAAAGAAAGCGCTGAACTTGTAAGTCAAAATGAGAATGCATCCAATAAGTTCCTGATTGATTTAATTTAAAACGATAGTGATATTCTCCTTGAGGTGGGATTGGTAGTTGTGTTACATAGGGTACACCATCTTCCGAGTTAGGCAGAATTAATCCATGCCAATGAACGACGGTGGGATGGTTGGTGGTATTTTTAACTACTGCATCAAAGTATTGTCCTTTTACTCCTTTATAACCCCATGTGCCATCGGGTTGTTCAATTTTAAATACTTCAGTTTTTTTTCCATGAATAACAAGAGGAATTTTTTTTATAATAAGAAGGGTTGAGTGCTTTGAACTATCAAAATTTTTTTCGGCTAATGTATACCCCGATACAGGGTAACTCAGCATAGATAATAGAAGAACAAGCATCAGATTGTTCATTTATATCCCTTTTTAAACGGTTATTGAAAATTATAGCTTAGAAAACAGGAGGTAATATTATGAAAAACTGTTTTAATTTCCACTTTGATTCATTTACCTTAAGAGCAATTCGCTATATGATGTCACGCGATTGTCAATCGTAGATTAAAGGAGATAGTATGAGTTTTTTTATTAGCGATGCTATGGCTGCAGCGGGGGCTACATCAGCACCTCAAGCAGATGGAACTTTTTCACTCATTATGATCGCCGCTATTTTTGTGTTGTTTTACTTTATGCTCATTAGACCGCAAAACAAAAGAGCAAAAGAGCATCGTGATTTAATAAGTAAGTTAAAAAAAGGTGATGAAATTATCACTTCAGGGGGAATACTAGCTAAAGTAGTTAGTTTAGATGAGCAATACATCAAAATCAGTCTTGCAGAAGGTGTGGAGATTAATTTACAAAGAGGCGCGGTGAGTGCTGTATTGCCAAAAGGTACTTTAAAATCTCTTTAAAAAGTCATAGGTACACGGAAAATGCAAAATAAATATCCTTTATGGAAAAACCTGATGCTGATTGTGATTGCGGTCGTTGGGTTAGTTTACGCCATACCTAATTTGTATACAGAGAATCCTGTAGTACAAATTTCATCTGAAACACCAGTAGATTATGATGAATTAAAAAATCAGGTAGAAAATATCTTAAATAAGGATAAGCTGCACTACACATCCCTTGTTGTTCAAAACGAAGGTGTTGAGGTGGTTTTTTCCTCTACTGATGCTCAATTATTAGCTCGTGACACTATTAAAAATGCTTTAGGTTCTCAGTACACAGTAGCTTTAAATTTAGCACCTTCTACTCCAAGTTGGTTGGATGCTATTCATGCTGCCCCAATGAAGCAAGGCCTGGATCTTAGAGGAGGAGTGCACTTTTTACTAGAAGTTGATGTGGAAAGTGTGATTAGCCGCCGCTATGAAGGAATCATGAAAAACATCAGTCAGGAGTTACGCGAGCTTGGTATTCGTTATACAGGCATACGTTTTGTACCTGATAAAGGTGTTGATTTACGTTTCCGCGATGCTGAATCTAGGGATAATGCTTTTGTAGGTTTAAAAGAAAAAATACCTGAGCTTATTTTTGTAAAAAGTAAAACAAATAATGGAATTATGGCATCAGTTTCTCCTACTGAGTTAAATACTATGCGTCAAAATACTATTGAACAAACAATGAGTATTTTACGTAATAGGGTGAATGAGTTAGGCGTTGGTGAAGCAGTAGTACAACAACAAGGGGCGACTCGTGTTGCTGTGGATTTGCCAGGAATTCAGGATGCAGCGCGTGCTAAGCAAATTCTTGGAGGCACTGCAACGCTGCAATTTTATTTAGTAGATCAAGATAATGATCCACAAATTGCCAAACAAACTGGGGTTGTTCCGGTCAATGATAAATTGTTGATGATGGATGGATATCCTATTTTATTAAAGAGACAAGTAGTTCTTAGTGGTGATTCAATCACTTCGGCAGTTTCTAGCTATGATCAACAAACGGCAACTCCAGCAGTACAAATACAACTTGGCGGGGGTGGTGAAAGTTTGTTTACTAAAGTTACTCGTGAAAACATTGGTAAACGTATGGCCATTGTGTATGTTGAAACTAAAAATAACATACAAACCGTAAATGGAGTTGAAAAAAGGATTACCCACCGTGAGGAGCGTGTTATTAGCGCCCCAGTAATTCAAAATGCTTTGGGTAATAACTTCCAAATTACAGGACTTGCTGATTCTAAAGAAGCAAGCAATTTGGCTTTACTGTTAAGAGCAGGGGCTTTACCAGCAGCAATTTATCCTATAGAAGAGCGTACTGTAGGCCCGACTTTAGGAAAAGAAAATATTCGCAGAGGCATCATTTCTCTGGAAGTAGGTATGGGCTTAATTTTAATTTTGATGTTGTTCTATTACCGATTTTTTGGGTTCATTGCGGATATTGCTTTATTACTTAATCTGGTGTTGCTATGTGCCTTATTATCTGTAATTGATGCAACCCTTACTCTTCCAGGTATTGCTGGAATTGTATTAACGGTAGGTATGGCTGTAGATGCGAATGTGCTGATTTATGAACGTATCCGTGAGGAATTACGACATGGTTTGTCACCGCAAGCAGCAATTTATGCTGGATATGAACGTGCTTTTGCAACCATTCTTGATGCGAACATAACTACCTTAATTGTGGCAATTATTCTTTTTGCAGTGGGTACGGGGCCTGTGCGTGGATTTGCGGTAACTCTTTCATTGGGATTATTAACTTCCATGCTCACAGGTATTACTTATACCCGTGGAATTGTAAATTGGTATTATGGTGGTAGAACCGTAAAAAAACTATCTATAGGTATTTAAAGACGAGGCTCAGATGGAATTTTTTAATCCAAATTCAAACGTGGACTTTATGGGGGCTCGTCGTTGGACGGCGATATTCTCTATATTGATTTTTGTTCTTTCTATTGGTGCTTTGACCATTCATGGTTTGAAATGGGGACTGGATTTTACGGGTGGAACTCAAATTGAAGTTTCTTATTCTTCTACTGCTGATTTGCCCGCAATTCGAGAAAACCTGGCTAAAGCAGGATTTAAAGAAGCACAAGTTGTAAGCTATGGTACGTCTAAAGATGTATTAATTAGTATTGCTCCACGAGAAGATAAAGAACAAGCACGTTTGGTCGATCAAGTGATGACTGCTTTGCCTGGAGCAAGCAAACAACGAGTTGAGTTTGTTGGTCCACAAGTAGGGCAAGAATTAGCAACTAAAGGTGCATTAGCGGTTGTTGTTTCATTATTAGCGACAATGATATACATTGCGATGCGGTTTGAGTATAGGCTTGCGGTGAGTTCTGCTGTTGCATTGGTACATGATCCTGTTTTGATATTAGGTATTTTTGCTTTTTTTGGTGTCGAGTTTGATCTAAAAGCATTAGCAGGATTATTAGCAGTAATTGGATATTCATTAAATGATACGATTGTAGTTTTTGATAGGGTACGCGAAAATTTCGTTAAAATTCGCCGTGCTACTTCTATTGAAGTTATGAATATCTCGATTAACCAAACATTATCACGAACCATTATGACCTCTACATTGACCCTGTTTGTCGTTCTTGCTTTATTTATTTATGGCGGAGAGGCGATACATGGATTTTCTTTAGCATTGATAATCGGTATTCTTATTGGTACTTATTCTTCCATTTATGTGGCAGGGGCTTTGGCGGTAGCTATGGGGCTCGATAGAAAAGATTTTCTACCAAACCAACGTAAGGAAGTCGATAACCGACCTTAACTGTATAGCTTATTAACCTTAAGTTTACTTGACCCTTTAAAGGACCTATGTAATCTTTCAAAGAGTCTATGTAATCTTTTAAAGGATCTACGTACCGCGGCTTGTCCGCGGTATCCCAACAGAATAGCACGAAACAAACTTTATACTGGATGTCTTTTCTTCACTTGCGATTTTAAATTGCGCGCCTTATACGTAATGGGGGCTAGGCGTGGATGAGCGCTTGTTGTAGCGAGGTGCCTTGCTTCACTCTTAAGGATTGGTTGCTCTGAACGTAGAAATCTATCTTCATCTGTAGGTCGTAGCACCAGTTGAGGATGGCGATAATGAAATTCATTTCAGACTAAAAGACAGTTAAATCATTTAGAGCATAGTTCTGTTTCAAATGATTTAACTGTCTTTTTATTTTAAATTAGAGACAAGCCTTCCAGTTCATCAGGCTCGGTGATTATGGGCTCTTTACTGTTTGATTGCTTTATTTCTATGCCCTCTTTATTTGGGTTATAAAGTACTATTTGTTTGTTGAGTTCCTCGAGCACTTCAGGAGGGATTTGCATCGGGGTATCTTGCAGCTCTTCACCTTCAATTCGTATTTCACCTTCTTCGGTAATTTCAAGAGTTTTTTTGGTGCACCCAGAGGGTAATGCATTTTCGGGAACAAGTTGAATAGGAATTCCAGCGATGATTGTAGCGTTATCTACAATACGTATCCCATCTATAACTGCAAATTGCGGTGCCTTACTGTAGTAACGACCAATCAAAGAACAAACAGACCACAGTAGATTATAAGCAAGATCAAAAGGAAGTCCCACTCCTATGCCTACTCCTTGTCCCAAATATCCTGCTGCTTTCCCCATAATATGAGCCAGGCTGATTGTACAAAAAGAAGTAAGAAGTTTAGTCGCAATGACGGGCGCAAAAAGAGCAACTCCAGTGGTTCCTGCTGGACTGAAGACTAACAAAGTACTTCCAACTAGGGCTGTTAATTGTACACGCGGGCTGATTGCTGAAGTGGAGTTACTTACACCTTCTGCCAATACAACGCCAACAGTTGCTCCAACATAAGAAAAAGCTGTTCCGAATAAAGGTTGGGTGAGTGAGATAATCGGGAAACTCGCAGATGGATCTTTTGTTTCTTTTTTAGGGCTCATTTCTTTTAAAAACACCGAGAATTGTTCCCATTCTTTTTCAGTAAAGGGAGCTATTCCTTTTTTCTGTAAGGTCACATTAGAATGATCAAAAGCACTAGGGGTTTTAATAAGTCGTTCAGCTGTTAAATAGCATGTTTCTTTGTCTTCATCATCTAAGAAATTTTCAGAGCTTACTCCTAAATTGTCTTCGATGATTCGATATAAGACGGAATTTCTTTTTGAACTACTAATTTGAGATTGCACATAAAGACAGGCTGCAATCAGGAATCGTGCCGCGATAACATAAACTTGACGTTGTTGCGGTGTTTTAATTTCTTCTTCATTTAATAAATGGACTTTAAGAATCGCATTCACTTTTTCTAAAAAAGAAACCTGTTTGTTTCTATTGATAACATCAGTGCCACCAAAAAAAACAGGTGTGCCGATTAGTGAAGGTTTTGCGTTGAGATTAACCTGCTTTTCAGTTTCGTAAACTTTGCGTAGGTTATCGAATTTGGCAAGATTTCCTGGTGCAAGAATAAAGTGCATAATGTTCCCCGTCCTTTTGGTCAAGTACGTAATGTACATGTTGTTCCATTAACTATTTATCTTACTTCTAAATTGTATAAATGCAATGTTATTTGATTATTTTTTACTAAATTGTCGTAATAAATTGAAGGTTTTTAGTTTATTTAGAGATTAACTTATTGAAATGATGCTTTTTTTTTAGATTGTGTTACTTTTAATTTATTGACTATAGTATTGTTCATCAGACTAAGTTTTTATAGAGAAGGTAAATGAATTGATAAATAGCACGCAAAAAGTAAGCCTCACTGCAAGGCTTAAAGACTTGTTTAAACTTCTTCGCATATCGCATTGGACTAAAGGTGCATTTGTGATGCTTGGATTTTGTTATACACCCATTCCGGGATATTTTATTCCCGCAGTGCTAGCCACTTTAGCGTTTTGTCTTATTTCTAGTGCTGTTTATATTTATAATGATATTGAAGATCGAACGGAAGATAGCTTACACCCTCATAAACGACATAGACCATTAGCAAGCGCGAAAATTACAGTTTCTGAGGCAATTTTTATGCTGTTTTTGCTTTTACTCGCGGGGCTTACTTTAGGTTGGTTAATTTCTACGAAATTAGCCATTATTCTTTGTATTTATTTGGTAATAAATATAGCGTATAACCATCTTTTTAAGTTAATTCCAGTTATTGATGTGCTTTGTATCGCTGCGGGATTCATGTTGCGGGTTTTAGCTGGTACGGCAGGTATCGGTTTAACTATCTCTGTTTGGCTCATTGTTGCAGCGACATTAGTGAGTCTTTTTATTGCCTTAAATAAACGCAGAATGGAAATGCAATTAGGCCTAAAACATACCACACGTAAGGTATTGAAGAAATATAATCCTTTAATGCTTCATTGGTTAATAATTGCTATAGGTGTTGCTAGTTTTCTTACTTATGTTTTTTATATTATTTATGCAAGAGATCAATCGTTTTATTTTATGTTGACTGTGCCTTTTGCAGCGATCGCGTTATGGCGCTTTGCTTTGCTTGCAATGCAAGATATTGAAAATGACGATCCTGTAATTGTTTTTTTACATGATCGATTATCACGAATCAATCTTTGGTGCTTTATTATTTTAACTTTTATGGCATTAGCGCAATGAAATCGGAATTACGCTGGTATGATTGTATTTTCATTTTATTATTTCTCTATTTATTGATTTTACAAATACAGGCGATTTGGCCCTTCACTATTGATGATATGTACATCTCGTTGCGTTATGCGAGACATTGGGCAGCTGGCACAGGTTTATTGTGGAACGTGGATGCTCCTCCAGTAGAAGGTTATTCAAATTTTCTTTTTGTTGTTCTTGGGGCTTTAACACTCCTTTTAAAAGGGAATCCAATTATTGTTTTAAAAATAGCAGGGTTAATAGGACTTTGTTTTACCTGCTATTTTATTTACTTAATAAGTCGATTTTGGTTTTCTCAACGAAAATCACTCTTACCTTGTCTGGGCTTATTATTTTACAAAGGGCAAATTATCTGGGCGCTCAGTGGTTTGGAAACAACAGTTTACCAAGCACTTATTTGTGGTTCTGTATATTTTTGCTTCAGAGGTATGGGATATCAATTATTTCCTGATTCTCGCGGTAAATCAGAAAATAGATATTTTGTTTTCGCAGGAGTATTTCTTGCGTTAGCAGGAATGGCTCGACCCGAAGCTCCCGCTTTAATGATCTTATTTTTTATTTTGCTTTGCTGGGATAGACCTCAAAAAGAAATAAAACATTATTGGCAAGGGGTGTTTCTTTTTTTTTAACTTTAGTTCTATTTTATGGTCCTTACTTTTTATGGCGACTTACCTATTTTGGATTTCTTTTCCCTAATTCAGTGTACTGTAAAGGATTGTCTAATGTTTTTAGTTTGGCCTTAGATAGAAACTACTTAAAATTGATATGGCCATTTGCTCTTCTTGCTTTACCCGCTTGTAATAAGTCTGAAGGGAAGCGACATTATTTTTTATGGTTGCCTAGTATTTTTTATTTAATAATGTTGGTAAATTCAGATCCTATAGTTGCTTTTGATAACCGTCTTTTCTTACCTGCATTTGCGCTACTTCTTCCTTTAGCATCACAAGGAATTAGCATTTTATTATACGTTTTTTGGCAAAAAAGAGACTTTGCTTTTAATATGCTTTTTTATTTAGTTTATTTTACAATAGTGCTTTTTTTTATACCGAGAATGAGCTTGGTAGATTATCGTTATTTCTCTCAAAATCCTATTCGAGGAGAGCAATTACGTATACAGGTAGTAGATTGGTTAAATAGTCATATTCCTAATGGGGCTTCAGTCGTTTTAGCCGATTGTGGTTTGATACCTTATTTGAGTCATTTAAATTTTATTGATTCATATTGCTTAAATAACTTATCAATGGCACATTACCCTGAAAAACGGAGGTATGAACTATTTTGCAACAATATTTTGCATAAAAAGCCAGCAGTCATTATTTTGACTTCATTAATTGAGCAAGGGAAAGTAATATATACCCCTAGCGATGTTTGCTTAAAAAAATTGTTACATAAGCAAAATAATTATACATTAAGCCAAATTTATATGGCCAATAACCCTGATTCAATTTATCGTTATGAAATATATACAAACTCTGCTGATATTTTGCCGATTAGACAATAAATTATTTATTAGAGTTTTCCATTATAAAAAGCAATTTTTTGGTGTTATAAAGATCAACCTAATGTACTATCTCTTGATCACAAATGAGTTCAGAAGGATTATTATATGATCGAAATTGTGAAAATTTTTTTGAAGAGGCTGTATCTAAAATCACCCGTTCTTCTGAATGATCTTCTCGCAATTCCTCTCGCTTGGTATGCTGCATATTGGTTACGATATAATCTACAGCCTTTTCCAGAACGGCTTACGTCCACACATTCTTTTTGTGCGTTGGCATTGTTAACAGTCATTCAATTGACTTGTTATTTCTATTTTAAAACATATCGCGGTTTATGGCGTTTTTTTTCATTGAATGATGTCATTCGAATATTAAAAGCATCTTTGACAGCTACGACAATAGCAATTCCTGTCTTATATTTAACTTCAATTCTTCATGAGCTTCCTCGTTCAATATTTCCTTTATATTGCGTTATTTTAACGGTTTTTCTTTGCGGTACCAGGTTGTTAAGGAGAATTTATTGG
>NZ_LNYU01000085.1:155407-157801 GCF_001468135.1 Legionella santicrucis | reverse complement strand
CCGACGAGCCAGAGGGAATCAGACGACTGAAATAAAGCGAGTGCTTATAGTGGGGGCTGGTATGGCAGGAGAGGGATTAGTTCGGGATTTAAAACGAAGCAATCAGTACAAGCCGATTGGCTTTATTGATGATAACCTATCTAAGAAAGGCTTAGAAGTTCACGGAGTTCCCGTACTTGGAATTACTAGTCAAATTTCCATGCGAGTTCGAGAATATGCGATTGATTTGATTTTTATTGCTATTCCATCAGCAAGCTCTTCAATCATGCGGCGTATCGTGACCTATTGCGAAAACAGCAAAGTTCCTTTTAGTACACTTCCTGGTCTTAGTGACTTAGCCTCTGGCAGAGTTGAAGTGAATGCTTTAAGGCCAGTAAATATAGAGGATTTGTTAGGTAGAGAGCAAGTTAATTTACAATGGGATAAATTAATCGCAGAAATTTCTGAAAAAAGGGTATTGGTAACTGGAGGAGGGGGCTCAATTGGCTCTGAATTATGCCGGCAAATTTTAGCTCTTAAACCTCAAAGTTTAGTCATTGTTGAAAATAGTGAATTTAATTTATATCAAATTGAACTTGAGCTGAAGCAAAGTTTTCCGGATATTCCGTTAGAGCTTAAATTAGTAAGCATTACCGATGAAATAGCGATTAATCGCTTATTTACTGATTATTCTCCTGAAATTGTATTTCATGCCGCTGCTTATAAGCATGTCCCTCTTCTGGAAAATCAGATACGCGTTGCCGTTTTGAATAATATTTTAGGAACACAGATAGTTGCAAAAGCAAGTATGGCTGCCCATACTGAAAAATTTATTTTGATTTCCACTGACAAAGCAGTAAATCCAACTAATATCATGGGCACCACCAAAAGAGTTGCAGAAATTTTTTGTCAGAATTTGAATGGTAAGGTAAAAACTCAATTCATTACGGTTCGGTTTGGAAATGTTTTAGGTTCCGCAGGAAGCGTGGTTCCACT
Source organism: Legionella santicrucis (assembly GCF_001468135.1). GTDB lineage: Bacteria > Pseudomonadota > Gammaproteobacteria > Legionellales > Legionellaceae > Legionella > Legionella santicrucis. Next base: position 156,826 of record NZ_LNYU01000085.1, on the reverse strand, counting down.
ATTTCAAAAACAATTGCAAAGCGGTGGTCCAATAACAGTGACTCATCCTGATATGCAGCGATATTTTATGACCATACCAGAGGCATGTCAGTTAATTTTACAGGCTATGGTTAATGGGCAAGGTGGCGAAATTTTTGTGCTGGATATGGGCGAGCCAGTTAAAATTAGCTACTTAGCAGAGCAACTGATTCGTTTGGCTGGGAAGGAGCCCGGAAAAGATATTATGATCGAATACACAGGATTACGTCCAGGAGAAAAATTGTTTGAAGAACTTTTCCATGAATCAGAACAATTGGATTCAACAGAGCATGAAAAACTATTCAAAGCAAAATTTCGTGAATTAAATTGGGATGAACTCATGCAAACAATGAACTTACTCAATAATGCATGTAAGGAAAACCAAGAGGATGAGTTATTTATTTTATTAAAGAGTTTAGTTCCCGAATTACACGTAACTGTTCTAGAGACAGTATTTTAATTGATTTTATTTTAATACTAAGGGAAAGAGGTTTTTGGAATGATAGTCTCTTATGATGATTTTGCAAAAATAGAGTTGCGTTCTGGTACTGTTGTTAAGGTTGAAGAGTTTTCACGTGCAAAGAAATCAGCATATAAAATATGGGTTGATTTTGGTGAGAATATAGGTGTATTGCAAACCTCCGCACAAGTCACGGTACATTACACCCCAGCGTCTTTATTAGGACGTTCCGTAGTAGGATGTGTTAATTTAGGTGAAAAAAACGTCGCTGGCTTTATTTCACAATTTTTATTAGTTGGATTTTCGGATGAGAGTGGAGCTATATGTTTGATTACAACCGATCCCAAAGTACCTAATGGGCAAAAGTTACATTAGCCTATGAGACACATTTTATGATACAAAATAACCGGATCCAGAGTTCAGAATATTAACGGCGCGTGCAGCAAGCATTAAAATAATTGTTAATGAGATAAGAGCTTGAAGCATGGTCATACACTTTGCCCAACGGGTTAATACAGGCGTATCTGTTGGTGAAAAGGCCGTTGTGGTATTAAAAGCTAGGAATAAATAATCCACAAAATTAGGTGTCCAGTTTTTGAGTGAGTTGGATATTCCAATCGTTTGTGTCAAAGAGAGTTGAACTTGAGGAAATAAAAATGCAGTGGGGCCAGCACTTTCCTTTAATTCTCGTTGTACTGGGCCTCCAGCATCTAAACTCCAATACCATAATGCAAAAACAAGGATGTTAGTTGTCCATAAGATGACTGAAGAAAGTAGTAAGTGGTTCGGGCCAATTTGTCCATGAATGGTAGCCAAAATCAACCGGCTTACGGAAATGACTGTATAGAGGGTGATGAGAATATTAACTGCCAAAATAAGATAGTGATTAATACGATTGTGATTATTCCATAGAGTGATTATTAATGGAATTAGAAGTAACG